>NZ_JAPFBW010000035.1 GCF_026153205.1 Aquabacterium sp. A7-Y | reverse complement strand
CCAGCCGCCGCGCGCCGCGATGGCGTGGTGTCGCTCCAGCGCGGCCATGGTGTCTCGATAGGCCGGCAGGCTGGGCGCGTAGCCTTCCACCGCGGGGCCCAGGGGGCGCGTCATGACGAGCGCCTCCAGCACGCGGGCCGGGTCGCGCTCGCGCAGCAGGCGGGTGAAATGCCAGCCGCGCTGCATGTCCTGGAGATCGGCCTTGCCGTAGTACAGGTGGTAGACCAGGCGCACGATGGCATCGCTCAGCAGCAGGTCGCGATCGGCGGCCTCCTGGGGCGAGGGAGCGGGCCGCGCCAGCAGCACGCGCAGGACCCCGGCGTGGTAGTCCTCCGGGTCCAGGCCATGGGCCCGGCTGCGCTCGATCGCGTCGGCCAGCGCCTGGCGTTGCCGCGGACAGGCCCACGCCGGCGCGAACCCGCGTCGCTCGTAGAAGGTGGACAGCAAGGCCGGGGCCGCGATCCACGCCTCGCGCACCGGGGTGGCCGGGTGCTCGCGCAATTGCGCCAGGCGTTCACGCAATGCCGCTTCGACCGTGAGCACGGGTGCGGACGGCCCGCGTGCCGCCGCTGCGTCTGTGGCGTGCAGCATTCCGCAAAGCAGCACCCAGGCCACCAGCCAGACAGGTGACAGCCAGGGGAGGGGGGAGGGACGCCCGATGCTCCTCATGCCCCGCGTGTCGTCCGCGCCGGCGTCGCTGACGAGGATCAGCGGCAGCAGCGCCATGGCGCCGCCGAGCCGGCGACCCGCGCCTTGCGGCATGCACGGCGTGAGGCGGCTGCGGGACCGGCGGCAGGGCGGGGAGGCGCTTGGAGGAAGTGGATGGAGGGCCATGAAGGGTCGCAGCAGGGAGGCGCGCCACGCCAGCTGATGACACCTTGAACGCCCGGCCGGCAACGCGATCACCCCGATATAGACGCCACCCTGACCTTTCGCCAGTGGACAAGTGCCCGACCTGACGGGATTGCGAGGCCGGCCCGCCGGGGCCACGTCCGGTGATGCAGCGGCTTGGCGGGACGGCGCTGAGTCCGCAGGGCGGGCCCTCGGTCAGGCCGAGGTGCGCGCCGCCTGGGCCGGTGCGGACAGCACACGCGCCACCAGGCCGCCGAGCTGCTCGACCGCGTTCTGCTTGTGCAGCACCTCGCGCACGCCGGCGGCGGCAGCCTCGGCACTCAGCGCATCGGTCAGGTAGCCGGTGATGATCAGCACCGGCAGACCGGGCCGGGCCTGCAGCACCTGGCGCGCCAGTTCCAGCCCCGAGAGCTGGGGCATGTTGTAGTCGGTGATTAGCAGGTCGCAGTCCTGGGGGCGCTTGAGCAGGACAGCGGCCGCCTCCAGCGGGTCGGCATGGCAGGTCACCTGGTAGCCGAGCCGCTGCAACAGCGCTTCCACCGTCAACAGCATCATGTCGTCGTCGTCCACGTAGACGACACGCTGTCCCTCTCCGTGCAGCGCGTCGAGAGCCCCCGGACCGGTGCTCGCATGGTCCTCGCCCGGGTCGCTGAGCGCCGGCAACCAGACATGAAACACGCTGCCTTGCCCGGGCGTGCTGTCGACGCCGATGGCACCGTCGTGCTGGGCCACGATGCCGTAGGCCACGGCCAGCCCCAGGCCGGTGCCCTGGCCGGTGGCTCGCGTCGTGAAAAACGGCTCGAAGACGCGGCTGCGGGTTTCCTCGTCCATGCCGCCGTCGTTGTCCTCGACCCACAAGTGGGCGTGGCAGCCCGGCGCCACGACACCCAGACGCGTCAGGTCTTCCTGCTTCAGCGTGGTGCCCTCCAGCCCGACGACGATGCGCCCGCCGCCCGGCTGCAGCGCCTGCACGGCGTTGTTGCAGAGGTTCAGCACCACCTGCTGGAGCTGGTTCGCGTCGAGCACCGCGTACAGGGGGGCCGGCGTCAGTTGTGCGACCAGTTCGACGTTCGAGGGCAGGGTGGGGCGCAGCAGTTCCAGGGTGTCCTGGATCACCGGGACCACCGCCTGCTGCACCCGCTGCTGCGCCTGGCGGCGTCCGAAGGCCAGGATGTGCTGCACCAGCGAGCGTGCCCGCACGCTGGAACTGCGGATCAGCGACAGGTGCTGCAAGGCCGGATGACCAGCGGCCAGGCTGCCTTGCGCCAGCTCCAGATTGCCGAGGATGGCGCCGAGGATGTTGTTGAAGTCGTGCGCGATGCCTCCGGCCAGGGTACCGATCGACTCCATCTTCTGGGCCTGGCGCAGCCTGTCCTCCAAGGCCCGCCGTTCGGCCTCGGCGCGCTTGCGGTTGCCGATGTCACGGCCCACCGAGACGAAGTGGGTGCAGCGGCCCTCGCTGTCGAAGAGCGGCGAAATCTCCAACTCGACCCAGAACTCCTGGCCGGATTTCGTGTAGTTCAGCAGTTCCGCCCTGACATGACGGCGCTCGCTCAGGGCGGTGTGGATGCGGTCCAGCTCGCTGCGCAGCGTGCCGGGCCCCTGCAGGAGGCGCGGGCTGCGGCCCCGCACCTCCTGCAGAGTCCAGCCGCACAGCCGCTCGAAGGCCGGATTCACGTACAGGAAGCGCGGACCGGGGCTTTCGAGCGCCGCGTCGGTGATCATCACCACATCATTCACATTGGCGATGCTGCTGTGGAGCAGGTGCAACTGCTCCGTCCTGGCGTGCCGCTCGCCGACGTCGCGAAAATAGACCGACAGACCGTCCTCACAGGGGAAGGCGCGGGACTCGAACCAGGTCTTGAGAGGCGGGTAGTAGGCCTCGAAGACCACCGGGCGGCCCTCCTCCATGGCGCGCCGCGGGTTGTCCTCGAACGGCGTGCCGAGAACTTCGGGAAACACGTTCCAGACGACCCGCCCCAGGCAATCCTCGCGGGGCCGCTGCAGCAGTCGCTCGCACTGCCTGTTGACGACCACCAGGCGCCACTGTCGATCGATCGCCATGAAAGCGTCGGTGATGCTCTCCAGGGTGGCGGACAGGCGATTGGCGAGTCGCTCCAAGGCCTGCTCGGCCTGCTTTTTCTCCGAGATGTCCTGGACCGCGCCGCGCACGCCGACGATGGCGCCCGCGTCGTTCCGAACCGCCTCTGCCATGATGCGGACCCAGCGGTTGTCGCCGCTGCCGGCGCTGAGTTCGGTCTCAAGATCGCAGGGCGTGCCGTGCTCACTGCAGGCTTGGAACGCGTCGAGGACCAGGCGCCGCGACGGCGGCGGGTAGAGGGGCCAGACATCGTCCAGGCGCGACGTGCACCCGGGCGGCCTGCCGTGGATGGCGAGGGCCTGGCCCGAGCAGGTCACGTGGCCGGTCGCCAGGTCGATCTCCCAGCCACCCAGATGCGCCACCCGGCCGGCGATCGCCAGCAGCGCTTCGCTGTGCTCCTGCTGATGGCGTGCCGCCTGCAGCTTCAACCGGGTCTGACGTCGCAGTTCCAACTGCACCATGACCTGCTGGGCCAGGGTTTCCAAGGCGGTCTGCTGCGTGGCTGTGAGGCGCCGGGGCACGTGGTCGATCACCGAGAGCGTGCCGAGCGCGTCCCCCGAGGGCGATACCAGAGGCACGCCGGTGTAGAAGCGAACGTGGGGCGGTCCGAGGACGAGCGGGTTGTCGTGGAAGCGTGGGTGCTGCCGGGCATCTTCGACGACCAGGGGGCGGCCATACTCGACGGTGGCAGCACAGAAAGCGATGGACCGGCTGGTCTCGCGCATCGTGGCGTCCAGCCCCACAACGGCCTTGAACCACTGACGGCGTTCGTCCACCAGGGTCACCAGGGCCGCCGGGGTTTCGCAGACATAGGCGGCGAGTTGCGCCAGACGGTCGAAGTCGGGCTCGGGCGGCGTGTCGAGGACCTGGTAGGACCTGAGCGCCCGCAGCCGTCGAGCTTCGGCCTCGACATTCGCATCGGTGGGTCGCTGGTGGGACTCCATGGCTGGCGCGGCGTGTAGCCGTCGGATTCCTGACGCCAGTGTGCCAACCGAGGCGTAAAAGCGCTGACCACCGGGGCAATCTGAGCAGGAAACTGGAAATCTTCGATGTGCACCATTCCATGAGCACCGTTTGGCAAGACAAATCGAGAATGTGCGTTATGTCAACTCAAAGATACTTGATTGGCAACCTGACTCGCTCACCTACCGTTCAGCGAAGTAAAAGTGTGCGATTCCCTGAGAGCCGTGGGTGGCATGTGTGCAGCATCCACCGCGACACGAAGGCCTGTTTCATCTGCCAGGTGAAGTCGAGGTGATGTTTGGCTTCTGGTCGTCGCGCGCCGAGCCGTACTGCGCTCGATCTTTGGTGCAGTCCTAACCGCCCCACCCTGTTGCACCAGCTTCCCTGTCGAGCCCGTACCGGCAGCCGCTCCAGATGGCGGAAAACGTCATCCGAAAACTGCTCGGCCGACGGATAGCGCTTGACCGGGTCCTTGCGCAGCGCCATCAGCACTACGGCGTCGAGGTCTCCTTGTAGTCGCCCGCGATCGTCAACAGACGTTGTCGCCGCTCGACTCGGCGGTCGTGGTTTGCCGTCGCAAATGGCGTTGCCGAGCTCGTACTCGCTATGAGGGGACACCCTGAAATACCGTGACGTGCCGGTCAGGAGACGGTACAGCTACGGATCGCCTGCGATCCGTTTCGCGATACCGAAGTCGAGCAGCTTCACGGTGCCTTCGGTACTCACCAGAATGTTGCTGGGTTTGAGGTCGCGGTGAACCACTCCCATCCGATGTGCATAGTGCACCACTTGGCAGACGGTACCGAACAGCCGCAGCCGTTGATCGATAGACAGCTTGCGGCGTTCGGCGTACACGTCGATGGGCTCACCATCGACCAACTCCATCACAAAATACGGACGACCGCCTTCTGTCACGCCGTCGTCGAAGACCTTGCTGTCGCGCATCAGCTTGATCGCGGCGCCTGGCTTCGAAGAGAGGTGGCCCCCTGTGGACTCTGCTTCACCGTGCCCTGGTGGGTACACCTTGCGCCCGGTATCGGGGAGAGAGCGACCTGCGTCGTTTCAGTTGCTGAGCAGCCACCGTTGGTTGTCCCCCCCATGGCAGACCCACAGCTGCACCTTGGCACCGTTGGCCCCGATCTGGTCGAGGGCGCCATCCAAGCACTGATTGCCGTCGGCATTCAAGGCAAGAGTAAGCGCCGGGGCATGCGGATACGTTAGAGGCGTCGCACTCCGCTGTCGCGGCGCGTTTCGACAAGTTTGAAGCGATTTCGGACATCAGGCCGTTGCGTTTCCCCCTACCTCTAGGTCTTCCGTGCGACTCACACCGGAGGTACTCTGGGTACGTTTCAGGAAACGACCGCATGGCGACGCATCAACAGTTTCCGCGGGGTGCCGGTGGCGAATCGGCTCACGGCGCCACGCGCGGCTGCCGACTCGTGGCGTCAGCCGGCGCAATTGCCGGCTGCATCGACGTCCTGTTCGTCATCGCGCCGGACTCGATACTGCTCGACATAGCCGGGCCCGCGGAAGCGTTCCGCCTCGCCAACTTGCATCGCGCAAGACGCGGGCTGCCGCCGCGGTACCAGCTGCGCTTCAGCGGGCCGATGCCGAGCTTGACGACCTCGGTGCCGCTCGCGCTCGCTGGGCTCGAGACGTTGCCACCACGCCTAACGTCGTCGACTTGGGTGATTCTCGTCGGCCAACCGGCGGTGTATGCGAGTCAGCCGACGCCGGCAATCGCCGCCATCGCGCAGTGGCTCAACCGGACCTTTGATGCATCGCTACATCCAGGGAACACACCGGACCGCCTGATCACGATCTGCTCCGGCGCTTTGCTGGCCGCCCGTGCCGGCTTGATTGCAGAGCGCCGCTGCACCACGCACCATGAACTGCTTGGCACGCTTCGTGCGCTGGCGCCGCGGGCGCAGGTGGTGGGCAATCGAGTTTTCGTGGTCGACGGGCTGCTCGCGTCGAGTGCCGGCATCACCGCTGGCATCGACCTAGCCTTGCACCTGATTGCCGGCGATTGCGGAGACGCGTTGGCCGCTGCCGTTTCGCAGGACATGGTGGTTTACCTCAGGCGCTCGCCTGCTGACCCCGAGATGTCGCCATTTCTAGTCCATCGCCGACACCAGCACGCCGCAGTGCACCGGGTACAGGATGCCATCAGCGCCGAGCCGCAACGCGACTGGAACATGGCTGCCCTTGCCGAGGTGGGACACGTGACCGAACGACACCTGTTGCGCCTGTTCCTAAACCACGCGGGCGTGTCCCCGCTGCACTATTTGCAGGTAATCCGGCTCGAGCGGGCGCGACAGTGGCTCGAGCATGGCGCAAGCATCACGCGAGCCGCAGAGGTAGCCGGCTTCTGTTCGACCCTCAGTCTGCGTCGCGCGTGGGGCCGGAAGTGGGGCGGGTCGCCACGCGACGCGAGGCGCGCGGATCGACCCTAGTCTTTTCGGTGTGAGCAAATAGAGTTATCAAATGGGCGCCTCGGACTCAGCTGCCGTAGACGAAGTCGCTCACCATCAGTGCCGGCGCCACCGCCGCCTGCACGTTGCCCAGCAGTTGCGCGTCGCCGCCCGCCGCGGTCGTGGGGTTGTACCAGATCTCGCCCGTGGTGGTGTTGACGTAGATGCCGCTGGTCGCTCCCGCGGCCACCCCGGTCAGGCCCGCTCCCTTGAAGAAGGAGCCGGCGGCCAGCGGGTTGCCGTTGCTCGGTCCGCCAAGGAAAGTGAGCCCAAGGACGCCAGGTCTGAGCTCGTTGGGAAGACCGCCGTCCAGCGCATTGGTCAAGACGAAGGTGTCGTCGATGACATTGAAGTCGCGGAAGGTGTCGGCATTGCCCGCACCCCTGTACGACAGCATGAAACGATCCGCTCCATTGCCGCCCTGCACCGGGGAGCCTGTCAGGATTTTTGTGTTTGAGGCATAGCATGTCGAACAGGAGCATGTATGCCAAGCAAAAGGAAGCCGGCTGCGGCCGGGCAGGCGGCGCTGCCGTCTATTCCCAAGGAATTGATTGACCAGTTCGTGAAGGGCCCGATGAGTGCGGAGGCGGTCCAAGCCGCATCGATGGCGTTCAAGAAGGCCCTGATCGAGCGCGCCTTGGGCGCTGAGCTGTCGCACCACCTGGGCTACCCGCCCGGGGCGAGCAAACCGGAAGAGGCGGGCAACCACCGCAACGGCACCAGCGGCAAGACCGTGCTGACCGAAGACGGACCGCTGCGCGTGGAGGTGCCGCGTGACCGGGAAGGCAGCTTCGAGCCGGTGCTCATTCCCAAGCACGAACGGCGCTTCACCGGCTTCGACGACAAGATCGTGGCGATGTACGCGCGCGGCATGACGGTGCGCGAGATCCAGGCTTTCCTGGCCGAGCAGTACGGCACCGAGGTGTCGCCGGAGTTCATCAGCTCGGTGACCGACGCGGTGATGTCGGAGGTGACGGCCTGGCAGAGTCGCCCGCTGGAGCCGATGTACCCGGTGGTGTTCTTCGACGCGCTGCGGGTGAAAATCCGCGAAGACGCGGTGGTGCGCAACAAGGCCGTGTACCTGGCGCTGGGCGTGCTGCCGGACGGCACGCGCGACATCCTGGGGCTGTGGATCGAGGGCACCGAGGGCGCCAAGTTCTGGCTCAAGGTCTTCAACGACCTGAAGACGCGTGGGGTGGGCGACATCCTGATTGCCGTCACCGACGGCCTGAAGGGCCTGCCCGAGGCTTTGGCGGCGGTGTTTCCCGGCACCACGCTGCAGACTTGCATCGTGCACTTGATCCGCAACAGCCTGGACTTCGCCAGCTGGAAGGACCGCAAAGCGCTGGCCGCGGCACTCAAGCCGATTTACACGGCCGCCAGCGCCGAGGCCGCAGCGGCCGAACTGGATGCTTTTGAGGCGGGGCCTTGGGGTACGAAGTTCCCCACGGTCGTGGCCGCTTGGCGACGCAGTTGGGATCGGGTGATTCCGTTCTTTGCGTTCGCGCCGGCGGTGAGACGGGTGATTTACACAACGAACGCCATAGAGAGCATCCACGCCCAGTTGCGTAAGATCATCAAGACACGCGGGCACTTCCCCAGTGACGATGCGGCCACCAAGCTGCTTTGGCTGGCGCTGCGCAACATCACGGCCGACTGGGGCCGTGCGGCCAAGGAATGGCGCGAAGCGATGAATCAGTTTGCGATCGCCTACGGCGACCGCTTCATAAAGACCGCCGTTTAGCGGCTGGACTTCAGAGCCTCACACACAAAAAATCGGACAGGCCCCTGCACCGTGTCGTTGCCCACGGCACCGTCCAATCTGTCCGCGCCGTCGTCGCCATTCAAGACATCGTTGCCCGAGTCGCCGAAGATCGAGTCGTCACCGTTGCCTCCGACCAGCGTGTCGTCGCCTTTGCCTCCGCCGATGCCGTCGTTGCCGCCCTCGCCGCCCAACCAGTCGTTGCCATCGCCTCCGTCCAATCTGTCATTGCCATCACCTCCCGCCAAGGTGTTGTTGGCGTTATTGCCGATCATGAAATTGTCCATGGCGTTGCCAAAGCCTTTAATCGCTGGACCCGCGGTGTCGAGCAACAGGTTCTCGACGTTATTTCCCAGTGTGTAGCTGAGCACGCGGGAGACCACCCTGTCGACGCCCTGGTTCGGGTCCTCCACCACCCGGTTCTCAACGGAGTTGACGCAGTACACGTCGTTGCCCGGGCCGCCGATCATGATGTCATCGCCGTCCGACCAGTTCGCGTTCAACAGGTCGTCCCCGTCGAGGCCGAAAATCTCGTCGTAGGTCGCTGTCCCGGGGAGTACATCAGCGTGCAGTGTCCCAGTGATAATCGCCATGCTGATCTCCTTCAAAAGTTGAAGGCAGGTGGTCGGAACCATCCCTGACCGTTCGGGGATGTAGACGGGGACGAACAGCGTCGGTGCCACTTGCTGTGCGGCGTATGGGCTTGGTAGGTTGAACGTGAAGCTGCACGTCCCCCCGTTGCCACCGTGCAGATTGATCATCTGCAGCGTGTTGCGGCAGCTCCACTGCACCGAAGAACTGATCGCGGATGTCGAGGGGGGCGTGGTTCCGGTGCCTGCTACCGGCGTGGTGTTCGGCACGTCGAGGACGTTGTCGCCGGGTGTGCGCTCGTAGTCAACCCCCGAGCGTCTACGGCGGATGCGGAGGTTGCCACAACTGGCCTGGCCTGGCTTGGCGAAAAGAGGCTGATTGCCAGCCGCCACGGTGGCGGCTCACTGCTCAAAGCAGCGCCAGACCGTAGAAGGAGCAGTACGGAGGCGGGTTCCGCCATGGCGCTTCACAGGGCCGACAACTCCGTCCCCTTCCGTTTCTCCGAGCATAGGCGACGTCCGGCGCCCTTGCCAGGTGATGTGCTCGAGCTGCGCGTCCGTCCTTCGTTTCGGTTGAACGGCACCACCAGCGCCGCGTTCAGCTGCACTGCGTCCCTGACCCTCCCGTGGCTCCTTGACGCCATGTCGCGTATGAACGATGTTGTCGAAGGCCGCATCGCACAGCAAGCGAAAGGCAGGCGCGGTTCACCTCCGCCACGGCGACATGACCTCGGCAGGCTGCGGCTTGGCCTTTGCGATGATGCCGTGTGGGACTGACAGGGAGATCTGATGGAAGGTTCCGACGTCACGAGATCCCGACGCTCGGCTTCAGCACTGGCAGCGAGCTGCTCATGGATCAGCTTGGCGGCCGTCCTGCTTTTGTCATTCGTCTGCAGCAGTGCCGTTGCGGCACCGGTGCAACAGCAACCTGGCGCGGTGGCCATCGAGGCCGCGGTTCTGTCCGGCCGGCCCGACATGGTCAGCGGCGGCAGCACCTTGGTCGGTGTGACGCTGCCGTTCGGCGTGCCGGCCGAGTCCCTGCGGTTCACGGTCGATGGCAAGCCCGCCAATGCCCGCGTGGTGCAACGCATGGGTCGGCGTGTCCAGGCCTTGATCTCCGGGCTGTCCGTCGGCGAGCACCACTTGCAAGTCGCGGGATCGAACGCATCTCCTGCCGCACAGCTGGCCATCCGCAACCATCCCCGCTCGGGACCGATCTTCTCCGGCCCTCACCTGTCTCCCTTCGAATGTAGAACCGAGGAGTCGGGCCTGGGGCCGCCCTTGGACCGCCATTGCTCGGCGCAGACGCGCTACGACTGGTTCTATTTCACGCGCAGCGGGGAGCGCCGGTCCCTCCCGGACCCGACCGGACCGCGCCCCGCGGACCTCGCCCACACCACCACGCTCGACGGGCGCACCGTGCCCTTCATCGTCCGGGTGGAATCGGGGACGATCAACCGGTCGATCTACCGCATCGGCGTGCTGGACGATCCGGCGCAGCAGGCCCTGCCGAGCGCGACCGGTTGGAACCAGCGCGTGGTCCTGCGCTTCTATCCTTCGGCCGGGGTTCAATACAACCAGGGCATCAACCGGCTCGACCAGGTCTTTCGGACCAGCGAGGAGGAGACGCAGAGCGTGACCGCGCTGGGACGCGGCTTCGCCTATGTCTTGTCCACGCTCAACATCAACAAGGTCAACGTCAACGATCCACTCGCGGCCGAGACGGCGATGATGCTGCGTGAGCACATCGCCAAGTCCTACGGCGTACCGCGCTGGATGGTGGGCATGGGCAGCTCGGGCGCGGCGATTCAGCAGCTGTTGATCGCACAGAACTACCCCGGCATCCTGGACGGGGTGATGCCTGACCTGAGCTACCCCGACGTCTTCAGCACCGCCATGGCCGCGACCGACTGCCGGCTGCTGCTCCGGTATTTCACCGCGCACCCCGCCACCGACGCGACCCGCCGCGCCTTCGAAGGCCACTTCAAGGGCACCTGCGAGGAGTGGAGTGACCACCTCGCCGGAGCGATTGACGCGACCGATGGCGGTGTTGACCCGCCCTGCGGGCTCACCGACCGCCGCCAGGTCTACCACCCAGTGACCAACCCGCAAGGGGTACGCTGCTCGATCTACGACGTCAACGCGGCTTCGTTGGGACGCGACCCGGACACCGGCTTTGCTCGACGTGCCCTGGACAACCTTGGCGTTCAGTATGGTCTTGCCGGCTTGCGTGCGGGCGACCTCACGGTCGAGCAGTTTCTTGATCTGAACGAGAAGATCGGCGGCTTCGACCAGGACGGTCGGCCGGCGCCGGGGCGCACTGTCGCTGACTCCGCCGCCCTTACGCGGTCCTACGCGCTGGGACGCGTGGGCACCGGCAGCGGCGGTTTGGCAACCACACCGATCTTTCATTTAAGGCCTTATGCCGAGCCGCTGGGCGACATTCACTCCGGGTACAACGACATCAAGCTGAGACAGCAGCTGTTGCGAGCGAACAGACGATTTGACAACCAGGTGATTTGGGTGGTGCCGGATCCGGACCTGGCTCCCTGGCTTGGGCTCCATCCCGCCGAGCAGCAGGCCCTGGCCAGGCTGTCTCGCGAGGTGGTGACCATGCGCCTGGACCTGATGACCGCCTGGCTCGACGCCCTCACCCGCGACGGTACCCCGGCCACAGCGGACAAGGTCGCCCGGGTTAAGCCGGGCGACGCGCTGGACAGCTGCTGGAGCCCCGTCGATCGGGTGCGCCATCGTGAACCTGCGACCCTCTTCGGCCCCGGCGTGTGCAACCAGCTCTACCCCAAGACGCCCTCGCCACGCATGGTGGCAGGTGGGCCGGTGACGGACGATATCCTCAAGTGCCAACTCAAGCCGATCGATTTCGCCGACTATGCGCCCGCCGTGTTCACACCGGCACAGAGGGACCGCTTGGCCGTGGTGTTCCCGGAGGGCGTGTGCGACTACAGCCGGCCAGGGGTTGGGCAGGTGGAGCGAACCCGAACCTGGGTTCGCTACTGACGCCCTGGATACCGCCGGCCTGCAGGCTCTGCGGCGAATCCCAAGGGCCAGCGGTGGTCCATAGCCAGGTGCTGCCGCTACTCATGGGCACCGAAGGTGTGACAACGCCAGACGAGGGAGAAGTGGGTGGACTCAACCGGCTTCAACTATGTGCTCACCCAGTTTGGCATTGCGGGGGTCTTGCTGGTCGTGCTGGTCTTGGCTCTCTACCAGCTCGGTTCCGACTTGGCGAAGCTGCGGACAGACCTGCAACAACAGGTTGCGCGGGATCTGCTGAACAAGCGCTTTGATGCATACGGCCGGCTGTGGTCGACGCTGAAGCCGCTCGCCATCTATTCCGATGAAGTGCTTTCTCCGCCCAAGGTGCAGCACTTGGCCGAGGCGCTGACTCATTGGTACTTCTCTGCCGACGGCGGGATGTTCCTGACGACGAACGCACGGGAGTTCTACTTCGCATTGCAAGAGACGCTGCAAGCCGCCGCCGATTTGAAGGGGTGGAAATGCATCCGGCGACCCGAAGACGTGGAACGCAGATTCAGGGACTTCCTGGGTTCCATCCCCATGCCGCAGGGGTTCTCGCTGAATCGCCTCGCGCATCCCGAGACGCTGGACGCAACCCAATGGCGGCAAGTTTGCAAGGCCGTCGCTGTGGCAATGAGAGCGCTTCCTAGCACAGGCGGTTCGGACGTGAACGACACCGTCTTCGCCACGGTTCAGCAGGTTTCCAGCGTGCTGCGGACCGTTCTGGCCCACGAGCTGCACACGCGGCTCGAACTTCGCGTACCTCCGCTTTGAGGCGCGCCCAGTCCTTAGGGTCGAACCAGGAGCTCCTTGCGCGATGCCTAGAACACGACGATCGACAACGAGCCAAAATAGATCAACAGGGTGAGCACGTCCTGCACGATGGTCGCTAACGGTCCGCTGCCATAGGCCGGGTCGGAGCCAACCCGGCTCAGCAGCCAGGGCAACATCAGACCCAGGACCGCCGCCACGATGCTTGCGCTGGCCAGTGAGCTCGCCACGGCGAGCGCCAGGCGCAGTTCGCCGAACGCGAGCCACACCATCGGAAATGTGATGGCCGCCAGCACCAGGCCGATCAGCAGGCCGGTGCGCCATTCGCCGAGGATCAGGCCGCGCAAGCTCAGGCGGCTCAGCGACAAGCCGCGCACGGCGATGGCCTCGCTTTGCGTGCCGATTGCATCGGCCAGGTAGACCAGCGCCGGCACGAAGAAGGCGATCGTCGGCTTGGCGGCCAGCGCGGCTTCGAAGCGGGAGACCACGAAGGTGGCCAGCATGCTGCCGGCCAGCCCGACCAGCAGCCAGGGCAGGCGGTGGCGCAGCCGCCGCATGGGGGGCGCCTCCAGCGCCCGGCGGGCCTGCTGGGCTTCGCGCCCAATGCCTGCCAGGTGGTGAATGTCCTCTACGTGCTCGCTCCTCAGGATGTCCATCAGCGTGGTCGGACCGACGACGCCGACGAGGCGGCCGGTTTCGTCAACCACCGGCATCGCGGCCACCCGGTGATGCAGGGCGAGCGAAGCCATGTGTTCCTGATCAGTGCCAGGCGCGATGCAAGGCAGGTCGCGGCGCGCCACGTCGGCGAGCCGGGTCTCGTCGGGCAGTGCCAACAGCGCCGACGGTGTCAGCGTGCCCAGCAAGCGGCGCCGTTCGTCCACCACGCAGAGCAGGTCCCAATCGCTACGGCCCTGCCGCCGGGCCTCGGCGCGAACCTCGGCGGCCGACTCGCCGGGGTGGGCCAGCAAAGCATGCGGTCCGATATGGCGTGCCGAAGTTCGGTGCGTCGCGCGCTTCATCTGGGTGTCAGCTGCTTCAGTCCTCGGTGTGGCAAGAGTATCGCGCCGTGGTCGGGCGCCTCAGGATAGGGTCGTGCTTGGCCATTGTAGGAAGCAGGGGAACAGGCGCGTTGCGCTTCGTCAACACTGGGGGCGATGACCGCGCGCCGATGAAGTGAGATATCTCAAGCCTGCATATCGGCGACAGGTCAACAATGACCCGGCTCGCTCAGCAGGTCACACCCGCATAGCAAGCGGTCGCGAAGCTGAACCGCCAGGAGGTGTCCATGTTCGATCATCACCACAGCAGGGCCCATGAGCGCATTGCGGCGTTCAAGGGCGGCGTGCAAGGCAAGGTCGTCAGTGCCGCCGAGGCCGTGCAATTGATTGCGGACGGCGACACCATCGCCACCAGCGGTTTTGTCGGCATCGGCTTTGCCGAGAACCTCGCGGTGGCACTGGAGCAGCGCTTCCTGACCACGGCAACGCCGCGCGACCTGACGCTTGTTTACGCGGCTGGTCAAGGCGATGGCAAGGAGCGTGGCCTCAACCACCTGGCCCACGAAGGCCTGCTGGCGCGCGTGATCGGTGGTCACTGGGGGCTGGTGCCCGGACTGCAGAAACTGGCAGTGGCCGGCTGCATCGAGGCCTGGAACCTGCCGCAAGGGGTGATCTCGCACCTGTTCCGGGACATCGCCGCGGGCAAGCCCGGCCACCTCTCGCGGGTCGGGCTGGATACTTTCGTCGACCCGCGACACGGTGGCGGCCGCATCAACGCGCGCACGCCCGACGCCCTGGTGCGCCGCCTCGAGATGGATGGCGAGGAGTTCCTGTTCTACAAGGCCTTCCCCATCGACGTGGCCTTCCTGCGCGGCACGACGGCCGCGCTCGAAGGCAACATCACGATGGAGCGCGAAGCGCTCACGCTCGAATCGCTGGCGATCGCGATGGCCACGCACAACAGCGGCGGCATCGTGATCGTGCAGGTGGAGCGGCTGGCCGAAGCCGGCTCGCTCCATCCGCGCCAGGTCAAGATCCCCGGCGTGCTGGTCGACTGCGTGGTCGTGGCCGAGAAGCCCGAGTACCATCCGCAGACCTTCGCGCAGGCCTACAACCCCGCCTACGCCGGCGAAATCCGGGAGCCGGCCAGGAACATCGCCCCCATGCCAATGAGCCCACGCAAGGTCATCGCACGCCGAGCCGCGCTGGAGCTGCGGCCCAACAGCGTCGTGAATCTGGGGATCGGCATGCCAGAGGGCGTGGCCGCCGTCGCGGCAGAAGAACGGGTGATCGACCTGCTCACCCTCACCGCGGAACCCGGCGTGATCGGCGGCATCCCGGCCGGCGGCCTCAACTTCGGCGCCGCTGTCAACACGCAGGCCGTCATCGATCAGCCCTACCAGTTCGACTTCTACGACGGCGGCGGCCTGGACATCGCTGTCCTCGGCCTCGCGCAGGCCGATGCCGAGGGCAATCTCAACGTCAGCCGGTTCGGCGAGCACCTGGCCGGCGCCGGCGGCTTCATCAACATCAGCCAGAACGCCAAGAAGGTCGTGTTCGTCGGCACCTTCACGGTGGACGACGTCGGTCTGCGCGTCGCCGACGGCCGCCTTCAGCTACAGGGCCACACGGGTGATGCGAAGTTTCTGGGGCAGGTCGAGCATCGAACTTTTTCAGGGAAAGAGGCGCTGCGGCGAGGCCAGCCGGTGCTCTACATCACCGAGCGCTGCGTCTTCCGCCTGCACGAGCGGGGGCTCGAGTTGATCGAAGTGGCACCGGGCCTCGATATCGAGCGGGACATCCTCGCTCAGATGCGCTTCAAGCCGGTGATCGAGCGCGATCCCACGCCAATGGACCCGGCGCTGTTCCTCGAACGGTCGATGGGCCTGCGGGCCCGGCTGCTGTTCCTGCCCCTGCCGGACCGCTTGAGCTACGACGCTCAGCAACAGACCTTGTTCGTCAACTTCGAACGCCTGGCCATCCACACCCCACAGGATGTAGAGGCCGTCCGCCGCGAGCTGGAGGCCCGCCTCGAGCCACTGGGACACAAGGTGTTCGGCGTGATCAACTACGACCACTTCTACATCGATCCGCAGCTCGAGGACGCTTGGGCAGAGATGTCGCGGGAATTGGTGGACCGCTACTACCTCAACGTCACCCGCTACAGCACCGGCGTCTTCCTGCGCGCCAAGCTGGGCCCGGCGCTGGCTGCACGCGGTGTGGCGCCGCACATCTACGAGACGGCGGAGGAGGCACGAGCGCATCTGTGCGACCGGTGAGGTCGCTCGCGGGCGCTTGCCTGCTGCGCGACTGCGCTGCTGGTCGAGCCCGTGCGCGGCGCTGAAACCCTCCAGATGGCCGATGACCGAGCCTCGGCCGTCCAGCTCCAGTGCTCCCCCGGTCACGGGCAGAGCCCCCCTGCCCTGCAGTCGCCGGGCGAGGAAGCTGCCTTGCCGGATCACCGTGTCGCCGTGGCCGATCAGGATGTCGGTCTCGACACTGAGGGGCAACCCTGCGGAAACGGGTCGAGCGCGGCGCCCTTCGGTTCATCACGGACGAAGGGAGCAGGCGCAGCCGGCTGCCGCTATGGCGGCCAGCGAGTGCGGCGCCGCGGTTGACACACATCAAACCGACATCGACCGGGCAGCGGGATGCTTGAGGCTCTTCCCTTGGAGATGTGTATGAAAACCGTTCTTCTTCTCACCGTCGCCTGCGTGGCGCTGGTCGGCTGCGCCTCGTCCGAGCACCGGTCCACCGGCGAGGCGCACGCGGCGCACCACCCCAGCAGGACTGCCGCGCCGGCGCTGGCCGTGTCGCCCGCCGCGGCCGACCAGCAGATGAAGATGATGCAGGAGATGCATCAGAAGATGAGAGCCGCCAAGACGCCCGAGGAACGTCAAGCCCTGATGGCTGAGCACATGAAAGCCATGCAAGCCGGCATGTCGATGATGTGCGAAATGGGCCAGGACGGCATGGGCTCGCCCCGCATCGTCGGCACCGAGGACAAGATGAAGCGATGCATGGACATGAAGGACATGACCATGAAGATGATGATGGACCGAGAGGCGCCGAATGCGCCCACCCGGTAAGGAGTTCGTCATGGACGGCCACGACACGGCGGCGGCGAGTCGCAGGGCTGGCCAAGGAGCATTCCAGGCCTGCTCCCGGCCGAATTCCGCGGCATGGAGGGTGCCGCGGCGATCTACTCAAAAGCCGCAGCGGTGATCACGGTGCTCGTGCTGCTCGGCCAGATGCTGGAGTTTCGCGCCCGCGAAAAACCTCAGGGGCCATCCGGGCGCTGCTCAACTTGGCGCCCAAGACGGCGGTATAGGTGCGGGCCGACGGCGGCGACGAAACGGAGCAGATCGACGCCATCGTGGTCGGCGATCTGCTCCGGGTACGCCCGGTAGAAAAGGTGCCCGTAGACGGCGAGTTGGTGGAAGGCAAGGGAACCGTCGACGAGTCGATGGTGACCGGCGAACCGATGCAGGTGGCAAAGGCCCCTGGCTCCCAGGTCACGCGTGTGTCGGTATCGCGATGGGCACCGGCACGGACGTGGCCATGGAGAGTTCCGGCGTGACCCTGTTGAAGGGCGACCTGACGGGCATCGTCCGGGCCCGAAGGCTGTCGCGCGCCACCATGCGCAACATCCGGGAGAACCTGTTCCTGTCCTTCGCCTACAACGTCGCGGGCATTCCACTCGCGGCAGGCGTGCTGTACCCGTTTTCCGGGCTGCTGCTGTCGCCGGTGGTCGCGGCCGCCGCGATGGCGCTGTCTTCGGTCAGCGTGATCGGCAACGCGCTGCGCTTGAGAGCCGCCAGCGTGGACTGACTGTCCGGTTGACCGCTGCGACACCACTAGATCTGGTGTACGTAACTGCCCGGCGCGTCACCGAGCAGCCGTTCTCCAGTCGCCTCTCGTTCGAGACGCTCCACCGGCACCTGCGGGCCGGAGTGCTCGGCCAGCCACCGCTGCCAGGTCGGCCACCAGGACCCGGGCCGCAGCTCCGCGCTGTCGTACCAGGCCTGCGGGTCGCGGTACGGGGCATCGGCCTCGCGAATCGCCACCCGGTGGCTGGCGTGCGGATGCGCCGCTTCGCCTTCCGGTGGGTTCACGATCCCGACGTTATGACCGCCGCTGCTCAGCACGAACTGCAGGTCCCCGTCGGTCAGGAGGTGCACCTTGTACACCGAGCGCCAAGGCGATACGTGGTCGCGCTCGGTCGCCACCACGAACAGAGGCAGGCGAATGTCCTGCACTGCCACCGGCCGCCCCTGCACCTCGTAGCATCCCTCGGCGAGTTCGTTGTGGAGATAGAGCCGCCGCAGGTACTCGCTGTGCATGCGCTGAGGCATGCGGGTCGCGTCGGCATTCCAGGCGCGCAGGTCGGTCAGCGGCGTCCGGTTGCCCATCAAGTACTCGTGCACGAGCTTCGACCAGACCAGGTCCTTGGAGTTGATCAATGCGAAGGCGCCGGCCATCTGGCGCCCGTCGAGGCAGCCACGCTCGGCCATCAGGTCCTCCAGGAAGGCCACCTGGCTCTCGTCGATGAACAGGCCGAGTTCCCCAGGCTCCTCGAAGTCGATCTGCGCCGCCAGCAGCGTGAGCGTCTTCAAGGGCGTTGCCGACGATCGCGCCAGCGCCGCCGCCGCCATGGCCAGCAGCGTGCCGCCCAGGCAGTAGCCGACCCCGTGCACGCCGACATCCGGGCAGCGGGCCGACACCTCGCGCAAGGCAGTCAGGACGCCCAGCTCGAGGTAGTCGTTGAGGCAGAGGTCTCGGTCCGACGCGTCCGGGTTCTTCCAAGAAATCATGAACACCGTGTGGCCCTGCCCGACCAGATACCGGACCAGCGAGTTCTGGGGCGACAGGTCGAGGATGTAGAACTTCATGATCCATGCCGGCGCCAGCAGCACCGGCTCAGGGTGCACCGACGGTGTCGCCGGGTCATAACGGATCAGCTCGATGAGTCGGTTGCGGAACACCACCTTGCCCGGCGTGATGGCCACCGAGCGTCCCGGTTTGAACTGCTCGACGCCGGCCGGCGCGCCGTCCGTGCACACGGCGACCGCGTCGCGCCACCAGTTGGACAGGCCCTGCACGAGGTTGCGCCCACCCGTGTTCCACGTCTCTTCGAGGACCTGCGGGTTGGTCGCGACGAAGTTGGACGGCGACCACATATCCAGCCATTGCCGTACCACGAACTCGGTCACCTGCTCGTGGTGCATGGAGACACCGCGCACGCCGGTGGTCGCTTCGTGCCACCACTGCTGGATCAGCAGGAAGGCCTGGGCCTGCCAGTCGAACGGATGCCGGTCCCACTGAGGCGGGGCGAAGCGCTTGTCGCGCTGGATCTCCGCGCAGGACTGCGCCGTCGGATCGAGCATCGAGTCTCGCACGCACAACAGCCATAACAGCTGCTTGCGCAGGGCGCTCTCGATCAGCGTCGCCTGCTTGCCCGGTGAAAAGCCGAGGTGGATCAGCCAGTCCTCGAGAGCGGCCGTGATTGCCGCCGGGGAGGTGCCGTGCGTCGCGCGCCCGATCCAGCCTTTCAGGACTGCGTCCAGCGGGTGGTGGAAGGAACGGGAGGGACTGGCGTCGGTCGTCATGGGGGCCCCGGTCGGTTGCTTGAATCAGCCGCCATGGTCGTGCACCGGGGGGGCCGCCCGCTTGATCTACCTCATGCCGCAAGGGTCGGCCGAGCGAAGGAACCGCGCATTCGTGCCGAGCCCGGTGAACACGAAGCGGTTCAGCGGGCGGCCGGTGCTCGTGCTGCCGTACTCCGGCAGCTTCGCGGGCCTGGGGCAGAAGGTGCTGGTGGCCTGGAACGGCAGCCGCGAGTCCGCCCGCGCGCTGAGCGACGCGCTGCCTCTGCTGCGGCGCGCCCGCGAAGTGCACCTGCAGTACTTCGACTCGCCCAGCGGCGCGGAGCTGCTCGGGTCGCGGCTGGGCGACAGCTGTGCCTGGCGTGCCCGGTAGGGCGTGGCGGCCCAGGGCCACATCGACGTATCCGGTTCTGCGTCAGCGTGTCGGTCTTGTCCGAGCAGATGGTGGTGACCGACCCGCCGGCAGCGCCTCGGGAACGGCGGCGACGGCCAGGCTGATCGCCGTCAGCCCCATCAGCATCCAGGGCTCGCCGCGCAGCAGGCTGGTCAGGACAATCAGCGCGCAGACGGCCAGCACGGCAAGCAACAGGCGCCGCCCGAAGACGGCCAGACGCCGCTCGCCTTGACCCCGAACAATGATCCGACCCAATTTATTCTTTGGGCTTGCCGCCGTCCAGGATCCGAGGGTCGTGGGATTGCCGGCTGCACCGCCGGCGCGGCAAGGCCAAAGAGACCGGCTCGCGTCATATCCCGGTCCCAAAGGGCACACTGGCGACGGAAATCATTCGGAGGCCCCGGCCTGGGCGGTGTGAGGCGATCTCTCTTGACCCGGGTGCTTTGCGCTCAAGGTGGTGCCGTCCTTGGACGGTACCCTCGCCTTCTACCGGCTTTCGCGAACGCTCTCCCATGCAGCGACGCTTAGCCGATGACGAGACGGTTGATCACCGTGCGCACGCCCGGGGCCGCCCAAGCCGCTGCCCGCGCCGCCTCGCGCTCGTGCCAAGAGTGCACCGTTCCCCGGAGCGTGACCGCGTTGCCGTCCATGTCGATCGTGATGTGCTTTGCCTGGCGCTCGGCCTGACGGGTCAAGGCATCCTGGATCCGATGCTGCAGATCCGGTGGTGTTGGGCGATGCTTGAGGCTGATCTCGTTGCTGATGCCGACGACGCCCCGCAGCGCCCTGACTGTTCGCTCGGCGCTATGGCGCTGGAAGTCCCAGCCGACCTCACCCTGCAAGGTGATCCAACCCTGGTGCACCACCACTCTCACCGCGTCTGCTGGCAGGACCGTGTTCCACTGGAGCGCCATTTCGGCAGCATGCGCGAGCTCCGTGTCGCTGCGCATTGCCTCCGGTTCCAACCGGACGTCCAGCTCAAGAGCGATCGCCTGTACGCCCTCTAGGCGGCGCAGCGCCTTCTCGATGCTCGATCGCTCCGTGTAGGAGTCCAGTTGGCCGCTGAGGGTGACAACACCATCCTTGACCGCCACGCCGATCGCGGTTGACTTGATGGCCGGATCCCACGCCAGTTCGGCTTCTACATCTTGCTTCAGTTCCGCGTCCGATTTCATGAGCTTTGGTCCTTTCGGGTGACATGAATTTCGGGCTCGCTTCAACCCCGTTCGTTGCCGATGGGCGTCGAAAGCGGCCCCAGTTTCTGAATGCCATCATGGGCAGTGCGGCTTGCCGACGGCCGACACGGCGCGACGCTACTCGATCGCGATGCTGTGCCCGCCGGCACCGTCACGCTTTGGCAGCGTCAGCCTCAGGACCCCGTCTTCCAGCGTGGCGCGCACCTCTTTCTCGTCGATCTCATGGGCGAGAGAGAAGCCACGTGAGGCACTGCCGACATAGGTCTCCTTCACCAGCACGCGGCCGCCTTGGCGTTCTTCCCGCTCGCGTTTGACATCGGCGGCGATGGAGACGAAGTTCCGGTCTACGCTCACCCGGATGTCTTCCTTCTTTGCGCCCGGCACGTCGGCGCGTACCAGGTAGTCCTTGTCGTTCTCGATGAGGTCCAGCTTGATGTCCCCCGGCACTTCGTCCGCAAGCGCGAGAGGTCGAGCGAAGCGGCGGAAGAAGTCGGGAAACAGCTCGTCGAATCGTTCCAGGCGTGTTAATGCACCCATGATGTGGCTCCTTGACGGTGGGTTGGGAAGCGTGGAGGACTGCGATGAACTCAATGTAGTAAGCGCTGCGGCCGGGTCTTTGCGCCTTGTCAACTGCGCCGCAGCCAGATGCACTGCTCGGGGTGGGCCGGGCAGACGGCCCCAAGGCATTGCGCTTCGTCAAACCGGGAGGAGGGTCGCGACCTAGAGTTGTTGAAGCCGTGCACCGCACCTTGCACTGCTGATTCACCTTGAAGGAAAGTCGTCATGAAACACATCGTGCCGGCCGTGGCGGCGTCGTTACTCGCGGTGCTCGTTGGCTTCTCATGCATCAAGCCGAAGCTGCCCGGGTCGCCCCAGCCGCCCCGACCGAAGGTGGAGGCCACGCCGTCCGCGCCTCCATCTGCTGTGCCGAGAGCGACGGCCTCGGTGGCTTCGCGGCCGCCCTGAAACCTTTCCACGCGATCGGTCGTTCGGCTGCGGTAGAGCCGGCTACCGAGTACACCTGCATCACGATCTACTTGAGGAGAATCGCATGGATGTCAGCTCCATTTGTCAACGTGACGTGGTCACCATCGATCGGGACATGAACCTGCAGGATGCCGCAAGGCGAATGCGCGACGAGCACGTGGGCGCCTTGGTCGTCACTGCGGCGGACAGCAGCGGGACGACGGTCATCGGAGTGGTCACCGATCGCGACCTGACCATTGAAGTGCTCGCCCAAGGGCATGACAGCGCCAGTCGGCCGATTTCGAAGCTGGTCAGCGGTCGCCTGGTGGCCGTTCCTTCGGAAGCAACCCTGTCCGACGCCATTGCGGCCATGGAGAGCGAAGGCGTGCGGCGCCTGCTCGTCACCGGGCCCCACCGAGAACTGGTCGGCATCGTGTCGATCGACGACCTGATCGAAGCCTGGGCCTCGGACATGACCAGCTTGGCGCAGTCGCTGCGCAAGTCCCGTGAGCGCGAGGCCAAGGCGGCATTGCCGGCTTCCCTCAGCGTCGATGGCGTACCGCTCACCCTGCCCTACGAGGCGCTGATCCCCGCATGGCAACGGGCTCATTGAGTGCTCATCAGCGTTGCTCGCGCGAACCACGCAGCGCCTGCTGCTGCAGCGGTGGCACCGCTGTCCCGGTCAGTGCGAGCAGCCGGGACTCGTCGAGCGTTTCCTCCTGCATGAGGGCCTTCACGCACCGGACCAGCATCCCGCGGCGTGCCTGTAACACGGACGTAGCGCGTGCCATGCAGTCATCCAGGAGGGTGCGGACCGCCTCGTCGATCCGCCGCGCCGTGAGCGGACTGACCGGGTGAGCCGCCTGCGCCGCGGCGCCGTCCCGACTTTCCGCGGAAGGCAAAAAGGCCGCCGGACACCGGGAAGACGCCGCGCACCTTCCAGAGGGCGTCGAGCTCGTCGGTGAAGATGATCGCGGGGGCATTGCCGGGCGCCTCTTGCTGCGTCCGATGCCGAGCATCCCCTCCCTGCCCAGACGCCCGGCGGCTCCTCGTGCGGAATAGGAACACCGGCGCCGCAATCCACACCCGTCGCGAGGGGCTCTTCATGGGGGCCGCCTCGTCAGCGATTGGCCCCCTTGCTGTTCAAGCTCCCCAGCCGGGACATGAGGAGGTGGGGCGCAACACCGACAGCCCGTGCAGTTCCCGGCCCATATCGACAAACGCGTCGCGGAGCGCCAGGTAGGGGTCATCGTTCCTGACGTCGTTGACGGTCACATGGTACCCGGGCAGCGTGGCATCGATGCAGACGCCGAACGGCTTGCTGCCGCCCGGGCACGCGGGCAGCTGCTGCAGGACAACACGACAGTGCACGAGTTCTTCGTGACGGCGCACCAGCTTGTTGGCCTTTTCTTGCGCAACGGTCAACAAGGCTGGTCGCGGCTCGACACCGTCGAAGGTGATATCAAGGGGAAGATCCATACGGCCTCTCAAGTTCTGACGCGCCGTCTCGGCAATCGACTCAATATAGACAGCTGGGACGATTGACTATTGATCTACGACAAATCGCATCCGCATCGCGACGGCCTAAGACCTTGCTGGCCGGGGTCGATCAGTCGACCCACAGGCGCTTGTAGCGGCCGCCGCGGTAGACCGTCATCGAGGTGCCTTGAGCCGTGCGCAGGTCGAGCAGCATGCGCACCAGATCGGCACTCTCGCCGATCGGCTCCCCGTTCATGCCCACCACGATGTCGCCCACCTGTAGACGCAAGGCTTCGGCGAGACCGCCGCGACTCACCTCCGTCACGAGGGCGCCGCTTGCGTAGGCTCGGCCCGCCCGGTGCGCCACCGGGGCCGCCACGTCCTCGAAGCGCGCACCGACCGGCGGGCGGACGATGCGGCCGGTACTGCGCAGTTCCTCGGCGATCTGCCTGACGATCTCGATCGGAATGGCGAGCCCGAGGCCTGGCGAGCCGAGACCTCCTACCACCAGGCGCAGGTTCATCCCGACGATCGCACCGGAGGCGTCCAGCAGGGCCCCGCCGGAATTGCCCGGATTGAGGGCCAGATCGGTCTGGATGAAGAGGACCTCGCGATCCTGGACAAAGTGCCGGTTCATCCCGCTGACGATGCCCGACGTCACCGAACGGTCCAATCCATAGGGGTGGCCGAGTGCCAAAACCCAGTCTCCCAGGCGCAGTGCCACCGATTGCCCGAACAGCGGCGTCAATGGACGAGGCAAAGCGACGCGCAGCAGGGCGATGTCCGTGTCCGGATCGAGGCCGACCAGCTCAGCGCGAAGGACCTGCTGATCGTAGAGTTGTACGAGGATGACCTCGGACTCGCTTACCACGTGTCCGGCCGTCACGATCAAACCCTCGGGATCAATGATGAAGCCGGCACCGATCGTCGCCTGCTCAGCTTCCAAGTCGGGAGAGGTCGGAGCCGGCCTCGGCTTCCGAGCTCCTGAAAGCCTGACCGGCGTGACAGTGGGGCCGCTCGACTTCGACAGCAAGTCGTTGTCGTCGACTTCCCTCTGGCCGACACCGTAGACCCCCACGGCAACCGGCAAGCTCCGGCTGACCGCGGTCGCAAAGCCGTCAGGAGCGAAGGACGGATGCTCGGTGGAGCTTGCCTGCGGGGCCCGCGGCAGCCCGCCTCCGCATGCAGCCAGCCCGACGGCTGTAGCGAGCAGCGCGAGCCCGATCCGGCGACGGGCTGCCGTCCGCAGCCTGCGCCACAGCGTGGGTGACGCCAGCGAGTGACGGTCAGAAACCTGTTGGACTTGCCGCTTCATGCGCATTTCCGGGGGTGGGGACTGCCCGGATCTTGGGTCGTCTGCGACTGGCCGCGGTTGATATGGGTCAAGCCCGCGCCGCGCCTCGTGGCGGTGCACTCGCCACCCGACTGGGGTCGGTCGCATCGTCATCACGGGCTTGGCGATGTACGGTGAACCGCCGTTTTGCTTCGGTGACATGCTGCTGTGACTCTCGATCCGGCCTGCCACGCGACGGAACCGACGCCGCCCTCCGTCCGCGCCCGATATGCTCCGGCGATCAGCCTGACTTGATGAAGCGCAAAACCCCAGCATCGGTTGTCGACGACGCTGGTGTCCTACTGCCGCATGACCCTGGACCACCACCGTTGGAGTCCACATCCAAGAGGCGGCCTCTCAGTCCAAACAGGAGCGTCGACATGAGCTACCAGACCGTCCTCGTGCATCTCGACGATACGCCGAGGTGCTCGCTCCGCGTCCAACTCGCGGCGCAACTGGCGTTGCTGCACGGCAGCCACCTGGTGGGTATCGCACCCACCGGTCTCGTCAACTTGCCCGCGGAAGTCGGGTCGGACATCCTGCAACAGCAGCAGGTCGAACTGGGTCAGAACGCAACGCGACTGACCGATCGTTTCGCGCTGGAGGTGCAAGGCGCCGGCCTATCGTCCTTCGAGGCGTCCATTGTCGAGAACGAGCCACTGCCGGCCGTGGTCATGCGAGGACGCTGCTGCGATCTGGTAGTCGTCGGAGCGACCGATCCCGAAGTGCGGCGGCAACTCGCTGCCAAGGACTTTCCGGTGCAGGTGGTGCTGGAAACCGGACGACCGGTACTGCTCATACCCCACAAGGGGGAATTCGAGACATTGGGCCAACGGGTGATCGTCGGCTGGAGTCCCGGCCGAGAGACCGCGCGTGCGCTCTCGGACGCCCTGCCCTTCCTGAAACAGGCGACGGAAGTCCATCTGCTGTTCATCGATGTCGGCGATGATCCTGGGCGCGAAGCCCGTCAGCAACTGCAGTGGGCGGACGCCTCGCTGCGCCGTCATGGCATCACCGCTCACACCGAGGTGCTGATACGGGATGTCGACCCCGGGCAGGCCCTGCTCGCGGCAGTCGGCGATCGGAAAGCCGACCTTCTCGTGATGGGAGGCTATGGACATTCCCGGATGGCCGAATTCGTCTTCGGTGGAACCACCCGTACCGTCCTGGCTCGCATGGCGGTGCCCGTGCTGATGTCGCACTGACACCTTGTTCTACCGACAGAACTTTGCTCCTGTCACGGGTTCACGCTGATGCCTCCTGACTGATATGGCGCAAGACACCCCCTCGCGTCTGCCTAGATTGGTAAAGCGTTGCCCTTCTCCTCTCGAAAGGAAGACCGTCATGAAGACAGATACCGAAATGAAGCGCGATGTGGAAGCCGAACTCGCCTGGGATCCCGCGATTCGATCGGAAGGGATAGGCGTCGCCGTGAAGGACGGCGTCGTCACACTGAGCGGCCGCCTTGAAACGTATGCCGAGAAGTGGGCCGTAGAGAAGGCGCTGCGTCGCCTCACTGGGATAAAGGCTGTGGCCCTTGAGCTGGAGGTCAAGCTCTCACCGGATCACCGTCGCAGCGATACGGACGTCGCTCGCGCTGCCGAGATGGCGATCCAGTGGAACGCTGGCCTGCCACCCGACAAGATCCGGGTCACAGTCGACAAAGGCTGGATCACCCTCGAGGGCGAGGTCCAATGGGACTACCAACGGGTCAATGCCGAGAAGGCCCTGCGCAATCTGACCGGCGTCCTGGGCATCAACAATGAAATCTCCTTGGAGCCGAAGGCCACGCCCGAGGACCTGGAACGACGGATCCGCGAGGCGCTCACCCGGCAGGCGGTGCGGGAGGCCCAGGACATGGAGATCCGGGTCACGGACAATGTCGCCACCTTGCGCGGCCAGGTGAACTCCTTGCGCGAACGTCAGGCTGCCTTCGGCGCCGCTTGGTCTGCTCCTGGCATCCGCGCCGTGGTCAATCAGCTGACGGTCCGCTAACCCGAGGCATTTCCGCTCTGCTCTACCGACCGCCGGTCGGATGGAAGTCCGCCGGCGAAGGAGATTCGCGCATGTACCAGAGGATGCTTCTACCCTTCGACGGAAGCCCGGCCGCTGAACGGGGCCTGCGTGAAGCCATCGCACTCGCTGTGGACCAGCACGCGGCGCTGCGCATCGTGCACATCATCGACTTGCATCCCTTGCTGATGGGCGCCACCTCGTCCGTCAGCTACGAAGGCTTGCAACGCACCATGCGAGAGTATGGTCAGGCGATGGTGAACAAGGCCGCCCGTACAGCAAGTGAGGCCGGCATTGCAGTGGAGACGGCGCTTCGCGAAGCGACGCCCGGCGAACGCACGGCTGAAGCCATCCTGGCGGAAGCCGCCGATTCGGGCTGCGACCTCATGGTGATGGGGACGCACGGTCGGCGCGGGCTGAGCCGCTGGATGTTGGGCAGCGATGCTGAGCTGGTGGCACGCAGCAGCCCGATTCCCGTGCTGCTGGTGAAACCTCCCGACGCAGCCGCGCTCCATCAAGCCCACCCATAGTGCGTCTTCGTGGCGTCCGACCTCCCCGTTCACCGCCCCGACGCGGCGGGATTCCACGGTTCCGGCTGCCGTCCCAGACGCTCATACACACCGGACACAAACCATTTACCGAGCCTTACCGAGCGTCGGGGCGCATTGCCAAGAAGTTCACACGAGTCGCCTAGGCTGAAAGACATTGGAGGATCAGCCATGGAACTTTCGCCTTGCAGCGCCGCGTCCGGCGGCCACCCCCTGTCGGTCGGAACAGCCAAGACGCCGAGGCGCCTGCCGGCGCAGGCGAGTGTCGAGGCCATCGCCGACACCCTGCGTTTGTTGGAAGAGCGGCTGCCCATCCACCGCCGTGTGGTGCATGCGGGGGACTGTCTCTACCGAGCGGGGGAGCGATTCGAGCGGCTGTCGGTGCTGCACTCGGGGTTGTTCAAGCTCGTCGATCTCACCGCGGATGGGCGAGAGCAGGTGGTGGCCCTGCACTTCAAGGGAGATTGGATGGGGTTCGACGGCATCGCGAGCGGCCGATATGGTTGTGAGGCCGTCGCGATGGACACGGGCGAAGTATGGACCTTCCGCTACGACTCGCTGATTCGCGCCTGCACCGATTGCCCTGCCCTTCTGAATGCCCTGCATGCAGCCATGAGCCGGGAAATGGTCCGGGACCGGGACTTCCAGATGACCTTGTGCACCCTGCCGGTGGATGCCCGTGTGGCCGAGTTCCTGCGCTACTGGATCGATGCGCTGATACGTCGCGGGCAGCGCACCGACCGCCTCACCTTGCGCATGAGCCGCGCCGAGATCGGCAGCTACCTGGGCATGACGCTGGAAAGCGTGAGCCGCGCGTTCTCCAGGCTGGCTCGCGAACAGGTCATCCGTTTCGAATCGAGCGCACGTCGCGAAGTGCACATCCCTGACCTCGGAGCGCTCGAAGGCTTCGTGCTGCGCAGTCTCGTGCCCAACGCCAAAGCGAACAGGCACCTCCTCAAGGACGTTGCGGTCGTCCCTGTCATGGGCAATCGCGGCGCGGCCAATGCCGTCGCCGAGATCAGCCAGCGGCTGGGGCGAACACCGCTCATGAGTAGCGCGTTCACCGCTCGGGAGGTCGAGGACGGCAGTTGCATGCCCCGCCTGAGGGCCTTCGGCCGGGCGGTGCAGGACGCGGAGGGCGGCGGGCCGGTCAGGCGCGCCGCGACATGGTCCCCCCAATCGGCATGAGCGCAGGTCCGGGCTGAGCCACAGACCCAATTGCAATGGGGGTCAAACAGGACGCCGACCCTCTGCGCCATCCGCCGCTTCCGCCCCAGTCCCAGGGAGCCACCTTCCCACGATGTCCCGAAGGCGGAGCGGGTTCGATGTGTCGACCACCACGGCACGCATACGTTCGCCATCGTCGAGAGCCTCGATCCGACTCCATTGCCTGGCGAGCACCGTCTCATCGGCATCGGACGCGTCACGCCCTTCCACCCGCCTGACGCGTACCCGCTCTTGCAGCGTTGGCGGCGCGGCTTCGCATTGCACGATCAGGAAGGGGACACCTCGATCTCGTGCCATCCGCTCGAACCGCTGTCGTTCCTCGCGTCGCAAAAATGCCGCGTCGACGATGGTCGGATAGCCGGCGTCCAGGGACAGGCCAGCGAGTGCCAACAGGCGGTCATAGGTCCGCTGGTTCGCGGCGTCGTCGTAGAGCGCGGCTGTCTGCGCGCCGGTCTCCGCACGCTGCGCGGGCCGCATCCCGAACAGCCGCTTGCGCTCGACATCCGAGCGCAGCCGTACCGCGCCTGTCAGCTCCAGAAGCCTCCCGGACACCCAGGTCTTGCCGGATCCCGACACGCCATGCATCAGCAGCAGTGGCCCGCGATGCCGGATGAGCAGCTGCCGCGCAAGCTGCAAGTAGTCCGGCCGGCCCGCCGACGTCTCGGCTTGCTGAGCGGCCTGAATCCCAAGGACCAGCCCGCGCACCAGGGCCCGATGCATCATGTAGAAATGCAGCACCGGCAGGGCCTGGTGGTCTCCGGTGTGGTCGAGCCACTCGTTCAGAGCGCGCCAGGCGAGATCCGAGCGTCCGTGCGCGGCCAAGTCCATGGCGAGGAACGCCAGGTCGTTCGCCACGTCGATCCATCGCAACGCGGGCGCAAACTCGAGGCAGTCGAATGCAACCGCCTCGTCGCCCAGTACCACCACATTGCCCAGATGGAGGTCGCCATGGCACTCCCGCACGCGGCCGGCCGCGCGGCGCGCCGCCCACGCCGGTGTCAGGACGCGCGCCTGCTCTGCCAGCCAGGTATCGAGGCCGCTGACGTCCCTGCCCAACGCCCGCAAGCCTTGCAGAGTCGCATCGGCTCCGGCCGCGACGACTTCTGCGGACCCATGGGCGGTGTGCGGGTCCGCAACCGGTGCCGTTTCATGGAACGTCGCGAGCCGCCGAGCCAGGCGGTCGATGAGCGATGAGGGCACTGCGTCGGCGGCCAGTCGCTCGCTCAACAGCGCGCCGGCGGGAAAGCGCCGCATCCACACGACGTAGTCGAGGTCCGGGCCGTCTCCACCTAGACGCGGCTCGTCCGAGGTGCCCCGCACGGGCAGCACCGACAGGTACAGCGTCGGCGCCAAGCGCTGGTTCAGCCGCAGTTCTTCCTCGCAGTAGCAACGCCGTGCGTCCAGCGTCCTGAAGTCGAGAAATCCCAGACACACCGGCTTCTTGAGCTTGTAGGCGAAGCGACCGGCCAGCAAGACCCAGGACGCATGCGTTTCCAGGAGTTCGACCGCACCGGCTGGATCCGACGCTTCGAGATGACGGCGCAAACCCTCGACCACGTGTCGCCCCTCCTGCAGACGGGCCGCCTCCTCGGCACCTGCCTGGCTCTTCAGCACGTCTCCCACCACCGGCTCTCCTTCCTGCCCTTCAGCAGATCCGCGGCAGCTGTTCGCCCCACAGCCAGTCGACCACCCGCTCACCGCCAAAGCCGGTGCTCATGCGGACGAGTTGCTGCGCATCTGTCACCACCGTGCCGATCAAGGCCGCCTCCCGGCCTAGCGGGTGGGAGCGCATCGAGGCCAGCACGCCGGGCCCGGCCTCCTCCGCCACAATAGCCACCAACTTGCCCTCGTTGGCGACATTGAGCGGATCCAGACCCAGCAGTTCGCAGGCGGCAGCCACCTCGCGACGCACCGGCAGCGCCGCTTCATCGAGCACGATGCCCACCCCCGACTGGCAGGCCAGCTCGTTCAAGGTCGCCGCCAGACCGCCGCGGGTCGGGTCGCGCAGGCAATGCAGCGCGGGGCCGTGCCGCGCCGCCATCGCGGCGACCAGTCCGTGCAAGGCGGCCGAGTCCGACACGATATGGGTGTCGAATCCGAGGTTCTCGCGCCCTGACATCACCGCCACGCCGTGATCCCCGAGGGTGCCCGACACAAGCACGACATCCCCTGGCCGGGCGCGGTCGCCCGAGACGTGGACGCCCGGGAGGACACAGCCCACGCCCGTCATCGAGACGAACACGCCGTCGCCCTTGCCACGCTCGACCACCTTGGTGTCGCCTGCGACGACCGCCACAGCGGCCTCGCGCGCGGCCCGTCCCATGCTGTCGGCAATGCGCTGCAGGTCGGCCAAGGCAAAGCCTTCTTCGATGATGAAGCTCGCCGACAGCCACAGCGGCTGGGCACCCCCCATCGCGAGGTCGTTCACCGTGCCGTGTACCGCGAGCCTGCCGATGTCACCACCCGGGAAAAACAGCGGCGAGACCACGTAGGCGTCGGTCGTCATGACCAGTGGTCCCTGCATGGGCGGCAGCAAGGCGTGGTCGTTGCCCTGGCGCAGCCACTCGTTGTCCAGCGCGGCCTGGAACACCTCGGCGATCAGTTGCCGCGTCGCGCGCCCCCCGGCGCCGTGGCACAGCTCCACGCGCCCCTCCTGAAGGTCCAGGCGTGACCTCCGCGGACGACCGGTTGTCATTGGGCACGCTCCCGCGACCGACAGCGGCCGTAGGTCCAGGCCGCGGCGCAGGCGCCCTCCGACGACACCATGCAGGCACCGACAGGCGTCTCGGGCGTACAGGCGACGCCGAACAGCTTGCAGTCCCGCGGCTGCTTGGCCCCGCGCAGGACGGCCGGGCACTCGCAGGCCGGATGATCGGGGGCCGGCTGGTACTCGATGCCGAAGCGCCGTTCGGCGTCGTGCTCGGCCCAGCCTTCGGACAGCGCCAACGCGCTGCGCGGCAGCACGCCGAGCCCGCGCCACTCGAATGCCGGCCGGGTGGAGAACGTGGCGGCCATGAACTGCTGAGCGCGGCGGTTGCCGTCGCGGGTGACGGCCCGGGTGTACTGGTTCTCCACCTCGCAACGCCCCTCGTTGAGCTGTCGCACCAGCATCAGGACGGCCAGCAGGACGTCCAGCGGCTCGAAGCCCGCGACCACGACCGGGCGGCCGCCCTCCCCCGCGAACCTCTCGTAGGGTCGGGTGCCGATCACGGTGCTGACATGCGCCGGGCCGACGAAACCATCGATGCGGACCGGGCCGCCTGGGCCCTTCGCCGCGATGATGGCTTGCATCGCCGGGGGCGTCATCACGTGGTTGCACAGCACGCTGAAGTTGCGCAGCCCGGCCGCGCGCGCAGCGTGCAAGGCCACCGCCGTCGCCGGCGTGGTGGTCTCAAAACCGATTGCCAGGAACACCACCTCCCGCGACGGCTCCGCCCGGGCGATGGTGAACACATCGCTGGTGGCGTAGACCATGCGGATGTCGCAGCCCTCGGCCTTGGCCTGCATCAGGCTGCTGCGGTGGGAGCCGGGCACCCGCATCAGGTCGGCGTAAGTGCACAGGATCACCTCGCGGCGACGTGCCAGCGCGATGGCGCTGTCGATCCGGCCGGTGGGGAGCACGCAGACGGGACAGCCAGGTCCGTGGATCATGCGCACCTGGGGCGGCAGCACGTCCTCGATGCCGTAGCGGGCGATCGTGTGGGTGTGACCACCGCAGAACTCCATGAAGGCGTAGTGCCGCGCCGGATCGACTTCCTCCTTCAGCGTGGCGGCCAGCCGACGTGCCATCCCTGCATCGCGGAACTCGTTGACGAACTTCATCCGGCGTCCCTCCCGCCGTCAAGCACCCCGCCCTGGGCCAGCAGTGCCAAGGTCAGCCTAGCTTCCTCCGGGTCCAGGCGGCACAACGCGTAGCCGACGTGCAGGATCACGAAGTCGCCGGGCCGCACCGCGTCGAGCAAGGCCACCGAGACGACCTTGGTGACGCCGTCGAGCGATACGCGCGCGGTATCGCCCGGCAGAAGCTCGACGACCTCGACCGGGATGGCTAGGCACATGGCGGCCCCTCCTGCCCGATGACACCTTGCCGGGCGATCCAGGCCTGGCCGAGCGACAAGCCGCCGTCGTGGCAGGGCAGCGCGCTCGCGTGCAGGCTCTCGATGCCCTGCGCAGCCAGCCGCTCATCGAGGCCGGCGCTCAGGATCGCGTTCAGGAAGCACCCACCGCCGCAAGCCACCCGGCGGACGCCGGTGCGCTTCGCTGCCCGGACGACCCAGTCCGCCAGCGCCTCGATCAGCGTGCCATGGAACAAGGCGGCGCCCAGCGGCTGCCCTGGCGGCCCGAGGTCCGCAAGGCAGGCCATCAGCGGCAGCAGGGACAGGGTCTCGCCCTGCAGCTGCCAGCCATCGGGGAGACTTTCGGTCTGTGCGACCCGGGCCTCGAGTTCCATCGCCGCCTGGCTTTCGTAGCTGCTGACCTCGCGAACGCCCAGCAGCGCCGCGGCGGCATCGAAATAGCGGCCGCAACTGGAGCCCGACGGCACGAGCCGCGGGCGGTCCAGCAGCGCCGCGAGCCTGCCCGCCTCCGGCTGCTCGGCAAAGCGGCTGGCGATCTCGGCGCCGCGTCCGAGCTGGTGCAGGATGGCGGCACCCAGGCGCCACGGCTGACGGGCGGCTCGGTCGCCGCCCGGCTGCGGCAGCGCTGCCAGGTGACCGAGCCGCGTAAAGCGCCCGCCCTCGATCAGCAGCAGTTCACCGCCCCAGCTCGTGCCGTCGCTGCCCAGTCCATGCCCGTCGAGTGCCAGGCCCAGCAAGGGGCCGCGAGCGAGATGCTCCGCCGCGACGGCAGCGATGTGGGCCCGGTGGTGCTGCACTGCCAGGTGCGGCAAGCCGGTGTCCAGGGCATAGCGGGTCGCGTGATAGTCCGGATGGAGGTCGTGGGCCACGAGTTCGGGTTCCACGCCGAGCAAGTCGCACAGATGGTGCACCGTCTCGTCGAAAAAGCGGCGTGTCGCCGCGCGGTCGAGGTCACCGATGTGCTGCGAGACAAAGGCCTCGCGCCCCCGCGTGAGGCAGACGGTGTTTTTCGACTGCCCGCCGACGGCCAGCACGGCGGGGCCGTCGGCGCCCAGATCGATTGGATCAGGGACATGACCGCGGGCGCGCCGCACCAGCCGGGGCTGTCCCCGGACCAGCAGGGTGACCGAGTCGTCACAGCGGGCGACGATCGGACGGTCATGCGTGACCACGAGGTCCGCGATGCCGGCAAGTTGCCGCTGGGCGTCGGCATTGTCGGCCAGCAACGGGTCCCCGCCGAGGTTGGCGCTGGTCATCACCAGGGTCAGCGCAGGCCGGCGCTCGCGCCCGCCGGCTGCCGTGCTGCCCGGCGGCGGCTCGAACAGCAGGTGCTGCAGCGGTGTGTGCGGCAGCATCAGGCCGATGCGGGCGAGGCCGGGTGCGACGGAGGCAGCCAGGCGCTCCGTGTCCACGGGATCGGCTCGGCGACGCAGTAGCACGATGGGCCGCGCCGGCGCCGTGAGCAGCGCTGCGCCAGCCTCATCCAGCTCGGCCCACCGGCCGGCCGCGGCCAGGTCGGCCACCATCACCGCGAAGGGCTTGGCATCCCGGCCCTTCACGACACGCAAGCGCGCGACGGCGGCCTCGTTGCACGCCATGCAGGCCAGGTGGAAGCCGCCCAGCCCCTTGAGCGCGACAATTTGACCGGCCTGCAAACGGTCGACGATTTCGTCCACCGGATGGCTGAGCCGCGGACCGCAGCGCGGGCAGGCCGTGGCCTGCGCATGGAAGCGACGGCTGTCCGGGTTGCGGTAGTCGTCCGCGCAGGCCGGACACATCGGGAAATCGGCCATGCCAGTGTTGCAGCGGTCGTAGGGCAGGCTCCGCGTCAGGCTGTACCGCGGACCGCAGTGCGTGCAAGTGACGAAGGCATAACGGTAGAAGCGGCTGTCCGGGTCGCGCAACTCGTCGAGGCAGGCGTCGCAGCTTGCCGCGTCGGGCACGATACCGGTGGACGACGGCCCATTCCCGCTCGGCAGGATACGGAAGCCCTCCTCCATCCCCGGCTCCGAGGCCGGCTGCTCCTCCACCTCGATCGCGTTGACCCGGGCCAGCGCCGGCGGCTGGTCCCTCAAAGCTGCCAGGAAGACCTGCCGGTCGGCCCCTTCGACTTCGATCAGCACGCCCTCGGCGTCGTTGCACACCCAGCCGCCGAGCCCCAACCGGGTTGCGAGCCCATGGACCCAGGGACGGAATCCGACACCCTGCACCGCACCACGCACCCGAACCCGAACCCGAACCCGCGGCGACGCTGTCGTGGGGGCCTGAGACAGGGCCTGGCCGGAGCAAGAAATCTGCGGGCTCGACATGCTTGCCTCACCGCGGTAGCACTGCGGTCTCCACCGCGGCAGCGCGCTGTCGTTCGATCCAGGCCTGCCAGTCGCCCAGCCCGGCGCCCGTCCGCACCGACACGGCCAACACCTCCAGTCCGCTGCGCACCCGGTGCGCATGGGCGATGCACCGCTCCATGTCGAAATCCACGTGCGGCAACAGATCGAGCTTGGTCAGCAGCAGCAGGTCCGCCGCCGCGAACATGTGCGGGTACTTCAGGGGTTTGTCCTCCCCTTCGGTGACCGACAGCAGCACGACCTTGCGGTGCTCGCCCAGATCGAAAGCGGCCGGGCACACCAGATTGCCGACGTTCTCGATGAACAACAGTCCGCCCTGTGGCGGCCCGATGCGATCCAATGCGTGCCCCACCATGTGGGCGTCGAGGTGGCAACCCCGTCCGGTGTTGATCTGCACCGCCTGCGCTCCAGCGTGTCGGATGCGCTGCGCGTCCAGCGAGGTCTGCTGATCGCCTTCAATCACGCCGACGGTGCTGCGGCCGGCCAGCGCGCCGACCGTGCTCACCAGCAGGGACGTCTTGCCTGCGCCCGGACTCGACATGAGGTTGAGCGTCAAGCACCCCGCGGCCTGCAGCCGCCGCCGGTTCGCGGCCGCGAAGGCCGCGTTTCGCGAGAGGATGTCGCGCTCGACCTGCACCGTGCGCGCGCCGTCCATGCCCGCGGCGTGAACGGAGTCAAGGCGCAGCGCGTCCTCCCCGGCATGGACGTGATCCCCTGCGGGATGTCCGTGCTCCAGCAGAGTGTCATGCTCGTGGTCGGCGTGGGCCTCGCATCCGCAGATCGTGCACATCATTCCACCTCCAGTTCGGTCAGCTGCAACTCGTCGCCCGCCTCGAGGCGGAGCGGGCCACTGCCGCAGCGGGGACAGGGGGCGTGACGCTCGTTTAGCGCCACGCCGCATTGGCAGTTCGGGCACCAGCCCACGCCTGGCACCACGTGGATGTCGAGACAGGCGCCCTCCGCCGGGGTTCCGCGAGCCGCTGCGTCGAAGCAGAAGCGCAAGGCTTCGGGCGCCACGTGGCCCAAGGCCCCGAGCTTCACGTGCACCCGCGCGGCACGCTGAAAGCCATGCTGGAGCGCCTGCGCCTCGATGAGCAGCACCAGTTCTTCGGTGATCGACATCTCATGCATCCTTCAACCCCCTGCCTGCCCCGATGGGTCGACCGCGAGGCGCATCCTGAGTGTTTGCACCACGACGGCGGCATCGACCGGCTTCAGGAAGAAGCCCGAGATGCCGAGTTCCTGCAATCCGACACCGCCGACCAGGGCGTCGCCCGCCGTGCTGAGCAGGTAGAAAGGCGTGTCGTCCGCCCCGCCCTGCCCGAGGGGCTCGATCTGCTCCATCGGCAAGTCGGCCAACACCGCGTCGAAGCACACGCGTGCCGCCGTCCGCGCACCCTCGCGGCGGTCGACCGCCTCTCCGACCGAGAAGCCCGCTGCCTCCAAGGCGTTTCTCAAGGCCGCCCGCGCGTGGGGATCGGCATCGATCAGCAGCACGGTTCTGCGGCGCTCGCCCCAGCCGACGTTCATGGGGCCTCCCCGCTGCCGACCACCAAGCCGCGGCGCAGGCAGACCAAGGCCTGAGAGAGATTCGCCTGAGCCGCGCTGCCGAGCCCCTCGCCGAGGTCGAAGCGGTAGCCGCGTATGCCCATCAGCCAGGCCTCGGGTGACCTGCCCCAGTAGCGTTCGCACAGCGCGAGGACGGCATGAGGGGACAGGAGATGGCTGGTGAAGCTCGCCTCGCCGTCCGGGGCCACGCGGGCCAAGTGGTAAGGCCCCGGCCCTGTGCGGTCCGCGTCGACGAACCAAACCACATCGGCCGTCGAGAGCTCAAGCGCGTCCTCGACCACCAGCTGGTAATTGTTGGACACGGCGACGCCCGGAATCTGCCACCCCGCCACCGCGGCAGCCGCGGCCGGGCCCAAGCCATCGTCCTGCCGCCCCGGGTTGCCGTAGCCGATCACCCGCACACGCGCTGGGCCCGGCTCTCGCGGGGCGCCGGCTCCGCCGCCCGGCACGTGCCAGGGTGCGGTCATGATTTCACCCCCGTGTGCAGGACGTGACCGTCCGCATCCTCCAGCGTCGCCACCAGCGGCATCTGCCCCAAGGCATGCGTCGCGCACGACAGGCAGGGGTCGAAGGCCCGGATGGCGACCTCGACGTGGTTGAGCAAGGCCTCCGTGATCTCACGGCCGGACAGGTAGTCGCGCGCCACCCGGGTGACCGCGCGGTTGATCGCCTCGTTGTTGCTGGTCGTCGAGACGATCAGGTTGGCCGCCGTGACGCGATCGTGCTCGTCCACGCGGTAGTGGTGGAACAGCGTGCCGCGCGGCGCCTCGATGCAGGCGATGCCCTCCGGCTGCCGCTCGCCCTGCGTGAGCAGCTCCTGGCCCTGCAACTCGTCGTCGAACAGCAACTCCCTGATCTTTTCCGCGCAGTGCACCAGGCAGATGTAGCGCGCCCAGTGGTAGGCCAGCGTCGCATGGACCGGGCGCCCGCCGCCCTCCGCGGCGAACTCCCGCCGCGCCGCCTCCGCCAGCGGCGTGTCGATGGCGTCGCAGCAATTGACTTGCGCCAGGGGGCCGACGCGGTACCAGCCCGCGTCGCGTCCGAGCGCCTTGAAGTGCGGGAACTTCATGTAGCTCCAGGGCCGCACTTCCTCGACCAGGTGCTCTCGGTAGTCCGAGGGGCTGACGCCGTCGAACAGCGTTCGCCCATCCGCATCCACGGACCGCAGGCGGCCGTCGTAGAGATCCATGCGCCCGTTCTCTCCGACCAGGCTCATGAAACTCGACTCGAACGCGGCGAAGTCGCGGTGCAAGGCGGCATGCCGGCGCACCAGCCGCTTGTGCAGTTCGAGCGCCTCGCAGCACCACGTGATGATCTGGTCGACGCCGCGGCGCAGCGCGTCGCGGTTCTCGATCGAGAGGTTCTGGTTGACCCCGCCGGGCAGGGCACTGCTCGGATGGATCTTGCGTCCTCCGGTCGCCTGGATGACCTCCTGCCCGAACTTGCGGATGAAGATCGCCCACTTGCCGACCTCCGGATAACGCTCCAGCACCGCGACGATGTGACGACGCTCGGCGGGTGCCCCGAAGCCGAACAGCAGGTCGGGAGAGGCGAGGTGAAACAGGTGCAAGGCGTTGGACTGCAGCACCTGCCCGTGGTGCATCAGACGCCGGACCTTCTCTGCCGTGGGCGTGAGCCTGCGGGCGCCCACGACCTGGTCCAGGGCCTTGGCGGCAGCCAGGTGGTGGCTGACCGGGCAGATGCCGCACAGCCGCTGCACGATCATCGGCACCTCCCAGTACAGCCGGCCGCAGATGAAACGCTCGAAGCCACGGAACTCCACGACGTGGAAGCGGGCCTGCGCCACCTCGCCCGCCTCGTCGAGGCGGATGGTGACCTTGCCGTGGCCCTCGACCCGCGTCACCGGGTCGATGACGATCTTGCGGGGGCCGCGGGCGGGCGGCGGGCTGGCGCTGGAGGGGTCGGCCATGACTCAGTCGTACTTGAGCAGCCGGTACGGCAGGCGGGGCGCCTGCCCCGTCAGCAGCGCCGTCAGCGCGGTCCAGATCGCGTCCGCGCTAGGCGGGCAACCGGGCAGGAAGCCGTCGATCTTGACGATCTCATGGCAGGGATAGACCCGGTCGAGCAGCAGCGGCAGGTCTTCGTCGTCGGGAATCGAGGCGCCGGCCTCGACCGTGGGGCCCCGCACGTAGGCTTCCTCCAGGCAAGCGCGCAGGCCGATGGTGTTGCGCAAGGCCGGCACCCCGCCGTTGATCGCACAGGCACCGACCGACACCAGCCATCGGCAGTGCTCCCGGAACTCGCGCAGCACCTGCACGTTGTGCTCGCTGGCACAGCCCCCTTCCACCAGCCCGAGGTCGACCGGGACGTCAAAGGCCTTCTTGTCGTCCAGTGGCGAGCGGTCGAGGTCGACCAGGTCGACCAGCTCGAGCAGACGCTCGTCGATGTCGAGCAGCGACATGTGGCAGCCGAAACAGCCGGCCAGTGAACAGGTGGCGAGTCGCGGTTTGGCCATGGATGCGCTCCTGGTAGACGGGGCTCAGTCTTTGAGCGGCTCGCGCCGGGCCTCGATATCGGCACCGATGGGTGTCTGGTCGTAGCGGCGCATCCCACGCGGCACCCGAAACGCGGTGCGCTTGACGCCGATGCAGCCGACCGGGCAGACCCGCACGGCCTGGTCGGCGGCCGCCAGGGCAGTGGCGTCGAGGTGGCCTTCGGCCTCCACCTTGAGGCGCATCCGTATCCCCCGGCCTTCGAAGCCGAACAGTGACTTGCCGTCCTCCAGGCGGGAGGCGCGGATGCAGCGCGAGCAGAGGATGCAGCGGTCGTGGTCGATGAAAACGTCCGGGTGGCTCCCGTCGAGTTCGCGCCGCGGCCAGAGGTAAGGCCAGCGCGGCACGGACATGCCGAGCCGGTAGCCCAGCGCCTGCAGCTCGCAGTCGCCGCTTCTCTCGCAGAAATGGCAGTAGTGGTTGCCTTCGATGAACAGCAACTCGACCATCGCACGGCGCTCGTCCTGCAGCTCCGGGGTGTCGTTCAGCACCACCTGGCCAGCGGCGGCCGGGGTGGTGCAGGCGCAGGCACGGCGACCGTCGACGAGACAAATGCAGACGCGGCAGTGGCCAGCCGGCGGGAGGTCGGGATGGTCGCACAGCCGCGGAATGTAGACGCCGGCGGCGTCGCAGGCTTGCAGGATGCTCTGCCCCGGTGCCGCCTCGACCGGGATGCCGTCGACGCGCAGACTGAAACGGCGAGCGCTCATGCCTTGACTCCCGGCGCTGGGCGGCTGCGCCCCTCCGCGCGGATGTTCGCCGCCTCCGAGAGCGCCGCCTCTATAGGCACACGCGGCAGGAAGGGCTCGGGGCGCAGCCGGGCCTCGTAGGCCTGCGGAAAGCTGCGCAAGGTAGACAGGATGGGCTGGGGCGCGGTCTGCCCCAGGCCGCATCGGCTGGTGCGCCCAACCAGCCCAGCGAGCGCTTCGAGCGACGCGACATCGCTCAGCGTGCCGCGGCCGGCGAGGATCTTCTCGAGGCCCTGCTGGAGCAGGGTGGTGCCGACGCGGCAGGGGGTGCACCAGCCGCACGACTCCTCCACAAAAAACTCCGTGAACTGCAGCGCGGTGGTCAGCACGTCGCGCTGCGGCCCGAACACCATGACCGAACCGCCCGTCGACAGGTCTTCGTAGGCGATGCACCGCCCGAAGTCCTTGGGCGCCACGCACTGCCCTGAGGGGCCGCCCACCTGGACAAACCCGGTCTCGGGCGCTCCCACCAGATCCAACAAGCGGTGCAGCGTCACCCCGAACGGCAGTTCGTACACGCCGGGGCGCTCGCAGTCCCCGCTGACGGACAGCAGCTTGGTCCCGGTGGACTCGGCCGTGCCGAGGCGGGCGAAGGCCGCAGCGCCGTGTTGCAGGATCCGGCTGACGCAAGCGAAGGTCTCGACATTGTCGACGGCGGTCGGCTGCTGCAGGTAGCCGCGTTCGGTGGGAAACGGCGGCCGGTCTCGGGGCGCGCCCCGCTTGCCCTCCAGCGATTCGATCAAGGCGGATTCTTCGCCGCAGACGTAGGCGCCGGCGCCGAGCTGTATCCGGATGTCGAAGTCGAAGCCCTCCATCCCGCCGGCCCGTCCCCCCAGCAATCCCGAGCGCCGCCGCTCGGCCAGGCAGCGCTGCAGGTCGTTCCACAGGTAGGCGTACTCGGCGCGAAGGTAGAGCAGGCCGCCCCGTGCCCCGACCGCGTAGCCGGCGATGGTCATGCCCTCGAACACCAGATCGGGCGCCTCGGTCAGCAGCACCCGATCCTTGAAGGTGCCGGGCTCGCCCTCGTCGGCATTGCAAACCACATGACGCTCGGGCGCTGCCACCCGCCGGCACAACTTCCACTTCAGGGCCGTCGGAAAGCCCGCGCCACCCCGCCCTCGCAACTGCGCCCGCGAGATCTCCTCGACGACAGCCTCTGGCTCACGCGCCAGCGCGGCCTGCAGGGCTTCGCCCAGCACCTGCGGGCCGCCGAGGACGGGGCCGGCCGCCACCAGGCTGCGCCCCACCCTGCCCTGAGGCAGGTGCAGTACGGCGCCCGCCAGATCGGCGAACAGGGGCGGACCCGCGTCGTCGACAAGCGGCAGGTCGGCGCTGTCACGCAGTGCCTGCACGAGCGGAACGGCATCGGCGGCTGTCAGGGAGGTGTACACGCGGCCGTTGACCAGCGCCGCCGGTTCCTGGTCGGCCATGCCGATGTCGCTGGTCCATGCCAAGGAAAACATGCCGTCCGCGGAAGTGCCGCCAAGCGGCGCCCCGGTGGCCTCGACCAGGGCACGCGCCAACAGTTCGGCCCCCTTCATCAGGGACACGGGTGTCCGCGACAGGCGAATCCGGAAGCGGCCCTTGGGCTCGCGGTCGAGGAAAGCATAAAAAGAGGTCATGTCCTCGACCGCGACGACCGGCATGCCCAGCGCCTTGGCCAGCATCGCCGCACGCGCCGCATCGATGCAGCCGGCACGCCGCTGCACGGCCTGCACCATGTCGAGCAGCCGCGTGCGGTCCCCGTCGAACCGGGCGACGATCGCAGTGACCTCGTCTTCCGAGAGATCGGCAGACAGTCCGCCAGGGTTGGGCTCGTTCATGCAGGCGCTCCTCGGTACGGCGACACGCCGGACGGCGTGCGCACACGATTTCGATCCATCCTGTCAGCCTGCCCGTCGCTTCGTTTGCGCAAAATCAAGTGCAGGCCAGCCTGTTGCGCGACCCTGTACAGCACGACAACCTCGGGAGCCGAACCATGACGAGCACCTCTCTGAAACTGGCCGTTGTCACCGGTGGCACGGGTGGCCTGGGCGAAGCGATCTGCCGGCGTCTGGCCGATGACGGACTGAGCGTGATCGCCCTGCACACACCCGGCAACCAGCGCGTGCAGGCGTGGCTGAAGACGCAGCAGGACGCCGGCTACCGGTTCGCCACCCTCGGTGTCGACGTCGCGGACTTCAGTGCCTGCGAGCAGGGCTTCGCCACGCTGCGCGCGCACCATGGCCCGGTCTCGGTACTCGTGAACTGTGCCGGCATCACCCGCGACGCCAGCTTCCGGAAGATGACGTTCACCGACTGGCAGGCGGTCCTGCGCACCAACCTGGACTCGGTGTTCAACGTCACCAAGCAGGTCATCGAGGACATGGTGACGCTCGGGTGGGGACGCATCATCAATATCGCGTCCGTCAACGGTCAGCGCGGGGCGCACGGCCAGACCAACTACGCTGCCTCCAAGGCGGGCATGCACGGCTTCACGAAGTCGCTCGCTTTGGAGCTGGCGGGCAAGAACATCACCGTCAACACCGTGTCGCCGGGCTACTTGCGCACGCGCATGGTCGCCCAGGTGCCGGCCGAGGTGGTGCAAAACCGCATCCTGCCCGACATTCCCCTGGGCCGTCTCGGCGAGCCCTCCGAAGTCGCCGCCTTGGTGGGCCACCTCGCGTCGCCCCAGGCGGCCTTCATCACCGGCGCGGACTTCTCCATCAACGGTGGTCAGTACCGCAGCTGAGCGCCGCACCCTTGAGACCCCCGCCACCGGCTCTCGTCGACTTCCCGAACCGGGACGCTGCGGCCCCGTAGGCGCGCTGCGGCTGCAGACTTTGGCGCGAGCCGAGCGGCGGCCCCTCCATGAAGCACCCGTGTGGCGACGAGCGTCAGCGCGGGTGGATGCGCGGCGGCCGCGGGATGCGAAAGGCACGGCTTTCCGGGGTGCACGACCACCCTGGCAGCTGGTGAAGGACACGCTCGGCCTGATCAGCATCGGCGTCGATGATCAAAGTGCCGGCACTTTGGCCGACCACCGCGGCGCCCTCGGCAAGCACGACCTTCGCGGCTGCCTCCGGCGACGCAACAGCGGAGGGCCGAACGGATTCGACCAGCTCCCTGTAGAGCACATACTTGGCCATCCACTGAGTATGTCGGCAGATCCTCACTTTGCAAGGTCGGGCTGAAACAGGACCTCCCGGTCAAGCAAATGCGGGACCTGGCGGCAAGGCCCGCGTCGGCCTCGTCCCCCGGCCATTCCAGGATATCGGGGTCCTCCGGGCAGGCGGAAGGCATGACGGTTCCGAGGCCGAGCAGGAAGCAGCAACGTGACAGTCCGTGTTTCATCGGGGTAAGCTGCTGGAGTGAATGGGGACGCGACCCGCCTGTGCGCCAGCGCGTCCCCGATGCATGTCGTGCCCTGCTTAAGTCGCTCCAGCAGGTATCGACAGACAGACACCAGATGGAGGAAGCAACTCTGGCTTTGGCGCAGGGAAGGTGTCACGGCCGCGCCTGGTCCGGGCGCGCATAGTCACACACGCCGTGCGGAAACACCCGTTTCAAGCTCGCAATGGCGGCTGCGTCGGGAGCCCAAGGCTCATAAGTGCCGTCCCTCAACGCCGTGTCGACACTCTTGAGCGCGCACTTGTAGACACCCCCTTCCAGCGGCGCGCCGGCGACGGTCCGCGAGGTGCCGAACATCGGGAAGGCCCGTGTGCAGGCGCCCTTGGGCTTGTCGTCTATCACCCCGTCCCAAACGGTGGGACCGGCGTGCATCAACCGGCCCTTCGCATCGAAGCAGCTGTCCACCGCCCGCGCGGGACGGTTCTCGGCCATGGTCTTGCCCGGATGGGCGCGGATGTTGGCCATCCATTCGTCCATGACCGCCAGGGCTTCCAGACTCTGGCTGGCCTTCGGCACGCCGGGCACTGTGTCGGTGAACCAGATCACCAGGTGGTCGGTCGTGCCCATCTTCTGCAGCACGCGCTTGCGCACCGCGAACGACTGGTGCACGTTGTGCATGTCGAGTTCGCGCTCCATGTACTGCCGGTGGTCGATCGTGGGCACCGGCATCTGACCTCCAAACACCATGCCGGACGTGTACGCTGCCCGCATGGCGATCGGGTCGCCCTCGGTGCGCGCTGCAGGCGTCCCGGGACTGGCGCTCAGGTTCATGTTGCGTCGGCTCCAGGGGTCGAACAGGCTCGGGTCGTTCACGGCCATGTCCTCGGTGATGCCGGACAGAAACGGAAACGCCTCCTGGATCATCTGCCTTGGTTGTTTCCAGCCGCCGACCTTGAAGTTCACGTCGAGGAACTCGGCGGGCGTGATCCTGCCTTGCTTGAGAGATTTCAGTCCGTACTGCACGCCCACGTTGTCCCAGGTCGGGCGCGCCCACCCGTCAGGGTCCACGCCATAGATGTGGCGCAAGTCGTCAAAGTGGGTCCATCGGATGGCGGCGATATCGCTTTGCGGCACGTACTCCTCCTGGTGGCGTACCGAGCCGTACCACGGGTTCGCCACCAGGGGCGGCCAGAGGCCGCGCCACGCGTGACTGCACTCGGTGGAGCCGGTGCTCATGCTGGCGCCAGCGAAGCCGATCCGAGACTTGATGGGCGCCAGCGGGTCCGCCACCGTCTGCTCCGCATTGAAGCCGACGAGCAGCGTGCGGTTCTTGGCCTGCTGCCAGCGCGAGTTGCCGCGGTCGGTCACGTCCATGTAGTGCTCCAGCAGCTCGCAGTCGCCCACGTGTATCGTCTGCGTCACCATGTCCGGGTATGACTGCGCCGGCAATGCGGCGTCCAGCACACCCGGGTGGTTCTGCGCCAGCATGTACTGCTGGATGGCGCCGCCCGAGGCGCCCAGCCCCACCGTGTACAGCGGCAGGCCATAACGTTCGATGAAGCGCTCCTTGGTCATCATCGCGGTTTCGCTGGCGACCTGCAGGTTGTAGTGCGTGCCGGTGTTGTTGCCGCTGGAGTGCGCGATTGCATACCCCTGTCGCAGCAGGTCAGCGTTCAGCGACCTGCTGTTCACGCTGCCCTGGGTGTGGCCGATCGCGACGCCGCCCTGGAAGTAGTAGACGAGGCGTTTGTTCCACAGGCCGAGGTCGGGCTGCGCCGCCCTTTCGCTGCGAGGCGCCAGCATGGCGAAGCTGTAGAGGAAGCGGTTGATCGAGCCCACCTCGCGCCGAACCACGAAGTCGACCGTGCGCCCATCGGGCAGCGTCACCTGGGTCATGTCGGCGGGCGCGTTACCGTTTGAGGGCAAGGTCTTCCAGCTGTGGTCGGTCGATCGGTAGAGATAGGTCACGAAGGTGTCGATCGAGCAGTTGCGGCTGAAGCCGGCCACCAGGTTGCCCCCTCCAGGGCGCACGGCATGGCCAGGTGGCACCCGGCTGTCGATCTTCGGCTGAAGGCCGAACTGGCTCGTGTTGCAGACGAACGGCTGCTGCTGAGGACCGGAGAACATCGGCCCGGTGATTGGATGGTTGTTCAGGCGCAGCGACGCGAGGACACGCCGGCCGTGCTGATCACGAATCTCGAGCAGGTTGCCGCCGACCGCGAAGCCGCTCACGACACCGTCGAGCCGATCGCCCTGTGACGCGAGCGATTGAGCGGTCCTGCGCCCGTTGATCCAGATCTGCAGTTGGCCGTGCAGGCCCGGCACGGCACGCACTTCGATGCGTGCGTCGCCACCCGACACCCATTGCGGCGCGCTCGACAGCACGCGCACCGCGGCGGTAGGCTGACTCCCGGCATCCGTTTGCACCACTTGAAGCCCCTCGGTCGGCATGCTGCCATTGCCGCCGCAACCGGAAAGCGCCGCCACCACCATCGCGATCAAGGAACGCAAATCGTTGGAGCTTCTCATCGCATACCTTCCTGCCTCGGGACTCGTGCGCTTGCCAGCCGAACTGGGTCTTCACGGCGTCGAACCCGCTGCCGATGCCGCCATCGGCCCCCACAATGAGGATAGGTGGGTGCGAAGTGCCGTCAAGGCCGGCTGCCGAGTCCTCAAGACTGTCGCATCGCCGCTCGCACCCCATCCTTCAGTGCCGCGGGCGGGTAGACGATCACCCTGACACCGGCCTGCAAGCCCTTCGTCACCCAGGCTTCCGAGCTGGCTCCACATCAAGCGCAGGTCGCGCAGCCGCTTGCGGTCCAGTGCTTCATGCCGAGCTCCGGTGCGGGGCTACCACATTCCCCGCGCGCGATGTCGAGATCAACGTTGCGCAGCGCTGCCACTTCCACCTCGCCGTTGCGGTAGGCCGCGAGCGCGGAAAACGGGAAAGGTGGTGGGGCCGAATGCGCGCCCTATCGACCGTCGGCTTGCGGGCAGCAACCTGGTCTTCGGCATCGGACGGGTCTGGCCGGGTTCTGCCCGGGGCCAGGCCTTGCCGGCCTGGGCGGCGCGGAGAGGCGCTGGGCTTTGCCGCGACCCATGCCGACAAACCGTTCGGCGGCGAGCTGGAACCGAGCGTCGCCGCGCCCGAGGTCGACCTCGCCTCGCAAGCCTCGGCTCGTGCGCGATCCGTAGCCTCATCTGCACGCACACGAGGAGGGCAGGCAGGCGCCGCCGCGACGGCGCCCGCCGCGGAGAGTGCCTCCGCTCGAAAGCTCAGTGGGTCTTGTCGCGCTGTTGCTGCGCGCCGCCGTCCCCCGCTGCCGCGCCGCCCTGCGTGTCCTTTCCGGCGGATCCCCCCGAAGTGCCGCCGGTGACCTGGACGCGGCGCGACCGCTGTGCCGCGGCGCCCTTCGGGACGGTTATCGTCAGGACGCCGTTGTCGAAGCGCGCCTGGACCTTTTCGGGATCGACCGGCGTTGGCAGGCGCAGCGAGCGCTGGAACACGCCGACCGTGCGCTCGACCACGTGGTAGTTCTTCCGGCTGGTCTCACGCTCCTGCTCGCGTTCGCCCCGGATCGTCAGCACGTCGTCGTCGACCGTGACCACGATGTTGTCGGGCGTCGTGCCCGGCATCTCCGCGGTGATCTTGATTTCCTGGTCGTCCTCGCTCACGTCCATGCGCGGCGCCACCACCGTGGCCCGCCCAGCGACCGCTTGCGAAGGCTCGCGCAGGACGTTGTCGAACAGCTGCTCCATCTCGTTGCGCAGCATGAGGAAGGGATCGTTGCTCTGGTTGCCGTACGGCGACAGATGACCACGGGCCATGATTCGCTCCTTTCAAGAGTCGAAAGAACAGTTCGTGAGCGTGCGCTTCGACGTCGGTCGAGGCAACGGCGAGCGACGTGCCTCTTCTCCAACGCTGCGGCAGCGCAATGCGTGTCTGCGCTTGACCGCCGCCGCCTGGACCTTCGGCTTGACGTCGATCAGGTTGGTCACGCCTTGACGCCACGGACGCGGTGCGCGGCCTGCTCCAGCGTGTAGCCGGGCAGCTCGATCACCTCCATGCGGTCGCGCATAGGGCCCGGCACGATGTCGGTGTCCCGGAAGGGGACGTTCTGCTCGGGGTCCAGCATGTCGAGCAGGCCGGCCGGCGGCTGAAGCCCGCGCGTCAGATCATGGCCAGGCGGCTCGGGCCCTTCGGCGGCGGGAACAGCTCGTCGAGCTCGCGCAGGTGGGCCGCCGTGAGGCGATGCTCCAACGCCGCGGCGTTATCGCGGACACGCTCGCAATGGCCCGTCTTGGGTATCGCGATCACGCCGTCCTGGGCCAGCAGCCACGCGAGTGCTACCTGCGAAGGCGTCATCGCATGCTGCTTCGCGAACGCGACGAGGGCGCGCGTGCGCAGCAGCCGGCCCTCGTCGAACGGCGAGTAGGCCATCACCGGCAGGCGATGCTCGCGCTGCCACGGCAGCAGGTCCCACTCGATGCCGCGGGTGGCGAGGTTGTAGAGCACCTGGTCGGTCTGCGCGGCCGCGCCGCCGGGCACCTGCCACAAGCTCTTCATCAGCCTCAGGTCGAAGTTGCTGACGCCCCAGTGGCGGATCTTGCCCTCGTGTTGCAGTGCCTCGAACGCCTGCACGGTTTCGTCGGTCGGAACCTCGCCCGGCCAGTGCAGCAGGTACAGGTCGATGGTGTCGACTTGCAGCCGTTGCAGGCTGTTGTTGCAGGCGCGGTGCATCTCGACGCGCGAGGCGTGGTGCGGGTAGACCTTGGTGACGATGAACACCTTGTCGCGCTGCCCCCGGATCGCTTCGCCCACGAGCATTTCGGCGCGCCCTTCGCCGTACATCTCGGCGGTGTCGATCAGCGTGAGGCCGAGGTCGATGCCGAGGCGGATGGCCGCGACCTCCTCGTCGTGCCGGTCCTGGTCCTCGCCCATGTGCCAGGTGCCCTGGCCGAGCGCGGGTACACGTTGTCCGCCGGGGAAGGCAACTTGCTTCATGGCTCCAGTATCGACAGCCGGCGCAGTCCGCTCAAGCACGCGGGCATCGTCAACCTCGCGCGTTGCCAACCACCGCAAGCTTCGCAAAGCTGTGCCGCCGAGCTGCTGCGGCACGAAGAGCGCGACCATGCGCGGCATATGGCCGAGGACATGGGCAAGCCGGTCCGCGGCGGGGTCGAGGAAGTGCGCGCCTGCGCGCAGATCTGCGAGCACTTCGCCGACCATGCTGCGCGGGCGCTGGCCAGCGAGCTCATCCCGACCGAGGCGACGCGCAGCTGCATCGTCTTCCAGCCGCTGGGCGTCATCGTCGGCGTGCAGCCGTGGAACTGGCCGTACCACCAGGTATTCCGCATGGCCGTGCCGGCGTTGATGGCCGGCAATGCCGTCGTCGTCAAGCATGCTTCCAACGTCCCGCCAGCGCGCTGGCCATCGAGGATCTGTTCCACCGCGCCGGGATTGCGCCCGACCTGCTGCGCGTGCTGCTGGTGGCGAGCAAGGAGGTCGAGGCGCTGATTGCCCATCCGCTCGTGCGCGGCGTGAGCCTGACGGGCAGCGGTCCCGCCGGCGCGGCGGTCGCCCGCGCGGCCGGCGACAAGCTGAAGAAGTGCGTGCTGGAGCTCGGCGGCAGCGACCCGTACCTCGTGCTGGCCGATGCCGACCTCGAGCTCGCCGCGCAGGTGTGCGTGCGGGGCCGCCTGATGAACTCTGGCCAGAGCTGCATCGCGGCCAAGCGGATGATCGTCGTGGACGCCGTGCGGCAGCCCTTCGAGCGGCGCTTCCTGGAGCTGATGGCGGCGGCGCGCGTGGGCGATCTGCTGAGCGACGAGACCGAGGTCGGGCCGCTGGCACGCGCCGACCTGCGCGACACCTGCACCGGCAGGTGCAGGCGAGCGTCGCCGCCGGCGCGCGCCTGCTGCTCGGCGGCCGGGTTCCCGACGGCCCGGGATGGTTCTATCCGTGCACCGTGCTGACCGATGTCCACCGCGGCATGCCGGCGTTCGACGAGGAGCTGTTCGGCCCGGTCGGCGCGATCGTGCCGGTGAAGGACGAAGACGCGGCGATCGCGGCGGCTAACGACTCGGTCTATGGCCTCGGCGCCTGCGTGCTCACGCGCGACCGGCAGCGCGGCGAGCACATCGCGGCCGAGCTGCTGGACTGCGGCATGGCGTGGGTGAACGCCGTGGTCCACGAGGACCCGCGTCTGCCTTTCGGCGGCATCAAGGCTTCGGGGTACGGGCGCGAGATGTCCGACTGGGGCATCAGGGAGTTCGTCAACATCAAGACCGTGTGGGTGGCCTAGGAGTCGGCCGCAGGATTGCCCGCGATGTCCCGTGAACGAAGGCCGGTCCTGCCTCATGGCCGTCCGATGTACAGCACGATCTTCGCGCGGGCATGACCCGACACGCTCAGCGCATGCGCGCGGGCGACGCCGTCCAACGCGAACTGGGCGCCGATGACCGGCCGCAGCCGGCCGCTGCTTACGCTGCCGGCGAGCGCTCGGGCGGGATGTCCGGCTCGTAGGCCAGTTCCGGCTCCTCGCTCGCAGGCGGCGTCGCGGGCTGCGGCGGCACGTGGGCCTCGACGAACCACAGCCATTGGTCGATGCCACGGACGATCTGCGTGAGGATGTCGGCGCTTGCCGCATCGTTCAGTCCGTCCATCTCGTCGATGCCGCGGCGCGAGCTGCGGCCGAATGCAGCCAGCGCGCCGGCCAGGGCATCGATGTGCTGAGCGGCATCGCTGATGGACAACGGATACAAGTCCAGCGTGGAGCGCTGGGCCGCCCCGCGCAGCGTGCCCTCGGCAACGCCGCCGAGTTGCACCACACGTTCGGCCAGCAGGTCGACATCGTCCTCGACGGCGTCGTTGATGTCGTCGAACAGCTTGTGCAGGGCGATGAAGTCGGCGCCCTTCACGTTCCAGTGCGCCTGCTTGCACTGCGTCTGCAGGTCGATGCAGTCGGCGAGCAGCTGGTTGAGCCGCCGGCAGGCGCGCAGCCGCACGGGGTGCGGCAGGTCGTTGCGGGTGCGGAAGAGCGGAGTGTCCATCTCGCGTCTTACCAGTCGAGGTCGATCTGAGGCCTCGTCGGATCCTGCTGCCCGACCCCGCGTCCCGGCAGGTACTTCTCGACGAACCGGTCCAGCTGCGCTTCGCTCATCATTCCCGCCTGCATCGCCAGCGGCTTGCCGTCCTTGAACAGCATCAGCGTCGGCACGGAGCGGATCGAATACTGGGCAGCGACGTCCGGCGCCTCGTCGATATCGAGCTTCACGACGGCGAGCTGGTTGCGGCGACGCTCGGCAAAGGCCTCCAGGGCGGGGGCCAGGGCCTTGCACGGGCCGCACCAGGACGCCGAGAAGTCGACGAGCACGGGCTCTTGCCGCGCCGAGAGTGTCGAAGCGAAGTCCCGCTGCGAGGCCTGGATGACGGCTGGCATGGTGTGGCTCCCGACCGGGTCAATTCAATTCCAGGTGGACCAGGATGGTGCAATAGCCCAGCATCGCTCGATCCCCGTCGCCGTCACGCCGGCGCAGCGACCAGGTCCTCCAGCGCGTGCTTCAGGCGCTCTTCGTCGTGGTTCGTCAGCGAGGTCTTCAGCACCTTGCCGCCGAGCTTCTTCAGCTCGGGCAGCGCCTTGTCGAAGTTCATGCGGCGGGCCAGGATGAACAGCGCCGACGTTCCCGGCTGGAACTCCTTGGCCGTGTTCTCGATGAAGTCGTCGTTGATGCCGTAGTCGGCCAGGGCGCCCGACAAGGCACCGGCGCCGGCGCCGACCGCCAAGCCGGTCGCCATCCCCGCCAGGGGGTTGAGGAAGAGCAGGCCCACCAGCGTGCCCATCAGCATGCCCCAGGTGGCGCCGCCCAGGGCGCCAGTCGCCGCCAGGTTGACGGCCTGCTTCAGGTGCACCTTTCCGCTCTTGTCGCGCACTGCGACCACCGCGTCTTCCAGCTCGACGATGTATTCCTTCTGCAGCGCCTGCAGCTTGTTCAGCGCCTGGTCGGCCGTGTCTTCGCTGCTGAAGCTCACCACGATCAAATCGCTCATGCGTCTCTCCTTCGCAAACCGATCCCAACAAACATAGGAAGCGCAGGCGCCGGCTTCTTCCCGACGCTTGCACTTCATGTCTCGAACGAGGGGCGGGACATGATCCCGACCGCTGGCGCGCCGTCCGGCATCACTCCGCCAGCTCGCCCGGCATCACTCCGCCAGCTCGCCCGGCATGACCTCGTCGGCGTAGCACCAGATCGAGCGCACGAGCGGGTGTCCGGTGTGCTGGAAGTGCCGCCTGGCGTGGCGGTTCTTCGACGAGTCGCAGCAGCCGACGTGGCCGCAGCTCATGCACAGGCGCAGGTGCACCCAGTCGTCGCCGAGCTTCACGCAGTCCTCGCAGACCCCCGTGTCGGTGGTCGTCACGACGATCTGGTCGAGATGTCTGCACACTGTGGCCATGGGTGTGTTTTCGGCGGGAGTGCCTGGGCCGCCCTGCGCGGGCGGCCCAGGCGTCGATGATGCGTGTCGGCTCTCAGCGTGCGCCTCGGCGCCGCACCGTGCAACACCGGGCGTTCTTCAACAGCGCGCTCTGCGACGCAAACCTGCGGTCAGCCGCAGCGTGACCGACAGCACCGGTATCACGGCGACCTTGGTGGCGAGGAAGAGGAAGATGCGCTTCATCGGTGTTCTCCTGCGGGGCCGGCCTCATGACTGCGGCGCGAGCGTATCGTCGACCTGCACGTCGGCCAGCGGCGGCAGCACCTCGCTGCCGATCTGGTCGAGCACCTCGGACGCCGGCGCGAGCCGTACTTGAGGTCGGCGATGACGTGGTTGCCGCCCGTGGCTCGCAGGGTCGGATACTCTCGCTCGAGCACGTGGTGGATCACCTCGAAGGAATCGCGGAACAGGACTGCCCGCCGTTCGATGTCGATGGCAAATGCCGGGAACTCCACTGGCCGGTCGCCCGACGCTACCCCCAGCACCAGCCGACGGCTCATCGCCCTTGAAGGTTTCCGATGGGGAAGAAGACGCCGAGCATGAGGCGGACCGCGCGGAACATGCGGCGAAAACCTGGCGCTTCGTCGACGGTCGCCGCCGGATTGACTTTCAGGCCCGCTCCTTTCGATGGCGGCAAGCGTACGAAGCGCGCTGACGCGAAGCCCGATCTTTTGTCCGAATGTCCCCAGCGGCTGTATCGCTTCTCTGTGCCATGTCAGTTTTACCGAAACAAACGCCAATCGGGGCCCTGGGTCGGGGTCAAGCGCTGCGGCAACCACGGTGCCTGCCCGGCCAACGCTGCACGGCCAATGGCTGCTGCGGCTAGCGGAGCCAATGTCCGGCCGGCGCGCCGATTGCCGCAACGCTCCACCGCGCTGCTGTCTGCTGACAAAGGACGGAAATGGACGGCGAAAAGCGGCGCTCGGATCCGAGCGCCAAACTGCTCGAGCCAGGCGAGGGTCGTTTTCGACAGCTGGTCGAGAGCGTGCGCGACTACGCAGTCTTCATGCTGGACCCATGCGGCCATGTCCTGAGGTGGAACACCGGCGCCGAGCGCATTAAGGGCAAGGGGTATCGTGCCGACGAGATCATCGGTCGTCACTTTTTCGAGTTCTATCCGCCTGAACCGGGTGTTTGGGGGTTCCCGAATCGCGAGCTGGAAGTCGCCGCGCGCGTAAGCTCCTTCGAGGACGAAGGGTGGCGCGTCCACAAGGATGGGTCGCTCTTCTGGGCGAACGTCGTCATCACTCCCATGCGAGCCGCCTCCGGGCAACTGGTGGGTTTCTCCAAGGTGCGCGCGACCTTACGCAACGGCGCAATCGTGAAGAGGCGCTGCGGCAGAAACTGGTGAGGGACCGCGGCCGCGCCGCGGGCGTGCCAGTTGCTGCCCGGTAGTGCAGCCTGCGCGCCCTTCCATGGCCCCCGTCTACCGTCCCTTCTACATCAGCCGCAGCAGCGTCGACCCGCGCGGGCCGGAACCGCGCCGCATCCTGAAGGTCGCCACCGCCAGGAACGCCGAGCTGGGCGTGATCGGGCTGCTGTTCTGCTCGGGCGACCGCCTGGCGGACACGCTGGCACGGCTGGCGAGCGGCGCCCACCCCCCCATGCTTCCGCCGCTGGAGGCGCTGGCGCGGGACCTGCTCGGCGATGTCGACCTGTTCCGGGCCGCGCCGGCGGACACAGACCTTTAAAGTGGTACTGGGGTGCAACACCAGGACCATCCGCTCGATCCCTGGCCTCCGGGCGCAACGCCGCAGGTGCGGGCCCGGCGCGGCGTGCGCCTGCTGTCGCCGTTCTACATCAGCCTGGCCTACGCGGTCCTCAGCATCGCCTGGATCACCGTGTCGGACCACTGGATCGCGCCCTGCACCGATGCCGCCCTGTGCGAGGAGCTGCAGACGGTCAAGGGCATCGGTTTCGTCTGCGTCACGGCGCTGCTGCTCTACCTCCTGGTGAGGGGCCTGGAGCGCCGGCTGCGGGTCTCCGCGTCCAAGGCGCGGCAGGCGGCCGCGGCGGCGCAACGCAGCGCGCGCGAACTCGAGAACGTGGTCACCCTGCTGCCCGAGGCAGTGCTGATCAGCCGCGACCGGCGCATCCTCTACGCGAACCGGGTCGCGCAGGACCTGCTCGACCCCGGGGGCACCGGCGCCTTGCGGGGGTCCCCGCTGCTCGAGCGGTTCGTGCCGGAATACCGCGCCGAGGTCGAGCAGCGCGTGGACAGCGTGCTCAAGGGCGGCGCGCGCGACCTGCGTTTCATGCCGCGGGTCATGCAGCGCCTCGACGGCAGCCGGTTCGAGGCGCTGCTGGGCATCAGCCTGGTGCACGTGGACGACCGCCCCGCGGTGCTGCAGATCGTCCGCAACCTGGACGAGGTGCTGCTTGCGCAACGCGAGGCGGAGCAGGCGCGTGCCGAGCTCGCGGCGCTCTCCAGCAGCCTGATCGAAGTGCAGGAGCGCGAGCGCCGCTCCATCGCGCGCGAGCTGCATGACGAGATCGGCCAGAGCCTCAGCGCCATCCGCGTGCAGTTCGCCAAGCTGCAGCGCCGGGTGCAAGGCTCTGAGTTGCTCGGGCTGATCGAGAGCGCCGCCAGCATGACCGAGAGCACGCTCGGCCGGGTGCGCAGCCTGTCGCTGCTGCTGCACCCGCCCCAGCTGGAGACGCTGGGGCTGGAAGCGGCGCTGCGCTGGCACCTCAACGAGCTGCGCCGGCTGCATGGCGCGAACATCCGTTTCATCACCTCCCCCCTCACCCACCCGGTGCACCCGGACGTCGCCATCGCCGCGTACCGCATCGTGCAGGAGGCGCTCTCGAACGCCTTGCGCCATGCGCAGGCCACGCGCATCGACGTGCGCCTGCACGAAGACGCGGAAGCGCTGATGGTCGACGTGGAGGACGACGGCATCGGTTTCCTGCGCCCGCGTGGTCCCCAGCGGCCGACGCTCGGGCTGCTCGGCATGGAGGAGCGCGCCCGCCTGCTCGGTGGCGGACTCTCGATCGACAGCCGCCCGGGCTCGGGCACCCGGATTGAAGCGACCTTACCGTGGAAGACATCATGACACCCGGCCGGAAGACGGTTGTGCTGGCCGACGACCACCAGCTGGTGCGAGCCGGCCTGCGCTCGCTGATCGAGGACTTTGGCGACTACCAGGTGCTCGGCGAGGCGCAGGACGGCGAAGAGGCCATCGCCCTGGTGCTGCGGCTGCAGCCGGATGTCCTGCTGCTCGACATCACGATGCCGCGGCTGACCGGCCTGGATGCCCTGCCACGCATCAAGCAGGCCAGCGCCGGCACCCGGCTGCTGATCGTCTCGATGTATGACAGCGCCGACTTCGTGATGCAGGCGCTGCGCCTGGGCGCCGACGGCTACCTGCTGAAGGACTCCGCCGCCGTCGAGCTGCAACTCGCGCTCGACGCCGTCACCAGCGGCCAGCGCTACCTGAGCCCCGCCGTCTCGGGCACGGTGGTCGAACATGCCCTCTCCCACGCTGCCGACACCCGGCCGGCGCCCCTGCCGCCGGGCGCCTCGCCGCTCACGCCACGACAGATCGAAATCCTGACCCTGCTCGCTTCGGGCAAAGGCATGAAGGAAATCGCCTACGACCTGGGGCTGAGCGTGAAGACCGTGGAGACCCATCGCGCGCAGATCATGGAGCGGCTCAACATCCGCGACCTGCCCCGCCTGGTGCTCTACGCGTTGCGGCAGGGACTGATTTCGCCCGACCAGACCTGAGGCGCCTCAGGTTTTTCCCGAGGGCCCCGGAGACGGCGGTCCCAGCACCGGTGCGGCCTGCAGGGCCGCGCCGGGCGCGCGCCTTGCGCTGCATCAAACAACGGCGTGCCGGCCCCTCAGCCATCGGAGCATGGCACTTCAGGCGGAATCCGATGCGGCCGGCCCGGCCGGCGCCGAAAAGCAGGCTATCCCGCTGCGCTGCCCGCTCCCCGGGACGCAGCCTCCTCCTTCCACTGTCGAAAGTTTCACGATGTCCCTCGTTCGCAAGGCCCCGGCCACCACGGAGTCCTCTCCCGCCCTCCATGCCGTTGCCGGCGCCCTGCCCCGCAGCGTCGCCCGCGACGCCGACCAGCAACGCAAGCGCGCCCGCACGCTGGCCAAGCAGCAGCAGGCCGCCGAGCGCGTGGCCGCGGCGTCCAGCCAGCTGTCGTCCGGCATCAACGAAGCCGCCTCGGCCGCCGAGCAGCTGAAGCGCGCCGCGCAGCAGATCGCCACCGGCGCCGAAGAGGCTTCCGGCGCAGCGCAGGAGTCGCTGGCCGCGATCACGCAGGTCTCGGGCGCCATCACCCGCCAGATCGCCGCCGTGACGACGGCGCAGGGCACCGCCGAAGCGATGCAGACGCTCGCCGCGCAAGTCAACGGCGAGGTGCAAGCCACCGTCGGCAATGTCGCGACGGCGGCGGACCGCCAGGCCGCCTCGGTCAAGATGATGACCGAGCTGGAGCGTCAGGCCGCCAACATCAGCGACATTGTCAAGGCGGTCGCCCGCATCGCCGACCAGACCAACCTGCTCGCGCTGAACGCCGCCATCGAGGCGGCGCGCGCCGGCCAGCATGGCAAGGGCTTCGCAGTGGTCGCCGACGAGGTGCGCACGCTGGCCGAAACGTCGGAGAAGAGCGCCAAGCAGATCCAGGAACTGGTCGGCCAGATCCAGGGCGAGGTCAAGCTCATCGCCGAGGGCATCAACCTGTCGGCCGAGACCGTCAAGGGCGAGGTCGACAAGAGCGGCGTGATCCTGCGCCAGCTGGAGCAGATCCGCACCGATGCGGCCGACATCTCCAGCGGCGCCGCCGAGATCGCCACCGCCGCCGGCCAGAGCAACATCGCCGCGCAGCAGGCGCTCAAGGGCGCCGAGCAGATCGCCGCGGCCGCCACCGAGCAGTCCTCCGCTTGCGAGGAAGCCAACAAGACCGTGGGCGAGCAGACCCAGGCGCTCGGCATCTGCGAGCAGACCGCGCAAGGCCTGTCGGAGATCGCCGACGAGCTGAAGAACTCGACCGACATCGCCAAGAGCGCCGAGGAAGTCGCGAGCTCCGCCGAGGAACTGTCCTCCGCCGTGCAGGAGATCAACCGCTCGGCCAGCCAAATCATGGTGGCGCTGGAGCAGATCCGCAAGGGCGCCCAGACCCAGGCGGCCGCAACGGCCGAGTCGGCCGCCGCGGTGGCCCAGATCGAGAAGGGCGCGCAGCTCGCCGAGAGCCGCGCCACGCAGGCCGGTGAACGCTCCCGCGCGATCCGCACGCTGATGGTCGAGAACAAGCAGAACATCGACAACCTGATCACCGGCGTCTCCAGCAGCGTGGCCGCCACGCAGACCAGCATCCAGCAGGTCAAGGAGCTGGAGCTGGTCTCGCGCAAGATCGACAAGATCGTCGATGCGATCACGCAGGTCTCGATCCAGACCAACATGCTGGCGGTCAACGGCAGCATCGAGGCCGCGCGTGCCGGCGAGTACGGCAAGGGCTTCGTCGTGGTCGCGACCGACATCCGCAACCTGGCGCACGACTCCGCCGAGAACGCGGACCGCATCAAGGACATGGTCAAGGCGATCCAGGACCAGATCGGCCTGGTCGGCCGTGACCTGCACGAGATCGTCACCGCCGCGCTCGGCGAGGTCGAGAAGGCCAAGACCATCACCACAGCGCTGGTCAAGATCGAAAACGACGTCCAGACCATCGAGAAGGGCAACCAGGAGGCCGTTGCGGCCGCCCAGGAGATCGCCGCCGCCGTGACCCAGGTCAAGGTCGGCGTGCAGCAGGTCTCGACCGCTGCCAGCGAGGCCGAGAAGGCCGCCGAGCAGGCCGCCAGCGCCGCCCGGCAGCAGTCGCAGGGCGCCGAGGAACTGGCCGCCGCGATCGAGGAGATCGCCTCGCTCGCCGACGAACTGCAAAGCGCCTGATCCCCACTCCCCAGATTGAAGGAGGTGTGCGATGAGCACATCCGACAAGCCGGCCGCGCGTGAAGACGCCGCGGCCGAGGCGGGCAACCGCCAGTTTGTGACCTTCTCGGTCGCGGACGAGATGTTTGCGGTGCCGATGGGCCCGGTGCAGGAGATCATCCGCGTGCCCGAGGTCGCCCGCCTGCCGCTCGCACCGGCAGCGCTGGACGGCCTGGCCAACCTGCGCGGCCGCGTGCTGCCCATCATGAACCTGCGCCGGCTGTTCGGCTGCCCCGAGCGCCCGCAGGACGACGCCACCCGCGCGGTCGTGATCAACCTCGGCCAGCCGCTCGGCTTCGTGGTCGACCGCGTCGCGAGCGTCGTGAACGTGGACCCCTCCGAGATCGAGAGCGCGTCCAGCATCCAGACCATCGTCAGCGCCGACTACCTGCGCGGCGTGATCAAGCGGCCGCAGCCCGGCGGCGGCACCGAGATGCTGCTGATCGTCGATTTCGAGCAGCTGGTGGACGGCCAGTTCGCCGCGCTCGGCAGCTCGCGCAGCGGCGGCATCGATGCGAACGACGGCGCCGGCGCGGCGCACCTGCAGGCCGCGGAGGCCGAGCGCACCAGCGACGAGCTGCGCCTGGTGTCCTTCTCGGTCGCCGAGCAGGAGTACGCGCTCGACATCGCCGAGGTGCAGGAGATCGTCCAGATGCCGGAGCGGCTGAGCGTGCTGCCCAACACCGCCCACCACGTGGTCGGCGTGATGTCGCTGCGCCAGCGACTGCTGCCGCTGGTGAGCCTGCGCGCGCTGTTTGGCCTGCCGACTGCCGGCGACGACACGCTGCAGCGCATCCTCGTGACGACCCTGCCCGGCGGCGCCCATGTCGGCCTGGTGACCGATGCCGTCAAGGAAGTGATGAGCGTGCCCCGGTCGCAGACCGAACCCATGCCCGGCGTGCTCGCCGCCGACCAGCAGCTGCAGGAGTTCTCCTCGATCTGCCGACTCGACGAAGGCCGCCGCCTCGTCTCCATCGTCGACACCGGCGCCCTGCTGCGCCTGCCCGGCATGCACGACGCGCTGCAGGCCGTCGGCGCCGCCAACGACGACGACGCCCCCACCGCCTCGCCCGACATGCAGACCACCGACACCACCCGCGACAGCGGCGACGACGACACCCAGGTCGTGATCTTCCGCCTCGGCGCCGAGGAGTTCGGCGTGCCCATCATGAGCGTGCAGGAGATCGTGCGCGTGCCCGAGACGCTGACGCGCGTGCCGAAGACGCCCGACTTCGTCGAAGGCGTCATCAACCTGCGCGGCACGGTGCTGCCGGTGATCGACCAGCGTAGCCGCCTCGGCATGTCCTCCATCCCGCGCAACGAGGGCCAGCGCATCATGGTCTACCTGCTGGGCGGCATGCGCACCGGCTTCATCGTCGACTCGGTGGCCGAGGTGCTGCGCATCCCGCGCGGCCACATCGCCCCGGCACCGCGCCTGTCGGACGAGCAGAGCCGGCTGATCGGCCGCGTCGCCAACCTCGACGGCGGCAAGCGCCTGGTCATGCTCATCGAGCCCGAGCACCTGCTGCAGGGCGGCGAGGCCGGCCTGGTGTCCCGCCTGCTGGGCAACCAGTCCGCGGCCCTGCCGCTGGCCGCCTGAGGGAGGGGAGGACCGCGGCATGAAAAAGGTGCTTGTCGTCGATGACTCTGCCCTGATGCGCAAGCTGATCGGCGGCGTGCTGAGCGAAGCCGGCTACCAGGTCCACACCGCCCGCCACGGCGCGGAAGGCGTGGAGCAGCTGCTGGCGGTCCAGCCCGACGTCGTGACGCTGGACATCAACATGCCCGAGATGGACGGCCTGACCGCCCTCTCGCTGATGATGGCGGCGCGCCCCACGCCGGTGGTGATGGTGTCCTCGCTGACCGAGAAGGGCGCGCTCGCGACCTTCGAGGCACTCGCGCTCGGCGCGGTGGACTTCATCGCCAAGCCGGGCGGCACCATCACGCTCAAGGTCGACGACATCAAGGCGATGCTGCTGGAGAAGGTGGCGGCCGCCGCGCGTGCCCGGGTGGCCCCCGCCGGCCGTGCCGGCACCGCGGCGGGTCGCCCGGCCTTGCAGGCCCGGCCCACCGCCAAGCCGCCCGCGGCGCCGTTGCGCACGGCCGCCGCGCCGGCGGCCGCGCGGGCGGCCGCCGGCGCCACCGCGGCGATGGGCGCGGTGCTGATCGGTGTGTCCACCGGCGGCCCGCGCACGCTGGAGGACATCCTGCCCCGGCTGCCGGCCGACTTCCCGTGGCCGGTGCTGATCGCCCAGCACATGCCGCTCAACTTCACCGACGCCTTCGCGCGCCGCATGGACGGGCTGTGCGCGCTGCAGGTCAGCGAGGTGCAGGCGCCGGTAGCGCTGGAGCCGGGCCGTGTCTACATCGGCCGCGCCGGCACCGACCTGGCGCTGAGCGACCGCGGCGGCCGCCCCTACGCGGTGCCGCGCCCCGAGCAGGCCGGCATGCCGTGGCACCCGTCGGTGGACGTGCTGGTCGACAGCGCGATGAAGGTGCTGCCGCCGCAGCGGCTGGTCGGCGTGATGCTGACCGGCATGGGCTACGACGGTGCCGCAGCGATGACGCGGCTGCGCCAGGCCGGCGGCCGCACCATCGCCGAGTCGGCCGAAACCGCGGTGGTGTTCGGCATGCCGCAGGAGCTGATCGAGCGCGGCGGCGCCTCGCTGGTGCTGCCGGCCGGCGCCATCGCCAACCAGTTGCGCCACTGGGTGCAGTGACCCGTTTCCAGATCCCCGCGAGTCTTCCATGGCCCTGACCAAAGCCCCTTCCGCACAACGCGCGCTGCATGCCGTCGAGCCGGCCCGCCCGGCCGACGACGCCGCGGCCCTGCCGGCCCTGCTGGCCCGGCTGCACGCCGCCGACGCGGCAGACCGCCGTGGCGCGGCGCGCGACCTGGCCGGCCGCGCCGAGGCGGCGCCGGCCCTCGGCGCGCGCCTCTCCGAGGAAGCCGACCCGAGCGTGCGCAGCGTGCTGTTCACCAGCCTCGCCCGCACCGGCGGCGGCGCCGCGGTGGCCGCGCTGCTGCCGCTGCTGCGCAGTGAGGAGGCGGCGTTGCGCAACGGCGCCATCGAGGTGCTGGCGCGCCTGCCGGACGCGGTCGGCCCCCACCTCGACGCGCTGCTGGCCGACGCGGACGACGACGTGCGCATCTTCGCGGTCAACCTGCTCGGCGAGCTGCCGCATGCGGGCGTGCCGCAGTGGCTGGACCGGGTGCTGCGCGATGAGCACGCGGTGAACGTCGTCGCCGCCGCGCTGGAGGTGCTGGCCGAGGTCGGCACGCCGGCCGCGCTCGGCGCGCTGGCCGCCGCGCGCGGGCGCTTCGCCGACGACCCCTTCATCGGCTTCGCGGCCGACCTCGCGCAGGCGCGCATCGAGGCCGCATGAAACCCGCCCTCGCCAGCGCGGCCGCCGACGCGGCCAAGCCGACCATCACGGACGCGGACTTCGCGAAGTTCGCCGAGTTCTTCTACCGCAAGACCGGCATCCACTTCGAGCCGAACAAGCGCTACTTCGTCGACAAGCGCCTGATCGAGCGCATCGAGGCGACCGGCGCCGAGAGCTTCCGCGAGTACTTCATCTCGTTGCGCTTCGAGGCGTCGGGGCGCGAGCTGCAGCAGCTCGTCAACGCGATGACGGTCAACGAGACCTACTTCTTCCGCGAGTCCTACCAGTTCGACTGCCTGGTGCGCCACCTGATGGACGAGGTCGCGTCGCGCAAGCGCCCCGGCGAGCGCATCCGCATCTGGTCGGTGCCTTCGTCGACCGGCGAGGAGCCCTACTCGATCGCGATCTACCTGCTGGAGCGCTGGGCCGGCCTGAGGAACTGGGACGTCGAGATCCTGTCGTCGGACATCGACACGGACGTGCTGGCCGCGGCCCGGCGCGGCGTCTACACGCAGCGCTCGGTGGCCCAGCTGCCCCCGGCCTACCTGGAGAAGTACTTCACGGCGCAGCCGGACGGCCAGTGGCGCATCTCGCGCGAGCTGGTCGAGTCGGTCGAGTTCAGCCGCGTCAACCTGAGCGAGCCGGCCGACACGCGGCGCTTCCGCGACATCGACGTGATCTTCTGCCGCAACCTGCTGATCTATTTCGACGACCTGTCACGCCGCGTCGCCGCCGAGGCGATGTACGACGCGATGACCCCCGGCGGCTTCATCTGCCTCGGCCATTCCGAGTCGATGAGCCGCATCTCGTCCCTCTTTACCGTGCGCCGCTTCCCGGAGGCGATGGTGCACCAGAAGCCGCTGTCATGAACCGCATCCTCGTCATCGACGACGCCGCCACGGTGCGGCTCTACCACCGCAAGCTGCTCGGCGACGCCGGCTGGCACACCGAAGAGGCGAGCAACGGCATCGAGGCGCTGGAGCGGCTGCATGCCGAGCCCCATGAGCCGGCGTTCGACCTCTACGTGGTCGACGTCAACATGCCCAAGCTCGACGGCTACGGTTTCGTGCGCGAGCTGCGCCGCCTGCCGCTGGTGCACCAGGTGCCGGTCGTGATGGTCTCCACCGAGGCCCAGGCGCACGACGCCAGCGCCGCGCTGGACGCCGGCGCCAACGCCTACCTGGTCAAGCCCGCGCGCCCCGGTGCGCTGGTGCTGACCGCCGCCCTGCTGCTCGGCACGCCCGAGATCGCGCGCGCCGCCGCCCGAGGAGTGCAACGATGAACACCGCCGAACTGCTGGACCAGTTCGTCACCGAGGCGCGCGAGTGCCTGGAGGCGATCGGCGAGCGCCTGCTGGAGGTCGAGCGCGACCCGACCGACAGCGCCCTGCTCAACGACCTGTTCCGCCTGGTCCACACGCTCAAGGGCAACTGCGGCCTGTTCGAGTTCCAGGCGCTGGAGCGGGTGGTGCATGCCGGCGAGGACCTGCTCGACCGCGTGCGCCACGGTCAGCTGACCTACGGCCCCGAGCTGGCCGACGCCCTGCTCGACGCGATGGACTACAGCAGCGAGCTGATCGACCGCATCGAGCGCGACCAGCGCCTGGAGGCGGCCGACGGCCGCTCCGACGCGCTCGCGGCCGCGCTGCGCGCGCTGCTGCCGCAGGCGCAGCATGCCGCCCCCCAGGCCGCGGCCGAGCAGGCGCCCGGAGCTGGCGCCGCCGCGCCCCAGGACAGCCCCGCCGACGGCGCGCCCGGCTGGCTCGGCCGTATCCCCGCGGCCCTGCTCGCCGCGCACGGCGGCGCGACGGCCTTGCGCTACGAGCCGGAGCCCGAGTGCTTCTTCAAGGGCGAGGACCCGTGGCGCCTGGCGCTCACGGCGCCCGGCCTGCTGCACGTGGACC
>NZ_JAPFBW010000034.1 GCF_026153205.1 Aquabacterium sp. A7-Y | reverse complement strand
TCAACGACAGAAAGCCGTCAGCCTACATTGCCAAGCTCCATGCACGCGAGGCAGCCGCCCCCGCCTCTCTCAGCTCAACAGCTCATGCAATGTGCGAGCGATCACACGCGTGGCCCTTTGGAGATCGTCCAGCACGATGTGCTCGTCGGCCCGCTTGGCGTTCGACTCCAGCACGCTGCGCGGCCCGGCCCCATAGATCACGGCCGGGATGCCGCGCTCGCAGTAGAGCCGCACGTCGGTGTACAGGGGGCTACCCATCGTCGGGATCGGCTCACCGAACACCGCCTCCGCGTGCTTTTTCAGGGCATGCACCAGCGCTGCGCTGCCCGGCAGCGGCTTCAACGCGTGCGCCAGCAGCAGGCGGCGGATCTCGACCGTGATGCCCGGCACGCCGGCTGCCGCATCGCCGATGACACGCTTGAGCTCGGCCTCGACCTCGACCGGATCCTCCTCTGGGATCATGCGGCGGTCCAACTTGAACACGACCTTGCCGGGCACCACATTCGTGTTGGTGCCGCCCTCGATGCGACCCACGTTGAGATACGGGTGCTCGATGCCGCGCACCGCCGATGTGATCGTGCGGTAGTGCTGGTTGCGCGCATAGAGCGCCTTGAGCAGGGTGAGCGCGCCCTGCAGCGCGTCGACGCCGGTGTGCGGGATCGCGGCATGCGCCATCTTGCCGTGCACCGTGACCTCCATCTGCAGGCAGCCGTTGTGCGCCGTGACGATCTCGTAGCTGAAGCCCGCGGCAATCAGCAGGTCGGGCCGCGTCAGCCCGCGCGCGAGCAGCCAGCCCGGACCCAGCTCGCCACCAAACTCCTCGTCGTAGGTGAAGTGCAGCTCGACCTTCCCCTTGAGCGGCAGCCCCAGCGACTCCAGCGCGCGCACCGCGAAGGTGAAGGTCGCGAAGTCGCTTTTGCTGACCGCGGCGGCACGGCCATAGAGCCGGCCGTCGACGATCTCGCCGCCGTAGGGGTCGTGCGTCCAGCCCTCGCCGGGCGGCACCACGTCGCCGTGCGCGTTGAGCGCGATGGTGCGGCCTTCGCCATACGAGCGCCGCACGATCAGGTTGGTGATCGAGGTGAGGCCGGCAGCCTGCACCTGCGCGTCGGGCACCGGGTGGCGCTCGGCCTCGAAGCCGAAGCCGGCCAGCAGCTCGGCCGTGCGTTCGGCATGCGGCGCGTTGTTGCCGGGCGGCGTGTCGGTCGGCACACGGACGACCTCTTGCAGGAAGCGCAGCTGTTCATCGAAGTGGGCCTCGATCCAGGCGTCGAGGCGCTCGTGCACCTTCATCGTGTCTCCTCGGCCAGCTGCTCCAGCAGCTGCTGAAAGGCCGACACGCAGAGCTGCGCGTCGTCGTTGCTGATGGTCTCCAGCGGGTTGTGGCTGATGCCGGCGTTGCCGCCGCGCAGGAACAGCATGGCCTGCGGCATCACCTGGTGCATCACCATCGCGTCGTGCCCGGCACCGCTGGGCAGCGTGAAGACCGGCAGGCCCAAGGCCGCGACGGCCCGCTCCCAGCGGGCTTGCCAGTGCGGGTCGCTCGGGGCCGCGGCGGCGCGCATGGTTTCCTCGGCCTGCCAGCGCAGGCCGCGCCGCTCGCAGATGGCGGCCAACTCGGCGAGCACGTCGGCGGCCAGGCGGTCGCGCTGGGCATCGGTGGGCGCACGCAGGTCCAGGCTGAAGCTGCAGCGGCCGGGCACCACATTCATCGAGCCGTTGGGCACCTGCAGCATGCCGACGGTGCCGACCGAGTCGCCGTCCTGCGCGGCCCGGCGCTCGACATACAGCAGCAGCTCGGCAACGCCGGCGGCGGCATCGCGGCGCCGGTCCATGGGGGTGGTGCCAGCGTGGCTCGCGACACCGGTGACCTCGCAGAGCAGCCGCACGCTGCCGTTGATCGAGCTGACCACACCCAGCGGCAGGTCCAGCTCGTCGAGCACCGGCCCTTGCTCGATGTGCACCTCGACGAAACCGAGGTAGTCGCCGGGGCGCCGGGCCAGGGTCGGAGCGGCGGCCGGCTCCAGGCCGGCCTGCTGCATGGCTTCGAGCATCGTGATGCCGTCGGCGTCGACCTGCTCCAGCCAGGCCGGGTCGAACTGGCCGATCAGCGTCTCGGACGACAGGAAGGCGGCCTTGTAGCGCTGGCCTTCCTCCTCCGAAAACGCGACCACCTCGATGCCGAAGGGCAGCCGGCGCCCGGCGCGGTGCAGCGCGGCCACGCAGGCCATCGGCACCAGGATGCCGAGGCGGCCGTCGTACTTGCCACCGTTGCGCACCGTGTCGTAGTGCGAGCCGGTGAGCAACCGCTTGGCCGTCAGCTCGGCCCCATGGTAGACCCCGACCACGTTGCCGACCGCGTCGATGTGCACCGCGTCAAAGCCGCTCTCGGACATCCAGGCCGACAGCTGCGCCGCACAGGCGCGGTGGGCCGGGGTCAGGTAGGTCACGGTGAGCTGCCCGGCCGCGGCGGCGTCGCTGTGCACCGCCAGTTGCTCGGCCCAGTCCCAGACCTGGTTGCCCAGCGCAGGGACGACATCGAAACGCTCGTCGAGCCGGATCTCGGCAATGCGGTGGATGTGGCGCAGGCACTCGGCGAACTCGAAGTCGGGGTGACCGGCCAGGCGCCGCTCGAAGGTCTCGATGATCTGGCGGCGGCTCAAGCCGGTGCCGCGCGGCCCACGCACCGCGAGGATGAAAGGCCAGCCGAAGCGGAGCGTGTAATCGGTGTTGAGGCGCTGCAGGGTGTCGAATTCCTCCCGGCTGCAGTGCGTCAGCCCCGCGCGCGCCTGCTCGCCGGTGGACTCGGCGGTCAGCTCACCGGCGACGGCCGCCTTGCCGGCGAGTTCGGGGTGGGCCCGGATCAGCGCCAGCTGGCGTTCGCGGCCCGCCCCGCGCACCACCTCGACCAGGGCGCGCTTGAGCTGGGCCAGCGTCCGGAACGGCCGCGCGGGCGCGGCTTCGGCTGCGATCCACGGCGAGTGTTCGTAGATGCCCTCGAGCAAGGCAGTGAACTCGGCAGGGGTCGCGGCGTTGAGCCGCTCCAGCGTCAGCATGTCGTTCAGCTCCAGACGAAAGCCGTCGCCGGGTCGAAGGGGTGCACCTGCTGCCAGTGGCGCGCGATGTCGATGCGGCGCGTGATCCAGACCCGGTCGTGCGACTCGATGTGGTCGAGGAACTTCAGCAGCGCCTTGAAACGGCCCGGCCGTCCCAGCAGCCGGCAGTGCATGCCGACCGACATCATCTTCGGCGCTTCGTCGCCCTCGGCGTACAGCACGTCGAAAGTGTCGCGCAGATAGGTGAAGAAGTCCTCGCCATGGACATAACCCTGGGGCAGCGAGAAGCGCATGTCGTTGACGTCCAGCGTGTAAGGCACCACCAGATGGGGCACCAGGCGGCCGTCGCCGGTGCGCACCTGCAGCCACAGTGGCAGGTCGTCGCCGTAGTAGTCACTGTCGTAGGCGAAGCCGCCGTGCTCGACCACCAGCCGGCGCGTGTTGGGGCTGTCGCGGCCGGTGTACCAGCCCAGTGCCTGCTCGCCGGTCAGCTGCTCGATGATCCGCAAACCGAGGCGCAGGTGCTCGCGCTCCTGAGCTTCGTCCATGCCCTGGTAGTGGATCCAGCGCCAGCCGTGGCAGGCGATCTCGTGGCCCAGCTCGACGAAGGCGCGGGTCAGCTCGGGATGGCGTTGCAAGGCCATCGAGACACCGAACACGGTCAGCGGCAGGGCGCGTCTCTCGAACTCCTTGAGGATGCGCCAGACGCCCGCTCGCGAGCCGTATTCGTAGATCGACTCCATGCTGAGGTGGCGCGCCGGGTAGGCGGCCGGGTTGAACATCTCGGAGAGGAACTGCTCGCTGCCGGCGTCGCCGTGCAGCACCGAGTTCTCGCCGCCTTCCTCGTAGTTGAGCACGAACTGCACCGCGATGCGGGCCTTGCCGGGCCAGGCGGCGTGGGGCGGGTGCTCGCCGTAGCCGATCAGGTCGCGGGGGTAGGGGGTGGGGCTGGGAGAGGGCAGGGTCATGTCAATCCTGGGGCAGCAGCGCGGCCTCGAGATCGGGCACGCGGGGGTCGAGGCGCAGGTTGCGTTCGACGTTCTGGAGGTGGTCTTCGAGCAGGCGCACCGCCGCGCGCGCGTCGCGCTTCTCCAGCGCGTCGACGATGGCGACGTGTTCCTCGAAGGAGTGCTCGGCCGAATGGGCCGACTGGTACATCAGCGAGATCAACGAACTCCGCGAGACCAGGTCCTGCAGCATCTCCGCCAGCACCTCGTTGCCCAGCAGCCGCGCCAGCACCACGTGGAAGTCGGCCAGCAGCCGGGTGCGGCCCGAGACGTCGGTGCGCTGCACCGCGGCCTGCTCGCGCTTGAGGTGTTCGCGCAGCTCGGCCACCTGGGCGGGGGTGATCTGGGCCACCAGGCGGCGCATCATGCCGGCCTCCAGCAGCTGGCGCACCTCGAAGACCTGGCGTGCCTCGGCCACGCTGGGCTGCGCGACAAAGGCCCCGCGCGCCGGCTCCAAGGTCACCAGGCGGTCGCGGCTCAGCTGGTTGAGGGCCTGCCGCACCAGGGTGCGCGAGACCTTGAAGATGTCGGCGATCTTCTGCTCGGCCAGCTTGGTGCCCGGCATCAGGCGGCGCTCGACGATGGCGGTGGTGATGGACTCGACGATGCGCTGCGTCATGTTCTGCGCCGCCGCGCTGCCGCCCGGCTCGAGCCGGCTGGCGGCCTGGGTGCTGGCGCGTGGCCGCGACGGGGAGGTCTTCCTGGCGGCGCTGCCGGGGCGGGCCGGCTTGGGCTGGGTGGGGGGCATGAAAAAACAGACGTGGATGGCCGGTTCCGCTGAAACTGTATACACTTTTTGTATGGACGCCAATGGCCGGCGTGCGTACAACACCTCCTCGGCATGGACCTCTCTTCCTACCTGCTCGATTGGGCCAACCTGCTGCTGCGCTGGGTCCATGTGATCACGGCCATCGCCTGGGTCGGCTCGTCCTTCTATTTCGTCTTCCTCGACAACAGCCTGACGCGGCCGAGCGCGCCCGACCTGAAGGCCAAGGGCGTCGACGGCGAACTGTGGGCGGTGCACGGCGGCGGCTTCTACCACCCGCAGAAATACCTCGTCGCGCCGCCCCAGCTGCCCGAGCACCTGCACTGGTTCTACTGGGAGAGCTATTCGACCTGGCTGACCGGCTTTGGGCTCTTCACGGTGCTCTACCTCTTCAACGCCGGCACCTTCCTGGTCGACAAGAGCGTGCTGGACTGGTCCCCCACGGTTGCGGCGGCCACGGCGCTGGCCTTCCTGGCCGCGTTCTGGGTGGTCTACGACGGGATATGCCGCGTCTTCGGGCAGGGCGACAAGGGCGACCTGGTGGTCGGCGCGCTGGTGTTCGGCGCGGTCGTGCTGGCGTCCTGGCTGGCCTGCGAGCTGTTTGCCGGTCGGGCCGCCTTCCTGCTCGTCGGCGCCATGATGGCCACGGCAATGAGCGCCAACGTCTTCTTCTGGATCATCCCCGGGCAGCGCAAGGTGATCGCGCAGATGAAGGCGGGGCAGCCGGTCGATCCGGTGCATGGCAGACGCGGCAAGCAGCGCAGCGTGCACAACACCTATTTCACCTTGCCGGTGCTGTTCGCGATGCTCAGCAACCATTACGGCTTCACCTATGGGCACGAGCACAACTGGCTGGTGCTGGTGCTGATGATGCTGGCCGGCGCGCTGATCCGCCACGCCTTCGTCGCCCGGCACAAGGCCAGGGTGCAGGGCCGACGTGCGCCGTGGCACTACGCGGTGGCGGGCTGCCTGCTGCTGGTCGGCGTGATGGTCTGGATCGCCCCGGCGCCGGCTCCTGCGCTGGCCGCCGCCGAGCCGGTGCGCTTCGAGCAGGTGGAGGCGGTGCTGGGGCAGCGCTGCCTGGTGTGCCATAACGCCCAGCTGCAGAGCAAAAACATCGGGCTGCACACCCCCGAGCTGGTCGCTCGCAACGCCCAGTCGCTGTACCAGCAGGCCGTCGTTGCGCGCACGATGCCGCTGAACAACGCGACCGGCATCACCGAGGAGGAGCGGGCGCTGCTCGGTCGCTGGTACCGGCAAGGGGCGTCGACCGCGTCCACGCCACGCCAAAAAAAATAGCGCGGCGCGTGTAAGGTCCGTCACGCATCTCCGACCAACGAAGGTCCGCGGCCACTTTCAAGCCGCGGCTCTTTCTCAACCCAAGCTCGGAGATCCGACATGTCATTCAAGACCACTTCTGCCTTCCTTTTTGCTGCCAGCACCCTGGCCCTCGCCTCGGCGGCGGGTGCAGCCGAGACGCCCCAGGGAGCGTCGGGCAAGGCGGTGGCCGCCGGCGACACGGTGCACTGCTACAACGTTCATGAGTGCAAGGGCAACAGCGACTGCAAGACGGCCGAGCATGGCTGCAAAGGGCAGAACGGCTGCAAGGGGCATGGCTTCAAGGCCATGAGTGCGAAGGCCTGTCTCGACAAGAAGGGCACGATCGGCGACCTCTGATCGCTGGCCGTCCAGCTCCCCGGTGCTGCCGCACCGGGGCTTTTCGTCCACTGGCCGGTCGAGAGACAAACTCATGCACGATAGCCTGCCCGCCCGCGGCCCTGCCGGGCGACCTTCGCCCGGCTTCGGCCTCGGGCTGAGACCCACCCACTATGCCGACTTCCTGGCCAGTTCCCAGCCGGTGGACTGGCTCGAGGTGATCACGGACAACTTTCTGGTCGCCGGCGGCAAGCCGCTGAAGCTGCTCGATGGCTTCCGGCGCGACTACCCGATCGCCCTGCACGGTGTCGGGATGTCGCTCGGCTCCGCCGATGGCCTGAGCCGGAGTTACCTGAAGCAAGTGAAGGCCCTGGCCGATCGAATCGAAGCGATGTGGATCTCGGACCATTTGTGCTGGACCGGGCCCACCGGTCAATCGCTGCACGACCTCTATCCGGTCCCGTACACCGAAGAGTGCGCCCGCCTGCTCGTGGCCCACATCGAACAAGCGCAGGAGGTGCTGGGGCGCCGGCTGGTGGTGGAGAACGTATCGAGCTACCTGCGCCACGTCGACTCCGGCACCACCGAGTGGGAGTTCCTGGCCTATGTCGCGCGCGAGGCGGATTGTGAGCTGCTGGTGGACGTCAACAACGTTTACGTGAGCAGCGTCAATCATGGCTTCGATCCCATCGACTACCTGCGTGGCCTGCCGCCCGAGCGGGTGCGCCAGATCCACTTGGCGGGCCACTCCGTAGAAGGCGAGTTCATCGTCGACACCCATGACCACCCGGTGTCTCCTGCCGTCTGGTCGCTCTATGGTGAAGCCTGTGCGCTGTACGGGCCGACGGCGACCATGATCGAGCGCGACGACCACATCCCGGACCTGAACGAGCTGCTGGCCGAGCTGGGGCAAGCCCGCTCACTCGCGGCTGCCGCGGTCCCTGTCGCAAGGGCCGCGCATCGCGAGTTTCAGGAGACCCGCCCTATCACCCCGGGTTGCGTTTCAAAGGCCGAAGCCGCGACCGCTGTGGCTCTGACCGCTGATGTGCGGTCGACCTTGAACGCGCGCCAGCAACTGCTGACCGCCCTGGTCCTGAGCGACATGCTGCCGGCCGTCGTGCCGCCCGACTTCGAAACGCCTGGCCCTTTGCCCGCGCGCCGCGGCCTGGAGATCTACCACGGCGGCTACCGCGCTCGATTGAGCGAGGTCCTGGCCGATCACTATCCCAAGGCCGTGCGCTACGTGGGGAGCGAGTATTTCAATGCACTGGCGCACCGTTACGTCGAAGGCCATGTGCCCGAGGGCCGGCATCTCGGCCGCTATGGCGACCGCTTCCCGCAGTGGCTGGCGGAGATCCACCCGGAGCACCCGGTGTTGCGCGAGCTGGCTGAGCTCGAGTGGGCCTTGCGCACCGCGTTCGACGAGGTGGACGCCAAAGCCTGGGACCTGCGGAGGATCGAGACGGAGGGCAGCCAGGCTTGCCTGGAGCAATGGCCGGTGCTGCACCCCAGCCTGCGTTTTCTTTCTCAGCAAACCAATGCAGTCGCCATCTGGAAAGCGATAGCGGACGATGTCGACGTCCCGGAGGCGGTGTTGCGCGACGCCCCGCTCTCGCTGGTGGTGTGGCGGCAGGGTGTGCAGCCCTGTTTCAGGACCCTGCTGCCCGATGAATTCGAGTTCTTGAAAGCCCTGGGCACGCCGGGGCACAGCATTGCAAGGGAGGTCGAGCGGCAGCTGTCTTGCGGGAGCCTCGGCGACCCTGGCATTCTGGCCGGCTGGCTGCACGAGTGGTGGGCCGGGGAGCTGCTCGCCGGCTGAGCGGCGACAGCGTCATGAGCCACGCCCGGCCGCCCGAAGGGGCTCGCACCGCAGTGCGTAGCACGGAGGTTATCCAATGAGCCCACGCCGGCGCCGCCGCCCAGCGCCTGGTGGAGCGCTACCTGGGTCAGCAGCCGGTCCTGTGCAGTCGGGCACGGCGGTCCCCAGCCCGTGGCCGGAACGAGCCGGCCGCGAGTTGTGACCGCACAAGTCCTGCAATAGCCAGTTTTTAGAGCACCGCCTGCGCCTGGTTCTGGAAAATACGAGAATCCAAGGAGTTTTCGAGGAATGAACGGGCCTCACTGCTATATTCCTGAAAACCCAGGATAAATGGATGCGGCGAGTCACCCCTACGCCCCGACCGGCTGACCCTCTCGTCTCCGATGCCGTCGCGTTCGGCGTGGCCGTCCGCGCTGCGCGGACGGCGAGCGGCCTGACACTGGCCGACGCGGCGGCCGCGCTGGGCATTGCCAAACAGACGCTTTCCGACCTTGAAACGGCGCGCGCGTCGGTGGGCTTGGCGACGGCATTGAAGGCGGCACGGGAGCTCGGTGTGACGATCTTTGCGGTGCCGTCCAGCGAACGTGAGCCGGCGCGCAGAGCCCTCCTCGGCACTGGCGCAAGCGCTGAAAGCGACAACGCCGGTGTCTCGGGAGCGGCCTCGACGCAGCCGGGCCGGCCATGACACGCTTGCAGGTGTGGATGGACCGGGACCTCGTCGGGCACCTGTCGCACGACCTCGCGAGCAACCGTTTCAGCTTCGAGTACACGGCGCAGTGGAAGGCCGATGCGCGACGATTTCCGCTCAGTCCGCGGCTGCCGCTGGTGCGCGATCCGGCGCAGACCGACGAGTGGCACAGCACCGAGGTGCGGCAGTTCTTCGAAAACCTGCTGCCCGAAGGCCAGGCCCTGGACGACGCAGCCCAGGCCAACGGCCTCTCCAAGGCCAACCTGATCGGCCTGGTCATCGCGCTTGGCCGGGAAACCTCGGGCGCGCTGCGCATCTTGGTCGAGTCCCCGGGCGATCCGGCCATCCAGATCGATGCCGACGAGGGAGAGACGCTGCGGCCGCTGTCGCGGGAGGAGCTATCGCAGCGGATCCGCCAACGCAGTGAGATCCCGTTCTCGGTATGGGACGGCAAGGTGCGGCTGTCGATTGCCGGCTACCAGGACAAGCTCGCGGTCTACGAGCGCGACGCTCGCTGGTTCCTGGTCGATGGTCCGGACCTGGCGTCGACGTGGATCCTCAAGCCGGCGCCGACGCGGCCCCAACTGGCCCATCTGCCGGCCAACGAATACTTCTGCATGCAGCTGGCGTGGCGGGCGGGCTTGCCGGTGGCGGCAACACGCTTGGTGCACGTCCCCGAGCCGGTGCTGCTGGTGCAGCGTTTCGACCGGGCCGACCCCGGCGAGCGAGTGCAACGCTTGCATGTGATCGACGGCTGCCAGGCGCTGGGCCTCGGGGTGGGCATGAAATACGAGCGCCCCTACGGCGACCGTCCGGAGGTCCGGAACATCCGCGGCGGCGCGAGTTTTTCAAAGCTCTTCGCGCTGACCGGCATGAGCCCGACGCCGGCGGTCGAGCGCCTGGCGCTGCTGCGTTGGGTGCTGTTTCAGGTGTTGATCGGCAACACCGATGCACATGGAAAGAACCTGTCGTTCTTTTGCGCGGTGGACGGTCTGCGCCTGGCGCCGGCGTATGACCTCGTGTGCATGCCAGCGCTGGGCGACGACGCGCTGGGTGAGACCTATGCGATGGCCATCGGCGACGCATTCAGCGAAAGCGAGATCACGCCGTTCGAGTGGGCCTCGTTCGCGAAGGCTTGCGGTCTGCCTCGGCGCCTGGTGTCGCAGCAACTGGGCCGGCTCACGGCTCGCCTGCTCGACGCACTGCCCCAGGTCGGCGATGACGCCCGCAAGGTCGGCGTACCGGACCCGGTCATCCAGGCGGTCGCCGCCGCCGTCGAGCCCGTCTGTCGCCGGCATCTGGCGATGGCACCGGCGATCGCGCGGGCGCGCGACGCCGACCTTTGAAGCGGCCTTCCCGGCGGCTGCTGACGATGACCGGGGCCGAGGACGGAAGCCCGCGCCGGCTCAGCCGGTATTTCGCAAGCCCGCCGCCACGCCGTTGATCGAGATGTGGATGCCGCGCTGCACGCGCTCGCTGACCTCGCCGCTTTCCTTCTGCTGCCGGTAGCGGCGCATCAGCTCGACCTGCAGGTGGTTGAGCGGGTCGAGGTAGGGAAAACGGTGCTCGATCGAGCGGGCCAGCGCCGGGTTGGAGGCCAGGCGCTGCTTCTCGCCGGTGATCTGCTCCAGCGCGTCGTGGGTGCGCTGCCACTCGGCCTGGATGGCGGTGAAGATCTTCTTGCCCAGGCGCTTGTCCTCGACCAGCTCGACATACCGGGTCGCCAGGCCCAGGTCGCTCTTGGCCAGCACCATGTCCATGTTGGAGAGCAGGGTGCGGAAGAAGGGCCACTGCTTGTGCATCTTCTGCAGCAGTGCCAGGCGCTCCTTGCGCTCCGTGCCGCCGCCAGCCAGGAAGGCCTCGACCGCCGAGCCGAAGCCGAACCATCCGGGTAGCGCCACCCGGCACTGGCCCCATGAGAAGCCCCAGGGGATGGCCCGCAGGTCCTCGATCGCGCGGCTGGCCTTGCGCGAGGCCGGGCGCGAGCCGATGTTCAGCTCGGCGATCTCGCGGATGGGTGTCGCGGCGAAGAAGTAGTCGGTGAAGCCCGGGGTCTCGTAGACCAGCTTGCGGTAGGCCGACATGCTGGCGTCCGACAGCTCGTGGGCCGCTTGCAGGAAGGCCTTGGGCGCGCTTTTGGTCGGGTGCAGCAGCGTGGCTTCCAGGGTCGCGGCGACCAGGGTCTCCAGGTTGCGGCGGCCGATCTCGGGGTTGGCGTACTTGGAGGCGATCACCTCGCCCTGCTCGGTCAGGCGGATCTGGCCGTTCACGGTGCCGGGAGGCTGGGCCAGGATGGCCTGGTAGCTCGGGCCGCCGCCGCGCCCGACGGTGCCGCCGCGACCGTGGAACAGACGCAGGGTCAGGCCGTGCTCGGCGCGCAGGGCGTCGAACAGCTCCACCAGCGCGATCTCGGCGCGGTAGAGCTCCCAGTTGCTGGTGAAAAAACCGCCGTCCTTGTTGCTGTCGCTGTAGCCCAGCATGATGTCCTGCTCGGCGCCCGAGCGCTTGACCAGCTCGAGGATGCCGGGCAGGGCGTAGAAGTCGCGCATGATGGGCGCGGCATTGCGCAGGTCGCCGATGGTCTCGAACAGCGGCACCACGATCAGGTCGGCCACCGCGTGTTCGTCCAGCGTGCCGCGCATCAAGCCGGCTTCCTTCTGCAGCAGCAGCACTTCGAGGAGGTCGCTGACCGTCTCGGTGTGGCTGATGATGTAGTGCTTGATCGAGGCCGGGCCGAACAGCTCGCGCATGACGCGGGCCTGCTCGAAGATCGCCAGCTCGCTTTCGGCCAGCTCCGAGTAGGTGGCGCCGCGCACGCGCAGCGGACGGGCGTCGTCGAGCAGGCGCAGCAAGAGGGCCTGCTTGTCCGCTTCCGAGAGCTCGCTGTAGGCCTTCTCGACCTTGGCGAGCGCGAGCAGCTCGGCGAGCACGGCCTCGTGCTTGTCCGAGCTCTGGCGCAGATCGACGGTGGCGAGGTGGAAGCCGAACACCTGGACCGCACGCATCAGCGGGCGCAGCCGGGTGCCGGCCAGCGCGGCGCCGTGGTGGGAGTTCAGCGAGGCCTCGATCACGCGCAGGTCGGCCAGCAGTTCATCGGGCGACCGGTAGGGTTCCGAGGGCGCGACCGCGTGCCGCAAGGCCTCGGTGCCGGTCAGCGCGTGCAGTGTGCCGGCCAGGCGCGAGTAGATGCCGATCAGCGCACGCCGGTAGGGTTCGTCGCGGCGGTGCTCGCTCCTGTCGGGCGAGCGCTCGGCAAGCGCCTGCATCTCGGGTGTCACCTCGACCAGCAGGGCCGAGATGGACAGCTCGGCGCCCAGCTCGTGCACCTCGGTCAGGTAGAAGCGCAGCGCGGTTTCGCTCTGGGCACGCAGGGCCAGCTGCAAGGTGTCGGCGGTGACGTTGGGGTTGCCGTCACGGTCGCCGCCGATCCAGTTGCCCATGCGGAAGAAGGGCGCGATCTCGAAGCCCGGCAGCGAGTGCTCCAGCTCGCGGTAGAGCCGCGGGATCTGGCGCAGGAAGGTGGCGTGGTAGTAGCTCAGCGCGTTTTCGATCTCGTTGGCGACGGTGAGCTTGGAATAGCGCAGCATGCGCGTCTGCCACAGCTGGGTGACGCGGGCCCGCAGCAGGGCCTCGTTCTCGTCGCGCTCGCGCTGGCTGTGCAACTCGTCGCGCTGGTCGATCAGCTCGGCCACCGCGCGCTCGGCGTCGAGGATGGACTTGCGCTGCACCTCGGTCGGGTGCGCGGTGAGCACCGGCGAGATGTAGGCGTGCTGCAAGGTGCGCGCGACCTCGTCGGCGCGGATGTCCTTCTGCGCCAGCCGCTCCAGGGTCATCGCCAGCGAGCCTTCCTGCAGGTGGCCCTGGGCCTCGTGGTGCTCGCGGCGGCGCACATGGTGGCGATCCTCGGCGATATTGGCGAGGTGCGAGAAGTAGCTGAAGGCGCGGATCACCGAGACGGTCTGGTCGCCGCTCAGGTTCTTCAGCAGCCGGTCCAGCGCCTTGCCGGCCTGGGCGTCGCGCTTCAGGCGGTAGGCCACCGAGAGCTGGCGGATGCGCTCGATCAGATCGAAGGCCGCGCTGCCTTCCTGCTCACGGATCACGTCGCCCAGGATGCGGCCGAGCAGACGGATGTCCTCCACCAGCGGGCGGTTCTTCTCGGCGGCCTCATCGCGCGCCCGGACGGCGGCGGAGACCGCGCGACGCGGGGGCTGGGAAGCAGGTGGGGCGGCAGGGCGGGCGGCGCGCGGCATGGGTTACCTCGGTGAGGGGCGGGTTGGTAACTAAATTACAAACCCGTGATGGTAGCACCGTGATCCCCTGTGTCGCGGGCCGGTACGGCTCGGGTAGCATCCGCCCATCATGACGAGCATTACAAGTGCACCCTGGGTGATTGCCACCCGCGAGAGCCGCCTGGCCCTGTGGCAGGCCCACCATGTGCAGGCCCTGCTGCAGCAGCGTTTCGGCCGCACGGTCGAGCTGCTGGGCATGACCACGCGCGGCGACCAGATCCTCGACCGTTCGTTGTCCAAGGTGGGCGGCAAAGGCCTGTTTGTGAAGGAGCTGGAGGTCGCGCTCGAAGAGGGGCGTGCCCACCTCGCGGTGCACTCGCTCAAGGACGTGCCGATGGAGCTGCCGGCCGGCTTCGAACTGGCCGCTGTGCTGGAGCGCGAGGACCCGTGCGATGCGTTCGTCTCGCCGCGCCATGCGTCGCTGGAGGACCTGCCCCACGGTGCGGTGGTGGGCACCTCCAGCCTGCGTCGCGTGGTGCAGCTGCGCTCTCGGCGTCCCGACCTGCGCATCGAGCCGCTGCGCGGCAACCTCGACACCCGGCTGCGCAAGCTCGACGAGGGGCAGTACGACGCCATCGTGCTCGCGGCCGCCGGCCTCAAGCGCCTTGGCCTGGGCGAGCGCATCCGGCAGGTCTTCGATGCGTCGCTGATGATCCCGGCCGCCGGCCAGGGTGCACTGGGCATCGAGGTCCGCACCGAGCAGGCCGAGCTGCGCGAGCGGCTCGCCGCCCTGATCCACCGGCCCACCTGGCTGGCGACCCTGGCGGAGCGTGCGGTCTCGCGCGAGCTGGGTGGCAGCTGCAGCGTGCCGCTGGCAGCGCACGGCCAGTGGCGCGGCGAGCGCCTGGAGCTGACCGCCGCGATCGGCGACCCGGCCCGGCCCGAGCAGCCGCTGCTGCAGGCCCAGGCCGGCGGCGCAATCGACAGCGCCGAGGCGGCCGAGGCGCTCGGCCGGTCGGCGGCCGCGATGCTGCGCGAGCAGGGGGCCGACCGCATCCTGTCCAGCTTGTGACGATGAAAGTGCTGGTGACGCGACCGGAGGCACAGGCTCGTGTGTGGGTCGAGCAGTTGCGCGGCCGCGGTTTCGACGCCGAGTCGCTGCCGCTGATCGGCATTGCCGCTGCCCCCGATCCGGCCGCCGTTGCCGCCGCCTGGCGGCAGCTCGGCAGCTGCCAGGCGGCCGTGTTCGTCAGCCCCAATGCGGCCGAGCGGTTTTTTTGCCGCCCGGCCGGACGGCGCAGCCTGGCCGGCCGGCGTGCTGGCGGCGACGCCGGGGCCGGGGACCGACGCGGCTCTGGAGGCCGCCGGCGTCGCAGCGCAGTGGCGGGTGCAGCCGGCCGCGGATGCGGCGCAGTTCGATTCCGAGTCCTTGTGGCTGCAGCTGCAGCAGCGGTCCTGGTCCGGGGTGCGGGTGTTGATCGTGCGCGGCGATGGCGGACGCGACTGGCTCGCCGAGCGCCTCAGACAGGCCGGCGCCGAGGTCGACTTCGTCTCGGCCTACCGCCGCGAGGCGCCGCGCCTGGACGAGGGCCAGCAGCGCCTGCTGCGCGAGGCCGTTGCGCAGCCGGATCGACACCTGTGGTTCTTCAGCAGCTCGGAAGCGGTCGACCATCTGGAGGCCTGCTGTCGCGACCTGGATTTGCGAGCCGACTGGCGCGGCAGCCGCGCACTCGCCACCCACCCGCGCATCGCAGCCCGTGCCGAACGGCTGGGCTGCGGCCATGTCCTTGAGGTCCGGCCCTCGCTGGAAGCGGTCTCGGCCGGCATCACGCGCTCTATACAATGCCTCGCACCGTGAGTGACACCTCTGCCTCCCTCCCTCCGCCGGCGGGCGACACCCCCGTGCCGCCACCACCGCCCACGCCCGTGCCGAGCCCGGCACCGGTGTACACCCCCATGCCTCCGATCACCAAGAGTCCTTCGCCTGCGCCTGCGCCCGCCGCACCGAGCCACGGTTCGGGGCGCGGCCTGATCTGGACCGCCGGCGCCGGCCTGCTGGTGATCTGTGGGGCCAGCCTGGTGCTGGCCTACCAGGCGCACCAGCGGGTGCAGAGCCTGGCCCAGCAACTGGTGCAGCGCCAGGAGAACAGCCAGGACCAGGCCAACGAAGCCCGCACGCTGGCCCGCGACGCGCAGGACATCGCGCGCGACGCGGGCGCCAAGGTGGCGCTGCTGGATGCACGCCTGGCCGAGGTGGCGCTGCAGCGCGGCCAGCTCGATGAACTGATGATGTCGCTGTCGCGCTCGCGGGACGAGAACCTCGTGGTGGACATCGATTCCAGCCTGAGGCTGGCGGTGCAGCAGGCCGTCGTGACCGGCAGCGCCGAGCCGATGGTCGCCGCGCTGCGTGCCGCCGACGAGCGGCTGCAGCGTGTCAACCAGCCGCGGCTGGAGGGCGTGCGCCGCGCCATCGCGCGCGACCTGGAGCGGGTGCGCTCGGTCGGCGTGGCCGATGTCTCGGCGCTGGTGATCCGGCTCGACGAGGCGGTGCGCATCATCGACGAGCTGCCGCTGGTCTCGTCGCAGCAGGGCGTGACCGCCCCCGCCCCGGCGCCTGCTGCTTCCTCACCCATTCCGACGTCCGGAGCCAGGGCCGCCGGCAAGCGGATGGCGGCCTCGGCCCCGGCAGACCCGCCGCCACCGGCGCCGGAGGCGCCGTGGTGGCAGCGGGCCGCCGGCACGGTCTGGGACGAGGTGCGCTCGCTGGTGCGGGTGACCCGCATCGACCGTCCCGAGGCCATGCTGATCGCTCCCGAACAGGGATTTTTCCTGCGCGAGAACCTCAAGCTGCGGCTGCTCAATGCGCGGCTGGCGCTGCTGAGCCGCCAGTTCGAGACGGTGCAGTCCGACCTGCAGAGCGCGCAACAGGCCCTGGACCGCTACTTCGACCACGGCTCGCGCCGCTGGGTGCTGGTCGACGAGCAGGTGCGCCAGGTGATGGCGCAGGCGCGCCAGTCCAGCGTGCCGCGTCCCGACGAGAGCTTCACGGCGCTCGCGGCCGCGGCGGCGGGGCGTTGAACGGGTCCCGCGATGCGCACCATCATCTGGACCATCCTGTTGTTCGCCGCCGCGGTCGTGGCGGCGACTTTCCTGGGCGCGAACGATGCGCTGGTGACCCTGTACTGGGCACCATGGCGCCTCGACGTGTCCTTCAACCTGTTCATCATCGCGCTGGTGCTCACGGTGGCGGTGGTCTACGTGTCGCTGCAGGGCGTCAATGCCCTGGTCGGCCTGCCGAGGCGGGCGCGCGAATGGCGCCTGACCAAACGCGACCGTTCGGCCCAGCAAGCCTTGCGTGAGAGCCTGGCCTTGTTTTTCGGGGCCCGCTACACGCGGGCCCACAAGGCCGCGCAGCGCGCGATGACCATCCACGACGAGACGCCCGAGCTGGGCAGCGACCCCGAGTTCACGATGCTGGCCCATCTGCTGGCCGCCGGCAGCATGCACCGGCTGCAGGACCGCACCCGACGCGACGACCACCTCTCGCAGGCCCTGGCCGCGGCGCGTGGCAGCGGCACGCGCCCGGCCGAAGAAGGCGCGCGCCTGATGGCGGCCGAGTGGGCGCTGGAGGACCGCGACGCCGACCGGGCGCTGGAGCTGATCGGCGAGCTCTCGCCCGGCGTGGCGCGCCGCACCCAGGCCTTGCGCCTGAAGCTGCAGGCGGCGCGTCTGGCACGCCAGCCGCTCGATGCGCTGCGCACCGCGCGCCTGCTCGCCAAGCACCAGGGCTTCTCGCAGGCCGCCGCAGTGGGGCTGCTGCGATCGCTGGCGATCGAAGCGCTTGAGTCCGCGCGCGACGCGGACCAGCTGCGCCGCGTGTGGCAACAGCTCGACGCGGCCGACCGGCGCGATGCTTTCGTCGCCTCATGCGCTGCGACCATGATGACCGAGCTTGGCTCGGCCGAGGATGCACGCGCCTGGCTCAAGCCCTTCTGGGACCAGGCCGCCTCGCTGGGCAGCGAGGAGCGCGCCGAGTTGACCCGCGCCCTGGTCGCCTCGCTGCGCGGCATGGGCGTGGACTGGCTGCCGCGCCTCGAGGCAGCGGCCCAGGCCGACGTGCGCGACCCGCACCTGGCCTATGCACTGGGCTGCGCGCTCGCCGAGGTGCAGCTGTGGGGCAAGGCGCGCCAGCAACTGGAGCGCTGCGGTGCCGACCCGCGCCTGCCTGCCCGCGAGCGCCGTGCCGCTTGGCGCCAGCTCGCCGCCATGGCGGAACGAGAGGGCGACCAGGCCCGGCTGCACAGGTGTTTCAGAGAAGCTGCAGAAATTGAGTGACAAACCAAAAAATCCAGTGCTATACTAGCGCTCTTGATTGATTCAGCGGCTGTAGCTCAGTTGGATAGAGTACTTGGCTACGAACCAAGGGGTCGTGGGTTCGAATCCTGCCAGCCGCGCCAGATTGCATAAGCAAGTGAACGCCTCAGAGGTGACCGCCTCTGAGGCGTTTTTCTTTGGCGTGACTTTCTGCGTGACTTTTTGGTCACGTCAGCCATTGACCACCCGAAGCAGGGTGGTGCGATCCTGGGTCTCTTGCACCCGGTTCGCCCTCTCCACGAGTCGCGAAATCGTGCGGTGGCGTAGTGCTGCGGCATTCCTTCAATGGCATGTCCGTCGCCCCAACAGCAAGGCCCTGTCTTCTTCTGCCACTCCTCTGCCTCTATGGCACGCAGTACGGATGGACCGAGCCAGCGTGTCGGGTCAAAACGGCAGGTGCTGCGGGTGCTCGCCTGCCTTGGAATAAAGCAACTTCGCCAATCGCATGTTGTCCATCATCAAGCGGGCGATGGTCCTCTCCTGCCTGATGATGCGGTCCCTTGCCGCGGCCAGCTGCGAATCTGGGTCAGCGTGCGGCCACGGACCTTGAATGGCCGCAATCTTGATGGCATAGGCGAGCTGGATGCGAGGAGTACCCTGCAGTGCCTCGATGGTGTAGCGCTTGCCCGTCTGCACAGCGATGGCCTCGATCAGCAGGGCCCAGGAGAGTCGAGGGCCAGGCCACGCTTCAAGGATGTCGATGACACCGTCAACATCGGAGTCGAGCAAGTCATGCGGGCCCATCTTGGGAGGGGGAGCTGTTTGGTTCATTGGGCGCCTTCCTGGATAAGCAAGTTTGCTTAATATCGTACATGGCAGCGCCACAGAATGGCTAGTCCTTTTTGCAAGCTGGCAACCCATGGACGTAGTCGAAGCTTTTGGTGAAGTGCTGCGAGCTGAGCGCCTACAGCGTCAGCTGACGCAAGGCGATCTAGCCTTGCGCGCGGGCTTGCACCTGCAGCACATCAGCAAGATTGAGCGAGGTGATTCGGGGCCGACGCTGGTGACAGTCTTTGCGTTGGCGGACGCGCTTGAGCTGTCAGTGCCGGCTCTCATGGAGCTGGTTGTCCGGAAGATCTCTTCGGGTCGCCGCGCGTCGAGGGACAAGTAGGTGAGTCTCTCGACTGTCGCAACTGTCAGTTGATGAGTGACCCACCTAGGGGTAACTCGCTTCGAGCGGAATTGCTAGGCTATCTATGGACGTGGTTGAAGCGTTTGGTGCTGTGGTGCGGGTTGAGCGTCAGCAACGTCAGCTCACCCAGGGTGACCTTGCGCTTCGCGCGGGCTTGCACCTGCAGTTCGTGAGCAAGGTCGAGCGAGGAGTGGCGGAGCCGAGCTTGACGACAGTCTTCGCGCTTGCGAATGGGGTTGAGCTGTCAGTGTCGGCCCTCATGGACGAGGATATCTTCCAGTGGTTGTGCAGCGAAGCCCAGGTAGAGGCGACGCCCGCTGATCAGGCGCAACCCGTTGTCAATGGCATTTCAACTTTCCCCACCCGCGGCAAGCTCAGGCACTCATCTCGGAACTTGCCCTTGAAGCTCTCGATGTAGCCGTTCTGCATCGGCTTGCCGGGTGGGATCCGCAGGTGCCGTACGCGATGCTCAATCGAACGCCAGGTGCAGGGAGGAGAGCAGCTGCTGCGAGTTGTAGTTCTCGCCCGCTTCGCGACGTCTTTCAGTCGCCTCGGCTGTCGGGTCGCCGATCGTCCATATTGAAACGGCGAAACTCAGCGGTGCCCATACTCACGAAGGATGTCGCCCGACGTGCTGCTGCACACATACGTGATCGACCGGCCACGGGCGCTGAAATTTCCGAGACCTCTTTCTCCCGGCGCTGGTTTCACAACGAAGCTGATGGACAAAGCCATGGTGCAGGGCAGATCAGCGTCGTCGTCCCTGGTTCGCTCTTTGAGGACCAACTCGAAGTGGCTGATGTTCTGCCCTGTCCCGGCAAAGGCCTGGAAGGCATTGCGCAAGGCGACCGTCGCCGCGGTACTCAACTCGATCTCGCGACCGCCATGCACCGTGAGCCAGGTCCCTGCTGTGGCACCGCATCCGGGAGCGAAAGCACCCTCAGTGACGTCCGTACCGTCGCTGACGTCGGAGGAGCTTGAGGATTTCGTCATGGCGCGGCCTTCATTGGAGACTCGATTTCCTTTTATGGAGTATCGTCAAGCTCAAAGCTTTTTCGCAAGAGGTCGAGCGCCAGTTGCACTCGGTCGACGGCCTCGCCTGTCAGTCCACCCTGGTTGTTGCCGATGCGCTGCCAGCCATGGAGGTAGTAGCGCAGAGCCACGGCATGACAGGCCTCGGTGGGAACTGCGTCGGTTGAACGCGAAAAGGCGGGCCAGTTGAACCAACCGCTCGGGACATCGTCCTGGCGCAGGTCAGGGGTAGCGATGGTGGTCACGGCACACGTCTCTGCGTTGCAAGTTCACGAGGAGCCGGGAATACTAAGACCGCCGCAACCACCTGTGCTCAGCGACCCATGGACCACGCCGGACACGAAACCACCGGAAGCTGCCTGTGTGGCCAGATCCGGTTTCGCATCCAAGCCCCGCTCGCGCCGATCCAGGTGTGCCATTGCAGTCAGTGCCGCAAGGCGCAGGGCGGCCCTGTCGCCACCAACATCCCGGTGGCCGAGGCAGACTTCCGCTTCGAGGGGGGTGAAGAGCTGCTGACAGCGTTCACGTCCTCGCCGGGCAAGAGCCGCTGTTTCTGCAGCCGCTGCGGATCGCCGATCTTCAGCCGCCGCGATTCTTTGCCCGGCGTGCTGCGGGTGCGCGCGGGGCTGCTCGATGAGCCGGTGTCCGCACGGCCGGCCTTCCATGCCTATGTTGCGTCGAAGTGCAGCTGGTGGACCGTGGACGATGGTCTGCCCCAGTTTCCGGGACCGCTGGCCTAGCGGATCGGTGGGGAGGTGGGGGCCTGCGCCAGCCGCAGGAGGGGCCTGAGCCAGGCGAGCGACAGCAGGATGGCCCCAGCGGCCAACAGGTTCATCGCCGTGAAGCCGCCGGCGGTGGTGTCGAACGAATGGCGCGCCAGCAGCGCGCCTGCCGCCATCGGGCCGAGCGCCATGCCGATCTGCGTCGAGGCCGTGAAGAGGGAGTTGTAGAGGCCGCGCTGGTGGGCCGGGACCTGGGCGACGAGCGTCTGCAAGGCCACCAGACGCAGCGTGAACGCGAAGGACACCACGGCGTACCCTGCCATCACATGCCAGAGTGCCGTCGACGACGGAATCAGCACGTGGGCCGTGGCCGCCACCATGCTCGCCAGCACCAGCGCTACCTTGCTGCCCATGTCCTTCAGCACCTTGGCCCAGGACACCGAGACCCCGAACGAGCAAACGCCGCCGGCCAGGAAAGCCAGCGCGCCGCGTGACGGCTCGATCGACAGAGCCCTTTCCATCCAGGCCACCAGAAAGGCGTTGAGGGCATAGCCGGCTGCGAACGACAGGAAACTGAAGAGGAGCAGGGCACGCGAGGCGGGCGCCTGCAATGCGTCGAGGTAGCCTCGGAGCAGGCCCGCTGTGGGCCCGGCGCCGGTGGGGACCTCGGGCAGCGCGAACCAGATGCCGGCCGCCGCGACGATCGACGGCAGGCCCAGCACGAGGAAGGCTGCCTGCACCGACCAGGCGTGCGCGACGTGCACCACCAGGGGCACGCCACCGGCAGTACCCAAGTAGAGACAGGCGCTCGCGATGCCGATCGCCGAGGCCGCTCGCTCCTTGGCCACGCAATCGGCGAGATAGGCATAGGTCCCTCCGCCGATCGCAGCCACCGAGATGCCGTTCAGCGCGCGCATCACGAACAGGCTCGCGAAGTCCGGGGCGAGGCCGCACCCGACCGTCGTCACACCGAACGCAAGGGCAGCGACGGCCAGGATGCGCCGGCGGCCCAGGCGGTCGGAAAGGGGGTCGGCCACCAGGTTGAACGCGGCCGACAGCATCGCGTACACGGTGATCAGCAGGCTCACGTCCTGCGTGGTCACGCGCAGTGCACGGACGAGATCGGGCATCAGCGCCGCCACGATCAGCAGATTGGCTGCGAAACAGAAAAGCAGCACGCCCATCAGGACGACGCACAAAGCTTCCCGCTGTCGTTGCGGCCGGGGGATGGGCATCACAAGCGATTGATGGGCGGTGGAGGAGGGGGAGCGTCCGACCCGGACGTGCGCGTGTGGTGCGCAAAGATAGGCGGGGAACCTCCCTCGATTTTTTCAGTTCGCCGTCTGTTGCTTCGCGGCGGTAGCGGCGCAGCATTGCGTGCTTTCGGACGTAGGGATGTCATTCCGACGACAATCGCAAAGAAACAAAGTGATGAAAGGTGAAAAGGCGAAGACCCGCCAAAGGCCCGGGTAACAGGTGGGGAGATCGGGGCGCAAACGCACGTCGGCGAGTGCTCGCTTCTTCTTTGCGGGTGCGTCTTCGCTTCGCCTCGTGCCTCATGTTGTCGCCCATGCGACGCGGCCAGCAGGTAACGGAGGCCACCATTGCTTACATCGCGCACCGAGCTTTCGGCTCGGCGCGGTGACGGGGGAGCCGCGTGATGTCGTCAGGCGACGACATGCGCGTGAGCTTCTTCTCGGACTGTGACTATTTCTGGATGTTTCCGGGCTTAGACGGATTCCATGACGGCCAGGCCTTGGATCCAATCAGCGGGCCAGATCAACGGCGCGATGTCCAGAATCGCGAGGGAGGCCAGATGAAGGCGACGATACGAAGTTCCACTGCAGTCAAGGCGCTTGTCGTCGTTGCGGTATCCATCCTGTCCGGGGCTGCCTGGGGGCAACTGAGCGAGCCGATCTCGCCGCTGCCGCTCGCGCCGGCGGCCGACCCCCGCAAGGTCGAGCTGGGTTCCAAACTCTTCCGGGACACGCGTTTCGCGAGTGACAACTCGGTGTCCTGCCTGTCCTGCCACAGCTTCCAGCACGGTGGCGCCGATCCCCGGCCGTTCTCGGTGGGGGCGAAGGGGGCGGTCCACATCTTCAACACGCCGACCGTGCTCAACTCGGGCCTCAACATTCGGCAGCAGTGGACCGGTGGTGCGGCCAGCCTGGAGGAGCTGACGAACCTGGTGGTGAAGAGCCCGCGGGTCTTCAACTCCAGCTGGGAGCAGGTGATCGGCAAGCTGTCGCAGGACGCCCCGCTGGTCCAGGGCTTCAAGGCCGCCTATTCCGACGGCATGACGGCAAAGAACATCGCCGATGCCCTGGCCGTGTACCAGCGCTCGCTGATGACGCCTGCACGCTTCGACCGCTACCTGCGCGGCGACGCCAACGCCATCACGCCGGTCGAGAAGCTGGGCTACGAGAAGTTCAAGGCGTACGGCTGCGTCGGTTGCCACCAGGGCAGCAACGTCGGGGGCAACATGTTCCAGCGCTTCGGCGCCGTCGGCGACTACTTCGCGGCCCGTGCCGCGGCGGGCCGGCCGATCACGGACGCTGACCGCGGCCGCTACAACGTGACAAAAAATCCCGAGGATCTGCACGTCTTCAAGGTGCCCAGCCTGCGCAACGTGGCCCTCACCGCACCTTACTTCCACGACGGCTCGGCCAAGACGCTGGAGGAAGCGGTGGATGTGATGTTCCGCTACCAGCTCGGCCGCACCGCCGCCAAGGCGGACCGCGAGGCCATCGTCAAATTCCTCGGCTCCCTCTCCGGCGAGGCGCAAAAACCATGATGCAACGGCCCACCTTGCGCCTCCTGGCGTCCGCCGCCCTGCTCGGTGCGCTCGCCGCCGGCTGGGGTTATCTCTACAGCAACAGCCGGGCCGTCAACACGGACCGGCAGAACGTCACCCTCGGGCTGCTGAAGGACCTGAAGCAGATCGACACGGACTGGGGCGCCGACGTGCTGCGTTCGCAGGCCGACATCATCAAGTCCTACGACCCGCTGGTGCGCCCGCTGCATGCGATCGCCGATGTCATTCAGCGACTCGAGGGCGACCCCACCGTGCACCAGGACGCGTCGCTGATGGAGGCGGTCCAGTCCATCCGGGCGGCCGTGGCGAGGAAGTCGGACTACATCGACCGCTTCAAGGCGCAGAACGCGCTGCTGAAAAACTCGCTGAACTACCTGCCCACGGCGCGCAGGGACATCGAGAACGGGATGGGCAACGCCGGAGACAGCACCGCACCGGCCGCGGTGCCCGTGGCGACACCCAAAAACGCCGCTTTCGTCCCGGTGCGCTGGGAGGAGGCGGTGCCCCTGCTGGTCAACGACACGCTGCGCTACTACTCGGTGCCGGACATCGGCGTCTACGACACGCTGCGCGGCGAGGTGCAGCGGGTGCGCCTGTCGCTGCCGGGCTATTCGGCCGAGGTGCGGGAGCCGGTCGGCAATCTGCTGCTGCACGTCGAGACCATCCTGAAGCTGCGCAGCCGGCAGAACGACCTGCTGCGCGATATCGCCTCGGTGCCGGTGCAGGCGAGCGTCGACGACCTCGCGCAGCGCCTCACGACGCGTTTCGATGTCGCCTTGAAGGAGCAGGCCAGCAACAGCCGGCTGCTGCTGTTGTACAGCGCGATGTCGCTGGCCCTGGTGTTCGGCGCGGCGGGCTGGATCGCCTACCGCAACGCCACCGAGCGCCGCCGCCTCGCGGTGCTGCTGGAGCGGCAGACCAAGGTGCTCAAGGAAAACGAGGCCCAGCTGATCCACGCGCAGAAGATGAATGCGCTGGGCGAAATGGTCGCGGGCATCACGCACGAGGTGAACACGCCGCTGGCTGCCGTGAGGAGCGGGCTGCAGAGCACGCGTGAGCTGATGGGGGTGATCTCGGAGACCTTGCAGAAGGACGCCGAGCTGGCCCAGGCCGTCGCGGCGGCCGACGGCAACCGGGCCGAGCCGCTCGCACAGCGCTTGCGCAGCTCGGTCGAGGCTCACCAGGAGCTGGCCTCCGTCGACGCGGTGGCCCTGGTGGGGCAGCTGGTGGACGGCGGGATCCGCAGCGTCGATCACATCAGCGGCGTAATTACCAACATGCTCAATTTCTCGCGGCTCGACCGCAGCCGCATCGCGCCGGCACGCCTCGAGGAAGGCCTCGAGAGCACGCTGGCGATGGCCGCGCACTTCCTGAGCGGCGTCAGCGTCGAGAAGCAGTTTGGTGACACCCGGCCGGTGACTTGCGATATCGCGCAGATCAACCAGGTGCTGCTGAACCTGGTCCGCAATGCCGCGCAGGCCCTGCCGGAAAGCGGTGGTCGCATCCAGCTTCGCACCCGCATGGCTTCGCCCACCTTGGTCGAGGTGAGCGTGGCCGACAACGGCAGCGGCATTCCGCCCGACGTGCTGCCCCGCATCTGGGAGCCTTTTTTCACCACTAAAAAGCAGGGTGCGGGGACCGGGCTCGGCTTGAGCACGAGCCGCAAGATCGTCGCCGCGCATGGGGGGACGCTCAAGGTGGTCTCGACCTCGCCGGCAGGCAGCACCTTTACGATGGTCCTGCCGGTGACGCCGCCGGCCGAGCTGCAGCAGCGTCAGGCGGCTGCCGGAGCCACGGCATCATGAGCGCGGTGACGCCGCCGGCGCCCGGCATCGACAAACCCACCCTGCTGTTCATCGACGACGAGCCCGCCATACTCGCCGCGCTGCGCATCGTTTTCCGCTCCACCTACCAGGTGGTCACGACCACCGACCCCGGCGAGGCGCTCGCGCTGCTCCGGCAGCGTGACTTCGATGTGGTCGTGAGCGACCAGCGCATGCCCCGGATGCAGGGCGTGGAGCTGCTGCACGAGGCGCGCAGCGTGTCGCCACACACCACCCGCATCCTGCTGACCGGGTACTCCGACGCCGAGGCGATGGTGGGCGCCATCAACGAGGGCGAGGTGTACCGCTTCGCGCACAAACCCTGGGACAACGCGCAGCTCAAGGGTCTGGTCGACGAGGCGATCGAGGTGGCCCGGCAAGTGCGCCGGCCCGAGCTGCCGGAAGCGGTCCCGAGTGCGGCTGCCGCGGCGGGCGACGCCGCCGAGCCGCGGCAGCTGGTGGTTGTCCTGGACGGCTCGTCCAAGCTGTATGCGGCGGCCAAGGCGCACCTCGGCGAAGGCGTCGACCTGCGCCACGCGCCCGACCTGGGTGAGGTGGTGCAGCTCATCGAGCAGCAGGCCTTCGGCGTGCTGGTGTGCGCGCTCGATGCCTACAGCCAGGACGACAGCCGGCGCCTGCACGCGCTCAAGCGCGCCTACCCGCACCTGCTGGTCATCGCCGTGTGCGATTGCACCGATTCGGATCGCCTGGTCGAGCTGATCAACCACGCGAAGATCTTCCGTTTCGTCAAGAAGCCGGTGCCTTGGGCCTTGCTGTCACGTTATGTCGCCAGCGCCCTGGCCCAGCTGGCCGAGGTGCGGCGCAACCCGGCCTTGCTGTGCCGGCAGGCGGCGGCTCCGATGGAAGGCGCGCTGGCTTTGCAAGGCGCCGGCCTGTCGACGCTCGGCGCTGCGGCGAGCCCCGCTGCGGCTCCGGGCCGCTCCTTCGGAGCGACCTTGGCGCGCCTGCTCGGCTTCGGGCGCTAGCGGCCTGACGCCCCGGCTCGGGATGGCAGTCTCGGGCCTTGCTCCCGTCAGGTGAACCGCCGCGCTCATTGACGAGGGCCCCCACGAGAACGGCCCGGTTGCCGTCGACGTTGAGCCGGTCCACGACCAACTTCACCTTCTGGTCCGCCAGCCGCTCGGCGAGCGGGCGTGTGGCGCGGTCCGGTCCGCTTGTCGCGCCGATGTGGACAGCTGCCAGGCGAATTGCTATGGTGTTGTGGACGTCATCCACATTTGCGCCTGCCCAGGCCGTGGCGACGCCTCGCCTCGTCTCTCCCGAAGGTCCGGACCATGCAACTTTTCTACGCCAAGACCTTGAACCCGCGCAAGGCCTGCGCCGTCGCGCGATACCTGGAACTGCCGGTGGAGTTCGTCTCGGTCGACCTCGGTGCCGGGCAGCACAGGACGGCCGATTTCCGCGCGCTCAACCCGAATGCCAAGGTGCCGGTGCTGCTCGACGGCGACAAGGTGCTGTGGGAGTCCAACGCCATCATGTGTTACCTCTCGGACAAGGCCGGCGCCGACCTGTGGCCTCACGACGAGCGTCAGATCGAGGTGCTGCGCTGGCTCTGCTGGGACGCCACCGAGTTCGCGCCGCAGGCGGGCACGCTCTATTTCGAGCGCCTCATCAAGCCTTTTTTCATCGGTGCCGAGCCCGACGCGGCCGAGATCGACAAGGCCGAGCGCGGCTTCCACCGGTATGCCCGCATCCTCGAGGGTCACCTGAAAGGCCGCCGCTGGCTGGTCGCCGACCGCTTGAGCGTGGCCGACTTTGCCGTCGCCATCGTGCTGCCCTACGCGGCCGAGGCGCGCTTGCCGCTGGAAGCTTATCCCGAGGTCCGGCGCTGGCATGCGCAGCTTGAGGCGCTGGACGCCTGGCGGCAGCCCTTCCCGGCGGATGCCGTCGCGCCGCACTGAGCCGCGCCGAGGAGGCCGACATGTTGCAGATGGAAGTCGTCGCCGGAGCCGGACTGCCGAAGCCGGAGACCCCGCTCAGCGAAGCCGACTACCTCCGGCTCGCCGCCCGCTTCGATGCCTTGTGGAGCGGGCCCGCGACGGCGAGCGCGCGCCGGGAGATGGACCTGCTGATCGTTCTGATCGAGGCCTACGAAAGCGGCGCTGCCCCGGGGCAGGGCGGCGCTGGCTTGCAGGCGGCCTGAACAACCGGCCGGTGGTGCCCGGCTAGGCGATGAAGTCGAGCGGGCTGAGGACCATGCCGCCCCCCGTCACTTCATAGGTGAAGACCGGCAGGCCGTTCTGGGCCGCGCCGGCCGCCTTCAAGGCGCGGACCAGCTTCTCGAACTTGTCCTTGCTGTCTTGCCAGGTGACGCCGCCATCGGAGAGCGGGGTCGGCCTCAGGATGGGGCTCCAGATCAGCCCCACCAGCGCCTCCTTGCGGATCTGGCAGCTGCGCACCTCGTTGTGTTCCACATTGGGTTGGCCGGCCAGCTGGCGCAGGATCTCGGCCATGTCGATGGCGGTCTTGTCCGGGGTCTGGGCGACGTCCTTGTCGCCGAACTTCTTGTTCGAGGACATGTCCTTGAGCGCGTACTCCACATACCGATCGGCAGTCTGGGTCCAGTCGACGATCAGTCCGACCGCGCGCTTGCCCTCGGTGGGGTGGAGCTGGAAGAGGTACTGCGCGATGCGCGGGTGCGCGTAGGTCCACGAATCGGCATACATGCCCGCCACCGAGCGTGTGCTGGCCTGCGGCGCCGTGTCGGGCTCGGTGACGCACTGGCAGTTCTTGATCTGCACGCTGCGCAGCCACAAGCCGTGCTTCTCGTACGTCTTCAGGATCTCGGCGACAGCTGCACCGCCCGCACTGGAGCGACGGGCCACCACCGCCGTGGAGCCGCCGCTGGCCGATCCCGAGGGCAGGCTCTGGTTCACAGCCAGGGGCGGCTTCGTCACGCGGGTGACCGGCGGCGCGAGGGTGACGGGCTGAGCGCTGGCGATCTTCTGCAGCACCGGCGCCGGCTGCGCGGAAGTGCCGACTTGCGGGGCCAGGACCTGCTGCGGCTGCTGCGGCTGCGCGGTCCGGACCGGGAGCTGCGACAGCCGGGCGGGCTTGGCCGGCACCTGGGGCCGGACCGGAGCGACGGGTCGCACCGGCTGCTGGCTGGCCGGCTCGGCGGTGTCTTCGGTGTCGGGCGCAAGCCGCATCGTTCCAGCCATGCCGCAACCGGCGTTTTTGCATCGCACGGTCATGGTCGGCGAGGTCCAACCGCATCTCTCACATCTGAACATCTTGTTTCCTTGTTCTGGTCTCCCTGGAGCAGGGCGTTCGGGTCAAGAGGCGCAAGGGGAGTCGGCCGTCAAGGCCGGCCTCCCGCTGCAAGTGCAACCCAAGACAGCCGGCGCCGGCGCAGGCCGGTGCCTCGAGGGTGCAGACAAGCGTGGCCTGCAATGCGGAACCGGTATCTCAGCCGTTGCCGAGCTTGCAGGCAGGGCGGGATTCGCATGCTGCGGCAGACCGGTGGTGCCGTCTCTCCCTATGGTTTGGGGGGCTCACTGGATAACCTCCGTGCTGCGCACTGCGGTGCGAGCCCCTTCGGGCGGCCGGGCGGGGCTCATTGGATAACCTCCGTGCTGCGCACTGCGGTGCGAGCCCCTTCGGGCGGCCGGGCGGGGCTGGTTGGATAACCTCCGTGCTGTGCACTACGGTGTGAGCCCCTTCGGGCGGCCGGGCGGGGCTCACGCCCCTTGCCGTCGAGCCGCTCTTCAGGGCCGCAGGGCGGAGCAGCGACGCCGCCAATGGTGGCGAAGGCACAATCCTCCCCTTCGCGTCATCCATGTCTCCATGCAGCAACTCGTCGAGCTTCTCCATCGTTTTGCGGTCGGTGATTCCTTGCGCCTCACGCTGACGCTGGCCGTGATGATCGGCGCGACCGCCGTGCTGCGGCTGTCGCAGAAGCACCTGATCAATCGCGCCGGTTCCATGGCCGAGAAGCGCGAGCGTTTCGTGCTGAGCCGCAACGTGATCATCCTGGCCGCGCTGGTCGCGGTGGCCGCGATCTGGTTCTCCAAGATCGCCGGCTTCGCGCTGTCGCTGGCCGCGGTGGCGGGCGCCATGCTGATCGTCAGCAAGGAGGCCATCTCCAATTTCCTCGGCTTCGCGATGATGACCATCTCGCGGCCTTACCGCCTCGGCGACTACATCCAGATCGGCACCGCCGGCGGCCGGGTGGTCGACATCGATGCGATGTGCACCACCCTGATCGAGACCCTCGAAGGCCACCAGGCGACCGGCCGCACCGTCACCGTCCCGAACGCGATGCTGCTGACCCAGCCGGTGCGCAACCTGAGCGTGACCGGCCAGTTCGTCGTGCATCTGCTGCACCTGGGCCTGGAGCCGACCGACGACCTGCTGGCGCACGAAGCCGTGCTGCTGGAGGCCGCGGGCGAGATCTGCGAGCCGTGGCGGACCGAGGCCAATGCCCACCTGAGCCGCCTGGAGCAGATCAGCAACGTCGACCTGCCCTCGGCCGAGCCGCGTGTGATCATCGAACTGGGCGATGCGAAGCAGGCGACACTCGCGCTGCGTTATGTGTGCCGGCCCAACGAGCGGGTCAAGGTGGAGCAGGCCATCCTGCGCCACTACCTGGCGCATCGCCCGGCGCCGTCGCCCGTCGACAGGCCCGACACATCGGACTGAAGGCGCGGCACAGTCTGCTGCCGGCCCTGGCCTGCGCACCGGCAGGCGGCTGGTCCGCCCCGGTACAGGGCGCGGCGCGCGCGCTGCGCCACGCTGGCACAAATGAAAAGGGGGCCTGCGCCCTCCAAACATCCCGTGCCGCTTGACCCGTCCCCCCTTTGTGAGCTCGCAGGACGAGCTGGGAGCGGCGTGCTCCACGCAGCGCGCCTCTGGCATCAATAGTGCTTGCCGAGCGCCCCGCAGTCTGTCGTACCCCCAACCCTTGCTTCCTCCCCGTGACGCCCGGCGACACGATGGGTGTCGTCCTGCGCGTGCGGTCTACTCAAAAGGTGATCCATGTCGAAGAAGCTTTCCAGCCGCAGCCTGGCGGCGCTGCTGGCCTTGTGCGCCTCGGCCCTCCTGCCGGCGCAGGCCGAGGTGCTCGATTTCGAAGCCGTGGCGCCCGGCCTGTATGCCGATGGCGAGGACTTCCAGCAGGACGGCTGGCGTTTCAGCGTGGGCGGCGACTTCGGCAGCATCGACAGCGCGGCCGGCTGTTTCATCGTGGTCTGCCCGAGCGGCAACGACACCCAGTTTTATGGCGGTTTCAACGACAGCCGGCTGGTGCTGGAGCGCAGTGACGGAGGGGCTTTCAGCCTGCTCGGATTCGACGCCGCGCTGGTGGCGCCCCTGAAGTTCGGCAGCGGCGTCGCTGGCGGCCAGCTGGTGCTGCAGGCCACCACCACCGCAGGCGCCCGCGTCTTCTCGTCCTGGGACCTGGGGCAGAGCGGAGCCGACGGCAGCTTCGCCTTCCAGAGTTTCGCGGGGGCGGCCCTCGGCGCCTTCGGCGCGGTGAGCTCGATCGACTTTTTCGCCTGCATCTATGGCGAAGGCGGCGCCTGCCTCAACCCGTCCGGCAACCTGGGCCAGTTCGCGCTCGACAACCTGTCGCTCGTGCCGGTGCCGGAGCCTGGGAGCGTGGTGCTGTTGGCGCTGGGTCTGGGCGGACTCGCGGGTTTCGGTCGTCGCGCGGGCGCCGGTGCCCGCAGCGCGGCCTGAACGCCGGGGAGGTGCTGTCATGAGATGGCTTCAGACCACCCTCGCGCTGGCACTCTCGGTCGCGGCCTGGCAGGCCGGCGCCCAGCAGGCCGCCCGCAAGCCCTATATCGTCCAGCTCGCCGATGCGCCGGCCGCGGCCTACAACGGCACGGTCGGCGGCCATGCCGCGACGCGTCCGGCGCCCGGTGCGCGTTTCGACATCCAGGCCACGGGCGTGCGCTCCTACCTCGATCACCTGGAGGCGCGGCGCCAGCAGGCGCTGTCGCTGGTGGCCGGCGCGCCCGTGCTGCACCGCTACAGCGTGGCCTTCAACGGCTTCTCGGCGCTGCTCAGCGATGCCGAGGTGCAGAAGCTCAAGGCCAGCAGGGTGGTTGTCGCCGTGACGGCCGACCTGCCGCGCAAGCCCGACACCAGCCGCACGCCGGTTTTCCTGGGCCTCGCGACGCCGGGCGGCCTGTGGTCGCAGACCGACGCCGCGGCCCGGCCGCTGCGCGGCGAGGACGTCATCATCGGCATCGTGGACACCGGCATCTGGCCCGAGAACCCGTCCTTCGCGGATGCGCCCGGAGGCGCTTGGGCCTACGGCCCGCCGCCGGCGCGCTGGCGCGGCAGCTGCCAGGCCGGGCCCGGCTTCACCCGCGCGTTCTGCAACGACAAGCTGATCGGTGCGCAGTTTTTCGACCTCTCCTTCCGTGCCACCGGCCTGGCGCTGCACTGGCGCGACTGGCCCTCGCCGCGTGACCAGGACGGGCACGGCAGCCATACGGCCTCGACGGCGGGCGGCAATGCCGGCGTCGATACGGTGATCAATGGCGTACCGGCCGGCAGCATCTCGGGCATGGCGCCGCGTGCCCGCATCGCGGCCTACAAGGCGTGCTGGGCGGTGGCCGATCCGGCCACCGGCGAGCCGGACATCAACTGCTGGACCGGCGACAGCGTCGCGGCCATCGACCAGGCGGTGGCCGACGGCGTGGATGTCATCAACTTCTCCATCAGCGGCACGCGCAGCAGCTTTCTCGACCCGGTCGAGGTGGCGTTCCTCAACGCCGCCGCGGCCGGTGTTTTCGTCGCGGCCTCGGCGGGCAACGACGGCCCTGCCAACACCGTGGCGCACATGAGCCCCTGGCTCACCACGGTGGCGGCCTCGACCCATGACCGGCTCTCGGTCGCCACGCTCACCCTGGGCAACGGCACGAGCTACCGGGGGCCCTCCTTGTCGCGCGGGCTGCCGAAGCGTGCGCTGGTCTTGTCCACCGCGGTGGCGCTCAAGCCGCCGTTCGATGACAGCAACACCGACGCGCGGCTGTGTTTCGCGGGCAGCCTGGACCCGGCCCGGGCGGCCGGGCGCATCGTGGTGTGCGACCGCGGCACCAATGCCCGGGTCGAGAAGAGCGAGGAGGTGCTGCGGGCCGGCGGCGCCGGCATGGTGCTGCTCAACCCGGCGTCCGGTGACCTGATCGACGACGCCCACTTCGTGCCCACGGTGCACCTGCCCGACAGCGTGCGCGATGCCGTGCGCAGCTACGCGGCGTCGGCCGGCGCGACGGCCTCGCTGAGCCACGCGGCGCAGGCGAGCGACGTCGTCGCGCCGGTGATGGCCGACTTTTCCTCGCGCGGCCCCAACCTGGCCAACGCCAACCTGCTCAAGCCCGACCTCACCGCGCCGGGTGTCAGCGTGCTGGCGGCCCATGCGTGGCAACCGGAAACCCAGGCCGAGCACGACGCGGTGGCTGCCGGCACACTCAAGCCGCCCGCGGCGGCGACCTTCCTGTCCGGCACCTCGATGTCCAGCCCGCATGTCGCCGGCATCGCCGCGCTGCTGAAACAGCGTCATCCCGGGTGGTCGCCGGCGGCCCTCAAGTCGGCCCTGCTCACCTCGACCGGCGGCGTGCGCCTGGCCGAAGGCAGCACCGATGCCGATGTCTGGGGATATGGGGCGGGCCACGTGAGACCGTCCGCCGCCGCCGCGACCACCCTGGTCTACGACGCGGGTCTGCCCGACTACCTGCGTTTCCTGTGCGGAATCGGTGCGCTGGCGCCCGATGCGCCGAGCTGCGCGACCCACGGGGCGGCGCCGCCCTACGATCTCAACCTGCCCTCGATCGCCGCCGAGGTGGTCGGCCGCGTCCGCGTGCGGCGCAGCGTCACCCACCTCGGGACCTCGCAGGCGAGCTATGTCGCGAGCGCCAGCCTGCCCGGCTTCAGCGTCCAGGTCGAGCCGGCGCGCCTGACGCTGCAGCCGGGGCAGAGCGCCAGCTTCTCGGTGTGGCTCTCGCGCAGCGGCGCGCCGCTGCGCGACTGGCGCTTCGGCGAGCTGGTCTGGAGCGACGGCGGCCAACCGGTGCGCAGCCCCATCGCGGCGCGCGCACTCGCGCTCAGCGTGCCCCGCCAGATCGAGGACACGCGACCGGCCGGCACCCAGGTCTTCACGGTAGGCAGCGGCTTCGCGGGCCGGCTGGCCGCGACGCCGATCGGGCTCGAGCCGGCGCGCCAGCAGCGCGGCAGCGTCGCGGCGGGCGGCAGCACCTGTTTCCCCGTGGTGGTGAACAGCGGCGCGCTGTATGCCCGCTTCGCGCTGTTCGACGAGGACACCAGCGGTGGCGGCAAGGACGACCTCGACCTGGAGGTCTACCTGAATGGCGCCTTGGTCGGGGCCAGCGCCGGTGCCACCGCGAGCGAGGAAGTGACCCTGGAGCGACCGGTGTCCGGCAGCTACAGCGCCTGCGTGCTGGGCTTCGCGCCGCAGGGCGGGCAGGCCGGGTTCACGCTGTCCGACTGGGTGCTGGTGCCGCGGGCGGCCGGGCAGGCCCCCGGTTCACTGCGCGCCGTATCGCCCTCGCGCGTCGAGCTGGGCGGCACGGCCTCGGTCGGGCTGGGCTGGTCGGTGGCCGCCGGCCGGCGTTACCTCGGTGCCGTGGTTTTCAGCGATGGCGCGGGCAGCGAGGTCGGCCAAAGCCTGGTGTTCGTTGACAGCCATGGCGCTGCGGCGGGCAGGGCCGTCGCCGCAGGCCGCAAGGCCGTCACGCCGTCAGGGCGGTAAGTCGAGCTCCCGCCCTGCGGCCGGCCTCGCGGGGCCTCAGCTGGCCGGCGCGGCGTCGCGCAGCACACATTGCCCGGCACGGCAGGCAGCGCCCGGGTCGGGCACGATGGAGCAGGTCGAGAGCATGCCGCCGCCGGCATGCTGCTCACGCCGGGCCTGGGCATAGGCCTGCGACAGGGCGGCGAGACGGTCGGCGTTGCTGCCGGCGCTGGAGTAGGGGATGTAGCGCTCGGGCCCGCCGCAGGCCTTGGCGCCGACGGGCAGCGTGTGGCATTGCGCGTCCGAAGTGCAGGCGGCGTTGGCGGTTTCGGCTTCGATCTCGCGCATCAGCGTCTGTGGCGACGAGGCGACAGCCGGGGGTGTCTGGGTGTCGGCCGCGGCCGGCGGCGTGGCACTGCTGCACGCGACAAGCAGGGTCAGCAGTGGGGCGCAGAGCACGAGGCGGCGCGGGAGAGTCAAGCTGTCAATGCTCATGTCGGGGTTCCTCCTGGGGGTGTGAAGACGGTTCTCATGGGTGCATGCTTGCGGCGGCCGGTGTCCCGCGTCAACGTATGTCCGCGCAGGGGCACCGGAATTCTTCATACTGCGGGCATGTCGCCCATTCCCTCCTCCTCTCCGGTGGCCGCCCGTTTTGTGGTGCGCGGCTTGGTCCAAGGTGTCGGCTTTCGAGCTGCCACCTGCCGCCAGGCCCAGCGCCTGGAACTTCGCGGCCTGGCCCGCAACCTGCCGGACGGCAGTGTCGAGGTGCTGGCCGAAGGTGCGCCCGACGCCGTCGAAGCACTCGCTGCCTGGCTGCAGCACGGCCCGCCCTCGGCTCAGGTCGAGGCGGTCAGCCGCTCGGAGGCGGCGGCCGGCGGCCGGTCCGGCTTCGAGGTGGCCTGAGTCGCTGGCCGGTGCAGCCTCAGGCCGCCGGCTCGAGCGGCTGTGTGACACTGGCGCCGGTGCGGGGCCGCGGCAGCGCCGCTGACCCGAGAGGGAGAGGAACAAGCATGCAAACACCTGATGCCCCGAGGCGGGGTGGCGCCCGTCCGTTGCCGGCTTGCAGCCGGCTGCGGGCCTTGTGGCTGGGGGCCCTGGCGGCACTGCCGGCGGGCGCGGCACCGCCGGCCGATCCGTGTCGCGGGCATGGTACCGTGCTGCTGGTGCGCACCGCGAGCCACGAGATGCGGCAGTGCGAGGACGGCAGAAGCCGTCGTACCTGGCGTGTCGCGCTGGGCTCGGGCGGCATCGACAAGCGCCGCGAAGGCGACGCGAAAACGCCGCTCGGCAGCTACCCGCTGGGCCGCCCCCGACCCTCTCAGCAGTTCGGCATCTTCATCCCGGTGGGCTACCCCACGCCCGAGCAGGCGCAGCGCGGCTACACCGGCAGCGCCATCGGCGTGCACGGGCCGGCGCGCGCGTGGCGGCATCTGGGCGCTCTCAACACGTCCACGGACTGGACCCTGGGTTGCATCGCGGTGGCCTCGGACGCGACCATCGAGGAGATCGCGCGCTGGGTGCGCGACAAGCAGGTGTCACGCGTGGTGCTGCTGTAAGGAACTGGCAGCGTCCAGCCCTCATGCCCGGCGTGATCCTGCACATGCAAAACGTTCGCTTGCAACTTGATCATTCAAGCGCTTGCTTGAGTTTTGCTAGACTGCCGCTCGACTTTGTTTTGCTCTCCCTCCATGCCCAGCACCCGCCGCAACACCGACCTCGCTGCCAACGCGCCTTTGCCGCCGCGCCGCACGCGCCCGGGAAGGACGCAGTCCGCGCCGCCTGACGGTGAGGTCGGGCGCCGTGGCGCTGCAGCCCGCCAGCGCCTGGTGGCCGAGGCCACGCGCATCTTTGCCGAGAAAGGTTACGCGCGTGCGTCGACGCGCGAGATCTGCCTCGCGGCCGGTGTCAACGTCGCGTCCATCCACTACTACTTCGGTGACAAGGAGGCGCTCTATCGTGTGGTGCTGCTGGAGCCCATCCAGGAGGTGATCGCGCGCCTGCCTCCGTTCGACGACGAAGCGCTTTCGCTCGAGGAGGCGATGCGGCGCATGCTCGGCGCCTTCCTGATGCCGCTCGCCGAGGACGGCACGATGCAGCATGTGGTGCGTATCCACCTGCGCGAGATGGTCGAGCCCACGTCCATGCTGCGCGACGTCATCGAGCAGTACGTGGTGCCGCATCACCAGGCCATGTTGCGGCTGCTGGCGCGCCACTGCGGCGCGACGCGCGTCGACGACGGCTTGCACCAGCTCGCCTTCGCCCTCACCGCCATCGTGCAGGACTACTGGCTGTCGCGCGACTGGATCGACATCCTCGCGCCCGGCATGCTGTCGCGGGCTGACGCGCTCGCCCGCGTGCTCGACCGGCTGGTCGGGCTGTCCTGCGCGATGGTCCGGCACGAAGCCGAGACCCGGCGTGGTGTTTCCCGGGGGCGCCGGCGCAGCGCTGCTGCCACCTCACGCCGGCCGCCGGCTTCCAAGTCATGAAGACCGACCCGCCTGCGTTTCGACGCCGCCCGCCGCGGCCTGCTGCCTGCCTCGCCGCAGTCGCCGTCCTGCTGGGCGCCTGCGTCTCGTCGCCGCCGGCCACCCCGCCCATGGAGACGGCGGCGCCGCAGTGGTCGGCCGCGCTGCCCCACGGCGGCCGCAGCGAGGCACTGAGCGACTGGTGGCGGCAGTTCGACGATCCGGAACTGGCCGCGCTGATCGATGCCGCGCAATCGGCCCACCCCAGCCTGACGCAGGCCGCGGCCCGCATCCGCCAGGCCCGGGCGCAGGCGCGTGCGGCCGGCGCGGCGAGCTGGCCGGCGCTTGATGCGCGTGCCGGCGTGACCCGCAGCAGCACCGAGCTGCCGCCCCAGCCCGGTGTGCAGACCAGCGGCAGCGCCAGCCTCGATGCCTTGTGGGAGATCGACCTGTTCGGTGTCACGCGCCATACGGCCGCTGCGGCCCGGGCGCGCGCGGCCGGCAGCGAAGCCGCCTGGCACGAAGCCCGCGTGAGCCTGGCCGCCGAGGTGGCCAATGTGTATGTCGCGCTGCGGGCCTGTGAAGCCGGCGTGGCGGTGCTGGAGCAGGACGCGCAGTCGCTGCGCGAGGCGGCCCGGCTCACGCGGCAGAAGGTGGAGGCAGGCTTCGAGGCGCCCGCCAACGGCTCGCTCGCCCAGGCCAGTGCCGCCGAGTCGGCCAGCCGGCTGGCAGCGCAGCAGGCCGACTGCGAGGTGCTGGTCAAGCAGCTGGTGGCGCTGACGGTGCTGCCCGAGCCGGCACTGCGCGAGCGGCTGGCGGCCGGGCGCGGGCGGCTTCCGACGCCGGCGCAGTTCGAGGTCGAGGCGGTGCCGGCGCGTGTGCTGCGGCAGCGCCCCGACCTGGCCGCGGCCGAGAGCGAGCTGGCCGCGGCCGCGTCCGAGGTCGGCGCGGCGCAGGCCGACCGCTACCCGCGCCTGAGCTTGAGCGGCTCGATCGGGCGTGCCGGTGTGCGTGTCGGCGGGGAGACCGTGGACGGTCGCACCTGGTCCATCGGGCCCTCGCTGGTGCTGCCGCTGTTCGATGCCGGGCGGCGCGGCGCGGCGGTCGATGCGGCGCGCGGCCGCTATGACGAAGCCGTGGCGGCCTGGCAGGAGCGGGCGCTGTCGGCTGTGCGCGAGGTCGAGGAAGCGCTGGTGCGGCTGGACGCCGCGCAACGCCGCGAGGCCGATGCGGCGCAGGCGGCGCAGGGTTATGCCGAATTCCTGCGCGCCGCGCAGACCCAGTACCGCGTCGGCACCGGCAGCCTGCTCGACCTGGAGCAGGCGCGCCGGCAGGCGCTCGCCGCCGATGCGGCGCTGATCCAGGTGAAGCGCGAGCGCGTGGCGGCCTGGCTGGCGCTCTACAAGGCGGTGGGCGGCGGCTGGCAGCGTGCAGAAGCCGAGCAGGCCGGTGCCGCCGCCGCGACGGTTTCCGCATCCGCATCCGCGCCGCCGCAGGCGCCCGCTACCCGCTGAAGCACCCATGAAGATCAACAAGTCGAAGATCCGGCCGCTGCTTGTCGTCGCGGTCATCGCGCTGGGAGGCGGGCTCGCCATGTGGTACGTCGCTTCGCGCGGCAATGCGTCGGCGCCGGCGGAAGCCGCGAGCCGGCCGGACGCTGCGGCCTCCGCGGCCGGCGCCAAGGCAGCGCTGAGCGTGCGTGTGGTCACCCCCTCGCGCGCCGAGTGGGCCCAGACGCTGGCCGCCAATGGCAGCATCGCGGCCTGGGAAGAGGCGGTCATCGGTGCCGAGACGGCCGGACTGCGGCTCACCGAGGTCCAGGTCAACGTCGGCGACCGGGTGCGGCGCGGCCAGCTGCTGGCCCGCCTGTCCAGCGACACCGTGCAGGCCGCGCTGGGCCAGACCCGGGCCGCGCTGGCCGAAGCCCAGGCCACGCTGGCGGAAGCACGCGCCAATGCAGAGCGGGCCCGCCAGCTGCAGACCAGCGGCGCCATCAGCGAGCAGCAGATCAACCAGTACCTGACCGCCGAGCAGACCGCACGCGCCCGGCTGGAGGCCCAGCGGGCCGCCCTCAGGGCCGAGGAGCTGCGACTGAGCCAGACCCGCATCGTCGCCCCTGACGACGGCGTCATCTCGGCGCGCCAGGCGGCGGTCGGCTCGATCGCTCAACCGGGACAGGAGCTGTTCCGCCTGATCCGGCGCGGGCGGCTGGAGTGGCGCGCCGAGGTCACCGAGGCCGAGCTCGCACGGCTGCGGCCGGGGCTGGCCGCCACCCTGCTGATGCCCGATGGCACCGGCGTGAAGGGCAGCGTGCGCATGGTCGCGCCCACCATCGATCCGCAGACGCGCTACGGCCTGGTGTATGTCGATCTGCCGGCCGATCCGCGCGTGCGGGCCGGCATGTTCGCCCGCGGCGAGTTCGAGTTCGGCCGCAGCACGGCGCTGAGCCTGCCGCAGTCGGCGGTGCTGCTGCGCGACGGTTTCCAGTACGTGCTGCGGGTCCAGCCCGATGCACGCGTGGCGCTCACCAAGGTCAGCACCGGCCGGCGGACGGGGGATCGCATCGAGGTGCTGGCCGGCCTGTCCCCCGACGTGCGGGTGGTCGCCAGCGGCGGCGCCTTTCTTTCAGACGGCGATCTGGTGCGTGTGGTCGGGGAGCCGACGGCTGCCGCACCCGCTGCCGCGGCCGCTTCGCGCTGAGCCGCCGCGCAAGAAGGAGCCCCGACATGGCGACGTTCAATGTGTCCTCCTGGTCGATCCGCAACCCGATTCCGTCCATCCTGCTGTTTCTGCTGCTGACCATCGCGGGGCTGATGTCCTTCAACGCGATGAAGATCCAGAACTTTCCCGACATCGACCTCCCGACCATCACGGTGGCGGCTCAGCTGCCCGGCGCGAGTCCCGCGCAGATGGAGACCGAGGTGGCGCGCAAGATCGAGAACTCGGTCGCCGCGGTGCAGGGGGTCAAGCACATCTACACCAAGGTCCAGGATGGGCTGGCAGCGGTGACGGTCGAGTTCCGCCTCGAGAAAACCACGCAGGAGGCGCTGGACGACGTGCGTGACGCGGTCGCGCGCATCCGCGCCGACCTGCCGGGCGACCTGCGCGACCCTTCCATCACCAAGATGGACCTCTCGGGCCTGCCCATCCTGACCTACACGGTGGCCTCCTCGCGCATGGACGACGAGGCGCTGTCCTGGTTTGTCGACAACAACGTCGCCAAGGCCCTGATGAGCGTGCGCGGCGTCGGCGCGGTCGGTCGGGTCGGCGGCGTTACGCGGGAGGTGAGGGTGGAGCTGGATCCGGCCCGCCTGCTGGCGCTCAATGCCACGGCGGCCGACATCTCGCGCCAGCTGCGCGAGATCCAGCAGGAGGCGGCCGGCGGGCGCGCCGACGTGGGCGGCACGGAGCAATCGGTGCGGACCATCGCGACCGTGCGCTCGGCCGAGGAGCTGGCCCGCATGGAGATCGCCCTGAGCGACGGGCGTCGGGTGCGCCTGGACCAGCTTGCGCGCGTCGAGGACACGGTGGCGGAGCGGCGCTCGGCGGCGCTGCTCAACGGCCAGCCGGTGGTGGGTTTCGAAATCACGCGCAGCCGCGGTGCCGGCGAGGTGGATGTGGCCGAGGGCGTCAAGGTGGCGCTCGATCGGCTGAAGGCCGACCATCCGGAAATCACGATCACCGAAGCCTTTAACTTCGTCGACCCGGTGGTCGAGAACTACGACGGCTCGCTCAAGCTGCTGTACGAGGGTGCGGCGCTCGCGGTGGTGGTGGTCTGGCTGTTCCTGCGCAACGGCCGCGCGACCTTCGTCGCGGCCACCGCGCTGCCGCTGTCCATCATCCCGGCCTTCGCCGGCATGCACCTGCTGGGTTTCACGATCAACGTCGTCACCTTGCTGAGCCTGTCGCTGGTGGTGGGGATCCTGGTCGACGACGCGATCGTCGAGATCGAGAACATCATGCGCCACCTGCGCATGGGCAAAACGCCGTACCAGGCTGCGATGGAGGCGGCCGACGAGATCGGCCTGGCGGTGATCGCCACCACCTTCACCCTGATCGCGGTGTTCCTGCCCACCGCCTTCATGAGCGGCGTGCCGGGCAAGTTTTTCGTGCAGTTCGGCTGGACCGCGGCGATCTCGGTGTTCGCCTCGCTGGTGGTGGCGCGCATGCTGACACCCATGATGGCGGCCTATCTGCTCAAGCCCGACCTGCACGAGGAGCGCGAGGGCCGCGTCATGCGCACCTACATGAAGTGGGCCGCCTGGTGCCTGCGCCACCGGGTGCTGACGACGCTGGCGACGGTGGTGTTTTTCGTCGGCTCGGTCATGCTGACGGGCTTCCTGCCGACCGGCTTCATCCCGCCCGACGACCTCTCGCAGACCCAGGTCAACCTCTCGCTGCCGCCCGGCAGCACCTTGCAGCAGTCGGTGGCGCTGGCCGAGCGCGCGCGCGAACTGGTGCAGGCCAATCCGCACGTGAAGATGGTCTACACCGCGGTGGGGGGCGGCAGCGCCGGCGGCGACCCCTTCATGCCGGCCGGCGCCGACGAGCCGCGCAAGGCGACGCTGACCCTGAACCTGACCCATCGCGACGACCGCCCCGGCCTCAGCAAGCAGGCGATCGAGGCCGAGTTGCGCCGGGCCCTGGAGACGCTGCCGGGGGCGCGCATCAAAGTGGGTTTGGGCGGCTCCAACGAGAAGTACGTGCTGGTGCTGGCCGGCGAGGACGGCGAGGCGCTGGCCGCGCACGCCCGCCAGGTGGAGCGCGAGCTGCGCAGCATCCCCGGCATCGGCAACGTCAATTCCACCTCCAGCCTGGTGCGCCCCGAACTGATCGTGCGGCCCGACTTCGCCAAGGCGGCGGACCTGGGTGTCACCTCGGCGGCCATTGCCGACACCCTGCGTATCGCCACTGCCGGCGACTACGACCAGGGGCTGGCCAAGCTCAACCTCTCGCAGCGCCAGGTGCCGGTGGTGGTGAAGCTGCGGGCCGACGCGCGCGCGGACCTCGAGCTGCTGTCGCGGCTGGCGGTGCCCGGCGCACGCGGGCCGGTGATGCTGGGCCAGGTCGCGACCCTGGAGATCGCCAGCGGGCCGGCCGAAATCGACCGCTACGACCGCCTGCGCAACATCAACTTCGAGATCGAGCTGAACGAGCAGCCGCTCGGCGAGGTCGAGAAGCAGGCGCTGGCGCTGCCCAGCCTGCGCAACCTGCCGCCCGGTGTGATCCAGACCTCGGTCGGCGACGCCGAGGCGATGGCCGAGCTGTTCAGCAGCTTCCTGATGGCGATGGCCGCCGGGGTGCTGTGCATCTACATCGTGCTGGTGCTGCTGTTCAAGGACTTCGTGCAGCCGGTGACCATCCTGGCCGCGCTGGTCCTGTCGGTACCGGGTGCCTTTTTGGCGCTGTTCCTGACCCGCACGGCGGTGTCCATGCCCTCGATGATCGGCATGATCATGCTGATGGGCATCGCGACGAAAAACTCCATCCTGCTGGTGGAATACGCCATCGTCGCTCGGCGCGACCGCGGCCTGACGCGCTGGGACGCGCTACTCGACGCCTGTCACAAGCGCGCCCGGCCCATCGTGATGACGACGGTGGCGATGGGCGCCGGCATGCTGCCTATCGCCCTGGGCATCGGCGTGGACCCGAGCTTCCGCGCGCCGATGGCGGTGGTGGTGATCGGCGGCCTGATCACCTCGACCTTCCTCAGCCTGCTGGTGATCCCGGTGTTTTTCACCTATGTGGACGACCTGGTGCTGTGGACCCGGCGCCACTTGCCGCACCACCACCCTCACGAGCCGCAGGGCAAGCCGGCCCTGCAGCAGCCACCCGGCTGAGCGGGCGCGGCGTGTAGGACGGGTCCGACAGGCTGTCCGCCGGTGTCCGACAGTCGTCGGCCCGGCAGAGGCCTAATGTGGAGATGCATCGCGCCGTGCCGGTGTGAGTTTCCACTGAAGGACAGCCACGGCGAGCGACTGTTTCGATGGTCACCGCTCTCGCGAGGCGCCGCACTCTCGTTGATCTTCCGGCCCTCATCCAGAGCAAGAGCAGGCCTTCGAGGCACAGGTCCTCGTCAGCCAGCGTGCTTCAGGCTCGCCGCATGGAAAGGATGGTTTCGCTGGCCGTTGCAGGGTCGTATGAACGAGACGAGCAGATGCAGCGCTCTCGCCCGTCATCACCCAAGGCACACAGGAGACCCGCGGAACGCAAGGTGCGTCACCGCCGGCGCGATGTCTCCCCGCCGCCCCTGAGCCCGCTGCCCGGGGACGGGCGTCTCTCAGACCACTCCTTTGCTGCGCAGCTCGGCGATCCGGGCCGCGTCGCAGCCCAACAGCGAACTGAGCACCTCCTCCGTGTCCTGCCCGAGATCGGGCGGCGCACGGCGCAGCTGCGGCGGCGTCTCGGACAGCCGCAGCGGGCTCGCTACACCGGCAACACGGCCGAAACGCGGGTGCGGCAGCTCGGCCTGCAGCCCGCGCGCCCGGACCTGCGGGTCGGCAAAGGCCTGGGCGATGTCGTTGATCGGGCCGCAGGGCACCGCGCGGTCCTCGAGCAGGGCGACCCATTCGGCCGTGCTGCGGGTGCGCGTGATCTCGGCGATGTTCGCCACCAGCTCCTCGCGGTGCGCGACGCGCTGCGTGTTGGTCGCGTAGCGGGGGTCGGCCGACCACTGCGGCACGCCGGCCGCCGCGCAGAAGCGGGCGAACTGGCCGTCGTTGCCGACCGCCAGCAGCATGCTGCCGTCGCGGGTCGGGAAGTCCTGGTAGGGCACGATGCTCGGGTGGCTGTTGCCCTGGCGCTGCGGCACGCTGCCGGTATTCAGCCAGGCCGAGGCCTGGTTGGCCAGCATCGCCATGCCGACATCGAGCAGCGCCATGTCGATGTGCTGGCCGCGGCCGCTGCTGTGACGCGCCTCCACGGCGGCCAGGATGGCGGTCGCGGCGTAGACGCCGGTGAACAGGTCGGTCACGGCGACGCCCACCCGCATCGGGCCGCCGCCCGGTGCGGCGTCGGGATGCCCGGTGATGCTCATCATGCCGCTGGAGGCCTGGATCAAGAGGTCGTAGCCGGCCCGCGGGGCATAGGGGCCGGTCTGGCCGAAGCCGGTGATGGAGCAGTAGATCAGCCGCGGGTTGATCTTGCTGAGGCTGTCGTAGTCCAGTCCGTAGCGCGCCAGGCCGCCGACCTTGAAGTTCTCGATCAGCACATCGCTCCTGGCGGCCAGCTCGCGCACCAGGGCCTGGCCCTCGGGATGCGCGATGTCGATCGTGACCGACTGCTTGTTGCGGTTGGCGCAGGTGTAGTAGCTGGCCTGCTCGGTGACCCGGCCCTCGCTGTCGCGCAGGAAGGGCGGGCCCCAGTGGCGGGTGTCGTCGCCTTCGCCGGGCCGCTCGACCTTGATCACCTGGGCGCCCAGGTCGCCCAGGATCTGGCCGCACCAGGGGCCTGCCAGCACCCGCGAAAGGTCGAGAACCCGAAGGTGCCCCAACGCGCTCGGCGAACTCATGCGCTGAAGGCCTGGATGCCGGTCTGTGCCCGACCCAGGATCAGCGCATGCACGTCGTGCGTACCTTCGTAGGTGTTGACCACCTCCAGGTTGACCACATGGCGGATCACGCCGTACTCGTCGCTGATGCCGTTGCCGCCATGCATGTCGCGGGCCACGCGGGCGATGTCGAGTGCCTTGCCGCAGGAGTTGCGCTTCATGATGGAGGTGATCTCGGGCGCCGCCGTGCCTTCGTCCTTCATGCGCCCCAGGCGCAGGCAGCCCTGCAGGCCCAGCACGATCTCGGTCTGCATGTCGGCGAGCTTCTTCTGCACCAGCTGGTTGGCGGCCAGCGGGCGGCCGAACTGCTTGCGGTCCAGCGTGTACTGGCGCGCCGCGTGCCAGCAGAACTCGGCCGCGCCCAGCGCGCCCCAGGCGATGCCGTAGCGGGCGCTGTTCAGGCAGGTGAACGGACCCTTCAGGCCTTCCACGTTCGGCAGCTCGTTCTCGGCCGGCACGAACACCTCGTCCATCACGATCTCGCCGGTGATGGAGGTGCGCAGGCCCACCTTGCCGTGGATGGCCGGAGCGCTCAGGCCCTGCATGCCCTTGTCCAGGATGTAGCCGCGGATGCGGCCGGCGTCGTTCTTGGCCCAGACCACGAACACGTCGGCGATCGGGCTGTTGGTGATCCACATCTTGCTGCCGCTCAGGCGGAAGCCGCCCGGCACGCTGCGGGCGCGGGTCTCCATGCTGCCGGGGTCGGAGCCGTGGTTGGGCTCGGTCAGGCCGAAGCAGCCAATCCATTCGCCGCTGGCGAGCTTGGGCAGGTATTTGCGCTTCTGTGCCTCGGAGCCGAACTCGTTGATCGGCACCATCACCAGCGAGGACTGCACGCTCATCATCGAACGGTAGCCCGAGTCGACCCGCTCCACCTCGCGGGCGATCAGGCCGTAGCTGACGTAGTTGAGGCCGGCGCCGCCGTATTCGGTCGGGATGGTGGCGCCCAGCAGGCCCAGCTCGCCCATCTCGCGGAAGATCGCCGGGTCGGTCTTTTCGTGGCGGAAGCTCTCCAGCACGCGCGGCATCAGCCGGTCCTGGCAGTAGGCGCGGGCGGCGTCGCGCACCATGCGCTCGTCCTCGCTGAGTTGCTGATCGAGCAGCAGGGGGTCGTCCCACTGGAAGCTGGCTTGGGCCATGGAGGTCTCCTCAAAGATCACGTCGAGGGCCATGTTAGGCCGCCGCCGGCGCCCAGGCAAACGAGGAATTCGCAAAGCCTTGTGCAAAAATGGAACTCCGAGGCGATGCCGGTGAATGAAAAGCCAGTGCTTTACGTGGCTTCGAGATGAAGGTTCTGCACAATGAAACGCAAGATCCCCAGCACCTCGGCGCTCGTCTGCTTCGAGGCCGCGGCTCGCCACGAGAGCTTCACGAAGGCCGCCGACGAGCTGGCGCTGACGCAGAGCGCGGTGTGCCGCCAGATCGCGTCGCTGGAAAGCTATCTCGGCGTGCCGCTGTTTCGCCGCACCCGGCGCGGCGTGGTGCTGACCGAGGCCGGTGCGACCTACAGCCGTCGCATCGGCCAGCGCCTGGACGCGGTGGAACGCGACACGCTGGCACTGATGGCCCACCCGGGCCTGGCCGGCACGCTGGACCTCGCGGTCGTGCCGACCTTCGCGACCCGCTGGCTGGTGCCCCGGCTGCCCGGACTGGCGAAGCAGCAGCCGGATCTGGTGCTCAACCTGGAAACGCGCACCCGGCCCTTCCTGTTTGCCGACAGCGATTTCGACGCGGCCCTGTATGCCGGCACGCCGGAGCAGGTCGGCAACTGGCCGGGCACCGAGGCAGTGGCGCTGCTGCGCGAGGACCTGGTGCCGGTCTGCAGCCCGGCGCTGATCGCCCCGGGCCGGGCGCTGGCTCCTGCCGAGGTGGCGGCGTTTCCGCTCCTGCAGCAGAGTACCCGGCCCTATGGCTGGCGGCGCTGGTTCGCGGCCCAGGGGGTGCAGCACCCGCGCGATAGCGCCGGGCCGCGCTACGAGCTGTTCTCTATGCTCGCCGCGGCCGCCTCGCACGGCCTGGGCATGGCGCTGATGCCACCGCTGCTGATCGAGAGCGAGCTGGCGCGCGGCGAACTCGTGGTCGCCTGCGACCGGCCGCAGCGAGGTGAGCGTTTCTATTACTTCGTCACGCCCGAGCGCAAGGCCGGCGACCCGCTGGTGACGCGCTTGCGCGACTGGATCGTCGCCGAGGCGGCAGCCTCTGCCGCGGCGGCCGGCTCGGCATAATCGTTCTCCGGGGCCGGTGTGCACGCCGGCCCGCCCTTCGAGACCCTCAGAGATGAGCAAGGCTTTCACGAAAGAGACCGAGTCCGACGACGAAAACGACGACGTCGGCCTGCCGCCGCTGCCTGCCGGCGGGAAAAACTACATCACGCCCGCCGGCTACCGCCGGCTGCGCGAGGAGCTGATGTCGCTGATCGACGTCGAGCGGCCCAAGGTGGTCGAGGTGGTGTCCTGGGCGGCCAAAAACGGCGACCGCTCGGAAAACGGCGACTACCTCTACGGCAAGAAGCGCCTGCGCGAGATCGACCGGCGCATTCGCTTCTTGACCAAGCGCCTGGACATCGCCGAGGTGGCCGACCCCTCGCTGCACCACGGCAACGACCAGGTGTTTTTCGGTGCCACGGTGACCTATGCCAACGCCCGCGGTGAGGAACGGACGATCACGATCAAGGGCATCGACGAGGCCGACAACCTGGCCGGCGAGGTCAGCTGGATCTCGCCCATCGCCCGCGCGCTGCTGAAGGCGCGCGAGGGCGACGAGGTGCAACTGATGACGCCGGGCGGCGTCGAGAAGATCGAGGTGCTGGAGGTGCGCTACCCGCCACCCTGAGGGATCGCGGCGGCGTCAGCTGGGCTTGATGCGCGCCGCGCGCAGTACCAGCGGCGAGCGCTTGAGGGTGCGCAGCACGTCGGCCAGGTGCACGCGGTCGCGCACCGCCAGCAGCAGCTTGAGGTCGATGCTGGCCTGGCCCGGGTCGTGGCCCATGTCGATGTGGGTGATATCGGCCTCGGCCTCGCTGACCGCCTGGGCGACCTTGGCCAGCACACCCTTGCCGTTCTGCACCAGCACCGAGACGGCGCTGTCGAACATGCGCTGGGGCTCCTCGGACCATTCGACCGCGATCCAGCGTTCGCTGTCGCGCTGGAACAGCCGCTTGCCGACCTGGCATTCGGAGGTGTGCACCACCAGCCCCTCGCCGCGCCCCAGGTAGCCGACGATGGAGTCGCCCGGGATGGGGCGGCAGCAGGTCGCCATCTGCACCGTCGCGCCTTCGCTGCCGTCCAGGGTCACCATGGCCTGGGTCGGCATGTTGTCGTCGGTGAGGTAGCGGCTCATCGACAGCGTCAGTGCATCGGGCCGGGCGCCCGCTTCGGCCATCAGCTTGGCCAGCCGCTTGGCGACGATGGTCGCGATCTTCTTGCCCAGGCCGATGTCGATCAGCAGCTCGCGTTTGCCGCGGTTGCCGCTCCAGCGCACCAGTCCCTGCCAGAGCGCCGCGTCGTGCCCGTCGGGCGAACTCTCGTCGCCCGTCGGCATGTGCAGGCCCTCGGCCCGCATCGCCTGGGCCAGCAGCTTCTCGCCCAGCTCGATGGACTCCTCCTGGCGCATGTTTTTCAGGTAGTGCCGGATCTTCGAGCGGGCCCGCCCGGTGCGCACGAAGTTCAGCCAGGCCGGGTTGGGGCGCGAGACCGGCGCGGTGATGACCTCCACCACGTCGCCGCTGCGCAGCTCGGTGCGCAGCGCCACCTGCTCGCCGTTGACCTTCGCCGCCACCGTGTGGTCGCCGACGTCGGAGTGGATCGCGTAGGCGAAGTCGACCGGGGTCGCCCCGCGCGGCAGCGCGAGGATCTTGGACATGGGCGTGAAGACGTAGACGGCGTCGGGGAACAGGTCGACCTTGACGTGCTCGAGGAATTCGGCCGCGTCGCGGGTTTCGTCCTGGATGTCGATCAGCGACTGCAGCGACACCGTGCCGACGCGCTGCGCCTCGGTCACGCTGCCGCTGTCGCTGGCCTTGTAGAGCCAGTGCGCCGCGATGCCCTTCTCGGCCACCAGGTGCATGGAGTCGGTGCGCAACTGGAACTCGACCGCCGTGCCCAGCGGGCTCACCAGGGTGGTGTGCAGCGACTGGTAGCCGTTGGCCTTGGGGATCGCGATGTAGTCCTTGAAGCGGCCCGGCATCGGTTTGTACAGCTGATGCAGCACGCCCAGCGCCAGGTAACACTGGGGCAGGGTGGATACCACGATGCGAAATCCGAAGATGTCGTTCACCTGGGCAAAGCTCAGGTGTTTTTCGCGCATCTTGTTGTAGATCGAATACAGCGTCTTCTCGCGGCCGAAGATCTGCACCTCGAGCTTGGCGTCGCCGAAGGCGCGCTCGACGTCGCCGCGGATGCGTTCGACGATGTCACGCCGGTGGCCGCGGGCCTTCTGCACGGCTTTTGTCAGGGCCGCGAAGCGCCACGGCAGCAGGTACTGGAACGACAGCTCCTGCAGCTCGCGGTAGATCTGGTTCAGCCCCAGCCGGTGGGCGATGGGCGCGTAGATGTCCAGCGTCTCGCGGGCGATGCGGCTGCGCTTGGCCGTCGGCATGGCCTCCATCGTGCGCATGTTGTGCAGCCGGTCGGCCAGCTTGATCAGCACCACCCGCACGTCGCGCGCCATCGCGAGCAGCATCTTGCGGAAGGATTCGGCCTGCGACTCCTCCCGGGTGGAGAACTGCAGCTTGTCGAGCTTGGTGAGGCCGTCGACCAGTTCGGCCGTCGGTGCACCGAATTTCTCGATCAGCTCGATCTTGGTCGCGCCGCTGTCCTCCATCACGTCGTGCATCAGCGCGGCCATGATCGCCTGGGCGTCCAGCTTCCACTCGGCGCACAGGCCGGCGACGGCGATCGGATGGGTGATATAGGGTTCGCCGCTGGCGCGGAACTGCCCCAGGTGGGCCTCGTCCGCATAGCGGTAGGCCTCGCGCACCCGCTTGATGTCGGCGGGGTCGAGGTAGTCGAGGCGGTGGGTCAGGGCCGCGAAGGACGCCGCGGCCGCATCGATGTGCGCGCCGTGCGGCGCGGGGTCGGGCGCGGCGTGTTTGCTGGCTTTGGTGACGGCGTGGGCAACCATGGGGCGACTGTAGCGCGGATTGCAAGCCCTCAGAGGCGCTGCGTCCGCAGGCCGACGGGCGGCGGGCCGCCCGGGGCGCGGCGCGGCCGGCGCCAGGAACGACAACGCCCGACCGGGGTCGGGCGCGCGCGGACCGGGGACACCCGGCCTTTCATCTCACTGGCGGCTCAGCGCCTCAGAGCGGGACCTTACGCAGCATTTCGATGCCGACCTCGCCGGCGGCGATCTCGCGCAGGGCCGTCACGCCGGGTTTGTTCTTGGCCTCGACCTTGGGCGCATGGCCCTGGCTCAGCATGCGAGCGCGGTAGGTGGCGGCGAGCACCAGCTGGAAGCGGTTCGGGATCTTCTGCAGGCAGTCTTCGACGGTGATGCGGGCCATGAAACACTCCGGGAGCCACGCAATCGTGGCGAAAAGGGGGCGGGCGGTCGGGGCGGAAACCCTGATTCAGCCCAGTTCGAGCGCGTCGAACACCGATTTCTTGCTTCGACGCTGCGCGGCGTACTTGAGCCGCTGCGCATGGACGATCGCCTTCAAATCGAACAGCGCCGTCTCGAAAAGAGCGTTGATTATAACGAAGTCGAAGTGCTTGGCCTGAGCCACCTCCACCCGGGCATTGGCCATGCGGGTTTCGATCACTTCGTCGCCGTCCTCGCCGCGCCGGCGCAGGCGCTGCAGCAGTTCTTCGAAGCTGGGCGGCAGGATGAAGATCAGCACCGCGTGGGGAAACAGCTGCTTGATCTGCAGCGCGCCCTGCCAGTCGATCTCCAGGATGACGTCCTCGCCGCCGGCCATGCGCGCTTCGCAGGCGGCCCGCGAGGTGCCGTAGAGGTTGCCGTGCACCTCGGCCCACTCGAAGAAGTCGCCCCGGGCCACCATGGCGCGGAACTCCGCCTGGTCGACGAACCAGTACTCGCGCCCGTTCTGCTCCTGCCCGCGCGGCGGGCGGGTGGTGTGCGAGATCGACACCACCAGGTGCGAATCCAGCTCCAGCAGCGCCTTGACCAGGCTGGACTTGCCGGCGCCGCTGGGCGCCGCCACCACGAACAGATTGCCTGGATATTCCATATCTACCTCAACGCCGGAGAATCACTCGATGTTCTGGACCTGCTCACGCATCTGCTCGATCAGCACCTTCATCTCGACCGAGATCTGGGTCAGCTCCAGGGCCGAGGCCTTGGAACCCAGGGTGTTGGCTTCGCGGTGCAACTCCTGAATCAGGAAGTCGAGCCGCTTGCCCAGTTCGCCACCGCTCTTGAGCAGGCGGGCGATTTCGTCGAGGTGCGCATTCAGCCGCGACAGCTCCTCGGCCACGTCGATGCGGATCGCGTAGGCCGCGGCTTCGCTCAGGGCCCGCTCGCGCAGCGTCTCGGCGCTCATGCTCTGGGCCGCGCCGGCGGCCTCCAGGGCCTGCTGCCAGCGCTCCAGGAAACGCTGCTGCTGCTTCTCGACCACCTGCGGCACCAGCGGCGCGGCTTGGGCGGCCAGCTCGCGCAGCTTGGTGATGCGCTCCATCAGGATGCCGACCAGGCGCTCGCCTTCGCGGGCGCGGGCCTCGATCAGCCCGGTGATGCACTGCCGGGTGGCGGCCAGCGCCGGCTCGTCCAGCTTTTCGGCCGGCGCGCTACCGCGGCACCACTGCAGCACCTCGTGCACGGACAGCGGCTGGGCATTGGCCAGCCAGCCCTGCACGGTCGCCTCGATGCCGGCCAGCCGGTTGAGCTGGTCGACCTGGGGCTGGGGCAGGGCCGTGTCGGCCTCGCGCTGCGTGTTCATGCGCAACTCGATCTTGCCGCGGCGGAAGCTGGCCGTCAGCAGCTCGCGCAGGGCCGGCTCGATCGCACGCAGGTCGTCCGGCATGCGGAAGGCCAGGTCCAGGAAGCGGCTGTTGACCGAGCGCAACTCGACGGTCACGGTCGCAGCCGCGCCGCCGGCCTCGGAGGGGGTGGAGGGCTCGCTCGGGGAAACCAGGGCCTGCGAGGCGGCGCTCGCATACCCGGTCATGCTGTAAACTGCCATGACACTTATCGCATTGCAAAATCCGATTATGTCAAAGCCCAAGCCATCCCCGTTGCCTCCAGGCACCGTGGTCGGCGGTTATCAGATCATCAAGAAGCTGGCGGCCGGTGGCTTTGGCGTCGTCTATCTGGCTGAAGACCAGGACAAACGCCTGGTCGCGCTGAAAGAATACCTGCCGTCCTCGCTGGCCGAGCGTTCGCCCGGCGAACTGGCGCCGCGCGTCAAGCCGGAAAAGCAGCCGCTCTACCGGCTCGGCCTGAAGAGCTTTTTCGAGGAAGGGCGGTCGCTCGCGCAGATCTCGCACCCGAGCGTGGTCTCGGTGCTCAATTTCTTCCGCGAGAACGAAACCGTCTACATGGTGATGAACTACCTGCAGGGCGACACCCTGCAGGACTTCATCGTCACCGCGCGCGAGCTCAAGCGCGACAAGGTGTTCCGCGAGTCGACCATCCGCTCGCTGTTCGACGAGATCCTGCGCGGGCTGCGCATCGTGCACCAGCACAAGATGCTGCACCTCGACATCAAGCCGGCCAATATCTTCATCACCAATGACAACAAGGCGGTGCTGCTGGACTTCGGCGCGGCGCGCGAGGTGCTGAGCAAGGAAGGCAACTTCATCCGCCCGATGTACACGCCGGGCTTCGCCGCGCCCGAGATGTACCGACGCGACGGCACACTGGGCCCGTGGACCGACATCTACGCGATCGGCGCCTGCATCTATGCCTGCATGCAGGGCTACCCGCCCAACGACGCGCCGCAGCGCATCGAGAAGGACCGGCTGACGCTGTCGCTTTCGCGACTGCGCAACATCTACTCCGACAACCTGATCGAGGTGACCGAGTGGTGCATGGCGCTGGACCCGCTGTCGCGCCCGCAGAGTGTGTTCGCGTTGCAAAAAGAATTGGCGCGCGAGACCGAGCGCCGTTATACCAAGCTGAGCTTCAGTGAGCGCCTCAAGTTGCAGCTTGAGAATCTCAAGGGCGGCAAGCAGGCCTGAAGCAGTACCACCAGCCAAGGGGCGACGCCAACATGAGGTTCTCGGTTTACCAGGTCAGTCGCAAGGGCGGACGCGAAAAGAACGAAGACCGGATGGGGTACTGCTACACCCGCGACTCCGGTCTGTTCGCGCTGGCCGACGGCATGGGCGGCCACCCGGAGGGCGAAGTCGCCTCCCAGGTCGCCCTGCAGACCATGGCGGCCCTGTTCCAGCGCGACGCCAAGCCGATGCTGCGCGACCCGCTGCGTTTCCTGCACGACGCGATCATTGCCGGCCACCACCAGCTGCTGCGCTACGCCACCGAAAAGGCGCTGCTCGACACGCCGCGCACCACCGTCGTGGCCTGCGTGCTGCAGAACGGTGCCGCCTACTGGGCCCATTGCGGCGATTCGCGGCTGTATTTCGTGCGAGGCGACAAGCTGATCGCCCGCACCCGCGACCATTCCTATTCCGAGCTGCAGGAAACCCTCAACGGGGTGGTGCCGCTCGGCGAACGTTTCAACCGCAATGTGCTGTTCACCTGCCTGGGCAGCCCCGGCAAGCCGGTGGTCGACACGGTGGGCCCCATGCTGATGCAGTCGGGCGATCGCGTGCTGCTGTGCTCCGACGGGCTGTGGGGCAGCATCTCCGACCAGGCCATCACCGACCAGCTGGCGACCCGCCCGATCTCGGACGCGGTGCCCGAACTGGTGGAGCAGGCGCTGCGCCATGCCGGCAGCAAGAGTGACAACGTGACCGTGCTCGCGGTGGAGTGGGAGTCGTCGGAAGACTACGATTCCACCAAGGCGATCTCGACCCAGACCCTGGGCGAGGAAGTGTTCGCGTCGACAATCCAGGCCAGCGTGCTCGGCCAGGAACCCGACGAACTCGACGAGGCCGAGATCGAACGCTCGATCCGCGAGATCAACGAGGCGATCAAGCGCTCTTCGCAGAAAAAGCCCTGAGTTTTGCAAGATCCGCGCAGGACCTCGGCGGGTGCCGGCCTGCGCCGTGTCACGGCCGGCGCGCCTTTCCTCCAGGACATTCCGATGACTTCCTTTGTACGCAGCCAGGGCCGCGCGCCCGACGCCTTGCGCCCGGTGCGCATCACCCGGGGCTACACCCGCCACGCCGAGGGCTCGGTGCTGATCGAGTTCGGCGATACGCGTGTCCTGTGCACCGCCTCGGTCGAGGAGCGGGTACCGCCGCACAAGAAGGGCAGCGGCGAAGGCTGGGTCACGGCCGAATACGGCATGCTGCCGCGTGCCACCCACAGCCGCAGCGACCGCGAGGCGGCGCGTGGCAAGCAGACCGGTCGCACGCAGGAGATCCAGCGGCTCATCGGCCGCTCGCTGCGTGCGGTGTTCGACCTCGCTGCGTTGGGCGAGCGCACACTTCAGTTCGACTGCGACGTGATCCAGGCCGACGGCGGCACCCGCACCGCGGCGATCACCGGTGCCTGGGTGGCCGCTCATGACGCGGTCGGCGTGCTGATCTCGCGCGGCCTCCTCGAGCGTTCGCCGCTGACCGACGCGGTCGCGGCCATCTCGGTCGGCATTGTCGACGGCGTGCCGCTCCTGGATCTCGAATACACCGAGGACTTCGCCTGCGGCACCGACATGAATGTCGTGATGACCGGTTCGGGCGGTTTCGTCGAGGTGCAGGGCACCGCGGAAGGCCGGCCCTTCTCGCGTGCCGAGATGGACACGCTGCTGGGGCTGGCCGACCACGGCATCCGCGAACTGTTGCTGGCGCAGCGCGCGGCGCTGGGGATCTGAGCATGGCGACGCGACTTGTGCTGGCGTCCAACAACGCGAAAAAGCTCGTGGAACTGCAGGCGCTGTTCGCGCCCCTCGGCATGGAGCTCGTGACGCAGGGCTCGCTGGGCATCCCCGAGGCCGAGGAGCCGCACCCGACCTTCGTCGAGAACGCTCTCGCGAAGGCGCGCCATGCGGCCTTGGCCTCGGGCGGCGCGGCGATCGCCGACGATTCCGGTCTTTCGGTCGACGCGCTCGGCGGGGCGCCGGGTGTGCTGTCGGCCCGCTATGCGACGCTGTTCGGGGCCGAAAAGAGCGATGCGGCCAACAACCGCGTGCTGCTCGACAAGCTGGCCGGGGAAAGCCGGCGGCGCGCGCGTTTCGTCTGCGTGCTGGCCGCGGTGCGACGCGCCGACGACCCGGAGCCCCTGATCGCGATGGGCCGCTGGGAGGGCGAGGTGCTGGAGTCCGGACGCGGCAGCCGGGGCTTCGGCTACGACCCGCTGCTGTTCATCCCCAGCCTGGGCAAAAGCGTCGCCGAACTCGACGCCGACGAAAAAAACCGGCTCAGTCATCGCGCGCTGGCGGCACGTCAGATGCTCGCGCTGATGCAGGAGGTGTGGCTTGACCGCGACCGCTGACCTGCAGGCACGTTACCTGCGCCCCGGCACCTTGCAGCTGGGCGCCTTGCCGCCGCTGTCGCTCTACGTGCACCTGCCGTGGTGCCTGCGCAAGTGTCCCTACTGCGACTTCAACTCGCACGAGTGGCGCGAAGGCGGCACGCCACCCGAGGCGCGCTACCTGGAGGCATTGCGCGCCGACCTCGAAGCCGCGCTGCCCGCCGTGTGGGGGCGCCGCATCCACAGCATCTTCATCGGCGGCGGCACGCCCAGCCTGTTTTCACCCGACAGCATCGACCGCTTGCTGGCCGATGTGCGCGCGCGCCTGCCGCTGGAGCCGGGCTGCGAGGTCACGCTCGAAGCCAACCCCGGCACCTTCGAGCGCGACCGCTTCCGCGGCTTTCGCCAGGCTGGCGTGACGCGGCTGTCGATCGGCGTACAGAGCTTCGACGACGCCAAGCTCAAGGCGCTCGGCCGGGTGCACGACCGCGCCCAGGCGAGAGCCGCGCTGGAGGAGGCGCAGCAGAGCTTCGAGACCTTCAATCTCGACCTGATGTATGCGCTGCCGGGCCAGACACTGGCCGAGTGCGAGGCCGACCTGCGCGAGGCCCTGGCCTTCGCGCCGCCGCACCTCTCGGTCTATCACCTGACCCTGGAGCCCAACACCTATTTCGCCAAGTTCCCGCCGGTGGTGCCGGACGACGACACCGCCGCCGAGATGCTGGACCTGATCACCCGCGTGACGGGCGAGGCGGGCCTGCAGCGCTACGAGGTCTCGGCCTATGCGAGGCCCGGCCATGCCTGCGAGCACAACCTCAACTACTGGCGTTTCGGCGACTACCTTGGCATCGGCGCCGGCGCCCACAGCAAGCTCAGCTTTCCGCACCGCATCATCCGGCAGGTGCGCTTTCGCGAACCCGCGCGCTACATGGAGGGCGCGCTGGCCGGCCAGGCCGTGGCGCAAGACGAGGAGGTGGCCCGCAAGGAGCTGCCTTTCGAATTCATGCTGAACCTGCTGCGCCTGAAGGAAGGTTTCGAGCTGGCGCGCTTCACCGAGCGCACCGGCCTGCCGCTCACGGCGATCCAGGCCGGCCTCGACGAGGCCGAGCGGCGCGGGCTCATCGAGCGCGACTGGCAGCAGGTACGCCCCAGCGCGCGCGGTTTCGACTTTCTCAGCGACCTGCAGGCGCTTTTTCTGGCCTAGGGCATTTCCTTGGAGACGCTTAGGCGATCTCCCTGGGCGGCCGGCTCCTTGCGTGCATGCTTCACGCTTCCTGCTGCCGCGTGCTGCGCGCGCGGCCGGCGAGGGGGTTTTCAGCGGTGTGCCGGCGTGGCACGATAGCCCGCGCGGCGTGCCGTATCGCCGTGACTCTGGAGTTCGGATCGTGTCTGCCGCTTCTGCCTCGTCTTCGGACCTGCGTGATACGCAAGCCGGACGGGAACCCCTGCGTGTCCTTGTTGCGGAAGACGATCGGGTGCAACAGATCCTGCTGTGCACCCATCTGGAGGCCTGCGGCTGCCTGGTCGACATCGCCGAGGACGGGCACGACGCGCTCGAGATGTGGCAGGCCCACCGGCACCGCCTGGTCATCACCGACTGCCGCATGCCGCGCATGGACGGCTACGAGCTCGCCAAGGCGCTGAGGGCCGATCCGGCGGGTGCCGACGTGCGCCTGGTCGGCACCAGCGCCGACACCGAGGACGCACCGCTGGCGCTGGCGGCCGGCATGGAGCAGCTGCTCCAGAAGCCGGTCTCGGGCGCGCAGATCGCGGCCTTGTGCGCCGCCGTCAAAGGCTCCTGAGCCCTTACACGCGGTTGAGGCTCAGGCCCGAAGTGCTGCGCAGCCGCTCGATGAGCTGGGGCGCAATCTGCGTGAGCGGCAGGACCTCGTGGGCGGCGCCCGCCTGGATCGCTTCGCGCGGCATGCCGAAGACCACGCAGCTGGCTTCGTCCTGCGCGTAGTTGTAGGCACCGGCGTCGCGCATTTCCTTCATGGCCCTGGCGCCGTCCGCGCCCATGCCGGTCAGCATGATGCCGATCGCGTTCGGCCCGACCACCCGCGCCGCCGACTTGAACAGCACCTCCACCGAGGGCTTGTGGCGGTTCACCGGCTCGCCGTCCAGCACGCGGGCGATGTAGTTGGCGCCGCTGCGTTCGATGCTCAGGTGGTGCCCGCCCGGCGCGATGTAGGCGTGGCCGGGCAGCACCCGCTCGCCGTCGGTCGCCTCCTTGACCGCGATCTTGCACAGTCCGTCGAGGCGGGTCGCATAGCTGCGCGTGAAGCCCGGGGGCATGTGCTGAGTGATGACCACCGCCGGGGCGTCGGCCGGCAGGTTGACCAGCACCTCGCGGGTGGCCTCGGTGCCGCCGGTGGACGCGCCGATGAAGATGATCTTCTCGGTCGACAGGCGGCCGATGTTGTGCACCGTCGCAGCCGCCGGGCGGCTGTCGCCCGCGGCCGGCAGCTGAAGCTTGCGCACCTGCGCCTTGGCGGCGATGCGGATCTTGTCGGTGATTTCCTGGGCCAGCTGCTGCAGCCCGTTGGAGATGCCGATCTTGGGCTTGGCGACGAAGTCGATCGCGCCCAGCTCCAGAGCGCGCAGCGTCACGTCGGCGCCGCGCTCGGTCAGGGTCGACACCATCACCACCGGCATGGGCCGCAGCCGCATCAGCTTGGACAGGAAGTCGATGCCGTCCATGCGCGGCATCTCGACATCCAGGGTGATCACGTCGGGATTGAGGTTGCGGATCATCTCGCGGGCGACATACGGGTCGCTGGCCGCGCCGATGCACTCCATGTCGGGCTGACGATTGATGATTTCGGTGAGCAGGCTGCGCACCAGGGCCGAATCGTCGACCACCACGGCTCGGATCTTGGTCATGGTCGGGCCTCTCAGAACAGGTCGATGGAGCCGGCGCCGCTGGACGGCGGCACGATACGCTGACCGGCGGCGCGGTCCTGCGCGATCAATGCGTCCGGGTTGGTCGGCGCCAGGCGCTTGACCATCGCCTTGCCGCTGTGGGGGAAAAAGCAGACCTTGCGCGGATAGACCTCCAGCACGTCCTTGGAGACGACCGGGATGTGCTCCGTCTTCAGGTAGTTCATCACGAAGTCGGTGTTGCGCTGGCCGACGTTGATGGAGTTCATGCCGCTGATGACCTGCCCGCCGCCGAACACCTTGGCCTCCAGCGTGGAGCGCGCGGCGCCGCGTTTCATCAGCTCGTTGATCAGGAGCTCCATCGCGTAGGAGCCGTAACGCCCGCAGTCCTGTGCGCCGCCGCCGTCGGGCAGCATGAAATGGTTCATGCCGCCGACGCGGGCGGTGCGGTCCCACAGGCAGGCGGCGATGCACGAGCCCAGGGTGGTGAGGATCACCAGGTCCTGGTCATGCACGAAGTACTCGCCGGGCAGGACCTTGACCGCATCGGTCTTGAAATGGGCGTCGTAGAAGAAGAACGAAGCTTCCCCGGGTTTGCGCGACTGGGCTTTGAGCTTCTCCAGCCGCGTGGTGGATGGTGCCCCCGCGTTGCCGCTGAAGCCCGAGGTTTTCTGGAATGCGCTGTCGGCCATGGTGGTCTTATCGTCCTGGGCGCGGGTTCACTTGATGGGGAGTTGCTCGGAGCAGGGAGCCGGCGTGCAAAGGCTCACGCGCGCTGGTAGACGGTCTTGCCGCGCAGCTGGAACAGATCCCGGGCATCGGTGAAGTTCTCCGAATGGCCGACGAACAGCAGCCCGTGGGGTTTCATCGCCGCGTGGATGCGCTCGAGCACGCGGCGCTGGGTCTCGGCGTCGAAATAGATCATCACGTTGCGGCAGAACACGATGTCGAAGGCCTCGCCCAGCGACCAGCTCGTGTTCATCAGATTGAAGGTGCGGAAGTCGATCATCGCGGCCAGCTCGGGCTTGATGCGGATGGCGCCGGTGTTGCGGCCGGTGCCGCGCAGGAAATGGCGCTTCAGCAGCTCCGGCGACAGGCCGCGTGCATCGTCGCCGTAGACGCCGCGGCTGGCGGTCGCTAGCACCTTGGTGTCGATGTCGCTGGCAAGGATCTTGACGGGCGCTCGCGGGCCCAGCGTATCGGCCACCGTCATCGCGATCGAATAAGGCTCCTCGCCGGTCGAGGCGGCGTTGCACCAGATGCGCAGGGGCCGGGTCGCACCGTGTTTTTTCAGTTCCTCGGCGAGCAGGCGGAAATGGTGGTCTTCACGGAAAAAAGCCGTCAGGTTGGTGGTCAGGCAGTTGATGAACTCCTGCCACTCCGCTTCGCCCTGGGCACCGGAGGCGCGCTCCAGCCACTGCAGGTAGTCCGCGAAGGAGCGGTACCCGGTCTCGCGCAGCCGGCGCGACAGGCGGCTGTAGACCATGGCCTGCTTGCCGGCGTGCAGGCTGATGCCGGCGCGCTGGTAGATGAGCTGGCGCACCCGCTCGAAGTCGGCTTTGTCGAAGCTGAATTCCTGGTTCCGCTCGGCGACGGGTGGCACGGAGGTCTGCGGCGCGAGGGGGGAGGGCAGAACGGCGCTCATGAAGTCGACGGGTAGGGGTCCAACAAAGCCGAAGCAGTGGGTACTGCTTGCGCTGCTTACTGCTTATCGGCAGCTTGAAGCTCGGCTTGAGGAGAACCGTCGAGAGCCGGTTCACGGCCCGCAGGACAGGGGCGGCGCAAGGCCGCCACGGGGCGAGTGTCAGCGGCGTGCCGGACTGCGGTCCAGCAGGTGCCAGTTGAGCTGGAAGGAATAGGTGGTCGAGTCCGGCGCGCCGATGGTGCGGCCCGCGCTGAGTTTCATGCCCAGCCGGCCGGGCACCAGCCACCAGTTGGTGCCGAGCGATTGCACGGTGCTGGCCCGGTCGGAGCTCTGCATCTCGCCGGCCAGCGAGAGGCGATCGTCGAGGGCCCAGAGCACGGCGGCGTTCAGCAAGGTGGAGGTCTGGCCGGTGGGGGTGTGGTAGCGCGGACCGAAGTTCAGGCGCAGGCTCATGTCGGACGGCAGCGTGAAGGTGGCCAGGCCGAGCACCGTGGCGTTGTCGAGTTCGAAGCGGCTCATCTCGGCCAGCCGCTGGGTGTAGGTCGAGACCTTCAGGCCCCAGCGCGCAGGGCCGTAACGCCAGGCGGCGTCGGAGATCTTGGCGGCGGCGCCCAGGCCCCAATTGCCTTCCTTGGAGCGCTGCAGCGCGGTGAGGTTGCCCCCCAGACGCGGCGCGGCGGTCTCGCTGCAGGCCGGGTTCGACAGGAGGGCGTTGGCGCCGCTGGCGTGCTGGTACCAGCCTTCCACCTGGCAGCCGCCGGCGGCGACGCGGCCCGGGTCCTCGGTGGCCACGGCCGGCAGGCCGGCGGCGCTGGCCGGCAGCGCGGCGAAGGCCGCGAGCGCGGCCGCCGCGAAAGTGGCACACACGCCCCAAGGGCCGCGAAGGGGGCGGATTCGGTTCTCCCTGTCCATCTGAAACGCTCCTGTGGCGATGTGCCGCCGGACGCCCGACCCGCCTCCAGGAGGGGCGGCAGCCGTGACAGGCGGCACGAGGTCGCGACGGTCTGGGCGGAATTATCGGTGCCGCGAGGCAGGGCGCCATCCCCAAATTCGGGTGGACGCGGACATTCCGCACACAAGCCGAGGCCGCTTGCGGCCAAGGCGACCGCTCACTCGTGCCTGGATTGTTTCGCTGCTTGGCGGGGCTGAAAGAAGCAACAGGACCGGATTTCCGGTCCTGTTCTGCATCGACACCGTCAAGCCATCAGTGCGCCAATGTCGTAGACATTTCGATCTTGAAGGCGCTCACCACGTCGGCGAGGCGCACCGCCTGGTCCTTGAGGCTCTCGGCGGCGGCGGCCGACTGCTCCACCAGCGCCGCGTTCTGCTGGGTCATCTCGTCGAGGTGCGAGACGGCCTGGTTGACCTGGCCGATGCCGTCGTTCTGCTCCGCGGTGGCGGCGGTGATCTCGGCGATGATGTCGGTCACGCGCTGCACCGAGCCGACGATGTCCTTCATCGTGGTGCCGGCGGTCTGCACCAGCTTGGAGCCGGACTCGACCTTCTCGACGCTGGCGCCGATCAGGCTCTTGATCTCCTTGGCGGCCTGGGCCGAACGCTGGGCCAGACTGCGTACCTCGCCGGCGACCACCGCGAAACCGCGCCCCTGCTCGCCGGCACGCGCCGCTTCCACGGCGGCATTGAGCGCCAGGATGTTGGTCTGGAAGGCGATGGCGTCGATCACGCCGATGATGTCGGCGATCTTTTTCGACGAGGTGTTGATCTCGTCCATCGTCGCGACCACTTCGGACACCACGCTGCCGCCCTTGGCCGCCACCTCGCTGGCCGAGGCCGCGAGCTGGTTGGCCTGGCGGGCGGCGTCGGCGGACTGCTTGACGGTGCCGGTGAGCTGCTCCATCGAGGCCGCGGTCTGCTGCAGATTGCTGGCGGTCTGCTCGGTACGGGCCGAGAGATCGTGGTTGCCGCTGGCGATCTCGCTCGATGCGGTGGTGATGTTTTCACTCGACAGGTGCACCTTCTCGACGATGGAGCGCAGCGCCGACTGCATCTGCACCAGCGACTGCAGCAGGCCGGCTGCCTCGTCACGCCCCTCGACGCGGACCAGCCCAGTCAGGTCGCCGCGGGCGATCGCGTCGGCCAGCTCGCGGGCCTGACCGATCGGCCGGCAGATGCTGTGCATGTTGAGCAGGGTCAGCGGCACCACCACCACGGTGGCGATCAGCACCGCCACGCCGAACAGCACGACGGTGCTCTGCATGGCGGCCCGGTTCTCCTCCTCGGCGGCGCTGCCTTCGGCATGGATCATCTGTTCGACCAGGTCGAGCTGGTTGTCGGCCTCGTCGAAGGCGGCATACGCAGCCACGGCCACCTTGTTCACCGTGGTCGCGGAATCGTAGGCGCTGCCTTCGAGCTGGACCGTGATGTTCAGGAAACGCTTGTGGTACTCGGCCAGCGACCTCTCGATGCCTGAGCGGTCCCCGGCGACCCGCTTCAGCGGGGCCTGGACGTCGGCATAGCTCTTCTCCCACGCAGCCTTGGCGGACTTGACCTTCTCCGGGTTCTCGTAGTTGATGATCATGTCCTTCTCGTACCGGCGCAGCATGCCCATCGACTCGCGCAGGGCGGTCAGGGCCTGGCTCTTGCCGGCCGAGCCCTGGATGAAGTCCTTGCTGAGGGCCTGCAGGCGGTACATGCCCAGCAGGCCGGCGCCGCCGACCAGTGCCAGCAGCACCAGAACGACCAGGATGGCGCCCACCATGCGGGTGCGTATGGTGAAGCTGCGCATCAGGTTCATGACTTGCATGGGTGTCTCTCCTTGCTCAGTCGACCAGACCCATCGAGGGGTCGGTCATCAGCTGTTCGATGTCCAGCAGGATCAGCATGCGTTCGCCGACCTGCGCCAGGCCGGTGATGCAGGCCGAGTCGACGGCCGAGCCGATCTCGGGCGCCTCGCGCACGCTGTCGGGGGCGATCTCCAGCACGTCGCTGACGCCGTCGACCACCACACCCACGACCCGGTCGGCCACGTGCAGCACGATGACGACGGTGAAGGCGCTGTATTCACAGTCGGGCGTGTTCAGACGCAGGCGCAGGTCCACGATGGGCACGATCACGCCGCGCAGGTTGACGACACCCTTCACGTGTGAAGGTGCGTTGGCGATGCGGGTCGGGGGTTCGTAGGAGCGGATCTCCTGGACCTTCAGGATGTCAATGCCGTATTCCTCGTTGCCGAGGCGGAAGGTCAGGTACTCGCGTGGCCGGAGAGCCGTTTCGTTGAAGCCTTCGGTGGCGCCCATGATGCGTTGCTGCGGGAATGGTTCGTCGGTGGAGGAAACGCGTCGCGCGGCGACAGGGCGGCGCGACACAACGATGTATTTATCGGCACTCGAGTGCCGGCACTTGAGCCCCGGGTCAGACCAGCGCCGGATCCGCTGCGTCGAGGCGGAACTGCGCCACGACCGAGGCCAGCCTCTGGGCCTGGTCCTTGAGGCTCTGCGCGGCCGCGGCGGACTCTTCCACCAGCGCCGCGTTCTGTTGGGTCATGTGGTCCAGCTGGGACACCGCCGTGTTGACCTGGCCGATGCCCGAGCTCTGCTCGCGTGCAGAAGCGGCGATGTCGCCGATCATGTCGGTGACCCGCTGTACGGCCGCGACGATCTCGTTCATCGTGGTGCCGGCGTCGGCCACCAGGCGGGTGCCGCCCTCGACCTTCTCGACCGAGGTGCCGATCAGCGTCTTGATCTCCTTGGCGGCCTGCGCCGAGCGCTGCGCCAGGTTGCGCACCTCGGCAGCCACCACCGCGAAGCCGCGGCCGTGTTCGCCGGCGCGGGCCGATTCCACGGCGGCATTGAGCGCCAGGATGTTGGTCTGGAAGGCGATGGCGTCGATCACGCCGATGATGTCGGCGATCTTCTTCGAGGCGGTCGTGATGTCGTCCATCGTTGCGACCACCCGGGAGACCACGGCGCCGCCGCGCTGCGCCGCCGAGCTGGCGGAGCTGGCCAGCTGCGAAGCCTGCTGCGCGCTCTCGGCGCTGTGGTTGACGGTGTCGGTGAGCTGCTCCATCGAGGAGGCGGTCTGCTGCAGGTTGCTGGCGGCCTGCTCGGTGCGTGCCGAGAGGTCCTGGTTGCCGCTGGCGATCTCGGAGCTGGCGGTGCTGATGCTGTCGGTGGCGGTGCGCACCTGGCTCACCATGGCGCGCAGCGCTTCCTGCATGTCCACCAGGGCCTGCTGCAGCTCGCCTGCCTCGCCGCCGGTGTTGACCTCCAGTGCATGCGAGAGGTCGCCGCCGGCGATGGCCCGGGCCTGCGCGACCACGCCGCGGATCGGGCGCGAGATCGAGCCGCTCATCCACCAGCCGAAGACGGTGGCGAAACCCAGGCTGGCGGCCACCAGCAGCAGCGTGATGAAGGCGGCCGTGCGGGTCTCGCTCTGCGCCTGCGCGGAGGCGGTCTCGGCGCGGTGCAGCGCCAGGCTCTGCAGCTTGTCGATACCGCCGAGGTAGGCGACGCGGGCCTTCTCGAAGTCGCCGTTGAGCAGGCCTTCAAGCGCCACGTAGTCGCCCTGGTCGCGAAATTCCTTGATGCGTGGCTGCATCGCCTCGATCTGCTTGCGCAGCTGGTCGACCTGCTGATACTGGCTGCGCATCTCTTCGGTCACCAGCGCCGCGGCGATGACCTTCTGCCGCTTCTCGATCTGGGTGACCGCCGCCTGGTAGTCCTTCATCAGCAGGTCCGGGTATTCGCCGGTGCCCAGGCGCGAATGGGTGGCGACACGGAAGACGTTCAGCTCGACCAGGGCTTTCCAGGCGCCGGTTTCCTGCATCAGCTTCCATTCCTGCTTGGCGAGGCGGTCCAGCACCGAGGTGGTGTCGAACAACTTCTTCACGCTGTAGCCGCTGATGCCGACCATCAGGGCCATCAACAGCCCGAGGGCCACGGCCAGCCGGGTGGAGATGCGGGTGCGGTTGAAGCGCGCGATGAAGTCCATGGTGTCTCCTTTTTGTGGTACGCGGCCACGCCGGGAGGGCACTGCGGGCCCTCTTCTGGAGCAGGAATTTTCTGTAGCGCAGCCACGGCGCATGTCGTGAATATCGGGGTCTTCCGGCCGCAACTTGAGTGTTGGGGGCTCCGGGTTGACACGGAGGCCGGCGACACGGTGGCGGAATGTGTGCAGTTTTCGGCGAGAACCCGCGCCATGCCGCCGGCCGCCAAGAAAAACGCCCGCACGAGGCGGGCGTCGGGATTGGGGTGAGGGCGAGGCCTCAGAAGGTGGTCCAGTCGTCGTCGCCGGCGGGCGCGGCAGCGGCCGGCGCCGCAACGGGGGCGGGGCTGGCTGCCTTGGCTGGCGCGCGCGGCGCGGCCGGTGCGGCGGAGACGACAGCGGCGGGTGCCGCCTGCGGCTTGCTCGGCGCGGCCGGGGCGGGCGCTGCCTGAGACTTGCTCGGCGCGGCGGGAGCGGCAGCGGCAGGGGCGGCCTTGACCGGCTGGGCGCTGAGGGTTGGCTCGGCGGCACGTGCCGGCGCGGCAACCGTCAGGCGGGCCTTCTCCACGGCGGCGCCTGTGATGCGGCTGGCGCCGTCGAGCTTGAAGGTGGCGACCACCTCGGCCAGCTGGCGAGCCTGGTCCTTCAGCGACGTGGCGGCCGCGGCGGACTCTTCCACCAGCGCGGCGTTCTGCTGCGTCATGTGATCCAGCTGGTTGACGGCGGTGTTGATCTGGCCGATGCCGCTGCTCTGCTCGGAGGTGGCCGCGGTGATCTCGCCGATGATGTCGCTCACGCGCTGCACCGAGGCGACGATCTCGGTCATCGTGGAGCCCGCGTCCTGCACCAGCTTGGAGCCGGACTCGACCTTCTCGACGCTGGCGCCGATCAGGCTCTTGATCTCCTTGGCGGCCTGGGCCGAACGCTGGGCGAGGTTGCGCACCTCGCCGGCGACCACCGCGAAGCCGCGGCCCTGCTCGCCGGCACGGGCAGCTTCGACCGCGGCGTTGAGCGCCAGGATGTTGGTCTGGAAGGCGATGCCGTCGATCACGCCGATGATGTCGGCGATCTTCTTGGAGGAGCTGTTGATCTCGTCCATGGTCGAGACGACCTGGGAGACCACGTCGCCGCCACGGGCAGCGACGCTGGAGGCCGAGGAGGCCAGCTGGTTGGCCTGGCGGGCGGCGTCGGCGGACTGCTTGACGGTGCCGGTGAGCTGCTCCATGGAGGAAGCGGTCTGCTGCAGGTTGCTGGCGGTCTGCTCGGTGCGCACGCTCAGGTCCTGGTTGCCGCTGGCGATCTCGGTGGAGGCGGTGGCGATGCCGTCGGTGGCCTGGCGCACGCGGGAGACCATGCTCTGCAGCGCGTCGCGCATGCCGTTGAGGCCCTGCTGCAGGCGGGTCGCCTCGTCCTGGCCCTGCACCTCGATGGTGGCGGTCAGGTCGCCGGCGCCGACCTGCTCGGCAAAGCGGGTGGCGTCCTGCAGCGGCAGCACGATGGAGCGACCGACACGCCAGCCCAGCAGCGCCACCAAGCCCACCGCGACGGTGACGATGATCGCGGCGGCAATCGTGACGGCCTTGTGCAGCGCATTGAACTTGTCGGTGACCACGCCGACGTAGTGGTCCACGACGCCCATGATCTGCGCCATCGCGCCTTCGATCCGGGCCATCTGTTGCTCGGCGGGTTTCAGGGCCGCTTCGGCCTCGGCCACGTTCGTGTACTGCCCTGCGACGGCTTTCTCGAGGACCGGACGGGCGGCTTCCCGGTAGGCCGGCAGGCTCTCATTGACGATCTTGATGGCGTCGAGGGTCGTGGGGTCGAGCATGCGCCGGTGCAATTCCTCCGCCTCGGCGGCGGCACGGTGCAGTTCCGCGTCCCACTTCTTGAAGTGCTCGCCGGCGGCCGATGCGTCTCCCATCGCAATCAGCACTTGCTTCTCGTGGCGGCTGACATGCAGCGCGGCGCGCCAGAGTTCGTCGCCGTCCTTCAGGCCGTGCACCAGGTGGAAGTTGTAGCGGTTCATCGACTCGTTCTGCAGACGCGAGGTGAACCAGGCGGCGGTACCGGCGGCAATCACCATCAGCGAGATGAGGGCGAAGGCAAGGATCAGCCGGGTTTTGATCGTGAGGCGGCGAAGCATCGTGTGTGTCTCGAAGCAAGGAAGGACGGCGCGCGAGGTCAGTGCCGGAACATGGCACGACCCTGCGTCGCCACGGACCGTACAGCGACGGGGG
>NZ_JAPFBW010000033.1 GCF_026153205.1 Aquabacterium sp. A7-Y | reverse complement strand
AACGTCGTCGCGACGTCGCGTCACGTGTCGGCGGGTTGCGGTAGGCGACGCCGACGCGCGAGCAGTCTGGCCGTTGAGTCGCCGTGCCGCGGCCCAGGCAGCGATGCGCTGCAGGCCTTCGACCGCCCGCGACGGTGACCGTCTCGGCGTCGTTGAAGGCAGCGACTCTCCACCTCGGGAGCGAGCGCCAGGATCTGCTCGCGCGCCGCGGCCGGGGACATCGGCAGCGCCAGCATGCCGCCGAGCCCGAGCTGCGTCTGCTGCAGGCGGCAGCGGTGGAAGGTGAGCCGGAACGCGTCGTCCAGGGTCAGCGCGCCCGCGGCCCAGGCCGCGCCGATCTCGCCGACGCTGTGGCCGACGATCGCGTCGGCCTCCAGGCCCAGCGAGCGCAGCACCGTTGTCACGCCGACCTGCAGCGCGAGGTTGGCCGGCTGGGCGTCGCGCGGCTCAGGCATGGGCTCGCCGAGCGGCAGCGCCATGCCGGCCGCCGGATCGAACAACGCCCGCAGGCCGTCGCCGCCGGCGCGCTGCCAGGCGGCATCGCAGGCGGCGATCGCGTCGCGGAACACCGGCGAGGCGCTGAACAGCGACCGGCCCATGCCCCACCACTGCGCGCCCATGCCGGTGTAGACCCAGGCCAGCTTGCGCTCGCCCGGTGCGCGGCCGCTGCGCAGCGCCGGCTCGCGCCCGCCTTGCCCCAGTGCGTCGAGCCGGGCCAGCAGTTCGTCACGGTCCTGGGCGATCACCACCGCGCGATGGTCGTGATGCGCGCGCCGCACGGCGAGCGCATGGCCGAGCGCAGGCAGTGTCAGATCAGGCTGTCGGCGCAGCCGTTCGGCGACGCGGCCGGCCAGCTGTGCCAAGGCCGCGTCGGTGCGTGCCGACAGCGGCACCAGGCAGGGGCCGGCGGCAGCGGCGGGCCGGGGGAGCGCCTGCATGTCGGGTGCCCGCTCCAGGATCACGTGGGCGTTGGTGCCGCCATAGCCGAACGAGTTGACCGCGGCGTAGCGGCCCTGCTGCGGCGAGAGCGGCTCCACCGCCCGCGGCACCCGCAGGCCGAGCGCATCGAAGTCGATCTTGGGGTTCGGCGTCTGCAGGTGCAGGTGCGGCGGCAGCTGCTGGTGGTACAGGCACAGCGCCGTCTTCATCAGGCCGGCGACACCTGCCGCGGCCTCCAGGTGGCCCATGTTGGTCTTCACCGAGCCGACCCAGACGGGGCTGCCGTCGGCCTGCCGTTGTCCGATCGCGTGGCCGAGCGCCTGGGCTTCGATCGGGTCGCCGACCTGGGTGCCGGTGCCGTGCGCTTCGACATAGCCGATCTCGGCCGGGGCCACGCCCGCTGTGGCGCAGACCTCGGCGATCAGCGCCTCCTGCGCCTCGCCGTTCGGCACCGTGATCCCCGACGTGCGACCGTCCTGGTTGATGCCGGTGCCGCGGATCAGCGCGACGATGCGGTCACCGGCCGCCAGCGCCGCCGACAGCGGCCGCACGACGACGACGCCAGCCCCTTCCGCCCGCACATAACCACCCGCCGAGGCATCGAAGGTCCGGCAGCGCGCGTCGCTCGACAGGAAGCCGCCCTTGCACTCCAGGATGGTCATCTCGGGGCGCAGCATCACGTTGACGCCGCCGATCACCGCAACGTCGCATTCGCCGTTCCACAAGGCCTGGCAGCCGAGGTGGGTGGCGACCAGCGAAGACGAGCAGGCGGTGTCGACGGTGAAGCTCGGCCCCTGCAGGTCGAACACATAGGACAGCCGGTTCGACAGCATCACCATCGAGGCGCTGGTGGCGCTGTGCGAGAAGATCGCGTCGCGGCTCGGCTGGCTCATCTGCTGCACCGCATTGTCGAAGCAGAACGCGCCGACATACACCCCGACCCGCTTGCGTAGCCTCTCGTCGAGGACCAGGCCGGCGTCCTCGAACGCCTCCCAGGTCACCTCCAGCAGCAGCCGCTGCTGGGGGTCCATGATCGACGCCTCGCGCGCGGAGATGCCGAAAAATCCGGGATCGAAGTCCCAGATCGATTCGTTCAGGAAGCCACCCTGGCGGGTGTAGGCGCGCCCCGGCGATTGCGGGTCCGGGTCATAGAACTTGCGCACGTCCCAGCGGTCGAGCGGGACGTCCCGGATCGCGTCCACGCCCTTCAAGAGCATGTCCCAGTAGGCCTCCGGACTGTCCGAGCTGCCCGGAAAACGGCAGCCCATGCCGACAATCGCAAGCGGTTCGCGCGTCATGTTGTCTCCTTGGTGGTCGATGTTGTTGTGGGGGTGAGAGTGCGGTCGGGGGCGGCGGCGATCGATGCGGCGACCCGTCGGGACTGCCGGGCGATCTCGTGCAGGACGCCGCCGAGAGAAACGACATAGCCGGGGAAGTACAGGCCGGGGGCGTCGAGGGCCTCGCACGAGCGCGACAGCCGGGGCAGGCCGTCGTCGTCCAGCGCGACGAGGTGCCCGAGCAGGGGCTCCAGCCCCGGCCGATAACCGGTGGCGGCGACGACGACCTCGGGCCGAATGCGCTTGCCGTCGGCCAGCCGTACCGCCTCGGCGTCAAAGGAGTCGACCGCGGCGACGACCTCGACGCGACGTCGCTTGAGCTGTTCGACCAGGCCCACGTCGATGATCGGCGCGGCCCGGTCGCGCAGCACCTGGCTGAACAGGCCTCGAGGCGGCGGCGGCATGCCGAAGCGGCGCAGGTCGCCCACCGTGAGCCATTGCGTCACGCGCACCATTGGGTCCATCAGGCGGGTCGGCATCGACGCAAACAGCAGGCCGAGCACCTGCGTGGGCAGGCCGAGGATGGAACGCGGCAGCACGTTGGGACCCGTGCGCACCGACAGGCTGACCCGCGATGCGCCGCCGGCGGCCAGATCGCACGCAATCTCGGCGCCCGAGTTGCCGGTGCCGACCACCAGCACGTCGCGCCCCCAGAACGGCTCGGCGGTGCGATAACGGCTCGAATGCAGCAGCTCACCCCGGTAGAACTCCCGGCCCGGCCAGGCCGGCACGTGGGGACAGCGGTTCAGTCCCGTCGCGACCACCACCTGAGCGGCCTGCCAGCAGCCCCGGGAGGTCCGCAGCTCCCAGCCGTGCGGCTGCCGTCGAAGGCCGACGACGGGCGTCTGCAGCGCGATGCGGCAGCGGTGATGCTCGGCATAACGCTCCAGGTACGCGGCGAAGTCCTGCGCCGCCACCCAGCGCCCCGACTCGCGCGGGATCGCCATGCCGGGCAAGCCGGACAGCGCGCGCGCGGTGTGCAGATGCAGGCGCTGATAGTGGTGGCGCCAGCCCTGGCCGGCATGGTGCGAGCTCTCGAAGAGCACGCTGTCGATGCCCCGTTGCGCGAGCGAAGCGGCGGTCGCGAGGCCGGCCGGCCCGGCCCCGATGATGGCGACGCGGCAGCGGCCGTCGGCCGGCACCGCCGTGGCGTCTTCAGAAGCAGGCGCGTGGGGAGGCAGCGGCTGTGGCAGCCGGGAACTGTCGGTGTGTGAGGAGTTCACGGAGTATCGACATCTCGAAATGATGGAGGGAACGCCGCCGACGAAACGTCGGCTGCCGGCCACGTCCAGCACAAGCCCTCGGGCCGGCTGCACGGTACTGCGGTACTGCATGGAGGGCAGGGCACCGGACCAGCCGGCGCACTGCAGTGCAGGGTTCCCTCGATCAGGGCCGATTGCGGTTCAATCGACCGATGTCGAGCGGACGGCCCAGGAGCGAGCCTCGCTCCCGGCCATGGATGTGACGCGAACGGCTTGATCGAAGCCGGGTTCGCAAGTCCCCTGGTGATTTTTCTTCTTCGTTGTTCTCGTGACGTCGATGCCGCGCATGTCGATGCATCGGTCCCGTTTTTCTAGCTTTTCTGGATCTGCTGCGCATGGCGCGGCATGAAAGCCGCGACAGGTCGAAGTTAAGCCGCCGCCGGCACGGCCGCACGGCCCGGCTCGGAGGCGGGTTTCACGCCGAAGTAGTCGTCGTACTGCTGTTGCGCCTGCGGCCCGAACAGGATCTGGCAGGCTTCCATGAGTCCCCTCGAAGCCCGCAGGTCGCTTTGCCGCACGGTCAGCTCGATCTTCGAGCGCCGGCGCAGGAAATCTTCCAGCGTGGTCACCATCTCGCGTCGGGCGCAATAGGCGAACTCGCCGCGCACGTAGTCGGTGTCGTCGATGAGGATCCGGGCCGCCTTCGGGTCGGCGCGGATGTCGTCGAGGATAGCGAACGCATGCTCGCCGTAGAGCCGCCACAGCCGCTCGCTGAGTTTCTCGTGGGCGCGGTCCGCGGTCAGCGCATCGATATCGAGCAGGGCGCACTGGTGGAAGAAGGCCTCGCGCACCTCGCCGGCCGGCTCGCCATACCACTTACGATGTCGATGCGGCAGGTGCACCCCCATCTTCTCGAGTTCGACGCACAGCTCTTCGCCGACGTTGAGGCAGTCGGTCAGCTTGCCGCCGAAGATGCTGACGTGCTTGTCGGCCAGATGGCTCTCGACCACATGCTTGCGCGACATCTGGAACCAGTCCGCCTTGTCGTCCCCGCCAGCGCGCACCACCAGCGGCCGGACGCCGCAGCGCTCCGCGATGATGTCCGCCTTCGTCAGCGGCTTGCGCAGGCGCAGGCGCTTGTTGATGTTGTCGAGCACGAAGTCGCGGTCGGCGTCCTCGACCTGGGGCAGCGGGTCGCGCACCGGGGTGTCGGTGGTGCCGATGCAGGTCTTGTGGCCCATCGGAATCGCGAAGAACAGCCGGCCGTCATCGGCGAAGAAGGTCAGCACCCGACGGTGGTCGGTGACACGATCGACGATCAGGTGGATGCCCTTGGACAGCACATGCCGGTGCGCCGTCTTCTGTCCGGTGCGCGCGTTGTGGGCATCGACGAACGCGCCGCACGCGTTCACCAGGGTCTTGGCGCGGATGACGAACTTCTCGCCGCTCACCTTGTCGCAGACCGAGACCGCCCACAGGCCGTCGGCGGTGCGTACCGCGCCCTCCGATTCCACATAGTTCGCGGCGATGCAGCCCGCATCCATGGCCGAGCGCAGGAACTGGAAGACGAAGCGCGCGTCGTTGTCGAGCAGCATTGCATCGGAGTACTCGAAGCCGCCATCGCAATGCGTGAGGTCGACGACCGGCTCCTCGGCTTCGATCTGGCGTACCGACATCTTTCTCGGGGCCTGCGTGAACCCGTTGCCGATCAGCCAGTACAGCCAGGTTCCGGCGTACAGCTTCCACAGCGAATGCCGGAAGCCCTTTTCGTGCGCGGTGAAGAAGCGCGTCTCCTTCACGGAGGACGGATAGCTGCGGATCAGGTGGTTGCGCGAGCGGCACAGCTTGCGCACGAGTCCGAACTCGAAGGACTCCATGTACTTGATGCCCCCCCACACCAGGTTGGACGAATGCTGGCTGGCCACCGCCGCGAAGTCGCGCGAGTCGATGAGCGCCACACGGGCACCGCGGTTGGACATCGCTGCGGCCGTCACCGCCCCGTTGATGCCGCCTCCGACCACGAGGGTGTCGAACAGGGTCGTTTTCAGCTTCGAGAGGTGGGTCGCACGCAATTGCATAGTCGGCTTGGAGGTCGGCAGGTCGAATTCTCGGAATCACGGTGGAGCGAAGGCTTGCCTCCCGTGAACAAAAAGGAAAATAAACGAACACAAGATATCGGTCATGAGAAAAAACCCGAACACATATGTGGAGGTAAATCGCTTAGAAGCGCGCCTTAACGCGCAGCACCCAGCAAGAGCGAAGGGCGGTCGGCAAGCGGGCAATCGCCCTCGTGTGCGCAGCTTGGGGGGATAAGGGGTGAGTGGATGCTCTCACCCTCGAAACGAACATTCCGGTTTCTATTGGCCCAAAACGAACCGATTCGAAAATAAGCGAACATCTGGGTCCGGCGGCGGGTTCCCGCAGAGGCTGCGGCCGGATACTTATTGACGACGCGTTCAGCCACCGGCCTTGCACCGGTGCCTATCGCCAGCATTTGTCACTGCGTCGATGGTCGGCGCAGCGCCGGCCGGTGGATTCAAAGCGAGCGAGATGACATGCCGCTCCGGTCCCGAGGCACTCCGGTCACGGGTTGGCGCGCGTGGCGCCGGTTGCGGCCGTCCCCGCCTGCCTTTGGCGCCGATACAGCAGCGCCGCGAGACCGGCCGTGAGGAGCGCCCAGCCCTGTGGCTCGGGCACGGCAGTCACCCTCAGATCGAGGTGGGTCTCGGCAAGGATCGCCTCGACCCGATAGCGCGCGGGATCGAGGTTGCTGCCGAGCGCGGTGATATAGCCCCCCACAAACGGAGCGGTCACGATGCGATAGCTCCCGAGCTGCGGGGCGGGCGTCGCGAAGTCGACCCAGAGTTCGCCGTGCAGCAAGAAGGTGGACGCCGCGCTGATCGTGTCGAGAAGTTCAGGCGAGACGACGTCGATCTCGAACACGCTGTTCACGTCCAGATGGACGTCGCCGCCGAGCAGCCGGGCCTGGCCGACCTCACCTTCGAGCCCCGCACCAAAGCGACCCCCGGTGATCTCATAGTGCTGGGACCCGAGGGTGCCTCCCAGCCAGGTGGCCGCGTCGCGGCTGCTCTGCCAGTACCAGCCGGGGAGGGTCAGGGTGCTGCCGGCGCCGATCTCCAGCAGGCCGGCGTTGGTCAGGTCGCCGGGCAGCACGAGTCGGGCGCCGCCGAGCAGGCGCAAGCGTCCGCTGTTGTCCCGCAGCTGCGCCAGCGCATCGGTGTCGCGGCCGCTGGCGATGTTGACGAGCCGGGCCTGCGGTCCGTCGAGCACCAGTTCCCCCCCGTTGTCGAGCACCTGCCGAGGGCTGCCGTCTTCCTGCACGCCCAGGTTCAGAGCCATGACCCTGTTTTTCATCAGATATCGTCCGCCGCGCAGACGCTGATGGAAGGAGCTCCATTGCGCCAGTGGCCCCTGCACCTCCAGGCGCGCGCCCACTGCCTCCAGGCTGCCGCGGTTGTCCAGCGCACCGGTGAAGCGCAGCATGCCGGCACCGCGGGTGCGCACCGTGCCCCGGTTCTCGAAGCTGCTTTCCACCACGCTCAGGGCACGGCCGGTTTTCAGGTAGGTGCCGTGGTTGTGGAAAGCGACCACCGCCAGGCGGATGGGGCGTTCCGTGGTCGAGTCCGCGCCGGGAACGCCGCGGGCGGTCTGATCGACGAACACCGTACCGGCGGCCAGATGGATGCGGCCGGGACCGTCCAGGTCGGCGTCGCCCGCCCAGACCGCGCCGCCGTTGAAGTGGAAGTCGCTCAGGAGCGTCTTCTCATACACCCCGTCGGGGCGGGAGACCCCGTGGTGCAGGTGGGCAAGGCCGTTCACCGTGACCGGGCCATCGACCTCCAGCTTGCCGCTGCCCCACTCGAGCTGGCCCACGCTCACGCTGCCCTTCACGCGCACGGTGCCGGGCAGCGGGCCGAAGCTGTCGGGCGGCTTGTCCTCGTCGATGCGCAGGGTGCCCGGCAGGATGACGGAACGGTCGAATGTGAGCTCTGTACCCTCGAGCACCTCGGTGCGGCCGGTCCCGGTCAGAGACCCGCCGTCGGAGATCCGCAGGACCATGTCCCGCAAGGTCACCGTGCCGTCGTTGTGCAGCGTCCCGGTGAGCAGATTGCTCAGATCGCGGCTGTGGCTCAGCTGCAGCACCCCCCCCGGGGCTCACCTGCCAGTGGCCCGAGCCGTGCAGCACCGAGGTGCCGGACACGCTGTAGAACATGTCGATGGCCAAGGTGGCGTCCCGCTCGACCTGGACCCGGCCGTTCTGCGAGACGCTGCCGTCACGACCCATCAGGATGTCGAAGCGGCTGCCTGGCTGGAGGTGGACGGAGCCGGTGTTGACCCAGTGGGAGCCGCCGGGTCCGAAGTCGAGGGCCAGCCGGCCTTTGCTCATTCGGAAGCTGCCGCGGTTGTCGAACTCGCCAGCATTCGGAAAATTCAGCCATGTCCGGTCCGCCCCGGTCTTCTGGTACACGCCTTCGTTGAGGAATCGGAAGATGAACGCCTGGTGCTCGGCCGTGTCGGCATGGTCACGAAAGTGGCCGCGTGTTCCGGTGTGCAGCAAGCCGAGCGATGTGATGAAAGACTCGCCGTCTTCCCAGTTCGAGCTGCCGAGCAGGTGCAGTTTCAGGGCCGGCCAGTAGCCGTCACCCGAGGTTGAAATGGAGCCGCTCAGACGCGCGTCGCCAAGGACGGTCACGCCCGGGCCGGCCGACTGGTACAGCGTACCGCCGCTCGCCTGCAGGCGGTCGACGCTCAGGGCGCCTTGCAGCGCCAGCTCGCCGCTTCGCATGACGAGCTGCCCGAGGGAGGAGCCGTCATTGGAGAGTTGCAGGCGTCCGCCGCGGATCTCCAGCGTCCCGCTGCCGCGCGCCCTCGCGGCCGCAAAGCTGCCCTGACGCAGCACCGTGTCGAAGGCGCCCAGTGAGACGCCCTCGCTCGGGGAGACCGGCAGACCGGCCGACCAGTTGGCGGGCAGGTCCCAGAACGGCGCGTCGGCCGCGCCGGTCCATTCGTTGTCGGCTGCCGCCGTGGCCGTGCACACCGCGAGATGGGCGGCGATGACGGCGACCGGGGTGGTGGCGGACCGCAGACGGCCGGGACGGCGTCCGGCTGGCTCCGGGTGGGCAGGGAAGACGGGATGCGCATGCTGATCTCCTTCCAACAGGACATCGAGCCGGCCGGCGCGCCGAGCAGGCTGCGCGGCACCATGGGCGGCGCCGTGGCGCGACGGTGCACGCCGGACGGCGCGCCGAGATCGGGCCGGTGTTGATGGAGGGGGGGCTTCGGCCGGGGCGCCGGGACAGTGCGGTGAGAGGCATGCCAGGTGCGAACGGCGGGATGGCCCGACGCTGCGGGAAACATCGGCGATGGCCCCGGTCGGCGTTTCCGGAAATTGCAAGCGTGAGTAAGGCGGCGCGTGGGGCACGGCGTCGGGTCCATCCCGCCTGCTGAGGCAATCTTCGAGACAGGCCGAACCTTGCTCGCGACGCTGGGACACCCCTTGTTCGAACCCTTGGTGCCGTTCCAGCAAGGTGATGAGAAACCCGAGCTGCTCTTCTGTCGTGCTTCGGGTGCGGACGGCCGCGGTTACTACTCTGCAGATGGGTTGGTCGTTCTTCAGGGCTCGACGGGACGGCGCGAGAGCGTTCCCTCCCTGCAAGGGACTCCCGGAGGACGCCGACGGGATCGGCTTGTCGAAAGCGGCGTACTGAAGGTTGAAGGGGACCGAGTCGTGCTGACGAAAGATCACATCTTCGACTCACCCAGCGCCGCGGCGGCTGCACTGGCCGGGCGGAGCATCAACGGCTGGGTGGAGTGGAAGAACGCTGCAGGACAGACGCTCCACGAACTGAAGGGCGTTCCTGCTACGGCGATGGAGTAGCCAGCCAGTCGGCGGCCTGCATCAGGCAGCCCTCGGTATACGGGGCCAGCACCGTCCGCGCTCGTGAACGGCAGTTGCCGAAACGCCAGAGTGGATGTTGAGCAAAGTCGATCGGGCTCCCGGCGACTTCACGCTCCGCTGCACCGGCCTCGACCGCGGCACGATAGAGCACTATGGAAGCTCTGACCCATACGCCCGTCAGATGACCTCCCACATTGCCCTGTTCGAGGAATGTCATGGTGGCCCCGGTGCCGGAGCCCGGGACTTACGTCCTGCTTCTGGCCGGCCTCGGCGCCGTCGCGGTCGGTGCGAGGAAGCGTCGAGGGCCGGAAAGCCGGATCTGATTCCACCGCTAAGCGCGGGCAACACCTCCGGCGTGATGACCGAAGCGCGGCGGTGAGCGGAGCGAGCGGCGCGCGGCACTATGCAGCGACTCAGTTCCCGCGGCGCGTCTGCGCGCTGGCCAGCAGGAGTTCGACAATCGCTTGGCGATCCTGCACTACACCTTGCGGACGATGGAATCGGGCCAATTCCAACGCATCTTCCTCGTTCGGCCCATCGTCGAGCCGAACGAAGGGGTCAGCCCCGAATTCCAGCAGCAGTCGAACCAGGTCGACCTGCGAGTGAATGACGGCCTGGTGGAGTGCGCTGGTCTGGTCGTAGACCAAGCGGTTGGGGTCCGCGCCCCGCGTCAGCAACAGGCGTGCGCATGCCACAGGGCTGCGGGCCCCGCCGAAACCGGCGGCGCGGATGAGGTTCACCAGAGGTGTTTCTCCCGTTTCTGCGCGGGCGTTCACGTCGGCGCCCAGGTTGCAAAGCATTTCCACGACGGGCAGGTCTGCACGCTCGCACGCCAGAATCAGTGCCGTCGTACCGAACTCATGTCATAGACAGCGCGTCGGGCGCTTCCCCAGTTCTGAGGATCGTTCAGCTGACCACTGCACAATTGCAGGAATCGAACTTCCCGCAAAGCACCATGGTTCTTCCCGAAATCGAGATCGGAGTATGGCTGCTACCTCACCGGTCCTACGGCTACCTGATCGAAATCGACGCTGCTGGCTTTGAAGATGAGGTGCCGACGGGTGTCGTGCAGTCCTTGGAAAGCGTTCCGATGCGCGGGCTTTACCCGGAGTTTCTGCCCGACTTCCCGCATACCGACTTCAAGGTGGAACCCGAGCAGATGTCGCGGCTGGTCGAGCTGACGGACCAGATCACGTATTCGTTTCGTGAGCACCCGTTTACCCCGATGCTGGGCGGTGCGCATTTCGGACTTCGTATCGCGCGAGGTCACCAGAGGGCGTCGGTGGTCTGGCTGGGTCGATTCGAAGACCAAGACGAACCCATTCGAGCGCTATACAGCGCTGTACTGGAACTCGGCAAGGCGGCGTGCAGCGAGCTTTGAGCTGCCCACCCGGTCCGTAGGCCATCGAGTGTCTTGCGGGGTGGAGTGCAGTGGGCGGCTCGGCACCATCTGCGGCAACTCCGTCGCGTTCGTGCTCGTTTCCCCGTCGCACAGGCTTCCGCGTCCCGGATTACCAGGATGTTGTGGATGCTCTGCCGCAACGGACAACAGAATCGAAAGCACTTTTTTTGTTGGTGCTTCATGGATGTCACGCAGGTTTTTGGCGCGGTACTTCGCGCCGAGCGGCGCAAGCGGGGCCTGACGCAGACCGACTTGGCGCTGCGAGCCGGCCTCCACCTGAACTTCATCTGCATGGTGGAGCGTGGCGAGTCCTCGCCCACCTTGCCGACTCTCTACGCTCTCGCGGACGCGCTCGAACTGCCGGCAGAAGCACTGATTGCGACGGTCTCGCAGCAAATCACGACGGGTCGACGGGCGCCCAAGAACAAGTAGGGCCAGACGCTGACCGTCAGGGGCCGAGTCCGTCGGCCGATGCAAACTGTCCTTTGCAGCTCCTGCGGACGTGCGCAGCGCGCCACGGGTGCTCGCAGAGCGGCGCCACCCGTCACACCTGCAGCACCAGCTTGCCGTGGTTCTCGCCCTTGAACAGCTTCATCAAGGCGGTCGGAAAGTTCTCCAGACCGCCGACCACGTCCTCGCGCGCCTTCAAGTGGCCCTGCGCCATCCAGCCGGCCATCTCACGGATCGCATCGCCCCAGCGCGGCAGGTAGTCGCCGACAACGATGCCGGTCATCGTCGCGCGGTTCACCAGCAGCGACAGGTAGTTGGCCGGGCCGCGCGTCGGCTCGGTGTTGTTGTATTGCGAGATGGCCCCGCAGATGACCACCCGCGCTCCACGCGCAAGCTGCGTCAGCGCAGCGTCCAGCGTCTCGCCGCCGACGTTGTCGAAAAATACGTCGATGCCATCGGGGCAGTGCTGACGCAGCATCTCCTTCACGTTCTCGGTCTTGTAGTCGATGGCGGCATCGAAGCCCAGTTCGTCGATCAGGTAGCGGCACTTGTCGGCGCCGCCCGCGATGCCGACCACGCGGCAGCCCTTCAGCTTGGCGATCTGGCCCACCACGCTGCCCACCGCACCGGCCGCGCCCGACACCACGACCGTCTGCCCGGCTTCAGGCCGGCCGGCGTCCAGCAGACCGAAGTAGGCGGTCACGCCCGGCATGCCCAGGGTGCCGAGGTAACGCGGCAGTGGCGCGAGCTGCGGGTCGACCCGGGTCAGCCCCTTGCCCGACACCCGGGCGTACTGCTGCACGCCCAGCAAGCCGGTCACGTGGTCACCGGCCGCGAAGCCGGGGTGGCGCGACTCGACCACCCGTCCGACGCCCAGGGCGCGCATCACCTCGCCGATGCCGACCGGTGCGATGTAGGACTTGCCCTCGTTCATCCAGCCGCGCATCGCGGGGTCGAGCGAGATGTAGAGCACCTGTACAAGCACTTCGCCGTCCACCGGCACGTCGACGGGGGAGGTGGTGTATTGCCAGTCGCTCGCCTTGGGCTCGCCCACCGGGCGGGCGGCGAGCAGAAATTGTGCGTTGCGGTCGAGTGCGGTCATGGGGACTTTCGATGTGGAAGACGATGGGCCTCAGTGTGCCGAGTGCCGGCCCTCTTGCTCAGTCGCTGCGCGGTCGGTAATGTGTTGCTCTGCAGGCAACAATCCAAGGCACTTCCATGGCTGACCCACAACGACTCGACCTCTTCGCCAAGGTCGTGGAAGCGGGCAGCATCAGCCGCGCCGCCGCGCGTCACGGCGTCGACAAGTCGGTGGTCTCGCGGCAGGTCGCCAAGCTCGAAGCCGAGCTCGGAGCCCGTCTGCTGCAACGCACGACCCGACGGCTGTCGCTGACCGAGATCGGTGAGCTGGTGCTGCAGGAGGCGCTGCGCATCCGTGATGCACTGCTCAACGTCGAGCAGATGGCCGACGCCTACCGGCAGGAGATACGCGGGCGTTTGCGTGTGTCGTGCTCGATGGCCAGCCGGCGCGTGCTGGTCCCCCTGGTGATCGAGTTTGGCGAGCGTTATCCGCAGGTGCAGATCGTGCTGCAGTCCGAGGACCGGCTGGTCGACCTGGTGGCCGAGCAGATCGACGTGGCGATCCGGGTGGCCCACCTGGCCGACTCCAGCCTGGTCGCCCGCAAGCTGTTCGACAACCGGCGTGTGGTGGCCGCCGCGCCGTCCTACCTCGAGCGCCACGGCACGCCGCAAACGCCGGACGATCTGCGCGACCACGCCTGCCTGGTGTATTGCACCGAGAGCGGCAGCTTCGACCAATGGCGCTTCGACGGTCCCGAAGGCCGCATCACCGTGCAAGTGCCCAGCCGCCTGCAGATGAACGACGGCGGCGCGCTGGCCGACGCCGCCGTCGCTGGCGGCGGCATCGTGCTGCTGGATCGCGTGCTGGTGCGGCGCGAGCTGAAAAGCGGCGCGCTGCGGCCCTTGCTGACCGACTACACCCTGCCGGACGGCCCGCCGGTTTACGCCGTCTATCCCGCCCGTCACTGGCTGGCGCCGAAGACCGCAGCGTTTATCGCCTTCCTGCAGGACCAGACCGGTTCCGCTTGATCGGCGAGCCCGGGACATCGAGACAAGTTCAGGCCAGCGGGTGCGGCGCGGGACCTCGGCGCTGCAGACGTGCACGGACTAGCTCAGCGCCTTGCGCAGACGCAAGCTGCTCTTCGAACGCAGCAACTCGCTGCCTCGTCGTCTCGTTGACGACTGCTCTGGCGCAAGGACTCCGCGCGGCTGAAGCCATTCCAGCAACTCTGCCTGGACGGCTGGCGCAGAAACGCCCGTCCTTGGAGGGCAGACGATCAATTCGTGCGTCGACGGCCTGAGCAGGTCACCTCCCGCCGTATCCAATATCCGGTAGCTCAAGACGTCCCCTTCCTCCGACAACCAGCTGCGGATCGACTCATAGCGCGGGCCGGCCGGAGTGACGCCCAGGTAACGTGTGCTCAAGGCGCCCAACCAATTCGCGATCTCGCGGTGTGTGTGGCGGTAGCGCGAAGCGGAGTAGACGACGCATACGTCGGGGTAGGGCGCCAGCAGGCGGTTCAGGGCGGGAACCCACTCGAACCAGGTTCCGCCGCAGCTTGCCTTGGGGACGAGCAGCGCGGCTTGGCCTCCGGTTCCGGCCGGATATGAGAGCCTGCAGGGATGAAGGCACCCGTCGAAGTTTAGGAAGATCACGCGCATTTGCCTCCCCCTCTGTCGTTGAAGCGCACTCCATGGCTGGATTTGCACAAAATATTGTGTAGATTGTAGGAAAATCGACCCCGACACTTCCGAAAAATCCTCGGAAGGCTATGGACTTGTTGGTGGCGTTCGGCCGGGTCGTGCGTGATGAACGGAAGCGGAAGCAGCTGTCGCAAGAGAAGCTGGCCGAGGCCGCGGACCTGCATCGCAACTACATCGGGCTGGTGGAGTTGGGCAAGACCGCAGCGGCTCTGGACAGTGCCGCTGCGATCGCCAACGCGCTCGGCTTGCGTCTTTCGGAATTGTTGCGTGCGGCGGAGGAGTACGGGGAGGCCTCCGGACATTCGTAGACCTGGAGTGGCGTTGCCAGCTGCCGTACAGCGGGCCATGGGTCAACACTTTGGTCGAGCGTCCGCCAGTCGCCGCGCTAGACGTGCGGGGTACGGGCCGCAGGCTAGAGCTTGCTTCTCATGCCGCAGGAGGACCACCGGTGTCCCTCTCCGACGCGTTTGCGCAGGTCCTTCGGCGTTGCCGCGAGCAAGCCGGCTTGACGCCGGCAGCTCTGGCGCTGCGCGCAGGACTAAGCCCCGGCATCGTGGAGCGGCTGGAGTCGGGCGGATGCGAGCCGTCGGTCCTGGTCGTGTCTCAGCTTGCCGAAGCCCTTGGCATGCGGGGGCATGAACTGGTCCGTCTCGTCGAGGCCGCAATCGGGGACCGGGCGCATGGCACGGGCCGGGTCGCAAGACATGACGACGCGGCAGATGACGACCCAGCCCAGCCTCGGAATCGGTCGGAGTCGGCGCCATGAGTACAACAAGGAGCTGAGCTCGTTGATCGCTTACGGGGCGACGCGGCACTTTCGCCTGCGGCAACGCCACCGGCATACCGGACCGAGGGCAGTTCAATTTGCCACCGGTGTGGCAGCAGCTCCTCGCGCTGACCAGCGAGATCACGGTCCCCGAACTGGCCGGCAAGCGCGCCGCTGTCGTTATGGTGGCCGGCTATCCACGCCGGTGAAGGAGAAGGGGCTGTCGCGAAGGCCGGGTCGCGCCGGCCAAGGACATGGACCGTGACGGCGCCCTGCTTGGCGCGGATCCGGCCGGGTGAACCGCCCTCACTGCTGACACGGGTAGTCCCCGATGAACTCTCTGCCCTCATCCGTGTTGCGCCACTGGGTGCACCGGGTGGCGACATAGCGCGAACCGTCGAACTCGCTCCTGATCACGTCGCAGGTCGACGCCGTGCAGCCGGTATCTTCGATGTCGTACATCTTTGCGTGCTGCGTGGGCAAGACGGCAAATGCGTCGCCGGCCCCGAAGTACCGGACGGTGCGGCGAATGCGGTGGGGGCCACGGCGTTCCTCGACCAGCCAATAGCGGAAGAGATGCGCGCCATAGAAAGTCATGCAGTAGGGCTTGAGCGCAGGACGCACGAAATAGAGTGTCTGGTTCGGCTCGGTGCTCGGGAGCCGAACCGACCGGAACAACCGGTTGACGTGTCGCTTTGCGATGCCGAACTCGCTCAGACACTCTTGAATGCCATCCCGGTCCGCCGGGTCTGACGCTTCCAGCACCGTGTCGACGAGGGCCGGCGGTGCTGTTTCCTCCCCGGCGGTGGGCACTTCCGTGCTCGCCGACAGAATGAGATCCGGCGATGGCGTGTCACGCTGCGGCTGCGACGCAGGATCCGCGACCATCCCCTCGGCAGGCTGGCCCAGTCCGACGTAGTAGGCCGCAAATCCTGCCACCTCCCGGGCCAGGGAATAGAGGTCTCTGGCCTCGAAGTAGCGTGCGTGAACGGTGCCTGCCACCGGTACCCCTGAGCGCACGAGCGCGAGGCGGGTGCGCGGAACATGGAAGTACTGGGTCGCGACCAGCACCGACTTCAAGTGGCGCTGACGAGCGATACGAGCGACGTTGGTCGCGGTAGCCCAGGTGTCATGGCCTGCGCTGTCACGCAGCACAGCATCCGGAGAAACGCCGTGCTCGACGAGGTAGCTTGCCATCCTGCGCGCTTCGTCGTGGCCTTCCTTGCCGGTGCCGCCGCTGACGATGATCAGCGGCGCGGCGCCTTGGCGATAGACCTCGAGGGCGCGGTCCAAGCGTGCCTGCAGTCGCGTGCTCGGCGTGCCGTCCGGGGCGACCGTGTTGCCCGGTACAACGATGGCGTCGGCCGGCTCGATGTGATCCCGCAGGCCGGCGATCGCAATGACGACCGCGGCCGCCAGGTAGCTGCCGAGTCCCCCCAACAACAGCCACTTGCCGGTCCGCAGCCGCCTTGTCCGAGCTTTGCCGTGTGCGAGACGCGGTGCGTCGGTCGTTGCAAGCTCGGCGGCCGGATCCTCAGCTCCGCCTCGCACGCCGCCGCCACGTGATTGGAAGGCGGATGTCGACATATTCTTTTGGTTCATTGACCGACGCGGCTTTCGGTGACGGACGGGGAGACGGCAAAGCGGCCGCTGCAGCGAGCAGGGTGGGCCGGCGCGGCAAAGTCAGGAACGGCGGACATCGGGGCATGATCCATGTAGAAGGGCGGCAAGGCCCACCGGTTGCTGGGCAGCCAGGCAGGGTCGCACAGCTTCGTCCTTTGAGGTCGAGTGCGCCATCCCCTGAAAGCGTGGGAGGGCCAAGGTGTCGGGTTTCGGGTACCGCGCTGGGCCGTAGGGCAGCAGCACCTTGCATCAGCGGGTCATCGAGCCACCGGCGATGGCCACCGCCCGGCGGACCGCCACGCACGATGCCATCGAAGTAGGCCAACGCAAAACGATTGAGCATGTCCTGCTCATCCTCGTGCCAGCTCCCTTCCGGGCAGCGGCCCAGCCGATCCAGGGAGAGCTCGATGGAGTGATGGATTTGCGCGCCCTCGGCCAGCAACTCCGGCATGCGGGGCAGCAGATGGCCGACCTCCTGCGCGGATTGGAGCTCGCTTTTGGCGGACGTGTTGTACTCGTAGAGCTGGAGCGATACTGAGGCGTGACCCCATCTCCTGATCCTGTCTTCCCGGGGCAAGTGCGCCCGGAGCATCTCCTCTTTACCGCGCTCAGCCGTGCGGAGCGAAGGTACCGCCTGCCACCCTTGCCGGCCCATGCCGATGCGGCCCGGTCTCAGGGTGCAGACACTGCAATGGCTTTTGCGATCGAGGCCTCGCGCGAGGCGCTGGTGCGGGGCGAGGCGCCCGCTGGGACGCTGCGAGAGCTGTTCCTGGCCTCCCTGTCCGAGCTGCTCCAAAGCGCCATGCATCCGTCCCGGGGCGACCCGGCATTTCAGGCGCTCGTGCTCCGAGCCCACTGCAGCGAGGTCGACGAGCATGCCCGGCTGTCGGCGATGGCCGAGGCCGATCGCCGGGCCGTGAGCGCAGCCGTTGGCGCCATCGCGCATCCGGGCAAGCTGCGCAGCTGGCCGGACAGCCCCATGCGCCAGGCCTTGGCTCGGCTGTATGGACTGGCCTCTGCGGGCGCCTGGGGTGAGTTGCTGCAGGCCACGCGCCGATTGCTGGGGCAGGCTTTGGCTCCTGAGGACCGGCTCAAGCTCCAGGCACTCCAGGCGCACCCGGGCCTGGCACGGCTTGCGCGTGTGATGGCGTTGGAACCGCTCGAAGCCGTCACGCGGTACCACCTGCTGCGCGAGCGGCATGGGCCTCGCGCGGGGAGTGGTGGGGCGGCAGCGAAGGGGGCCGCTGCAAACCGCCGTGGGGTGGCTGCGGAAATGAATACGGTGGAGGCACTGCGGGCAGTGGCCGATGTGCTCAACCGCTGCGAGGTGCTCGCCGAGCGACGCGATCCGGCACATCGCCCGGCTCGATACCGGGTGGTCGATGGACTGCTGGTTCCGAGCGGCTTTCCGGGCTCGGCCGAGCGGGCAAAGAGCGAATGGGACGTCGCCATCGTGCGTGAAGTGCATGGGCAGCTTGCTGCGGAGCTACTGCTGCTTGCCGAAGTGAAGGCCTCGCCCGACGCAGCGGCTGGCGACCTGCCGCGCCTGCTGCGTAGCCTTGAGCGGATGGCGCTGGCCGATGCGGAGACGGACTATGTCTTTCGCACGAGCGATGCCGAGTTGAGGCTTGCCGGCGCGTCCCTGCGCCGGCTTGGCCCGGCCGACTCCGGATTGCCGCCGCAGGTGATCTATTGCTGCGATGCGCCGGTCGAGCCGGCGCCGATGCTCAGCGCGGTCAGCCGGGGCGTGCTGCTGTCTGAGCCGGTGTGCCTTGCGTTCGCCGGGCAGCTGGGGGACGGCAAGGAGCCCGATCGCGAGGTGCTGCACCCGGTGTGGGAAAGGCTGATCCAGGCGCCGCCGCCATTGCGCTCGGTGCTCAACCAGTACCAGACCGCCCGTAGCGCGCGTGACGCGATGGTTCATCCTGAGGACCTGGTTGCCTCCCTCCGCCGAGCGGCCGAGGAGGCCTTGCCGTTGTGACCCTGGCTCGATTTCACGGTCAGCAGAGAGCGTGAACGTTTGAAGCATGGAGATTGTGAATGAAAGACAGTCAGGTGCGGCAGTTCGGAGTGATGCTTGCCCTTTATCACGCTCGGCAAGCGTCCTCGTTCTCGTCGCCTCCGGACGGCTCTCGGAAGTCACTCGGCCGCAAGCAAGGCTCCGCTCCGAAGAAGGGGAGGGCGTGTGATGGGCGACAGGCGCTACCTGGCCGCTACATGCACGCTTGCAAACCATCTATATTTCGAATATTCTTGAATCATGGAAGAGAAAGACGTCGTCCGCGCCTTGGCGGCCCTTGCGCAGCCGATCCGCCTGCAGGTGTTCCGGGCCTTGGTGGTCGCTGGCCCGGGCGGACTGACGCCCGGGGTGATATCCGAGCAGCTGGAGGTGCCGGCCGCCACCCTGTCGTTTCACCTCAAAGAGCTGATGCACGCGGGCCTGGTGAGCCAGGAACGCGACGGGCGGCACCTGATCTACCGTGCTGCTTACGAGCAGATGAATGCGTTGCTGGCTTATCTCACGGACCACTGCTGCCAAGGCGCGGCATGTGGTGTCGGGGAGGGCCCTTCCTCCTGTGAGTGCTGAACAGACCGATTGAAGGAGCGTCCCCATGAAGCGATTCCACATCCACGTCCATGTCGAGGATCTGGGCAAGAGCATCGATTTCTATTCGAAGTTGTTCGCCTCCGAGCCGGCGCGGGTGGAGGCCGACTACGCCAAATGGATGCTGGAGGACCCACGCATCAACTTTGCGATCTCCACGCGCGGAGAAAAGCCGGGCGTCGATCACCTGGGGATTCAGACCGATGACCCGCAGGAGTTGGCCGAACTGAAGGCACGCGCCGAAGCGGCCGACATGGCGCTGTTCGATGTCGGTGAAACCACCTGCTGTTATGCCCAGAGCGACAAGCACTGGGTGACCGATCCCCAAGGCATTGCCTGGGAGCACTTCCACACGCTGGCCAACGTGCCGGTTTTCGGCGAGGCCCGTCCTGAAAAGGCCACCGACGGCACCGCCAGCGCGTGCTGCGTGCCGAAGGCCGCCAGTGGCAAGCCGGTCGGCATCCCGGTCAAATCCTCGACTTCCTGCTGCTGAGCGCCCGCCGGGAGTTGCGACCTGATGCCGTCGCTGCCTTGGCCTCGCTGGACCGCATGGCGATCCGGCGCGAGGCCGACAACACCAGCCAACGCTGAATCAAACACGCCATGACCACCCACGTTCTGATCCTTTGTACCCACAACTCGGCGCGCAGCGTGCTGAGCGAGGGCATGTTGAACCACTGGGCGCAGAAGCTCGGCAAAGATGTCAAGGCCCATAGCGCCGGTAGCGCCCCCAGCGGCCGGATCAACCCCTTCGCGCTGGAGGCACTGCAGAACGCGGGCGTGGACACGACGGGCTACCGCAGCAAGAGCTGGGACGAGTTCGTGGGCGAGAAGGCGCCCGAGATGCGCATCGTGATCACGGTTTGCGACAGCGCGGCCTCGGAGCAGTGCCCCTACTGGCCGGGCAGCCCGGTCAAGGTGCACTGGGGCTACGCCGACCCCTCCGACGCCCCGGGCGGCGACGAGGGCAAGCGCCTGGCCTTCGAGCTGACCCGCCAGGCCATCGGCTACCGCATGCTGCAGCTGCTGCAGCTGCCGCTGGAGACGATGAGCCACGAGGACCTGCAGCAAGCGCTGCAGACGATCGCGAAGCGCTGAGCCATGGTCGACCTGCCCCGCAAACTGCTGGCCGAAGCCCTCGGTACCGCCGTGCTGTTGGCCATCGTGATCGGCTCCGGCATCATGGCCGAGCGGCTGGCCGGCGGCAACGTCGCGATCGCGCTGCTGGCCAACACGCTGGCCACGGTCGGCGGTTTGTACATCCTCATCGAGGTGTTCGGCCCGGTCAGCGGCGCCCACTTCAACCCGGCCGTCAGCGGTGTGATGGCGCTGCGTGGCGAGCTACCGGGGGCGATGCTGTTGCCCTATATCGCCGCCCAACTCATCGGCGCGGTGCTCGGCGCCTGGCTGGCGCACGCCATGTTCGACCTGCCTATCCTGCAGTGGTCCACCAGGGCGCGCGCGGGTACCGGTCTATGGATCGCCGAGGCGGTCGCGACCGCCGGGCTGCTGCTGGTGATCCTGCGGGCGCCGGCCGGGCGCGCTGCCCCGATGGTTGCTGCCTACATCGGTGCCGCCTACTGGTTCACCGCCTCGACCTCCTTCGCCAACCCGGCCGCCGCCTTCGGCCGCATGTTCTCGGACAGCTTTGCCGGCATCTCGCCGGACAGCGTCGGCGGCTTCATGGCAGCGCAAATCGCCGGCGCCCTGATCGGCATGGGGGTGCACCAGGCCTTGCACCCGCCCACCCGCCGTCATCTCAATGTCATTGAAGCCTCGGGCGAGGCCGAACCGAACTGATCGCTTGACTTCGTCTATCCCCAACGCCCCTCGGTGTCACCGTGCCTGCAACCACTCCCGCTTCCATCACGATTTTCCACAACCCGGCCTGCGGCACCTCGCGCAACACGCTGGCGATGATCCGCAACAGTGGCGTCGAACCGCAGATCGTCGAGTACCTGAAGACACCGCCCAGCCGAGAGCAGCTGGTCGAGCTGATTGCCGCGACCGGCCTGTCGGTGCGTGAAGTGCTGCGGACCAAGGGCACGCCGTACGAAGAGCTGGGCCTCGCGGACCCGACGTGGAGCGACGACCAGCTGATCGACTTCATCGTCGCGCACCCGGTCCTGCTCAACCGGCCGATCGTCGTCACGCCGCTCGGCACGAAGCTGTGCCGGCCCTCGGAGGCCGTGCTCGAGATCCTGCCGTCGCCCCAGCAGGGTCCTTTCACGAAGGAGGACGGCAAGGTGGTCATCGACGCCCAAGGTCGGCGCGTCTCGGCCCAGTGAGTCCCTCCAACGCTCCTGCGGGGGCGTTCTTTTGCTCGAGTTAGTTGCTGTTGACGACCGAATGGAAGGAGCCTATCGTGCGCCCGCTTGGTTGCTAGTCACGACGACATGTCCGATTCTCCAGGCAGCGCGGGCGAACTGCTGCGCGAAGTGGCGCGGTTGTACACGCGGGCCCGGTCGGTCTCGCTGCAGCCGCTCGTCTGATGGAGCGGGGCATCCAGCCGCTCGTCCTGGAAGCCGGCGGCACGGCGGGCGCCAACCTGTTGGCGTATGGGCACGTGCGCCTGTTCTCCCCCTGGCGCTACAACATCGACCCTGCCGTCGCCGCGTTGCGTATGGATGTCGCCACGCGTTCGATCACGTCTGCCGGGTGCACGACATCGAGCATCGTCTCACCAAGCCTTATCACCCGCGGACCGACAGGCAAGCCGAGCGCATGAATCGTACTATTAAGGAGGCCACCGCAAAAAGGCCTTCCACTACACAAATTTCGATGCGCTCGAAGCACATGCGCCGGCCTTCGTGAGAGCCCACAACTTCGCCAGGAATTTGAAGGCGCTGCGCTGGCGCACGCCCTTCCAAGCCGTCTACGACGCCTGGAGTAAGGAGCCGTCAAGGTTCAGAATCGACCCGCACCCCCTCATTCCAGGAACGTACACCTAGAGAAGGGAGGCCACCTCCGGAGTCCCGATGCAGAGCTCCCAACGATTCCCGTCCGGATCCGCTGCCCAAAAGCCTCGGTTGGATCTTGGGTGCACTGGGAATCCCGCACGCTCGAGCCGCTCGCGCGCCCGGGTGAGGAGGCGCATTGCGGACACTTGAACGCCAAACACGGCCTCGCCTCGGGCGTTCTCTGCGTACTCGTTGATGGTCAGGTTCACCGGCGGGTCGTCGACTTCGAACTTGGCGTACTTCTCCACGAGCGTCGTCGGCTCAACACCGAACAAGGCTTGGTAAAACGGCGCCATGTCGAAGACGTTGAGCCGAGCGTTCACGGCGATGTGGACGCGGCTGCGGCCCGCAAACTCTACTGGGCTCACCAGCTTCTCCGACTTCTCTGCCTTTCCAGTTCCACAGCATGGTTCACTCATGGAGGCCTCACTCGAAGTCGCCGCAGCCTTTGCAAGCGCAGACATCACCGCACCCTTCCGAGACATTTCGCTCGACGACCATGAAGAACTCCCAGCTGTTCTCGTCGGGATCACGGACCCAGACCTTGTTCTGGACCGAGTAGCAGCACGCCACTTCGGTTTCCTCGACGTAGATCTCAATGCCTGCCCTGATGAATCGTTCACGGATCGCGTTGACTTGGTCCATCTCTTTAAACTGGATCCCCATGTGCCCCTCGTATCCAATGGCACCGTCCTGCTGAATCAGGATCAGGTTCAGAGGGGGATCTGCGACATCGAAGGTTGCGTGCTGTTCGCCGAGCACGGTGGCTCGGCACTGATCGAACATCTGTTCGTAGAACGCCACGGAACGTCGGAGATCGGTCACCTTCAGTCGGACCAGTGGCCGGGCGAAAGGCTTCGTTGGGCGCGCATCAGTGAACGACCACGTCCAAAGAGATCCGTTGGCCGGTTGTTCCAGGGTTTCCATAGTCATGATGGTGCTCTTCAATTGCAGCAACTGCTGCCGGTTGCACAGCAAGAACTTCCTGGCCCAGCAGGGGACGGGCTGGGGGTGCAGCAACCACTACTTGGCGCCGGGGCGCCAGATATCGACATCGCCTCGGAGGATGTCAGTGCCGTGGTCCGCGTCGCCTCGATGGTCGGTGCCGTGAGGCCGTACTTGGCGTATGGAAAGTCGGGCGTTACCAAGCTCGCCTTCGGCTGAGCGTAGCAAGCACAATCGGTCGTACAGCCTTCGCCGTGATCATCCTGGTGAACGACGAACACCTCCCATAGATTGGCATCCGGGTCGGCGAGCCAGACCTTGGACTGGACTGCATGGCAGCACTCGGACGCTTTCTCGCGGATGACGTCCCACCCTGCCTCCCGGTACCGGGCTTCCGCTTCGTCGATGACAGCGTCGCTTTTCACTTGAAGACCGAAGTGACCCAGGTTGCCCTGGCCACCAGGGGCGCAATTGCAGTCGTTCATCGAGAAGTTCAGCGGCGGGTCGGACAGCTCGAACTTCGCATACCCTTTCGCGACTTTGGTCGGCTCGGCGCCGAACAGCACTTTGTAGAAGCCGAGCGAGGATTGGATGTTGCTCACCACGAGGTTGACGTGCATCCTGGCGGCCGTGTCGAACTTCGCGGCACTCTCGTCAACAAAGGCATGTTGCTGATTCATGATGTCTTTCGCCTAGCAGGGACCGTTTGTGGATGGCTCTCTCTCCGAAGCGGCGCATCTTCATTTAGCCGGCGCCTGGGTAGTTTTGTGAGGCGTTCTTCCGCTCACGTCCATGCCGCACTTCATCAGGTTCTGCTGCATCAACTCGGGGCTCACACCGGGGTGCTTGATGTGGATGGACACGTCGCCGTCGGTACCGTCAACGGCGAGCTGTGCGTCCGCCATCATCTTGTCGCAATCGCAGTCGCAGTCGCAGTGTTGTCCGGCGGCGCATCCGTCGACCATGTCTTTCACATACTTGTAGTTCACGTCGCCCTGAATATGCACACAGACCGAGCCTTGCTCGCCGCTCACACTTCCTACATCGGACATCTTCGTCATTGCCGTTCTCCAGGTGTTGATGAGGTCGTCGCTTTTTCGTGCTCTGTGGGCGACTTGACGCCAAAATATGGCAGCCTCCGGTGCCGGCAAAGCTGTACACCGGTACAGCTTTGCCGCCGTATGCCCGGGCAGCGCCGAAAGTTGGTCCGTGTCGCGGTCAGCCTGATGGCTGCTCAACTGACGTGCGGCGCTCCGTTGGAGGCGCCCCGGAGAGCTGCAGCTGAAGGCCACGGCGCAGGGATGAGGAATCGACGACGCCCCCGCCGCACAGCCCCGACTGCGCAGGATCGGGCGTTACTGCGGATCGGTCGGCGCACTCTAGAAGCCGGCGCAGATCGTCAGACGGGTGCGCGAGATCAAGCGACCTCCGCCTTCTTCGGCCGAAGTCTGCAGGGCGAGCAAGCGCTGCCGTTGCCCATCTCACCCGCAGCAGCTGCGTCGAGCCTCCGCTGCGCCTTCTGAGGGCAGGCCGTCAAGCCCGCTAGAAGCAGAGGCGCTACAGCTCGACTCCGGGCAGCAGACGCCGGTTCTTGGTAAGGCCAGTTCTACTTGGTCGGCAGCCTCGAAATCTCCTGCGATTGCAGCAACCACCGAACGTACCTGCTCATAGCCGGTGGCCATCAGAAACGTCGGAGCCCTTCCGTAGCTCTTCGCCCCGACGGTGTAGAAGCCCGACTCGGGGTGCGCCAGCTCGCGGTGGCCATGCGGTTGTACGGTGCCGCAGCTATGGACGTTGGGATCGATGAGCGGCCCCAAGGCCTCTGTCGACTCCAGTGCCGGATCAAGCCTCACACGAAGCTCCCGCATGAGGGACAGGTCCGGGCGTTGGCCCGTGGCACAGACAATCTGATCGATGCCTTCGATCGTCGTTGGCTCCCCGCCGGCTTCCCATCCGGCCACGTTGATGCCACCGTCGGACTGCCGAAGTGCGCTGATGCGGAAGCCTCCATAGAACGACAACGCACCGCTATCACGCAGGCGTCGCAGCTCGGTCCCCAACTGCCCACGTGCGGGCAGAGCATCAGTTGCTCCGCCGCCGAAGACGCGGACGAGAGTCTGAGAACGGACGGCCCAGACGAGACGGGTTGCCGGCTCATGCTGAGCGAGCGCCGCCAGCGCGAGCAGCGAATTTGCTGCGGAGTGGCCCGCACCGACCACGAGGACGCGCTTACCCGCGAATCGGTCGCGATCCCGCCCTTCGGGGTCAGGGATGCCGTAAACGATGGCGTCGCGCAGCTCGTGCTCGCCCTGCGCGGGCAGTCCGTTCGCGCCCAGCGGGTTAGGGCAGCTCCAGGTACCGCTGGCGTCTAGCACCGCCCGGGCGCGAAATTCGACCCGAGTGCCGTGGGCAAGGGCGTGAATCACGAAGGGTGCGCGTTCCCGGCCCTGCGTTTTCGTCTTGTCGAAACCCTCCCGGCTGATCGATACCGCCCGGGTCTGCAGATGCAGGGCCGCTGATACGTGGGGCAGCTGGGCGTAGGGCTGAAGCAGGCGAGAGACGAGTTCGCCGGCGAGGGGGAGCTCGTCGAGGGAAGGTGGAAGCCAGCCCGTCGCCCGAAGCTGTGCCGACACAGCCGCATCGAGGTTGTAGCGCCACGGTGAGAACAAGCGCACATGGGGATATTGGAGCAGATGTGCTCCTACGGAGTCGCCCGCCTCGAGGATCAAGGGCTTTAGACCCCGCTCGACCAGCCGCGCGGACGCAGCCAAGCCGACCGGCCCCGCACCGAGGATGGCCACCGGTAAATCGCTTCGTGGTGCCGCACGGAGCAAGCCGTCGGCGAGGGAGTGACCGTCTTGCCGAGATGGCGCGGCACCCCAGGGCGTGGCTGATGGGGCGGGTTGGATGGGCACATCTGCAGAGGTCACGTGTTTCCTTTCAACTGATCGGTGGGCACATAGGGCCATGCATACGCAGAGCAATCGAGGGCCACGCCGGCGCAAGGGCAGTGCAACGACCGAGCCGCTTCCTTCCACAGCGGCGCTAGGCGAAGAGGTATGCAGGCTGCGCCTAGCGCCGCAACTCGGCGCCGAACACAGCATTCATTTTCATGATTTGACAATAGTCGAATGAAGGCGCGGATGCAAATGCTGCTGAAGGCTGCCGCCGGGGGGTGGCCAGCCAGCGAAACGTCCTGTACGGCTGACCAGCTTGTGACCTATATGGTGCCGCCGATGTAATGGCCCTCAATCAACATGATCACGGCAAAAAAAAGAGCAGTAGTTTGGCGTCGTCTTGAAGCGGGAAGGAGCGGCGGGCCCCGCTCCTTGATACGGAGCTGGTCACTGTGCCAATGGCTGTGTCCATCGACGGCAGCGTAGTGGAACGTGCCAGCACGACAGTGTGGTAAGCAGCGTTCGACGAGCTGTTTGCAAGAGTCACTCCTACCTGCTGGAGCGTGTACCGGGGCTTCATCTCCTCACCGGATGCTTCACCTCCTACTCGATTGGGGAAGATATGAACCTTAGCAAGAACGTCACTGGCCTGACCGTCACCGCGTATGGCGTTTATATAGATCTGCAAGGGGACGAGATAACGCTCGAAAAGATGCGCACTGTGGCGCAGCGTTGCGCGGCAGATGGGGTCGGCTGCAATGACGACTGCTGCGATGGTGACTTCAAGGATCGCCTGAAAGGCGTCATGGTCGAGGGCATGGACGGCGCGGTGACGATGCACTTGGTAGGCGCCATCAAAGCCGGGGAGGCAGCGAAGAATCTGGCGCGGTGCAGCTGCTACGACTTGCCCTGAAGTCCGGTTCAATGTTCACCGATCACTCTTACCTCTGGGGATGACAAAAATGGAGATGGCCGTTGCAACGTCAAAGCAAGACACGGTGTCCTCGGTGTACTCGGATGCAGCCAAGGCGCCGGCTGGACTGTGCTGTCCACAGCCGTATCAATCGGAACTGCTGGCTCATGTGCCAAAGGCCGCGCTCGAGCGCAACTACGGGTGCGGAAGTCCGCTCTTGAAGGCAGGGCTGAAGTCCGGTGAGGTGGTTCTCGATCTAGGCTCCGGTGTTGGTATCGACTGCTTCGTCGCGGCGAAGCTAGTGGGCGCAGAGGGCAAAGTGATCGGCGTGGATATGACCGACAGCATGCTCGAGGAAGCGACGCGCTTCAACGAGGAGGTGGCACAGAAGTTGGGATACGACGTCGTCGAGTTCCGCAAAGGCGTGATCGAGGACTTGCCGGTGGGGGACAACTCCGTGGACCTCGTGGTCTCCAACTGCGTTATCAATCTGTCGTCGAGAAAAACCCGGGTGCTGCAGGAGATCCACCGGGTGCTGAAGCCGGGCGGCCGTCTCGTGATTTCCGACATCGTGGTGGACCGCGAGATCCATCCGGAAGACCAGGACAATGAAACCCTCTGGGCGGAGTGCTACACGGGTGCCATCCCCGTCGGAAAGCTGGTCACGACGTACCAGGACGCAGGGTTTCTTGGCCTCACGCAGCTCAGCGAAAGCGCCTGGCGAGAGCTGGAGGGCTACAACTTCGTGTCGCTCACGCTCCGGGCCTACAAGCTGCCCCGCTCGAGCGACTGCCTTTACAGTGGGAACCTGGCCGTGTATCTAGGCCCTTACGAGAGCGTGCGGGACGAAGAGGAACATGAGTTCCCGCGCTTCAAGCCGGTCGAAGTCTGCGATGCGACGGCCCAACGCTTGCGCATGGGCCCTTACGCCGACTCGTTCACGGTGGTGCGCATTCCATCCCTTGCGCGCACCGCTTCAACGTGTGGTCCTGGCGCGAGCTGCGCCCCGGGTTCGAGCTGCGGCCAGCCCGCAACAGCCAGCAGCGGCAACAGCACGTCGTGCTGCGGATCGACGGAGGGGCCGCCTTCTGCCGCGATCGATCAGTTGAAGGGGACCAGCAGTTCGTGCTGCGAGACGAAGGCCGAGCCTCAGGGCAGCTCCTGCTGCAGCGGTGGCGGCTGTGACTGCAATTGATCGCACCCTGAGGACTGCTTTATGGAAGCGACCATGTTGCGTGGCGGTGTCTCTGCACCGAAGGCGTTCGATGTGTACCGAATCCGGGAGGACTTTCCGATACTGCAGCAGCAGATGTGCGGGCATCCGCTGGTTTACCTCGACAACGCGGCGAGCAGCCAGACGCCGAAATCGGTGAACGATCGTATGCACCGCTACCAGTCGATCGAGCACGCCAACGTGCACCGCAGCGTGCATACCCTGGGAACCAACGCGACGGCCGCCTTCGAGGGGGCCCGAAAGAAGGTGGCAGCGTTCATCAATGCAGCGTCCGAGAAAGAAATTGTCTTCACCCGGGGTTCCACTGACTCGGTGAACCTGGTGATGCACAGCTTTGGGCGGAAGAACTTGAAGGGCGGCGACGAGATTGTGGTCACCGGATTGGAACACCATTCCAACATCGTTCCTTGGCAGATGCTGTGCGAAGAAGTCGGAGCGGTCTTGCGCGTCGTCCCTGTTACGGACGCGGGAGAGCTGAATCTGACCGAGTTCGAGCGCCTGTTGAATCGCCGGACCCGACTGGTCGCCATGACCCAGGTGTCAAACGCCATTGGCACTGTGAACCCGGTGCAGGAGATGGTTGCGGCTGCTAAGAAGGTAGGTGCCGTAGCGCTGATTGATGGCGCGCAAGCGGCGCCTCATCTGCCTGTGGATGTGCGAGACCTAGGGTGCGATTTCTATCTGTTCTCCGGCCATAAGATGTGCGGGCCGACGGGGATCGGTGTACTGTACGCGAAGCAGTCAATGCATGAGCGAATGGGGCCGTACCTGGGCGGCGGCGACATGATTTTGCGCGTCACGTTCGAGAAGACTATCTACAACGTGCCGCCTCACAAGTTCGAAGCCGGTACGCCTCCGATTGCCGCCGCGATTGGATTGAGCGCTGCCATCGACTACCTGCAGGACATGGGAATGACTGAGGTGCAACGGCACGAGTCGGGGCTGCTCGAGTATGCCCTGGGGCGCATTGCGCAGCTGGGTGGGGTGCGGGTGATCGGAACGGCGAAGCAGCGGGCATCGGTGATCTCTTTCATGGTCGGCGACATCCATCCTCACGATGTCGGGAGCCTGCTGAACGGATATGGCATCGCGATTCGAGCTGGCCACCACTGTGCGCAGCCGGTCATGGACCGTTTCGACGTACCGGCTACGGCCAGGGCCTCTTTCGCTCTTTACAACACCGCGGATGACGTGGACGCGCTCATTGACGGCATTCGCTCCGTGCAGCGAATTCTGGGCAATCAGTGAGTGGCACTCCTCATCATGTCGATGCCCTTTGACTCGCAAGCCGGGGACGGGAACGAAACTGTGATCCTCTATCGTGGTGAGATCGCACGCTATGGGCGGCAGCCTCACAACCTGGAGGTCCTGGAGGGTGCCACGGTGGAGGTGAATGGAGACAGCCCCATCTGCGGGGACCACATGTCGCTATACCTTGATCTGAGTCGGGGTGAGGTTCGCCGTGCATCGTTCATGACCAGCGCCTGCTGCGCTGTGTGCAAGGCCTCGGCGTCGATGATGACCGACGCGCTGACGGGCAAGTCCATCGACGACGTTCACCTGCTGAAGCAAGCGTTCCATCAAATGATCGAGAATGGCGAGGCGCCGGTATTGGATCGCAAGCGGCTTGGACAGCTCACCGTGTTCGAGCGGCTGCGTGACGTTCCGTCCCGCGTGGAATGCGCGCTGTTACCGTGGACCACCCTGGAGGCTGCGCTGAACTCGCTGACCCTCTCGGCGTCACTCAATGCAACGGTGGTTCCTGTGGCCTCCAAGTGATTGGCACCATCGGAGTCGAGCGTGAATCGGTTTCCCGTTGCCGTGATCGGTGCAGGCCCCGTCGGGCTTGCCGCGGCCTGCCGCTTGTTGGAGCGCGGGGAGACGCCTCTGGTTTTGGAGGCAGGGTGTGCGGCGGCGGCTGCCGTCCGCGAGTGGGGACATGTTCGCATGTTCTCCCCCTGGTGGATGAACGTCGACCTGAGCGCGGCTGCACTGCTGAATAAGCGGGGTTGGCGGATGCCAAGACAGGACGCGTATCCCAGCGGGCACGAGCTGGTCAACGAGTACCTGGCGCCGCTCGCGCAGGTCGCTGAGGTGGCCGAATGCCTGCACTACAACCACCGAGTGGTGGGTGTGAGTCGAAGGGGGCGGGACAAGCTGATGATGACCGGACGCGCGGAGGTACCCTTCGAGTTGCACGTGCTGCTGTCATCTGGGGAGCATCGGTCTTTTCTCGCGCGCGCGGTGATAGACGCTTCCGGAACCTGGTCGACACCGAATCCCGCAGGACAGTCCGGGCTACCGGCTGTGGGCGAGCTCGGCCAACCCAACATCACCTATGGCATCCCCGACCTCCGAGGCGACGGCGTACAGCGCTACGCTGAACGTGACACGATAGTGCTTGGGAGTGGGCATTCAGCCATCCACGTGCTACTGAAGCTGGCAGAGCTGCGGGGCAGCCGACCTGCCAGCGTCACGTGGGTTACCCGGGGTGCGACACCGTGCGTAGGCACGACTCCGCATGCGAGAATGGATCAGCTCTTGCCCGAGCGCGGCGCAGCGCTGAGCAGAGCCGCACTTCTGGTCCGAACGGGTACCCTCAAAGCGGTCAGTCATTTCGGCTTGAATGAGATCACGCAGACGGGCTCTGCTGGTCGCTTGCTACTGCGCGGGGCATGCCGAGGCACACGGGCGCTGCTCGAAGCCGATCGGCTGATCGTTTGCACGGGATTCCGGCCGGATCTTGCCCTGCTGCGTGAGCTGCACGTTGAGCTGGATCCCTGGATCGAGGCGAGCGTAGGCGTCGGACGTTTGATCCGAGCGGCTGTGACGGCGGGGCAGCGGATGCCTCTGCCATGCGGAGTGGGGGCGCTTGCTCACCCGGAGGCGAACCTGTTCGTCCTGGGCATGAAAAGCCACGGCCGCGCGCCAAACTTTTTCCTGTTCCATGGATACGAGCAAGTTCGATCGACCGTCGCCTGGTTGTGTGGCGACGTGGAGGCGGCATCGCGGGTGGAGGTGGATTCACTCGAAGGCGACGTTTGTGGCGGCCCGGAGGGTAGCAGCTGTTGTGCATCTTTGGGCAGCGCGGCTTGCGGCAACACCTATCTAGTTCAGGAAGCGCAGAACGCCCACCACCCGCTTGCTCGTCAAAACGAGTAACGCAGTTCTGCGAAGATTCCCCGGTTCTGCTTCAACGGACCAAACTGGGGACCACTGCCTATGTAGTACTGCCCGCCCACGGTCCCGCGAAGCGAGTCGGAGAAGTCGTAGGTCAGCATCGGATTGAGGTAGGTGTCGCGGTCCCTAAAGTAGTGCTGCACAAAAAACTCGGCTTTGAGGATGTCGTGCAGCCATGCGTTGGACACCCGGACCGTCATGCCAGCAACGTCTCTTGCTTGCTGCAAAAACGTGGCGCGGTTGAAGTCCTGCGCCGACGCTAGCTTTCCGGTCAGTCGTCCTGGAAGCTGCCAGGAACGACGCACGAAGAATTGCAGATTGACGTTCAGGCGAGGAAAGAAGGTGTGGTCAACACCCGCCACGACGAACAGGCTGGGACGTAGACCCGGCTGTTGCGACGAGAGTTCCTGATCGGGTTTGATATATGCAGCCTCAAGGCGGGTACCTATGTTCGAGAAGTTTTTCGCCACGTCGACTCCCAGCATGGTGATAACCGGGTAGGTCAACCTGATGGGAGCGCCGAGGGGACCTTGGGATGGCCCCGCATGCGGCAGAAGACTGTACCCTCGGTAGACGCTGACAGACCAGTCCAAGTCATCTCCGGACCGGTTGACCCGGAAGCCGACCTGCGTTGGTCGGCCGCCTGGTCTGAGGGTCCGGTAGGGTGGCGGATCTCCGCGGTGCATGGGCGGGGTGGAGGCGTCAAAATCCGCCTTCCAAACCAGGGAGACGTCGAGTGTCGGGGTCCAGGCATACGTCCCGTGCACCGCCCAACTGCCCAGTCGCTCGTCTTCGTCGAAGGGCAGGAGCACTGTGTAGTCCCGGGGAGTGATTACGTCCGTGGGATTAATGCCGTCAGCACGTCCCCAGGCGATCACCTGCTTGCCGATGCGCCAGTCCCAGCGGGCGTGCCGCAGTGCCAGGTACGCCGCTGTGAGCTCGGCGTCGGTCTTCCCAGGGCGATTGAGGGCCGCGTCGGTCACTCTCCCTTCGAGCTTGACGACCGTGTTCTCTGCGAGTTCCGCGCTTCCTTTGGCTTGTATCGTTGCTCCGAGCAAGTCCCGCTCGTCATCCAACGTTCGGGTGGATTGGAAGTAGTTGGCGCGGATAGCACCGTTCCAATCAACTGCACCCTCCTGTGCTCTGCTCGCTGGCGCCGGCACGGACAGAAGGGACGCGACGAGCGCCGCCTGGTACAGACACTTGGTAGCGGCCGGCAGGTATCGCATCTCCGATTAGTCTCTTTCCAGGCTCCGTAAAGTGAAGGTGTCCGGCGTGATCTTTGCGTCCGTCTCGTAGCGGTCCACCATGACAGTCGTCTTGTGCTCCGTCTGATGATTGACCATTTCCTTGTACTTCGCCATCCATCGGTTTGCCGTCGTGTCAATCTGGACGATGTCCCTTACGCGTTGCGTTTTCAGAGGCCGGTTGGTCACGTCGAAGTACTCCGTCTTCACTTCATGAAAACTATCCTGTGCGACCCATGTGACCTTTCGGCCGTAGCCGTAGTCGCGCTTCACGTCCTCACTGGCAGGCACCGATTCAACAACGTAGCAGCGCACCCCTTCGACGGTTTCGTCCGGCAGGGAGCGGTGACGGTACAAAGAAACCTTCGGAGGCAAGACGTCGCCGTATGCAAAGTCCGAGCCGATGAAGCTGTCCTTGCGGTTGCTGGACACCAGGCGGCGGCTCTTGTGCAGTGCGGGTAGGTAGATCCACTGGTCGTCGTCGCTGTCTGTGTGCTCAAGCTGAAGGAACGCCGTTCCTTTGATATCTGGCGGCGCGATGAAGCGGACGAGCATGTTCGAGTCGGTGCCATTGGGCTGAAGGGCTTTCAGCACGTCAAGCGTGCGTTGCCGCGTCTCACCCCGCGCGTTCTCGAGTGTCATGGTGACTTGCTGGGACAAGCGCCGGGGCTTGGACGCCATTACGTTCTTCTGCATGATCTCGTCGGCCGTGGGGGCACACCAAGCGGCGGTTTGCGATCCCAGGAGCAGCGCTGTGCACCACAGCGCAGGGGCGGTTCGTAGCATGTTGACCTCATCTCAGTACGCTGGACTTGGGAAGCGGTTGGCTACCCGAGAAGGACTTCGTCGGGCCGAAAATGAACTTCGGCTTGAAGATCATCGTCATGGCGCGCAGAAAGATGATCGCGGCGAAAGCGCTGACAGCCATCGTCGCGACGACCATGGCCCCGAGCCGGCTGTAAAACGCAAACCCGGAACTCAGCAGGAAGGCATACCCAGATCCGATGGAGAGCGCCACGTAGAGTACCGCTTTTCCAGAGGTGAGTAAGGAACTCAAGGTCGCTGCGGCGACGTCGCCGGTACGCTGCAACTCCTCCCGGAAGCGGAACAGCAGGTACAGCTCGTAGTCGGCGCCGATGCCAATCGCCATGGCCGCAGTCGATATCGTGCCCATGTCCAAAGGAATGCCGAGCCATCCCATCACGCCGAAGTTCGCCAAGACCACTAGGATGAGGGGCGTCGTCACAAACAGCCCACCCACAAAAGACCGAAGGATCAGGGCGCTCAGGACGAACACCACCAACACCATCTGAGCGATGTTCTTGGACTTACTGCTCGTCAGTGCCTGGTTGCCGGCGATGGTCTGGGGAAGGCTGCCTCCCATCCGCACGGTGATGTCGGAGGGGAAGCGCTCTCGGATCAATGCTTCAGCTTTCTGCCTCAACTGTTCGGTGTAGTTGGTGCTGTCGGTCTTGAGGAAGACCCAAATGGCTGCATTTCGGTAGTCGTTGTCGACATAGCTGTCGAAGTCCTGTGGGTCGCCCGACATGGAGTAGAGGAGTAGGTACTGGGCGATCAGCTTAGGATCGGAAGGAATTACAGACTGGGCTGGCGCGTCGGCGTGCATCGCCTGATTAATGCGCTTGATCAGATCAACGATGGACTGGGTCTTGCCGACGTGCGGTTGTGCTGTCAGGAAGTCCTGTAACGAAGCGATAGCGGTCAGGACTTCCGGCGACTTCATGCGATCTGATTCCTTCCCTTCGATCAGAAAGTAGATCGTGTTGGTGCCGCCGAAGTGCCGGTTCAGCGCGCGGTCATGAACGCGGACCTCGCTCTCCGGGCGGCTGTAGCTCTTCAGGCTGTTGTCCACCTGGATGCGGGTGGCGCCGGCCGCGATAGCGGCGATGGCCGCCAGTCCTGCGCCCAGAACCAGTGGTGCCTTTCCTCCGCTGAGGCGCCGTGCCAGGTACGTGAGCATCCCGTCCAGGTACTTGTGCTCTACTTCGGCGGCGACCTCCTTCTTCGAGGGCGGGCGCAACATGGCACGAATAGCGGGTATCAGCGTCATCTCGAGCACGAGTGCGGCCGCGACACCGGAGGCCGCGAAGACGCCGAAGTGTCGGGCGACGGAAACCTCGGAAGTGCTCAGCGTGGCGAATGAGATGGCGGCAATTGCACCGGCGACCGTCATCACTGGGCCGACCTTGGCGATCGACTCGACCACAGCTTCCCGGTTCACCTCCTGCTCCGTCGCATTCGGAGTGGCGGCGCGGAGGCGGTGGTACTCTTCATAGTAGCGCTTCAGGATCTGGATAGCATGACCGGCGGCGACGGACATGATGAGGATCGGCGTGGTGGTGTTGAGGCCATCCATGTGCACGCCGATCAGGCCCATGAAGCCCAACGCCCACAGCACGCTGAGTATGGCCGTGAAGATCGGCAGCAGCATCCCTTGGAAGCTCTTGAACGACCAGTACTGGATCACCATGATGATCAGTAGTGCAGCTCCAAAGAACAGCGGCATCTGCATCATGTGGGCCTCGAAGGAGGCGAAGTCGACCGGCAGTCCACCGACATAGATGTCGACCGTCTGGTCCCGCTCCTTGTCCAGAATAGCCTTGATATCCGCGTAGAGAGCGGCGTAGCTTGGCTTGCTCGTGTCGACCTTGAAGTCGGCAATGATGGCGACGGCACCACCGTCGGGCGACACCAGCGAATTGATGTAGAAGGGGTTGGAATTGATGGCCTGGCGCAACGCGGCAATCTGCTCTGGCGTTTGCGGAACGTGCTCCATGACGCGCCGGACCACGAGCCCCGCTTCGTTTGCCTTGATGTCCTTCACCTTCCGCGCCGACAAGCTGAGGACGTTGTGCCGCACTGCCTCAGGGAGGTTTTCGATCGCTTCCTGAATCCGCTGCACTTTTGCGAGTACCGAGGGCTGGTAGACATCGCCCCGCTTCGGCACGATGCCGATCAGCGTGAAATTGCGGCCACCAAACACCTGTTCGAGCGCCTTCGTCGCTTGCACATAGGGGTGCGACTGGGGGATCCAGGTGTCTTGATCCATGTCGACTTGCAGGCTCATCAGCCGAGAACTCAGCAGCAGGGTCAGCAATGCCAGGATCGCGGCGACGGAGCGCCGTCGTTTGACGATGAGAGCCGCATAGCGTCGGTACGAATCGGTCAGCATCCTCTCCTCCGTGACGACAGCTGAAAGCGCGCGTGAGGACGACCATGCCTCGCGTGAGCACCCTCTTTGCGAGGTTGTTCACTCTCCCTCGTACGGTGTGGCACTAGGCGGTCGAGGCGTCCGTGAAGCTGCGCTCGAACTCCTGATGACAGATGCAATCAGGCCCGCAGCCTTGCTCCGCATCCGGCTCGGTGGTGACAAAAACCTCCCACCGGTTGCCATCCGGGTCCGCCACCCAGAGCTTGGTCTGTACGGCGTAGCAGCATTCGGTGCCGTCTTCCGTGATGAGCTTGAAGTTCTCGCGTTGAAGCCGCTCGTACATCTCCTGGACAACGCATGTGCTTTTGACTTGTATGCCGAGGTGACCCTGATTGCGCGTGTCTAGCGGGTTCTCATTGATGGAGAAGTTGATAGGCGGGTCCTGCAAATCGAACTTTGCATAGCCGTCCCGGACCTTCGACGGCTCCACGCCGAAGAAGTGCATATAGAAATACATCGAGCGCACCAGATCGGTGACGTTGAGACTGACGTGGATACGGCTGTTGCCGGGAAAACTCGCCACACCTGTGCGGCGGTTCGTCTCGGGTCGGGCTGCAGGATCAGTGGAAGAAGCGTTTTGCATGTCAGCAACTCGGGTGGTTGTGAATGGGTGCACCGTGCCTCACGGCTTGGCCTTCCAGTTGCAGCCGCCGGTGCTCGGGTCGTAACAGATGCAGCTCAGACCGCACCCTTCGGCTGCCTCGTTGTCCGTGACGACAAAGATCTCCCAGTGGTTGCCGTCGGGGTCCACCACCCAAGCCTTGTCCTGTATCGAGTAGCAGCAGGCGACTTGCGTTTCGGTGGTATCGACTTTCAGGCCGGCGACCTTGAAGCGCTTGAGGTAGCGGCCAACGGCCTCCGCGTCCTTCACTTCAATTCCGAAGTGGCCGTCTCGATCCACGGCGTCCTCATGCTCGTTGAGCGTGAAGTTGATAGGGGGATCCACCGGCTCGAACTTCGCATAGTCCGACCGCAGCTTCGTCGGGTTCTGATCGAAGAGGACTCGGTAGAACGGCACGGAGCGTTGAACATTCCGGACGTTCAAACTGATATGCGGCCGCTGCGTGTTCGGGAAATCAACAGCGCTGAGCACTTCAGACGCAGCTTGTTGGATGGCCGGGGCGCAGCACGATTGCGCGTTGCCGCTGCTGCCCGCCACTGTCGGGCAGCAGCTTTGAACCACACCGTCAGTCATGCCTGTCGACCTACCGCCAGTCGCTGCCATTCTTCTCTCCTAAGTTGAAGGCCCCGCGGCCGCTTGCAAAATCTAGGGCTGGGAGAGGGGGCGCAACACTGTACGGCTGTGCAGTGTGCAGCTCGGCCGGCGGTCACCCTCGCATTCCGCAGATGTACTCGCAGGTGAGCCGATGTTGGGGAGCGGTGAATACCTGGCGCGATGTGCCGAACTCAATCAAGAACCCGCAGCCGTCCTGCACCCAGAACAGGCCGACCTCGTCCGCGATCCTGCGCGCCTGCGCCAGGTTGTGTGTGACGACGACGACCGTATAGCGACCCCTCAATTGCACGATCAGGTCTTCGACGGCGCCGGAGGAAAGGGGATCCAGCGCGCTGCAGGGCTCGTCCAAGAGGACGGCAGAGGGAGACAGCGCAAGGGCCCGCGCGATGCACAGTCGTTGCTGTTGGCCTCCCGAGAGCGCCAATGCCGATTTGTTGAGCTGGTCCTTCACTTCCTTCCAAAGTCCCACATCTGTCAGCACGCGCTCAATGCGATCGTCCAGCTCTGCGCGCCTGTGCAGGCCCAACTCGCGCAAGGGCATTTCCAGGTTTTTGCGGATCGAGAGCGGAAATGGATTGGGCTTTTGAAACACCATCCCTACATGCCGCCGTAGCATCAAGGGGACGACTGCACCCGAGTAAAGATCGGCCCCCTGCATCAGCACCCGTCCCGACACTGCGCTGCATGTGACCAGATCGATCATGCGGTTCAGGCAGGAAAGAAAGGTGGTCTTGCCGCATCCCGATGGGCCAATCAGAGCGGTGATGTGCCCAGCGGCGATGTCGACGGTAACATCTTTGAGAACCGGCCGATCGGCATAGGACACCGTGAGTCCCTCGACTGTAAAGGCTGGGAGCTCGGGCGCGAGCGAGAGGCGCGATCGGATGTCTGCATCAAACAGGGTGCGTCGTCTATCGCAACGGAACTGAGGCGCGGACACGTCGGCGAGCAGGTTCATGATCGTTTGATCCTCTGGTGGAGCAAGCGCTCGGTGAGCCAAGACGCGCTGCCGTTGATCAGCAGCAGCAGAGATATCAGCACCAGCGCGGCTGCATAGGCGTTGTGTTCCGCGCCAGGGATGTTCATCGAGAGGTCGTAGATGTGCACGGACAGGGAACGGCCGGAATCGAGCAGGGACGACGGCATGCGATCGACGTAGCCGCTCGTATAGACGAGAGCGGCCGTTTCTGCGAGCGCTCTTCCAGTGCCCAGCACCAGCCCAACGGCGATGGCGGGGGCTGCAGCCGGCAGGAGAATGTGGACGAGCGTGCTCCACTTCGACATGCCGAGCGCGGCGGCGCCCAGCTTCCAGTCGTCCTGAACGGCGACCAGGCCCGCTTCGACGGTGCGGACGAAGATGGGGAGCACCATGCAAGCGAGCGTCAAGCCCCCCGATAGGATGGAGAAGCCCAGCCCCAGGTAGATGCAGAAGAAGGCGTTGCCGAACAGTCCGTAAACAATGGAAGGAACCCCGGCGAGAACGTCCAGCGAGATGCCGACGCAGCGTGCCAGGAGGTTGCGCTTCTGAGTCACCTCGCTCAACAGAATGGCCGCCGCCAATCCGGTTGGGGTGGCTACGGCCATCGCGACCCCGAGCAGAAGCAAGGTGGACACCAGCACCGGCAGGACACCGCCCGACCGACCGCTGCGCGTAGGCGCCTCAACGAGGAAAGACCAGGACAAGTGCGGCCAGGCTTTTACGACAAGCGGGATGAGCAGGATGAAGAAGACCAGGACACAGCAGGCTGCGGCCGGATAACTCCACCATTCCGAGACAGTGCGAAGAGCCGTGGGCTTCCAGGACTTGGAGGAGTCATCGCGCATGCAGGATCCGATCAGAGAGCACCGTGGTGAGCGCCACGACGGCAATCAAGGCGAGGCCGCAGGCGTAGAGGGCTGAGCGATGGATACCGGCGGCGTACGCCATCTCCAGGGCGATGTTCGATGCCAATGAGCGAACGGAGTCGTAGACACTGCTCGGCACCTGCACGACATTGCCGCTGACCATCAGCATCGCCATGGTCTCGCCGAGGGCACGACCGAGCGACAGGATCACGCCTACCAAGATGCCATGTCGGGCTGCGACGAGTGCGACCCTCACCACGATGGTACCGTGTCGAAGGCCGAGAGCATGGCCGGCCGCCAGGTATGACGAAGGGACGGCTTCGAGTGCCGAGTGGCTGGTGAGCGCGATGGTTGGCAAGATCATCATCGCGAGGACGAGGCTGCCGGCGAGTAAGCTGGCGCCGGGTGGGTGCGTTCTGGCGATCAACGGGACCAGGGTCGTCAGCCCCCAGAAGCCAAAAATCACCGAGGGCACGCCGGCGAACAGAGCCAGCATCTGCCGGAATGCACGGCTGACTCTGGGGCCAGAATGGAACCTGCACCAGATCGCGGCACCTACGCCCATGGGCGCTGCCACCACGACGGAGCCTACGGCTGAAGCGACCGAAGCGATGGCCATTGGTGCGAGGCCGAATCTGTTCTCCGTCGGGTGCCAGTCGTCATCCATTGCGAGGCGAGCAACTCCCACCTCGGCAAAGACATTCCACGCGTCGCTAAGCAGACACCAGATGATGATGGTCAGCAGGGCAACCGCGAATGCCGCGAGCACGCGCAGGCCCACCACCAGCCACAGGTCACTTCGTGGCGGAGAGAGGTACAAAGTACTGGTCTTTGACGAGATCATGGACCGCATCCGATCGGGCAAAGTCGATGAATCGCTTGCTCAACCCGGAGGGCTGGTTTTTCGTGACCAGGTTCAGCACGCGCGTGAGGGGGAAACGCCGGTCCTTGACGTTGGCCGTCGTCGCGGCGACGCCGTTCATGGGCAGGAGCTTGAGGGAAAGTCCTTGTTCTGCGCTGAACTCCGCCGAGCCGATCGACACATAGGCAATCGCACCCGGGTTGCCGAGCACAGTCTTGATGCCCTGTTCGTTGTCGCCTATCACAACCTGCGCTTTGATCTGGCGGTTCGTGAGGCCGGTGTGATGGAGGAACAGTTCGAGCGTTGAGCGACCCTCTGCCTTGTTCACCACACTGATCTTGCGGTCAGCCCCTCCTACTGCACTCCAGTTCGTGATGCGACCGGTGTACATCGCAACGATCTGATCCTTGGACAAGGTTTGGATCGGGTTGGACTTGTGAACGATCATGCAGACGCCGTCGAAGGCGATCGGGAAGCTCTGCAGGTCGTGCTCGTCACCCTTCAGGTCTCGAGAGATCATTCCGATGTCGGCCAGCCCCTGTCGCGCGTCGCTGATGCCCCGGGAGGATCCGCCGGATTGCACGTCGACCTGAACGCCCGGGTTCTGCTTCTCGAACCGCTTTCCGATCTCCGCGGCGAGCGGAGCAACGGTGCTTGATCCGGTGAGCACCAGTTTTGTCTTGTCCACGGATGCGGCAGGCAGGCCGAGTAGGCACAGCATGGCAAGGCAGGCACCCGTCAGGGCGGAGCCAGCGCTTCGCTTTGAGCTCATGCAACGCTCCTGAAGTTCATCAAGCTGCGCCGAAATTGCGCGGTTTGAAGGAGGTGAGGGACTGGTATTCGCTGATGCTGCCCACTCGGCGGATGCTCGCCCACGCACCCTTGTAGTACGGGATTAAGTTGCGGTCGGTCCAGTCCGACGTCACGTCGCCCGCAGTTCCTTGGGCTTGCCCAAACAACATGAAGGTGTGACTGCGCTTCATGTCCGCGACCGGGTAGGCCATCGCGCATGTGGCGCCATAGTCGTTGAACACTTCGACGATGTCGCCGGCCGCGACACTCAGTTCCCTTGCGTCGAGCGGGTTGATCTCCAGGTAGGCCAGGGGGTACCTGTCCTTGACGAAGGCGTTGTACTGATCGTGATAGGCGGTCTGCCATACCTCGTTGGCGCGCCCGTTGTTGATCCAGAAGCGGTGTTTGGCGCGCTGCTTCTCCACCACGGAGGGAAGGCCGGGCCACGGTGAGGGCTTGAAGACGGCCCGGCCGTCCAAAGTGTCGAACTGGTAGTCGGCGTACAGAGTGGGCGTGCCAATCAGGCGCCCGTTCTTGACTTCACGGATGGGCAACTGGACTCCGTTGTTTCCGGCAGCGCGGAGCCGCTCGTAGGTGGCCAAGTGGCCGGTGGCACCACCTTGGCTGTCGATCAATGGCGCACCAGGGCGCCCTGCGCGCCGAAATCCGTCGTTGAACGCGTCTTCTTCATTGCGCCACTCGAACCCGGAGAAGCGTCGTTCCATAGCGCTGTTGCCGTCCTGAACATAGAGCTCTCTGGTTCGGTTGGCAATTCCAGCCGCGATCAAGCAGTCGGGCCTTGCCTCGCCCGGAGGGTCCATGAACTTCTGTGAGAGGCGCAGTCGCCGTTCGCCGTTCATCGAGGTCAAGTTCATTTCCCCCGGCTGAGCAGCCGGCAGCATCAGGTGAGCTGCGTCCTTGAGTTGAGTGGGATACAGGTTGATGTTGGTGACAAAAAGACCGCCACGGCGCGTGGCTTCGTAGATGGCGTCGGCCAGCTCACTGGCCGGGGCGCTGCCCATCGTCGACAGGCGGGTTTTCACAATTTGGGAGCGCTCCAGGACGACCTTCCGCAGGTGCCGGGCGTTGTTCGTGGTCTGGAAGTTGTTGCACGCCCACCAAGTCATCATCCGACCGCGGCCAGCCACCAGTTCCTGGTCGACGTGGATCTTTTCGCCGGTGGGGTGGGGCGGTCGCGCATAGCCTTCCTGGTGGCCCCCCATGCGGACGACGCCGGTACCGCGGCGAACAACGTTGTGAGTGGCGAGCACCAGATCCACCAAGGCCGACTGGATCAAGTAGTTGTCGTTGCCCCAGATGACGCCCTTTTCGTAGGCGTGCATGGTGCGGGGGCGGTGTCCGCTCCTCTTGGGCGCGTAGCTCCACGCCGCAGCCTGCTTGAGCTTGTCGACCGAGATGCCGGTGATCCGAGCGCACTCTTCGAGAGGCAGCTGATTGGCCAGGACGGCTTCGGCGAAACCGCGCGTGTGCTCCGCGATGAAGCGATGGTCGATCCAGCCTTGCTCGACGACATAGGTGAGCAACCCGTTGAACAGCGCAATGTCAGTGCCAGGTTGTATGTCAAGGTGAAGGACGCGGTTCGGCGCTACGTGTTGAGAAATCGCGATGGTGCTGGTGCGCCGGGGGTCCACGAAGACGAACTTGCCGGGGCCGACGGCCTCGTCAGCGAACCACTGCTGCTTCTTGTCCACCGTGAGCCCGCGGAGGTTGGGTAGCCAGTGATTGAGGAAGTAGTTGGTCTGGGTCTCGTAGGGATTGTTGCCGATGGACCAGACGACGTCGGCAAGCTGGGCATCCTCGTAGCTGTTGTTCAGCTCCGAGATCCCCATTTCCCGGGTCGCGTGACATTCGGAGTTGTAGGCAGGGCGGTTGTGGATGCGTACCGCCGGGGTTTGGATCGCCGAGAACATCAGCTTCCCGGTGCCCCAGGTGTTTTCAAAGCCACCGCCCGCGCCGCCATGGTCGAAGGCCGAGAAGAAGACCGCGGCCGGGCCGTCTTCGTCCAGAACGTGCTTCAGCACCCGTGCGTAGACGTCTAGCGCGACCTGCCACGTCGTGGCTCGCCAATGACTTCCCTGGTACAGCTCGGGATACAGCAAGCGCTCGCGGGTGACACCATCGGAACGGTAGAGGTAGGTCGCCAGCTTGCCGCCGCGGGTGGAACTGAGCCCGCCGTTTACGTCGCAGTTGCGGTCGGGCAGGATCAAGACATGCGAGCGTCTCCCGTCGCGTTCCACGATCGTGTTGCTCATCGCCGGGGTCAGCGTCGTGGCCATTGGTGGCGCTTGCTTGCGGAAGTCGATCCCCAAGGCGTTGTCCTCGGGCTTGCGACCGCCTTCGGAGTCCGAGCTCCACTTGTAGACCGTGTAGCCGCAGCCCACGATGCAGAAATGGCAGGTCATGGGTGTCTGCTGTGCGTCCACGGGGGCAAGGGGGATGCGGTCTAACCCGGTCATCGGTCGCTCCTCCGTTCAAAGCAGGTTGGACACGCGCCCATAAAGATGCCCATGGATTCCCACAGCGCTGATGCGGCCGCTCTTTTCGTCGAAGGCAAGCTGTATTTGGGGAAGGTTTTCGGTCGCTTGGCCGCAAATCATTTGGCCGCCGAATTCCGGATCGAACATGGAGAAATGGCAGGGGCAATCGATGGTGCGCGTCGCGTTGTTGTAGCTCACCGGGCAGCCCATATGGGTACATAGAGCGCTGAAGGCGATAATATCTAGATTCGGGCCGATGCCACCCCGGATCGGTTTCCCCATTTTGAGCAGAAGGCACGGGGATTCAGGGTCCGGATAGTTGAATGCGCGGCTTGCTCCGTCCTCGAGTTGCTGAAGGTGGGCGACGGAGAGGGGCGAATAAGAGCCGGCAGGCCGCGCCGTCCCCGGTGGGTGGGGCTGAGCTCCAGCGGCGGCGCAGCTGGCAAGGGTTACTCCGGTAGCGGTCGACTTCAGAAAACCGCGTCGGTTCTGATGTGGCGCCATCCTTCTACTCCCTGAGATTTCGATAGGTTTGGAAGCCTCTATATGCGTTTTCAACATTCGATAATGCGATCATGGGGGCCGCGGTTTCGTTTTTGAAGCAGCTTTTACCTGTCTGCCGGTACAGGTTGACGCGATTTGGAGGCTGCCCTCTGATGGGCAAACCGGACGCGTCAGGGTGTGCGTCCGTAAATGTCCCCGGTGCACCGAGAATGTGCGGAGGGAAGATGATTGCTCACGTATTGGCTCAGCAGGCGCGACGGCCATCCGGTCTGCTTGGGCGTCTCTTCGGTCTCGGCATGGGCCGCGTCAATCAAGGTGTGAACGACTGGGTGATTTCCCTACTCGACATTCAGCCTGAGAGCCTGGTTCTGGAGATTGGCTTTGGGCCGGGACGCGCTATTCAGCAGATTGAGCGAATGCTTGGCTCGGGCCGGGTGTCTGGCATTGACCTATCGAACGCGATGCTGAGGCAGGCCGCGCGCCGTAACCGCGCCGGTGTCGCCGGAGGCAAAGTCCACTTGCGTATTGGGGACGCTGCACAGTTGCCCTATCCGGAAAACACGTTCGATAGGATCTATTGCGTCAACGTCATGTACTTTTGGCAGGCGCCTCAGGTAGAGCTGACTGAGATGTTCCGCGTCGCGCGGCCTGGCGCGCGGGTCGCCGTGTATATCGGCGACCGCGAGGAGATGGCCGCCGTCGCGATGACCAAAACCGGTGTCTTCACGCTCTACTCGCCGGAGGAGGTGGTCGAGGCTCTGCAACGTGTCGGCTTCGAGAACTGCCGCAGTTTCCAGGCCTCGATTGCGCAAGGCCCTATTTCCCGGGGGACTTGCGCAGTAGGCAGCAAGCCATACGAGTTGTAAGATCAACAGTGCTTCATTTGCAGCAGCTGCTTGTCTATCTGTAAGAGTTCGACAGTGTGTTGTCTCGAATAGCAGTACGTTGACGGCCGGCTGGCGGATGGATCACTTCAGGGATGAGAACATGAATGACTCTGTCGTCCAGCTCTCCGAGTCCGCCTTTCACGAGATTCTGAATTTCGTCGCTGCAAGCAGCAGACTGTCGGAGCGCAAGTCCTTCTACGACTCGCTGCGGCAGCTGGCTCGCGACGTGCTGAATCTTGACGAGATGGTCATTGGGCGGTGCGGCGGGGAGCAAGAGGAATCGCTCCCCTATCGATGTAGCAACTTCGCTCCTGTCCTATCGTTATCCGATGAGCCGGCCGTTCTGCCGCTGTCGCCATGTGCGGGCTCCGCGAAGGCGTCTGGCTGCGCTAACGCGGGAAGCGCCGGCGTTTCGTCCGGGGATGCGAGCGATCCCTGCAACCGCCGGGTTGTCGTTTGCCACAGCCATAAGGTCGGCGAGCCTCCGTTGTGCATGGTCTCCAGCACGAAGGAGCGCAGCCCGGACGAGCTGTTGGCCCTCTTGAAGACGCTGCTGCCCTACGTGAACACCGCCATGCAACGGCTTGGCAGCCAGCACGGCGAGTTGACCGCTGCTTACCTAACCCCCAGAGAGCGCGAGGTCCTTCATTGGACGGCTGAAGGCAAAGGCTGCTGGGAGACGGGGTTGATCGTCGGCATTTCAGAGCGCACGGTGAAATTCCACCTGCAGAATATTTACCGTAAGCTGAATGTTGTGAATCGAACCCAAGCGGTCGCCAAAGCGGCGCAGATCCAGCTGCTCCAGTAGCCCGGGCGCCCGGTTGCTGATCAGAGCTCTGCAACCGTTCGCACTCAGTCAAGTTCATCCGCGTCTCGCCACTCGGCGTGGCGACAGGAGCTGGTTCTTGGTGCCAGGACAGCCATGGAAGAAGCACTAGTTGTACGGGCGCTGGCCGCGCTAGCTCAACCGATACGCCTGCGCGTATTCCGGACTCTTGTGGCGGCCGGTGGCTGCGGCGTCGTGCCAAGTTCGCTGAGCGAATGCCTCGGCGTGCCGTCTCCGACACTGTCTTTCCACTTGAAAGAGCTCGTGCACGCGCAGCTTGTGAGCCAGGAACGGTGTGGTCGTTTTCTGATCTACCGTGCTTCGTTGGAGCACATGAATTGCGTTGTCGCCTATTTGACGGCGCATTGTTGCGGAGGGCGTCCGTGTACCGGAGGGATACGGGAGGACTGCCAGGAGATCGAAGCAGCGGTGGCGGGCGACGGCCCAGAGGACCGGCGGCGTCGGGAATAGGGCGGAAGGTTGGGGACCCAAGAAATTGCGAAGGCGCCCTGTGTCGCGTCATCGACGCCTGTCCCGGGCGCTGCCCGTCAAGAGCGGTGGGTAAGGTCGAAGAATTGTCGAGTGCCGCATGCGGCCTTGGCGCCGCAATCTCGCGTCTTACGAGCGAAAATGCGCTCGGCGGGTGCCGGCGAGAAATTCGGTCCCCGCTGCTCTAGCTTGACGCAATCGACAAGTCGCAGAGTGCAGGGGGTGGGCCGCGGTGCATCCCCACTGGCACGTGGTCCTGCAGATCTCCACCATCGCAGGGAGTTGCTGGGAATGACAAGGACCGAAATTGAAGGGGCGCTGGGTTCCGACGTCCTCGACTACTGGTTCGCCGATGTGGACGACAGTACGCAGCTGGGGCCCCAACATCCGGCCTTCCTGCGCTGGAATGCGAAGCAGCCCGAGGTCGATTCTTATATTCGGGAGCGGTACTCCGGCCTCTATGGCGAGCTGCAGCAGTTGCTGCAGGATGGCTGGCAGCCCGGCGCGGTGCGTGACCGCCTCGGCGCGATCCTGGTGCTGGACCAGTTTCCTCGTCACATGTTTCGAGGCCTCCCGAAGATGTACGCGACCGACGAGCTCGCCCGCGTCCTCACGCTTGGCACACTGGAGACGTCGGTTCATCGTGAGCTGCCGCTTGCTTATGCGATGTTCCTGTACACGCCGCTGATGCACTCTGAGCGGGTCGAAGATCAACAGCAGATGCTTGCCCTGTTTGGAGAATTGCGCGACGCCGCCAAGGTGAAGTCGCCCCACAACCTGCAGTTTTTCGAGATGAGCTACGGGTACGCGCGACGCCACCTAGAGATCGTGGAGCGGTTCGGGCGCTTCCCCCATCGCAATGCCGTCCTGGGACGAACTACGACGGAGAGCGAAGCCGTGTTCCTCACCGAACCGAACAGCTCCTTCTGAACGGCGGCCATCGCAGCGAGGGTTGCGCGCTATCCCAACCCGCAGCGCGGCCTCCTTGGTGAGATCCCCGCCGCGGTTGACTGGCCGTGGCCGGTCGCTCCCTGCCCGGGTAATGGCTGCCGTGATCCCGCACGCGTCGTGCGTTCCGGCTCCTACGTCGCAGGTCTTGCCCGCCTCTTACAGCTGCCATCACTGCTCCAGGGAGCGCCCCGCGCTACCGAGTCGGCCCTGAACAACCTGCTGGCGCCGCGTCCGGACTCGAACTGACACGCCTTGGCGCTGGTGCGGTTTGCAAGAAATCGGTTTAATGGAGATGAGAAGCTTGCAAATTGGACGGGGAGATTGAATGGGGCCGAAGCCGCCAACAGCACGCAGTGATCAAGAGCTGTTCCGCCTGGAGTTGGTCAATCTGATCGATCAGCGCCACGAACTGGTGAAGCTGGCGAAGTTGATCGACTGGGACGATTTCGAGCGGCGCTGGAGCCCGCAGTTTGTCGCCCATACTGGCCGTCCTGCGCCACCCACGCGGCTGATGGCCGCGCTGCTGTACCTCAGGCACGTACATGGACGCGCCCTAGACCAATTTGGTCAGGGGCGCTTCAAGGCCCCGGACGAAGAGAAGCTGCGCCACTTCGCCGAGGTGGCGTTGATCCGCAAACGGCGCATCCTCTTGCCGTCGCCCCAGCAGGGTCCTTTCACGAAGGAGGCCGGCAAGGTGGTCATCGACGCCCAAGGTCGGCGCGTCTCGGCCCAGTGAGTCTCTCCATGGCAATGCCTGACGGCGCGCTGACCTCACGCCCTTGAGGAAGCCCGGGCGTACACCACCTACCCCCGGCAAGCTCGCGCACTCAGCCTCAGGCGCGCCGGCGCGCATCGCCCATGCCCAGGCGCTGTCGAATGCGCGACAGCGCCACGTTCGTGATGCCGAGGTAGCTTGCGACGTGGTGCAGCGGCAGCCGGGCCGCCACAGTGGGCTGCTCGGCGAGAAACTGGCGGTATCGCTGCGCCGCATCCTGCGTCAGCAGCTGTGCCTCGCGCGCCGATTGGCGTGCGAACACACAGGCCAGTGCGTCGGCCAGCAAGGGCTCCGCCAGCGGAAATTCGCGCTGCAAAGCCCTCAGCTCGACATACGACAAGGCCACCACCCTTGACGGTTCCAGTGCTTCGATGGTGTAGGGGCTGGCTGAGACCAGAGGCGGCATGCTGCCTGCGATCCAGGCTCCTTCGGCATGGAAGGACTTGTTGCGCTCGATGCCGTTCTGGCTCAGGAAATAGAAGCGCACCAAGCCTGCCTCGATCAACCACACCGTGTCGGCCAAGTCTCCCGTGCGCAGCAAGCTCGCGCCGGCGGCGAGGATGCGCCGTGGCAGCGCCTGCCAGCGGCGCAGCAGCGCGGGGTCGGAGCTCGTCAGGCGCGCGAGCTCGGTCGGGGTGCAGGCCAGGCAACTGACGAGCGGCTGAGGGTCGGGGCAATGAACCATGGTTAATGCGTCGCCGTTGAACGCGCTCCAGCATGCCGCTTTCAACAATGCGGAACGCGGTGCAATGTCGAATGATCATGTTACACAGGGCTGGAACTGGGCCCATCTGGGCGGGCTGGCGATTCTCCCGCTTTATGCGACGGCTGCCTTGCAGGGCGGCTGGAACGGGCAGGCCGCGCTGGCAGCCCACCTGGTATTGACGCTGGTGTGGTTCGGGGTCGCAGAGCGATGGTTGCCGCATCGCGCGGATTGGGCGCCGGACGGCCGGGCCTTGCGGCGCGACGGCATCTTCTTCAGTGTGAACGCGCTGGCCGACACGCTGGGCGGCTGGCTGGCTGCCAGCCTCGCGCTGCTGCTTGCCGCACGACCGGCGGCTGCCGGCCTGGCCGCAGCGCTGCCCTTGTGGGCGGCCGCGCCGCTGGCCTTGCTGGTGTCTGAGTTGGCCGCCTACTGGCTACATCGCGCGATGCACACGGGCGGTTGGCTGTGGCGGGTGCATGCAGTGCACCATCGGCCCCCGTCGCTGAACGTGGCCAACAACCTCACGACCCACCCGATCAACGTGCTGCTGCTCAAGTTGGTGAAGGTGCTGCCTCTGATGCTGCTCGGCTTCGAGGCCAACGCGGTGCTGCTGGCCGCGCTGTTCCAGCAGCTGCAGTCGTTCGCGACCCATGCGAACACGCAAGGCCGCATGGGGTGGCTCAACTACCTGGTCGGCACGGCCGAGTTGCACCGCCGGCACCACAGCGTCGATCCAAGGGAGGCACAGAACTTCGCCACGGCCCTCCCGGTGTGGGACCAGGTCTTCGGTACCTTCCGGTTTCGCGGAACCCGCGAGCCAGCGGCCGTCGGGGTCAGCGATCCGCAACACTATCCCGCCAGCACCGACTGGCGGGGCCTGATGCGGCTGCCGTTCCGGCGAGAGGTGTGAGGGTTGGTGCACGAAGCTTTTGAAGCTGCACACCGGCCTGTGCCCGGAGATGCCCAGCGGCGCCTCTATAGACCGTGGAAGCTACGACGGCTCTTGCAGGATGGCTGGCTTCTGAAAGCTGGAAGAATCAATCCTCTGAAAGGGCTTCTGCCTGAACCACTGTGATGCCGTCCGCATCTCCAAGCGCGAAGCGTCGGCCCACGGGGTCGACGGCGACGACCGGAACCTGTGGATCTGCCCCCACGATGCTGCTGACCTGAGTTCCCGATCTCATCTGTGGCCAACTCTGCAACTCGACGCCGGTACGCACGTCGATCAACCGGGGGTGATCATAAAGAGCAAGGATGTGATCGCCGCCCATGGCCATGATCGTCCCCAATCTGCCGACCGGAGCCACAACCGCCGGTTCGTTCGGACGGCGGAGATCGTACGTCATCAGTTCGCCACGCGCAGTAGGGCTGTCTTCCGAGTCGATGTCGCCTTTCAAGGCCACAGCCAGGCGGCCGTCGGGGAGAAAGCTTGCGCTGCTTTCCTCGGCCCATGCGTCGATACCTACGCCCTTACCATCTAGGTGGGTCGGGTCCTCGAGCGCTGCATTGATGTCGTAGACGCTGATGCAATCAAGGGGATGCCACACCCAGCCGGCGCTGAGAAGGTAGCGGCCATCGGGCGACGCAGCGAGACGCGAATGAAAGACGTCAGTGGGCTTCCGAACCATGGATTTCGTCAGCACCTCCCCTGTCGCAAGATCCTCGATCTCGAGTCGGCAATAGTCATCGGGGCAGTGTGCCAAAACCTCCCTCCCCGTTGGCAATCGAAAGACGGCGATGGGGTACTCGTAGGCATCCGCGTGGTAGTAGCTTCTGTTGATCTCGCGAAAAACGCGCCCCTCATCGAGGACCAGTGCCTTGGTCCCGCATCGCGTGTAGATCACGGAGAACCGGCTCCCGACAAGGGATACGGCGGAATCGAAAGGGAAGCCGTAGCGGACCTGCCGCGAAATAGTGTTGCCATCGAGCAGATAGCGCTGACCGCCATCAACCCAATCGACGAGTGAATCGCCATCCCATACCAGTGACTGAACGCGCTTGGTGGGAATACGGATTTCGGTCATGGCAAGCACGGAGCTCCTCCTCATGTTGTTATCGTAGAAGTTCGGGACCGTGCCCGATCGCAAAAGGGAAGCCTAGCATCAGTCGATGGACTCCGGGGGGGCCGTTTGCTGCGCCGGTGGCGGCTCCAGGGGTGTCAGCAACCGAAGGATCTCTTTGAGCTTCCCCAGCAGCTCATCGAAGGTCACGATCGCAACATCCCGGGTCGAGTGGCGGTAAAGATCAAATGACCTCTGCTGGTCGATGCCGTTGGGCGTTGTGCCTATGACTACGACGCAGCTGACGGATGAGATATGGGTGTCTTTCAGCTTCGGATCCTGAGCCTTCAGGGTGAAGTTGAGATGAAGCTGAGTCCTTTGGTCCAGAACCTGCGCGATGGCACTGGTCAAATCTCGATGTGGAGCAAAGAGATCACCGCGAAACGGGTCCTTTTCCAAGACCTTCGAGGAGGGGCGCTTGATCTCGATCAGGGCCAAGCCGCCTGTAAATCTCTGTTGCAGCAGGAAGTCGGCGACGCTTTCACCCTTGCCGCTGAGAAGTGTTCCTCCAACGCTGGCCTGGTCCTCCACCAGAATCACGGGGTGCGGAAAGGCCAAGCTGAGGATGAAGGGGTTGTCCTTGAAGAAGGCTTGCCACCTGGGCTCTGTCAGGTTTCTGGCAAGCATCTCCTCCATCGTGCCAATGAGCTCCTTGAGCGTGACCAGCTCGATGACGGCTTTGAGGCCCAGCAACTTCCTGGGTGTTTCCTTGACCAGCTTCTCGGCATCTGCTTCAACGACAGATGCAGCCGCTTGACGGTCTTCCGGACTCAGGTTTTGTGCGCGGCCACGAAGCTGAACCAACTCGAAGATCTCCCCCGGCCTGGCCCTCGGCACAGCTCGACCGAAACGTGTCGGGTCAGCCCTATGAAGCAGCTCATTGAAGGTGAGGAGCCTTCTGTCTCTCAGTGAGTAGGCGTTTGAGCGATCGGTGATTCGATCGATGGAGCGTCGAATCAAGTCGAATCGTTCGATGCCCAGGTGAAAGACCGAACCATGTATTTCCGCGGTGTCTCCACCCGTGAGGAGCATTTCAGAGAGCCTATCGTCTCTGGCCAGCGCCTCAGGAATGAGTTTGTAGGCTCTCTTCAGCCCGAGGCCGAGTCGGGCGTATTTGGTGAAACCTGTTGGGAGTGCGGTGAGCAGTTCGTCGAACTCTTCAACGGATTTGGGAATGCTGCCGTTGATACCAAGTGAGGAAAATGGAATGCGAATGCGTTTCAGTGGATCATACTTGGGCTCAAGAAAGTCATGGCGATAGGGAGCAGAGACAAGAGGGAAAGCGACGATCTCGCTGGCTGTCACCCGGGCTAGCAGCTCCCTCCTGAAGGGATGCTGCGCTTTGCGTGGGAATTGTGTCGTCCCATGTGCATAGATTTCCGCGCAAGGCCGCCCGTCAATCGTTGCGGCAGTCAAGCTGGCATTGAATGCCCACGGCTCAATCGTCTGATCGGCCTCATCAAAAAGCTGCTCCTCGATGTCGGCAATGTCCTGCGATTGATCATCCAGTTCAAAGTCGAGGTCATCATCAAGGTCAAAACGCTCTTGATTCATTGCTTCCCTTTGCCCCCGCAGGACGGATTTTGCTCTCGCCAGTTTGCCTTTTCCAGAGGGGAACGCCACTACAACAAGTTGAATCGCCCCAAGATGCGCGACGCCCACCTGGCAGGGGGATGCGCAAGCTGGAGAGCGGCCTTGGAGCCGGCCGCTCGCTTGAGCACACGAGGACACGCCCGTCATGCGGGCGGCCACCACAATGCGCCCGCATGGCCCCTTTCGCACCTCAACTCAAACCCCAGACCACCGCGGTGCCTGAGCGCAGCGGTGCGCTGATCTCGCGCGCGCTCGCCTTCGTCGACGCCCACCTCGACCAGCCCTTGGATGCCAACACGCTGGCCGATCGCGCGGCGATGTCGCGCCACCACTTCCATCGCATGTTCCGGGCCTATGTCGGTTGCAGCGTCGGCAGCTACGTCACCTGGCGCCGGCTGCAGCGCGCCTGCGCCCTGTTGGCCAGCGGCGACGAGCCGGTGATCGAGATCGCGCTGGCGGTGGGCTATGAGTCGGCGCAGTCGCTGGCCAAGGCGCTGCGCCGCGAGCTCGATACCACCCCCACCGCGGTGCGCCGCGGCGCTGCCGCGCCGTGGACCAACCTGCTGTCCCCCTCCCGCCTGCCCCAGCAAGCTACCTCCAGCAAAGGAAACCTCACGATGCAAGTCACCCGTTATGCCAGCCTGCCGCAAGGCCTCGTCGCCCTCACCGCCACCAGTCGCGGCATGGTCGACCATACGATGGTGCGCGCGGCGCAGCAAGCGTTTGGCGAGCTGATGTCCGCCGTCGGCGCGGCCGGGCTGTTGCCGGTCGTGAGCAGCAGCGTGAGCATCGTGCCTGACGATCCCAAGGGGCCGGACGACCCGCATTGCCGCTTCGTTGCCGGCGCGGTGTTCGGCTACGCGATGGCCGACGGTCGCGGGCGCTGCACGCAGCCCGAGCTTCCGCTCACCGGCTCGCTGGCCTGGCAGGCGCTGTCGCCTGGCCGTTATGCGGTGTTCACCCACATCGGCGCGTACACCGGCTTGCACCGGGTATGGGAAGCCATCTACCGCGACTGGCTGCCCGCCTCCGGGCAGCAGCTGCGCGACGCGCCGCCCCTGGAGTTGTGCATCAACACCCCCGATACCGCCGCGCCGGAAGACCTGCACACCGAGGTCTGGATCCCGGTGCAGGCGTAGCAGGCGTTGTCGCGGTGCCGGGCGGGAAGGGCTTCGACCGGGGCGTCAAGTGGGCCAACGGGCCCGGGCCTTCAGCGCGGCTTGGCGGGCCATCTCGATGGCAGGCTCTCTGCGCTTCAGCACGAGCTGGGTGAGGGCGTCGCCTGCAAGTTGGGGCGTTCCGGACGCGTAGGGCGGCTCCGGTGCGTATTCGAAAACGAGTTCCTGGATGCGTGCCTGCTGCTCGCCCTTGAGCAGCGCCGACACGGTCAGCGCCATGTCGATGCCCGACGTAACGCCGCCGCCCGTGATCCGGTTCCGGTCCACCACCACGCGCTGAGTGACCGGTGTCGCGTCGAAAACGGTCAAGAGGTCGCGCACGTACCAATGCGCGGTCGCGCGGTAGCCCTTGAGCAGGCCGGCCGCGCCGAGCAACAGAGCGCCGGTACAGACGCCGGTGACCCAGCGGGCCGAGGCGCCGCGTGTGCGGAGATAGCCCAGCACGTCGGCGTCCTGGAGCATCGCCGTCGTGCCCTTCAGGCCCCCGGGAACGAACAGGATGTCGGGGGATTCGGGCGCCTCTGCCAGCGTCAGTGTGGGCAGGATCCTGACACCGCTGTCGGTGGTGATGGGCGACAGGTCCTTCCAGACGAGGTGCGTCTGGGTGTTTCCCATGGTCGAGAAGATCAGCTGGGGGCCGATCAGGTCAAGCGCCGTCATGTCGGGGTGGACGAGCATCTGTACCTGCACGGCGGTGGCGGACGTCGGCGTCGACGGGGACACGGGTTGGGGCGATGTGTCCTGAGCTTCCCGCGCCGCGGTGCAGCTCAGTCCCCCGCCGCCAAGAACGGCCAGTGCAGACAAGACGCGGCGTCGAGCGGGCGATATCGTGTTGAGTGAGTCCATCAAGGGCTCCGGTGCGAGGTGGGATTCCAACGGCGGGATGGCTCGACGCGGCAGGCTTGGCGTCTGGGCACGGGCGCACGTGCAAACGATGGCTGGGTGCCCGTGTTGACGGGCGGCCCGCCAGGCTGAAGGCGGCCGAGGCTCCGCGGCAGAGGCAGGCACAGAAGCCCCGGCATGCCGGGGCCTCGTCAAGCTGCGTGGATCAAGCTTGAACCGGTGGGGCGTGCAAGCGTTGCATGAGCCAACGCCGACTCGGGTCCAGCGGCAGGGAGCGTCGTGCTGCGTCCAGTTCGACCAGCGCCTGAGGCGGTGCATGCAGGTGCACGGCGGCGGTTCGCATGGCAAGCGCCACGCTGCCGACCAAGGAGGTCAGCGAACATCGGTTCTCGCCCGCATGTTGCCCAGGCAATCGGCTTTTCTCCTTGCCGGAGGCGTCCTGGTCCACCACCACGGTGCGCACCCCATAGACCGAGCACACCTCGACGAGGGCCCAGCCCCGCTGCTCGGCCGCCAGGGTTGCGAGCAGCGGCACCGCCCCTTGCAGCAGGAATGCGGCGACGGCGCACCACAGCCACACCAGGGTGCGGAGTGGGGGGCGGCGAGGGGTTGTGTGGCGCATGATGGAAGCGCAAATAATGCGGGAACGTGACGCGGCCCCGCAGCGGACCGTCGGGATGTCGGTTCGGCTCTTCGGCAGCGTTCGTCTCTGCCGTGATGCGCGCACGGCGAGGCGCGCCTTGCGGCAGACCGCGCCGCATCAGGAGCGGAGGCTTGACCTGCCCTCTGCGGACCGCGGGGCCTCCGCATCTACCTCGGTGCTGAGCCAATCCAGAAAGGCCCGCACCGGTAGATGCCGCTCGCGCCCCGGCACGCACAAGGCGTTGTAGCCGGCTCCCGGCACGCTGATCTCCGGCCGGTAAGGCTGCAACAAACCAGCCGCGACGCTGTCGGACACCAGCAATGAGCTGAGCATCGCCAGCCCCTGCCCGGCAATGGCCGCCTGCAAGGCGTAGCTTTCCTCGTCGTAGTCGCGCAGGCGCACATGGGCGAGCCAGTCCACTCCCGCGGCATCGCACCACGCCATCCACGCCTGCCGGTACAGCACCGAGCCGCCCCAGCACACGCTGAGCAGCGTCGAGGGTCGGTGGCCCGCCGCGTGCTGGAGCAGTGCCGGCGCACCGTAGACACCGAAGCGCTCTTGCAGCAGGCGCTGGCTGTGCAAGCCGGGGTTGTCGCCCGAGCCGTAGCGCACCACCAGGTCGACGCTCGCATCGCGGTGCAGGTCGATCACCTCGCATCGGGTGTCGAGCCGCAGGTTGATTTCAGGGTGGGACGCATAAAAGCGGCCCAGCCGAGGGATCAGCCACAGCGCCGCGAATGCAGGCGTGGTGGACACCGTGAGCTGCCCCGTGCTGGGTTGCGGGCGCAGTTGTGCCACCGTCTGCGCGATGTCGAGCAGCGCCGTGTGGGTGCTTTTGAACAAGCGCTCGCCGCACTCGGTCAGCCGCACCTTGCGCGGCAGGCGCTCGAACAGCGGCACACCCAGCCAGCTCTCCAGCGTCTTGATCTGGTGTGAGACGGCGGTGGGTGTCACGGCCAGTTCGTCGGCCGCGGCCTTGAAGCTCTGCAGGCGCGCGGACGCTTCAAAGGTGCGCAGGGCAGTCATCGGCAAGGTGTCGAACATGGCGAAATCTTAGATGAACTTAATTCATCTTAGCTGAGGAATTCTCGTTTGTGGTGGCTTGTTGATCTCTCTAGATTAGGCGCTCACTACCACCTCAAGGAGAGTTTGAGATGAATCGTGTTCTGCTCATTCACGGCAGCCCGCGGGGCGAGCGTTCGCACTCGCGCCGTCTGGCGGAAGGTTTCGTGCAGCGGTATCTCGAGGCGCGCCCGGGTGCGGCGCTGCGCCGGCGAGAACTCGGCCGGGCCTGGGTGCCGGCAGTCAGCGAGGCCTGGGTGGCCGCAGCTTTCCACCCGATATCGACGCCGCGCCCGCCCCACATGCAGGCCGACCTCGCGTTGAGCGACGAACTGATCGACGAGTTGCTGGGTCACGACCTGCTGGTGATCTCCACGCCGATGTACAACTTCAGTGTGCCGAGCGGACTCAAGGCCTGGGTCGACCAGGTGGTGCGCTTCCACCGTACCGTGGACATGCTGATGCAGGACGGCGCGCTGACATACCGGCCGCTGGTGCACGGCAAGCGCGCCTTGATCGTCACCACCCGCGGTGGCCATGGCTTCGGGCCCGGCGGCGACAACGAGGCGATGAACCATGCCGACCCGTGGCTGCGCACGGCGCTCGGCTTCATCGGTATCGAGGACGTGCAGGTGGTGGCGGCCGAGGGCGACGAGGACAACGCCGAGGTGTTCGCCGCCGAGTACGCCCGGGCTGAGGCCGAGCTGGCGGCCCTGGCCACAGGTTGGTAGTCGCGACGGCAGCCCGGCCCACCTCGAGTCGGCTCATGGGTCAGGGGCACGGGCGAGCAGTGCCCGCCCGGCTCGTTTGATATCCATGATGCTGGGCATCAGAGTTCATGCCAGCTCGGAGTGCGTCGGCGTGGCGAGGGCGACGCAAACAGCCGGCTGCTGCCATCGCGCGACCCACCGCTCTCCCCGACTCAGCACGTCGCTCAGCCGCATCCAGCTGAATCGCCCCGGAAAAAGAGGAGGCTGCTATGAGGCAGTCCCCGAAGTTTTTCCCCGGAAGTCACGGAGCGCTGAGTGCGCCCGGTCCCGGAGTCCCAGGGCCAGTACGAATCGCCGAAGCAGTCCAGGCCGGTACTTTCAGGCTCAGTCAATTTCCTCTCGGAATGCCTTCTTCGATTTCTCGACGGATGGGCATGAGATCATCGATGAAATGATAACAGCCCGGGGTGGCATGCGTTTTCAGTATCCATTCGATTGGAATCTGGGTCTCTCCGTAGAACGAGCCAGCCAACTGACCGAATACGGCTCCAACCGTATCTGAATCATCTGCGAGGTTGACGGCCTCCAACGCACCCGACCTGAAATCAGGATTGCGGAAGAAGGCCCACAGCGCCGCTTCCAGCGTATGCACGACGTAGCCTGAAGAAGATATTGCGGTACGTGGCTTTCCCTTGTGGGAACCCATGGCGATCCGTTCGATGGCGGGCGCAAGTGGGTGGCGCTCCCAATATCCTTGAATTGGGCTGTAAATGCCATCAAGAAGGCGCTCTTTCGTTTCGCCTGCCAGTGCGCCATGAATGAGCGCCGCAAAATAACGACAGGCATCGACCGCTTCGACGGCGCCATGAGTTGTCATCGAACTCTGTCCGGCGTAGTGCACGGCCTTCTCGAAGTCTCCGAAGTAGAACAACACCACAGGAGCCAAACGCATCAGAGAGCCATTTCCGGCCGCCTTTGGGTTGGTACTGCCCGCCATAGGATTGCCGCTGGCAAGGTAATGCTCAATTGCCTGGCGTGTGGTTGCGCCAATATCGAAGCATTTGCCCGTCGGACTGTACGCACCGAAGCGATACCAGTACGAGTAGCACTGCATCTGATGCGCAGCGTCAAAGCCCTTGGATTTGAGCAGGCTGTACATCAAACAACAAGCCATGCTTGTATCGTCGGTCCAGAAACCTCGCTGCAGCGCAAAGGGGCCGCCGCCAGCAATATCAGACACCGGCGGCTTGCTGTCCCGAGGGGAAAATTCAAGAGGAACACCTAGGGCGTCTCCGATCATCAACCCTAGGAGCGCCCCTCGAAAGCGGTCGGCCAGAATGCTGCCATCGCCATTCTTTTCTTCAATATATTTCCTCAGGTCGACCGACCCGGCGCCGTGATGGAGGCTGCGATATGAATAGTAGTCGGCCAGCCATGGATTTTTCGGCTGGACATTTTCCGTGAATTTATCGGAAAGAGGGAAGAATCCCATGTCCCACGGGAAGCTGCTGCGGCGCTCTCTTTCTTTCTCGATAGACTCGAGAAATGAACTATTCTGGCGGCGATCTGCCATGACTTGCTTACTTCCTCCGTAACGATCTCGTCGCTCCCATTTGCGGCTTTATTACAGGCAAGACCTCGGGACCGCGGGCTCTTTAATCGCTGCGTGCGTCTGCGGCCGCCAGGGGGCGGAGATGGAAGTAGCAGAGGTAGAGCCCGAGGAGCAAGGTCGGCAGGACCAGGATCACCGCCATTGCGAGGGGCCACATCAGGAGCGCGCAGACCGCGCAGAAAAGAAGGCCGAAGGCGGGCCAGTGCCGCGCGACACGGCGATCCTCCACCCACCCCTTGGTCATGACGAAGAGCGCCACCCAGGCGTACAGCACCAGGGCGCCGAAGGTATCGGAGAGCTGCACCGGCTTGCCGGTAAGCAAGCTGTGCAAGGGCTGGGCCGCGACCCACGCCGAGCTCATCGCGCCCAGACTGGACGGCAGCCAGCAGGCCAAGGCGAGCGCAAAGCGCCGCCCGCTCACCGGGACCGGCTTCGTGAGCCGGGGGTTGAGCGGATCGGCAGAGCCAGATCGAAGATGACGGGGTTCCAGGGCCATCGCGCGAGTTCATTCCGTGACCGCTCACCCCCGCATACGGCGGCAAGCCTCGAACGGCCTCTCGGAAAGAGGCGATTCGCCAGTCTATCCCACCTGTGTCTCCGTGCGCGGCTCGAACTCTCGGCGATGTGCGGGCTGAACCGTGCAGGCTTGCTGCGGTCGCCAGGCGCGGTTGTATACCCGGAAATTTGGCGCAAAAATCGCTGAATCCGTGACAATGGTTTTCCCAGTTGAACACCCTTCAGCCCAAACAGACTGTTCAATGCACAATCAATTGGCCGACTGAAGGCGAGAGCTTCACCATGGCAAGCAGGCGGCTTTTCAACGAGGCAATCGGAGCTACCATGACTATTCTAGTAACCCCCGGAGCCGGATCTACCTTGGGATCTATCGATCATGATGTAAGCATCAGGGATGTAAAGAGGCAGTTCATTGACGTTGAAAATTTCGTTCTGCGGAATGGCAAAACTATATCCAAGTTGAGGGTTGCGTATGAGACCTACGGCAATCTGTCGCCAGAGAAAACCAATGCGATACTCGTGTGCCATGGGTACATGGGAAGTCAACACGCAGCAGGAATCTACGCTCCTGGAAATGCGCCGCCTGGCGTTGAGGAAGATGAACCGGGTTGGTGGGACCATCTGATCGGCCCGGGCAGGGCGATTGATACCGACAAGTTCTTCGTGATTGCTTCAAATATGCTTGGTTCGTCTTATGGCACGACGGGCCCGGCAAGTATTGATGCGGACACGAATCGACCTTATGGCCCATCGTTTCCTGAAATATCGATGCTTGACATCGTTGATGCGCAACGCGCTCTTCTCCAGGCGCTCGAAATCCATCACCTGGTAGCAATTGCTGGTTGGTCTTATGGCGGATATATAGCGTTTCAGTGGGCGGTTGCTTATCCCGCGATGATGGACGGGATCATCGTTGCGGCATCTTCTCCCAAGGGGATTGGGAATGACAGCGGTGTAATTCGCTTGATCGATCAGTTCAGGCGAGACAGTCATTGGAATGATGGCTGGTATTACGACAACGGTGGTGTTGCTGAGACCATGGTCGATGTCCGTATGTCTTCCCTTCAAAGATATGGCATCGAAAATCACCTCATGGACAAATACCCCCGAAAAGACGAGCGCATCAAAGCTCTCCAAGATATTGCAACAACCTGGGCCAGTGCCTTCGATGCCAATTCTTTGATTGTGCTGCGGCGTGCGGCTGATTTTTATGATGCGGAGAGGGATTTCAGAAAAATCAAAGCTAAAGTCTTTTATGTGCTGGCGACGACAGACACATTATTTCCGCCAGCCATCGCGCGGGATGTTATGAATAGGCTAAAAGCGAACCTCGTCGATGCATCCTATTTCGAACTAAAAACCGACAAAGGCCATTTGGGGCCGGCTGTCGATGCAAGGAAATGGGCTGGTGAATTGCGTGCGTTTCTGGCGCAGCTTGGCCGTTGAATGTCAGAAGTGGTGGCCGCGGCCGCCAGCAGTGAATGACGCGTCCGTCGGTGGGCTGCTCACCCGGCCTCTGTTTCAAACTTCCATGGACGTCGCGGGATCGGGGGACGAATGTTGGGCGATGCCGTCCTTTCGGGTTGGCACCCTGCGCCAAACGGAGATCCCCATGACCCCCGTTCCTGCCTCGCTTTCCCTCGGCCCGCGTGCTGTCGTCTACGCTTCGCGAGCGCGCCGCTGTCTCACAGTCGGTACCCTCGTTTACTTCGCTGCCTGCTCCCCGTGCGTCGTGGCGGCAGACACCCTCTGGACCGGAGGCGCTGGCCCCCGAGAGCCCTTCTGGGACCTGGCCGACAACTGGTCCGCAGGGCTGCCCGCCTCCTTCGAGACGCGTGCCCTGCTCGGGTCCAGCCAGACCGTCCTGCGGGCCGGTGGCTTCCGGGCCTCGCAGGTGATCGGGGACGGCAGCCTCCGACTGGCGGGCGGCACCCTGGACCTGCAGGGCGCAGGCTCCTTGCTGGGACATTTGGATCTGGCCGGAGGCCACCTCGGCAGCCGCGCGGAGCTGACCGCCGGTACGCTGAGGTGGACTGGAGGCGGGCTCCGTCCGGCACCCGACCACTGGAGTGCCAACGTCGCACTCACCGTCCGGGGCGCCGCGACCCTCTCCGGTTCAATGGACGTCGGCGATGGCGCCGTGGTCCGGCTCAATGGACCCACCCGCTGGGAGGACGGGACCTCCTCCATCGACATCGGCTGGTCGTCGTTCACCATCGGACCCGAAGCTGTGTTCCGGGATGAAACGGTCACCGGGAACCACACCTTCGAAAACGCCCTCGGCGGGCAAGGCGACCTGCGCGTCCAGGGCCGCTACCTGAAGACGGGCACGGGCTCGACCACCATCAACATGAAGAGTGTCAGGATCGATCGCGGCGCTGTGCTCGACCTTCGAGGCGGGCAGTTCCTGCTGAAGACCAACCACGGAGGCTTGTACAACGAGGGAGAACTGAACGTCGCAGGTGCGAAGCTGTCGCTGGTGGGCTACCAGAGCGGCTTCGGCAACGACGGCAGGGTGCATGTCCTGCGCGGCGGAACGATCGACGTGGATACCGGGGAGGGCGGCGTGGGGGGCGCCGGCACATGGCAGGTCGACACTGCCGGGCGTGTCGTCGTCTCCGACGCCGGGCGGCACGGCGGCCCGCCGCACCCCGACTTGGCGTCGGTCTTCAGCGGCGGCGCCATCCGCAACGAAGGGACCTTCACCTTCCGGGGCGGCGCCTACGGCGGCGGTTCCGTCCACTCCGGCCACTTCGTCATCCGCAAGGAGGTCGACATCGGCGGCCGCGGCAGCTTTGAAGTGCTCGACGGGGTGGGCCTGACGATCGAGCGCGACCTGGACGTCGGTCACCTGCGCATCGGGCAGCCCCGTCCCTACCGCGCCGAGGCTCCCGATTGGGAACACCACTTCTCCCAGCTCGCCGTGACCGGCAGCCTGCGCGTCGAGCGCCTGGACTGGGAGGATGGGTACCTCGATGCAGGCGGCCCGGTCACGGTCGCCGGCCTGGTCCGCCTGTCGAACGACTGGGCCACCTGGGGCGGCCAGCCGTCGCGCACGCAGGGCAAGGAGATCAACACCACCTTCACCTTCCTGGACCGTGCCGTGTGGGATGGCGATGGCAGCATTTTCGGCAACGGTGTCATACGGGTGGCCAAGGGGGCCCGATTCGAGGACCACAACTCGCAAGGCACGCTCGAGTACGAAGGCACCTGGATCCGTCGGCCAACGCGGCTGGCTGTCGGTGCTTTTGCCAACGGCGGCCGCTACGAAAAGTGGGGAGCAGGCACGACGGTGATCCAAGCGCGCTTCGGGAACCGGGGTACGGTGCTGTCGGCCGGCGCCGGACCACTCATCCTCGCCGGGCCGGTCGACAACAACGGCACGTTTGAAGTGGTGCGCTCTCGGCTGTCGATCTGGGGACCTCTGAAGCAGTTGAAAGAAGCAACACTCACGGGCGGCCGCTATGTCGCCCGCAACGGCACCCTGGTCTTCAAGCTGCCGGACGGGCCCGATCCGATACAGCCTCCGAGCATCGTCGCCAACAACGCGACGCTGGTGCTCGACGGCCCGGATGCCCGTGTCGTCACGCCGTGGCTCGGGGGGGATGAGAACGCCTTGTCCCGGCTGCAGACGAACACCGGCCGCATCGAAGTCCTTCACGGTGCCAACCTGACGACCACTCTGTCCCTCGTTAACCGCGGCGAGTTGTGGGTGGCGGATGGCAGCTCGGTCCGCGCCGGCGACTTGTTTTTTCAGTTGCAGGAGTCCGGGCATGCCGCGCCGTTCACCTGGCTGGACGGCGTCATCCAGGCACGCTACATCTCGTTCAGCGAGGGCAGCGTCGGCCCCGGCACTCGCACGCGCTCAGGCGTGGCGACCGTCATCGGAGCGACCAGCTTTGGGGAGACGAATCGGCTGCTGCTGAATGTCCAGGACGGACTGACATTCGATCAGGTCAGAGTGATCGGCAGCGCCTACCTTGGCGGTGCCGTCTTGATTGATTTTCTCGGTGGCGACCCCGCGACCGGCAGCTTCCGCATTCTGACTGCGACCGGCAGCATCGAAGGCCGCTTCGCCTCTCTGACGTCCAACCTCGACCCTGCGGAGTTCCACCTCTCGGCAACCTACGCGCCGAACTATGTCGACCTCAAGGTGACCGCGGTGCCCGAGCCTGGCACCTGGTGCCTGGCGCTGCTCGGGCTGGCGTTGCTCGGCGTCCAAGAACGCATGAGAAGGCGCTGCACATGAAACACCTTGGTCGGCACGGACATCTCAATGTGTCAAGTCGCACACGGAGCTGTCAATAAACTCCCTCAAAGTAACGACCGCGGTCATTGCCGCCTCTCTTGCCGTGGCCGGCGCCGCGGGCTTGATGAGCTCACAAGCTCAAGCCGCCGATTCGGCAGACAGCCAGGCCAAGACGGCCCTGTGGGTCGCCTCGGATGCCAAGAACGGGAAGGAAGATGAAGTCGCGAAGTTCATGATCGGGGGCAAGGCAGTCGTTCTCGACGAACCTGGCACGAGCAACTGGTTCGCCGTCAGGCTGAGCAAGTCGCGATTCGCGATCTTCGATACGTTTCCCAGCGAGTCGGAGCGAGACGCTCATTTGAGCGGCAAGGTTGCGGCCGCACTGATGGCAAAGGCGCCCGACATGCTGCAGCATCCTCCAAGCATCCAAAAGATCGACGTGTTGGCAGCCAAGCTGCCTGACACGAAGTAAAGCGAAGCTGGAGCGGCGGCGCGATGGCTCTGCCATCTCGTGTGTGCTCCACACCCATCGGCCTGCCCCCGACCGGCCTGAATCCGACGTCGGCATCGCGCGACGGTGTCACCCTGAATGTCGGAGTGCCCGCGAACCTGGCCGTCCGAAGGACTTGGCATTTCACCCGGCCGGCTCAAGACTGCAGGCGAACTCACCAAGCAGAAATGCGAGATCCTCATGGCAAGAGCGCAAGAGTTGCCCACCGGCAAGACCGCCATAGAACCCGAGGCCGCCAGTGACTCGGGCAAGGTTCACCGCCCGCTGAACCATACCTGCACCAACCTCTCCGCCATCAGCGGCACCCGCGCGACGGCCGCTCTGTACGTGGAGAACTGACACCATGGCAACCGTACAGGAGGCTGATGGTGATGCCCGCTTTACGGTCAGTTCCCTCCCCGGGAGGATTCAAGTAGCGACGGCTGCAGGGCGGGACAGTTGCGGTGGCTTTAACATCTGCCTCCGCCGTTGGGGGGACGATTACGAGCGCACGCCGGGCGACAAGATCCTCGACGTGCCGAACACTGCGCCGGTAGTGGGCACCGGCACCATGCCCCCCTCGACTTCCGCGATAAGTTCGTGCGTGCAGTGGAACTGCCGCAACACCCTGCAGATGAGCAATCTGCAGGGTGGCAACGGCGGGACGTGCAATTTCACCTTCGACTTACCGACTCCTTACGTTGCACAGAAAGTCGCACCGACGTTGTTCGTCCCCGTCTACATACCGGACTACACGGCGGTCGAGAACATCCAGATCCGCTTGTCGATGGGGGACACGACCTTTAATAACTACTACCAAGCCGCGTGGGGTGTTGGGCCGAGCGGTCATAACGACAAGCAGCGCAACGGCTGGCACCTGATCAGCATCGGCCCTTCTGAATGGACCTCTGGCGGCTCTCCCACATGGACCAACACGATCAACTCGATCCGTGTCAGGTTCGTGAATCGCAACTATCCGGCGGCATCGGTGATCTACATGGGCGATCCCGTCTTGCAGAGATCGGCCGTCCCGAGCCTGCTCGTCTATGCGGACGACGCATATGCCAGCTTCTACACGCATGCGCTGCCAATCTTCGATACCTATGGGCTGAAAGTAAACATTGCACTGGCGAAAAATTGGGTGGGTTGCTGCGGCTACATGAGCCTTTCGCAGTATCTGGACGCGATGGCGCGCGGTCATGAAATCTGCGTGCATAGCACCAATCGAATAGGCGTGCAGCTCAAGACGCTAGAGGACGCAGTTGCCGACGTGTCGGAGAACCAAGCCTATGTTCGCGACGTGATCGGGGCGCCGTGGGGGTACAAGCACTTTGTCTATCCCAACGGACAGTACTGGATTTCAAGCCGCGCTGACATGTCTGTGGTGGATGCGCTGCGCGATCAGCTTGGTATTGTTCTGGCACGCACCACCGACGATCCGTTGCGCCCCACCAGTCGAACGCCGCTGGGCTTTACGCTCGATACTTCTAGGCACAACCAGCTGACCATGCCAGAGCTTGGTCCGTGGACTGCTGACACGGCAGTGACGATCAAGTCGGCAATCGACACGCTCATTGATCGTCGCAATGTGTCCAGTCTTGTCTATCATGCGACCTCGCCCTCAGCGAGGTTCGAGTTTGAGCTGCCGTCAGTGATCGAGTCGGTTGCGGAGTACATCGCGGAAAAGCAGGCTGAGGGCAAGTTGCTTGTTCAGACAGGCCAGCAGTTCGCTAATGGCCTTCGTGGCCATCGCTGATTTCCATCTCCTCTGCACAAGGGCCACAGCCCGGACGTGCGACCCTGCCTTAGGCTTTCCAACCGTTCGATAACAGGAACATCGAGCATGATGGAGGTCCGAGGATGGGTGGATTGCATTTTCGGACTTCAGCGCGCGGAAAGCGACCGCCTCTGACCGAGATGCCGCTCTCGACCTCCGCAGCAGCCTGAAGCGGGGATCGGGTCGTGCCGCAGAAATTGTCACAATAGATGAGGTCATCCTTCTCCTGTCTTGCGTTCCCATGTACCGTCGTCAGAAGCAGCTCAACGTTCGGCAGCAAAACGCCTGCACGCAAGCTTCAATCCGACGTGAAGCCGTCTACTGGCGTGAGCACCGTATTCGGCTAGCCGAGCCACCTTGCGCGCGGAGTGCTAGTAGGCTATGGCTTGGTCGGCGGCGGTATGACTCGAGCGGTGCTCGGCTCGGCTGACTCTGCATTGAACACGCGGCTACGGAACACTGGCGCGACGTTCCAGTGGTGCTGGTCGTCGGTGACGACCGTGACGGCCTTACGGTGGTACTTGACGATGATGCCTGTCTCCGCATTGTGTCCCCGGCGGGTGGAGTCGCATCCGGTCACGGACGTTGACGCTGAGCATCTGGTGACACGTGCGAGCTTTCCGCAGGTGCTTCAGGCGCGCCGCGGTCGGCCGGTTCAGCTCTATCAGCTCGGCCTCGTCGAGCTTGTCGATGTCGATCTTCATGAGCGCTGAGCATGGCAGCGCCCGGCACCTGCTTGCCAGCGATGCGGCAGCAACTCCTCGACCCGTTGCAGCGGATTCCCCTGCAGCCGCTGCCCGCAAGGCGGGGTACAGCCGCGGCCGCCCCATGAGATGGTTTAGGACGCCGACCTGGGGCAACTGATCGTCCCCCAGGTCAGCGCCAGGAATAGCTGCAGCTCGGGTCTCGAAGAAGATCGCGCAGGCGCACGCCTGCCCGACGCGTTCTTCCGCCCGGCCCTGTGACCGTTCTCCCTTGCGTAGACCGAGGACAAGGGGTTACGACATCGGCCCTCCCGACCCCCGCCTGGACTAAGTTGATACAGGGTCTCGAAAGAGCACCGGTTCCGGTGGCGTGGGGCCCAACAGGAGGACGCAATGAACGACATGCGCAGACGCCAGGCCGGCATTCTCGGCTTGCAGACATGCAAACGGTCTCTGCGACGAGCGGCGCTGGTGGTCGCTGCCTCGTTGCCGATCGCCGCGCAAGCGCAGTTCCCGGATTGCTGGCCGGCCGAATGGACCTCGGCGGTCAACGGTGCCTACATCTCGACCGAGATCGCCTATGGCGGGGACTATGTGAACATGCTGCGTGCCCGGTCGCCCCATTGGGGACCGTGGGAAGAATACGAATTCTGCTACCGGGGGCCCGACAACCTCTATTACATCCGCGCTCTGGTGAACAGGGGTTATGTGTCGGCCGAGATCGGCTATCCCGGAGAAGACAACGGCATGCTGCGAGCGCGGGCAACAGACGTGGGTCCCTGGGAGCTGTTTCGAATCGATTGGAGGGACGGGCGAGGAGTCGTCGCGCTCCAGTCCAACGCGAACGGGCGATATGTGTCCGCCGAATATGGATTCACCGGTGACCGAGGCGCGATGCTGCGGGCGCGAGCGACCGAGGTCGGGCCCTGGGAGCTGTTCAACCTTCGTTTCCTCAGTTCACATGCACGCGGCGCGCCTAAGCGAATCCCGCAGCGGTGACAGCGGCGCTGGTCGGGGAACGGGAGCCGCTGATCGATGTAAGGCCCTCAGCTCCGCTGGCCGGACCTAATTCCCTTGGCGAGCGATCAGTGTGTGGACAGATCGAGCAGCGCATCGCGCGTCGGCCGGCGGCTCGCGCCTCACCGCGGCGTCGCGCGGAAGGCCCACCGTACTTCGCGGAGCGAGTGGACAGGGACAATGAAATTTGAAGGAGAGTTCGTCCGGCGGCGAGACAGCGCGGGCCACGCACTGCGTCGCGGCGCCGCGTTCGGCCCGCGCTTCTTTAATACGCCGGACCGAGCCGCTACTGGCTGCCGGATCCCGAATGCCGGAACCGCTCCGGCGGCATGGCGCGCCCGGTCGCTTGAACTTGATCCAGTCGCGCGATCTCCCCGGCACGTACGGGGAACCGCACCGTTTGGCGACGATGCCCTCGAGCTCCAAGGCGACCACCTGCCGGTACAGGGCCTCGCCATGGCCGCGCACAGCGTGAACGAGCAGCAGGTGCGGGACAGGCCCTGGCCAGAGCCGCTCCAGGATGCTGCGCCGCATTTCAAGCGGCCGCGGGCGGATGTCGATGCCGGCCACCATCGTCAGGTCGAAGACGCAGTAGACGATGTGCCCGCTGCCTTCCCAGCGGGTGCGCGCCCGGCGCTGCAGGCGGTCGAAGTCCGGATGGCCGCGTTCGTCCAGCACGACGGCAGGAACGACGTTCTCGAAGGTCGAGAAGGGGGCGACACGCTGCACGCGGGCCTGGCCATGACTGGCTCGACGGTGGCCTGGGGGCGGACGTCGTTCACGGCGGCCGTGGGCAAGACCGCTTCCTGTTCGGTGCGGTGATCGGGGGGCAGGCGGACAGGCTGCCGGACGTAGCCCCGGGGGGAGGACATCCTTGTGCTGCTGGCGGAATTGGACGACCTGGCGCCCGCGCGCATAGAGCACGGCATCGCGGGTCTGTCCTTTGGTCGGGACGGCTTGGCGCCCAGTACCTTCCACCAAGGCCCGGGTCGCACGGGACAGGGCGCCGAAGACCGCAGCGGCCTGTATGTCGACACCCGGACCGGCCTGATTTGGTACAACCCAACGACGGCGCAGGGAGGCGACACACTGGAGGTCGCCCACATGACGACGAGTACGGCTGCTCTGCTCGAGGCCCGCGACATCGTCTTTGGCGGCTGACGCTGCTCGGGGATGGCACGCGCCGTTACATGCCCCCAGTTTAGGCAACTGCAGGCCTGTTGGAGATACTGAGCCCGCTGGCTGCCCTGCGTCGCCATCGAAGTTCCATAGGGCGGACGGTGCAAGCGCCGACCTGTTTGGCTAGCGAACGCCATGCCGTCGCCTCGCATCCGTCCGTCCTCAGCCCCGCATGTGCGGGGGGACTGCCCCCGGTCGGCCGCCTATGGTGTAGTGGTGGGACCGGAGCCGTGTCTTCGACCAGAGTGCACCGCTGGAGCGAGCCGCTATAAAGGCAGCTCATCTCTAACTTTCTCGCACGCGCCCCGCCTGCCACAGCTGGAGGAGGCTCATGGGCACTGCGAACCAAATGAACACAGCGAGGCGGCACTACGTCGCCCGGCCGGCGCAGCCGGCTCCCCTCTTCAGGGCGGCGATCTTGCGCCGCGTCCTACCGGCCGCCGCCTTGTTGATGAGCACGCGTTCCCCCCGGCATGTAGACCGAACACCAGGACAACGCGGGCCACGACATTGGGTTGCCGCAGTGACGCTGCAAACCTTCACGCTGTGGGCCGCCTGTGCGAGCGCTGGAAATCTGGCGCCGGTAGTGACGTTTCTGGACCCCTTGCCAGGAACGGCTCAAAGCACCGGGGTCGACCTCAACCGAAGCGGTGAGGTTGTTGGAGCAAGCTGGGGAGAGACCCCCACGGTGGTCTACGACTCGTACGCCACCCGGTGGAACGGGTCCGCTCCACCCGTCGGTCTGAGCACGACCGACAGCTTCGCCTTGGCGATCAATGACTCGGGACAGACCGTTGGACGTCTAGGCTGGCGCGCGGCGCTCTGGACGGGGCGCGCGGTGACGCGGCTCCCGGGGCTCGATCGAAGAGGCGGCTCTATGGCCATTGATCTCAACAATGCCGGGCAGGTCGTCGGTGATAGTTTCAAAGGCGACTTCGTCCGGCCCACGCTATGGAAGGACGGCCACATCAGGGACCTCGGCACATTGGACGGACCTTCCGGTTCGGCGTCGTCGATCAATGAGGCGGGTCAGATCGTGGGCGGCAGGAAACTGCGGGGTCCAGAAGGCGGCACCAGGGCCACCTTGTGGGAGGGCGGCGGGATCAGGGACCTGCCGACCCTCGGCGGACGCAGCGGCTGGGCAAATGACATCAATGATGTCGGCCAGGTCGTCGGGCACAGTTGGCTGCCCGGCGATATGGACCGCCATGCGACGCTGTGGGAGGGCACCCAGCCCACCGACCTTGGGAGCCTGGATGGCACCAGCAGCAACGCCGCCGGGATCAACAACCTGGGCCAGATCGTCGGATCCGCCAGCACAAGACGAGAGGCTTTCCACGCCGTCATGTGGCACCGCGGAACCATCATTGACCTGAACGGCTTTCTCGACGAGAGCCGCCACAAGGCGGGTTGGCGGCTCACGGCCGCCCAGGAGATCAATGATGCCGGATGGATAGTGGGTGTCGCTGAAAACCTGTTCACCGTGGAAAACCGAGCTTTCCTGCTGTCCCCCGTTCCGGAGCCGGCCGCGTGGCTGCTGTTGCTAGCGGGCATCGTCGCTGTCGCGGCCGCACGCCTCGCTGCTTCTTGCGTCTCGACCTTCTGTGATGTGAGCGGCGTGAGCCACAGCCCAGCCGATCGGAAGAGCGCCTCGCAGGCAGGGGCGACGGCTGCGCCTGCGCCGTGCGAGGCACCGGTCTCGTGCGCGCGAGCCGCGCCGCAACAGCGGGATGCCACCGAGATGTTCGTCGGGCTGGCGCCTGTGCGAGCGAGACCCGGCGAGCCGATACCTGCGCTGGGGCGGGCACCGAGGCCCCTTCTCTTGCTCTTGCTGCTCGCTGCAAGCTGCTGGTGCACTACGTCTACCGCCGGAGGCCGCTTGCCCTCGGTCACCTTCCTCCCGCAGTTGCCCGGGACCGACGAGAGCGTGGCGCTCGGCATCAACAACGCTGGGTGGGTGGTGGGGGAGAGTTGGAGTGGGGGCAGCTTCCCCTCTGACGGATACGCCACCCTCTGGAATGCCGGCACTCCGACACAGTTGAGCCGGATGGACAGCACTGGAAGGGACATCAATGATGCCGGCCAGATTGTCGGGGAGGAAGGACCTTACCCTACGGTTTGGCACGGCAGCAAGAAGACCCGCCTTCAGTCGCCGTCTGACGACACCTCGACCGCACGGGACATCAGCAACACGGGGAAGGTCGTCGGATATACCTGGATCGGCTACGTCATGCGCGCTACGCTGTGGGATGACCGCGGGCCCAGGGTTCTCGGAACGCTAGGAGGGTCATTCGCGGAGGCGACCGCGATCAACGAGGCCGGACAGGTGGTCGGCTCAAGCTCCCTGCCAGATGGAACGACCGCCGCTGCCCTCTGGGACGGAAACTCCGTCACTGAACTTGGAACGCTGGGAGGGGGTGGCGGCCGGGCCAATGACATCAATGATGTTGGCCAAGTGGTGGGGGAGAGCTGGCTGGCGGGCAACATGGTGCACCATGCCGCCTTGTGGATCGACGGAGTTGCGGCTGATCTTGGCAGCCTGGACGGCGGGTCCAGCGTCGCGTACGCCATCAACAATACAGGCCAAGTCCTGGGCATCAGCAGCACCGAGCTCGACGGCTGGCACGCGGTGACGTGGCACCGCGGGGCCCTCATCGACTTGAACCAATTCCTTGACGAGAGCCTTAGGGACGCGGGCTGGCGGCTCGAGTTTGCTCGGGACATCAATGACAGCGGCTGGATCGTGGGAAGCGCCGAGAACCGGTTCACATCCGAGACGCGCGCGTTCCTGCTGTCGCCGGTGCCGGAGCCTGCGACATGGGCGCTGTTTGCGGCAGGCCTGGGTGCTGCCTTCGCCGCAAGGCGACCCGCCGTCCGGCCGACCCGGGGCAGGTAGTTATGGCCTTCGTTCTGTGGCAGACCTGCTTTTTCGTCCCCGGTGTCTCGGAAGGCAGTTGCGCCTCGTGGGTTCAGGCCTGAGGGTCGATCGTGGCGATTGGCGCTGCGTTCTTGATCCCGTTCGTGCAGTACCGGTCCGTGCGTCGAGAAGCGGACCGCCAGCGCCTTGCAGACGCCTTACAACTAGCCGCATTCGCCCAGCATGTTTGCTATGAGGGGGAGCAGACGATACGGCAGCTCTTCATTGACATTCCGAACTTGTCCCGCCACGCGGCAGCCAACTCGATGCGATTGAGTCAGGCTCTGGCCCTGGTCGGGCTGGTGCTTGCTCGCCCGATGCCGTTGCTCATCACTCGCTCAACCGTCGGGCCAGTCCATTCAGGGGTGTGTCCGCAGTCCAACATAACGGACACATGCTGGCTTGCCACGGCCTTCAGTGCAACGCGGTGCAGACGGTACGCTTACGGACTGCTCGAACATCTCGCTGGACAGCCGAACGTTGGTAAACGTCCGGGCATCTCAGGACGCATAATTGAATCTAGCAAGGAAGACGGTGAAGTCCCCGAGGATTCGAGACTCAAGCTCCGGTGAGTATTCTTTGACATCAATCAAGGCCAGGTCCTCGGTGAACCACGCCATTTGGCGTGCAGCGTCGTCGTCGGGTATGTAGCCTTCATCCAACAGGCGAGAGACCATCGTTGCCGCAGTCCGAGGCGACACGCGCTTCGCTGCATACGCAATAGCCAGGTGCCTGAGCGCTAGCGTGGCAACGATCGCCTTGTCGCCGTCCGCCGCGAGTTCGTGGAGTAGCGACAGGCACCCGGCAGAGTCGGGTTCGGTACTTAATTCGATGAGCTTGAAGTCGGGCTTCTCGGCAGACCGAATGCGTCGGTCCGCCCACGCATGTACGTCTCCTACGGAGACCACTCCTACCTCGAGGGCCAGCGAGAGGGCTTTTGCTTCAATGGACTGCATAGACAGGGGTGTAGGCGTCAGTGCCCGGCAGTTTGCCAGCGATGCGAAAGCAGCTCGTCGATATGACGATTCAGATGCGTCGGCAGTCGGGTGGGGACGTCCTTGAGATACGCCGACGGGTCGTTCCCGTTCAGCCTGGCCGACTGCACGAGACTCCTCACGACGGCCTCGCGCTGACCGGCCATCTCGCTGCCCGCGAACAGCCATGCCTTGCGCTCCATTGCCCAGGGCCGGAGCAGGGCCAGGCGTGCAACTCGTCCCAGTGCAACCGCGTCTGGCTCTGTCGGATCGTCAGCCGATCCTGGGCGCTGCCATCCCGGGCGTCCTTCTCGAGCTTGAAGATCCAGGCCAGGCGACGGACCGCCTCGGCGGCCACCTCGCTGTGGCCGTGCCTCATCAACTCGTTGAACTTGCGCCGCGCGTGCACCAGGCAGCCGGCCTCGGTCCTGCCCGGGAGCTTGAACAGCGTCTCGTAGCCCTTGTAGTCGTCGCACACCAGGGTGCCGCGCCAGTCGTTGAGGAACGCCATCGGGTACTTGCCGCCACGACCGAGGCAGAAGTCGTAGACGACGCCCGGGTGCGGGTCGTACTCGCTCTTGGCGTAGCCCCAGATGTAAGTGCGCCGCGTCTTGCCGGCGCCGGGGTCCAGCATCGCCACCGGGGTCTCGTCGGCGTGCAGGACGGGGCAGGCCAGCACGAAGGCCTTGTGTGCCTCGAACAGCGGTTGCAGCTCGGCCGCGCCGGCGCCCGACCAGGCCGCCAGTGTGGAACGAGGGGTGTGAACGCCCGAGCGGGCGTTGACCGCTTCCTGGCGGTAATACGGCATGTGGTCGACGAAGCGGCTGACCATCGTGTGGGCCACCAGCCCCGGCGCGGGCATCCCCTTGTCGATGACCTGCGGCGCGACCGGCTCCTGCACGAGCGTCCGGCAACACTTGCAGGCCCACTTGCCGCGGACGTGCCGGTGCACGAAGAACTCGGCCGGCACGATGTCCAGCCGCTCGCTGACATCCTCGCCGATGCGCACCATCGGGCGGCCGCAGCCCTCGTTCGGGCAACTTGTGTCCTCGGGCTCATGGTGGTGCTCGACGCGGCGCAGGTGCTCGGGCAGCGGTTGCCGGCGCGGACGGCGCTGGCTGCCCGCGTCCGCCTCCGGCGGCGAGGCGGCCCCGAGCGCCTCGGCCTGTGCCTGCAGGTCCGCCTCGTCTTCAGCGGCGGTCTCCTCGAACAGCCGGCGCTGCTCGGCTGTCATCGCCTCGGTCTTCGCGCCGAACTTCCACGCCTTGTAGCGCGCCAGCTCGAAGGTCAACTTCTGCAGCTTGACGTCCTTGTACTTGATCAGCGCGTCGCGCTCAGCGATCTGGCGATCGCGTTCGTCCAGGTGCTTGGCGTGATCATTGATCTGCGCGGTCATGCTGGCGATGCGCTCGAGCATCACGCGGGCAAGCTGCTTCGCCGCTTCGGCGTCCAGACCCTGCAGGTCTTCGGGCTTGAGCAGGTGCGGATCGAGCATGGGCGGCAATTGTGAGGACCCTGCCGGGAAGGCGCAAGATCGAGAACTGCGGCTCGCCTCGCTCGGTGCGCCTCACACCCGCGTGATGATGCGCAGTTGTTCCAGGCACTGCCAAGGCAGCCCGACGACCAACGCCTGGAACTGCTCCCGTGTCAGCTGTAGCGGTACGGCGCTGCCTCCGCCATCGCGCGTCCAGACGAAGCTCCCGTTGTTCAGCCGTCGGGCTGCGCACCACACACCGAAACCGTCGTGGACCAGCAGCTTCAGCCGATTCGCCCGGTCGTTGGTGAACAGATAGCCGTGATGGGCCTGAGCAGCTCCGAAGACCTGCACGACCCGCGACAGCAGTCGGTCGGCGCCGGCACGCATGTCCACCGGTTCGCTCGCCAGCCACAGCGCATCGATGCGGATCACTTCAACCACTCCCGCAGCCACATAGCGCAGTCGCCCGCAGCGGCGCCCGGCCAGACGATGGCCATTGATACCGCCCCGCGGCGCAGCTCGATCCGGATATCAGGCACCGGCGCGGGCCGCGTCTCCGGCGTCGGTATCTGCAGCGCGATGAACTCGGGCGCTGCGGGAGTGGCGTCCTGCTGCGGCGTCGTGACCGTCGCCCCAGCCCGCTGCCTGCGCCATTTGTGCACGAGATTAGCGTTCAAGCCATGAGCCTGAGCCACCGCAGCGACCGAGGCGCCTGGCTCCTCGCAGGCCGCCAGTACCACCGCCTTCAGCTCCCGGTTGTGACGCCGCCGTGTCGTCGGCTTGGATTGCATAGGTGTCCACTTCCGAAAAATAGGTGGACGCCATCCTCACCCTTCCAGCCTCCTCCCTTCAAGATGGGATCGCTGGCCGCTTACTGAGCACCGTATTCCCGCAGCCTTGCAAGAGTGCGGACAGGCACGCGGGGTCCACTGGGAGAGATCGATCCTCATCGGCCTCGATGTCGGCTATCCGTCGATGCCCTACCCAATGGCCGGACTGTTGCTCACTCAAGACGAAAGATTTATTGCTTTCGAGATCGACACGGACGAGGCACACCATATCGTGAAGTCCGTCCAGATGTGGACTGACGTGACCCATGAGCAGAACTGCAGCGAACACAACCGCGGCATTGGGGCGGGCCATGGAGCGCTTGCCATCCGAGTCCTGCGAGAACTCAATGCGTGCAGTGGACGGGGTGATCCGAGCGACGACTCTGCCACACTACGCCATCCTGACTCGCTCGGCATCGCCTGATGGAGTTCTTGTTCGAAGTTGTCGGAGAGTTCTTGCTCCAGTGCCTTTTCGAAGCGCTGGCCGAGCTGGGGCTCCATTCGCTGACTGAGCCCTTCCGTAAACCACCGAACCCATGGCTGGCTGCGCTCGGCTATACGATCTTCGGCACGGCAGCAGGCGGCCTCAGCCTGCTCGTCTTTCCCTCACATTTTGTCCACGGCGAGGCCATGCGCATCGCCAATCTCGTCATCACACCCTTCGCGGTTGGGGGGCTGATGTCTGCCCTTGGGGCCTGGCGCGCTCGTCGAGGGCACGCCGTCTTGCGCATCGACCGGTTTGCCTATGGGTATCTATTCGCCCTGACACTGGCACTCGTGCGCTTTTCATTTGCGCATTGATCGGGACAGCAGCCGGCCGGGATCGGACACCCGAGCGTCCACTCTCGCTTGAAAGAGCCGGAAGGGCAGTGTGTGGTTCACGGTGTCAGTGGTCTTCCAAATAATCGCCAGGCGTGGAGCGAATCGCTCGAGGTGGACAGGTGGGATCGGCTGACTTGACATAGGCTTGTCGGGGTGTGAGGAGAAGCACCAATGACAACCGAGCGCCGGCACAGCCGTCGGCGGCATCAGCGAGAAGGTGTGATCACCTCCGGCCCGCTGACATCTCCGTCGTCGAAGGATGCCGCGCCATGAGCTGCCTCGCAGCACCTTCTACAAAGCTCCTGACACCGAGTGGCAGCAACTGCGCGAGCCGTCCGACGAGGTCCTTCGGGGGGCCATCGAGCAGGTTCTGGACGACTGGCCCCTGAGGGCGCTTGCCGCATCTCAGGCTCGAACTGACGCGAGGGATTCACCCTTGCCTCGGGTCCGGAGGTATCCGAGCCGTCCCAAAAAATCCCCAACCTGATGCGCGACTTCCCGCCAACTTGGCGTCCCGTGTGCTTCGCCATCGATCATCCGAACCGTCTCACCGCCCATGCACAGATGCCGCCATGCCTTCTGGAACCTTTTGAGTCTGTAAAAGCCATTGATACCTCCGCGAACATAAAGCATCAGCGCCCTGGTTTTGAGAGGTTCAAGAACGTGCGCGTCCTCTGCGCTCACCGAGACTGGACTCGACCGGATGGTGCGGTCGCTGTTTGCAAGCCGGAGGTAGCGGGCGGGATTGGCATGCGGGGCAAGGCGCCCACAGCATCGCCGGATCCATGCGATGACATAGACGATCCGCCGCAGAGCGGACAAGGCCGACAACTGCGCTGCGTGATATCTGACCCTCTGCAGATAGCGAAAGTACAGCCTAACCACCGGCAATGCCCAGTCCTGTTGTGGCAGATCCAGTTCTACCAGAGCCAGTATCGGCACCTGTGCATCGCGTGTCGTGAGCTGCTTTGCTATCTCGAAGGCCAGACGCGCGCCTTCACAATAGCCGCCGAGCAGGTAGGGGCCCTGGGGCTGCACGCGGCGGATCTCCTGCACATAGTGGGCAGCGAGAGCGCGAATATTACTTGCCGTGGAGTCGAGAATGGCATAGTACGAGCGCAGGTGATAAAGCTCTATGTCGGGCCATCCCCCCTCGAGATCAGGTCTTTGGACGCTGCCGGGCGCACACCAGAACATGCGACAGGAGGTGCTCGATGCAGTGGTTTGCAGCATCAGCGCGCCAGGGAATGGACGGGAGCCCGACCATCTGTACGTCACCATGCGGAAGCGCTGCAGGATAAATTCAGAAAGCTGATTCGAGGGGTGCTTCGTGTCCATCATTGCGTAGTTCGGCCCCGGTTCTAGGATTCAGCGTTTTGACGATACCCTCCACTGTGAAGTTCCACTCACAGAAAGTAGAACTTGTCAATGGATGATGCGTTGGGTGTCCATGCTTTCACGACTTTGGAGCTGTTTGGGAGGCACGCTGTTCCATAGGAAGCGGTCTTACATGCACCAAGGGAGCGTGTTTACTGGCGCCGACTGATCGATGCGGGTAAGGTTGGGATGAACGCGTTGAGTATTCTTCAGCCAGGATGTGGACGTGGCGGCGCCTCCGTGGCTCGGGATGTGCTGTGCTCCCGGTATGGCGCGCACACCGTCCCGTGTCTGCGTCAACGGCTGTGCATCCCCGGCTTCATTGCCGACCACCGTCTGAAAGCGAGTTGTTCAGGACCGACTACCTACCCCCACATGCTCTTCCATTCGATGATGCTCGTTTTGGTGGCGGCGTTCATCCACTCCTTGTCCACGTCCCATGCCATCAACCCTTGTTCCAGGCGATCAGCCATCGTGGTGAGGTACTCGTTAAGGCTTCTCGCGATCACTATCGCTTCATTCATGCCGGCGTCCTTTAACAGCTGACCGCGCACGCCCGCCGGCCCCGGCTGCATGTCGACGTACAAGGCGCTCACGGTGTTGGTCAAACACACGGGAATGCGATGCGGGTTCCACCATTGCGGCCTCACCTCATACTCGGACCACGATTCGTCTTCCTCGGGAAAGCTCTCCATCCCATCCGGATCCTTCTTCAGGTTATCCGCAACCTCGCATTTCGAGCGCCAATTGCCCACCATTCGCTCCAAGCAGCACCACCCTCCAAGGTAAAAAAATCGGGGGCCCCTCTCGATCGTCTGATCCGCAGCACCGTTGTGACGCAGGTAGGCCACTCGAACATCATCGGGAAAAGAAAAACCCAATACTTGTTCCGTTTGACGGATCTCTTCAACAGTGGCAGGAGGGTTGAGGGATGCAAACACCTCCGGCGCATGGCTCTGCAGCAACGATTCCAACCGTATCCACAGTTCTTCCATCAAGGACCCCTTAAGGTTTGATCGGCTGCCACAGCCCTACGCACTTTTGCAAAGCGCCGCCGCCGCTTTAAGTTTAGTTTCTAAAAGACGTACACCCAGAACGGATCGCCATCACGTTTAACCGGAAGTTTGCCGGGCCGAACCGTCTGTTTATCGGCAAAGGAAAGGTCTAGTACTATAGTCGTAGTCTCTTGCGACGACTTCGACGCCAGTGGCAGGCTTTAGCACGAGCCTGATGGTGTCGGCGCCAGTACGACCAAGCGAGAGCGTGTGCAGGTGGTGGCGCAGGAAGGCGCAGCAGCGCCACAAGAAGACGCCGCACTTCGGGGACGGTCAGTCGGCAGCAACCCCTGTGTGCCTTGAAGGCCTGCAGCGAAGAGCGTTCCTTTTCGGCCGCGCCCCCCTTTTTGAAGTCCAGCTGGATGGCGTTGGCGCGC
>NZ_JAPFBW010000032.1 GCF_026153205.1 Aquabacterium sp. A7-Y | reverse complement strand
GGCGCCGTCATGTCGCCCACCACCACGATGTCGGCCGTCGGTGCACTGGTGTTGCCCGCGGCATCGGTCGCCGTGGCGCGGAACTGGTGCTGCGTCGCATCCGTCACGGTCGCGCTGTAGCTCCAGCTGGTGCCGTTCACGGTGGCCGTGCCCAGCAGCATGCTGCCGTCGTAGACCAGCACCGTCGCGCCGGCCTCGCAGCTGCCGCTCAGCAGCAGCGTGCTGTCGTCGCTCGCCTGACCGTTGGACACCGGGCCCGTGATCGTGCCGGCGTCATCGGTGGCGGCCAGCAGGGTCAGCTCAGGAGCGACCGTATCGCCCACCACGGTGAGAACGCTGCTGGGCGCGCTGGTGTTGCCGGCGACGTCCGTCTCCGTCACGTGGAACTGGTGCGTGCCGCCGTTCACCACGGTGGCGGTGTAGGTCCAGCTGGTGCCGCTTACGGTGGCCGTACCCAGCAGCGTGCTGCCGTCATGGACCTGCACCGTGGAGCCGGGTTCGCAGCTGCCCGACAGCACCAACGCGCTGTCGTCGGTCGCCTGGCCGCTGGCCAAGGGGCCGGTGAGGTTGCCGACGTTGTCGACCGCCCCGGCCAGCTGCGCCTGTGGCGAGGCGGTGTCGAGCAGGCAGGTCTGGCTGGAGACCGGGCCGCGGTTGCCCGCCGCATCGTCCACCCTCAGCTGGATCGTCTGGCTGCCGGGCCGCAGGGTCATGCCGGTCCAGGTCAGGACCGTGCCGTCGACCATGCCGGTGAGCTCGGTCCAGGTGGCGCCGCCGTCCTGCGACCCGTGCAAGGACTCGCCGGCGCCCAGCGGCGCCGACAAGGTCGCCGAGAGGGTCTGGCTGGCGTGGCGGGTGATGAAATCACTCGGCGACACGCCGCTGTCTTCGCTGAGAGACAGGCTGGTGGCGTGGACCGTCGGCGCGCTGGTGTCGCCCGTGATGGCGACCATGGGGCTCGGCGCGCTGCGATTGCCGGCTGCATCGGTCGCGACGACATGAAACTGATGGTGGCCGCCGTCGAGCACCGGCGCGGCATAGGTCCAGCCGGTGCCGCTCACGACCGCCGTGCCCAGCAAGGTGCTGCCGTCGTAGACCTGCACCGTCGCGCCCGCCTCGCAGCTGCCAGAGAGCAACAGGCTCGTGTCGTCCGTGCTGCCGCCCGCCACCAAGTTGCCCGTCAGCAGGCCGACATCGTCGAGGGCGCCGGTCAGCGTCACCCCGGGAGCGGTGGTGTCCACCTTGTAGCCGGGCTGCGGCTCCAGCGAGGCGTGCGTGAGGATCAGCGCCTGCCCGTCGTCGGCGGCGCGGATGCTGCCGCCGGCCAGCACCAGCGCATCGGCGGGAATGCTCAGCCCGTCGGCATCGGTCTGGCCCGCCTGGACGGTGTAGGAGAAGGTCAGCGTGCCAGTGCCCGAGCCACCGGCATAGGTTGCCTCGACCGGCTGTCCACCGAGGTCCAGCGCGAGCCGCGGCACGCCAGTGACCATCACCGGCTCGCTGACGCGCAGCGACACGAGGACGGTGTCGCCCGCGTTGAGGCTGCTCCCCGGCACCTGGCCGGTCGATGCGAGGCTCAAGCCGAGGATGCTGGGATTGGTGTCCCCCGACACCGTGCCGAGGGTGTCGGTGCCGGCCGCCTGGTCCACGCGGTCAGCGCCGCGATTGATCATCTGGAAGGCTGCGTCGTCGAGCTGCGCCGTGACCCCGCCCGAGCCGGATGCCAGGGTGACACCAGCCACCAGGTCGGCCAGCGTCTGCGCCGTGCTGCCGCCTTGGTTGGCGTCTGCGCCGGACAGCGCGGCGAGGACCTCGCCGTACTTCTCCGCGGCGCTGACGCCGTCGCCGGCGTTGTAGCTGGTGTCGCCGTTGATGGTGACGATGTCGGTGCCGTGCAACGCGGGCAGGCCGAACAGGTCGGCGATGGCCTGGTTCGTGCTCGCCACCACCGCCGTGTCCAGCGTTCCGCTGCCGGCGAGCGGGTCGACGCCCGCCGACTCCAGCGCCTTGAGGTAGGCCAGCGTGCTGACCACGTTGAGGTTGAGGGAGAGGGTCTCGTTGCTGCCCTCGATGACGCCCATCGCGTAGAGATCGACGTCCAGGTCCTTGCCGGCGCCCGTGGCTTCGTCGAGGTAGTCGGCGACCGCGTCCGCATCCGTGGCCACCTTGGCGATGATCACGCCGCGGTACTCGCCGACATCCACCGTGATGTGGCCGTTCGCGTCGAGCTCGGCCACGTCCAGCAGCGTGCCGTCGGCGCCGTAGATGGCGACCTGCAGCGCATGGCTGTCGAGCACCGGGCCCCCGACGACCGTGACTTCGACAGCGTTGGCGAAGCTGGTGTCCTGAGACGGTGCGGGAGCCGGCCTGCCGCCACCGCCACCGCCACCACCGCCTGCGGCCACGCCGAGCACGCCCAGGCCGACCGCGGCGGCCGTCCACAGCGGATCGACCGACGCGGCGCCAGCCTCGCTCGTGCCCTGGCCGGCCTGCCACACGATGCCGGAGCCGTCCGGGCCGGCATCGGCCGCGGTGATGAGCACCGGTTCCCCGCCGGCCCGCTCTGCCGGGACCTCGAAGGCCACGGCCTTGTCGTTGTCGTAGAACCCGTCGATCTGGGCGACCGGCCCCTCCGCGCCCTCGATGAGCAGGGCCTTGCCCTGCCGCTTGAGCACGAGGTCCTGCGCCGGCGCCTGCGTGGCCGTATCGATCACCGTGTACTTGGCGCCGGGGGCGGCCACCAGGAGGGCCAGCGAATCCAGTGACAGCTCGCGCACCTGCTGGTCACGGGCGACGATGCGCAGTCGGTAGGTTTTTTTCATACGAGGGTTCGGAAAACGATGGAGAGGAATAGCGGGCGGGGGCACAGCGGCAGGAAGACGTCCCTGCGGAGGCCGCCCCTGGAGCCTTCCGCACGCAACCTGCAAGTGACCGTCATGCAGGGACACACGAAGCTCGTTCCGATATCGGCACCTGGCCGCCTCGCTTGAACGTCGGTTCGTGAAGCAGTTGGCGCAAGCGCCGAAAGCTTCAGGCTCGTCGCATGCCGCCGCGGCCCGTGGTCCGTGCCCGGTCGCCAGCTCGATGGAGCCGCGGTGAAAAGTCGCGCAGCGCGATGCCTGCCGTTTCCTGCCCTGGCGCCCACCGCACTAGAATCCCGCCTCGCTCTGCCGGCGGCCCCCCCGCGCGTGGCCACCGGCGCGCCCCGCTTCCACTCCCCGCTCCCATGGACATCAAGGTCAACGAAGAACTGCGCGCCTACATCGATCCCCTGACCCCCGAAGAACACGACGCGCTCGAGCGCAGCCTCCTCGCCGAGGGCTGCCGCGATGCGCTGGTGCTGTGGGGCGACGTGCTGGTCGATGGGCATAACCGCTACGGCATCTGCCGCAAGCACAACATCCCGTTCACCACGGTGCAGAACCCGCGCTTCAAGTCGCTGGAGGACGTGCACCTGTGGATGATCGACCAGCACCTGGGGCGGCGCAGCGTCTCGGACTTCCAGCGCGGCGTGCTGGCGCTGCGCAAGAAGGACATCCTCGCGGCACGCGCCCAGGTTGAAACGCCGGCGCCGGACAACGCCGCCGAGCCGACCCCCGACACGCCGCCGCCGCCCGCGCCGGAGCCGCTGAACACGCGCGAAGCCATCGCGAAGGCGGCGCGCATCAGCAGCAACACCGTGGCCCAGATCGAGAAGATCCACAAGACGGCCGCCCCCGAGCTGGTGGCCGCCGTCAAGTCGGGCACCATCTCGATCAACGCGGCGGCCGCGGTGGCCTCGCTACCGGCCGAGGAACAGGTGGCGGCCGTCGCGGGCGGCAAGAAGGAGCTGCGCCAGGCAGCCAAGCTGGTGCGCGAGGCCAAGGCCAAGACCAAAGCACCGGCTGCGCCCGCGCCCGAGGAAGCGGCCTCGGCGCCAGCCTCGCCGTCCTTGGGGGTCAACCCCTTCGAGGCCGACGGCAGCGAAGAAGAAATCGCCCGGCTGACCCGCCAGGTGGAAGCGCTGACGGCGGAGAACCTGGCCTTGAAGGAGCAGGTCCGCGAGTTGCGGAACCGGCTGGGCGAGCACGAGCCGGCCTGAATCCCGGCCGGCCTGCCGGGGCCCGGCCGGCGTCGGGCGCCCGACGTTCAGCCCAGCGCGCGCAGCGGGTGAGCGAAGGCCGGCCAGGGACTGCGGAAAAAGGCCTGCACCATCTCCGGCGTGACCTCTTCCACCGTGGCAGGATTCCAGCGCGGGCTGTGGTCCTTGTCGATCACCAGCGCGCGGATGCCCTCCACCGTCTCGCTCGCGGCGCCGGGGCGCAGCGCGAAACAGTGGCGCACCAGGTCGCGCTCCATGCGCAGGTCGTCGGCCAGGTTCATCCTGCGGGCGCGCCGGATCTGCTCCAGCGTGACGGCCATCATCAGCGGCGAGCGCTTGCGCAACACGGCCAGCGTCTCGGCGGCCCAGGGGTCGGCATCGCCGGCCAGGGAGTCGAGGATGCCCTTCAGGCCGTCGGCCGAAAAATGCCGATCCATCGCTTCGCGCTGTGCCACCAGCGCGGGCTGCGGCAGCGCCACCATGCGGGCCCGCAAGGTCGCCAGCACCTGCTCGCCGTTCTCGTGCGGCTGGCCTGCCAGCGCCTCCACCAGGCCCGGCAGTTCGCCGCTGTGCAGGTAAGCGTCCGCCAGCCCCCAGGCCAGGGCATCACCGGCACCGATCACCTGCCCGGTCAAGGCGAGGTATTCACCGACATGGCCCGGACAGCGCGACAGGAAAAAGCCGCCACCGACGTCCGGGAACAAGCCGATGTTGGTCTCCGGCATCGCCATCTTGGTCCGCTCGGTGACGATACGCAGCTTGGCGCCCTGGCTGATGCCCATGCCGCCGCCCATCACGATGCCGTCCATCAGGGCGATGTAGGGCTTGGGGTAGACATGGATCAGGTGGTTGAGGCTGTACTCCTCGGTGAAGAAGTCGTCCACCTGAGGATTGCCCTGCAGCGCTGCGCCATGGAAAAAGCGGATATCGCCGCCGGCGCAGAAAGCCACGCCCTTGCCTTCACGCGTGGCGCCCTGCACCACCACGGCCCGGACCGTCGGGTCGTCCCGCCACGCCAGCAGCGCCTGGGTCAGGTCGCGGATCATCGCCAGCGACAGCGCGTTGAGCGCTTCCGGCCGGTTGAGCGTGATGAAGCCGAGGTCGCCTGCCTTGTGGGCACGCACCAGGCCGTCCGAGTGATCGAGCTGCAGGGTCGCAGTCATGAGGTCTCCGGAGTTGTGAGGTGCCGACATGCTAGCGTGGCTCGCGGCTGTCCGCTGGCGCCGCTGGGGCGTTCGGCGCATGGCCCCCGGCACGCTCAGGCGCGCCGCCGCAGCCCCAGCACTTCGTTGCCGACCAGCGCCAGCAGCACCAGCGCGCCGCCCCCCAGCACCGCGGTCGAGGGCGCCTCGCCGGCGCCCAGCCAGGCCCAGGCCACGCCGAACACGACCTCCAGCAGCGCCAGCAGGGCCACCTCGGCCGCCGGCAGCACGCGCGCCAGCTGCACCGCCGCCAGGCAGGGAATGGCGAGCTGGAACACGCCCAGCACGCCGAGCAGCGAGAGGTCGTGTGCCGAAGCCTGCAGCGGCCAGGCCAGCGGCAACGTGACCAAGGCCGACAGCGTCGCGCCGATCAGCACCGCCGGCAGCAGGTCCGGTCCGGCGGCCTGGCCGCGGCCGGCGCTGCGCTGGATGACGCTCCAGTTGACCGCCGAGGCGACCGGCACGGCCAGCGCGACCAGGGTACCGAGCAGGTGGCGGGCGTCGCCGCCCGAGAGCTGCTGCCCGTACATCCACCCGATGCCCGCACCGGCCAGCGCGATGGCGCCCCAGGTGCGTGGCGGCAGCACCTGGCCGAGCGCAAAACGGGCGATCAGCGCGGTCAGCAGCGGCGCCAGCGCCATCGTGACCAGCACGTTGGCCACCGTGGTCAGGGTCAGCGCCAGCATGAAGCAGGTGTACATCACCGCCCACATCAGCCCCGAGACCCACAGCGGCCAGCCGCCCGCCACCAGGCCGTGCCACAGCCCGCGCCCGCGCAGCAGCGCGAGCGCGCCCACCAGGAAGGCGGCGTTGAAGAAGCTGCGCCAGAAGGTGATCTCGAAGGCGCGGGCGGCCTCCAGCTGGCGCGTCACGACCCCAGCGATGCTCCACAGCAGCGTGACGCCGACCATGGCCCACGCTGCCTGCCCGTGACTCAGCCGCACGAGCCGGATCAGGCGGCTTCGCGCGAGGCGCGCTTGCGCTCGTGTTCCTTCAGGAAACGCTTGCGCAGACGGATGGACTTGGGCGTGATCTCGACCAGCTCGTCGTCCTCGATGAACTCGACCGCGTACTCCAGGGTCAGCTCGATCGGGGGCGTGATCTTGATCGCGTCCTCCTTGCCCGAGACACGGAAGTTGGTCAGCTGCTTCTGGCGCACCGCATTGACCACCAGGTCGTTCTCGCGGCTGTGGATGCCGACGATCATGCCTTCGTAGACCGGGTCGCCGGCCTTGACGAACATGCGGCCGCGGTCGTCCAGCTTGCCCAGCGCATAGGTCACGATCTCGCCGTCGTCCTGGCTGATCAGCACGCCGTTCTTGCGGCCTTCGATGTCACCCTTGTGGGCCTCATAGCCGTCGAAGATATTGCTGATCAGGCCGGTGCCGCGGGTCAGGTTCAGGAACTCGTTCTGGAAGCCGATCAGGCCGCGCGCCGGGATGCGGTACTCGAGGCGCACGCGGCCCATGCCGTCGGACTCCATGTTGACCAGCTCGCCCTTGCGCAGGCCCAGCGCCTGCATCACGCCGCCCTGGTGCTGCTCCTCGACGTCGGCCGTGACCAGCTCGATCGGCTCGTGCTTCTCGCCGTTGACGTCGCGGAACACCACACGCGGCTTGGAGACCGCCAGCTCGTAGCCTTCGCGGCGCATGTTCTCGAGCAGGATGGTCAGGTGCAGTTCACCCCGGCCCGAGACTTCGAAGATGCCGTCCTCGGGCGTCTCGCGCACGCGCAGCGCGACGTTGGACTGCAGCTCCTTCTGCAGCCGGTCCCAGACCTGGCGGCTGGTCACGAACTTGCCTTCACGACCCGCCAGCGGCGAGTTGTTGACGCAGAAGTTCATCGTCAGGGTCGGCTCGTCGACCTTGAGCATGGGCAGCGGCTGCGGGTCGAGCGGATCGGTCACCGTGACGCCGATGCCGATGTCCTCGATGCCGTTGATCAGCACGATGTCGCCAGGGCCGGCCGTCTCCGCCTGCTTGCGCTCCAGGCCTTCGAACTTCAGCACCTGGTTGATGCGGCCCTTCCAGGACTTGCCGTCCGGCCCTTCCATCACCAGCACGTCCATCGAGGGCTTGATGGTGCCCGCGTTGACGCGGCCGACACCGATGCGGCCCACATAGGTGGAATAGTCGAGCGAGGAGATCTGCAGCTGCAGCGGCGCCGCGGGGTCGCCCTCGTGCGGCTGCACGTGCTTGAGCACGGTGTTGAACAGTGCGCTCATGTCCTCGCCCCACTTCGCGCCGGGCGCGCCCTCTTCGAGCGAGGCCCAGCCGTTCAGGCCCGAGGCGTAGACCACCGGGAAGTCGAGCTGTTCGTCATTCGCGCCGAGCTTGTCGAACAGCTCGAAGGCGGCGTTGATGACGTAGTCCGGCCGTGCGCCGGGCTTGTCGACCTTGTTCACCACCACGATGGGCTTGAGGCCCAGCGCGAGCGCCTTTTTGGTGACGAAGCGGGTCTGCGGCATCGGGCCTTCCTGGGCATCGATCAGCAGCACCACACCGTCGACCATGGACAGCGCGCGCTCGACCTCGCCGCCGAAGTCGGCGTGCCCCGGGGTATCGACGATGTTGATGTGGGTGCCCTGCCAGCTCACCGCGCAGTTTTTCGCCAGGATGGTGATGCCGCGCTCGCGTTCGAGGTCGTTGCTGTCCATGACCCGCTCGCTGACCTGCTGGTTCTCGCGGAAGGTGCCCGACTGACGCAACAGCTGGTCGACCAGCGTGGTCTTGCCATGGTCGACGTGCGCGATGATGGCGATGTTGCGGATTTGCTTGCTCATAAGTTCGCTCTTGAAGACGTGCCCGACCTGCGGGTCACTGTGATGCTTGAGCGTTCAGGAGGCCTTGGACCTCCAGCGGGCTCAACAACCGCGTTGAAATCAGTTCACCGGCCTTGACGCTGCCGCTGCCCAGGAAGGCCGCCGGCTGCGGGCCGTAGACGCGCAGGCGCTCGGCGTCGGCGTGTGCGGTGCGGCGGCGCATGCCGCTCAGGAAACGGCCCGCGTCCTCCGCCTCGAGGCGCAGCACCGGCCAGTCGGCCAGCAGCGCATCGACCGGCTGCAGACAGGCGTCGCGCTCGGCTTCGCTCATCGCCTCCAGCTGGGCCAGGGTGTAGGCATCGCCCAGCCCGACCGGGCCGCTGCCGGTGCGGCGCAGCGCGGTGAGGTGCGCTCCGCAGCCCAGCGCCTCGCCGATGTCCTCGGCCAGGGTGCGGATGTAGGTGCCCTTGCTGCAGCGCACCTCGATCTCGATCGACGCGCCCTGCCAGCTCAGCACCTCGATGCTGAAGATGGTGACCGTGCGCGGCTCACGCTCCACCTCGATGCCAGCGCGCGCGTATTCGTACAAGGCCTTGCCGTCGCGCTTGAGCGCCGAGTGCATCGGCGGCACCTGCTGGATGGGTCCCATGAACTGCATGCAGGCCTGCAGCAGCTGCTGCGGCGTCACCGCCACCGGCCGCTCCTGCAGCACTTCACCTTCGGCATCGCCGGTGCTGGTGCGCACGCCCAGCCGCACCGTGGCGCGGTAGGTCTTGTCTGCCTCCAGGCTCACCTGGGAGAACTTGGTGGCCGCGCCGAAGCACAGCGGCAGCAAGCCGGTCGCGAGCGGGTCCAGCGTGCCGGTGTGGCCGGCCTTCTCGGCGCGCAGCAGGCGTTTGACCTTCTGCAGCGCGTCGTTGCTGCTGAGGCCCAGCGGCTTGTCGAGCAGCAGCACGCCGTGCACGGCACGGCGCGGCACCTTCTGGCGGACAAGGGACGGGACCAAACCTTCGGCGTGCACGGCGGCGCTCTCAGTCCTTGGCCCGGTTGGCGTTGGCCTGGTTGATCAGGGCGTTCAGGTCGGCCGCGCGCTCGGTGGTGCGGTCGAAGCTGAAGTGCAGCGTCGGCACGGTATGGATCTGCAGGCGCTTGAACAGGCCGTTGCGCAGGAAGCCGGCCGCCTCGTTCAGCGCCGCCTCGGTCTCGTCGGGGTTGCCCACCAGCAGCGAGAAGAAGACCTTCGCGTGCGCGTAGTCGGGCGTCACCTCGACGGCGTTGATCGTGACCATGCCGATGCGCGGGTCCTTCAGGTCGCGGATCAGCTCGGCCACGTCGCGCTGGATCTGGTCGGCCACGCGGTAGCTGCGGTTGGGGATGGATCGCTTGTGTCGCATCGCAAAAACTCCTGGTGCGGCTGCTCCCTAAACGCAAACCCCGCCCGTCTTGCGACCGGCGGGGCTTGCAGGAGCAAGAAGAACCGCCTTACAGCGTCCGTGCCACTTCCTTGATCTCGAAGAACTCCAGCTGATCGCCTTCGGCAATGTCGTTGTAGTTCTTGATGTTGAGGCCGCACTCGAAGCCCTCTTTGACTTCACGGACATCGTCCTTGAAGCGCTTGAGCGAATCGAGCTCCCCGGTGAACACCACCACGTTGTCGCGCAGCAGGCGCAGGCGGGCGTTGCGGCGCACGTAGCCCGAGAGCACCATGCAGCCGGCGATCGCGCCGACCTTGGACGAGCGGAACACCTGGCGGATCTCGGCCAGGCCGATGATCTCTTCCTTCTGTTCCGGCGCCAGCATCCCCGACATCGCGGCGCGGATCTCGTCGACCGCGTCGTAGATGATGTTGTAGTAGCGCAGGTCCACGCCGTTGCCTTCGGCCAGCTTGCGCGCGCCGGCGTCGGCCCGCGTGTTGAAGCCGATGATGACCGCCTTGGAGGCGATCGCCAGGTTGACGTCGCTCTCGCTGATGCCGCCCACTGCCGCGTGCACGATCTGCACCTTGACTTCGTCGGTGGAGAGCTTGAGCAGCGAGGCGGCGAGTGCTTCCTGCGAACCCTGGACGTCGGCCTTGATGATCAGCGCCAGGGTCTGCGAGCCGGCCTGGCCCATGTTCTCGAACATGTTCTCGAGCTTGGCGGCCTGCTGGCGGGCCAGCTTGACGTCGCGGTACTTGCCTTGGCGGAAGGTCGCGATCTCGCGCGCCCGGCGCTCGTCGGCCAGCACCATGAACTCGTCACCGGCCTGCGGCACCTCGGTCAGGCCCTGGATCTCCACCGGGATGGACGGGCCCGCCTCGGTGGTCGGCTTGCCGGTCTCGTCCAGCATGGCGCGCACGCGGCCATAGCTGGAGCCCGCCAGCACGACGTCGCCGCGCTTGAGCGTGCCCGACTGCACCAGCACCGTGGCCACCGGGCCGCGGCCCTTGTCCAGCTGGGCTTCGATCACCAGGCCCTTGGCCGGCGCGTCCTTCGAGGCCATCAGCTCCAGCACCTCGGCCTGCAGCAGCACGTTCTCGAGCAGCTCGTCCACACCCTGGCCGGTCTTGGCCGACACCGGGCAGAACGGCGCGTCGCCGCCGAATTCCTCGGGCACGACCTGCTCGGCCACCAGCTCGGACTTGACGCGGTCGAGATTGGCCTCGGCCTTGTCGATCTTGTTGACCGCCACGACGATGGGCACGCCGGCCGCCTTCGCGTGGTGGATCGCTTCCTTGGTCTGCGGCATCACGCCGTCGTCGGCAGCCACCACCAGGATGACGATGTCGGTCGCCTTGGCGCCGCGGGCCCGCATGGCCGTGAAGGCCTCGTGACCCGGGGTGTCGAGGAAGGTGATCATGCCGCGCGGCGTGTCGACGTGGTAGGCGCCGATGTGCTGCGTGATGCCACCGGCCTCACCGGCCGCGACGCGGCTGCGGCGGATGTAGTCCAGCAGCGAGGTCTTGCCGTGGTCGACGTGGCCCATCACGGTCACCACCGGGGCGCGCGGCAGCAGCTCGCTGTCGCTCGTGGTGGCGTCTTCCTCGAGGAAGGCTTCCGGGTCGTCCAGCTTGGCGGGGAAGGCCTTGTGGCCCATCTCCTCGACCAGGATCATCGCGGTCTCCTGGTCCAGCTGCTGGTTGATGGTGACCATCTGGCCGAGCTTCATCAGCTGCTTGATGACCTCGGACGCCTTGACCGACATCTTGTGGGCCAGGTCGGCGACGCTGATGGTCTCGGGCACGTGCACCTCGTAGACCTGGGCCTCGGTCGGCGCCACGAAACCGGTGCCGCCGCCGGCACCCCGGTCGCCGCGGCGGCCGCCGCGTGCACCGGCCGGCGCACGCCAGCCCGGACGCGCGCCGCCGGAGGCGTCACCGCGGGTCTTCAGCGCACGCTTCTTGGCGGCATCGTCGGCCCAGCTGGACGACAGCTTCTCCGACTTGACGGACTTCTTGTCGCCCGGCTTGGCCGCCCCTGCCGCGGCCGTCGCTGCCGCCGCGCCCGGCGTGCCGGGGGCGGCCGTCGTGCCGGCCTTGGGCTTGTGTATGGTGCCCTTGATGCCTTCCTTGCTCGGATCGACCTTCGGTTTTTCTTCCTCGGGCTTCTTCGCAGTCAGCACCTTGCGGGGCGCGGCCATCATCGCGCGGATCGCGGCCGCCTCGGCTTCAGCAGCCTTGCGGCGCTTCTCAAGATCCATCAAACGTTGTTTCTCCTCGGCTTCCACCTCGGCAGCCTTCACGACACGCACACCGGGCCTGGGCGTTTCCGCCGGCGCCGCCGGTGCAGCAGGGGGTACGGCCGGCGCGGCCGCGGGGGGCGGCGGCGGCTCGGCGGCCGTCGCGACACCGACGACGGCAGCGGCCTGCGCCGCTGCACGGGCCGCCTCGGCTGCACGGGCCTCGGCCTCGGCGGCCGCCTTCTCGGCGGCCTCCCGGGCACGGGCTTCGGCTTCCTCGCGCTGGCGGCGTTCTTCCTCTTCACGCTGGCGGCGCTTCTCCGCCAGCTCTTCTTCCTGGCGCCGCAGCAGCTCGGCCTGGCGGCGTGCTTCTTCCTCGCGGCGCTGGAGTTCGATCTCCTCGGCGCTCGGGCCGGCGGCCACGGCGCTGCTGTCCTCGGGGGCAGCGGTCGGCTCGTCGCGCTTGACGAACACACGCTTCTTGCGCACCTCCACCTGGATGGTGCGCGCCTTGCCCGAGGAGTCGGCCTGCTTGATCTCGGTGGTCGACTTGCGCGTCAGGGTGATCTTCTTGCGCTCGCTGCCAGCCGTGCCGTGCGACGAGCGAAGGTACTCGAGCAGACGTTCCTTGTCTGCCTCGGTCAGGGAATCCTCCGGCGAACCTTTCGCCACCCCTGCGGCTTTCAGCTGGTCAAGCAGTGCCGTCGCGGGGCGGTTCAGCTCGGAGGCGAACTGTGCGACTGTGGTAACGGCCATTGTTGGTGTCCTTGGGCAGAGCGGGTGCGATGGTGTGGCGGTGGCAGGCGGTGCGACGGTTCGCCTCAGGCGGTGAACCAGTGTTCGCGGGCCTTCATGATCAGGCCCTTGGCCTGCGCTTCATCCACCCCCGTGATCTCGGTCAGCTCGTCCACGGCCAGGTCGGCGAGGTCGTCGCGGGTATGGATCCCCGCGTCGGCCAGCTTGCCGATCAGCTCGCCGGTGAGCCCATCGAGATCGCGCAGGTCCTGCGACACTTCCTCGACCTTCTCTTCCTTTGCGATTTCCATCGTCAGCAGCACATCCTTGGCACGGGTGCGCAGCTCGTTGACGGTGTCCTCGTCGAAGGATTCGATCTCCAGCATCTCCTGCAGCGGCACGTAGGCCACCTCTTCCAGGCTGGTGAACCCTTCCTCGATCAGGATATCGGCCACTTCCTCGTCGACATCGAGCTTGTCGACGAACAGCGCACGGATCGCGTTGCTCTCCTCGGCCTGCTTGGCCTGGGATTCCTCGGCGGTCATGATGTTGATGCGCCAGCCGGTCAGTTCCGACGCCAGGCGCACGTTCTGGCCGCCGCGGCCGATCGCGATCGCCAGGTTCTCCTCGTCGACCACGACGTCCATTGCGTGGCGCTCCTCGTCGACGACGATGGACACGACGTTGGCCGGCGCCAGTGCGCCGATCACGAACTGCGCCGGGTCCTCGGACCACAGCACGATGTCCACGCGCTCGCCGGCCAGCTCGTTGGTCACGGCATTGACGCGCGAGCCGCGCACGCCGACGCAGGTGCCGATCGGGTCGACCCGCTTGTCGTGCGAGAGCACGGCGATCTTGGCGCGCGAGCCGGCATCGCGGGCGCAGCTCTTGATTTCCAGCAGCCCCTGCTCGATCTCCGGCACTTCCTGGCGGAACAGCTCGACCATGAAGGCCGGCGCGCTGCGCGACAGCATGATCTGCGGGCCACGTGCGGTCGGGTCGACCTCGGCGATGACCGCCCGCACCCGGTCGCCCGTGCGCAGGTTTTCCTTCGGGATCATCTCGCCGCGCTTCAGGCGGCCCTCGACGCGACCGGACTCGACGATCATGTCACCCTTGTCCATGCGCTTGACGGTGCCGACGAAAATCTTGTCGCCGCGCGACAGGAAGTCGTTGAGCAGCTGCTCGCGCTCGGCGTCACGGATCTTCTGCAGAATCACCTGCTTGGCCGCTTGGGCGCCGATGCGGCCGATGGGCACCGATTCCACCGACTCCTCGATGTAGTCGTCGACCTCGATGTCGCCGATCTGTTCCTTGGCTTCGAAAAGCAGGATCTCTGCGTCGGGCAGCTGCAGGCCGGCCTCGTCCGGCACCACGTGCCAGCGACGGAAGGTCTCGTATTCGCCGGTGTTGCGGTCGATGGCCACGCGGACGTCGACTTCGCCTTCGTACAGCTTCTTGGTGGCAGAGGCCAGCGCGGCTTCAACGGCACCGAACACCACCTCGCGGTCCACGCTCTTCTCGCGTGAAATCGCGTCGACCAGCATCAACAGTTCGCGGTTCATGATTCCTGACCTCCGTCTTCTTGTACGTTCGCCGCGGGCGATGCGTCGGCAGCCTGCGCCTTGCCACGGCGGCGACCCTTGAAGTCGACCACCGGCACAAGACGCGCCTCGCGCACCTCGTCCAGCGAAAAATTCATTGCCTGATCCTGCTTGCCGTCCTTGAACACGATGCGCCAGCCATCGCCTTCGGCTTCCAGCACGCCGCGGTACTTCTTGCGGTTCTGGAAGGCCACTTTCAAGGTGATGTCGACTTCGTGCCCGGCAAAACGCTGGTAGTCGGCCAGCTTGCGCAAGGGGCGGTCGAGCCCGGGCGACGACACTTCGAGCCGCTCGTAGGCCACGCCCTCGACCTCCAGCAGGTACTGGAGCTGACGCGTGACCTTCTCGCAATCGTCAACCGTGATGAATTCGCCGTTCGGGTCGTTCGGCACGCGATCGATGTAAACGCGCAGCAGACCTCCTGCGCTGCGTTCGCACTCGACGAGCTCGTATCCCAAGCCCGTCACCGTGCTTTCGACCAAGGCCTGCCACCCAACCTGCTGCACCACTGCCGTGTTCAACTCCGAATAAAACTTAAGCGACCCAAGCAAAAAAAATGGGCTGGATGACTCCGCCCACTGACTCTGACTTAGCGAAAGTCGGATTGTACCCCGACCCAAGAGGCCAAGCAAGTCCTGGGCCCGCTTTTTTCCAGTGGCTTGCCTGCCCCCAACCTGCCGGGGCATCCTCCTCCCCGCCTTGCCGAGGAACCGATGCGCAGTCTGCCATGCCAAAATTCAGGATTGTTGACATTCTGGAGACACCATGGGTTTTCTCGCCGGCAAACGCCTTCTCATCACCGGGCTGTTGTCCAATCGCTCGATCGCCTACGGCATCGCCAAGGCCTGCCACCGGGAAGGCGCGGAGCTGGCGTTCAGCTATGTCGGCGAGCGCTTCAAGGAGCGCATCACCGAATTCGCCCGTGAGTTCGGCTCCGAGCTGGTGTTCGACTGCGACGTCGGCGACGACGCGCAGATCGAAGCCCTGTTCGCCGGCTTGCGCGAGACATGGCCCACCTTCGACGGTTTCGTGCATGCCATCGGCTTCGCGCCACGCGAGGCCATCGCCGGCGACTTCCTCGACGGGCTGTCGCGCGAGTCCTTCCGCATCGCGCACGACATCTCCGCCTACAGCTTCCCGGCCATGGCCAAGGCGGCCGCCCCGATGCTGAATCCGACGGCAGCGCTGCTGACGCTCACCTATCTGGGCTCCGAGCGCTGCGTGCCGAACTACAACACGATGGGCCTGGCCAAGGCGTCGCTGGAAGCCAGCGTGCGCTACCTGGCCTGCAGCCTGGGCCCGCGCGGCATCCGCGTCAACGGCATCTCGGCCGGGCCGATCAAGACCTTGGCCGCCTCGGGCATCAAGGGCTTCGGCAAGATCCTCGGCGCTGTCGAGGAAAACGCACCGCTGCGCCGCAACGTCACGATCGACGACGTCGGCAACGTCGCGGCCTTCCTGCTGTCCGACCTCGCGGCCGGCGTGACGGCCGAGATCACCTATGTCGACGCCGGCTTCAGCCAGGTGATGGGCGGCTCGGTGGAGATCGCCGCCTGAGCCGTCCCGCCCGGATGAAAAAAGACCCGCCGAGGCGGGTCTTTTTTATGCCGAAGAGCCGGCTTGGCGGTCGCCTACAGGGTCTGCAGGATCTCGCGGCGCTTCTGCTGGAATTCCTCTTCGCTGATCAGGTTCTGCTCGCGCAAGCGCTTGAGCGTGCGCAGGCGCTGCTCCTGCTCTTCGAAAAAGCGGTTGTCGCGCACCCCCGGCGCAGCGGGCGCTGCAGCAGCGGGAGCCGGAGCCACCGACGGCGCGGGCGCCGCGGTCACGGCCGGACGCGCCGGCGCTGCCACCGCCGCAGCGGGAGCCGGGGCGGGCGCTGCCGCCTCGGCCAACGAGAACGCCACCCAGTCGGCACGCCGCGAGGCGCCGGTCGCACTGCTCAGTTGTGCCGCGCCCTGGCGGGTGCGCGAGCCAAAGGTGAAGTCGGGCACGATGTGGCTGCCGCGGTAGGCGTTGACGAAGTCCAGCCGGGTGTCGTTGACGATCAGGTGCAGCTCGCCGCCCTGCACGAACAGCCGCGCGGTCACGCCATAGCCGACGCTCAGCAGGCCACCGTCGCGCTTGGACGTGCTCAGCAGCAGCACGTCGTCGCCGGGGCCGGCGTTTTTCAGTGCATGGAACAGCGGCTCGACCAGGTATTTCAGCTCGTCCGGGTGGAACAAGGCTTCCGAGCGCTCACCCGCGCTGAAGCTGACCCCGCCCAGCCAGCGGCTGAGCTGCTCGGGTGTGACGACCGCCGGATGTTGGTTGGCCGGCGCGCCGGCCTCGGCCGGCTCGAGCCGGACCGCGGTGAACTCGCCGATGCTCCAGATGCGGCGCTTGGAATGGCCAGCCTTGCCGCCCGTGTCGGACGGGTTTTGTTGGGCCTTGGAGCCGAACAGGAAGTCCATCACGCCGGCCGCGGCAGGCGGGGCGGACAAGGCAAAAGCGGCCGCCGCTGCGCAAGCGAGGGCGGCGGGGGTACGGCGTCGGTGCATGGTGCTCCTCTCTATAGCTTGTGGGTCTGCCACGGCCGGCGGGCAGCCCCGCGTGCGCCGCACTTCACGGCAGCTCTTCCAGGGCGCGCGCGGCGCCGATCAGGGCAGGCGTGCGGGCCTGCACCACATAGGTGGGGATGGCTTCAAGATAGGCTCGGAAGCGCCCCTTCTCCTCGAAACGCTGACGGAACCGGGAGCGCTCAAAAGCCTCGCCCAGGCGTGGCACGATGCCGCCGCCGATGTACAGGCCGCCCACCGCCCCGAGCGTCAACGCGACGTTGCCGGCGACGTTGCCCAGGAAGCTGCAGAACAGCTCGAGGGTGCCGGTGCATTGCGCATCGCCACCAGCGACCGCCATCGTGGTGATGTCGGCGGCGGTCAGCGGCCGGGCCTCGACGCCGTCCAGGTCGCAGACCGCCTGGTAAAGGTTGAGCAGGCCGAGGCCCGAGACCACGCGTTCGGCCGACACGTGCCCGAAGCGGCCCCGCAGCACGCGAATCACCGCCTCTTCGCGATCGTCCATCGGTGCCAGCGTTGCATGGCCGCCTTCACCGTTGATCGGGATCGCGCCGTGGCCCGCCATGGCCGGCAACAGGCCCGAAACGCCCAGCCCGGTGCCCGGGCCGACCAGGCCCAGCGGGCCCTTGGCCACCGGGCGGCCGCCGCCCACCTGACGCAGTTCGGCCGGCGCGAGTGCCGGCAGCGAGAGCGCGAGGGCCGTGAAGTCGTTGATCACCAGGAACCGGTCCATGCCCAGCTGGCGCTGCACCTCGGACATCGAGAAGGACCAGTGGTGGTTGGTCATCTTGACCTGGTCGCCGACCACCGGGTTGGCGATGCCGATCGCGCACCACCGGGGCGAGGGCTTGGCGTGCTGCCGCAGGTAGTGCGCCATCGCGTCCTGGAGCGTCGGGTACTCGGCGCACGCGTAGCTCGCGACCTCGCTCATCGGCGCGTCAGGCGCCTCCAGCCAGGCGAAGCGCGCATTGGTCCCGCCGACGTCTCCCACCATGCGTGGGTAGCTTCTTGTTGATTGCATCGATCCCTGTCTTCACCGGAAAGAACGCAAGGACGCCCGGCCCGCAGGCCCACCAGAAAAAGTAGGTGGGCAGGCCACGCCATCCAGCGACAAAATCTTTGCCCAGCTGTAGGCAAACTACAGAAGCATGGTAGTGAGGGCCGCAACGACTGTCCAGTACTTGTGTGGACTTCATCACTTCTTAGTCTGCATTTCGGCAAGGCATCTCCAGGGTTTACCCGCGTTCACGAGCCGTAGTTTCGTTACTAGAGTTCCGTGCGTTATAAAACTACAGCAAGACTTGTAGTCACCCTACCAGTTTTCAAACTTCGGAGACACCGCGTGCCGCCCTGCCCCTGCCTGATCGGATGTGCCTCCGCCGACGCCGCGAGCCGCTTGTGGCTGCGGGGTACATCGGCCCTGCGGCCGGCTGTCGAGGCGGAAGCGGCAAGGCGCGAGGCACGCGGCCTCACCGTCCTCCCCGGCCACTCCTGCTTTTCTCAAGAGAGCGTTGGGGCGGCGCCCTGCGGGGCGCCGCCCGCCTTTTTTCTCTGCTGCTCGCCGCGACGGCTGGAGCGCGGGGCCTCTCTCGATGCGGCCCGCCGTGCCGGCGCCGCGAACCGGATCCCCAACCGCTGGAGCTCGCGCCTGCCCGCAGGCCGGACCCTGGCACTCACTTCCCAAGCTAGAACCTAAAGAGGAGTATCCCGATGAGAGGACAATTCAAGCTGCTGGCGGTCGCCGCAGCGGCAGTTGGTGCGTTTGGCACTGCACAGGCGCAGGGCGTTGAGTTCACCGGCTATTTCCGTGCCGGCGTCGGCAGCTCGGATGAGGGCAGCAAGCAGGTCTGCTTCGGCGCGCCCAGTGCCGGTGCGAAATACCGGCTCGGCAACGAGTGCGAGACCTACGGCGAACTGGCACTCGGCCTGCCGTTCGGGAAGAAGGACTCGGGCGCCTGGGCCAAGTACAACGTGATGATCGCCACCGTCGAGAAAAACGTGGCGAACACCTACGAAAGCGTCAACGATGGCAAGTACGACATCGCCAGCCGCCAGAACTACTTCGAAGGCGGCGGCTTCTTCGGCGACGGCGCGCTGAAGAACGCCAAGGTGTGGGTCGGCAAGCGCTACTACAACCGCCATGACGTGCACATCAACGACTACTACTACTGGACCAACAGCGGCCTGGGTGGTGGTATCGAGGACATCGCGATCGGCGAATCGACCAAGCTCGCGTTCGCCTACCACCAAAAAGGCGACGACACGGCCGCGAGCGACACCCTCAATGGCCTGAACACGCGGCGCATCTCGGCGCGGGTCTATGACATCCCGGTCAACCCGAATGGCAAGTTCGAGGCCGAACTCGTCGTCCTGCATGGTGACAGCGCGGGCGAACCGTACCGGACGAACCGGGACGAATCGACCACTCTGGTTGGCACCGGGAACGGCGTGGCCCTGTTCCTGCAGCACATGCAGACCGGCATTCTGGGTGGCTACAACAAGCTGGCCTTCATCTACGGCCAGGACGCCGGTGCGGGCGGCGATCCGACCGGCCGTGACGCTGCCGATGTGGAAGGCAAGGAGTTCCGTCTGATCGAGCAGTTGTTCATCGCCCCGCAGGGCTCGAACTGGTCCGGACAAGGCGTGGTCGGCTACCAGCGCTTCAAGCCAGACGGCGGCGAGAAGCTGACCTGGTTCACGATCGGGGTACGTCCGCAGTACAACTTCAGCGACAACTTCAGCCTGGCCTTCGAGCTCGGCCACGACCGCACCAAGGTCGGCGGCGACAAGGCGGCCAACCTCACGAAGTTCACGATCGCCCCGCAACTGTCGCTCGGCCGCGGCTTCTGGTCCCGCCCCGTGTTCCGCGCCTTTGCCACGTATGCCAAGTGGAACGACGCGTTGGTCGACGCTCATGTGAAGGCCGATGAGGAAAACAGGCTTCCCTTCGAAGGCGTGTACGGCGACAAGGGCGGCAGCGGCTTCAGCTACGGCATCCAGGTGGAAGCCTGGTGGTAAGCAGCGCCCCTCCGGGTCGCCCCTGAGGCGTCCCCGGGGGCCCTGCCCTACCGTGGGGCGGGTTGCCCCGCCCTCACCGCCATGCGCAGCACGCTCCAGCCGACCTGCGCATGCCAGTGAGCTTCTCTGGTTCCTCTACCCCGAACAAAGAGCGTCCTCTCATGGCATCCAACATCCAACCCGCGGCCGGCCCCTCCTGGTGGCGCGGCGGCGTCATCTACCAGATCTACCCGCGCAGCTTCGCCGACAGCAACGGCGACGGCATCGGCGACCTGCCCGGCATCATCGACAAGCTGCCCTACATCGCGGGGCTGGGCGTCGACGCGATCTGGATCTCGCCCTTCTTCCGCTCGCCGATGAAGGACTTCGGCTATGACATCGCCGACTACCGCGACGTCGACCCGATGTTCGGCAGCCTGGCGGATTTCGACCGCCTGATCGCCCGCGCCCACGAGCTGGGCGTCAAGGTGGTGATCGACCAGGTGCTCTCGCACACCTCCGACCAGCATCCGTGGTTCAAGGAAAGCCGCAAGAGCCGCAGCAACCCCAAGGCCGACTGGTATGTCTGGGCCCACCCCAAGGCCGACGGCACGCCGCCGACCAACTGGCTGAGCGTGTTCGGCGGCTCGGCCTGGCAGTGGGATGCGACACGTCGCCAGTACTACCTGCACAACTTCCTGACCAGCCAGCCGGACCTCAACTTCCACTGCGAGGAAGTGCAGGAGCAGATCCTCTCGGACATCCGCTTCTGGCTGGACCGAGGCGTCGACGGCTTCCGCTTCGACGCCTGCAACTTCCACTTCCACGATCGCCAGCTGCGCGACAACCCGCCCGCGGCCCGGCGCGACAACAAGACCGTGCAGGACACCAATCCGTACGGCATGCAGGCGCACAAGTACGACAAGACCCAGTTCGAGAACATCGCCTTCCTCGAGAAGGTGCGCGAGCTGCTCAACGAGTACAACGCCGCTAGCGTCGGCGAGGTCGGCGACGACAACTCGCTGGCGACCATGGCGGCCTACACGGCCAGCGGCAACAAGCTGCACATGGCCTACAGCTTCAACCTGCTGACGGCCGAGAACACCGCCACCTACATCCGCAGCCAGGTCGAGGAGCTGGAGGCTGCGATGGACGGCGGCTGGCCCTGCTGGTCCATCGGCAACCACGACGTGGCGCGGGTGCTGACCCGCTGGGGCGGCCCCGACGCGACGCCGGCCTACAACAAGGTGGCGCTGGCGATGCTGCTGTCGCTGCGCGGCAGCGCCTGCTGGTACCAGGGCGACGAGCTGGGCCTGCCGGAAGCCGACATCCCCTTCGAGAAGCTGCAGGACCCCTACGGCATCACCTTCTGGCCCGAATTCAAGGGCCGCGATGGCTGCCGCACGCCGATGCCGTGGCAGCACGACCTGCCCCACGCCGGCTTCAGCGGCGGGCAGGACGTCGAGCCCTGGCTGCCGGTGCCGCCCGAGCATGCCGCGCGCGCGGTCGACGTCAACGAAGCCGACCCGGCCTCGCCGCTGCACTTCACGCGCCGCTTCCTGGCCTGGCGCAAGACCCAGCCGGCGCTGATCGAAGGCGACATCGTGTTCCTTGACACGCCGGAGCCGGTACTGGCGCTGGTCCGCACCCCGGCCAGCGGCAAGCCGCTGCTGGCGCTGTTCAACCTCGGCAAGGAGGCCGTGACGCTGGAGCTGCCCGACGCGCCAGCCAGCCGCGCGCTCGACGGCCACGGCTTCGACGCGCTTCAGTGCGGCCAGCGCGACGGCCACCGCTTCACCTTGCCGGCCTATGGCGCCTATTTCGGCGAGGCCAGCGCCGCCCCCCGCCGTTCCTGATCTCCTTCACCACCACAGCTTCGATGGCAAACCTGCAACTGAAGGCCCTGCGCAAGTCCTATGGCGATGTCCAGACCCTGCACGGCATCGACCTCGAGATCCAGGACGGCGAGTTCGTCGTGTTCGTCGGCCCTTCGGGGTGCGGCAAGTCCACCCTGCTGCGCTGCATCGCCGGGCTGGAGGAAATCACGTCGGGCGAGCTCTACATCGGCGGCGAGCGGGTCAACGAGGTGCCACCGGCCAAACGCGGCATCGCGATGGTGTTCCAGAGCTATGCGCTCTACCCGCACATGACAGTGGCCGAGAACATGGCCTTCGGCCTGCGTCTGGCCGGCTATGGCAAGCAGGAGCAGCAGGCCGCGGTGCAGCGCGCCGCGCAGATCCTGCAGATCGAGCACCTGCTGGAGCGCAAGCCCAAGGCGCTGTCGGGCGGGCAGCGCCAGCGGGTCGCGATCGGCCGGGCCATCGTGCGCAAGCCGGGCGTGTTCCTGTTCGACGAACCGCTGTCCAATCTCGACGCGGCGCTGCGCGTGCAGATGCGGGTCGAGCTGGCGCGCCTGCACCGCGAGCTCGAGTCCACCATGGTCTACGTCACGCACGATCAGGTTGAAGCGATGACCCTGGCCCACCGCATCGTGGTGTTCAACGCGGGCCGCATCGAGCAGGTCGGCACGCCGATGGAGCTGTATCACCAGCCGGCCAACCTGTTTGTCGCCGGTTTCATCGGCTCGCCAAAGATGAACTTCATCCCGGCCACGCTCGTCGCGGCCGGTGTCCGGGAGGCGCGGGTGCGCCTGGTGGACGGCTGCGAGGTCGCGGTGGCGGTCGACGCCACCCGGCTGACCACCGGCGCCGAGGTGACGCTGGGCGCGCGGCCCGAGCACCTCCAGGCCGCCACCGCCGCCACCGCCAACGAGCTGCGCGGACAGGTCCAGCTGGCCGAACACCTCGGCGACACCACCTACCTGTACGTCAACGTGGCGGGCGCGCAGGGCCCGGTGGTCGTGCGTGCCGATCCGGAGAACCCGCTGACCACCGGCGACATGGCCCACCTGGGCCTGGTGCCGCAACGCTGCTTCCTGTTCGACGCCCAGGGCGCGGCGCTGCCGCGCGCAGTGTCCTGAGCAGGCCCGCCTCTCCCACCGAGTCGATCGATCCGACTTTCATCAGCGCCAACAAGGCAATATCAATAGGAGCAACGCTATGAGCATTCAACGTCAACGAATCCGGCTGGTGGCTGCCGCCGTCGGCCTGGCGCTGGCGGCAGGTTTCGCGGGCACCGCATCGGCGGCTGAAGCTGGCAAGCTGCTGATCTGGATCAACGGCGACAAGGGCTACAACGGACTGGCGAAGGTCGGCGAGGAGTTCACCAAGGCGACCGGCGTGCAGGTGGTCGTCGAGCATCCCGAGGACGCGCCCAACAAGTTCCAGCAGGCCGCCGCCGCCGGCAAGGGCCCGGACATCTGGATCTGGCCGCACGACCGGGTGGGCGAGTGGATCGCCGGCGGCCTGCTGCAGCCGGTCACCCCGGGCAAGAAGGTGCAGGGCGACATCGACCCGCTGGCCTGGAAGGCCTTCACGGTGGGCGGCCGCACCTGGGGCTACCCGCTGGCGCTGGAAGCCGTCTCGCTGATCTACAACAAGGACCTGGTGCCCAACCCGCCCAAGAGCTTCGACGAGGTCATCGCGCTGGACAAGAAGCTGGCCGCGCAAGGCAAGAAGGCCATCCTGTGGGACTACAACAACGCCTACTTCAGCTGGCCGCTGCTGGCCGCCAACGGCGCCTATCCCTTCAAGGCCAAGGCCGACGGCAGCTATGACGCGGCCGACACCGGCGTCAACAACGCGGGCGCCGTCAAAGGCGCCGAGCTGCTGGCCAGGATGGTCAAGGACGGCGTGATGCCCAAGGGCGCGAGCTACTCGGACATGGAAGCCGGCGTGAACCAGGGCAAGGTCGCGATGATGATCAGCGGCCCCTGGGCCTGGGACAACCTGAAGAAGTCCAAGATCAACTTCGGCGTCACCAGGATCCCGAGCGTCGCCGGCAAGCCCGCCGCGCCCTTCGTCGGGGTGCTGGGCGCGATGATCTCCAAGGCTTCGCCGAACCGCGACATTGCGGTGGAGTTCATCGAGAACCACATGCTGACGGTCAAGGGCCTCAAGACCATCGACGCGGACGTGGCGCTGGGCACGCCGGCGAGCAAGACCTTCTATGCCGAGCTCAAGAGCAACCCGCACATCCAGGCAACCATGGCCAGCGCGCAAGCGGGCGCGCCGATGCCCAACAACACCGAGATGGGCCGCTTCTGGGCGTCGATGAATTCGGCGCTGCAGAACATCACCGAAGGCCGCCAGTCGCCCAAGGAAGCCCTGGACGCGGCCGCCAAGCGCATCAGCGCGAAGTGATCGTTCGGTAGCAAGCAAACACGCAGCCCGGTGCTGGTGCCGGGCTGCGCCCTTGGCGAGGCGCAGGGCGGATCCCAGGCCAGCGTCGTGATCTTCATCGAGATGAATCCCTCTTCAGGCTTCAAGCAGTGGGCCGGGCCGGCCGTCGGCGCCGCCCTGGCCCTGGCGGCGCTCTATGTCGTCACCATCGTCTATGCCGCAGGCGAGTTCCTGCTGGCCGGCGCCATCCTGCTGGTGGTCGCCCTGGCCGCCTGGATCTACAGCTCGCAGCGCCTGTACGCCTACCGCTACCTCTTCCCCGGGATCGCCGCGGTCGCGATCTTCGTCGTGCTGCCCATCCTCTACACGGTGACGATCGGCTTCACGAACTACAGCACCAACAACCTGCTCAAGTTCGAGCGCGCCACCGCCTATTTCCTCGACGAGACCTACGAGGCCGAAGGCAAGACCTACACCTTCACCTTGCTGCAGCAGGGCAAGGGCTACCGCGCGCGCCTGACCGAGAACGACGGCGAACAGGTGTTCCTGAGCGAAGCCCTCGACCTGGAAGCGCCGGCCACACCCGGCAACGGCGCGAAGGCCGACTCCAAACACGTCGAGGCCGGCCCCGTCGCCGCCGACGCCACAGCCCCGGCGGGCGAGCCGGTCCAGCTCAAGGAGCTGATCCGCCTGCAGCCCGCCCTCAAGAAGCTCACCGTGGACCTGCCCGACGGCAGCCAGGTGCGCATGACCGGCCTGCGCCAGTTCGGCCCGGTGACCCAGCTCTACAAGCCCCAGCCCGACGGCTCGCTGGTGAACCAGCAGACCGGCGAGGTGATCCGCCCCAACCACGAGGTCGGCTTCTACCAGACCGACAGCGGCCAGAACCTGTCGCCCGGCTTCCAGGTCAACATCGGCCTGGCGCACTTCAGGCAGATCTTCACCGACCAGGCCTTCCGCCAGCCCTTCCTGCGCATCTTCGGCTGGACCGTCGCCTTCGCCGGCCTCACCGTCGTGTTCGCCACCGGGCTGGGCGTGCTGCTGGCGGTGCTGTTGAGCTGGGAGGCCTTGCGCTTCAAGGGCGTCTACCAGACCCTGCTGTTCCTGCCCTATGCGGTGCCGGGTTTCATCTCCATCCTGGTCTTCAAGGGGCTGTTCAACAACAACTTCGGCGAGATCAACCTGATCCTGGACGCCCTGTTCGGCATCAAGCCGGCCTGGTTCTCGGATCCCTTCCTCGCCAAGGTGATGATCCTGACCGTCAACACCTGGCTGGGCTACCCGTACATGATGGTCGTCACCATGGGCCTGATCAAGGCCATCCCGGCCGACCTCTACGAGGCCTCCGCGGTGGCCGGCGCCGGTCCCTTGACCAACTTCTTCCGCATCACGATGCCGCTGGTGCTCAAGCCGCTCACGCCGCTCCTGATCGCCGCCTTCGCCTTCAACTTCAACAACTTCGTGTTGATCAGCCTGCTGACCAACGGGCGCCCGGACTTCCTGGACACCCAGGTGCCGGCCGGCACCACCGACATCCTGGTGTCCTACACCTACCGCATCGCCTTCGAGGACTCGGGCCAGAACTTCGGCCTGGCCGCCGCGATCTCGACCGTGGTGTTCGCCATGGTGGCCCTGCTGTCCTGGGTCAACCTGCGCGCCACCCGCATCACCAAGGAAGAGGCGCGCTGAGCAGCGCGTCGGGGAGTCAACAAGATGGCCATCGTTCTCGACAAGTCGCACCGCTGGCGGGTGGTCGCCGCCCACGCCTTCATGATCACCCTGGTGTGCCTCGTGATCTTTCCCTTCCTGATGATCCTGTCGATCTCGCTGCGGCCCGGCAACTTCGCCGCCGGCAGCCTGATCCCCGACCAGATCAGCCTGGAGCACTGGAAGCTCGCGCTCGGCATCTCCTACGTCGGCGAGGACGGCAGGCTGGTGCAGCCGCCCTTCCCGGTGCTGCTGTGGCTGTGGAACTCGGTCAAGGTGGCGACGCTCTCGGCCATCCTGATGGTGCTGCTGTCGACCACCGCCGCCTACGCTTTCGCCCGCATGAAGTTCCGTGGCAAGCCGCAGGCGCTGTCGGCGCTGATGCTGATCCAGATGTTCCCGGCGGTGCTGGCGCTGGTCGCCATCTATGCGATCTTCGACCGCATCGGCAACGTCTTCCCGATATTCGGCATCGACAGCCATGCCTCGCTGCTGCTCGCCTATGCCGGCGGCATCGGGCTGCATGTCTGGACCATCAAGGGCTACTTCGACACCATCCCGGCCGAGATCGAGGAAGCCGCCAAGGTCGACGGTGCCTCGCCCTTCCAGGCTTTCCGGCTGGTGCTGCTGCCGATGGCGCTGCCCATCCTGATGGTGGTTTTCCTGCTCGCCTTCATCGGCGCCATCATCGAGTACCCGGTGGCCTCGGTGCTGCTCAGCGAGGAGCGCAACCTGACCCTGGCGGTCGGCTCGCGGCTGTTCCTCTACGAGCAGCGTTTCCTCTGGGGCGACTTCGCGGCAGCGGCCATCCTCTCCGGGCTGCCGATCACCGCCGTTTTCATCCTGGCCCAGAAATGGATGGTCTCCGGGCTGACGGCTGGGGGCATCAAGGGCTGAGCCCCTGCTGCCCGCCTGCTGCACACCCCTTCCGTGACCCCTCCCCCGGGTGCCCTGCGGCGCCCGGCCGCCGCCCGGACCCTCGTATGCCCCAGCTCCTGCCTCGCCTGATCCGACGCCTGGCCCTGTCCCTCGCCTGCGGCGCACTGCTCGCCGGCTGCGCGGCCACGCCAGGCGCGCCGGCGACCCCCGCGCCGCTGCCCTCGCCTGCCGCCGCGGCCGGCCCGGTGCCCGGCAGCTTCGCGGACAACCCCATCGTCTACTTCGTCGTCACCGACCGGTTTTTCAACGGCAATCCGTCCAACGACCACGCCTACGGGCGCCAGAAGGACGGCGAGCAGGAGATCGGCACCTTCCACGGCGGCGACCTCAAGGGCCTGACCCTCAAGCTGCGCGAAGGCTACTTCCGCCAGCTGGGTGTCAACGCCCTGTGGATCACCGCGCCCTACGAGCAGATCCGTGGCTGGGTGGTGGGCGGCGACAAGGCCTTCAAGCACTACGGCTACCACGGCTACTACGCCCTCGACTACAGCGTGCTCGACCGCAACATGGGCACGCCCGAGGAATTGCGCGAGATGGTGGACGAGGCGCACACGCAGGGCATCCGGGTGCTCTTCGACGTGGTGATGAACCACCCCGGCTACCTGGACCTGCAGACCGCCCGCGAGCTGGTTCCGAAGGTGGTCTGGCCGGGCTCGGAGAAGGCCACGCTGCGCGACTACCACAGCTACATCGACTACAACAGCGAGGCCTTCTCCGGCTGGTGGGGGGGCGACTGGGTGCGCGCCGGCCTGTCCGGCTACCAGGACGGCGGGCGCGACGATCTGACGATGCAGGTCGCATTCCTGCCCGACTTCCGGACCGAAAGCCCCGCGCCGGTCCGGCTGCCGGCCTTTTTGCGCCACAAGCCGGACACCCGGGCGGTGGACTTGCCCGGCACCTCGGTGCGAGGCTATCTGGTCCACTGGTTGACGCAGTGGGTGCGCGACTACGGCATCGACGGTTTCCGGGCCGACACGGTCAAGCACGTCGAGCCGCAGGCATGGGCCGAGCTGAAGCAGGCCGCCACCCGCGCGCTGGCCGACTGGAAACGCCAGCACCCGACACGCAAGATCGACGACGCGCCCTTCTGGATGGTGGGCGAAGACTGGGGCCACGGGCCGCGCCGCAGCGCGCTGCACGACGCCGGCTTCGATGCGCTGATCGACTTCGATTTCCAGCACCGCGGCGCCAGCTACGGCCGGCCGGAAGCGCTGTTCGCCGAGTACGCGCGGGTCTACGCCGGCCGGCCGGGCTTCAGCAACCTGGCCTATGTGTCCTCGCACGACACCGCGCTGTTGGACCGCCGCCGGCTCCTGGAAGCCGGCACCGCCCTGCTGCTCGCGCCGGGCGGCGTGCAGATCTACTACGGCGACGAAAGCGCCCGGCCGCCCGGCCCGGCGCCGCGCAGCGACCTGCAGCAGGCCACCCGCTCGGACATGAACTGGGCCAACCCGGACCGCGCGGTGCTCGATCACTGGCGCCGCCTGGGCAGCTTCCGGGCCCGCCACGTGGCGCTTGCCCGGGGCGCCCACCAGATGTTGCAAAGCGAGCCTTATGTGTTCAGTCGTATCGACGACGTGAGCGGCGACCGGGTGGTGGCGGCGTTGACGGTCCCCGGTCGGGCCGATCTGCCGGTCGGCAAGAGCTTCGCCGAGGGCGAGGTGCTGCACGACGCCTACAGCGGGCAAACCGTGACGGTGCAAGGCGGGCGGGTGAAACTCCAGGCGGGCCGGGTGGTCCTGCTGGAGCGTTCGCCGGCATCCCTGCCTCGCCGCTGAGCAGGAGGCGGCGCAGCATGGGGGCCCCCCGAAACTTCGCTACAGTGCGGATGGAGAGCGATTTCCATGCCTGCACTGCACCTATCTTCCAACGTGGTTTCCAACTCGCCGGACGGGCTGCCCAGCGTCCTGCCGGAGCGTGAAATGGCGAGCTACCACACGCCCTACCCCGAGCCGCGCCTGCTGGCGGACATCGGCGCCACCTATGCCCGCTTCTGCCTGGAGCAGGTGAGCGGCCGCTTCGACTACGTCACGGTGCTGCCTTGCGCGGACTATGCCGGCTTCATCGCCGTGATGCAGGCCTATCTCGACTCCCTGCCCGGCACCACCCGGCCGCGCCACGCGGCGGTGGCGATCGCCAACCCGATCGAAGGCGACTGGGTGCGCATGACCAACCGGGACTGGGCCTTCTCGATCGAGGAGGCGCAACGCGCGCTGGGGCTGGCGACGCTGCTGGTGGTCAACAACTTCACCGCGCTGGCGATGTCGCTGCCCAAGGTGGGTGCCGAGGGCCGCGAGCAGGTTGGCGGCGGCGAGCCGCAGGCCAACGGCGTGATCGGGCTGCTGGGACCGGGCACCGGCCTGGGCGTCTCGGGCCTGGTGCCCACCGGGGACCGCTGGACCACGCTGGCCACCGAGGGTGGCCACGTCAGCTTCTCGCCGGCCGACGAGCGCGAGCTGAAGGTGCTGAGCTACGCCTGGCGCAAGATGCCGCACGTCTCGGCGGAGCGGCTGGTCTCGGGCCCGGGGCTGGAGATCATCTACCAGGCCCTGACCGAGGGTGAAGCGGGCGTCACCGGCGAGCTCGGCACCGCCGACATCGTGCAGCGCGCGATCCAGAAGCTCTGCCCCTGGTGCATGCAGGCGGTGGACTGCTTCTGCAACATGCTGGGCACGATGGCATCCAACCTGGCCTTGACCCTGGGGGCCACCGGCGGCATCTACATCGGCGGCGGCATCGTGCCGCGGCTGGGCGGCACCTTCCTCGGCTCGGGCTTCCGCGAGCGTTTCGAAGCCAAGGGGCGTTTCTCGGGCTATGTCGCGCGCATTCCGACTTATGTGCTGACCGCCGAGAACTCGGTCTTCCACGGCGTCTCCTCGCTGCTGGCCGACCACGTGCCGGCCCACGAGGGCGGCAACCCGCTGATGGAGCGGGTGCGCCAGGCGCGCAACACCCTGTCGCCGGCGGAGCGGCGCGTGGCCGACTTCGTGCTGGAGAACCCGCGCACCGTGCTCAACGATGCCATTGCAGTGATCGCCCAGATGGCCGAGGTGAGCCAGCCCACCGTGATCCGCTTCTGCCGTTCGCTGGGTTTCCAGGGCCTGGCCGACTTCAAGCTCAAGCTGGCCTCGGGCCTGACCGGCCACATCCCGGTGCAGCGCACCCAGGTGCGTCGCCAGGACGCCACACCCGACCTGTGCGCCAAGGTGCTGGACAACACCATCTCGGCCATCGTGCAGTTCCGCGAGTCGCTCAACGTCGACGCGGTGGACCGCGCCATCGGGGTGCTGCGCGACGCCAAGCGCGTCGAGTTCTACGCGATGGGCAACTCGAGCGTGGTGGCGATCGACGCGCAGCACAAGCTGTTCCGCTTCCGCATCCCTTCGGTGGCACACACCGACGCGTCGATGCAGACCCTGTCGGCCGAGCTGCTGGGGCCGCAGGACGTGGCCGTGTTCATCTCCAGCTCGGGCCAGCCGCCGGAGCTGGTGCGCGCCGCCGGCATCGCGCAGGAGCGCGGCGCGGCGGTAATCTGCATCACCTCCAGCAAGTCACCGCTGGCGCGCAAGGCGAGCATCTGCATCCCGGTGGACCACGGCGAGGACAGCTCGACCTTCATCTCGATGATCTCGCGCATCCTGCACCTGCTGGTGGTGGACATGGTGTCGGTCGGGGTCGCGGTGCGGCGCGAGCCGGGCGCCAGCATGCCGCGACTGGGGACGGGGGGCGCGGCCGAGGCCGGCGGCCGGGCAGCGCCGGGCGTGCTGATCTCGCACGTGGAGTAGCCCGAAAAAAAACCGCCGGCAACGAGCACGTGCCGGCGGCCAGGCGCAGCCTCGCGGCTGCGCGGTTCATTGGCGCTATCAGCGCAGCTTGTCGTTCTTGCGCACTTCCTGCGCCAGCTTGGTCGCCATGTCGGCCGCGGCACGGCGGGCCGACAACGAGAAGTCGCTCTTGAACTCGTCGAACTCGGCGGCCCCCCCCCGGCGACCTTCACGCTGGTGATGGGCGCGCCGGCCGCGTCGGTCACGCTGCACGACACCTCGGCGGTGAACTTGGTCGGCGGCCAGGTGAACGGCGAGGGCGAGCTGGAGTTGGTGACGATTTCCGGCTTGAAGATGTAGGCGGCACCGCTGGCGCGAATGGCCTCCGCATCGGTGGCCGACGCCAGCACCGTCACGTCCTGGTAGACCGAGCGCAGTGCCGCACGAATGGCCTTCTCAAGGTCGCGATAGGGAAAGTACCTGACCTTGTCGCCGCCGCCGCCGGGCGTCGTGACCTCCTTGGCGCGGTCGGCATCGGTCATCACATAGGCCACCTTCTTCGCCACCAGGGACGAGTCCTTGCGCTCCGGCAGCTGGGTAGGTTCGAGGTTGATCGGGTGCGCGCAAGCGGTCAGCAGTGCGACGACACCGGCAGCGAGGCCGAGGCGGATGGAGTTGAACAGCATGGTGCAGCCTTACTTCTTGATGGCGTTGATGAATTCGGGGTCGGCGTAGACGGTGCCGAGCAGGGTGCGGACCAGATAGCCGTACTCGGACTGGCCCTTGGGAATCGCGACAGCGCCCGCGAACGACGACTCGAAGCGCGTCTCGGTGCGGTACACCTTCTTCAGCCGCGTCTGCCCGGCGCGTGTCACGCGCAACTCGACTTCCATCAGCCCGGTTCCGGTGCTGAAGTCAGCCACATTGATTTCGTTCTGGAGGATGGTGCCGTCGATGCGGGTCTGGGCCGCCGGGTCATAGACCGAGATCTCGCGCAGATCCTGGATCAGCGCCGCTTCCAGATACTGAGCGAAGCTGCCTTGGCCCGCCACGAGGTTGGCGCCGCGCAAGCTGAGCCGGTTCACCGGTGCGGCGGGATCGCGGGGCTGTAGTGGGCCGACGCTGAGCCGCTCGATCGGCGCCTGCTTCAGGGCGTCCAAGGCGCTGTAATTGGCGGAATACGGCGGAGCGATGTAGGTCGCGCAGCCGGACAGAACGGCCAGCGCGACACAGGGCGCCCACAAGCGCGGAAAAAACATGGAAGACCCTCGAAAACTGCGTTGTTGTCTGGCGGGCCGGTGGCGCCGCGCCCGGAGGCCGATGACCTCGCGCCCGCATTTGTAACACAATGCGTCGCACACCCAAGCACCCCTCTTTCGGGGGGTGTCCGGCAGGGGCGAGTTGGGGTAGCCCGAGGCGGCGCGCCGGGACGCTGCAGCACACCTCGGCGGCGCCTCGGCGTGGCTGCAGAGTCAGGCCTCACCCACCTCGTTGAGCGGGTCGGGACAAGCTCGCAAGAGGCCGGGGGCTGGCCCCGGAACACCGCGGCAGACGTTGTATCCGGGCCACCTGCCTGTCAGGCCTGCTTGATCAGTCCTGCCTCACGCAGTCGACGTAGTAGACGCCTTCGCCGTTCTCGTCGACCTGCTCCACCAGTCCGTGCACGTCGGTGTCGAAGCCGGGGAATTTGCGGTTGAACTCGCGCGCGAAACGCAGATAGTCGACGATCTTCTTGTTGAAACGCTCGCCCGGGATCAGCAGCGGGATGCCCGGCGGGTAAGGCGTCAGCAGCGAGGTGGTGATGCGGCCTTCCAGCAGGTCGATCTCGACCCGCTCGGTCTCGCGATGGGCGATGCGCGCGTAGGCGTCGCTCGGCTTCATCGCCGGGTGCAGGTCCGACAGGTACATCTCGGTGGTCAGCCGCGCGATGTCGCCCTTGGCGTACATCTCGTGGATGCTCTGGCAGAGGTCGCGCAGGCCGACGCGCTCGTAGCGCGGGTGGTGCGAGCAGAACTCCGGCAGGATGCGCCACATCGGCTGGTTCTTGTCGTAGTCGTCCTTGAACTGCTGCAGCGCGGTCAGCAAGGTGTTCCAGCGGCCCTTGGTGATGCCGATGGTGAACATGATGAAGAAGGAGTAGAGCCCGGTCTTCTCGACGATCACGCCGTGCTCGGCCAGGTACTTGGTGACGATGCTGGCCGGGATGCCGGTGGCCGCGAAGCTGCCGTTGAGGTCCAGGCCCGGCGTCACCACGGTGGACTTGATCGGGTCCAGCATGTTGAAGCCCTCGGCCAGGCGGCCGAAGCCGTGCCAGTCCTCGTCGCCCTTGATGATCCAGTCCTCACGCTCGCCGATGCCCGAGGCGGCCAGCTTGTCCGGCCCCCAGACCTTGAACCACCAGTCGGCGCCGAACTCCTGCTCCACCTTGCGCATCGCGCGGCGGAAGTCGAGCGCCTCGCGGATGCTCTCCTCCACCAGCGCGGTGCCGCCCGGAGGCTCCATCATCGCCGCCGCCACGTCGCAGGACGCGATGATCGCGTACTGCGGCGAGGTCGAGGTGTGCATCAGGTAGGCCTCGTTGAAGAGGTGGCGGTCCAGCTTGCGCTTGACCGAATCCTGCACCAGGATCTGCGAGGCCTGGCTCAGGCCGGCCAGCATCTTGTGGGTGGACTGGGTCGAGAACACCAGCGAATGCTGGGTGCGCGCGCGGTCCTTGCCCATCGCGTGCATGCCGCTGTAGAAGTCGTGGAAGGCCGCGTGCGGCAGCCAGGCTTCATCGAAATGCAGGGTGTCGATGTAGCCGTCTGTCATCGACTTGATGGTCTCGGTGTTGTAGAGCACGCCGTCATAGGTGCTCTGCGTCAAGGTCAGGATGCGCGGCTTGACCGACTTCGGGTCCACCCCCGCCAGCAGCGGGTTGGCGGCGATCTTGCGCTCGATCGATTCGCGGCTGAACTCGCTCTGCGGGATCGGGCCGATGATGCCGTAGTGGTTGCGCGTCGGCGTCAGGAACACCGGCACGGCGCCCGCCATGATGATCGCGTGCAGGTTGGACTTGTGGCAGTTGCGGTCCACCACCACCACGTCGCCCGGCGCCACCGTGTGGTGCCAGACCATCTTGTTGGAGGTCGAGGTGCCGTTGGTGACGAAAAAGCAGTGGTCGGCGTTGAAGATGCGCGCCGCATTGCGCTCCGACGCCGCCACCGGGCCGGTGTGGTCGAGCAGCTGGCCGAGCTCCTCCACCGCGTTGCAGACGTCGGCGCGCAGCATGTTCTCGCCGAAAAACTGGTGGAACATCTGGCCGATCGGGCTCTTCAGGAAAGCCACGCCGCCTGAGTGCCCCGGGCAGTGCCAGGAGTAGGAGCCGTCCTGCGCGTAGTCCACCAGCGCCTGGAAAAACGGCGGTGCCAGCGAGGAGAGGTAGCTGCGTGCCTCGCGGATGATGTGGCGGGCCACGAACTCCGGCGTGTCCTCGAACATGTGAATGAAGCCGTGCAGCTCTTTCAGCACGTCGTTGGGGATGTGCTGGGAGGTCCGGGTCTCGCCGTAGAGGTAGATCGGGATCTCGGCGTTCTTGAAGCGGATCTCGCCGACGAAAGCCCGCAGGTTCTTCAGTGCGACGTCGGTTTCCTCCAGCGAGCCGGCGCCGAACTCCTCGTCGTCGATGGACAGGATGAAGGCGCTGGCGCGGCTCTGCTGCTGGGCGAACTGCGACAGGTCGCCGTAGCTCGTCACGCCCAGCACCTCGAAGCCTTCCTTCTCGATCGCCCCGGCCAGGGCCCGTATGCCGAGGCCCGACGCGTTTTCCGAGCGGAAATCTTCGTCGATGATCACGATGGGGAAGCGAAAACGCATCATGGGGCGGCCTCCTGGCGGCGGGGGTCAAAAAACGAAGCGCGAAGTGTAGAGCTTCCATCGCCCCCGCGTGATGCCTGTTCGCAGCAAACAACATGCGCACCGCGGGAAACCACTATCCGCGCCGGCTCTGGCGCGGCGGGGCGCGTCGTACACTGCAGCGCAAACGAGGAGCGGAGAAATGGAACTGGGTGCTTCGACCTGGTGGTGGGTCGCCGCGGGAGTCGCCGTGGCGCTGGAACTCGCCACCGGCACGTTTTATCTGCTGATGCTGGCGCTGGGCCTCGCAGCCGGGGCCCTCGCGGCGCATGCCGGGTTCGCCGTCGCGCCCCAGTTGGTGGTGGCCGCGCTGGTCGGCGCCGGTGCGGTGGCCGCCTGCCGGTGGCTGCGCCCGGGGCCGGTCGCAGCCGCTGCGCCGCAAGCCAATCCCGACCTCAACATCGACATCGGGCAGCGCCTCGCCGTGCCGGCCTGGAACGGCCGCAGCGCGCGCGTGACTTACCGGGGCGCCGCCTGGTCGGTGCACTACACCGGCGCCGGCGATCCGCTGCCCGGCGAGTTCGTGATCCGTGCCATCGAGGCCAACGCGCTGGTGGTCGAGCGCGCCGACGATATTGCTCCAATCTGAACGGGACATCTGCCATGGAATACATCGCCGTCGTGCTGGTCGTCATCGCGGCCATCTTCGTGGTTCGCTCGCTGAAGGTGGTGCCCCAGCAGCACGCCTGGGTGGTCGAGCGGCTCGGCCGCTATCACGGCACGCTGACGCCGGGCCTGAACATCCTGGTGCCCTTCGTCGACCGGGTGGCCTACAAGCACTCGCTGAAGGAGATCCCGCTGGACGTTCCCAGCCAGGTCTGCATCACGCGAGACAACACCCAGCTGACGGTGGACGGCATCCTGTACTTCCAGGTGACCGACGCGATGCGCGCCAGCTACGGCTCGTCCAACTACATCGTCGCCATCACCCAGCTGGCGCAGACCACGCTGCGCTCCGTGATCGGCAAGATGGAGCTCGACAAGACCTTCGAGGAGCGCGACGCGATCAATGCGGCGGTCGTCAACGCTCTCGACGAGGCAGCGCTCAACTGGGGCGTGAAGGTGCTGCGCTACGAGATCAAGGACCTGACCCCGCCCACCGAGATCCTGCGTTCGATGCAGCAGCAGATCACCGCGGAGCGCGAGAAGCGGGCCCTGATCGCCGCCTCCGAGGGCCGCAAGCAGGAGCAGATCAACATCGCGACCGGCGAGCGCGAGGCCTTCATCGCCAAGTCCGAAGGCGAGAAGCAGGCCGCGATCAATCGGGCCCAGGGCGAGGCCGCGGCAATCACGGCGGTGGCTGCCGCCTCGGCCGAAGCCATCAGCCGCATCGCCGCCGCCATCCGGGAACCGGGCGGCGCGGAGGCCGTCAATCTGAAGGTCGCAGAAAAGGCGGTCGAGGCCTATGCCGAGCTGGCGCAGAAGACCAACACGATGATCGTGCCGGGCAACATGAGCGAGGTCTCGGCGCTGATCGGCACCGCGATGACCTTGCTGAAGAAGACGCCGCCGCCGACAGGGGTGCGCTGAGGGCGCCGCAGCCGCCGTGCGCCGCGCCTTCTTTTGCACGCCTGGCGCAAGAGCCCTTCAAAAACCGCGGAAACTCTTGCTACAATAGCCGGCTTCGCGGTACACCTCCTTGGGTGGCCGCAACCGGCGCCAGAGCCGGCCCAGGCAACTGGAAGGATTCTGGAGAGATGGATGAGTGGTTTAAGTCGCACGCCTGGAAAGCGTGTGTGGGTTAATAGCCCACCGCGGGTTCGAATCCCGCTCTCTCCGCCAGAATGCTAGTGTTGATGCGGGTTTCAGACGGGTTTCCCGTTGCACCCATCAAAACGAAAACGCTTGATCAACGGCCCCCCGAGGGCCGTTTCCCGTTGTGGCTCGGCTTCCTCACTACCCCCGACGCGGCGCAGTCGGCCACACCGTGCTGATGCGTCATATGCACCACAAGCGATAGCTTTCGAGTGCATGTCACGATTTGGCGTGACCAGGCGGCACCTGCTCTGCCGCAGGGTGCATCTCCGGCCGACGGGCGGTTGTGCAGCGTCCCCAATCGCCCGCGCAGGCTCGCGCGCAGCAGCAAGCCGGCCCATGCCGATCGCTGTCGGGCAGGCCAAGACGTCGCGTCGGGCTTTCATACGCCCCTCCGAAATTCGGGGGTCCGTTTCACGCCCTACTGTTGAAACAGCTTTTATGTTCAGGGCGCAGCATGGATAGTCTGCGACACCAAGGTCGTTAGGAAAGCTCGGCTATTCGAGCCTACTCGCAAAGTTCGATTAGATCCTCTTGCCAAAGATCTGCAGTAATAACACAGACCGCCAAGTCGTGGCCCACGAAATAGAATTTTCTCCAACCTGCTTCTGAAGGTGCTGCCTCATAAACGGCAGGAGGCAGGGAGGCGTCTCCCGAGCTGTCCTTCAGCACTAGGTTGTGTAGATCCTCTTTCGGGAAGAACGACATCTCCCTGAATCTGCGAAACGTCAGCTTAGCAATTCGGTATCCTGCCGCATTGTAAATATCGTCAGGTAGTGCCGACTCGTCTAGGCATCCCCGCTTTTGCAACTGTGCTTGGATATCGGCATTTCTCGCGTCGTCGCCCAGATCGACAATAAACCGAATTTGCAAACCACCTTCACTATTCTCATAAGAGAATGCGGGGTCTGCAGCAGTTTCGATAGACCACGCCGTCGCGACGGGATGTAGCGTTTGAGTAGTGCTCATGGAAGCGAAATAATTCTGACGATCTCTAGGTTGTTGGGGCCTACCGTGACCGGGATCGAGGTACCGGGCATGCTCAAGACCTGGCCTCTGTGCCGGAGGGACTTCTCAGCTAAACGGTTGAGGAGTTCCTGTGTTACAGGCACTTCGCGTAGGACTGTGGGTTTCATTCCTGCTTCGGCCAACGCCGCTAACGTTCTATTGCTCTCGGCGATCCATTGACCAGTCTTGGGATGTACGAAGTAGCTTACGGGCAGCTGATCTGGATGCAGCACCCCGCTTTTCAAGTCGCTAGCGACATCTGCAAGGGTCCGCCCTTCAATATAGCTCGGCGCCCCGGAGTTTTGCCTAAAAGAGCCGGCAATTCGGCGTTGGCCGAACAAAACCTGCGGGCACCAACCCATCGGGTCGCCCCACCGTGAAGGATTGGGCGCGTATGCATACAGGTTCGAGCCACCGACAATTCCGATGGGATCTTGAGAAAGGAACCGCCCCGTGTCCGGGTCGTAATAGCGAAAGGTGTTGTAGTGAAGCCCGCTCTCGCTGTCCTCGTACTGTCCGGCGTAGCGCAACTGCTGGTCAGTGCGTTCCAGTCCATCGCGTAGCAGTTGCTCATCGATCTTGCCCCAGGCCTGGTAGCGTCCCGCCCACACCAGCTCGCCAGCGGCGTCGGTCAGCTCCTGGGGCGTGCCAATTGGGTCGGCATGGAAGTAGTACACCCGTCCAACGTCAGCACCCACGCCGCCCCGTGCATCGAGCAGCTGGTCCACTCGGGCCACAGGCGCATACCCTGAGCCCCCGTTCTCCTCGTACACGTAGCTTCGCACGCTCGTCGGCTTGATTTCCTGCAGCAGCCGCAGGCCTTGCCACACGAAGGTCGTGCGGTCGGCACAGTGCCCAGGCAGGCCGGTGCCGTCATCGCGCAGCTCCTCCTTGGCAGTGCGCCGCCCCAGCGCGTCGTACCCGAAGCGGACCACGCTGCGCCTGTCATGGTTGCGCTGATGGATCGCGATCAGCCGGTCTTCGCCGTCGTACTCGAAGCGCTGTTCGCGCCACGTGCTCTTGCGCTTGTGGCTCAGGTTGCCGAAGGCGTCGTAGTCAAAACGCAAGTCCTGCCAGACGCGCAGCCGGTTGTCCTGCACCAGGCCGGCGCTTTTGGCTGCGTTGGCCTCCAGCAAGTTGCCCGCGGCATCCCACGCGAACGACTGCTCGGCCCCGATGTCCGAGCGCCGATTGAGCAGGCGCCCCGAGGGGTCGTAGCGGTATCTCGTGCTGCCGCGCAGCGGGTCTTGCTGCTCGACCAGCTCGCCAGCGGCGTCATAGCGGTAGTTGCGCCACAGCGTCGCCGACTGCGGCGCTGGCACGGCCTGCCGCCGGTGAACAGGGCCGCCCAGGGGCGCGGGCGGCGCATCCGCCTTCTGCCACAGCAGCCGCCCCCGCGGGTCGTAGCCAAATCGACTGGTCAGCCGACCCTGCGTGCGCAGCACCTCGCGGTGCAGGTCGTCACGCTCAAAGTCGCTGATGACCTGCTCGCCCATGCGGATCTGGTGCACGTGGCCGCTGCCATAGCGCAGCAGGTCGATGTGCTGGCCCTGCGGCAGCTGGATCTGCAACGGGTTGCCCAGCTCGTCCAGTTCATACCGGACGCTGCCGTTGGCGCCGTGCTCGGCCAGCAACTGCCCGGCGGCGTCGTACTCGAAGCGGATGGTGTCGGGGGCGATCCCGAGTTGGACCCCGGCCGTTGTCGGATCGCGCCTGACCTCGATCAGCCGGTCCCCTTCGTCATAGGCATAGCGCGTCACGGCGGTCGTGCTGATGGCTTGCAGCACCCGACCCACGGCATCGTGCTGGTAGTGCAGCTCGCGGTGCTGCGGGCGCCCCTCGGCGTCACGCCCGACCGTGAGCACTTCGCACACCTCGCCAGCAGCGGTGTAGCGGTAGTGCGTTTCGATGCCGTCCACGCTGACCTGCTTGCTCAGCCGGTCTGCCGTGTCGTACTCGAAGTGGTAGCTCGCGCCGTTGCCGTTGGTCAGCTGGCACAGCCGACCGAGCGCGTCGTAGCGGTAGCTCAGGCTGCGCTGGGCTGCGTCGGTGTAGAGCGTGACCTGGCCGCGGGCGTTGCGCTGCCACGCCGTGCGGTGCTCGGCAGCATCGAGGTGCTGTCGCAGCAGGCCCGCGGCGTCGTACTCGAAGCGCTCGCTGTGACCGTCCGGGTGATGGATGGCGACCACTTCGCCCCGCTCGCCGTGTTCCACGCGGGTTGTCTCGCCCAGCGCGTTGACCGCGCTGTGCAGCCGGCCCTCGTCGTCGTACTCGTAGCGGGTCGTCTTGCCCGAGCAGTCGGTGTAGGCGAGCAGCTGGCCGCGCTCGTTCCACGCCATCTTCTGCTGCCCGCCACGGGCGTCGATGTGGGTGTGCGGCAGGCCGTTGTCCTGGTACTCGTAGCGCTCGCTGCGCCCCAGCGGGTCAGTCGAGGCCTGCAGCAGGCCCAGGATGTCGAACTCCGCTTTCCACTGGCTGCCGTCCGGCAGCACCACCAGGCTGCGCCGCAGGCTGTTGCGGTGGTAGTGGTAGGTCGTCCCTCGGTCCAGCGGGTCGATCGCTTCGATGACGCGGCCCAGCTCGTCGTAGCGGAAGCCCAGGGTGCGCCCGCCGGGCAGGTGCACCTTCGTCGGCTGGCCCGCCTCGTTGTACTCCGTGCGGTACTGGCTGCCGTCGAAGTCCGTGCACTCGGTGATTTGGCGGTGCTCGTCGTAGCGCCAGTGGGCTTTCCGGCCCAGGTGGTCCTCGGCCCAGCTCTCCCGGTTCGCCGGGTCGTAGCGAAAGCGGTAGCGCTCGCCCTCGCTGGTCTCGTGCTCCACCACCCGCGGCTGCCCGGCTATCGTCTCCCAGCGGTAGCTGCAGGCGAAGCCGAGCGCGTTGACGTGGCGCACCATCAGCCCGCCTTGGTACTCGAAGCGGCGCACCTCGTGGCCGGCGCGGTCGGTCACGCTGTTCAGCTGCCCCTGCTCGTCGTAGCCGTAGCGAACCAGGGTCACCGCCGGCCCGCCGGCCACCCGCTCCACCGACGTGAGCCGCCCGAGCGGATGCTCGTAGTGCAAGGCCACCCGCTGCCCGGTGGAGCTGGCGACCGCCAGGAGCCGACCCGCTTCGTCCCGCTCGAACCCGATGTGCTGGCCCAGTTGGTCCTCGATACGCAGCAGCGGCGCCCGGCCTTGCTCGGGCAGCGACGCGAACTGGTAGTAGGTCTCGGTGAGGTCATAAACGAAGTAGCGTCCGTCCGCGCTGCACGCGAGGTACTTCTGCTCAGCTTCTGAGTAGGTCTGCTGGCCCGGCTCGACCTTTTGAAAAGGCACGTCGCGGCCTTGCGCGTCGGTGTAGAGAATCAGCTCGCCCTCGGCGCGCAGGGTCACCTCCCAAGGGGTCACCCAGCCTCGGCCCAGCATGCCCTCGTGCGTCAGGTCGCTCGCATAGAAGCGGCTGACCGAGATGGGCAGCCGGTCGATCAGCTCGAAGTCCACCTCTTCGTGCCCGAGCAGCAGCTTGCGCCCGGTGACGACATCCACCGGATTGCCGACCAGGGCGCCCCAGGCGCGGCCGATCGCAGGCGCCGCCACGTAGCGTCCGAACAGCTCGCCGGCGACGAAGCCCGCCGTGAACTTGGCGGCGCAAGGCGCGAAGGCACGCAGGCAGGTGCTGCCGGCCTTCCTTGCCAACCCTGCCAAGCCGCCGACCAGACCGGCCAGCGCAAAGGCCCAGTCCACCGTCGTGCGCAGCCACTTGGGCACCTCGTCGGCCACTTCCAGGTAGCGCTGCTGGCCGCCGCCGATGAACACGTCGCGCGAGCCGGCTTCGACCTTGCCGCCGCAGGTCGTGCTGTCGCCCTTGCGCGCGGCGGGCAAGCTGTTGATGAAGACGTTGGTGGAGCCCTCGGCAACCAGGGGCAGCGGCGAGTGCTTGCTGCACACCACCGTGCTGCGCTGGACGTGGGCGGCATTGCGGCTGTTGATGAACACGTCTTCCGAGCCGCGCGTGATCTTGCCGGTGGTGGAGCGGAACATGGCGCCTATCGCCTCGCCGAGTGACAGGATGCCGGTCGCCGCCACCCCGGCGACCAGACCCGCCAGCAAGGCGGCACCGAAACCGCAGGTGAAGGTGGCGAAGGCCACCGCGGCGATCAAGGCGATGCCGATGACGGCGCCGACCAAGAAGCCCGCCAGTGCGCTGCTGTGGCTGATCGGATCGCCGAGCCTCGCTGCCTCGAACATCTGTGCCTCCCTGGAATTCGTGTTTTCTCGTGGTACAGCGGGGTCTAAGTCGATGGGCCTGGGTTATCCCCGCCGGGCTCCGCCGCTTCGATCACCCGCGGCACGAAGCTGGCAAGCAGCGTTGCCCATTCGGCATCGAAGGCCGCACCCAGCGGTTTGGGGCTGCTGGCCGAGAAGACGAGCACCTTGGTGCCCGCAGGCAGCAGAAACGCCGCTTGACGCATGAACACCGGTCGCCCGCCGTTCTTGTACTGGGCTTCAACCTGCTCGCCCGGTACGGCGCTGTCGCCTTGCCCGAGCTGCACAGCGTTGCGCTGGCGCATCTGATACCCCGGCAGCTTCTGCTTCATGATGGCGAGCTGGCGGTTGACGTAGGCCGCGACGTCCTCGTCGGCCTCGGCGTTGTCGCGGCTGACGTTCAGGTTCGGCTGCACCTCGGTGTTCGCCGGCACAAAGATGTTCGTGGTGCGGTCGATCAAGCCGCTGGGCAACGCGAAGCTGCCTTCGTTGATCCAGTAGGTGACGTCGTCCATAAGCAAAGGGGGGCGGAAAGGGGCAAGAGAAGGCCAGGCCCGTGAGTGCAGCGGCCGGCCTCCGGGGTGTTACTTGTTCAGGTGGATTGGCGCGCCCTGGATGTCGTGCATGCCGGTGGCGGTGGACGTGATGGTGTCGCCTTCGACCGTGATGGCGGTGCCCTTGATGTGGATGTTGCCGTTCTTGTCCATCGTGATCGTGCTCTTGCCGACCTCCAGCGTGATGTAGGTGCTGGCCTTGACGTGGATGTGCTCGGTCTCGGACTCGACCTGGATCGCCTTGTGGACCTTCGTGACCTTCAGGCCCTTGGTGACGGTAGTGGTCTGCTGCGGCCCATTGACGACGGTGGCCTGGTTGTTTTGCACCGTCGTCACCATGTCCTTCTGCGAATGGATGTTGATCAGTTCCTTGCCGGCCTGATCGTGGATGACCATCTCGCAGAACCCGCCGCCGCCCGGCGTGGAGTTGCTCTTGAACCCCATCATGTGCGCACCGGCCGGCAGCTGGTAGGGCAGCGGCATGTCGGAGTTGTACAGGCTCCCGAGGACCAAGGGCCTATCCGCATCGCCCTCCATGAAGCCGACCACCACCTCTTGCCCGATGCGGGGGATCGCCACTGTGCCCCAACCTTGCCCAGCCCAGGGCTGCGCCACGCGAATCCAGCACGAGCTGCTGTCATCGAAACGAGCCCGGCGGTCCCAGTGGAAGCGGACCTTGATGCAGCCGTGCTCATTCGTCCAGATTTCCTGCCCCGGCGGCCCGGTGACCACTGCGCTTTGCAGTCCGGGGATGACGGGCTTGCTATGCCGCGCCTCTGGCCGAAAGGCGACCTTGTGGCGCTGGCAGGTGAACTGGTTGCTGTAGATGGCGCCGTCCTCTGCGACGATGTTGTTGCGCCCCTGGTGTTCGACCCGCACCAACAGCAGCCGGTCTTCCTCGGGCTTGAGCGGGTCGAACCAGAAGTGCCCGGTCAGCGCGAAGGTGAAGCCCGGTGTGAAGTCCGGGCAATCGCTGCTGCCGGCGAAATACTTGGCGCGGGCCTCGAAGCCTTCCATGCGCAGCCGCGCGTAGCGCTCGCCGTCGCTCCGGTCCTTGTAGGCATAGCCGGGCGTGCCGTCGTACACCTCCAAGCGCGGCGCCTCGCCTTGGTTGGCAACGGTCGGCACTTCGGCGACCCGCATGCCGCGCGGCGACTGGTAGTCATAGGTGTCCAGCGTCACCTTGCCGGGCTGCAGCTCGCGCACGGCCTGGAGCTGGCTCACGCAGTCGGCGGCCGCCACCCGATCGCCACCGTTGAACTCGATGCTCGGGTAGGTGGGCAAGGGGGCGCAGTGCGCCGCCATCAAGGTGTCGTCCGTCAGGATCAGCTTGTGGCCGTCCAGCCGGTGCTCGAAGTAGAACGTGATGCCCTCGCGCTCCATCAGCCGGCAGACCAGATTGAAGTCGCTTTCCTGGTACTGCACGATGAAGTCGATCGGCTCATAACTGCGCGACAGACGCAGCTCGAAGTCGGCGGCGGAACCATACTCCTTGAACACCTCTTCGAGGATGTCCGGGACGCGCTTCTTCTGGAATATGCGGCTGTCCTGTCGCAGGGTCAGGAAGTGGGTCCACGGCACCACGGTGGCGCGGTAGTACGCCCAGCCGGCGTCGCTCATCTCGAAGGCGAAGCTCTTGGCGTAGCCGTGGATGTAGCGCTGTGTCCCATCGCTCTGTCGCACGCCCACGGCGATGGGCTTGCTGATCAGTTCCTTCAACTCGATCGAAGCATTGAGGGAGGCGAGGCGCAGGTCGAACTCAAAAGGGGCGCTCAGTTCCTCGTAGCCCCTCAAGCTGTCGAGGAACAGCCGTTTGTCGGCCGGTAGCAGCGTAAACAGCTGGAACAGGCGCCGGTTGTCCTGGAAGTCCGGTGGCGTGAAGGCCGAAGGCAGGTCGAACACGGGGATCTGCTGCGCGAACGTCGTCACCGGCGCCGGGTCGGGCGCGCGCAGCACCGTCTCGGTGTTGCCAGCCGGGGTAAAGGTGGGCGGTGCAGCGGCGGCAGCGTCGAAAGCCGGCGTGGGTGCAGCTGTGTTGAAGGGCGGTGTCACGGCGGCGCTCTGCGCACTGGGCGCATCGAATGCCGTCAGGCCGGCCCCCGCCTGCTGCAGCAGCTGCGCCGCTTGTGCAGCCTGTGCAAGGTGGGGTGAGGAGGACAACCCGGCCAGATCGGCGGCTGTGGCGGCCGTGCCCAGCAGGTCGGCGGCGCTGGCGGTCGGCAGCGCCGCATCGCCAGCTTCTGCGACCAAAGATTCCCGTTCGGACGGTGTAAACCCGGTCATGGCAACTCCCTGTCACCTGTACTTGGTTTGTCGGCCCGGATCTTACGGGCGGCCTGGGGCCGTCTCCCGCCGGCCAGTGCACCTGTTTCCTGCTGTTGCGATTCTTCGCGGGAACCTGGCCTGTCCGGGCCGGCTTGGCTGGTTACAGTGGCGCTGCAACCGGACGTGGCGACAGGGAGGCAAGACGATGACAACTGGCGCGCAGCGGGCGGCCCAGCAGGAAGCCGCACAGTTCAAGTTCAAGGTGCAGGAGCACCGACGCGACGTCGCGGCGCGGCCGGTTCCACCTGGCACGGTTGGTGTCTGCCGGGCGGACGGCTGGGACGTGAGCACCGAGCACCTCAACGGTGATTTCGACCTGGATACGCCGGTCGGCCAGGAACTGTTGCGCCGGCTGATCGCCCAGCAGCCGAGTGTCCTGGACTCCCTGCGCACCTGGGACTCGGTGGCCGCGGTGCCGAGCATGACCGCCCCGTCCCGGCCTGCCCCGGCCCGACCCGGCCCGCGGCCGGAGAATGACCTGCCGCCGTGGCTGCACGACTACCTGTTCGGCCAGTGGGGCGGCAACGGCCTGGGGTCCGAGACGCGAGCGGCGACGGTCGGCCCCGGCAACGTGGTGGGCAACGCCCTGGGCGCAGCGCAGACCGCAGCCTATCTCGGCATGCAGGGACAGACCGCCTCGCGCTTGGCGGCCGGCGCGCAGCAGATCGCGTCCGGTGCCGCCCGAACCATACGCATCAACAGCTTCATCGAGTTGTACAACGCCAACCAGGGCAAAGGCCGTCCGCGGCTCAGGTTGCGCATTCGCGGGCTGCCCGTCACCGTCGCCACGCCGATCGCGGGCTTCGCGTCCTGGCGCTCCAACGCGAAGGGCACGGTGCATTCGACGCGCTGGGCCAACCCCACGGGACAGCAAATGCGCAGTGCGGGTGTCGTGGCCGCAGAAACCCGGTGGACCCGCAGCATGGGCTGGGCAACGGGCAAGGTCGGCACGGGCCTGGTCACGTTCGCTCCCACCGCGGCACTGGACGCCTGGAACAGTGTGGAGTTCGACATTGACGCGGCCGGTCAGCGCCGCTTCCGCTCGTTCGACACGCATAAGTTCCTCATCAGCTCGGCCCGCAACCAAAGCGGCAACGCGGCCGGCTTGGCCGCGAGCGTCGCCAGTGTGCCGCTCGCAGTGGCGATTGCCGGGTGGGCCGGGCTGTCGATCGTCGGTGCCCCCCTGGTCCTGATCGGGCTGGCCGCAGGCATTGCCGTCCAGGTGTTATGGAACCAGCACGGCGGCGCCGATTTTGCCGAGCGCGAAGCACGAAATGTCCTGGGGGCTAAGCCGTGAGACCGCCTGACGATCTGAATACGCTCAAAAGCCTGCCGCTAGCGATGGTGGTGGGCGGCACACTGGTGGTGCCGCTCATGTGGGCCATCGTGCTCGACTCGGGGACTCTGACCGCACTGGCGCCCGCCAGTGGTCTGCTGTTTTTGGCAGCGGGGCTGTACCTCAAGTACCGTGCAACCTACTCGCCCACCGAGGCGTTCTGGTCGATACCGCTGGCGCTGATTTTTTTCGGCAGCTTCCTGGTCGGATGTGCGACCGGCGTCACCTGGCGCCTCCATCGTCCGGACTTGCATGGTCTCGCCATCGGATCCAGCCTTGCCCTGACGATCGGGTCCATTGCGATCGGGTTTGCCCGAGAGCGCCGCCGACTGAGGGTACAACGCGACGGGGTGCCCATAGCGTTGGCCGAACTGGTGGACCTGCAGCGCCACCATATCCGTCCCGCTCCCGCTGCAGGCGCATCGCCTCGAATGGGAACGGTGGCGTTCCTGTCCGCTGTCGGCCTCAACCTGCCGCTGCTGCTGCAGCTTGGCGGCTGGGACCGCGGTGCGGTGGTGTGGCTGGTGCTGCCGCTGCTCGGGGGGGCGGTCTCCTATGTCCTCGCGACAGCAATCGGTCCCGGTTTGGCGCGCGCTGTGGCGCTTCGCGCCCTGGAAGTGCGCACCGGCCAGCGCTTCACCACTTCTCGCATTGACGAATTGCAGGCGCTGCGGCGCACGTTCCGGCTGTCGCCTTGGCTGTGCCGGCCAAGCGCATCGACCGCTTCAGCGCCTGGGCGGTCGGCGCCACCCCAGGCCGCTGCGCCGTCTGGCTCTGCGCGCAAGCGGGGATTGTGATGAACAAGGCAATGATCGGGACACAGCCCGCACCGCTCAGCCACGGCGACCCGGTGATGTGCTACCTGGGGCGACGCGGGCTGCGTGGCGCCTCGTTGCCTGAGTGCCTGCGACTGCACCCGTGGTTGAGCGACTGGCACGAAGGAGAGCGCCTTGCCGAGTGGCCCGCGATGCTCGCACCGCAGCTTGATGCCCACGGCCATGACGGCGGCCCTACCGGGCAGCGGCATCGCCGACCTGCGGCTACACCTGGGTCAGGTGCGGATGCACTGCGTCGACGACCGGGGCAACGAGGTCCTCGCGGCTTAGCACACGCGCCGTACTGCGGCTCCCGGCGCGGCGCCAGACGAGCAAGGAATCGCCGAACTCATGCGTCCTGAAGCCGCGCCGCTCCAGCAGTTCGTCCGCGCGTTGCAACGTCGCGGGATCCGTGAAAGCCTGCAGCAGCTGGTAATGGCTGGTGCCGGGCTCGTGGGTGCCGGACAGCAAGGCATCGACGACACGCAGGAGGCTGTGCGGCCCCACGCGCTGGGTGGCGGTGCCGGCCCCGGGCCGCACGCGGCCATCCTCCCCGGCGGCATGTTCCAGCGCCCGCACGACCGTCGTGCCGATCGCGACCACCCTCCCGAGGCGGCGACGAGTCGCCTCGATGGCGAGCACCGTCTCCGTCGGAATGTGGTAGGCCTCGTCCAGGGGCAGACGGGCATCGAGCACGGGATCGCCGGTGGACGACAGCCCTGCGGCGTGCGTCAGCGTGGCGAAGCCCACGCCCCGCCTGCGCAGCCCCGCGATCGTGGCCCAGTCCAGCGCGAAGCCGGCCGAGGGCGCCTCGAACGCCACCGGGGGCGCAGCGAAGGCGGTCCATACGTCCCACAGTCGCAGCGGCGCCGGCACATGAGCGTATTGCACCGGCCTGCCATGCCGGGCGAGCCCGGCCCACACCTGCGCCGGCGTGCCGTCGAACTGCAAGTCGATCAGCCGCGGATGCGCCAGCAGGCGCGCGACGCGCGCAGACAGCGGCCCCAGCTGCAGGCGGTCGCCCGGCCTCAAGGCGGGTGGCGGGGGACGGTCCTCGGTGCGCAGTCGGTGGTCGCCGGCGCCGAAGACGACCGCCGTGAACCGGCGCACCTCGTCAGGAGCCAGGCTGTCGCGCCCTGCCAGCCGCACTTCGATGGCGCGACCGCTGGCCACATGCCGTCCCTGCAAGCTGGCCGGCAAGGTGGCCGCATCGTTGGCCACCAGCAGGTCGCCCCGCCGCAGCAACTCGCTCAGCCGGCGCCGTGGCAGTTCCCACACGGCTCCGCGCGATCCAATGACCAGCAGGCGGGCGTCAGCGGGGCGCTGGATGGGCAGATGTGCGGCGATCATGCAGCGACTCCCTGCGCATGCTCCCAACGTCCCCACAGCAGGTCGGCCACCTCCCGCGCCGCGACCCCGGGCGGCTTGAGCAGCGAGCGGTCTGCCCCGGGCAGGGCCGCCGCATGCAGCGGAGTGTCCATGTCGCCCGGGTCGTGCGAGACGAGCGACACCCCCTCCTCCTTGAGCTCCTCCTGCCAGATGGCGCTCAAGTGCCGCAGCGCCGCCTTGCTGGCGCCATAGGCGCCCCAGCCCGGGTAGGGCGTGACGGCGGCGTCGCTCGAGACGTTGAGCACCAGCGGCCCCCGGCCGGCCCGGGCGGCGGCCGTCAGGGCACCGAGGCAGGCCTTGGTCAGCCGGAAGGGCCCCAGCACATTGGTGGCCAGGGCGAGCTCCAGCGCTTCGCAGTCCGTGTCGGCCAGAGGTGCCAGCGGCACGGGCCCCAGGCTGGAGGCGTTGTTCACCAGCATGTCCAGCCCCCCCAGCCGGCCGAGGATCTGCAGCGCGATCGGGTGGATGGCCTGCTTGTCCGCCACATCCCCCACGATGCCCGCCACACCGGGCAGCTCGGCCTCCACCGCGGCCACCCGCGCCGCCGTGCGGGCCACGAAGGCGAGCCGTGCGCCGCGACCGTGGAGCTCGCGCAGCAGGGCGAGGCCCAGGCCGGACGTGCCGCCCGTGATCGCGATCCGGGGGAGTTGCGGGCCGGCTGCGGCCGACGGCGCTCTGCGACTCTTGTATCCTGCGTCCATCTTGTGCTCCTGTTCCATGAGAAGTTCGAACAGGCTTCAGCGTAGGCAGGCCGGTGCCGCCCACCGAGCGCCGTGTCCAGGCCATTGGCAAAAGTTCGAGACGATGGACAAGCCCCCGGCGCATCGCGCCCCGCCCGACACGCCGAGTGCCCACCTCGCACGCAACCTGGCCAGCCTGCGCCAGGTCAGGCAGCTCACGCAAGAAAGCCTGGCCGGCCTGTCCGGGCTGCCGCGCTCCACCATCGCCAACCTCGAATCGGGCGAGTCCAACCCTTCGCTGGCGGTACTCGTGAAGGTGGCCTCCGCCCTGCAGGTGCCGATCGATGAACTGCTGGCCGCGCCGCGCGCCAAGGTGAGGCACTGGCTCGCGCGGGACGTCGGCTCACGGCAACGCGGACGCGGTGTGGTCGAGCGCGACCTGCTGCCCGAGCCGGTGCCCGAAGAGATGATGAGCGTGATGGACTTCCAGCCCGGCGCCGTGATGGCCGGCACGCCCCACCTGCCCGGAACCCGCGAGTTCTTCACCTGCCTGGAGGGCCGCATCACGCTGCATGTGGCAGGTGACGCCTTCCAGCTGGCAGCCGGCGACGTGTTGGCCTTTCCAGGCAACGTACGGCACTCCTACCAGAACCCGGACGCCGAACGCCCTGCGCGCGGGGTGTCGGTGGTGGTGTTCGCCAAGGCCGGCGTCTAAATCGCGCAGCAGCCCTCGCGGCCGCGATGTCCCGGGGCGCGGCGACGCGCATGCGCCAACTCGGTGCGCTGCGCGCGTCTGACGCTCCATCGCAGTGCTCATTTCCTCAAATGGACGCGCCAACGCGCCCGGGGATGCCCCGCGGTGCCCCGCCGCGTCTGGCACAGGCCTTGCAGTAAGGGATCCACCCGAGCCGGGCGCGCCCCCGCGTGCCGCCTCGTGATCAGCATCACGCCGCACGCCGAAGTGCGGCCCCGACACAACGAGGTGCTCCGATGCTGGTCCCGCCGGGTCCCTTTGCCTCAGGCTCAGCGCAGCCGTTGCACGTCCTCACCGCAGGGCGCCGTCTCGACCTGTGCCCCGGCCTTGGCGAATCCGCCCGTCCCCCCGCATTAGGACAAGTCATTCCATGAAGATCGTCGTCATCGGCCACGGTATGGTGGGCCACAAGTTTCTCGAGAGCCTGCAGGAAGCGATGCCTCAAGGCGCGCACGTCAGCGTGCTCTGCGAGGAGCCGCGCCCGGCCTACGACCGCGTCCACCTGTCGGAATTTTTCTCCGGCAAGTCGGCTGACGAACTGTCGCTGGTGGAGCCCGGCTTCTTCGACCGCGGCAACGTGGTGCTCCAGCTCAATGCCCGCGCCACCGCGATCGACCGCGCGGCCAAGACCGTCACCGTCGGCAGCGGCGAAACCCTGAGCTACGACAAGCTGGTGATCGCCACCGGCTCCTACCCCTTCGTGCCGCCGGTGCCGGGCAAGGACCGCCCGGACTGCTTCGTCTACCGCACCATCGAAGACCTCGAAGCCATGCTCGAATGCGGCGCGCGCTCCAAGAGCGGCGTGGTCATCGGCGGCGGCCTGCTGGGCCTGGAATGCGCGAAGGCGCTGCGCGACATGAAGCTGCAGACCCACGTGGTCGAGTTCTCGCCCCGCCTCATGGCCCTGCAGGTCGACGCCGCCGGCGGCGCCATGCTGCGCCGGAAGATCGAGGACCTGGGCGTGCAGGTGCACACGCAGAAGAACACCGTGCAGATCGTCGACGGGGAGCAGGCGCGCCACCGTCTCGTCTTCGCCGACGGTACGCACCTCGAAACCGACATGCTGGTGTTCTCCGCCGGCATCCGCCCGCGCGATGAGCTGGCACGCCAGGCCGGCCTCACCCTCGGCCCGCGCGGCGGCATCGAGATCGACGACCACTGCCTCACCAGCGACCCCGACATCTACGCCGTCGGCGAATGTGCGCTGTGGAACGGCCAGATCTTCGGCCTCGTCGCGCCCGGCTACGACATGGCCCGTGTGGCAGCGCGCCATCTGGCCGGCGAGTCCGCGCAGTTCAAGGGTGCCGACATGAGCACCAAGCTCAAGCTCATGGGCGTGGACGTCGCTAGCGTCGGCGACGCCATGGGCGCCACCGCCGGCAGCCGCTCCTTCCAGTTCAGCGACGAGCGCAAGCAGGTCTACAAGAAGATCGTCGTCTCTGAGTGCGGCAAGAAGCTGCTGGGCGCCGTGCTGGTGGGTGACGCCAACGAATACGGCACGCTGCAGCAGATGATGCTCAACGGCATCGACCTGCCCGAGTCGCCCGAATTCCTCATCCTTCCGCAAAGCGACGGCAAGGCCAAGCCCGGGCTCGGCCCCGATGCACTGCCGGCCTCGGCGCAGATCTGCTCCTGCAACAACGTCTCCAAGGGCCAGATCTGCGAGGCGGTGGGCAACGGCGTCACGGCCATCGGCGAGCTCAAGAGCTGCACCAAGGCGGGCACGTCCTGCGGTGGCTGCGTTCCGCTGGTGACGCAGATCATGAAGGTCGAGATGAAAAAGCGCGGCCTGGCGGTGAACAACCACCTGTGCGAGCACTTCGCCTACTCGCGCCAGGAGCTGTTCCACATGATCAAGGTGGAGGGCATCCGCAGCTTCGACGACCTGCTGTCCCGCCATGGCAAGGGCCTGGGCTGCCACATCTGCAAGCCGGTGGCGGCCAGCATCTTCGCGTCGTGCTGGAACGACTTCATCCTCAACCAGGACCATGCCCGGCTGCAGGACTCCAACGACTACTTCCTGGGCAACATCCAGAAGGACGGCACCTACTCGGTCGTGCCCCGCATGCCCGGCGGCGAGGTGACGCCCGACGGCCTGATGGCCGTGGCGCAGGTCGCCAAGAAGTACGGCCTGTACACGAAGATCACCGGCGGCCAGCGCGTGGACCTCTTCGGTGCGCGTGTCGAGCAGCTGCCGTCGATCTGGGAAGAGCTGATCGCCGCCGGCTTCGAGTCGGGCCACGCCTACGGCAAGTCGCTGCGCACCGTGAAGTCCTGCGTGGGTTCCACCTGGTGCCGCTATGGCGTGGGGGACAGCGTGGGCCTCGCGGTCGAGTTGGAGAACCGCTACAAGGGCCTGCGCGCGCCCCACAAGATCAAGTTCGGCGTGTCGGGCTGCACCCGCGAATGCGCCGAAGCCCAGGGCAAGGACGTGGGCGTGATCGCCACCGACAAGGGCTGGAACCTTTATGTCTGCGGCAACGGCGGCATGAAACCGCGCCACGCCGAACTGCTCGCCTCCGACCTCAGCAAGGAGCAGCTGATCGCCTACATCGACCGCTTCCTCATGTTTTATGTGCGCACCGCCGACCGGCTGCAACGCACCAGCGTGTGGCGCGAGAACCTGGAAGGCGGGCTGGACTACCTCAAGGAGGTGATCGTCGAAGACAAGCTGGGCCTGGCCGCCGAGCTGGAGGCCGAGATGCAGCACGTGGTGGACACCTATGCCTGCGAGTGGAAAACCGCGGTCACCAACCCGGAGGTGCGCAAGCGCTTCCGCCAGTTCGTCAACAGCGACCAGCCCGACCATCACGTGATCTTCGTGGAAGAGCGCGGGCAGATCCGCCCGGCCGCGCCCGAAGAGCGCGCTGCGGCGGCCCGCGACCTCGCCGATCAACCTGCCTGAACGTCCCGACCGAGAAGGAGCCACACCATGAACCGCAACGACGCCCCCCAGTGGAGCCCCGTCTGCTCCATCGACGACATCCTTCCCGACACCGGCGTGTGCGCGCTGGTCAACAAGCGCCACGTGGCGGTGTTCCATGTGAAGGGCCGCGGCGAGATCTACGCGATCGACAACTTCGACCCGAACGCCAAGGCCAGCGTGCTGTCGCGCGGCCTGGTGGGCAACGTGGGCGAGCGCATCGTCGTCGCATCGCCCCTCTACAAGCACCACTTCGACCTGCAAAGCGGCGAATGCCTCGAAGCACCGGAGAACTCGGTCACCGCCTACCCGGTGCGCATCGAGAACGACACCGTCCTCGTGGCGGTCTGACCCCTGGTGCCCGCGGCAAACCCGAACTAGATCCCTACTGAGAGAGAGACAACAAAGTGGCCTACCTCGTTCCTTCCGAATTCGTCACCAAGATGGTCGACGCCGGCGAGTCCAAGATCTACATGGCGGCGCGCGACACCTTGATCCGCGCGTACATGGCCGGGGCCATCCTGGCGCTGGCAGCCGTGTTCGCGGTCACGATCAATGTGCAGACGGGGCAGCCGCTGCTGGGCGCGGTCCTGTTCCCGGTAGGCTTTTGCATGCTGTACCTGCTGGGCTTCGACCTGCTCACCGGCGTTTTCGTGCTGACACCGCTGGCGCTCATCGACCGGCGGCCCGGCGTCACGGTAGGCGGAGTGCTCAAGAACTGGGGGCTGGTCTTCATCGGCAACTTCGCGGGCGCGTTCACGGTCGCGCTGCTCATGGCCATCGTCTTCACCTTCGGCTTCAGCACCGACCCGGGCAAGGTCGGCGCGGCCATCTCGGTCATCGGCGAGTCGCGCACGCTGGGCTACGCGGAGTACGGTGCGGCCGGCATGCTGACGCTTTTCATCCGCGGCATGCTGTGCAACTGGATGGTGTCGACGGGCGTCGTCGGTGCGATGATCTCCACCACCGTGGGTGGCAAGGTGATCGCCATGTGGATGCCTATCATGCTGTTCTTCTACATGACCTTCGAGCACTCGGTGGTGAACATGTTCCTGTTCCCGTTCGGGCTGCTGACGGGCGCCAAGTTCTCGATGATGGACTACATCATCTGGAACGAGATCCCGACGGTGCTGGGCAACCTGGTCGGCGGCCTCTCGTTCACCGGGCTGACGCTCTATGCGACCCACGTCCGCACCGCACCGAAGCGCGTGATTGCCTGATCGACGACGACAAGCAGCAGGGGAACGGTCGGGGGTCTTTCCTCAACGCCCCTGCCGGGAGATCAAGCCCCGCCTCGCGGGGCTTTTTTGTGGGTTGACCTGGCGTCGCGGCCGGTCGGGGATCGTGCCCGGCACGTGGCCGGGCACCCTGAATCTTCAGTGCGCCGTCTGTGAATGCGCGCCGCCCGGCGTGGAGATGCCGGCCACTGCCTTGCCGATGCCCCTCGCGTCCTGGCCCTGCACGAGATCGCTGACGGCCACGATGCCCACCAGTCGCTTCTCGCGACTCAGCACCGGCAGGCGCCGAACCTGGATCTTGCCCATGTTCGACGCCACATCGTCGAGGTCGTCATCCTCGAAGCAGTACTTCACTTCGCGGGACATCACCTCCGCGATCTTCGTGTCCGGGCCGAACCCTTCGGCGACGGCCCGCACGGCAATGTCCCGGTCAGTGATCATTCCCACCAGCCTGTCGTTTTCGCCGACAGGCAAGGCGCCGATGTCGCGGTCCGCCATCATCCGGGCGGCCTCGCTGATGGGCTGCTGGGGGCTGACGAGGAGGACATCGCTCGTCATCGCTTCATGGACCTTCATGGAGATCTCCTTTCTGCGCTGGCAAGCCAATGACGTGCTCCTGCTGCCGGCGCCGAGAATATGCGGAGCACACCCGGGAGTGCGAGCAGAACTCATTCCCAGTGAGGCAAAACCTGAAGGTCGGCGGCGCCGGATTTGCGGAAGAAAACCTTGTCCAAATGTGATCGAGATCGAAGGCCGGGTCCTCGGCTTGAACACCGGCCAGCAGCACACCGGCCAGCCCCCCTAGGGCTGCGCCGGTGCAATGGCCACCGGCGTTCCGGTGTCGTCCCACACATTGCCGGACTTGGTCCAGTCGCCGTACAACACCATCGGCCCATGGACTGGGTACCTTTGGCCCGAGGGCAAGACGCCACGCCCAAACCGGTTGTTGATGATGCGGTCGTTCGTCCCCGGGCCCGAATTCACATTGATCACCCAGCCGCCGCCATAGAGCCAGTTGCCCGAGATGGTCCAGTTGGAGTTGCCCCCTTGCTCGGTCCCTACCTGGAAGCAACTGTTGGGGTTGCCGCCGTGCCCTCTGCCGTGGTCCAGGATATCGATGAAATTGTTCCGCACCGTGACGTTGGTGCTGTTGCCCGTCGACTGCACCCCGTCGGCGTGATCGCCGGGAGCGAGGTAGAGATCGTGGATCCACGAGAGTTCCAGCAGCACATTGCCCTGCGCCTTGACCCCGTCCGCCGTGCCGTGGATGTTGACGCGCCGGGCCACATAGTTGCCAAAGGCGATGCCCGAGGTCGCCTTGCCAGCGGCCGAACTGCCGTCGATTTCGCTGTCTTCGATCGTCAGGCTCGCGCCGTCGAACACCCGCACCGGGTAGTACGAACCGCATCGTATGCGCGTGCGGCGGATCTTCACCCGGGGCGCCATCACGTTGACGCACCCTGCGACGTCGAGCCGGTCGATCACCTGGTCCGGCGTGGTGATCCTGAGCGGGCCGCTGGGCACCAGCTGCGTGCCGGCGGGCACGCCGGTGTTGGACGGTCCCGGGCGGACGATCGCGACACGCTCCAGGGTGCCGCCAGGCATCGCCGACGAGGGCCCCCGCGCACCGCCTCCGTTCATGTCGTCACCGCCACCACCGCAGGCGCCGAGGAACACGGCAAGCGAGGACAAGCACCGTGTGGCACAGAGCCGGCGCTTGGCCGTTTTGTCCTGGCGCCTGTCCCGGGCAGCCACTTGAGTCTGGAGTGCCATTGCCTTGTCCTTCCCGAAGCGGCGCTGCAGCGCGTCTGCCGGCCCAGGCGGCGGCATGTCATCGCCCCGGGCGCCCGCAGACGCGTTCCCTGATCGCGCCGAATGAAAGGGTAAGCTGGGTGATGGTGCAGGGCGACGCCCAACGGGTCATGAGGGCATCCAGCCGGCCGCCCAGTGGATGGGCAGCGACGCCCCGCTACACGGCTTGCCGAGCCGCCGGCCGACGGCGGGCGACCACGGTGGCGATGGCGGCGAGACCCAGTCCCACCATGAGGTCGCTCTGCGGTTCAGGCACCACGGTGGTCACGAACTCGGTGGCCAGCCCGTAGCCGGCGTCCACCCAGCTGTTGCCGGGCTCACCGTACACGCGGCCCAGCAGCGGCGTGAACCCGGCGCGGAAAGGGGACGTGATGACGTCGTTGTTGTTCTGAATGTCGAGCAGCAGGTCGCCGGCCGCTGCATCGTAGACAAAACTGCGCTTGAACGGGATGACAACATCGAACACCGGAGGAGCGTTCCCGGGGCCTCGGCTGCTCAGGCGAATCGGCCCTTCGAAGACGACAGCGGCGTCCGGTCCGAGGTTCTCCGCGAAGCTGGTCGACAGAGAAGACGGCGTTTTGTCGGAGGTCGAAAGGCTGATGACCAGGCTGTCCAGCACGGCATCAAAGGGTCTGCCGAAACCGTCTTCCGCCACCGCGAAGCGCAGCCCGGTGATCGTCAGGGGAGAGGACGAGCGGAAAGCCTCGGCGGCATACAGCTGTTGGTAGCGCATCCGCGACCACTCGTTCTCGCCGAGATCAAAGGGGTAGGTGTTGTTCACCCCTGATGCGTCCACACGCACGTCCGCGTGCGCCGCGAAGGCCCCGAGTACCGTGAAGACGGCAAGCAGTTTGCGAACGAAAGTCATACCCACGCTCCCAACGGCCAGCGGAAAGCAGCCGCTCCGTGAATCTAGGGGAGAGCCACCGGTTGCCGCAATCCCCATGGCCTCGGTCCGCTTCAAGATGTTGTAGCGGTTTGCAGTTTTTTCGAAGGACCGCCGGCACCTCGCGATGGACCGCCCATCCCGGCCCCCGTCCGTGCCCTCCTCTTCCGATGTTCACATCGGATCCAACTGACCCATGTTGTGCTCGGCTTGCCATGAGCTGCCAGCCCTCGGCCCTTTCCAGCCCCGACCTTCCGCCATGAAACGCCTCCCTGTCGCCGCTGCGCTCGTCAGCGCCCTCCTTCTCGCCGGCTGTGGCGCCCGCTCGGCCGAGGACCAGGTGAATGCCGAGGAATTGGCGCGCATGGAGCAGGCCTGCATGGCCGCCATGCTGAAGAGCGCCTGCAGCGTGATGTCCGGCCCTTCCGTGAGCGCCAGCGCGGAAATCGTGTTCGTGGCCGGCGTCGGCGCCATCGATGCGAAGACCTACCGTGAGCTGCGTGCGAGCGGCGAGGCCATGTGCGGGCTGATCCGCGAGTCCTGCCAGAAGGACTGGAACGGCCAGCAGTGCCGTACCGCTCGCGGCCTTTGGGCCGTCGCGGAGGCGGCGCCCGCAGGACCCTGAAGGTTCCGCAGCGCATGCAGACGCAAGGGCAATCTTTACATCAGGTTGCTCGCGGTCCCATTGACGCTGTTTCGCCGGGCCGATGCAATCGCATCGCACACGGCAGGCCGCCATCGCCCGAGCCTCTCGGGCGAAAGAAACAGGCCGGGGCGCCGCGGTTGTGCGGCGCCACCCAACAGCACTACCACGGAGTGAGGGCATGATGATTTCAGCGGCACCCGCGCCACAGCGGTCCCGGATTCCGGGCACCTTGACGGCCCTGTTCCTGGCGACAGTCCTGAGCGCCTGCGGTGGAGGCGGTGACGGCCAGTCGGCAGATCCACCGGCGACCACAGCCGGCCCCTCACCGGCACCCGCAACACCCGCCCCTGCCGGCCCTGCACCGACGACCCCCTCACCCGCCACACCCGCCCCCACACCGACACCCGCTCAGCCCGTCGTCGACGGGTCCCTCCCCTGGTCCAGCCCCAGCACCTGGGGCGGCACGCTGCCGCCGGCCGGCGCCCCGGTGGTGATCCCCGCGGGCAAGGTCATCACGCTGGACATCGACACACCCCGGCTTGCCAGCCTGCATGTCGAAGGCACGCTGCGCTTCGCACGCAAGAACGTCGCGCTGACGGCGGGATACATCGACGTCACCGGTGCGCTGGAGATCGGCACGGCCGCAGCGCCGTACACCCACCAGGCCACCATCACCTTGACGGGCGCGCCCACGACACCCAACGACGGCGTCTCGCGCGGGATCAACGTGCGCGGCGGCCGGCTGGAAATCCATGGCGCAGCGCCCCGGCCCGCCTGGACCCGGCTGGGCGACCATGCCGACGCCGGTGCCACCGCGCTGAGGCTCCAGGACACCCTGTCGGGCTGGCGACCGGGCGACACCATCGCGGTCGCACCGACCGACTACTACGGCCAAACCGCCACCGAGCGCCTCACGGTGTCGGCCGCCAACGGCCAGCAGCTGACGCTGGGCACGCCACTGGCGAAGTTCCGCTGGGGCAAGCTGCAGTACGTCACCGCCACCGGCATCAGCCTCTCGGAAGACCCGGCCTACACACCGCCGGCGAGCCCGGCCCCCACCGAGTTGGACGAGCGCGCGGCCGTCGGCAATCTCAGCCGCAACATCGTCATTCAGGCACCGGACGATGAGGCCTGGCGCAACAGCGGCTTCGGCGTGCACGTGATGATCATGAACCTCGCGTCCAAGGTGGTGGTCGACGGCGTCGAGATTCGCCGCGCCGGCCAGGCCGGCACGGTCGGCCGCTACCCCTTCCACTGGCACATGCTCAGCTACAACGAGCAGGGCCAGGCGCTGGGCGACGCCAGCGGCCACGTGATCCGCAACAGCAGCGTGTGGAACTCCGCGCAGCGCTGCATCGTGGTCCACGGGACCAACGGCGTGCAGGTGCTCAATAACATCTGCCAGGACATCGCCGGCCACGCCTTTTTCCTGGAAGACGCGGTGGAACGCCGCAATGTGTTCGACGGCAATCTCGCACTGACGATGCGCGCCCCGCCGGCCGCGCGCCGGCTGCAAGTGCACGAAGGCGAGATCCACGAGGCCGGGCCGTCCGGCTTCTGGCTGACCAACCCCGACAACACCGTGCGCAACAACCTCGCCGGCGACGCCGCGGGCAACGGCTTCTGGATGGCCTTTCCGCCCCGGCCGCTGGGGCTGTCGGCCCGCGTGCCGCTGCGGCCCGACCGCCTGGCGCACGGCCAGTTCGAGAACAACACCGGGCACAGCGCGCGGGCCTCGGGCATCCTGCTCGAGCACGTGCCCATCGATGCCGCCGGCAATGTGACCGGGAACTACTACATCCCCACCGCCGACGGCACCGACGGCGGCCCGCGCCTGCCCTTCACGCTCAAGCGCATCACCTCCTACAAGAACCTGGGCGGCGCCTACCGCAACCGTGCGGTCAACCCGCAGTATGTCGAATGGGTCACGGCCGACAACGTCGGCACGCACTTCGCCGGCGCCGTGCAGTCCGGCGACCTGATGCGCGCCCTGGTCATCGGCACCAGCCTCAACGACAGGACGCCGTATCCGTCCAACGAGCCGCCCGCCGCCTTCGCGAGCTACCACTCGGCCTTGAACATGCACGACAACACCGCCGTCAACTTCCCCTTTGTCGAGGGCAAGTCCAGCGGTGTGTTCAAGACAGACGACTACTACCTGATGGGCGTCGACAAGGGGCCGGCGCGCAACGCCAACAACCGCCTGATCAACAGCTCGCCGGGCTACCGCACGCTGCCGCCCCACATGGACGGCCAGCCGCTCAACCGGCGCCACTGGACCTACGCCGGTGCGCTGTGGGATCCGCACGGCTACTGGGGTCCCCGGGGCAACTACTGGGTCTATGACCTGCCCTTCCTGACCGCGGGCGCCAACTGCCGATGGGTCGAGCCGGCCGGCAAAAACGGCAGGAGCTGCGACGGCGAGTACTACGGCGTCCAGAGCTACAAGACCGACTTCGATCCGAGCGACTACAGCTTCAGCTCACCCATCGAAGCGACACGGCTGGACAGCGCGGGCAACACGCTCGGGACTTGGAGCGTGGCTGACGGCACCACATCGACCATGCTGGGCCACATGCGTCACTTCGCGGCGCGCAACGGCGGTCGCTACGTGCTGCGTTTCCCGGGTCGGCCGCTGCCGCGCTCGATCGAGCTCAGCATCACCAATGTCTTCCGCAGCACCGACGCCTTCGTCCTGGCCGTGAGCTTCGACGGCTCGGTCGACGCGACCGGCTACCTCACGTCCTGGGGCAACCGTGCGGAGCCGAAGTCGTGGGGCCCGGACACACGGCCCGACTACGTGCGGCGCTTCACCCCGGCCAACAGCCATGCCGAAATGCTCGCCTCCTCCGGTGACCGGGTCTGGCAGGACCGGGCGAACCACCTGGTGTGGGTCAAGGTGCAGGGAGGCCTGACCGCGCAGACGGGGCCGCCGAACTCCGACCAGGACCTGTACCGCACCTACGGCCTGCTGCTCTACCCGAGATAAGGCCCCGGCCCGGTGAGCCCGGGCCGGCGCACGACCGTGTGCCGGCTTCCTCGGCGCTCAGCGGCGCTTGAAGAAGTCCCACATCACGTCGTTGGCCGAGATGGCCTGCGACGCCGGCTCGTGGCGGGTTTTCTGGGCACCGGGCCAGGAATGACCGCCGGTCTCGGTGACGCACAGCTGGACCTGCGCCCGCCCCTGGCACGGCGCATACAGCTCGCAGTAGGCGCCCGGCTTCTGGAGGACACGACGCGGCGCGGTGTGGCAGCCGTTCAATCCCACCCATTTGGCGACCGTGTCGGGCACCGACGTGAAGTGGGTCACCTGGGATTCGTCGTACGGACCGCCCGGTCCGGCGCCGCCGTTGAACAGCACATTGGGGTCGTTCAAGGCATGGATGTGCAGGACGGCGACCGGATGTTGCGGCGCGCAGCGGCGCGTGTTGTCGGTGCCGGCCACCGCGGCGATCGCCTTGAACACGTCCGACATCTCGCAGGCCAGCCGGTAGGACATCAGCCCGCCGTTGGACATGCCCGTGGCATAGATGCGCTCGCGGTCGATGTTCATCTGGCGGGTGAGCCTGGCGACCATCTTGCGGATGAAACCGACGTCGTCGGCCCCGTCGTCGCGTGCCGCACCACAGCACTCCCCGGCGTTCCAGGTCGCCAGGCCGCCGTTCCTCCGCTTGCTGTAGCCGTTGGGAAAGACCGCGACGAAACCTTCCTGCTCCGACTTGGTGATGAGGCCGTAGCGCTCGTCGTCGGCCTGGTAGTCCATGTTGCCGCCGCCGCCGTGCAAGGCGACCAACATCGGGGCCGGCACCGCCGGGTTGTAGCTAGCCGGGACGTGCACACGGTACTTCCGCTCCAGGCCGTCGTGCCGGAGCGTGAAGCTGTGGTCGCCCGGCGTCGTGATCGCGAGCTGGGCCTCGGCCTCTGCCTCGGCCCCGAGATCGCGGCCGGCCGCCTGGAGTTGTCGCTGGGCCGAGCGCTCCTTCAGCCGCTGTCGCAGCGGCCCGTCCTGGGCGGCGCCGAGAGACGACACGAAGGCCAGGCTGCAGGTGAACAGGACGAGGGCGAAGTGGGTGAGCCGTTTCATGGGTTTCCTTGTCTGCGAGAGGTCGGCACCGGCGGGCGCCAAGCCGCCGACCGCTGGCAGCGACTGTAGACAAGCTTCCTGGAAATTGTGTGGAAGGCAGCCGCGGCCCCCGCGCCGCAGACCCACCGGCGCCCTGCGTTCAGCGAGCGCCCACCCCGCCCCGAGCGCTTGCGCCAGATCAAGGCGCGAAGCGGCGACACGCCGAGAATCGCGGCAGCCCCCGCAGCCCCAAGGACACCTTCATGAAGGATCGCAGCCCGGCGTTTCCCCGCACACCGGCCCCGCCGTCGAGGCGGTGGATCGGCCGGCGCGCGTTCGCAGCTCGCGGCCTGCTGTTCGTCGCCCTGGTCACGGCCCTCGTGCCGGCATCGGGGCATCCCTCTGCCGCGACCGCAGGCTCGGCGCCGGCCACGACGGCCTGGGCCGAGGGCCCCGGCGAGGCGCTGCGGCAGCGGCTGCAGTCGAGCCCGCCACCCCTGGATGCAACACCCGGCGAACACGAGGAACTGCAGCGGCTCTACCGGCCCGACGGCTATCGCCTGCGCTGGCTCGACGCGTCCGGCCGCCCCAGCCTCGAGGCCAGCGAGGCCCTCGCGCTGCTCGGTGCCGCCCGATCCGAAGGCCTAGCCCCCGAGGACTACCACGCCGAAGCCCTGGGCCGGGGCACCGAGAACCTGATGACCGCACCCGCACCCGACCGACTGGCCACCTGGGATCTCGAGCTGAGCCTCGGCATGCTGCGTTACCTGCGCCACCTGCACTTTGGCCGGGTGGCCGCGAAGTCGCTCGGATTCCGCCTGCCCTCACGCGATCACGAACACGACTTCGCGGCTTTGCTCGACACCGCCTTGCGGGAGCGGCGCCTCGGCGCCGCCGTGGCCGGCATGGCGCCGCCCTTGTGGCAGTACCGCCAGCTGCGAAGCGTGCTGGCGCACTACCGCACGATCGTCGCCGAGGCTGCCGACGAAAGCTTGCCGTCCTCGCCACCGGTGCGGCCGGGCGATCGCTATGCCGACGCGGCGGTGCTGCAGCGGCGCCTGCGCCTGCTCGGCGACCTCGCGCCCACACCGTCCGAAGGCCCGCCGACGCAGGTCTACGAGCCGACACTCGTCGAGGCGGTGAAGCGCTTCCAGGCCCGTCACGGCCTGGCGACCGACGGCGTGCTGGGTCGGACGACGCAGGCCGCCCTCAACGTGCCGCTCGCCACGCGGGTGCGCCAGATCGAGCTCGCGCTGGAACGGCTGCGCTGGCTGCCGCACCTCGGCGCTCGTCCCTTCATCGCGGTGAACATCCCGATGTTCCGGCTCTGGGCCTCGCCATCCCCGGCGACGAGCGAACCGCCGCCGCTGGAAATGGGCGTCATCGTCGGGCGCGCGCTGAAGACGCAGACCCCGATCTTCACCGAGGAGATGCGCTATCTGATCTTCCGGCCCTACTGGAACGTGCCCGCTTCGATCCTGCGCCAGGAGATCCTGCCCGCCCTGCAGCGCGACCCGGCCTATCTGGCGCGCCATCAGATGGAACTGGTCGCCGGCAGCGGCGACACCGCGCCGGCGGTGGAGACGACGCCCGAGCATCTGGCCCTGCTCCGCCAGGGCCGCTTGCGGGTGCGCCAGCGCCCGGGGCCGGCCAACTCGCTGGGCCTGGTCAAGTTCATCTTTCCGAACGACCACAACGTTTACCTGCACGGCACCCCGGCGCAGGGACTGTTTGCCCGCGACCGGCGCGACTTCAGCCATGGCTGCATCCGGCTGGAAGACCCGGTGCGCCTGGCCGAGTGGGTGTTGCGCGACGAAACCGGCGCCTGGACGCGCGAGCGCATCCGGGCCGCCATGACGGGATCGGCCTCGCTGCGGGTGGACCTGAAGCAGCCGGTGCCGGTGATCGTCTACTACGTCACCGCCATCATCGACCCCAAGGACGGCAGGCCGCATTTCGCCGACGACCTCTACGGCCACGACCGCCGGCTCGAGCGTCTGATGTCGCGGTCGCTTGGCGTCCCTGTGCCTCGAGCTCGCTAGCGGGAGCAGCCCTTCGGCCTGGCAATCCGCCTGCTGCGCGAGCTGACCGCAACGGTTTGACAGATCGAGCAGACCCCGGCGGCCCGCGAAGCAGCCGGACGGACGGCAAGATGTACCATTCGCGCCGGCAACTGTTTGCTGAAACCATGTCTGCACAAAATGGCTAAAAAAATTGATCGCGCTCGTATCGAGGCTGGCCGCGTGGAGCTGCCGAAGAAACTCGGCTTCCTCATCGCCGACAAGGTGGAGTTCAACACCGTCACCGACAAAGACGGTGAGTGGACGGTCGAGATGTCGGCCGGAGCGCTCCAGAAACTGGTGAAGTCCCGGAGCGAATTGAAGGCCTTGAAAGCCGAGAGCAAGAAGGCAGCGGCCCTGCAGGCACGCGAAGTCGACGCCGAGAAGCTCGCCCACGAGGAAACGCGCCAGGCCCTGGCCAAGGCCGAGCGCCGCATCGCCACGCTGGAGAAAAAGCTGGCGACCCCAGGTGAAGGTGCTGCAGCCCCGAAGGTCGCCGCTACGCCGAAAGCCAAGAAAAACGCCGCCAAGACGAAGTCCCAGGCTGGGCCAGAAGCCGCAGCTTGACCGGACTTTTTTCGACCGCTTGCTGCGGCCCTGCCTGGCCGGGCCGCAGCAAGCGGTGAGAGGGACGATCGCGGTGGAAACGCCGTGAGCGGTTCTCACCCTCTTGCCGGGCTTGCCGCAGCTTCCATCTTTCGCCAGTCTCTCGGCCCCATCCCGGTCTGCGCGCGGAAAGCCCTCGACAAGGCCGCCTCACTGCCATAGCCAACCTCTGCGGCGATCAGCTTCAGCGACTGGCCTTGGCGCAACCGTTTCTGGGCCAATCCGATACGCCAGCACTGCAGGTAGTTGCCTGGGGTACATCCCAGGGTATCGCGGAAGGCGTTGGCGAAGACGGTGCGCGACATGCCGGCCTCCCCGGCCAACTCCGCCAGTGACCAGTCGCGCTGAGGCGATTCGTGCATCGCGACCAGTGCACGGCGCAATCGCTCATGCGCCAAGCCGGCCAGCATGCCCGCCTGGACCTGCCCCTGCTGCATCAGCTCACGCAGGATCTGGATGAGCACAACCTCGAACAGCCGGTTGAGCATGGCCTGGCGGCCGCAGTGTTTCGCCTCGGCCTCGGCAAACAGCAGCTGAAGCACCAGCTCGCAGCTCTGCAGTTGCTCAAGGGGCAGGCAGACAAAAGGCGGCAAGGCCGCGGCGATCGGATGGGCCGTTCCTCCTTCCCACTGCACATGGGCGCAAACGAAGTCGGCGCCGCGCTGCCTGTCGGTGATGAAGCGATGGGCCATCGGTCGCGGGTACAGCAGCAGGCTGGGTCGTGTGATGTGCACGGCCTTGCGCGCACCGTGACGCACCTCGACCTGACCGTGCCGGACCAGGTGCAACTGTCCGAAGGGCTCGCTCGCGTCCAGCGTGTTGATGCCACAAAGCGCGCCAGCATGGAAGGTACGGGCACTGACAGCGAAGTGGTCCAGCAGTGCGGCCAATCGATCCACCATATGACGAACTCCTGATCAAGTATTCGGTACGGAAGGAGTCATATCGTACGGGATCCCCAGGCAAAGTTCGTTCTGCCGACCGGCACCTCGCACTACACCGTAACCCTCAGATCGAACCGGAGCATCCACATGCACACCCTCTCCAAGCTTCTCGTCGCTTCGACCCTCGCCCTGGCCGCCTTGGCCTCCCAGGCGCAGGCTGCCGCGGGTAGCACCACCGCCATCGCCTCGAGCTACATCGCGGCCAACGACGGCACACCGCTGTACTACAAGGACTGGGGTCCGAAGGACGGCCGGGTGGTCGTCTTCAGCCACGGCTGGCCGCTCAACGCGGACAGTTGGGAAGCCCAGATGATGTTCCTGGCCGATCAGGGCTACCGCGTGATCGCCCACGACCGCCGTGGTCACGGGCGCTCGGGGCAGCCCTGGACCGGCAACACCATGGACCAGTACGCCGACGATCTGGCGGCCGTCATCGAAGCACTGAAGCTGAAGAACGCGACCCTGGTGGGCTTCTCCACCGGCGGCGGCGAAGTGGCCCGCTACATCGGCCGCCACGGGACCCGGCGGGTGGCCAAGGTGGTGTTGGTGGGCGCGGTGACGCCGATCATGGTCAAGACGTCAGCCAACCCCGACGGCGTGCCGATGGACGTCTTCGATGGTTTGCGCACGGACTCGCTGAACAACCGGGCCCAGCTTTACAAGAACATCGCCAGTGGTCCCTTCTTCGGCTACAACCGGCCCGGGACAAAGCCGTCCGAGGGCCTGATCGATTCGTTCTGGCGCCAAGGCATGCTCGCCGGCCACAAGGCTACCTATGACTCCATCAAGGCGTTCTCGGAGACCAATTTCGTCGAGGACCTGAAAAAGTTCGACGTGCCGACGCTGGTCATCCACGGTGACGACGACCAGATCGTGCCGATCCAGACGACGGCCCGCGCGACTGTCAAGCTGGTCAAGAACGCCCGGCTGATCGAGTACGCCGGGGGGCCGCACGGCATCACCGACACTCACAAGGATCGTTTGAACAAGGATCTGCTGGAGTTCATCAAGAAATAAGCGGCAACGCCCCGGACCGGGGCGTTGCCGCTGTGCCGGACGGCCGCTACTTCGTGCAGTTGTCCTGGCCCTTGGCGATGCAGAAGCGATCGAAGCGCAGCGATTCGTCGCGCAGCGCCTCGCGATCGTCCAGGCTGCGGTAGAGGCCCCATTTCGGCCGCACGAAAGTCGCGCCATCGCGCCACATGTCGAGCCTGGCGCTGTGGCGCCAGAGCACCTTGCCGTCGGCGAGATTGCGAAGCGACAACGAGTAGCTGCCCTGGCTCCCGTAGGTGATGCGTTCGTAGGCGTCGATCCAGCGGCCCTTGAACTGCTCAAGCGGCACATGGGCGAGCACCTTTCTTTCACCCTTTGAATCAACGTGGATCAGCTGCAGTTGCTCGGGGCGGCCGGCGCGTGGCGTCAGCGTGATGATGGGCGAACCATCGTCGCCATCGACCGCCTTGATCTGGTGAATGTGAGTGAAGCTCCTCGAAGGCTGAAAGTGCTTGTCGAGCTTGAAGCGCCAGCGGTAGGTGAGCGTGTCACCGTTGAAGCCCTTCAGATAGTCGTCCGAGGGGCTGTAGACCTTGATCTCGTTGCGCTGCCGGTCGGCGTTGGTGCAGCGGTCGTCGTCGGGATCGACGTGCAAGGTGAAGACAAACGCGGCCTTGCCGAGTTCATGGTCGAAGGCCTGGGTGATGTGGGGCCCGAAGCCGGGGTGGGCGCAATCGGGCGTCTCCGACGCATGGCCGCCCAGCGCACGGTCGATCAAGGTATAGGTATCGGTCCTGCCATCGGCGATCAGGCGACGCACGCGGGCGTTGGCGGCCGCAAGCTCCTCACGGCTCCCGCCATCGGCCGCCGTTGCCGTGTCCTCGTCGTCGCCATGGACCTCGGTATCGGCCGTTCGGGCGGCGTCATCGATCTCGGGGTTGCTGCCGGCCTCGTCACTGTCACGACTGGCTTCGGCACTGGAGCTGCCCTGCGCCGCGTGAGCCGCGGTCGAGCCGTCGTCGGCGCCGCCTCCGCAGGCTGCCAGCGCCACGGCGCAGGCCACCTCGAGCAGGTACAAGGGGATGCGGCTCCTCGTCATCGTGTCAGCCCTCGCTAGCGTTCATGGTGTGGCGGCACTTTAGCGACCCCCTTGCCTCGCTCCGGTGACGGCGTGTGATCACGGTAAGAGCCTGGTACGCATGCGCCGGCCGGGAGCCGGACGTCTTCGCGGTGGTGGCTCGGCAACCGCCGGAGCGTGAGCCTCGGCTTTCGGACACATGCCTTACGGCGCCTTTCTCACCCTGAACCGTCATGAAGCTGCTCTTCGACGGCCTGTTCCACACCAGCTACAGCCAAGGCTACCTATGCCTGGGCGAAACTTACGACATCACCGAAGACTGGCGCAAAGACCAGGTCAACGGATTGCTGGGCGCGGCCTTTCCGACTTTCCTCTATTTGGTCTTCGGCCTTCACACCGGGGATGTCCGGCTGACGATCCGGCTGTGCGACTCCGAGCCCAAGCGCGAAGCTTTCTGGGAAGAGGCTGTGGAGGTTTCATTCCCATTCGCTGCTGCACTTGACTGCGGCTCACCGATTTCAATCGACCATCGACCAGAGAGTTCACTGTGAAGCCCCAAGGCCACATCACCGATCGCTCGCTGCCCCTGCTGGGCCGGTGCACGTTCGTGCGTGCGGGCTTCCAAGGGTCGGTTTTTTGCGAGTCCCAGTCCTCGAACGGGATGAATGGACAGTACCTGGTCATGAGCCAGACTATTCAGCAGCTCAGCGGCACACGAGCTGCAGCCCATAGCCCGCTGAGCTGTTATTCCACCCAGGTGTCGAATGACACAAACAGAGGCACCATATTGGTTCACATTCTAAGTATTGCGACTTGAAGTCCAGGCGGCACCGCCGCCCAAAAATCAATCAATTCCGAGGGAGGGATATCGAGAATGAAGCGGTCTTCTGCTGCCGTTCGACGCTTGCTTCGCGGCACCCCATTGCAGGATTCGCTGGTGCGCCTGCGCTGGCTTTCGGCATGGGAGGAGCCGGCCTATCTGATCAAGGTCCGTGTCGAGCATGCCGACGCCTATTGGCGCATGCTCCGGGAGCGAGCCGAGGCCGTCGGCTGGTACGCCCTCATGATGCCCGACGACAATGTGGACTACCTCTTCGACCCGGGCCGTCCGCCCCACCGGCGCGAAAAGGCCGACCGGAACGATCCGGACCCCCTGCCCGACCCCGAGCTCCACCAAGGGCCCATGGCGCCCCGAGCCTCGCACGACGGTCTTCTCGGCTGGCTGGACCTCCCGCTGGAGCGGGATGGACATGTGCTGGGCAAGACACTGCGCCGCTTCGGAGCCTGCCCTTCGGTGGACGAAGTGCGGGCATTGCGGGACAACGGTGTGCTGCGCAATGACGCCGACCTGGAGCGCTGGCTGCTCCATTGGGAATGCCGCCGCTTCGGCGCGGCCGCGACCGAGCCCGGCCCGGTCTGGCACATGGACTGGGGGATGTTCGACAGGGACAAGACCTGTACCGCCGCCCTGCTGCCGTTCCCCGCCTCGTGGCACACCTTCGCCCACATGGGGTGGTACGGTCTCACCGAGGACCGCGAGGAAAAGATCTGCGCGATGCGGCGGTGGGAAGCACGATACGGGGCCCGCATCAAGTATGCGGGCAATACGACGCTCCAGGTGGACGTTCAGCGTCGACCTGAGACGCTCGACGAGGCCTTCGATCTGGCCCTCGAGCATTCCGCCTTTGCATGGTGCACCCTGGTGCTGCCCGGCATATCGCTGCGCGATCACGCACGCGCATTGTTCGCCCTCGATCACTGGCACTTTCACGACCGGCCCTGAAGGGCGCAGCGCTGCTGCAGCCCGGGTCCGTTCACGTCTGGTGCACATAACTGCCCGGCGCGTCGCCCAGCAGCCCGCCCCCGGCATCGCCGCGCGCGAGATCTTCCAGCGGCACTCGCGGTGCGGACTGCCCGGCCAGCCACTGCCGCTCGGCTGTGTCGATGAGGGCCGATGGTCGCGCAGCGCTGCCTGCGGCGGCTTGATCTGCCTCATGCAGTCAGGGGCAGGCCACCGTGCGGGCTGCCTGTCGCCGAGCGATCACGCGCCGTAGACGAAGTCCGTCGCCACCAGCGTCGAGGCGGCCGGTGCCCCGAAGTCGGCCAGCTGGATGGCGTCGCCGCCGACTCCCGAGGTCGGGTTGTACCAGACCAGTCCGTCTGCCGTGTTGACGTAAATGCCGCTCGCGTCCGCCGCCGCGTTGCCATTGAAGCCGGCGCCCTTGAAGAAGGAGGCGCCCGCCAGCGGGTTGCTGTCGAGGGCGCCGCCGACGAAACTCAGCCCGAGGATCCCGGGGCTGACGGCCTCGCCCAGGGTGGCGTCGAGCGAGTCGGCCAGCACCACAGTGTCGTCCGCGGTGTTGAAGTCGACGACGGACTCGGCATTGGCGCCGCCTCCCTCGGTGAAGACGAAGCGGTCCAGACCACTGCCGCCGGTGAGGAAGTCGTTGCCCGTGCCGCCGCTCAGCACATCGGCGCCGTTGCCGCCGTCGAGCCGGTCATTGCCGCCATTGCCCTGGAGCTGGTCAGCCCCGTTGTTGCCGATGAGGATGTCGGCATCCGCCCCGCCCGAGAGGATGTCGGCCCCCGCGCCACCGTCGAGCATGTCGTTGCCGGCGTTGCCGTCCAGCGTGTCCGCGCCGTCCCCGCCGCCGAGCGCGTCGTCGCCGGCGCCACCGTTGAGCGTGTCGGCTTCCATGCCGCCCATCAGCAGGTCGTTGCCGGCACCGCCGTTGAGGTCGTCGGGGCCGTTGCCGCCGTCCAGGCGGTCGTTGCCGGCGCCGCCGCTGAGGGTGTCCACGCCCATGCCGCCGTTCAGGTTGTCATCACCGGCGCCGCCGTCCAGCGTGTCGTCGCCGTTGCCGCCGTTCAGGATGTCGTTGCCGGCGCCACCCGACAGCGAGTTGTCGTTGTCGTTGCCGGTGATCAGGTTGTCGAGCGCGTTGCCGATGCCCGTGACGGCCTCCAGCGGCGCGCTGTTGTCCAGCGTCAGGTTCTCGACGTTGGCGCCCAGTGTGTAGCTGGCCAGGCGCGACACCACCGTGTCCACGCCCTCGCCGGCGTTCTCGATCACGGTGTCGCCGGCCGAGTTGACGTTGTAGGTGTCGTTGTTGATGCCGCCCTGCATCGTGTCCTCGCCAGCGGACCAGTTGGCATTGAGCGTGGAGGTAGCGTCCGCCGTGTTGTCGACGAGATTGTCGTTGCCCGGGGTCCCGTTGATGATCGCCATGCGTTTATCTCCTGTTGAGTTGCCGTCAGGGCCCACCGGCGGCGCAGGCCGCGAGTGGGGCGGCGCCGCGCCGGTCCTCGGCCTCGCGTTTCGGTTCAGGGTCGGCCGCTGCGCGCATGCACATCGGAAGGCCGAGGGCAATCGGCACATGCCACGAGCGCAGCCTAGGTGCGCCGCGGAGATGCGTCCGGCCATTGTGTAAGGGACGACAACACCGTTCACGCCGGCCGGGGCGCGAGGCAGACAGGAAGCGGTCTCGCCTTGATCCGGCACAAGGCCATGCCGCCAGCGGCTGGAAAGACTGGCATTCCCGAGCGCACCGGACCAGACTGAACGGTGCCCCTCATCACCCCCATCACCCTCCGCGCCTGACGCGGCCGTCACGCCGGCAGCCCCGCGTGGACTCGTTCGAACCAGGAGAACGCCATGAGCTACAAGACCCTCCTCGTGCACCTCGACGACACGCCCCGATGCGCGACCCGCGTCCGCATCGCAGCGGCCCTGGCGGCGCTGCACGGCAGCCACCTGGTCGGGCTGGCGCCCACCGGCCTGGTCAACCTGCCGGCCGAAGTGGGCTGGGCCGTGCTGGGCGACCTGCAGGAGGAGTTGCGGCGATCCGCCACGCAGCTGGCCGACGGGTTCGCACACCAGGCGGGCAGCAGCGGCCTCGTCTCCTTCGAGGCCTCGGTCCTGGAGGACGAGCCGCTGCCCGCGGTGGTGATGAGGGCCCGCTGCAGCGACCTGGTCGTGCTCGGGCAGACCGACCCCGACGCGGACCGGCCACTGGTCGCCCGCGACTTTCCGCAGCAAGTGCTGCTGCAGGCCGGTCGACCGGTACTTCTTGTGCCGAGGAGGGGCGATTTCGAGACCCCGGGCCAGCGCGTGCTGCTCGCCTGGAGCCCGGGCCGCGAGACGGCACGTGCGGTCTCGGACGCCCTGCCTTTCCTGCAACGGGCCCGCCAGGTCCATCTCGTGCTGATCGATACCAGCCGCGCGCCCGACGGCGCGCCGCGACACCAGCTGGGGTGGGTCCGAGCCTGGCTGCGAGGCCACGGCGTGGCGACCGAGGCCGAAGTGATCCCCAGCCAGACCGACCCGGGCCTGGTGCTGCTGGCCGAAGCGGCCAAGCGCAGGGCCGACCTGCTGGTGATGGGTGGCTATGGGCACAGCCGCGCGGCGGAGTTTGTTTTCGGCGGTACCACCCGCACGGTCTTGTCCCAGATGGATCTGCCGGTACTGATGTCCCACTGAGTCGGCCGGCCCGGCCGCCGCCCCTTCCCCGAACTCCCTCACCGGAAGCGATCATGGACTACAGAAGCATCCTCGTGCACCTGGACGGCTCGGCGCGATGCGACGAGCGCGTGGCCGTGGCGACCAGCCTGGCACGCACCTATGGCAGCCACCTGCTCGGACTGGCCCCGACCGGATGGATGGACGTGCCGGGATCGATCGGCGCCTCGCTCGGCGGCCCGGACCACCTCCAGCTGTCGATCGAATGCCTGGAAAGGAATGCTCAGGCGCTGGCTGACAGCTTTTTGCTTCGTCTGCGAGGCGCGGGTTTGCCCTCCTATGCCGCCCGCGTGTACCATGGCGACCCCTTGCCCGGCATGGTGCAACAGGCGCGCTCCTGCGACCTCACCGTCATCGGGCAGACCGACCGCGAAGCCCGCGACACTGCCGTGCAGCCGGACTTTCCCGAGCGCCTGATCCTGCAGGCGGGGCGGCCGGTGCTGGTGCTGCCCCGCCGGGGCAGCTTCGCGGGCCTGGGCCAGAAGGTGCTGGTGGCCTGGAACGGCAGCCGCGAGGCCGCCCGTGCCCTGTGCGACGCCCTGCCCCTGCTGCGCCGCGCCGGCGAGGTCCACCTGCAGTACTTCGACTCGCCCAGCGGCACCGAACTGCTCGGGTCGCGACTGGACGACAGCTGCGCCTGGCTCGCCCGCCAGGGCGTGGCGGCACAGGGCCACATCGACGTGACCAACATCGACGCCGGAGAAGCCCTGCTGTCCAAGGCGGCACACCAGGGCGCCGACCTGATCGTGATGGGCGCCTACGGCCATACGCGACTCTCGGAGTTCCTGCTGGGCGGCGTCACCCGAACGCTGCTGGCGCAGATGACGGTGCCGGTGCTGATGTCTCATTGAACCGGTGCGAGGCGGGCGGCCCGCCCGCGCGCCCGCCTCCAGGCTTTCTCGGCTTCGACCGCGAGGAACACGACAGCCGCACAAGCCAGGCAGACGCCGAGTTCGGCGAGGCTCAGTGCCTCGGTGTGGAATATCCCCTGCAGGGGCGGCACGTAGACCGTGGCCAGCTGCATGACCAAGCTCAGCAGCACCGCCCCCGCCAGGGGCCTGTTGCTCAGCAGGCCGAGCGACAGCAGCGACTGCGTTTCGGAGCGGATCGCCAGCACGTGCGCCAGCTGCGACAACGTCAGCACCATGAACACCAGGGTCTGCCCCTGCGTTCCACCCTCGCGCACTGCCCAGGCCTGGACCGCCAGACACAGGCCGGCGATCAACAGCCCGATCCACACGGCGTGCTGCCACAGGCCATGGGCGAACAGGCTTTCGTCCGGGGGCCGCGGCGGCCGCTGCATGACCCCGGGCTCGGGCGGCTCGGCGGCGAGCGCAAGTCCCGGCAGCCCGTCGGTGACCAGGTTCACCCACAGGATATGGATGGGCAGCAGCGGCATCGGCAGCCCGAGCAGCGGCGCCAGGAACAGCGTCCAGATCTCGCCCGAGTTGCCGCTCAGCGCGTAGCGGATGAACTTGCGGATGTTGTCGAAGATGCGACGGCCTTCCCGCACCGCGGCGACGATGCTCGCAAAGTTGTCGTCCAGCAGCACCAGGCTGGCCGCCTCGCGTGCCACGTCCGTCCCGCCCTGCCCCATGGCCACGCCAATGTCTGCGCGCTTGAGCGCCGGTGCGTCGTTGACACCGTCTCCGGTCATGGCGACATAGTGGCCGCGCCGCTGCAGGGCCTCCACGATGCGGATCTTCTGCAGCGGGTCGACACGCGCGTAAACCGGCACCGATCCGACAACGCCTTCGAGCTGCGTTTCGTCGAGCTGGGCGAGCTCCGCGCCTGTCATCACGCGGTCCTCGCCGGGGCCGGCAATGCCCAGCTCGCGCGCGATCGCGAGCGCCGTGGCCGGATGGTCGCCGGTGATCATCACCGGTCGTATCCCCGCGCTCTTGCACTCGGCCACCGCGGCAAACGCCTGCGGACGCGGCGGATCGACGAGGGCAACCAGCCCGAGCAGCTGCAGCCCCACCTCGACCTGGTCGGCCGTCAGGTCGTCCGGCCGCCGCTCCCAAGACCGGCAGGCGACCGCGAGCACGCGCATGCCACGCGCTGCGAACGCCTGGGCCTGCGCCAGCACCGCAGCACGCTCGAGTGGCCGCCCGGCCGGCGCCGCCTCCACGTCGCACAGCGGCAGCACCGACTCGGGCGCTCCCTTGGTCACGACCGTCCAGCCCTCGCCCGCCGGGTGCAGCGTGCTCATGCGCTTGCGCTCCGAATCGAACGGCCACTCGTGGCGCCGCGGGTGCGTGTGCAGCAGCGCGGCGCCATCGACGCCGGCGCCCAGCGCACCTTCTGCCAGCGCGATTTCGGTGGGATCTCCGGCCCAGGCGCCGGCTGCGTCGCGCTGCGCATCGTTGCACAGCAGGCAGGCTTGCCACAGGCGCTGCTCGGCGGCCCGCCCCGGGACGCCGGCGACGTGGTGAGCGGCCACCTGCATCCGGTTCTGTGTCAGCGTGCCGGTCTTGTCGGAACAGATGGTGGTGACCGAGCCCAAGGTCTCCACCGAGGGCAGCCGGCGCACCAGTGCCTGCACCCGCACCATGCGGCGGGCGCCGAGCGCCAGCAGCACGGTCACGACCGCGGGCAGCGCTTCCGGGATGGCGGCGACCGCCAGGCTGATGGCCGTCAGCCCCATCAGCATCCAGGGCTCGCCGCGCAGCAGGCCGAGGGCGAAGATGAGGCCGCAGACGGCCAGCACGACCAGCGACAGACGGCGGCCGAAGGCGGCCAGCCGCCGTTGCAGCGGGGTGCTGCGCTCGGTCTGCGTGTCCAGCAGGCCCGCCACCTTCCCCAGTTCGGTCCGGGGGCCCGTCGCGACCACCAGGCCGCTGGCACGCCCGTGCGCGACCAGCGTGCCCTTGTAGGCCATGTTGAGCCGGTCGCCGAGCGCCTGCGCCTCCTCGCCGAGCGGCGCAGCCTGCTTCTCGACCGGCATCGATTCCCCGGTCAGCGTCGACTCGTCGACGCGCAGTTGGGCGACCTGGTGCAGCCGCAGGTCGGCCGGCACCACACGGCCCGCTTCGAGCAGCACCACATCGCCCGGGACCAGCTGGTCGGCCGGGATCTCCGCATGGCGGCCCTCACGCCGCACCATCGCCATCGGCGCTGCCAGCCGCTGGAGCGCCTGCAGCGCGCGGTCGGCGCGCCACTCCTGGCTCAAGCCCATCAGGGCGTTGAGGATCACGATCACCAGGATGGCCACCGTGTCGGACCAGTCACCGATCCACCCCGACACACCGGCCGCGACGAGCAGGACCAGCGTCATGAAATCGCCGAACTGGTCCAGCAGCCGGCGCAGCAGGCCCCGTGGAGGCGCCTCGGGCAGCCTGTTGTCCCCGTGCCGGGCGCGGCGGCACTGCACCTCGTCGGCGGAGAGACCCGTCTCGGGGTCGACGCCCAGCGCGTGGGCCACCACTGCAGCCGTTTGCAGATGGGAGCGCTCGGGCCGTGCCGCCCGGTCGGTCGCTGGGTTTTCTGGGAAGGGGGCGAGCATCGGGGTGAACTCCCTGGCAGTGGCATGGCGGTTGGAAAGTGCGTCGCTGCGCAGGACCGCGCAAGCCGCTCGTGAGGTGCCGTTCGATCACGACGGCCTCGGAATTGAGCCGGATCAAGCCCGCGGCCTCCTTGACCCAGAACAATGAATCGACCAAACCTTCTCTTTTGTACCCGCTGCCCCCGGGTCACCGGCCATCGGGGATTGCCGGCTTCACCGCCGACGCGGGCAAGGCCGAACAGGCCGCTCCAACAGGCCGCTCCGCCAGCCAAGGAAATCGCCATGAGCTATCGAACCATACTCGTCTATCTCGACGACGATGCCCGCACCCGCACCCGGATCGGGGTGGCCGCCGCACTGGCGCGTGCCCACCAGAGCCACCTGATCGGTTTGGCGCCCAGTGGACGTTCCGAGATTCCCGGCAGCCCCTGGCCGCCAGTCGCGGGCCCCGAGTTCCAGCACTTCAGCCTCGAGGCCCTGATCGAACGCGCTCGGCGGGTCGCAGGGGACTGCGCGCAACAGGCCAAAGAGCTCGAGGTCCCATCCTTCGACACCCACGTCGATGCCCAGGATCCCACCCCCTCGATGATCCAGCACGCGGCCTGCGCCGACCTGCTGGTCATCGGCCAGGCGGACCACCGGGCACCGACGCCAGCCGTGCCCTGGGCGTTTCCTCAACATGTCATCCTCTGCAGCGGACGCCCCGTGCTGCTCGTTCCGATCAAGGGCGAGTTCCCGGTGGTCGGCTCACGTGTGCTGGTGGCGTGGAACGGCAGCCGGGAAGCGACCCGCGCGATCTTCGACGCCCTGCCGCTGCTGCGCGCCGCGTCGGCCGTGCAGGTGGTGGTGTTCGACGAAGAGGACCTCGACCACGGCCCGTCCTGCCCTCGACCTCAGCCGGAGCACCTGCTGGGCTGGCTCGCCCGGCACAGCGTCATTGCCGGACTGTCCCGCGAGCCGCACCGCGGCAGGCTAGGCCGTCAGCTGCTGCATAAGGTGTCGGAACAAGGCGCGGACCTGCTGGTGATGGGCTGCTACGGGCACTCGCGTCTTACCGAGCTGGTGTTGGGTGGCGCCACCCGTGCAGTCCTGGCGGACATGCAGGTGCCGGTGCTGATGTCACATTGACAGGAGAAGCGCGTGACCCTCCGACATCTCGACCGACTGCTGGACCCTGCCTCGGTGGCCGTGTTCGGCGCCTCCGACCGTCCCGGCAGCGTCGGCGCCACGGTGTGGCGCAATCTGCGCAGCGGCGGCTTCGCCGGGCCGCTGTTCGCCGTCAACCTGCGCCATGCGACGCTTGACGGACAACCGGTCTACCGGCATGCCACCGACCTCCCGCGGGTCCCCGACCTGGCCGTCGTCTGCACGCCACCGCAGACCGTGCCGAAGCTCGTCGCCGAGCTTGGCACCCTCGGCACCCGGGCGGTCATCATCGTCACCGCCGGGCTGGACGCCGCCCAGAAACAGGCCGCGCTTGCCGCCGCCCGGCCGCACCTGGTGCGGCTGCTGGGACCCAACTGCATCGGCCTGCTCACCCCGCGAGCCGGTCTGAACGCCAGCTTCGCGCACACCGGCGCGCTGCCGGGCGGGCTCGCCTTCGTGACGCAGTCGGGCGCCCTGCTGACCGCGGTGCTCGACTGGGCCGGCAGCCGCCGCATCGGCTTCTCGCACCTGGTATCGCTCGGCGAGCACTGCGACGTCGACTTCGGGGACCTGCTCGACCACCTCGCCAGCGACCCGCACACGCGCTCCATCCTCCTTTACATCGAATCGATCGAGTCGCCGCGCAAGTTCATGTCGGCCGCCCGCGCGGCGGCCCGCAACAAGCCCGTCATCGTCGTCAAGGCTGGCCGTGCCGGCCACGGCGTGCGCGCGGCCGCCTCCCATACCGGCGCGCTGGCCGGCTCGGACCTGGTCTTCGACGCGGCGATCCGCCGCGCCGGCATGCTGCGCGTGGACACCCTGCAGGAACTCTTCAGCGCCGCCGAGACGCTGGCCCGCTTCCGCGACAACCGCGCCGAGACGCTCACCATCATGAGCAACGGCGGAGGCGCCGGGGTGATGGCGGCCGATGCGGCGGCGCTGGCCGGCGTGCCGCTGCAGGATCCCGGTCCGGACCTGCTGCGGCGCCTCGACGAGGTGCTGCCGTCGAACTGGTCACGCGGCAACCCGGTCGACATCATCGGCGACGCACCCGTCGAGCGTTATGTCGCCACGCTGTCCGCCCTGCTCGACGATCCCCAGGCCGGCGCTGTGCTGTTCCTGCATGCGCCGACGGCCATCGTGCCGAGCAGCGCGATTGCGCAAGCCTGCCTGCCGCTCATCGAGGCGACGCCGTCGCGCGTGATGAGCTGCTGGCTCGGCGACACGGCGGTCGCGACGGCCCGGCACAATTTCGTGTCCGCCGGTGTTCCGGACTACCCGACCCCCGAGGACGCGGTGCGCGCCTTTGGCCTGCTGCGCACCTACCGGCACAACCAGGACACGCTGCTGCAGGCGCCGGCCGCCAGCGAGAGCCCGCCGCCGGACGTGGCGGCCGCGCGCGCCATCTTCGCGTCGGCCGAGGCGCGCGGCCGCGAATGGCTCACCGCGCAGGAGGCCAAGCAGGTGCTCTCGGCCTACGGCGTGCCGGTGGTCCCGACGCTGGCCGTGGCCGCTTCGGCCGAGGCAGCGGTGCAGGCGGCGCGCTCGGTCGGTTTTCCGGTGGCGCTCAAGATCCTCTCGCCCGAGATCACCCACAAGTCCGACGTCGGCGGCGTGCGCCTGGACCTGCGCGACGAGCCCAGCCTGGCGCATGCGGCCGACGAGATGCTGACCAGGGTGCAGGCACTGCGCCACGGCGCTCGCATCGAGGGCTTCACGGTGCAGCCCATGGTTCAGCGCCCGCATGCCGTCGAGCTGATCGTCGGCGCCAGCATCGATCCGGTCTTCGGCCCCGTCATCCTGTGCGGCCAGGGCGGCACCGCCGTCGAGGTCAACGCGGACCGCGCCATCGCCCTGCCGCCCTTGAATCGCAACCTCGCGGCCGAAGTGCTGTCTCGCACCCGCGTGGCGCGTCTGCTGGCCGGCTACCGCGACCATCCTCCCGCCCGGCTTGACGCCCTCTACGACGTGCTGATCGCGGTGTCCCAGATGCTCGCGGACTTGCCTCGGCTCGCCGAACTCGACATCAACCCGCTGTGCGTGGACGAGACCGGCGTGCTGGGTCTCGACGCGCGCATCCGGATCGCGCCCCAGGCGGTGGCCGGCGCCGACCGCTTTGCCATCCGACCCTACCCCGGCGAATGGGCGCAGGAGACGACCTGGCAGGGACAGCCGCTGCTGCTGCGGCCGGTGCGTCCCGAGGACGGGGCACAGCACCGTCGCTTCCTGGAGCGTCTGGAGCCGGAGGACATCCGTCTGCGCATCTTCCAGACCCGCAGCGAATTGCCGCCCAGCGAACTGGCGCGCCTGACGCAGATCGACTACGAACGCGAAATGGCCTTCATCGCGGTGCGCCAGGACGCCTCGGGGCAGCCGGAAACCCTCGGGGTCGCGCGCAGTGTGCGCGACCCCGACAACAGCGAGGCCGAGTTCGCCCTCATCGTCCGCTCCGATCTCAAGGGCCAGGGCCTGGGCCGCCTGCTGCTGGAGCACCTGCTGCGCTATACCCGGGCGCAAGGCACCCCCCGGCTGGTCGGCGACGTGCTGAGCGAGAACACCGCGATGCTGGGGTTGGCGCGACGTGCCGGCTTCGAGATCGTCACCTCGCAGCCGCCCTCCGGGGTCGTGAGGCTCGAACTGCAGCTCGCGCAGGCCGCCGCGGCCGCAGAGCGCCCGTGACTGCCCAACCTCCCTGCCCGGGCGTGGCCTGCTACTCGCGGTCCTGACCCAGCAAGGCGCGCGCTTGCGCGATCCCTCGACGGGCCACCGAGGCCGCTTCGGAGTCGGCCGGCTGGCTCGCCAGCAGGCGCTCCCAATGGACCGTGGCCTGCGCGAAACGCTGCTGCCGGAACTCGGCGATGGCCAGCAGCGCGAGGCTCTTGGCATGGTGGGGGTCGGCACGCAGCGCGCGTTCGACCAGCTCGCGCGGCTCCCCTTCAAGGCTGCCGCCCTGGGCGGTCGCCAGCACATCGGCCAGGTCGGCGAGCAGCTGCGGCTCCTCGGGCGCGAGCCCGAGGGCCCGGCGGTAGGCTGCGGCCGCATCGCTCCAGCGCTCCATGGCCTGATAGGAGCGTGCCAGCATGAACCAGCCCTCGAGATTCTGTGGCTGCACCTCCAGGCGACGGGCCAGTGTTTCGACGGCGCCGGCCATGTCGGTCTCGCCAAGGCGGTGCACCGGTGGCTGGGCGGCGGCTTCCAGCGTGCGGGGCGCGCCCAGCTGCAGGTAGAGCCAGGACACCGCCACCGGAACCCCGGCCGCGAGCGCCCAGCCGGCCCGCCGGAGGCGACCGGCCGACGCCTCAGTCGCGCCTCGCGAGGCGAGCGGCCACCACAAGGCCAGCACCACCAGCAGCGTCAAGCCGCCCGCCAGGCTCCAAAACATGGCCAGGGCAGCGCTCACGGCTGGTCTTCCGACGCCGGGGTCGAAGCCCCGGTCGAGGCCTGCGCGAGCTGGCACCGCCCCCGCGCCCGCCATGCAAGCACACCCGCCGCACCGACCAGCATCGCGAAAGGTGCCGCCCACAGGACGACGGTATGGGTTTGCAGCGGCGGGTCGTAGAGCACGAACTCGCCATACCGGCTCACCATGAAGTCCCGCACCTGCTGGTCGGTGCGCCCTGCGGCCAGCTGGCGGCGGATCTCCTCGCGCAGGTCCGCCGCCAGCTCGGCATTGGAGTCGGCCAGGCTCTGGTTCTGGCATACCGGGCAACGCAGTTCGGCGGCCAGGGTCTGCAGCCGGGTTTCGTGCTGCGCTGCCGCGGCGCAGGCCCAGGTGAGGAGCAAAAGACAAAGCCGCCGTTTCATGATTTCAGCCGCTCCAGCAGCGGCAGCAGCTCGCGCTCCACCCGCTCCCGCGTCAGGGGCCCGGCGTGCCGGTAGCGCACCACCCCGCTGCGATCGATGACGAAGGTCTCGGGCACCCCGTAGACGCCGAAATCCATGCCGATGCGCCCGTCGGCATCCACCACCGAACGCCGGTAGGGATCGCCCGAGCCGGCGACCCAGGCCCGGGCCGCCGCCGGCGCGTCCTTGTAGTTCAGCCCGTAGAGCGGGACCTGGCGGCGCGCCAGATCGAGCAGCGTGGCGTGCTCCTCGCGGCAGGCAACGCACCAGGACGCCCAGACGTTCAGCACCCAGGGCCCGCCGCGCAAAGCCTCGCTCGACAGCGTTTCGCCCGGGGCGGCGAGCACCGGCGCGACGAAAGACGGCGCCGGGCGTCCCAGCAACGCCGAAGGCAGGCTGCGCGGGTCCTGGCGCAGGCCCTGCGCGAACAGCAGCAGCAGCGCGGCCAGCACCAGCAAGGGCAAGGCGTAGCGCCACCTCATGACGGGTCTCCCGGAGCAGCCAGCAGCACCGGCGCGGCGCGGCGATTGGGCTCCCGCGCGCGGTAGCGGCGGTCGCAGGCGGCCAGCACGGCGCCGACACTCATCAGCACGAAGCCGCCCCAGACCCACAGGATCATGGGCTTGTACTGCAGCCGCAGCCCCCAGGCACGCGGCCCCACCGGCTCGCCCATCGCGACATAGATGTCGCGCCAGGCGAGCTGGCGATCGCCGGCACCGACACCGTCATGTCCTGCGCCCGGTAGCGCCGGCTCTCGGGCTTCAGGACGCGAGCACCTCGCCGCCGTGCATCAGCGTCAGGTCGCGCCCGTGCTCCCCGTGTGTGAGCCTGGAGGACTCGACGGCATCGAGCCTGACGCGTAGGCGCGACCGTGCGCCACT
>NZ_JAPFBW010000031.1 GCF_026153205.1 Aquabacterium sp. A7-Y | reverse complement strand
CGGCTCGCGTCGATCACCACGTGAGGTGACGTGATAGACAGCGCCGGGAAACTCGATGCGCAACGGACGGGTCATGCCCCCAATGTAGGCGGCGAGATGGGGGACTTCAAATTTAAGGCCTGACCCCCGCCCGCTGACCCGGCGACACGCTGCTCGGCCTCATTGATGGCCTGCACAAAACGGCGCCCCAGGTCGGGCGCGCGCTGCGCGTAGTAGGCGATCTGTTCCAGGTACTCGCGGCGAGCTGCGGGCAGGAACCGCCGCGGCAGCGTCATTTGTACTTTTGCAGCAGGGCCACAGCCTCGGCGTGGACCTGCTCCGAGGGGATCGCCTCGGTCAGGCCCCGATCGTATTCGTCGAGCCGTCGCAGCGCCTCTTCGTTCCACTGCCGCTCGACGTCCTCTGAAGGCTCGGCCGGGTCCAGCGACTCCAACAGGTCCAGCACCAGTGCCGCGCGCTCCTCTTCCGACAGAGTGCGGGCTTCAGTTCGGATTTGGTCGAGGGTCAACATGGCGGCCTTGTGTCGCAAAGCGGGTGAGGCTTATTAGAACGCATCTCACGCCAGGTGTTCCAGCGTTTTCCGCGCTGGAGTACGCTGGAATAGGGAGAGAATGCACCGTCACAGCGCGTGCATCTTGACCGCCTGGCAGGGTAGTGGTCCCTCTGCGCCGGCGGCCGCGTCAGACGCGATCAGCCCATCCGCTTGAATCGCCCGCTTCCAACCGGGTCACCAGCCGGTCGAGGGTCTGTGGTGGCGCGCCGGCGCCTGCGTGCTGGTGCAGCAAGGTGGCTTCAGCGCGGTCCACCTCGACCGGGAAGGAGCGCGCACCGTTGCCAAGAGCCAGATCGTGCGGGTGATGCCGTTGGTGAAGCCGACATAGGGCACACGTACGGTCTCAACGTGGCACACCCGGGTGAGGAACAGGAGGTGGCGCTCGCGGTGAACCACGCGCCCCTCTCCCACCAGACAGGACACCAACGCCAAGGGGACGGGAGCGGCCGCGCCTCGGGCGAACCCTGCGGCCGCTTCCGGGTACTTGTAGTTGTGCGGCCAGGTCGCCGGCGCCTGGAAGGCGATGTCCGCATTGCTGCGAAACGGATCGGCTCGCCAGAGAGCCAAAAACTTGGCGGCGTCGACCAACACCACCGCTCTCTTGTCGTTCATATACGGCGTGAGTGCTGCTTTCATGTAGACCGGGTGGCCGCTGGCCGTCTCGATCTCGAAGACGACGGCCTTCGTCCGGTAAAAGCGTTGCACGCCCAGTACTTTGCACATGCTGCCACCTCCTGGGGCTCTGACCTGGCAGGCATTTCACAACATACCGTAGCCGGTCAGCGTGCCGTCCGGCTTGCGGTCCGCGACCGAGGGGAAGCTGTTTTTCTAGCATCGTGATGAGCGGGTGCAAGAGCCGTTGCCTCGAGGAACACCCCGCCTGCCAAATCTTGCAGCAATCCAAGCGGCGCCAGTGCCACGTGGGCCAGCGGGCGGGGCGACCGGTCTTGCCCACCGGTTTGTCCAACGTTTCAGTGGACAAGCGCCCGCGACGGTTCGCCCGGCTTCAACCGCGACCAGGGCTTGCCGGGTCCTGGAACACATTGAGCGCACAGGTCGCCGTGCGGCGTTCCAGGGCGCGACGGCCACAGACGGCAGTCAGCGCAGGTACAGGAGGATGGGCAGGACGCCCGTCAGCCTGCCCAATATCTTCGGGCCCTGCAGCAGTAGCAGGGCCATGATCAGCCGAGCCGGACACGCCCAGATGCGGCGTGCGCTGTACATGCCCGCTCTTGTGGCATCCCGCCACGACCCGGCGGTCAAGGCATTTGGGGATCGGCTGCGCGCCACCGGCATGGCACCCAAGGCCGTCATCGGGGCCTGCATGCACAAGCTGGCGATACTGATCTACGGCGTGCTGCGTTCGGGCAGCCGTTCAACCTGCAGATCGCGATGCCGAAACTTGACTTTCATGACGGTATCTGACCCTGACGCCCCCTGACGCCCTGCGGGCCTTCAAATCTAGGGCCTCTGACGCCTCCTGGATGCCTTGCTGGAGGGACGAAACCTACCGGCTTGCTTTCTCAAGAGCCAGTGCCGCAAGCAGGTCGGCGCCCTCTACCGCGACCCTCTCCCAGAGATCTCTGAACGACTCTTCGCTCAAATCGGCGCAGTACGAGAGCGCGAGGAGCGTCGCGGGATGAACTTCGAGCACGCTCGCCAGTTCCTCGATCTTCCCCAGCGTGGGCACCTTGAGCCCGCGTTCAACGGCACTCAGGTAGGTCCGACCACTCACGGTGTCGAACTGCTCCTGCGACAGGCCCCGCAAGGCGCGCACGGCCCGCAGCGTGCGTGCGAACTTCGACTGCATCACGGTTTTGTTTCGATTCGACACCCGCCGATTGACGCACCCGGAACCCTATAGGGCTACACCCTACAGAATTCGTTTCGTGTGATCACACACACTGCCGGCAGGTGGCGTGAGCAGGCGGCAGGACAAAATTTCTGGGAGACGCCGATGCGAATGCTCTTCGTCGATTGCGACGGCTGCTTGCACCCGGATCGATTCGTCAGCTGTCCGGGACGGATCGGTGAGGGGCTTCCTGTCGTCGAGACCCGCCTCCCTCGCCGCTGCCAGTGGGTGCCCATCCTGGAACGGTTGCTCGCCCCCCATGAGGATGTCGGTATCGTGATCTATTCGAGTTGGCGCTACATCCACTCTCACCGGGAACTGGTGCACCTGCTCGGGCCCCTTGCTTCGCGTTATCTCGGCGTCACGCCTGCCGGGCGGAGTTACGAGTCCGTCTCCGCTTGGTTGAAAAACGCGGCGGGCGTCGGGGACTACCGCGTCCTCGATGCGACACGCGGCGATATGGCCAAGCCGGCCCCGCAAAAGCTCATCACATGCGATCCCAGATCAGGGATTTCGTCTCCTGAGGTGCAGGAGCAACTGCAAGCCTGGTTGTGGGCGGATCCGTGGTTGGACGCCGCACAGTGAGGCCAGACTTGCCCGCTGGTGCGCAGCCCACCGACGAAGCCGTCGTCACTGGACGGGGGCAGGTCTTAAATCGTAAGTGCCACGCCCTGCCATGTTCCGACATGCGGGACTTCAAATTTAGGTTCTTCAGACATTTGCGTGGGTGTGACCCCCGCCCTCTGCGCATCCGAACCGGGCCCTAAAGCCTCGCCCAGCGAGGTCGAAACGTGCGCGCGGATACCGAACACCTTGTGTCCACGCAAGCTCTTTTCCGTAACTCCCGGCGCTTTACCAACATGTCACCTGTAAGAGTTGACACCCCCTTTTCTGAGGGTTGCCACTTACTAACCCCTTTCGTTACAGTGCGTTGCCGCTGTCATCCGGCAATACAAACAAAGAGCAAGAACAAGGTATGCAAAGCATCCGCGCTGTCGAGGGTCAGACACTTTGCCGCAAATCCGGTACTTACTTTGACGGGTCTTTCAGGGGGCTTTCAGCTTCTCCCGCCGTGGTAGCGCACCCCCCCTTTTCCCTCGATATGTAACCGCCGGCTCCGCGCCCATGAACACCGCGCTTGCTCTGCAGCTTGCCAGCGACATGCTCAAGATCGGCCTGATCCTGTGCACCCCCTTGCTGGCCGTGATCCTGGTCACTGGCGTGATCGTCAGCGTGCTTCAGGTCGTCACCCAGGTGCAGGACCCCTCGCTCGCTTTCGTGCCCAAACTCGTGATCTTCGTCGTGGCGCTGATCCTGCTTGCGCCCTGGATGCTGGGCAAGCTCACGGGCTACGCCACCGAGCTGTACGGCCGCCTGGCCCAGCTCGGCTGAGCCGGGTCTTTCGCCCAAGAGCCCGCCGACCATGAACTTCGACACGCTCGCCACCTGGGGCACCGCCGTGATGTTGATCACGGTGCGCTTCTCGGTCGCGCTCGGCATGTCGCCGGTACTCGCCTCCTATGGCTTGCCGGCCATGGTGCGCGTCGCCTTGATCGTCGCGCTGTCCGCCCTGGTCTGCGCCGGCGGCAACATCACGGCCGATCCCCGGCTGCTCGACGACGGTGGAGCGCTGATGGTCGCCGTCGCTGCCGAAGCCGTCTCCGGCGCGCTGCTCGGCTTGGGCGTGCATGTCGTGATGGCCGCCTTCGCCGTCGCCGGCCGCCTGCTCGACGTGCAGATCGGTTTCGGGATCGGCTCGGTGTTCGACCCCGTCACGCGCTCCAGCGCCAATGTGCTCACCTCGCTGCTCAGCCTGCTCGGTGTCACCTTGTTCGTGATGGCCGACGCGCACATCGCGCTCGCCTCCATGCTGGCCGCGTCGTTCTCGGTCTTCCCGCTTGGCGAGTTCCCGCAACTCGCCGACCCGCTGCGCATGCTGTCCGCCGTCGGCGCGCTGTTCAGCTTCGGGCTCGCGCTCGCCGCGCCCGCCGTGCTGGCCCTGCTGGTCACCGATGTCGCCATGGGCCTGATCTCGCGCAACTCGCCGCAGATCAACGTGCTGCTGCTCAGCATCCCGGTCAAGGTGCTGATCGGCCTGCTGGTGCTCACGGTCAGCATCCCCGCCTGGGCGCCGCTGGTCGAGCGCCTGTTTTCGCTGAGTTCCGACGTGCTGGGAGCACGCCCATGAGCGGTCAGCAGGAACTCGACCGCAACGAAGACGCCACCGGCTTCAAGCTGGAGAAGGCGCATCGCCGCGGCTCCATTGCCAAAAGCGCCGAGGTCGGTTTCGCCTTCGTGCTGGTGGCCGCCACCGCCTGCCTTTACGGGCTGGGCGAAAGCACGCTGCGCGAGCTGGCCACCTTGCTGCCGCGTGCCTTCATGCATGCCTCGCAGGAGCAGCTGTCGGCCGCCGGTGCACTGCGCCTGGTCTCGGCGCTCGGCAGCTTCGCGCTGCAGGCCGTGGCCGCGATCCTGTTCGTGGTCTGGCTCACCGCGCTGGTGCTCGGTGCGGCGCAGGCGCGCGGCGTTTTCACCGCCGAGCCGCTCAAGCCACAGTTCGAACGCATCAACCCGGCCGCCAACTTCAAGCGGCTGTTCTCGGTCAAGACGGTCTACGAAACGGCGCGCACCAGCCTCAAGCTGGCCTTCATGGCCGCGGTGGTCGGCGCCTGGGGCTGGGCCAAGGTCGACGAGTTCCTCGGCCTGCTTGCCTTGCCCTCGGGAGGCCTGCTGCGCCAGTCCATCGCGCTGCTTGGCGAGATGCTCGCGCTGGTCGCGGTGCTGTTCGCGATGTTCGCCTACGTCGACTGGCTGTTCACCCGCTGGGAGTTCCTGCGCCAGATGCGCATGTCCAAGCGCGAAGTCAAGGAGGAGCACAAGGAACGCGAAGGCGACCCGCGCATCAAGCAGCGTCTGCGCGAGCTGCGGGCCGAATGGGCCAAGCGGGCGCGCTCGGTCAAGAAGGTGGGTGAGGCCGATGTGCTGCTGACCAATCCGACCCACTATGCCGTGGCGGTCGAGTACCGCCACGGTGAGATGCCGGCCCCCCGCGTCACGGCCAAGGGCGCCGGCGAGCTGGCCTTGCGCATGCGTCGCGAGGCCTCGCGCCGCGGCGTGCCCATCGTGCAGAACGCGCCGCTCGCGCGGGCCCTGTTCGCGGACGTGGAACAAGACCGCTACGTGCCCGAGCAGCACTTCGGCCAATTGGCGCGCATCCTGCGCTGGGTGTATGCGGCACGTCCGGCCTCGCGGCCCCAGGGAGCCTGAGCGATGTCCGCCCTCAAAGCCATCCTCGGCCGCAACACCGACCTGGCGCTGATCGCGCTGGTCATGGGCGTGCTGCTGGTCCTGTTCGCGCCCATCCCGTCGGCGCTGCTGGACTTCCTGATCCTGCTCAATTTCTCGCTGGCACTGCTGGTCCTCTTGATGACCTTCTACGCGCCGCGGCCGGTGGAGTTCTCGACCTTTCCCGCCATCCTGCTGATCGCCACCTTGTTCCGGCTGGCGCTCAATGTGTCGGCCACGCGACTGATCCTGTCCGACGGCGAGGCCGGGCGGGTCATCAATGCGGTGGGCACCTATGTGGTGGGCGGCAACTATGTGATCGGGATGATCGTCTTCCTGATCCTGGTGGTGGTGCAGTACGTGGTCGTGACCAACGGCGCGCAGCGGGTCTCGGAGGTCGCCGCGCGCTTCACGCTCGACAGCATGCCCGGTCAGCAGATGAGCATCGATGCGGACCTCAACATGGGCTTCATCGACCAGGACGAAGCCAAGCGCCGCCGCAAGACGCTGGAACGCGAAGCGGCCTTCTACGGCGCAATGGACGGCGCCAGCAAGTTCGTCAAGGGCGACGCCATCGCCGGCATCGTCATCATGCTGATCAACATCGTCGGCGGCCTCGTCATCGGCGTGCTGCAGCAGGGCATGCCCTGGGGCGAGGCGCTGCGCCATTTCACCCTGCTGACCATCGGCGACGGCATCGTCACGCAGATCCCTGCGCTGGTCATCTCGGTCGGCACCGGCCTGATCGTCACCCGCTCCTCGTCCGACAGCCAGCTGGGCACCGAAGTGCTGCGTCAGCTGGGGGCCTTCCCGCGCACGCTGGCGATCGTCGGCGTGGTGCTGCTGGGCATCGGGCTGCTGCCCGGCATGCCGCTGGTGCCAGTGCTCGCGATCGCCGCGGGGGTGGCCGCCGCCTACTTCCTGGCGCGAAACGCGAAGGCAGCGAAGGCCGAGGCCAAGCCGGACGATGCGGCCCAGGACAAGCTCGGCGCCGACGACCCCTACGCGGTCTACGACGTCGAGCCGGTCGAGGTGGAGCTCGGCTCCGCGCTGGCCCAGCACCTGGGCGGCGAGCAGGGCATCCTGATGGAACGCGTGGCGGCCTTCCGCACCCAGTTCGCGGGCGAGATGGGCTTTGTCATTCCCAAGGTGCGTTTCAAGGAATCAGGCTCGCTGGGCAAGGAGGCTTACGCGATCTCGCTCTTCGGCGAGGTGGTGGCCTCGGCGCAGGTGATGGTGGGCAAGACGCTCGCGATCCACCCCAGCGGGGACCTGACCCTGGTGCGCGGCGTCGAGACGCGCGAGCCCACCTACGGCCTGCCGGCGCTCTGGATCGAGGAGGCCGACCGCGACGCCGCACGGGCCGCGCGCTACACCCTGGTCGACGCGGTCAACGTGCTGTTCACCCACCTCTGCGAGGTGATGCGCCAGCGGGCGTCCGAGCTGTTGACGCGCACCGAGACCGACAAGCTGCTCGGCCGCCTGCGCACCGCGCAACCCGGGCTGGTCGAGGAGCTGATCCCGACCCTGCTGGCAGTCAGCGATGTGCAGAAGGTGCTGCAGAACCTGATGCGCGAGAAAGTGCCCATCCGCAACATCCAGGCCATCGTGGAGTGCCTGGTCGACGCCTCCCGCACCACCAAGGACACCGGTGCTCTGACGGAAGCGGTGCGCCAGCGCCTCGCCACCAGCATCTGCAACAGCCTGAGCGCCGATCGCAAGACGCTGCACGTGATGACGCTGGACCCCGAGGTGGAGGACGGCCTGATGCGCCAGGCGACCGGCCAGGCGGGCAGCAGCGACGCGCGCCTGATCGACGGCCTGCTGCTGCGCATCGCGGCCAGCTCCGAACGGATGATGAAGTCCAACCTGATCCCGGTCGTGCTGTGCGCGCCGGAATTGCGACGCCAGCTGCGCGCCTTGTGCGAGCGCGCGACGCCGCACCTGCGCGTGGTGTCGATGGCCGAGATACCACCGGGCTATGAGCTGAGGGCCTTTGCCTCGATCACGGCCACCTAGCACGACGACCAACGACCGATACAGAGCCAGAGCAAGACTGCAAACCCGGCGAACACGGGGGAGGGAAACACAGATGAGCGACGTTTTTGCGATCGTGCAGATCGGCCTGCAGGCCGGCCAGGAGCGCCTGCACGCGATCAGCGGCAATGCCGCGAATGCGACCTTGCCGGGCTACCGGCGCCAGGTCGCGGCGGCGGCCACCTTCGCCGGCCAGTTCGCGGCCCAGGGCGCCCAGACGGTCGCGACCCAGGCCGCGCCGCAGATGCGCCGTGGCGTCGACCTGCGCGCCGGCCAGCTGATGGCCAGCGGCAAGCCGCTGGATCTGGCGATCGAAGGCGACCGGGGGTTTTTCGCACTGTCGGACGGACAGCAGCTGTTCCTGACGCGCGCCGGTTCCTTCCGCGTCGACGCGGAAGGTTATCTGGTCGGCGAGCGCGGCTATCGCGTGCAGGGCAGCACGGGCGACATCCGCCTGGGCAGCTCGGATGTCAGCGTCCGCGAGACCGGCGAGATCGTGCACGAAGGCGACGTGCAGGCGGTGCTGCAGCTCTTCGCTCCGGCCGAAGACGCGCAGCTCAGCCCCGGGCAGGGCAGCCTCCTGAGCGTGAGCGGCGGGCTGACACCGGTGGACAGCAGCCGCGTCGCGCTGCGCTCGGGTTTCGTCGAGGCCTCGAACAGCGGCGGCCCGCAGGACATGCTGGCGCTGATGGCCTTGACGCGCCAGTACGAAAGCCTGGTGAAGGTGACGCAGGGCTACGACGAGGTGCTCGGTCGGGCCATCCAGAAAATCGGGGAGATCTGAAGATGTGGGACGCATTCCTGGTATCGGCCGTGGGCTTGCAGGCGCAGAAGGACCAGCTCGACACCATCGCCAGCAACCTGGCCAACACCAACACGGTGGCCTACAAGCGCCGCACCGTGGATTTCAGCGGCCTGCTGGACCGCAGTGCCGCGCCCGCCGGCGCCTCGGCCCAGAATGCCGAAGCCACCCGCCTCACGCAGGTGCGGGTCGACCTGGTGCCCGGCGAGGTGCGTCCCACCGGCCGCCCGCTGGACGTTGCCATCACGGGGCCGGGTTTCATCGAGGTCAACCTGCGCGACGGGCGCACGGCCTATTCGCGCGGCGGTTCGCTGCAGATCAATGAAGACGGCCTGCTGAGCCTGGCGAGCGGCCAGGTGCTGAAGGCCGACATCCGCATCCCGGCCGGCTCGACCGCTGTGGAAGTGCTGGCCGATGGCAGCGTGCGTGCCCTGCTCAAGGGTGACGACAAACCGACCGTGCTCGGTCAGATCGAACTCGTCAACTTCACCAGTTCCGAGACGCTGGCCCCCATGGGCAGCGGCCTGTTCGAGCTGCGCGATGTGAACGCCGAGCCCGCCCGGGCCTGGCCCGGTGAGCAGTGGGCCAACCCGCTCTCCTCTGGCGCGCTGGAGGCCTCCAACGTTCGCATGGTCGACGAGATGGTGCACCTGATGCTGGCCCAGCGTGTCTACGAGCTGAATGCCAAGGTGGCCCAGGCCGCCGACGAGATGATGGGCCTCACCAACTCGCTGCGCCGGTAAACACCGTGAGGACCTTGCGTTTCCTGTTGGCGCTGCCGGCTTCTGCCCGTCTGTGCCTGGCTCTGACCGCGTCGCTCGCAGCGCTGCCCGCAGCGGCGGAGCCGGCGCCGCTGCAGGCGTCCGCCGCCTCGCCGACGTTTCGCTATAGCGGGGACGCCGCCTTGTCCTCCGCCATCCTCGCCCGGCTGGCCGAAGCGCTGGCGCGCCAAGGGCTGCACCTGCAGGACCCGCAGGTGCGGCTGAGCGGGCTGGACGGCTTGCGCGACGGCATGGTGCTCGAACTGCCCGCCTGGCAGCCGCCGGGCCGCGAGCCGGTGCGGCTGCCCTTGCGCCTGACGGTGCTCGCCGGCACCCAGCGGGGCCAGGCGACCGTCACCGGCCGCCTCAAGCAGGACCTGCTGGTGCTGCGACGTGCCATGGCCCGCGGCGCCGCAGTGCGCTGTGCGGATCTCTCGCTGGAGCAGCGGCCGGTGGACCTGGGACGCCAGGGCTGGCTGCCGGCGCCCTGCGCCCTGGCCGAAGGCACTGTGTTGCGCCGGCCGCTCGGTGCGGGCGACGCCCTGCGTGCGGCGGATGTCGGCGCGCGGCCGGCCGTCGCGGAGATGGAGCGGGTGTCGATCCGTGTGCAGGCCGGCGCCGTGGTGCTCGAATCGGCCGGCATTGCGCTGGCCGATGCCGAGCTCGGCGAGCCGGTGCGCGTGCGTCCCCATATTTCGCGTCAGACCGTCGCGGCCCGGGTCATCGGCCCGCAAGCCGTGGTGGTCGAACCAGGAGCGATGCCATGAATTGCCTGCGTGCGGCGACGGTGGCGCTGGCCCTTGTCGGGGCGGCCCCGGTGCTGGCCAACGAAGGCCAGAGCCTCTACGACCCCAAGACCTACCGCCCGCTGGTGGCGGATCAGAAGGCCTTCAAAGTGGGCGACCTGCTCACCGTGGTCATTCAGGAGCAGGCGAGTGCCAGCACCACGGCCGATTCGACGGCCGGGCGTTCGACCGGCGTGTCGGCCCAGATCGATCCCTTCAAGGCGGCCGGGCGCAGCGCCTCCGCCAACCTGGGTACCGAGTCCGACGGCGGTGGCCGCACTCAGCGCAGCGGACGGCTGCTGGCGCAGCTGACGGTCAACGTGGTGGGCGTCGAGCCGGACGGCGACCTGATCGTGTACGGCCGGCAGGACCTCACCATCAACGGCGAGTCCCAGCTCATCACGCTGCGCGGCCGCGTGCGGCCCAAGGACGTCAGCGACGGCAACCTGGTGCCTTCCACACGGGTGGCCGATGCCGACATCCGCTTCGACGGCGAGGGCTTCATCGCCGAGAAGAGCCGTCCGGGCTGGTTCACGAAACTTCTTTCCCTGTTTGGCTTGTGATGATGTACCGAGCTTTTTGCTTCACGCTGCTGGTGGCCGGGGCACTGGGTTTCGCGGGCACGGCGAGCGCCGCAGGCGTGCGCATCAAGGACATCGCCCGGGTCCAGTCGGATCGCCAGCACGCGCTGGTGGGCTACGGCCTGGTCACCGGCCTGGCCGGCACCGGCGATTCGCCGGCCAATCGGGCCACCCGCCAGTCGCTCGCCAACCTGCTGTCGCAGTTCAACGTGACCTTGCCGCCGGATGCGGTGAACAGCCGCAACGTGGCGGCGGTGATGGTCAGCGGCAGCCTGCCCAATTTCGGCCGCCCGGGCGACACCGTGGACGTGACCGTCACCTCCATCGGCGACGCGCGCAGCCTGGTGGGCGGCAACCTGCTGCTGACCCCGCTCAACGGTCCCGACGGCAAGACCTATGTGCTGGCACAGGGCGGCCTGACCGTCGGCGGCTACCGCTACGAGGCCAACGGCACGATGGGGCAGAAGAACCATCCCACCGTCGCCACCATCCCGGGCGGCGGGACCATCGAGGTGGCACCGCCTGCGCCCGACACGGCCCAGGTGGCGCGCTTCTCGGTCTCGCTGATGGAGGCCGACTACACCAACGCGGCGCGCATCGCGGAGGCGATCAACGCCGGCCTGGGCGGCGGCTACGCCAAGGCGCGCGACCCGGACACCGTCTCGGTCACCGTGCCCGACGGCTACCGCGGCCGTTTCGTGGAATTGATGCAGCGCATCGAGGCGCTGGAGATCGCACCGGACCTGCGGGCCCGCGTTGTCGTCAACGAGCGCACAGGCACCGTCGTCGCGGGCGCCAACGTGCGCGTCGCCCCCACCGCGATCACCTACGGCGACCTGCGCATCTCCATCGTCACCGACAACGCGGTGTCGCAACCGGGCCTGCTGCGCAATCCCACCGAGGCGATCCGCACCGAGTCCTACGCGAACTCGCGCATCGACCTGCAGGAGCCGGGCGGCGCGACCCTGGTGACCCAGCCGGGCGGCACGATTGCCGACCTGGTGCAGGCGCTGGCCAGCTTGCGCACCAGTGCGCGTGACGTCGTCTCGGTGCTCAAGGCGCTCAAGGCCTCGGGTGCGCTCCACGCCGAACTCATCGTGCAGTAGTCCTTCTCGATCCGGAAACACCATGCCCACGCCCAACTACGCCCTGCTCGTCGAGCAGATCTCGACCTCGCTGACGGCGGCCTCGATGCAGAACCGGGTGAGCGCCAGCAACATCGCCAACCGCGACAGCGAAGCCTATGTGCGCCTGAAGGTGGCCTTCGACCAGGCCCTCGGCGCGGCCGGGGAGGGGCCCGCCACTGCGGGCCTCGCCGGCCTGCAGCCGCCTGCGGGACCGCGTGTCGTCCCCGACGTGTCGAACCCCAAGGTCAGCCTGGAGGAGGAGCTCCTCGAGCTGTCCAAGAACACCATGAACTACCAGGCCATGGCCAAGGCCTTGAGCCGATATTTCTCGATCGCCGAGGCGATCGCCAGCGGAGGGAGAAGCTGAACATGGATTACTTCAAGGCTGCAGAGATCAGCGGTTCCGGCATGGTCGCGCAGAAGATGCGCATCGAAGCCGCCGCCGCCAACATCGCCAACATGACCTCGACCGGCAAGGCCGTGGCCGACCTCTACCGCCCGGTGACGGTGGTGATGCAGGCCGACAGCACCCGCTTCCAGGCCGCCTGGGGCGCCGCCGGCCCCAGCCCCGCGGTGGTCAGCGCCCGGGTGGTCGAGCAGCCGCTGGTCAAGCCGCGGGTGGTGCACGAGCCGGGCCACCCCGACGCGGACGCCAACGGCATGGTCAGCTACCCGGGTGTCGACCATGTCCGGGAGATGATGGCCGTGACCAGCGCGATGCGCGCCTACGAGGCCAACCTGGCCGCGCTGCAGGCGACCAAAACCCTGGCCCTCAAGGCCCTCGAGATCGGAGGCCAGTGATGGACTGGAGCACAAGCGCTGTCGCCGCCCTGGCAGCGACGTCCGGCACCCAGGCTGCGTCGCAGGCCGCCACCGCCAGCGCCACCGCGGCGCCTGGCTTCGTCGGCCTGTTCGAGAAGGAACTGGTGCAGATGAACAGTGACATGCAGGCGGCCGAGAAGGCGCTCGGGGACATGGCGGCCGGCCGCCCGGTCGAGCTGCACGAGGTGATGATCAGTCTGGAGAAAGCACGCATCAGCGTCCAGACCTTCATCCAGGTTCGCAACAAGCTCGTCGAGTCCTACCAGGACTTGATGCGCATGCAGATGTGATGTCCGGTGAAGCCGCTACTTGAAACCTGGTCCGAGATGAGCGCGCCGCGGCGCCTGGGCTTCGCCCTGGGATTGCTGCTGATCGTGCTGACCACCTGTGCCCTGGCTTACTGGGCCCTGCGAGATCCCTATGTGCCGGTGGCTTCGCAGCTCTCGGCGCAGCGCATGGCGCAGGCCGTCGCCGAGCTGGAGAAGCAGAAGATCCCCTACCGCATCGCGGTGGGGGCCGACACCCTGGAGGTGCCGCAGGCCTCGGTCGGCCGCGCCCGCCTGGCGCTGGCCGGCGGCGCCGTCCCCGGCGGCGGGGTCGGCCTGGAACTGTTCAACGACACCGACTTCTCGATGACCGAGTTCGCCCAGAAGGTGAACTACCAGCGCGCGCTGCAGGGCGAGCTCACGCGCACCATCCAGGCGATGGAAGGGGTGCGCGAGGCGAGGGTGCACATCGTGCTCGCCGAGGGCGGGGTGATCCGGCGCCAGCAGACCCAGGCGAGTGCCGCCGTGACGCTCGCCATGGCGCCTGGCCAGGTGCCCACGCGGGCGCAGGTGCGGGGCATCCAGCGGCTGGTCGCGGCCTCGGTGCCGGAGATCCGCGCCGACGACGTCACCGTGCTCAACGAGTCCGGGGTCAGCCTGAGCGGTGCTGGCCGCGGCGGCGAGATCGACTATTCGAACGCGCAGCTGGAGATGAAGCGCGAGGTCGACGCCTACCTCGAAGGCAAGCTGCGCACGCTGCTCGAGGAGCTCGCGCCCGAGGCCCGGGTGGCGGCCTCGGTCGACGCCACGCTCGACTTCAAGCAGCTCAAGGTGACCACCGAGCAGCCGCTGGCCGCCCCGCCCGGCGAACCGGGCGAGAAGGCCGCCGGGGTGGTCAGCCGCGAGCGCCAGACGCAGCGCTCGTCCGGCGCAGCGCAGGACCGCAGCGAGGGCGGGGGCAACGAGGACACCGGCTGGGAGTACGACTACAAGGTCGGCCAGCGCATCGAACAGTCGCTGTCCATGCCCGGCTCGGTCAAGCGACTCAGCGTCGCGGTCGCGCTGCATGGCGCTCCCGACCGACTCGACGGCGCCAGCATCGAGCGGCTGGTCGGCCATGCCGTGGGCCTGGACAGTGCGCGCGGGGACGCCGTGACCGTGGTGCTGCTGCCGGCCGCAGGGGCGACGGGCAGCGGCCAGGCGGCGGCCGTCCCGGCGTCCGGGGCTGCCGAGCCGACGGCCGCCGAGCTGGCGCCGACCCCGTGGGCGCAGCAGCTGGTGATGGCGGCGCTGCTGGCCTTGCTCGCGCTCGCGGGCGTGGCGGCCCTGGTGAGGCTGGGCGGGGGCGGACGCCGTGACGAGCGCCAGGCGCAGGAAGCGCAGGAGGTGGCGCTGGCCTCGGCGCGCATCCGCCGCTGGCTCGGGGACGGGGAGGGCAGCCATGGCCGCTGACGCCGCCCAGCTGCGCGAAGCCGCGCTGGCCTTGCATGCCCTCGTGCCGAGCGTGCGCCAGCAGGTGCTCGCCACGCTCGACGCCGATCAGCGTGCTCGGCTTGAGCCCTTGCTCGAAGAATTGAACGCGCTGGGCCTGCCCACCTCGCTGGCGCGCGCGGCCGCTGCCGACGCGCCCGCCCGTTCCGGCTCGCTGGACGATCGGCTCGCGGCCCTGCCGGCGGACGCGCTCGCTGCGGCGCTGCTGACCCAGGGCGCCGCCACCGCGGCGGCGGCGTTGGGGGTCATCGATGCGACCCGGCAGGCGGAGCTGCTGGCGCTGCTGCCGGAGGAGCGCCGCAGCGCCATCGAGCGGGCGCAGTCTCAATCGCCGCGCCTGGGGCCGCTGGCGCGCCAGGCGCTGGCCGAAGCCCTGCTGACGGCGGCTCGGCGGCAGTGCGAGGCGGGCGCTGGCGCCCGCCGTACCGGTCTCTTGAGCAAGGTGCGGGCATGGATGCGGTGATACGTGCGGTCCAGCTGGGTCCGGAGAAAGCCAGGCTGGGACAGCCCCGCGTGACGGCTGCCTCGACGCTTCCCGGATCGGCAGGGCTCACCACCGGTGCCGCCGGCGCTGCACGCCCGGCGCAGCCCTCGGCGCCCGACCCGGCCACACTGCGCCGCGAGGCGGAAGCCGCGGTGCGGCGCGAGCTGGCGGACGAGGCGGCCCGACTGTTCGAAGAAGAGCGCCAGCGAGGCCGCGCCGAGGGTCGCAAGGAGGGCCTGGAGCTGGGCCGCAAGGAGGCCGCCGCCGCCGAGGAGGCCTTGCGGCAGCAGGCGCTGGAGGAGGTCCGCCAGGTGCTGCAGCGCATCGAGGCCGAACAGGGCAAGCTGCTGCAAGGGCTGCAGGACGACGTCGGCGAGATCGCCTTCGCGGCGGTCTGCCGCATCCTCGGTGAACACGCCGTGACGCCGGCGGCGGTCGCGGGTTGCGTCACGCAGCAGCTCGATGCGCTGCCCCACCGCGGGCCGCTCACGGTGAAGCTGCATCCACGCGACGTGCAAACCCTGCAGCCGTGGCTGCTGTCGCCCGAGGGCGCGCGTCACGCGCTGGTGCTGTGCGCGGACGAAACCCTGGCGCTGGGCGGCTGTGTCATCGAGACCGGCCACGGCCGGCACGACGCCAGCCTGGAGACCCAGCTGCGGCGCCTCAAGGCGCTGCTCGACGCCCACCGCCATTCGGGGGCCGCATAAGGTGCACAAGCTCGCCGCCGCCATACGACACGCCGAGCTCGCCGAGCGCGGCGGGCGCGTCACGCAGGCGCGCGGCCAGTTCCTCGAAGCCGAGGGCCTGGCCTCCTATGTGGGCGAGATCTGCGAGATCGGGCCCGGCAAGGGGGGCCGCGGCATCGAGGCCGAAGTGGTGGGTTTCACGGGGACGCGCGCCTTGCTGATGCCCTACCGCACCTTGGCCGGCATCGCGATGGGCAGCCCGGTGGTCGCCACGGGCAGGACCTTCAAGGCGCCGGTCGGGGCGACCATGGTGGGCCGGGTGATCGATGCCTTCGGCCAGCCGCTGGACGGCAAGGGGCCGATCCGCCACGAGGGCTGGCGCGACTGCGAGACGCGTCCCCCGGCGGCCATGCAGCGCTCCCGCATCACCGAAGTGCTGGAGACCGGCGTCAAGGTCATCGACGGGTTGCTGACGCTCGCCAAGGGTCAGCGTGTCGGCCTGTTCGCCGGCAGCGGGGTGGGCAAGAGCACGCTGCTGGGCATGGTGGCGCAAGGCATCCGTGCCGATGTGAACGTCATTGCGCTGATCGGCGAGCGTGGGCGCGAGGTGCGCGAGTTTGTCGAGGACCAGCTGGGGCCCCAGGGCTTGCAACGTTCGGTGGTGGTGGTCGCGACCGCCGACGAGCCGGCGCTGCTGCGCGTCAAGGCGGCCTACGTCGCCACCACCATCGCCGAGCACTTCCGCGACCAGGGGCAGGCGGTGATGCTGACCATGGACTCGTTGACACGCTTCGCCATGGCGCGCCGCGAAATCGGGCTGGCGGCCGGGGAACCGCCCACGGCCCGCGGCTACACCCCCTCGGTGTTCTCCGAGATCCCACAGCTCTGCGAACGTTGCGGCCCCGGCGTCGGCACGGGCTCCATCAGCGCCATCTATACCGTGCTGGTCGAAGGCGACGACCTCAACGAGCCGGTCACGGACGCGATCCGCGCGACCTTGGATGGCCACATCGTGCTGTCGCGCGAGATCGCGAGCTCCGGGCAGTACCCGGCCGTGGATGTGCTCAAGAGCATCAGCCGGCTGAGCTCGACCGTCACCACCGCCGAGGAGCAGAAGCTGGTGCGCAGCCTGCTCGCGGCGCTGGCGCTCTACGAGCGCAATCGCGCGCTCATCGAGGTCGGCGCCTACAAGCCGCAGATCAACCCGCGCCTGGACGTGGCGGTGCACGCGATGCCCCGCATCCAGGCCTTCCTGGCCCAGTCCACCTCGACGTCGCAGCCGCGCGCCGAGACCCTGCGCCAACTCAAGGCCCTGGTGCAGGGCCTGGGGAGCGAGACATGAGCGACCTGCCCAAGGCCCTCGCCACCCTGGCGGTCCAGGCGGACTGGGACGTCACCGAGTGCGGCGCCCGGCTGCAGCGCCTGGAGCAGGAGCTGGCCCGGGCGCAAGCGGCGGCCGAGTCCGAGCGACAGCACGCGGGCGCCCTGCGGGAGGAGCTGGGCAAGTGTTTCGAGCGCGGCAGGGCCTTCAATCCCGAGCGGGTCCGCCTGGTCCGGGCCCAGCTGGAGGCCAGCCGGCAACGCGGCGTGGCGCTGGCCGACGAGCTGGCGGCGCTGGGCCGGCAGCTGGAGACGGAGCGCGCCGAACTGGCGACCGCACGGCACCGCGCGGAGCAGCTCAAGCGCAGCGCCGAGAAAGAGCGGCTCGAACTAGGACGGCAGCACGCCAACCGGGAGCTGGCGACGATCGACGAATTGTGGGTCTTGCGGCCCCAGGGGAGCGTGGCATGACGACGGACGCGATGCAGATCGCCGCGGGGCCGTGGCGCGACGGCGGGCAGCGCGGCGGCGCGCCTGCGACCACGCGCCTGGGCCAGGACGGCCGTGCGCTGGACGAGATGTGGCGGCAGGTGTTCGATGCCGCCCGCGTGGTGCCGGCCGGTGCCGAGGCCGGGGCGGCCGCGCTGGCGCATGCCGGTGCGGAGCGGGCGATCTCGCGCGGCCTGGGTGACCCGCCGCGGGCCGGCACGCCCCTGGCGCTGGGCCAGGGACTGGCGGCCCCGGTGGCAGCAAGGCCCGGCGTCGCGGGAGCAAGCGCCGCGTCGGGCATCGAACACGGGGCGCGGTCCACGGAACGCAGCCCGTTGCAGGCGGCTGCCGGCCCGGTGTCCGCCTTCTCCACCGGGAGCGCGCTGGCCGATGCCGAGGCGCATTTGCAGGCGCGCAAAGCCCGGCCTCTGCCGGAACGGGCCGAGGGCGAGCGGCGCGCCGAGGAAAGCGTGCAGGTGCTGCAGAGCGCCTCGGGTGTCGAGATCGTGGTGCGCAACGTCCGGCTCGCCGCCTCGGCGGCACTCGGCTGCGCCTTCGAAACCGCCTACTGCCTGACAGGCGCACGCGACACGCTGCGCAAGGTCACGCTCAACGGCGCCACCGTCTTCGAGGCCCGCGCCCGCGATGCCGAGGCGGAGGCCGCGTCGCGCGGCCGGGTCGTTTTTTCCTGCTGACGCCGGCAGGCCCATCCATCAAGAAGCTGAAGCAATCGAAAGGAACGCCACATGGCCACCTCGCCCCTCGGAGGAGTGAGCAATATCAACCCGGCGTCGGCCTCGCTGTCCATGGAGGATCTGCTGCGGGTCATGCTGACCGAGCTGACCTACCAGGACCCGCTGAAGCCGGTGGAGAACAAGGACTTCATGGCGCAGATTGCGCAGTTCTCCTCGCTCGATGCCTCGCGCCAGCTCAACGAAGGCCTGGAGCAACTGCTCGGCCTGCAGTCGCTCAACCAGTCGGTGGGCCTGCTGGGCAAGACCATCGACGCCCGGACGGCCAACGGCGCCGTGACCGGGCAGGTCAAGTCCCTGTCGCTGGCCACCGGCGTGCCGCAACTGACCATCCAGACCACCACCGGCGAGACCATCGCCGGCATCTCGATCGGCCAGGTCGAGAGCATCCGTTGAGGAGCCAGCGATGATCGATTCCATCTTCACTGCGATGTCCGGCCTGGAAGGGCACCAGAAGGGCCTGAAGGTCATCAGCAACAACGTCGCCAACATGAACACGGCCGGCTTCAAGGCCACCGTGGTGGACTTCGCCGACGTCTTCACCGGCGCCGGCAGCGAGCGGCGCGAAAGCGCCACGGGTGCCGGCGTCGAGGCGTCGCGGACCCGGCTGGACCTGCGCAACGGCGACCGGCAGGACACCGGGCGCGAACTCGACGTCGCGCTGGACGGCCGCGGCTTTCTCGTGCTGCAGGACGAGCAGGGGCGGCTGCGCTACACGCGGGCCGGCGGGTTCGCGCTGAACGATGCCGGGCAGCTGGTGGCGAGCCTGAACGGCCTGAAGGTGATGGGCCGGGACGGCGAGGGCAGGCTGGCGCCGATCGAGCTCGGGGCGCTGCGCAAGCATGCGCCCAAGGGCACGACCAAGGTGGTGTTCAAGGACCTTCTGTCGTCGAGCGATGACGCTCACACCATCGACGCCCTGACCGTGTATGACAGCACCGGCGGTGCCCATGTGCTCAAGCTGGAGTTCACCAAGAAGCAGAGCCCCGGGACCGGCACCGGCGGCAACAACGTGGAATGGGTCGTCAAGGTGTTCGAGGGCAGCAAGGAGCTGGGCACCGGCCTGTTCGGCTTCATCGGCAGCGTGGCGTCGCCATTCGCTTCCAGCTTCAAGCTCAACCTGGCCTACACGAATGCACCCGCTGCCGAGGTCGAGTTCAGCCTCGGCAGCGCGGCCCGCGGTGATTTAGGCAGCACGGAGTCGAGGCTGCAACTGCAGGAGCAGGACGGCTATGCGCCCGGAGACGTGGCATCGGTCGGCTTCGACGAGAAGGGCCAGCTGGCGATCGGCTACTCGAACGGCCAGAAGGCCACCGGCGCGACGCTGGCCCTGGCCGAGTTCGCGAGCGACGAGCATGTGATGGCGGTCGGCGACGGCCTGCTGGCGTCGCGTGAAGGCGTGCAGCCGACCTTCCGGGCCGCGGGCACCGACCTCAAGGTCCTCAGCAAGAAGCTGGAGCTGTCCAACGTCAACCTGACCCAGGAGTTCAGCACGCTGATCCTCATGCAGCGCGGCTACCAGGCCTCCTCGCAGGTCCTGACGACGGCCAACGAGATGCTGCAGCAGCTGTTCGAGCTGAAAGGACGGCGCTGATGCAGGCCATCCGTCCCTTCATGCTGGTCGGCTCGCAGGCCTTGCAGGTGCTGGGGCAGCGCGCCGGTACGGCACTGGCGTCCTGGGCCGCCGGCTGGAGCCTGTGCGGGGAAGCGCCCGCGATCGTCGCCACGCCGGTCGCCGGCAGCGAGCCGGAGCGCTTGCCCTGCCGCCACTTCAGCGGCGAGGGCGGCCGCCTCTGGGTGGCCTTGGCGGCCGGGCCGTCGCAGGAGCTGGCGCGTGCGGTGCTCGGGCCCTCCCGGGCGGCGGGTTTCGGCGCCAACGACGATTGGCTGGCCCAGGTCCTCGCACAGGCCCGTGATGCGCTCTGCGCGGCGCTGGTCGAGTCGCTGCTGGGCGCCGCCGCCGAGTCCGACGGCCCCGCGGTGCCTGACGACAAGCTCTGGCAGCCGGGCTCGGGTGCGGTCCGCTTCGACTGCGCCGCGCTGGGCCTGCAGGCCTGGGCCAGCGCGGACGTCCTGCGGCACGTGCCGCCGGCCGAAGTGGCGCGCCGAGCCATGGCGCCGACCACCGATCTGCAGCGCGCCGCGGCCTCGCAAGCGGTCACGCTCGGTGTCGTGGCCGGCCGCGTCGAGCTCGAGCTCGGACGGCTGCTGGAGCTGCAGGCGGGCGACGTGCTGCGCCTGCCGTCGCGCCTGGACGAGCCGCTCTGGCTGGTCGGCCCCGGCGGCGACACCCTGGCGCGCTGCGCCCTCGGCGAACAGGCCGGCCGCCTTGCGGTGCGCCTCGTCCGCCCCTCCTGAACCTGTATGACGGATCCGAACCCAGACCGTATGGAAGCTACCGTGCAAGAGATCGAACTCTCCCCGCTGGAGTCGCGCCCGGAAGGCGCGGCGCCGGCCATGACCCTGGCCATGCCCTTCCTCAACTCGGTGAAGGTGACCGTGAGCGTGCGGCTCGGCGAAGCCGAGGCGAGCGTCGGGCACCTGCTCGGGATGAAACACGGCGAGGTGCTCGCGCTGGACCGCGCGATCGACCAGCCGGTCGACGTGATGGTCGATGGCCACGTGGTTGCGCGGGGCACCCTCGTCGCGGTCGGCGAGCACTTCGGCGTGCGCCTGACCGACACCCCGACCGCGGTGGCGCCCGCCGCTGCGAAGCCCGCCACGCGCGCCTGAGGCGCGACGGGCTGCCTGCCGCCGTTTCGGGATCCTCATGACCGATACCCTGGTTCGCCTGAGCTGGGCGCTGCCCCTGGTGCTGCTGCTCGGCGTGGTCGCGCTGCTCCTGCTGCGCCGTTTCCTGCCCGCCCTCGCGCCGGCCACGCCGGCCGCCGGGCAGCTGGTGCTGCGCGAGTCGCTGCGCGTGTCGGAACGCACCCAGCTTCACCTCGTCGTCGCGCAGGGCCGGCCAGTCCTGCTGGTCGAGCCGCAGGAGGGCAGCCCGACGGCCGTGCTGCTGGATGATCCGGCCCGCCCGCCCGCGGGGCGCCTGTTTGCCGCCGGCTTGCGCCGGCCCTGAGATGCGCATGTCACGTCCGTCTTCCCTCCTGGCCGCCCTGTTGCTGATGCTCGCGCCGGCCGCCGCCTGGGGCGCCGAGGCGCCGCCGGCCTCGCTCGGAGCCTTGCTCGACGGTGGCAAGCAGGCCGCCGGGCTGACGTCCTACGCGCGCACGCTGGTCGGCCTGTCGCTGCTCAGCCTGATTCCCGCGGCCCTGATCGCGATGACCTCGTTCACGCGCATCGTCGTGACCCTGTCCTTCCTGCGGCATGCGATGGGCATGCCGGAGACGCCGCCCAACGTCGTGCTCGTCACCCTGGCGATGTTCCTGACCTTCTTCACGATGGGCCCGGTCTTCGAGCAGGTGCACCGCAACGGCCTGACGCCCTTCCTGGAGGGCAGTGCCGGCACCCAGCAGGCTATCGACGGGGGCCTGGCGCCGCTGAAGGAGTTCATGCACGCCCATGTGCGGCCGGAAGATCTGCACGCGGTGGCCGAGCTGGCGAAAAAGCCGCTGCCCGAGAGCCGCGCCGAGGTGCCGATGCAGGTGCTCGTGCCCGCCTTCATGCTGTCGGAGCTGCGCGCCGCCTTCACGGCCGGCTTCATCATCTTCCTGCCTTTCCTGCTGATCGACCTGATCGTCGCGGCGGTGCTGATGGCCCTGGGGATGATGATGGTGCCGCCGGTCTCGGTGTCCCTGCCGCTGAAGGTCCTGCTGTTCGTCCTGATCGACGGCTGGACCCTGCTGCTGCGCGCCATCGCCGGCGCCTACGCGTGAGCCCGCCAGCCGCGAAGCACCCAGCACCATGCCCTCCGGCGAGCACGACCTGCCTTCCTCCCGCGACGGTGCCCAGGACGCCTCGAACCGGCTCGTGCTGGACAACCTGCCGCTGGTGCGCATGATCGCCGCTCGCCTCTACCGCTTGCGCTGGGGTGACGCGGTCGGCTTCGACGACTACCTGCAGTACGGCCATGTGGGCCTGGTCGAAGCGGCCAGGCGCTACCGGCCCGGCGGCGGCGCGCAGTTCTCCAGCTACGCCTCCTGGCGCATCACGGGCGCCATCCTCAACGGCCTCGAGAACGCCACCGAGCAGCACCAGCAGATCGCGGCGCGCAAGCGACTGGTCGAGGAACGTGCCAACGCGCTGGCCGAGGCCGCGGACGCGGCCCCCGCGGGAGGCGAGGAGGACCTGGAGGCCGCTCTGGCCCGTATCGCGGACGTCGCCATCGGCTTGGCGGTCGGCTTCATGCTGGAGGGCAGCGGCATGTACAGTGACAGCACCGAGGTGGTCCGGCGCGACGGCTACGCGAGCCTGGCCACGCGCCAGGCCCGGGCGGCCCTGCAGGAGGCGGTGAGCCGGCTGCCGGAGCGCGAGCGGCAGGTGGTGCAGGGGCATTATTTCGAGCAACGTCCGTTCATGGAAATCGCCAACACGCTGAGCCTCACCAAGGGGCGCGTGTCGCAGCTGCACAAGCAAGCGCTGGAGCGGCTGCGGGCGGTCCTGGGCGAGCACGACGGCGAGGCCTTCGACGCATGAGGGCGCCGTCCCTCGCCGTCGATACGACCCGACAACTTTTCCTTCCTGGTGGACCATCGATGAACCCGACCACGACTTCTGCAACGCCTTCGCGGACCGCCCGGCTGGAACGCCTCGGCCGCTTCCTCGAGATGGACCCCGGCAATGCCCTGCTGCTGCGCGACTACGCGTTCGAGGCCGCGCAAGCCGGCGAGCTCGATGCGGCCATCGTCGCGTTGCGCCGCCTGCTCGCTCAGCCAGCTTACGAGCCGGGGGACACCCGGCTGCTCGGCGCATGTTTGCGCGCGGCACGCCGCAACGACGAGGCGCAGGCCGTGCTTGCCGACGCCCGGATGCGTTGGCCGGGCGACGAGGCGCTGGCGATCGAGCAGGCCAAGGCCTGCTTTGCCGACCGCGACTTCGAGGCTGCGCTGACCGCCTTGCCCCCGGATCCCCAGGATCCGATGCTGGCCGGCGAAGCCTGCTCGCTGCGTGTCCAGCTGCTGCATCACCTGGACCGTCTGGAGGAGGCGGCCGAGCTGGCACAGACCTTCTCGGCCAGCCACCCCGAGGATCCCCGGGTGCCGGCGAGCTTTATCCCCGTGCTGATGGACACTTACCGCTTCGATGAGGCGGTGACGCTGGCCAGGGAGCTGCTGGATGCCGGCATCGAGGCCTACCCGGTGTATGAAGCCCTGGCGGCCGGCGCGCTGGAGGCTGGCGCGCCTGCGGAAGCCTCGCAATGGACAGCGCGCGCGCTGAAGGTCCGGCGCGACGATGGTCGCATCTGGCTGCTTGAAGGCCTGGCCCGGATGCGTGGCGGTCAGCCCGAGGAAGCAGCGCTGGCGCTCGATGAGGCGGTGACCCTGATGCCCGATCACGCGGGCAGCCAGCTGGCCCTGGGCTGGTTGCAGCTGCTGCAGAAGGACCAGGCGCGGGCGCAGGCTTGTTTCGAGGCGGCAGTGGCCGCCAGCCCGGCCTTCGCGGAAAGCCACGGCAGCCTGGCCGTGCTCGCGGTGCTGCAAGGTCGCCGCGAGGACGCGCTGGAATTGATCCGCAAGGCACAGCGGCTGGACAGCACCTGCGCGTCCGCCCAGTATGCGAAGGCCCTGCTGGCGGGGGCCGACCCGGCCGGCATCGCGCGCCTTGCCGAAACGATGCTGTCACAGGTCCGCGCTGCTCGCCGGCACCCATCGAATTGATCAGGAAGGACATCCCGATATGCAGCCCAGTGAGACCGCACTGCTCGCCACCCTCGACGCCGACGAGCTTTTCATGCTGGGCGTGCGCGCCAGCACCTCGAACGACCCGGCCGCTGCGCTGGCCTATCTGAAACAAGCGGTCGTGAAGGCGCCGGAGCATGCGCGCGCGCATTGGCTCCTGGGGGCCGAGTACGCCTCGCTGGGCATGGTGGACCGGGCCCGCGCCGGCTTCGAACGGGCGGTCGAACTCGATCCAGATCTGCACCTGGCGCGTTTCCAGCTGGGCCTGCTGCGCCTGACGTCCGGTGACGTCGAGGCGGCCCAGGACACCTGGGGCCCCCTGGACGTGCTGCCTGAGGCCGACCCGGTGCGCCTGTTCCGGGACGGCCTGCTGCACATGGTGCGCGACGAGTTCCCGCAGGCCTTGGAGGCCGTGAGACAGGCGCTTGCCACCCCGGGGCTGGATGCGGCGCTCAAGCGCGACATGGAGATGGTGCTGGGCCGCATCGAGGCCGCCCACGAGCACAGGCCGGGCGGGGCGGGGCCGGAGGCTGGCACGCCCCTGCAGCCGGCCGAGCCCGAGGCGCCGGCCGAGAGCCACCTGGTGCTGTCGGCCTACCAGCGCGGCTTCCCGAGCAGCAGCCACTGACGCCGTCGGCCGCCTGCCATGGTCTCCCCGCTCGACGGCACCGCCTCGCTGGCCCGTATCGCACTGCTCGTGCAGAAGGCGGTGCAGCGCCGCGGGCAGGCACGCAGCGAGGCTGCGACACCGGCGTCCGCAGGTGCGGCCTCGGCGGAGCGGCTCGGCGCCACGCTGAAGCGCCGCGTGCGCGAGCTCCAGGGCACGCCGGCAGAGCGCCGGCGCCTGGTCTCGCGGCTGCTGGTCGAGTCCTTGTTGTTGGAGGGCCTGGGACACGCGCTGATCAACGACGTGGAGTTCCAGAACCTGGTGGACGACGTTCTCGACGCGCTGAGGTCGGTGCCCCAGGTGGCCGCCGACCTGGAGCGTGTGGTCGGCCAGCTCATCGGTCCCGACGACACCCAGAGCTCAGTGCGCGGGCAGGACAGCCGCTGAGTCGGCTGAGTAACGGAAACCGGGAAACTGCTCGCTGCCGTGTCCGAGGTAACGGCAGGTCAATTCGTTTGTGTGTGGGGGCCCGCCATTGGCACAGTCGCGTCTTCTGAAGTCACCAGGAGACACGCATGGCCTTCCTTCCGCGGGCGGCGCTGGCCGTTTTGGCCTTGTCGCTTTCGGCGGCCGCCTTCGGGCAGACGCGCTTCAAGTCGCTCAACTACCTCTACAGCATCTCGGGGCAGAAGACGGTCGCGGGCCAGCACAACCGTGAGCCCAACAGCGATCCGGCGCGCTGGACCGAGCGCATCAAGGAAACCACCGGCCGCTACCCGGGGCTGTGGGGCGGCGACTTCCTGTTCTCGGGCGACGACATCGCCCACCGCGCCACCATGATCGCTCAGGCGCGCCAGCAGTGGAGCCAGGGCGCGCTGGTCAACATCATGTGGCACACCTGCTCGCCGGCCAAGGCCGAGCCTTGCGGCTGGAACACCGAGGGGGTGCACCACAAGCTGTCGGATGCCGAGTGGGAGCAGCTGTTCAGCGAGGGCAGCTGGCTCAACCAGGTGCTGCGCTCGCGCCTGGACGACCTGGCGGCGCACCTCCAGGTGCTGGAGGACGCCGGCGTCGAGGTGCTGTTCCGACCCTTCCACGAGATGAACCAGCCGGTCTTCTGGTGGGCCGGCCGGCCGGGGCCGAACGGCACGCCGCGCCTGTACCGCTACGTGCACGACTACCTCACGAAGCGCAAGGGCCTGAGCAACCTGGTATGGGTCTGGAACGTGCAGGACTTCGCGACCCTGCGCGAGGACCTGGTCCGCTACAACCCCGGCAACGACTACTGGGACCTGCTCTCACTCGACGTCTACGGCACCGACGGCCGCGGCTACACCCAGGACAAGTACGATGCGCTGGTGGCGGCCTCCGGCGGCAAGCCCATCGCGATCGGCGAGATGCAGCGCCTGCCGACGCCGCAGGAGCTGGCGGCGCAGCCGCGCTGGACCTTTTTCATGGGCTGGGCCGAGCTGGTCTTCGAGAAGAACAGCAGCTGGGAGATCCAGAACACCTTCCAGCACGACCGCGTGCTGACCCGCGACGAGATGCCGGGCTGGGGCGGTGATGCGGGCGCGGGCAACCTGGCCCGCGGCCGGCCGGTGACCGTCTCGTCCACCGAGCCGGGCTACCCGGGCGCCAATGCCGTGGACGGGCAGACCGAGTCGCGCTGGTCGTCCGACTACGCCGACCGCCAGCACCTGTACGTGGATCTCGGCAGCGAACGCCGCATCCGGCGGGTGCGGGTGGTGTGGGAGACGGCTTACGCGCGCTACTTCCAGGTGCAGACCTCCAGCGACGGCCGCAGCTGGAAAACGATCTGGGAGAAAGGCAACAACACCAGCCTGACCAACGACATCACCGGACTCGGTGCGAGCGCACGCTACGTGAAGATCTACGGCGTCGAGCGGGCCACCCAGTGGGGCTTCTCGATCCGGGAGCTGGAAGTCTATTGATTGAGCGCCGCGGACCGCCGGCTCGGTGCCACCGAAGCCCGCGGTCGTATTGCGCGACTCCCCCGCTTTCCAGCGAGGTCCGGCCGTTCCCCAGCCAGTATCATTTGCGGCACGTACAGACCAATCGATACGAGGGGACCCCGCCATGGCTCTGATGGATTTCATCCGCAAGCAGTTCATCGACATCATCGAATGGACCGAGCAGGGTGATGGCGTGCTGGCCTGGCGCTTCCCGGTCGCTGACCGCGAGATCCAGTACGGCGCCTCGCTGACGGTGCGTGAGTCGCAGATCGCGCTGTTCGTCAACGAGGGCCGGGCGGCTGCCGATGTCTTCGGCCCCGGCATGCACAAGCTGACGACCCAGACGCTGCCGGTGCTGACCTACCTGAAGAACTGGGACAAGCTGTTCCAGTCGCCCTTCAAGAGCGACGTCTACTTCTTCAGCACCCGCCAGCAGGTGGACCGCCGCTGGGGCACCACCCAGCCGGTCACCATCCGCGACAAGGACTTCGGCGCGGTGCGCCTGCGCGCCTTCGGCAACTACGCCTATCGCATCGCCGATGCCAAGCGCTTCCACACCGAGGTCTCGGGCACGCGCGAAACCTACACCGTCGAGGACCTCGACGGCCAGCTGCGCGGATTGATGCTGCAGCACATCTCCGACGCGGTGGCGGGCAGCGGCGTGCCCTTCCTCGACCTGGCAGCCAACCAGGTGATGTTCGCCAACCGCCTGCGCGAGGCGACCGCCCCCGCTTTCGAGGCCCTGGGCCTGAAGCTGGAGTCGGTGACCTTGCAGAACGTCTCGTTGCCCGAGGAGCTGCAGAAGATCCTCGACCAGAAGATCGGCATGGGCATGGTCGGCAACGACATGAACAAGTTCATGCAGTACCAGACCGCCCAGGCGATCCCGACGATGGCGGCCAGCGCCGGCGGCAGCGGCATCGCCGGCGACGCCATGGGCCTGGGCGCCGGTGTCGCGCTGGGCCAGGTGATGGCGCAGCAGCTGGGCCAGGGCCTGCAGGGCGCACCGGCTGCAGCGGCTCAGCAGGCGCCGGCCGCCGCACCCGCCGTGCGGCCCGAGGACGTGATGGCCACGCTGGAGAAGCTCGGCGACCTGCGCGCCAAGGGCATCCTCACCGAGGAAGAGTTCTCGGCCAAGAAGGCGGAACTGCTCAAGAAGCTCGTCTGAGCGCCGACACCAGGGGCAGTGCCCGAAGGTCCGCCCAGCATCGGCGGGCCTGGGCCGAGCAGCGGCCGGCGTGCCGTGCTGCCCCGGCCTGACCCACTGACAAGACAGGATCCGCCCCCGCCGTGGCCACCTCCCCGACTCCGCAGCGCGTCTGGCGCGCGCTGTGCCCGAATTGCGGCGCGCCGGTCGAGTTCCGCTCGGCCGCCTCGGCCAGTGCCGTCTGCGGCTACTGCCGCAGCACCCTGGTGCGCGACGGCGAGGCGCTGCGCAAGATCGGCGAAAGCGCCGAGCTGTTCGACGACCACTCGCCGCTGCACCTCGGCGCCTCCGGCCGCCTCCAGGGCACCGGCTTCACGCTGGTCGGCCGGCTGCAGTACGGGTATGCCGAAGGCAGCTGGAACGAATGGCATGCGCTGTTCGACAACGGCCGCTCCGGCTGGCTCAGCGAGGACAACGGCCGCTATGTGCTGGCGTTCGATGCGAGCCTGGCGGAGGCCTTGCCCGCGGCCGGTGCGCTGCGCGCCGGCGAGCGGGTGGCGCTGGCGGGGCGCGCCTGGCAGGTCGCCTCGGTGGTCGAGGCGCAGTTGCTGGCGGCCGAAGGCGAGCTGCCGCAGCCGCCGCAGCGGCAGGGCCGCTTCACCGTCGTCGACCTGCGCAACGAAGCCGGCGAGGTCGGCACGCTGGACTACGCGGACCCGGCCCGGCCGCTCTGGTCGGTGGGTCGCTCGGTCGCTTTGTCGGAGCTGGCCATCAGCGGGCTGGACGCGGCGGCGGCCGAGAAGAGGCTCAAGGCGCGCGGGGTCGAGTGTCCGAGCTGCGGCTCGGCGATCGAGGTCAGCCTTGGGACCACGCAGTCGGTGGTGTGTGGCCAGTGCCGGGCGGTGGTGGACATCTCCAAGGGCGTCGGCGGCGACCTGGCGCACTACAAACAGAACAACGCGGGCGACAGCGGCCTGGAGCCGCTGCTGCCGCTCGGCCGCAGCGGCCGGCTCAAGCTGGGCCGGCTGGGCGAACACAGCTGGCAGGTGGTCGGCTACCTGGAGCGCTGCGACCTGCCGGAGGACGACGAGGACGAGCAGACTTTCTGGCGCGAGTACCTGCTGTACAACCGCACCGAGGGTTTCGCGTTCCTGGTCGATGCCGAGGATGGCTGGAGCTGGGTGGTGCCGATCACCGGTGCACCGCGCCTCAAGGGCGGCGAGGCGAGCCATGAGGGGGCCACCTACCGCGAGCAGTACACGTACAAGGCCAAGACCACCTATGTGCTGGGTGAGTTCTACTGGCGCGTGAAGCGTGACCAGCGCAGCGTCAACACCGACTACATCGGGCCGGGCGGCAGGCGGCTGAACCGCGAGCGCAGCGACGGTGAGGTGACCTGGTCGGCCGGCGAGACGCTGGCTTCGGACGCGGTTGCCAAGGCCTTCGGCCTCTCCGGCAGCGCGGCCGCGGCGCTGCGGCGCGACGTGACGCCGACCGCATCCGGCTCGGGCTCGGGATGCCTGAAGCCGCTGCTGGTGCTGCTCGTGATCATCCTCGTCATCGTGCTGCTGATCGCGCTGGCGGCCTCGGGGAGCGACCGCGACGACTGCGACAAGGTGCGCGCCACCTTCGGTGAATCGAGCTACGAATACCAGCAGTGCCGGCGCTCCTCCTCCTACCGCTCCAGCGGCGGCTCCTATGGTGGCTCGGGCGGCGGTTCCTGGGGCGGCAGTCACAAATGAGCCGGTCTGCTTCACTTATTCTTTTCTTCTAGGAGACTCACCATGATGGGCATCGAATGGCTCAAGCCGGCCGTGTTTTTCGGCTCCATGCTCTATGCGCTGATCGGCGTGCTGATCTTCTGGATCAGCTTCATCATCATCGACAAGCTCACGCCCTACGACCTGTGGGGCGAGATCTGCGAGAAGCGCAACCTGGCGCTGGCCATCGTCGTGGCGGCCATGTGCCTGGGCATCGCCGTGATCGTCGCGGCGGCCATCTCGAGCTGACGGGGCCCGCTGCTTGTCTCTGTCCGATCCTGGCGCCGGCCCTCCCGCAGCGCCTCGGCGCATCGCGCCGGCCGAGCTGGCGCTGCTGGCCTCGGTGTTCGTCATCGCCGCCTGCGGCCTGGTCTACGAGCTGGCCGCAGGCGCGCTCGCCAGCTATCTGCTGGGCGACTCGGTGCTGCAGTTCTCCACCATCATCGGGACCTACCTGTTCGCGATGGGGGTGGGCTCCTGGCTGTCGCGGTTTGTCGAACGCCAGCTGATCGCGCAGTTCCTGCGCATCGAGCTGCTCGTCGGCCTGGTCGGCGGTCTGCTGCCGGCCGGGCTGTTCGTGGCCCACAGCCTGCTGCCGGCGGGCGCGGCAGCCTCCTTCCGGGTGCTGCTGTATGCGCTGGTGCTGCTGGTGGGCGCGCTGGTGGGGCTGGAGATCCCGCTGGTCATGCGCATCCTCAAGCGCCACTTCAGCGAGCGATATGCCTTGCGGGAGCTGGTCTCCCAGGTGCTGACCTTCGACTACCTGGGCGCCCTGGTCGTCGCGCTGGCCTTCCCGCTGCTGATGGTGCCCCACCTGGGACTGGTGCGCACGGGGGTGTTGTTCGGGCTGCTCAACACCGCGGTGGCGATCTGGGCCTTGTGGCTGTTCCGCGCCGAGCTGCGCCGCTGGGGCGCCTATGCGCTGGCCTGCGCGCTCGTGTTCGGGGTGCTGTGCGCCGCGATGGTGGGCGCCGACCGGCTGACCTCCTGGACCGAGGACCACTTCTACGGCGACCGGGTCATCCTGCGCGAGAACAGCGCCTACCAGCGGGTGGTGGTGACCGCCGGGCCGGCGGGCGTGCGGCTGTTCCTCAACGGCAACCTGCAGTTCCACTCGCGTGACGAGTACCGCTACCACGAGGCCCTGGTCCATCCCGCGATGGCGGCGCACGGCGCGCCGCGCCGCGTGCTGGTGCTGGGCGGGGGCGACGGGCTGGCGGTGCGCGAGATCCTCAAGTACCCGGGTGTCGAACAAGTCACGCTGGTGGATCTCGACGCCCACGTCACCCGGCTGTTCCGCGAGCAGCCGCTGTTGAGCCGCCTCAACGACGGCGCCCTGCGTTCGCCCCGCGTCGAGGTGATCAACGCCGACGCCTTCCTGTGGCTGGAATCGCAGCGCGGAAGTTATGACGTCATCGTGATCGACTTCCCCGATCCGAGCAACTTCTCGCTGGGCAAGCTCTACACCACCAGCTTCTACCAGCGCGTGGACCAGGCCCTGGCCGCGGGCGGCTACCTGGTGGTGCAGACCACCTCGCCGCTGATCGCGCGGGAGAGTTTCTGGACCGTCGCAACGACCCTGGAAGCGGTCGGCTTCTCGGTCACGCCCTATCACGTGCACGTGCCCAGCTTCGGCGAGTGGGGCTTCACGCTGGCCGGCCACCGGCCCTGGCGGCGGCCCGAGGCATTGCCGCCGGGCCTGCGTTTCCTGACGCTCGACGGCTTGCCGGCCATGCTGCACTTCCCGCCCGACATGGCGCGGGTGCCGACCGAGGTGAACCGCCTGTCCAACCAGGTGCTGGTGCGCAGCTTCGAGCGCGAGTGGGGCCAGCTGCCATGAAGGCCGGAGGCCGGCGATGGCGCTGACGCGCCGCGCCCTGCTCGGCGGCGCGGCCGCCAGCCTGACGCTGGTGCAGTCGGGCTGCGCGCGGCGGCCCTCGCAGCCCGACTTCGAGGGCGGCTGGGTCGGTGTGTCGGTCGAGCGCGGCCATCGCGTGCGCGAGCTGGCGAAGTCCGGGGCGCTGCCCGCACCCGCGGTGCGGCGCCGTGCGGCGGTGCTGGTGGTCGGCGGCGGCATTGCCGGGCTGGCGGCGGCGCGCGAGCTGGCGCTCTCGGGGATCGACGACGTCCAGCTGCTGGAGCTGGAGGAGCGCAGCGGCGGCAACAGCCGCGGCCACGCAATGGGCGGCATGGCCTGCCCGCTGGGCGCGCACTACCTGCCGCTGCCCGGGCCCGAGGCGCACGAGGTGGCCGAGCTGCTCGAAACGCTGGGCCTGTCGCAGCAGCGTGCCGGGCGCACCGTTTACGACGAACGCCACCTCTGCCACAGCCCACAGGAGCGGCTGTTCCATGAAGGCCGCTGGGTCGAGGGGCTGCTGCCGCCAGCGCCGGACGGCTCGCGCACGCAGGCGCAGTACCGACGCTTCGCCGCCTTGTTGCGCGAAGCGTCGGCCGAGGCTGCCTTCTCGATGCCGACCCACCGGTCGGGCTGGAGTGCGGCGCATGCGGCCCTCGATGCGGTCAGCTTCGCCCACTGGCTGCAGGTCCAGGGGCTGGACGACCCATTGCTGGGCTGGTACCTCGACTATTGCTGCCGCGACGACTACGGCGCCGGGCCCGAGGTGGTCTCGGCCTGGGCCGGACTGCACTACTTCGCGAGCCGGCACGGCTTTCAAGCGCCGGGCGAGGCCGAGGGCGAGCGCGAGGCGGTGCTCACCTGGCCCGAGGGCAATGCCTGGCTCGCCGAGCGCCTGGCGAGGCCGCTCGGCGAGCGCCTGCATGCCGGGCGCACGGTGCTCTCGGTGGAGGAGGGCCGCCACGGCGTGGAGGTGTTGGCGTGGAACGAGGCGCAACAGCAGGCCGAGGCGTGGAGCGCCGGGCGGGTGGTGATGGCCACCCCGCTGTTCGTCGCGGCGCGCCTGCTGCGGCGTGGCGAGCCGGCCCTGACGGAGGCGGCGCGACGGCAGCGCCACGCGCCCTGGCTGGTCGCCAACCTGCAGCTCGACGAGCCGCTGGTCGAGCGGCCCGGCAGCGTGCCGCCCGCCTGGGACAGCGTGCGCCAGGGCGGCGACCCGCGTGCGCTGGGTTATGTCGACGCGATGCACCAGTCCACCCGGCCGCATCCCGGGCCGACCGTGCTGTCGGCCTACTGGGCGCTGCCGCAGGCGCAGCGCGCCGCGCTGCTGGACGAGGACTGGCGGGTCTGGGCCGCTCGTGTCATCGCCGACCTCGCCGCGGTGCATCCCGACCTGCCGTACAAGGTGAAGCGGGCCGACCTGATGCGCTATGGGCACGCGATGAGCATCCCGGTGCCCGGGTTGCGTGGCAGTGCCGCGCTGCGTGCCCTCGGCGAGGCGCGTGGCCGGGTGCGCTTCGCGCACGCCGACCTGTCGGGCTACTCGGTGTTCGAGGAGGCCTATACCTGGGGCGTGCAGGTGGCACGGCGACTGGCCGGGCGGCGACACTGAAGTGCTGTCAGGCCGGCTCGCGCGCAGCGCGCGCCGGCAGGCCGCGCTGCAATCGCTGGCGGCTCACCTCGACGGGCTCGAAGGCCAGCACCAGGGCCTGCATCAGGGCCTCGGCGCGCTCGCGGTTGTCGGCGCCGAAATTGCAGACATACACGTCCAGGGTCGCGCCGCCCAGCTCGGGCCAGGTGTGTACCGCCAGGTGCGACTCGGCCAGCAGCACCACGCCCGTCACGCCGGCAGGCCCGCCCGGCTCGGCCGGCGCGAAACGGTGGAACAGCTCGCCCACCGGCTGCAACCCGGCGGCCTCGACCTCGCGTCGGCACAGCGCGCGCAGGACCTCCGGGTCGGTCATGAGGGGTGCCTCGGCCCGACAGCCGAGCAGGTCGGCGGTGAGGTGCAGGCCTTGCATGGGGCGCGATTATGCGGGCCGTGTGGCACCCGCGGCAGCGGGGCGCCCCCGGTGGCCGCTCGCCGCCGTCGCTGGCCGGTCCTATTGCACACGGTGCGCAGGCCGGCTTCGGACCCCGGGGCCTCGATTGCGCCTCGTCAAGACGCTTGCAACTGCATGCAGAGTTTTGCCGGATCGGGGGCAGACGTCCCGGGCAGGCTTTTGAACAATCACCCGGGTCGGAGAGGACACCCTATCGAGGCGGCCGCCTGTGGCCGCCCGCTGCCACAGGCGGCCGCTATGCGGCCGCGCCGCCGGCCCCATCCTTGCAGCCCGCCCGCGCCGCGCAGGTCGTGCGCCGGCGTGTGGCCGCGCGCTCGTCACTCTCCTTGATCCGCCTTCCAGAAGGAGATGCCTCTCATGTTCCTGTCGCACCCGTCCGCACCGAAACGCCTTACCCTGATCGGCGCTGCTTGCCTGCTGGCCGGTCTCGCTGCCTGCGGAGGCGGCGGCAGCGACGCCGCCAGCGAGGACACGGCCGGTGCCGCGGCAGCGCCGCAGCCGCGCATGTCCGCGACCCGCGCGGGCGACCCGGGCGCCCCGAACGGCAGCACCGCGGCCCAGGACGCGCGGTCCGCCGTCGCCTGCCCGACCTGGTCGCCCACCGGCGACTACGAGGCCGGCGAGGCGGTCAGCTACCAGGGCAGCACCTACACCGCACGGGTGGCCCACACGCTGGCTCCCGGGCTGCCCTGGCTGCCGCCGGAGACGCCCGAGCTCTGGCAGGCCGGAGGGGGCTGCGCGGCGTCCCCCAGCGAAACCGCGATGGCGGTCCGGGCGGCCGCCCTGCCGGCGCCGGCCGCCAGCTGGCGCGAACAGTGGCTGGACCATCGCGAGACGCTCAAGTTGCTGGCGCACAACGACACGGTCGCGCTGTATGTCGGCGCCGGCGTGCCGGCAGACGCGGCCCGCTGGGTGCTGCCCTATCTGACCCGCCTGTGGCAGTACCAGCAGCAGACCCACGGCACCACCGGCACCCGCCTGAAGGGGACCCGGCTGTACGCCGTGCTGCACCAGGGCCGCCATCTGGGCGGCCACATGGCGACGGTCCACCACACCTCGCACGGCGGCCGCAACGTGATCGACGTCGGCAGCGCCGACTGGAGCCGGCCGCAGTACGAGCAAATCGCGCTGACGGTTGGCAGCGCCGTCGAGGCACTGGCCGCCGGCACGCAGACATCGGCCGCGGCCGGGGTGCTGGGCAAGGGCCGGGCGGCGCAATTCCATGCTTACGACGGCCTGGTTGCGCTCGGCTACAAGACCGAGGCCGCGGCCTTCGAGCGCCGCTATGCGCCGCGCCGCGACAGCTATCCCCGCAACGACACGCACTGGTTCCGCGACTGGTTCGCGCCGCTGTGGCGCGAGCACGGGCATGCGCAGGTCATGGTGAAGTTCCACAGCCTCGCCGCGAAGCACTTTCCGCGTGAGGGCACCCGTTTTGTGCGCGAGATGAACTGGGGCGAGTACGTGTACTTCATGAGCGCGGCGGCCGGCAAGGACCTGCAGCCGCGCGCCCAGTCCGCCTTCGGCTGGAACGCCGAACGCGAGGCCCAGTACCGCAAGGCCCGCAGCGACTTCCCCGGGCTCACGGGCAGCAATCCGCCCGTGCCGGCGCCCGGCTGCAACCTGGCGGGCCTGCAGGCCGAGGCGATGCGCCTGATCAACCAGCGTCGCGCCGCCGGCGCCACCTGCGGCTCGCGCGGCAGTTTCGGCCCGACCGGCCCGCTGAAATGGAACGACCAGCTGGCGGCTGCCGCCGACGCGCATTCCCAGGACATGGCGCGCAATAACTACTTCTCCCACACCAGCCGCGACGGGCGCAGCTTCACCCAGCGCATCGAAGCCGCCGGCTACCGCTGGAGCGGGGCGGCGGAGAACATCGCCGCAGGACAGAACTCGGTGGCGGCAGTGATCGACGGCTGGATGAAAAGCGATGGGCATTGCGCCAACCTGATGGGGCGCTACCAGGACGTGGCGCTGGCCTGCGCGGCGGCCAGCGGCTCGGACTACGGGCGCTACTGGACCTTGGACCTGGCCACGCCGAGGTAAACGCGACCCCGGACCTGTTCGCCCTGTTAGATGGAACAGGCCCCAAGGGCACACCTGTTGCTGCAGCCGGTTCCGACCTGTCCCTTTGGAGGAACCTGATGAGCACGACCGCTTCCGCCCGCCAGACCGGCAGCCTTGCCCCCGCCGCACATGGCTGCCGCGCCGACACCGATCATGACCGCGAGGTGCCGGAGGTCGACCTGCTGAGTCCCTGGACTTCGCGGGGCGTGACCCTGCGCAACCGCATCGGCGTCGCGCCGATGTGCCAGTACTCGGCGCGGGACGGATTTGCCAACGACTGGCATTTCGTGCACCTCGGCAGCCGCGCCGTCGGCGGCGCCGGGCTGGTTGTCGTCGAGGCCACCGCGGTCACGCCCGAAGGCCGTATCACGCCGGGCGACCTGGGGCTCTGGCGCGACGAGCAGGTCGCGCCGCTCGCGCGCATCGTCGAGTTCCTGCACGGGCAAGGCGCAGTGGCCGCGATCCAACTGGCCCATGCCGGCCGCAAGGCCAGTTCGCACCTGCCCTGGGAGGGCGGTGCCCAGATCCCGGTCAGCGAAGGCGGCTGGCCGGTGCTCGCGCCCAGCGCGATCCCCTTCCACCCGGAGGACGCGGCGCCGGTGGTGCTCGACAGCGCCGGCCTGGACGCCGTGGTGGCCGCCTTCGAGGCCGCCGCGCGGCGCGCCGTCGAGGCCGGCTTCCGCATCATCGAGATCCACGCGGCCCACGGCTATCTGCTGCACGAGTTTCTGTCGCCGCTGAGCAACCGGCGCCAGGACGAGTATGGCGGCAGCCTGGAGAACCGCATGCGCCTGGTGCTGCGCATCGCCGGCGCGCTGCGCCAGCGCCTGCCTTCGGAGATGCCGCTGTTCGTGCGCATCTCCGCCAGCGACTGGGTCGAAGGCGGCTGGGACATCGAGCAGTCGGTCGAACTGGCGCGGCGCCTGAAGGCCCTGGGGGTCGACCTGATCGACGTGTCCTCGGGCGGCGCCGTGCCGACCGCCCGCATTCCGGTCGGCCCCGGCTACCAGGTGCCTTTCGCGCGGCGCATCCATGACGAGGCCGGCATCGCGACCGCCGCCGTGGGACTGATCACCGACCCGCAGCAGGCCGACGCCATCGTCACGGGGGGCGACGCCGATCTTGTGTTGCTCGCGCGCGAGATGCTACGCGAGCCGTACTGGGCCTTGAAGGCCCAGCAGTCGCTGGGGCAGGACGCGGCCTGGCCGCAGCCCTATGGCTATGCGGTGAAGCGGCGCGCACGTTGAGCCGGGGTGCGGCCGCAGGCGACACACTGTCCGGATGGACAACAGGAATCGACTCGAAACCCCAAGCCCGGAATGGAACGCTATGAGCGCAGCCCCCGATGAGGTAAGTTGCCCCTTGTCTGGCAGGAATTGCGATGGACGAGGTGCCGAAGCAGGCAGGGCGCATCCTGGTGGCCGACGACGACTTGGCCAGTGCCCTGCTGACAGAAACCGTGCTGCAGAGCGGCGGGCACGAGGTGGTGGTGGTGAACAATGGCAGCGATGCCCTGGCCGCGGTGGAAGGAGGCCAGTTCGACCTGGCGTTCATGGACTACCACATGCCCCGCATGAGCGGCGTTGACGCGGCCCGGGCAATACGCGCCCGGGAAGCGCGTCTGGGCTTGCGCCGGTTGCCGCTGGTGGCCCTCACGGCCAGCGCGATGCCGGACGAGACGCTGCTGTGTACCGAAGCCGGGATGGATGAAGTGCTGGTCAAGCCGTTCGATCTGAGCGAGTTGTTGCGGGCCGCGGCCCGCTGGATCGAGGCAGGGGCCCAGGGGTGAGCGGAGCGTGCCCGCCACCCTCGCACCGGGTAACCGTCCCGCAGCGGCGAGACGGCGCTCGGTCCGGCGGCGCGCGAGGGTGGCCTTGCGCCACCGTCGGCCCCCTCCGAGCGATCGCCCTACCACGAAGCAGAAAGGGAGAGCATGCACTCGGAGCCAGTCCCCCCGCTCGCCGTTCCACCTCCGCCGCTGCCCACGACGCGGCTCGTCTGTACCGGTGCAGTCCTTCTGGCCGTCCTGCTCGGCCTGGCGGCCCTCTGGGACACTGACCGGCTGCACCCGCGTTTTCCGCTCGGTGAGCCATCGCCAGCGATGCTCTGGATCGAGGTCTGGGCCGATGCCGTGGTGGGCGTCAGCCTGTTGTTCATCGGCCTGGTGCTGCTGCTGGTGGCGCATGCCCGCCGCGGCATTCCGGCGCTTTGGCACACCCTGGCGTGGCTGGCCGGCGGTGTAACCGCCGCCACCGGTGCGATCCATCTGACCGAGGTCTGGACGCTGTGGTCGGCGCACGGTTGGGTCGCGTGCTGTATCAAGGTGTTGGCCGGGCTGGCTGCACTGGCTGGAGCCACTGCCTTGCCGCTGCTGCTGCCCGGGCTGCTGTCGCGGGCGCGGCCCCCCAATGGACCCGAGGGCCCGCAGGCGCAGATGGAGGCTCTGCACCGGGAGCTGGAGGCGCTGCGTGCCCAGCTGCATCAGGCGCATCAGGCGCAGCAGGCGCGCCGCGAGGCCAGCCAAGCGCAACGCACACTGGCCCGGGCTCGCTGCATCACGGCACTGGGCGAGATGGCAGCGTCGGTCGCGCACGAGGTCAACCAGCCGCTGGCGGCCATCGTTGTCAACGCCAATGCCTGCGAGCGCTGGCTGGCGCCGCCGCTGCCCAACCTGGAGGAGGCGCGCGAGGCGATCCGGCGCATTGCGCGCGATGCGCACCGTGCCAGCGAGGTCGTCACGCGCAGGCACGCCTTCGTGCGGCGTGTCGAGCCGAGTCGCATCAAGGTCGCGCTGGGGCAGCTGGTGCAGGCGACCGCGGCGCTGGGGCAGGACCAGGCGCGCGAGGCCGGGGTGGTCCTGCGCGTCGAGGAGGAGGCTGCGTTGCCGCCCGTGCAGGCGGACCGCCTGTTGCTGCAGCAGGTGCTGTTCAACCTGATCGAGAATGGTATCGAGGCCTGTGCTGGGAGGGCCGGCGAGGGCCGGGTCGAGGTGTCTGCACGGCACGGCGTCGACGGCGGCGTGCAAGTCGAGGTACGGGACAACGGCGCGGGCCTGCCGCCACAGCCCAGCGACCAGGCCTTTGCCGCCTTCCACACCACCAAGCCCGGGCGCATGGGCCTGGGGCTCGCGAGCTGCCGGGCCATCGTCGAGACGCACGGCGGACAGCTGTGGGTGCGGCCGCATGCAGAGGGCGGCACCTCGTTCGGCTTCAACCTGCCCAGTGCGGCCCGGGTCAGCGGGGGGCAGGCATGAGCATGGGCTCCGGCATGGTTTTTGTGGTGGACGACGATCGCTCGATGCGCGACGCCCTCGGCGCACTGGTCCGCTCGGTCGGCCTGCAGGTCGAGACCTTTGCCGACGCGCAGCGTTTCCTGCAGCACCCGCGTCCCGACACGCCGGCCTGCCTGGTGCTCGACGTGCGCCTGCCCGGCCTCAGCGGCCTGGACCTGCAGCGCGAACTGACGGCACGTGGCGAGTACCTGCCCATCATCTTCATGACCGGCCATGGCGACATCCCAATGAGCGTGCGCGCGATGAAGGCCGGGGCAGCCGAGTTCCTGCCCAAGCCCTTCCGCGACCAGGAACTGCTCGACGCGATCCGCCTCGCCCTGGAACGCGAGGCCCAGGCCCGCGAGCAGCGCGCCCGCCTGGCCACGCTGCGTCAGCGCCTGTCCTCGCTCACCGCCCGCGAGCGCGAGGTCATGGCCCTCATCGTCGAGGGCCGCCTGAACAAACAGACGGCTGCCGTGCTGGACATCAGCGAGATCACGGTCAAGGTGCATCGCCGCCACATCATGGAGAAGATGGGCGCCAGCTCGCTGGCCGAGCTGGTGCGCATGGTCGAGCGCATCGAGACCGGTGTGGCTTGATCCAAAGGCGAAGGCCGGCTATATCGAGGTGCAGTAGTCGTCGGGCCGGCTGCCCCCTACGCTGAAGGGCCAACCAGCGTGAGACCAGCATGCGGACGTGTGAAGTGCCGTCCTGGGTGGCCATCGTTGACGACGAAACGGCACTGCGGGAATCGATCGAGAGCCTGCTCCGCTCCGCCGGCTTCCAGGCGACGGGATTCAGGTCGGCCGAGGACTTTCTCGGTGCACCCTGGCACGGCGCCGCCTGTCTCATCCTGGACATCACGCTGCCCGGCATGAATGGCCTGGAGTTGCAGCGCCACCTGAGCGGGCAGGGCGCGCTGCTGCCCATCGTGTTTCTGACGGCGCTCGACGATCCCGGTGACCTGCTGCGTGCGCAGGCCCGGCGCTTCGGGGCGCTGGCTTTTCTGCACAAGCCCTTTGTGTGCGACGAGTTGCTGTCGGCGGTCGGCTGTGCGGTCCTGCGCAGCGCGCCGGCACCCTGTGAAAAGAACTGACATAGACCAAAGTGCAATGGTCACATGACCGTCACGCTTTTATCTTTCAGTGACGACATCCTGCAGGCGAGGCCCACAGTGTTAATGACAAACGAAACTTCTACCTGGTCCATCCCCCTTCCTCTCAGGCGTGACGGCTTGTTCTGGAGCGGGCACTGTGAAGGCATGGAAGTGCGCTGCCTCGAGCAGCGACAGGACAGCGACCGTGTGCGCGACACGATCGAGGTGCTGATCCCGGGCGACAACGCCACCCTGGTGACCTCCTTCCGCACCACCACCGGCCGCTTGCGGACCGCCTTCGTGAGGTCGCCGCTGGTCTCCATCCTGCCGCCCCGGCAACCGCACAGTCTGCAGGCCCAGCACCCGGGGCAGATTCTGGTGCTGAGCCTGGACGCCGCCTACTGCGAGCAGCAGGCGCGCAGCGCGCTGGGTCTCCAGACCCTGGAGTTGGCCGCCCGGTATGCGGTGCCCGATCCCTTCATCCGCGAGGTCGGCAACGCGCTGCATGGCGACCGCCGCAGCGGCCGGCCGCCGGGTTCGGCCTACCTGCAATCACTCGCCGGCGTGATCGCCATCCATCTTGCGCGCCACTACACCAGCGTGGCGCCCGTGCCGACGGTCTGCGGCGGGTTGCCGCTGCACAAGCTCAACCGGGTGCAGGCCTTCGTCACCGAGCACCTGGGCGAGGCCATCCGTGTCGAGCAGCTGGCGGCCGAGGCGCACCTCAGCCCTTACCACTTCGCCCGCATGTTCAAGCAGGCGACCGGCCAGCCGCCGCACCTCTATGTGCTGATGAAGCGCATCGAGCGCGCCAAGGAACTGCTGGCCGAGAGCGAGCTGCCGCTGATCGACGTTGCGGCGCGGGTCGGCTTCCGCACCCAGGGCCATTTCACCGGCGTGTTCCACCGCTACACCGGCGCGACGCCTCGCATCTACCGTCTCAACGCGCGCGCCCCGCGGCCGTCCTGAGCCGCATGGCAGCGGGCCGTCGTGCCCGCCAGCCCTCACTGCCGTCTCCTGCACCCCGAACACCCTCCTGTCCGCTTGGCGGCGGGCAGCCTGCCCGGCACATGCCATGCTCGGGGGGCGTTCGCGATGCTCGGGCCGGCGGTTTGCCTTGCACCCGACGCAAGCATGCAGGAAGGGCAAGCACATGAGGCAGATCCGAAAAAGCCGGGGGCAGGGCCGCGCGTCGGCCGCGCGCTACCTGCTGGCCTGGGCCCTGGGGGCCGTTGCGGTGTTCGCCTGGGCCGGCGAGCCCGGGCTGGTGGTGGGCTCCAAGCGTTTCACCGAGTCCTACATCCTGGCCGAGATCGTTGCCCAGACCGCGCGTGCCCACGTGCCGGCCGAACACCGGCAGGGCCTCGGCAACACGGCCGTGGTGTTCGAGGCGCTCAAGGCGGGCGCGATCGACGTCTATCCCGAATACCTCGGCACACTCGACGCCGAAATCCTGAAGAACCCGCAGCCTACGGACCTCGCGGCGATGCGCGAGCAGCTTCGGCCGCTGGGACTGGGCGTCGCGGTGCCGCTCGGTTTTTCCAACGGCTATGCGCTCGCGATGCGCGGCGACGAGGCACGCCGGCTGGGCATCGTGAAGATCGGCGACCTGAAGGACCACCCCTCGCTGGAGGCCGGCCTGTCGCATGAGTTCCTCGGCCGCGCCGACGGATGGCCCGGCCTGGCCAAGCGCTACGACCTGCCCCAGCAGGCCCGCGGCATTGACCATGGCATTGCCTACCAGGCGCTGCAGAGCGGACGCATCGCGCTGACGGACATCTACACGACCGACGCCAAGATCGCGGAGCTGAAGCTGGCGGTGCTCGACGACCACCTCGGCTTTTTCCCGCGCTACGACGCGGTGCTGCTGTATCGGCTCGACGTCGAGCAGCGCTTCCCGGCGGCCTGGCGCGCGATGGCGGCGCTGGAGGGGCGCATCGGCGTGGACGCGATGATCGCGATGAACGGCAAGGCCGAGCTGCAGGGCCGGCCGTTCGCCGAGATCGCGCGCGATTTCCTGGCGGCCGGCGGCCCGTCCGCGACCGCCGTCGCGCCGGCCGCGACCCGCAGCGGCTTCGTCGAACGCCTGTTCGCCGACGACCTGGGGCGGCTGGCGCGCCAGCACCTGGTGCTGGTCGTGGTGGCCGTCGGCGTCGCGGCGCTCGCGGGCATTCCGCTGGGCGCCGCGGCGGCGGCCCTGCCGCGGCTGGAGCAGCCGGTGATGGCGGTCGTCGGTCTGCTGCAGACGGTGCCGTCGCTGGCGTTGTTCGCGGTGCTGATCCCGCTGATGGGCCGCATCGGCACCCTGCCGGCCCTGGTGGCGCTGAGCCTTTATGCGCTGCTGCCCATCGTGCGCAACACGACCACCGGCTTGTGCCAGGTGCCGCAAGGGCTGCGCGAGGCCGGCACCGCGCTCGGTCTGAGCGCCGGGCAGCGCTGGCGGGCCATCGATCTGCCGCTGGCCGCCCCGGTCATCCTGGCCGGGGTCAAGACGGCTGCCGTCATCACGGTGGGCACCGCCACCATCGCCGCCTTCATCGGCGCGGGCGGTTTTGGCGAGCGCATCGTCACGGGGCTGGCCCTCAACGACCATGAGGCGCTGCTGTCCGGGGCCTTGCCCGCAGCCGTGCTGGCTCTGCTGACGCAGGCGGTTTTCGAGGGCTGCCAGTGGCTGATGCAGCGGCGCCGGCTGTCGCTGCCGCCGCGGCCGGCGGGCTGGCGGGCTGCGGCCCGGCCCGGCTGAGCAGGTCCAGGCCCGGTGTTCCGGGCTGGGTCAGCGCTTGCCGGTCGCCGGCTGCTGCAGCTGTCGCTCCAGCCGCTGCAGCAGCGGCCGGATGCCGGCGCCGACACGGATTTGCGGGTTGGAGTAGCCGTCGCTCTTGCCCGCCTCCTCCTCGCGCTGCTTGATGACGATGCGGGAGCGAGCGTGCGCGGCCTCGAAGGACAGGGTGCGGCTGCGCAGCTGCTCGTCGTACATCGCCCGGCCGAAGAAGGTCAGCTCGGAGAGACGGCCGCACCCATACGACGTGTGCTCGGCATCGGCGGCCGTCATCACCAGCGTGTCGGGGCCGGCCAGCGGGGCGATCCAGCTGCCGGAGTAGCAGGCCGAGATCGAGATGACACGAAAGCGCACGCCGGCTTCGTCCAGCCAGGCCTTCAGCTGCGCCGGCTGAACCGGGTCGACGCTGAGCGGCCAGAAGCTGGCCGCGAGCTGCCCATCGCGGGCGCCGTGCGAGGTGAGATGCAGGAACAGCAGGTCCTCGTCGCGATCCATCAGGGCCGCCGCGCGGCGGATCGCGCGCTGCAGGTTGAGCGGCGTGGCCCAGGGCCACTGCTCCAGGGTCTGCGTGTGGTTGACCAGCTGCAGGACCCGGCCGGCGGCATCGAAGCGCTCCGCCATCACGCCCATCACCATCTCGCTTTCCCGGCGGAACACGTCCTCCTCGCTGTAAGGCGCGAAACCGATGCCGTAGAGGTCGACCATGCCGGGGCGCTGCGGCCGCAGCCCCTGCAGCCGGCGCTCCAGCAGGCGCGGCTGGGTTTCCGTCAGCTCCTGCGTCAGGACCAGCGGCGCCGGTCGCGCCGCTTCGGGCTCGTCCGACAGCCAGGGCGGATCGGCCGGCGCGATGTACAGCAGCAGCGCCGCCCCGGCCGAGGCGGTGGCGGCCGCCAGCCACGCCAGTCGCCGCGGCTGCGCCGCTCGCCAGAGCAGCACCCACTGCGCCAGGACCATCCAGATGCCGGGCGCCAGCCACCAGGCCCAGGGCGCCCAGGGGCCCACGGCCTGTGCCGTGTCGAAGCCGCGCCGCGTCATCAGCGCCGTGAGCAGGCCGAAGCCCAGCCCGAGCAGCTGCGTCTGCGCCAGGATCAGGCAGAACAGCTGTGTTGCCGTGGGCCGGTCGGCAGCGTTGCCGTCCTGTGGTGGCACCGGACGCGCAGCATGGCAGGCCCAGGCGAGCAGCACCACCGTGAGCCAGCCGCCGGTCAACGCGCGGGGGTCCAGGCGGGCCGGGCCCGCCACGTAGAGCCGCTCCAGCAGCAGCGTGGCCAGCAGCCCGACCAGCAGCAGGGCGGCCACCCAGGTGGGCGAGGCCGGCAAGCCGCTCCAGCGCGGCGGCAGGAAGGCAGCACTGCGGGCCGCTTCCCGGTAGCAGCGCCAGCCGCTGTCGGCGGCGGACGCCGACAGCGGCGACGGCAGGGGCGGAGGCACCGACGAGGGAGCCGTGGCCTGATCCAAGCAGCGTTCCCTTTCTTCAGGCCGATGACGCCGCGGGCGGGTGCCTTGCGGTCATTCGGCCACGACCAGGGTGCGGGTGGCGGGGTCGGCCACGATGTCCTTGACCTTGCCGGCGGCGTCGAAAACGACCTGGAATTCGTTGAAAGAGCTGCGCCAGAAACGCCAGATCTTGGCACTCAGGTCCGGGTTCTCGCTGGCCATCGGATAGCCCGCTGCCATCCACACCTGTTCGCGTGTCATGCCGGGGAGCAACTGGCTCGCCTCGATGGCCGCGCGCACCTTGGGCGAGAAGGTCGCCAGCTTGGCGCGCGGGTCTTCGGACACCACGTAGCGCTGCGCGAAGGTCTTGAGATCGAGATTGCGGCTGTAGTCGTTGCCGATCGCCTGCTTCTTGCCGTCGATCTCGACATACACACGCTGCCGCCCATAGCCGGTGACCTTCACCGGCGTGCCGGCGGGGATGACCCGCTGGTTGCCTTCGGCGTAATTGCTGTCGCTGATCCAGCTGCCGTCGGAGCGCATGTTGCAGCAGAGGTAGCCTTCGAAGGGCTCGGACTGAGCCAGGACTGGCGTGGACAGCGACGCGGCAAATGCAGCGCAGAGGGCAAGGCGAACGATCATGAGGACTCTCCGGTGGTATTTTTCAGCTGGCCCGGACACTCTCGCGGTCAGCGTGCCGATTATGGCGGCGCCGGCTGCCCGGTTTGCTGCACTCGCGGCCCGCGACGCAGCGCGCCAAGGCGCTGATCCGCCAGCCCATGAGGGACGGCATTGGCGATGGCAGTGGCGAAGACCCGGACCAGCAGCAGGACGAGCCGGGTCTGGATGTCAGGTCGCCTGCACGGGCTCTTCTCGGCGAATTGGCCTCGCCGCCGGAATCGCGGACTCTTGGAGTGCGAGCGCTTTCCGGCGATCGGTAGCGATCGCGAGGCGGCCCGCGCAGAAAAACCGGGAGACCGACGATGGACTTGCGCCACTTCACCTTGCAGGCCCGCGGGCTGAGCTTCGATGCCATTGCGGCCGGCCCCGAGAACGGCCCGCTGCTGCTCTGCCTGCATGGCTTTCCGCAGTTCGCCGACGCCTGGAGCGGCGTGATGCTGCGGCTGGCGCAGGCAGGCTGGCGGGTGGTGGCCGTCGACCAGCGCGGCTACTCGCCGGGGGCGCGACCTGCCGGGGTGGCGTCCTACCGCATCGAGCTGCTGGTGCAGGACGTGCTGGCCTGGGCCGATGCCCTCGGCGCGCAGCGCTTCCACCTCGCCGGCCACGACTGGGGCGGCATGGTCGGCTGGGCCCTGGCCGCCGCGCATCCGGAGCGGCTGCTGACGCTGTGCGTGCTGTCCATGCCGCATCCCGACGCCTTCCAGGACGCGCTGCGTCACGACGCCGACCAGCGCCGGCGCTCGATCTACATGCTGCTGTTCCGGCTGCGCCTGCCGCTGGCCGAGTGGCTGCTGCTGGCGCGCGACGCACGCGTCCTGCGCCGGGCCTACCAGGGGCGGGTGCCGGCCGAACAGGTGCAACGCAATGTCGAGCGGCTGCGTGTGAGCGGTGCGCTGAGCGCGGCGCTCAACTGGTACCGGGCCATCCAGCCCAGGCGCCGGGTGGGGCCCGTCGGCGTACCGACCCTCTTCATCTGGGGCTCGGCCGACCAGGCGCTCGGCGCGACCGCGGCGCATGCGACCGGCCGGCAGGTCGCCGGCCCCTACCGCTTGGAGGTGCTGCCGGGCGCCTCGCACTGGTTGCTGGAGGAACACCCTGACACGGTCGCCCGCACGATGCTGCAGCACCTCGTCACGGCGGCCCGAGGCTGAGCATCCACCCCGGTAAGTCCCGGCGACGCGCCGGCCTGCCCATGCTATCGTGGCCGCCACCATGATGTTCCCAGCTGTGTCGGCGCCCGCCTCGAAGCCGCGCGGGCGCTGCCCGAGCCGCCTGTCGGCCGGTCGTCCGGCCGCCGCGGAGGCGGCGTGCTGAAGCGGACCGTCACCTTGCTGTGGCGCGCGCTCGCGCTGCTCTTCATCCTGATCGGTGTGATCGGCGTGGTGCTGCCTGTGCTGCCGACCGTGCCCTTCCTGCTGGCCGCCGCCTGGGCCGCCGGCCGCGGCTGGCCTCAGCTCGAAGAGCACCTGCTGCGCCATCCCGTCTACGGACCGCCGATCTGCCGCTGGCGCGAGCGCGGCGTGGTGCCGCGTCGCGCCAAGTGGTTCGCCAGCATCGGCATGGCGGGCAGCTCGACCATGATCGCGTTCACCACGGCGCCGCTGTGGCTCAAGGCCGGGCTGCCCTGCGTGCTGTTCGTGGTCGCGGTGTGGCTGTGGTGCCGGCCCGAGGAGTGACCGGTTCGCGGCGCTTCAGCTCGAATCGGTTTCTCGACGATCTGAACCGAAAAACCGCCCGCCGAGGCCTGGCCTCGGCGGGCGGTCATCACGCCATGGGGTGGTGTGAACCAGGGGGTTGTCGATCAGGCGGCTTGCGGCGCGGCCGGTGCCTCGCTGGCGGCAGCAGCAGCGCGGCGACGCTTGCTGTAGAAGCCGATGCCGGCCAGGCCCAGGCCCAGCATCGCGTAGGTCGAGGGCTCGGGCACGGCGGCCACGGTCAGGTTGCCGGTCAGGGTGCCGAAGTCGACCCCGGCCACGGCCGGACGCAGGAAGGTTGGCACGCCGAGCGCGTCGCCCAGCGTGTTGAGAGCGGTCTCGGTGATGAACATGCCGCTCGCGCTCACGGTGCGGGCATTCGGGCCGGCTTCGACGTCCGTCACCGTCGTGAAGGTGTAGAGCGCGGTGTTCTGCACCACTTGCGCGCCGATGGTGATGTCGCCGTAGAGGGTCTTGCTGCCGACGTCGACGCGGAAGTCACCCAGGTTGATCACCGTGCTGCCCTTGGTCAGGCTGACGCCGGCATTGACGTCGGTCAGGACGTCCACCACGGCATTGCCCTCGACCGAGCCACCGGTCACCGGGAAGCTGAAGGACTGACCCGGGGTCACCGTGGTGGCCGAGCCGGTGCCGGCCACGCTGACCGAGATCAGGCCCAGCGTGTCGATGGCGGCTTGCGAGAAGACGAGATCCGCGTCGCCCCCGGTGATCGGGGTTGCGGCCAGGGCCGGGAAGGAGAGGGCTGCGGCAGCGGCAAGAAGCAGGCGCTTGAAGGTATGCCCGGTAGAGGATGCTTTCATTCTGACTCCACTCGTTAGTTGTCATGCGGACGGAACTGGGAGGGGGGCAGGCGCCGAAGCCGGTGTCCGCACAGTCCGGTCTCGGCATGCCCGTGTCGGTGAGTCGCCCTTCCGAGGGCCCTCGAGAGCGACTCGCCGACGCTCGGCCTGCGACGCCGAAGGATGTCGGAGCACTGTTCACATCGCAATGATCGACAGGGTCCATGTGTCAAGGGCCCTGACGTTGGAATCACCAGGGGCGCGTTCCTTTTGCACAGGCGTCGGCGGGCCCGGTGATCGAGGCGTCGAGGTCTCCGCGGAGGACGGCCCGACGATCACCGGCAACGCCGTTCGCGCGGACCGCATTACCAACGTTTACCCCCGGACGCGGCGTCCGGAGCAATCATGGCGCCGCTGAGTTTGTACAAGCCGGCGCACGCACAAGAACATCAGATGGAGCTCGGGTCAGCCCAGTGCTCCGGTGCTGCAGCCGGTCCCAGGAGACAAGGGGACAACGATGAGACTGCGTCCTGTCGAGGCGGGCGTTTCCTTCGCCCGGCCACGGACATGAGCCCGACCGTCATGCAGGCCGAGCTGCCTGGCCCGCCGGCGGGCCTTACCCCGGCGGCGACCCAGGAGCCGACCGCCACGGCCTTTGAATCCGCGCTGACCCTGGTGCGCCTGCTGCTGCGACACGGGGTATCGGACGAGCGCATCGCACGCGCCACCGGCGTGCACCCGCGCGAGCTGCGCAATCCCGACGCCCGGCTGCCCTTGTCTCGCATCGAGCGGCTGTGGGAGTTCACGAGCCGCGAGCTCGACAACCCGTCGCTCGGGCTGGAGCTGCACCGGTACTATCCGGACAACAAGATGCACTTCGTGGCGCACCTGGGCATGCGCTGTCCGACCTTGCGCTCGGCCATCGAGCACTGGCACGAGTACGCGCTGCTGGTGTCCGAAGCGGAGGACGTGGACTACGTGGTCGAGGCCGACGGTGCCCGCTTCGTCTACACCTGCCGCGACCCGCGCTACGAGTCACGTTTCCTGGCCGAGCACTTCCTCACGCTGGCGACCTGGTTCGGCAAGAGCTTCACCGGCACGCCGCTGCTCGTGCGCAGCGTGCGTTTCATGCATGCCGACCCGGGCTACCGGGGTGCCTACGAACAGGCCTTTCCAGGCGCCGCCATCAGCTTCCGGGCCTGCGACAACAGCATCGCCTTCGACCCCGACTACCTGCAGCTGCCCTTCCGCACCGCCGATAGCTACCTGCGCCACTTCCTCGCCGAAAAGGCGGAGCAGCTGAAGGAAGCGCTGGCGCAGAAGACGCCGCTGAAAAACAAGGTGGTGGTCGCGATCTCGACGCTGCTGTCGCGCCAGCAGGACGTGTCGCTGGAGAAGGTCAGCGCGATGCTCGAGCGCACGCCGCGACAGCTGCGATCGCTGCTCGATGCCGAAGGCCACAACTTCCGCGAACTGCTCGACGAGGTGCGCCGCCACGCCGCGGTGCGCCACCTGCGCCAGGGCATGCCGATCTCGCGCGTCGCGGCGCTGCTGGGCTTCTCGCAACCCAGCGCTTTCCAGCACGCCTTCCGGCGCTGGTACGGCAAGAGCCCGGGCATGTTCCAGGACCGGGTCTCCGAACGCTGAGGTCCTGGCTGCACGGCCGCGCACGGCGGCTGTGATCGCATTGTCGTCCGTCCGCAGCGGCGATCAAGCGCGCATCATCGACCCGGCCCGTACAGCCCGCCATAGTCGCCAGCGGGCCGGCACGTGGCGCATTCACAGCTCCCGGAGCGCACACGACCGTCACCTTTCAACGACAAGGAGACATCAACATGTTCATCAAACGCTACACCGCCGCATGGGCTGTCGCGGTCGCGGCCCTGTGCGCCGCTCCAGCACAGAGCTCCGCGCAGGGGCTGTCCTGGTTCGACTTCCACTACACCCAGACCCGCCATCCCATCGTGCTGGTGCACGGCGTGTTGGGCTTCGACAACATCGGCGGACTGGTCGACTACTTCTTCGGCGTGCCCCAGGCCCTCGAGGCAGGTGGTGCCAAGGTCTACGTCGTGAAGCTGTCGTCGGTGGACACACACGAGGAACGGGGCGAGCAGCTGCTGCGCCAGCTCGGCGCGCTGAAGGCCGCCCACGGCTTCGAGAAGTTCAACCTGGTGGCTCACAGCCAGGGCGGACACGCCTCCCGCTACGCTGCACGCATGCAGCCCGAGCTGGTCGCCAGCGTGACCACGATGCAGACGCCCCACCAAGGCAGCGGCGTGGCCGACTGGGTCGCGAAGTTCACGGTCGAGCATCCCGAGGGAGGCGAGCTGCTGATCAAGCTCAGCACCGAGATGCTGAAAGCGCTGGACTGGCTCACCGGTGCTTCGGACCGCGAACACGACGCGATCGGCAACGTGTTCCAGCTGACCACCGCGATGAGCAAGGACTGGAATCTGCGCTATTCCGAAGGCGCGCCCACCACGCCCTGCGGATCGGGCGCCCGTGTCGGAGCGAGCGGTGTGCACTACTACTCGGCGGGCGGCGCGGTGGTGACGACCAACCTCTTGGATGTCAGCGATCTGGTCTTCGCCTTCGCGTCGCCGCTGGGTTTCCCGGACGGGACGCCCAACGACGGGCTGGTTTCCAGCTGCTCGAGCCGCTGGGGTGAGGTGCTGCGCGCCGACTACCCCTGGAACCACGCCGATGGTGTCAACCAGGTGATGGGTCTGCGCGGACTGCTGGCGCCTGACCCGCTGGCCTTCTACCGCAGCCACGCCAACCGGCTGAAGAAGGCCGGCCTCTGAGCCCGACCCAGCCCCAGCCCCGGTGGGACGTCCTCAAGGCTGGACGTCCAGCTTCGGGCTGACCGTGATCTGGCCGTTGGTCTTGCAGCTGGAGCCGGAGGACGCCACCAGCAGCGCGTCGGTGAAGGTCAGCGTGGAGCGGGCGTTGTCCCACTTCAGCTCGATGCGGCTCGGCCCGCACTGGCCGCCCACGAACGGCGCCTGCACGTCGACCGCCGCGTTGTCGATCACCAGCAGACCCGAGGGCTGGGCCTGCCCGGTCCACGGCAGGCCGACGGCCGAGATCCGCTTGCACAGTCCGCGCGTCGTGAAGGAAGCGGCGCTGATGGTCACCTTGCCGTCCGGCGTGATGGTGCCGGTGAAGCTGGTCTCGCAGCTGATGCTGCCCAGACCCTTGCGGTAGTTCAGCTCGCCGGCGGCGACCAGGTCGCCGGCCGGCGAGACCGTGACAGCCGGGGCATGGGGGGCGAGCAGCACGCCAAGCAGCAGGGCGGGCAGCCGGGGGGCGCAGAGGCGATGGAGGGTGGCTTTCATCGGGGCGTCCTTGGGGCCGGGTCGAGGGAAGCGGCGAGGGTCAGCGCAGCTCGCGACGCAGGATCTTGCCGACATTGCTCTTGGGCAACTCCTGCTCGCGGAACTCGATCACGCGCGGCATCTTGTAGCCGACCAGGTGGGCACGGCAGTGCTCGATCAGGTCGGCCTCGCGGAGCGCCGGGTCCTTGCGCACCACGACGATCTTCACGCGCTCGCCCGCCACCGGGTCGGGCACGCCCAGGGCGGCGGCCTCCCGCACGCCGGGATGCTGCATCACGACGTCCTCGATCTCGTTGGGATAGACGTTGAAGCCCGAGACCAGGATCATGTCCTTCTTGCGGTCGATCAGCCGCACGTAGCCGTGCTCGTCCATCACGCCCACGTCGCCCGTGCTCAGCCAGCCCTCGGCGTCGATCACCTTGGCGGTCTCGTCGGGGCGCTTCCAGTAACCGCGCATCACCTGGGGCCCCCGCACGCACAGCTCGCCGGGCTCGCCCAGCGGGGCCCACTGACCGTCGTCGCGGCGCAGGCGCACCTCGGTGGACGGCACCGGCAGGCCGATGGTGCCGTTGAACTGCATGCGCTCCGGGTGGTCGAGGTGGATGGGGTTGATCGTGACGATGGGCGAGCACTCGGTCAGGCCGTAGCCCTCGATGATGGACTTGCCGGTCAGCTGCTGCCAGCGCTCGGCGATCGCCTGCGGCGTCGCCATGCCGCCCGCGATGGTCAGCCGCAGCCGCGAGAAGTCGCGCTTGCGGAAGGTGTCGTCCTCGAGGAAGGAATTGAACAGGGTGCTGACGCCGGCGATGCCGGTGAAGTCCTCGCGCCGTATCGTCTTCATCACGCGGTGCACATCGCGCGGGTTGGCGACCAGCACGTTGCGCCCGCCCAGGCACATGAAGATCAGGCAGTTCACGGTCAGCGAGAAGATGTGATACAGCGGCAGCAGGCTGAGGTTGGTCTCGATCGGTGAGGTGTCGACCGTGTTGCCGCGCCAGGCCAGCGTCTGCAGCAGGTTGGCGACGATGTTGCGGTGGCTGAGCATGGCGCCCTTGGCGACCCCGGTGGTGCCGCCGGTGTATTGCAGGAAGGCCAGGTCCTGCGGCGCCACGTCGACCTGCGGGCGCGGCAGCCCGCGGCCCGCGGCAAGGGCCCGTCGCAGCCGGATGGCGCCGGGCAAGGGCGCGTGGCGCTGCGCGGCGGGGGTGTTGCGGCGGATCATCAGGTTGATGCAGCGGCCCTTGAGGTTGAGGCCGTCGGCGAACAAGTCGCCGAGCCCGGTCAGCAGCACGCGCCGCACCACCGTTCCCGGCAAGGCCTCGGCCAGCGTGCCGGCGAACATCTCCATCGCGACCACCGTCTCGGCGCCACTGTCCTTGAGCTGGTGGGCCAGCTCGCGCGCCGTGTAGAGCGGATTGACATTGACGACGATGGCGCCGGCCAGCAGCGCGCCGAACAGGCAGACCGGGTACTGCAGGCTGTTGGGCATCATCAGCGCCACGCGGTCGCCCTGGCGCACGCCGGCATGGTGCAGCCAGGCGGCGAAGGCCCGGGCCAGCTCGCCGCAGCGCGCATAGCTCATCTCGCTGCCGGCACTGACGAAGGCCACGCGCGAGCTGTAGCGCTTGACGTTCTCCTCGAACATCACATTGAGGTTGCGATAGCGTTCCGGCTCGATCTCGAAGGGAACGTCGGGCCGATAGGATTTCAACCAGACTCGCTCGGTCTCGGGAATGGGGACACCCATGGTGGTTTGCCTCAGCTTCGTGTTTGTTGGGGGGACGGCGTCGACTCCGGAGCTCAACCGCGCGGGGTCCGCGGCCGCGGGCGCGACGTGGTGGTTTGTTGGCCGCCCTCGAGCACCCGCAGGGGCTGAGGGGGCCGGCCGGCCTGCAAGTCGGCCATGCGCAGCACTTCCTCGAGCACCGCGCTGCGCTGCATCTGCAGCAGCGGCTCCTTCAGCACCGCCACCATCAGCGAGATCAGCCGCGTCAGCAGCTGCGCCTCGGTGAGCGCCTGACCCTGGCTGAAGGAGGCGATCAGAACGTCGAGGTCATCGCTGGCCAGCACGCCGGCCAGCGCCTTGAGCGAGAAATGCAGGCGCAGGCCGAGGTCGTGGCGTGGCATGTGCGGCAGCGAGCGCTGGAAGGCATCGAAGAAGCGCCCGAACACCGGGTCGTAGTGCTGCCGCAGGTAGTCCGACACCACCGGCGAGGTGTCGGTGTAGACGCGGCCCAGCAGGCGCAGGAAGGCCGGGCCGCCGCACTCCGTATCGCGCGCCAGGCGGAAGGCCGGCACGAACATCGCGGCCAGCACGTGCTCGCAGCTCAGCGGCGCGTCGGGCCAGGCGGCTTCGCAGGCGTCGAGCAGGCGCAGGCGTTCCTCATTGAGCTTGCCGATGCGGCGCTCCAGCATCGCGTGCAGCAAGGCGTCCTTGCCGCCGAAGTGGTAGTGCACGGCGGCCAGGTTGACCTGGGCCTGCTCGGTGATCTGGCGCAGCGACAGGGCGTCGAAACCCTGCTCGATGAAGGCCCGCTCGGCCACCTCGAGGATGCGCTGGCGGGTCTGGTCGCCGGCTTTGCGGTCTTTGCGAGGGCTGGTGTGCATGGGATGGAGCAAAGGAGGGGTCGGAAGCCGGCGCCGGAGCGCACGCTGCCGCACGGTACCGATCAGCGGTCGGCACCGACGCAGGCAAGGGCGCGAACGCCGGGTGTCAGGGGGTGGGGCTTCAGCCGAGCCGGACCAGCTCCTCGTCCACGGCCTTCAGCACGTCCTGGGTGATCAGCCCGCCGGAGAACTGCGCCACGGTGGCGAGGGGAAAGCCGCGTGCCATGCTGATCTGCGGATGGTCCGACAGGCCGGGCAGGTGTTTCTCGAGGACGGCGCGTGTCGTTTCGTTGTCCAGCAGTTCGCCCAACTGGGTCTGGATGGAATAGCTCATCATGGCTCCTTGTCGTGTAGGGCTGGGTTCTTGAAAAAGGCAAGCGGTGCTTCGTTCAGGCGGGCGCGCGCTCCATCACGCGGTCGTGGGCGTCGACACGCGGGTCCATCACGTGGCGCCACAGCGGCGGCAGCAGCGCCATCACAACCGCGCATGCATAGCCGCAGGGCAACTGCGGGCTGGTGTCGAAACGGCGCAGCACCTGGTAGCGGCGTGCCGCATGGGCGTGGTGGTCGGAGTGGCGCTGCAGCTGGAACAGCATCAGGTTGCTGAACAGGAAATCGGAGTTCCAGGAGTGGCGCGGGTCGACCCGCTCCCAGCGGCCGTCGGCCAGCTGCCGGCGTTGCAAGCCGTAGTGCTCGATGTAGTTGATGACCTCGAGCAGGCAGATCGCGAAGAAGGCCTGGCCCGCGAAGTAGATGAGTCCCTGCCAGCCGCCGGCCAGCAGCATGCAGGCCGCTGCCAGCCCGGCGCTCACCGCGAACCAGCCGAGCACTTCGCTGCGCCAGACCCGCCAGGGCCGGCCACGCCGGGAGGTGTGGTGGCGCTCCAGCTCGAAGGCGCGCCCGACGTTGCGGCGCAGCGCCCGCGCGATGAAGCCGTAGACCGTCTCCCCGCGCCGTGCCGTGCTGCCGTCGGCCGGTGTCGCGACATCGACATGGTGACCGTAGATGTGCTCGACCTTGAAGGAGCCGTACAGCACCGAGGCCAGCAGCAGGCCGCCGGCGGTTTGCTCCACGCGGCTGGGCTTGTGGATCAGCTCGTGCGCGGTGTTGATGGCCAGTACGCCGCCCAGGCAGCCCATCGAGACCAGCCAACCGAGCTGGCCGAGCGGCCCGAAGGGCGCCTGCGTGTAGGCCCAGGCGCCCCACAGCATCGCGCCCAGCTGCAGCGGGACACACAGCAAGGTCAACGCCGGGTAGTAGCGGTCGCGTTCGAGCTCGGCCTCGCGCGCCGGGTCGGGGTTGCGGCGGTCACGGCCCACCAGCGTGTCGATCAGCGGGAAGAGGATGAAAAACTGCGAGGGCGTGTACCAGGCCCAGGCGTCCCAGTGGCCCCACCGCGAGGCGGCCGCCCAGGCAATGAAGGGCGGCAGGGCCGCCAGCAGGAACCACAGGAAGGCGAAACGCCGGTGCCCGTAAGGCTCGGCAGGAGGCGGCGTGTGCATGCCGCCCCGAAGGGTGCGATGGCCGGACCACATGTCTTGTCTCCTGGCGCGCTGACCGTGTGCCGGCGGCTGGCGCGGAATGTCGGCGCGCTGGGCGCGCTCTTGTCGGGTTCGTTCGTCTCTGTCTCTCTGGCTGTCAACGGGCTCGAAGGGTGCTTTTCCCTTTCGGGTGCTTGAAACCTTCGATTCAAACGTTCGTATGAAAATCAGGAACCATGGTGCCGACCGCGCGGCGCTTCGTCTGTACCAGGATGAAACGGGTGCGTCTGCTGTCAGGGGGCACAGGCCGGCGCGAGCGGCAGGTGCACGACAAACTCGCAGCCCTGGCCGCGCCCACCGCTGAAGGCCTCGATGCGGCCGCCGTGCAGGCGCACCAGCTGGCGCGCCAGCGTCAGGCCGATGCCCAGGCCGCCCTGGGCGCGCTCCAGCGAACCCTGCAGCTGCGAGAACATCTCGAACACTTCGTCGAGCTGTGACGGGGGAATGCCGATGCCGTTGTCGCAGACTGACACCCGCGCCTCACGGCCTTCGCAGTGCGCCCTCACGGCGATGCGCCCGCCGGGGTCGGTATAGCGGGCGGCGTTGTTGAGCAGGTTGGCGAAGACCTGCGTCAGGCGGGTGGCGTCGCCGTGCAGCAGCACCGGCTCGGCGGGCAGCTCGACGCTGAGGCGGTGGCCCATGCGCTCGATCAGCGGCCGGATGGTCTCCTGGGCGCCGGCCAGCACGGCGGCCAGGTCCAGGGTTTCGCGCTGCAGGTCGATGCGGCCGCGGCTGAGGCGACTCACATCGAGCAGGTCGTCGATCAGGTGCACCATGTGGCCGACCTGGCGCTCCATCATGTCGTGCACCTTGGCGAAGATCTCGGGCCGGTGGCCGGCCAGCTTCATCAGTTCCAGGCCGTTGCGGATCGGCGCGAGCGGGTTGCGCAGCTCGTGGGCCAGCGTGGCGAGGAATTCGTCCTTGCGCCGGTCGGCGGCCCTGAGCGTCTCCTCGGCCTGTTTGCGGTCGCTGATGTCCTGCACCGAGCCCACATAACCCAGCCAGCGTGCACTGCCGTCGTAGCGCGGCTGCGCGGCGTTCAGCACCCAGGCGTGGTGACCGTCGCGGCGGCGCAGGCGGTACTCCGTGCGGAAGGCCTCGTGGCGCGCGCTGTGTTCGGCGAAGAGGCGCTCCACCCGCTCGCGGTCCTCGGGGTGGACCATCTGCTGCCAGCCCAGTCCGAGGCCGTCAGGCATCTCCTGGCCGGTGAACTCGGTCCAGGATCGGCTCAGGTAGCTGCAGCGGCCGTCGCTCTCGCTCAGCCACACCATCATGGGCGCGTGATCGGCCAGCTGGCGAAACCGCGCCTCGCTCTCGCCCAAGGCGTCGCCCGCCGCGCGGCGCAGGCGGGCCAGGGCCAGCAGCGCGTCGACGCGGGCCAGCAGCTCGCGCGCGCTGAAGGGCTTGACGAGGTAGTCGTCCGCGCCCGCCTGCAGACCCGCCAGGCGCGCGTCTTCGGCGGCGCAGGCGGACAGCAGGATGACCGGCAGGCCGCTGGTGCCGCCGTCTTCCCGCAGCGCACGCAGCAGCCCCAGGCCGTCCAGCCGCGGCATCGTGATGTCGGCCACCACCAAGTCGGGCGGCTGCTGTCGTATCGCCTCCAGGGCCGCCTGCCCGTCCGGCACGGTCACCACCTGGTGCGACAGCGACAGCAGTCGGTGCAGGTAGTCGCGCATGTCGGCGCTGTCGTCGGCCAGCAGCACCCGGGCCGGCTGCAGCGGCGCCGCCGCCGGCGCTGACCACAGTGGGCAGCGCCGGTCCGTCTCCACCGGCTCCACGTCACGGCCTTCGTGCGCGCCGGGCGGACCGTCGATCTCAAGCCTCATCCCGGCACGTTCGATGGCGGATCGGAAGACGCTTGCGCGTTCGCCGTGCAGGCCGGCCGGGTCAACCGGCGCGTCGCTCGCCTGCAGGGGACCGGCCTCGAGGTGCGAGACGTCCAGCAGGTGGTCGAGCAGCTTGAGCAGGCGCTGCGCATTGCGGCGCACCAGACGCAGCGTCTCGTGCGCAGCGTGGTGTGCCGGGTCGTCCAGCAGATCCTGCAGCGGCGCCAGCACCAGTGTCAGCGGGGTGCGGAACTCGTCGCCGAGCTGCGAGAAGAAGGCCGCCTTGGCGCGCTCCAGCTCGGCCTGTGGCTCGGCATGCCGGCGCTCGTCCTCGTCGGCCGGCGCGCTGCTGAGTCGGGTCGCGATCTGCCCGGCGACCAGTTCGATGAGACGACGGTAGTCGGCGTCGAAGCGCCGCAGCGGATTGAGCCCGGCGACGAGAACCCCGATGGCGCGGCGGCGCCCCGGTGCCGGCAGTGCCATGACGACGGCATGCCGCGGCGGCGCGCCGTCGCATTGCGGCAGCTGCTCGAAGAAAGCGTCGGGCTGGGTCAGCAGCTGGGGCTGAAGCGAGTTGAGCGCGGCGAGTACGGGGCCCGCGCAGGGATGATCGAGCTCGATGCGAACAGCCCGACCGTGGGCTTGCGTGTCGGTGCTGCCGCTGGCGATCAGGTTCAGCTCGTCGTGCACGGGGTCGAGGGCGTAGAGCAGCACGAAAGGCAGGTCACGCCACCCGGTCGCCAGCGCTGCCGAAAGGAGCCGGCCGGCATCCTCCCTGGTCCTCGCGCCGCTCGTGCAGGCCGCGAGTTCATGCAGCAGATCGAGCTGGCGTTCGGCCATCGCGCCGCGGGTGCGGTCCACCAGCATGCCGATCAGCCCACCCGGTCCCTGGTGCTCGTCCGGTACGGCACTGCACGAGACCGAATAGCTGCTCTCCTCGGGACCGCTGTGGCGCTCCATCACCAGTTGCAGGTCCTCCTTTTCGAAGCTGCCCTGGTCGCCGCGCAGCACCGACGCGGCTTGCGGCGCAACCTGATCCCAGAGCGCTTGCCAGGTGTGCATCGCGGGGCGGCCCATTGCGTCGGGATGGCGCGCACCGAGTACCTCCCAGCAGGCATCGTTGTAGAAGTTGAAGCACTGCGGTCCCCACCAGACGAACATCGGCTGACGCGAGCCGAGCACGATGTGCACGGCGGTTTTCAGGGGCGCCGGCCAATCCTCGGGCGGACCGAGCGGCGTGTCGGCCCAGTGCGTCGCTCGCATCCGGGCGCCCGATTCGCCGCCGCCGAGCAGGAAGGCAGGTGGGGGGGCGTCGAGCCGGGAGGCGCTGGTCGGTTTCACAGGGATCCTTGTCGTTCCTGCGCCGTGCCGGCCGTCGCGACCCGCCAACCGCGCAGAGGCTGCATCGCGAAGTCTGGCAAGCGGCGTGCGCAGCGCCGTTCACTGTGGCGCCCGGCGGCTGCGCCATCGGCCATTGCGCTGACACCGTTTGGCGGGAAGCTGGGGGGGGCCGCGTCGAGTCGGTATGACGACCTTTCATTCCGCCCGTTTTTGCCGAACCCTGGCGACCTGCTCGAGGACCTGCCCCCGGTCTCGCTGCCTCTGGGTTCGCCCCTGGCAACCCGGCGTATCGCAGGCTGCAAGGCAGGGCGGCCCCCGGGCCTGTGTTACCACCGGGAGGCGCTGGCAGCGCTCCTCACCACCCGTCACCGCAGGCGGCAGCCGAGCGGTCGACGGCTGCGCCGGTTAACACAGTTAACCGTCCGACACGGCCGTAGCAAGAAGCGCGCTCGGACTGGCGCTATCGTAGTGCCCGGTTGCACGGCTTTCCTGGGGGCTGGTGCAATCGCCAGCCACCGGTGTACCGGGGACCGGCCGTGCCGCACGGCCGCTTCGGGCACCGAACCAGGAGCCGAACTTGAGTCGTGATTCATTGCCGCCCTCGGAAGCACGCCCGCCCAGGCGGCAGCTGTTGCCGAGGGGTCTGCGCCGCGTCTTGCTCCTGCTGGTCGTCGCGCTGCCCTTGGCGCTGGCCGTCTATCTGACCCTGATGGCGGCTTCGACGCCGGACGCGGAAGCTCTGCGCTCCGCGCATGCAGAGCGGCCCAGCGTGCTGCTGTCGGCCGACGGCAAGACGCTGGCGACCTTCCGTCGCGCGGCCCGCGAGCCGGTGACGCTGGATCGCATCTCGCCGCTGCTGGTGAAGGCCCTGATCGCCACCGAAGACCACCGCTTCCATGAACACGAGGGCATCGACTTCGTGCGCAGCGCTGCGGCCGTGCTGCACACGCTCAGCGGCGATCCGCAGGGCGGCTCGACGCTGACGCAGCAGCTGGCTCGCAACCTCTTCCCTGAAGAGATCGGCCGCTCCCGCTCGCTCAACCGCAAGGTCAAGGAGATGATTGCGGCGCGGCGCATCGAGAAGGTGCTGAGCAAGCAGCAGATCCTGGAGAGCTATCTCAACAACGTGCCCTTCCTCTACGGCGTGGTCGGCATCGAGATGGCCGCGCGCACCTATTTCGGCAAGGCGGCCGCGCAGCTCGACGCGCTGGAGAGCGCGACGTTGGTCGGCATGCTGAAGGGCACCTATTACTACAACCCGGTGATCCACCCCGAGCGCGCCCGCGCCCGCCGCAATGTCGTGCTGGGCCAGATGGCGCGCCACGGGGTGATCGACGAGGCGCAGCTGCGCAGCCTCTCGACGCGCCCCTTGGACCTCGAGTTCACGCGTCCCAGCGAGGACCTCGGCAGCGCGCCGCACTTCGCGGCCCACGTGCGCAAGTGGTTGAGCGAATGGGCCGAGGAGCGCGGCATGGACCTCTACCGCGACGGGCTGGTGGTTCATACCACGCTGGACAGTCGGCTGCAGGCGGCTGCCGAGAGTTCGCTGCGCGAGCAGGCCGCCGGTCTGCAGCAGGTCGCGGCGGTCGAGTGGAGTCGCGCCGCGCTGCCATCGCTGGGCTCGACCACCGCGGCCTACCGCAGTGCCTCGGCCAAGGCCGCGCCGTTCGCTCACTTCTGGCGCCAGGGCCGCCAGCTGGAGCAGGATTTCATCCGCGAGTCGGCCGAGTTCAAGAAGCGGGTCGCGAGCGGCATCGCGGAACGCGATGCGCTGGCGCAATTGCAGGCCGACGAGGCTTTCCTGACCCGGCTGCGCGAGGACAAGACCCGCCTGGAGGCCGGTTTTGTCGCGATCGACCCGCGCAACGGCGAGGTGCGGGCCTGGGTCGGCAGCCGCGACTTCGCGCGCGACCAGTTCGACCACGTCGCCCAGGCGCAACGCCAGCCCGGCTCGACCTTCAAGCCGTTTGTCTATGCGGCGGCGCTGGCCAACGGCATCGAGCCCTACCGCCTCTATCTCGATGCACCGGTGGAGGTGCGGCAGGCCGACGGCAGCGTCTGGCGCCCGACCGACATGTCCGGCTTCAGCGGGCGCGAGATGAGCCTGCGCGAGGGTTTGATCCATTCGAAAAACACCATCACCGCGCAGGTGATGCAGCAGGTGGGCGTGGTTGACGTGGTGGCCTTGGCGCGTGCCGCCGGGGTGCGGCAGAGCCGGCTCGACCCGGTGCCCTCGCTCGCGCTCGGCACCAGCCCGGTGACCTTGCTGGAGATGGCCACGGCCTACGCGACCATCGCGGCGCAGGGCGACTGGCGCGAGCCGGTGCTGGTGCGGCGCATCACCGACGCCCATGGCGAGGTGCTGGCCCAGTTCGTCGGCGATAGCCGCACCGCGTTTTCTGCCGATGTCGCGGTCGAGCTGATCGACATGATGCGCGGTGTGATGCGGGAGGGCACCGGCGCCGGGGTGCGCCAGCGCTTCGGCCTGGAGGCCGACTTCGCCGGCAAGACCGGGACGACCCAGAACAACACCGACGGCTGGTTCATGCTGATGCATCCCGAGCTGGTGGGCGGCGCCTGGGTCGGCTTCAACGACCAGCGCGTGACCCTGCGCAGCGACTACTGGGGGCAGGGCGCGCACAACGCGGCCCTGGTGGTGGGCGACTTCTTCCGCAGCGCGCTGAAGATGAAGGCGCTGGACGCCAAGGCCAGCTTCCCGCCGTCGCGTTATCCGCCGCCTCCGCCGATGCCGCCCGAGCTGCCGGAAGACGCCGCCTCGGACCTGCCGTCCGAGCTTCCCGATCCGCTGTTCGAGGGCGAAGGCAGCGCGCCCCCGTCGCCGCTGCCGGGCATCGACGACGACGGCCCGCCGCCCGAACCCGGCGCCAGCGCTCCACTGCCGCCGGACGCCGCGGCACCGAAAGGCTCGGCCGAGCTGGAGCGGGTCGTGCGCAGCCTGCGGCAGGACGTGCGTGAGGTGCCGCCTCCCTCCGATGCCGGTGCGGCGCCGCCGCCTCCGGGCGGCGTGCGCGGCGCCGGTGCCGGTGCGGTGCTCGACGCGCTGCGGCAGGACCCGGCGTTCGGCCAAAAGCCGTAACCCTTGCTGCGCAGCGTCGCTGCTGCGCAAGCGCTTCATCGACTCAGTGGCGCTGACGAAGCGCCTGCTTGTTGCTCGGGCCGTGCCGCATCGGTGAGGCGGTCAAGCGCACAGACCTTCCAGCGCCTGCAGCGTGGGATCGTCGAGCCTCCCGGCCTCGCGGGCCAGCGCCAGCTGCCGGCGCGTCAGCTCGCGATAAAAACGGCCATGCTCTTCGCCCAGCGTGTCCATCGCCGCGAAGTGGCGCTGCAGCACCCCGAGGTCGCCGCGCGAGACCGGCCCCGCCAAGGCGCCGGCCAGGCCGCGTGTACCGGCGGAGGCCAAGGTCCCGCGGGCGATCGGCAACAGGGCCCGCAGGGCCTGTTGCGGGTCGACCCCGAAGCTGGCCCATACCGAGGCCGCCTCGGCCAGCATCGACAGCAGGAAGCTTGCCGCGAAGCTGGCGCCGGCGTGGTAGCGCGTGCGGGCGCCCGGGGGCAGCGTGATCGGGTGCATTTCCAGGCGCTGCGCCATCTCGTGCAGTGCCGCCGACAAGGTGCCGTCCGCTTCGATCGCGACACTGCTGCCCGGCAGCAGTTCGAGGGCCAGCTCGGGGTCCGAGAAGATCTGCAGCGGGTGAAACCCGCCGGTGGCCGCACCCTGCCGTGCCGCCGGCGCCAGCTCGCCGACCTCGGTGGCCCCGCTGCAGTGCACGACCATCTGTCCGGACCGCCAAGGCAGGGCGGCGCAGACGGCGGCGATGCGGTCGTCCGGCACCGTGAGGAACACGAGCTCGGCGCGCTGCACGGCGTCCTCGGGCGGCAGCGCCGCGCAGGCCGGCAGGGCCGCGGCCAGCTCGCGTGCCGAGTTGGGGTTGCGGCTGGCTACCGCCGCCACGGTTGAACCGCGCGCGGACAGGGACAAGGCGAGGGTGCGGGCCAGACGGCCGGCACCGATGAAACAGAGGGTGGGCAGTTGCATGGGCTCTGGTGGGCTGATTCGGCCCACTAGCATGCAGCAAAAGCGTAGCGCCCATGCCATCTCGTCATGGGTCGCTGACGAGGCGGCCCAAGGCGCTCCCGTACCGACCGCAATCTTTGCGGGTCTTCCAGTCCCCCCGCGCAGGTCTTTCCTGGCTGCATGAGCGCAGGCGGGGCCGGCGGGCCGGTGCCCCCCGGGCACCCCCATTGCCAGAACCTGCACATCACCCGTTTCCTCCAGGCCATCGCTCCATGACCTCTCCGTCCCTCCCCACAGCCCTTGCCGTCGAGACCGGCCTGCAGGCGACCGTCCCGGTCGTCGAGGAGATCCCAGTCCTGACGCGCAGCGTCGAGCAGACCGGGGCAGTGCGGGTGAGGATCGTGACCGAGGCCGAGACGCGGCGTCTCGACACGCCGGAGCTGCACGAGGACGTGGTGGTCGAGCGGGTGCCGGTCGGCCGGCCCTGCGAAGAGCGTCGCGCGCCCTGGCAGGACGGCGACGTCTGGGTGGTTCCCGTCTACGAAGAGCAGGTGGTGGTCGAGCGCCGCTGGATCCTCAAGGAAGAGGTCCGCCTGCACCGGCGACAACGCAGCACGCCCGGCACCCGAGAGGTGGTGCTCAGGCGCGAGCAGGCGGTGGTCGAACGCCAGCAGCCCGACGGGTCCTGGCAGGCCGTGGACTGAGAACCGTCAGCACGCGTGGCTTCAGGGGGCAACCGCCCCCTGGGGCGGCGCTTTGCCGAAGCGGCGGGTGCGCCCGTCTTTCATCACAAACGGAAGGAGCTTCTCATGCGACAGACAGTGGTTGGTGTTTTTGATCGATATGCGGCGGCCCAGCAAGCCGCCAATGCCTTGGCATCGCGAGGGATCGACCCCGACTGCATCCACGTCACCGGGCCCGCCGGCCAGGAACGCGGCGCAGATCTGAACGATGACGACACAGGTGTCGTGGGTCACATCCGCCACTTTTTTGCCGAACTGTTCGGGCCGGACGACGAGCGCGAGGTCGGCCAGTACGCCGACGCGGTCCGCAACGGTGCCGCCGTGGTGAAGGTGGATGTCGAGGACGAGCCGCGCATCGACCTGGCCCGCGAAGCGCTGCTGGATGCCGGCGCGGTCGACATCGAAGAGCACGCCGCGCTGCGGCGCGGTGCAGCCTCGGGTGCGGTCGCGGCCTCGAAGGTCGGCCGCAGTGCCACCGTGCAGGAGGACGTGATCCCCGTCGTCAAGGAAGAGCTGGAGGTGGGCAAGCGATCGGTCTCCTCCGGCGGCGTGCGTGTCTATGCACGCACCCTCGAGACGCCGGTGCAGGAGACGCTGGACCTCGCCTCCGAGCATGCCCGCGTGGAGCGCCGCCCGGTCAATCGCCCGGCGACGGCGGCGGACCTGCTGCCGGCCGGCGAACGCACGCTGGAAGTGCGCGAGACGGCCGAGAAGGCGGTCGTGCACAAAAGCGCGCGCGTGGTCGAGGAAGTGGTGGTCGGCAAGGACGTCAGCCACGAGCAGAAGACCGTGCGGGACCAGCTCAAGCGCACCGAGGTGGAGGTGGAGCGCCTCGGCGCCGGCTCGGTCCAGCCCTTCGAGTCCTACGACGGCGAGTTCCGCAGCCACTTCGGTACCAGCCATGGCAGCGCCGGCTCCCGCTACGAGGACTACCTGCCGGCCTACCGCTTCGGCCACGGCCTGGCCAGCGACAGCCGATACGCCGGCCGGCGCTGGGAAGAGGTGGAGGCGGATGCCCGGCGCGACTGGACCACGGCCCACCCCGGCAGCCCCTGGGAGCGCGCCAAGCTCGCGGTGCGCCATGCCTGGGAGCGCGTGAGCGGCTGATAGAGCCGGGCACCCGGGCGGCGCGTCAACCCGACGCGCCGCCCGGGCGTTGCATGCGGCAGGCCGGTCGCGGCACGTTTCGGCGTGCGGGACGGTCGCTCCGGCGGTACCAAGGAGTTTGTTGTTGTCCAAGCTATATGTCCCGGCGCGCACCGCGCTGGCCGCATGCCTGCTGTCCTGCCTGCCGCTGCAGGCGAAACAGCCCACCCACCCGCCGCAGTGGTCCTACCAGGGCCCGCAAGGCCCCGCCCGCTGGGCGGAGCTCGATGCCGGCTTCGAGGCCTGCGCCATCGGCCGGCACCAGTCGCCCATCGACATGCGCGGCGCCCGGCCTGCCGAGCTGCCCGAGCTCGGTTTCGGCTACGGCAGCCTGTCTGCTTCCATCGTCGACAACGGCCACACCGTGCAGATCGACGTGCCACCCGGGCAGCGGCTGCAGGTGGGCGAGCGGCGTTATGAGCTGCTGCAGTTCCACTTCCACACGCCCAGCGAGGAGCGCATCGAGGGCAAGGCCTGGCCCATGGTCGCCCACCTCGTGCACCGGGATGCCGAAGGCCGGCTGGGTGTGGTCGCCGTGCTGCTGCAAGCGGGTCGCGCCGGTTCGGGCTTCGACGCCGTGCTGAGCCGACTGCCCCGGCGCGAAGGCAAGACGCCGACACCGGCCGACTTCTCGCTGGACCTCCAGACCTTGCTGCCCCGGCAGCGCGGCTACTACGACTTCGAGGGCTCGCTGACGACGCCGCCCTGCGCGGAAGGTGTGCATTGGATGGTGATGCGCGAGCCGGTGGAAGTGCTGCCGCGGAGCATCGCAGCCTTCCGCCGGCTCTATCCGGCCAATGCCCGCCCGGTGCAGCCGCTCAACGGCCGGGAGGTGCGGGTCTCGCGCTGAGGCGGGGGCGGCGGGCCGGGCGAAAGCCGGAGCAACACCGCCTTTCCGGTCTTTCTCCGCGGCTCGACCCCGGGCCGCCTTGCGCACACTGGCCGGGTATCCCAGAACCAAGCCAGAACCAAGGCGGCAAGCCATGCAGCGTCTCAACCGCATCGACCTCCAGCGCTGGATCACCACCGGGGCCACCTTGCACCCGCGCGACCTCGCGGCGCAGGCCAGCCTGCGCTTCGGCGTCGGTCGCAGCACCATCTCGCGTGCCCTGCGCGAGCTGATCGACAGCGGCTGGCTGCAGCGCGAGGGCCGCAGCCGGCCGCACTACCGGCCCGGCGCCTTGCGCGAGGTGACACGCAGCTACGCCATCGCCGGTCTGGACGAGCAGACGCCGTGGGAGCGTGACTTCACGCCCTGCTTCGACCTGCCGCCGGGCGTGGCCGGCCTGGCCCACCATGCCTTCACCGAGCTGCTCAACAACGCCATCGACCACAGCGGGGGCCGCCAGGTCACGGTGTCGATGCGGCAGAACCGCACCCACCTGCACCTGCTGGTGAGCGACGACGGCTGCGGCGCCTTCGAGCGCATCCGCAGCGCCTTTGCGATCGACGACCCGCGCCTGGCCCTGCTGGAGCTCAGCAAGGGCAAGCTCACGACCCAGCCCGAGCGCCACACCGGGCGCGGGCTGTTTTTCACCTCGCGCCTGTTCGACGTGTTCGACCTGTATGCCAACGGCCTGGTGTTCCAGCACCAGCACTGGCAGCGCCGCGACTGGCTGTCGGCCAACCCCTTGCACCGCCCTGGCACGACGGTCTTCATGTCGCTGCCCCTCAACACCGCGCGCACCTTGGCGCAGGTCTACGAGGAGCATTACGGCGAAGCGAGCCGTGCCGACTTCGCGCGCACCGTGGTGCCGATGCGGCTGGCCCGGCTGGCCGGCGAGGACCTGGAGTCGCGTGCCCAGGCCAAGCGTATCGTCTCGCGCTTCGAGCGCTTCGAGACGGTGGAGCTGGACTTCGCCGATATCCCGGCGATCGGCCAGGCCTTTGCCGACGAGCTGTTCCGCGTGTTCGCGCAGCAACACCCGGGCGTCACACTGCGCCCGGTCAACATGAGCGCGGCGGTGGCCCAGGCGGTGCGCGAAGCCGCCCACGCCTGATCGCGGCGGGCCCGCCCGCGCTGCTCAGCCCTTGAGTGCCCTCAGGATCTCGTAGCACGCCCCGGTGGTGTGGTAGTCCACCTTGCCGGCCGGGCTCTTGGCGTCGGTGAGCTTGCGGTGCTCGCGTGTGAGGATGCGAAACCACGCGCCGTGCTCGTGGTCCACCCAGTGCCGCCAGCAGTAGGCCCAGAGCCGGTCGTACCAGTCCCAGTACGGGGCCTTGCCGGTGCGTGCACCCAGCACGGCCGCGGCAGCCAGGCTCTCCGCCTGCACCCAGTGGTACTTGTCGTCGTCGCAGACCGTGAAGTCGGGCGCGAAGCCGTAGACGATGCCGCCGTGGGTGTCGTCCCAGGCGTGGCGCAGGCCGGCCTCGAACAGGCTTTCGGCGCGCGGCAGCAGCCAGGGCAGCGGCCGGTGCCGCTCCAGGATCAGCAGCAGCTTGGCCCACTCGGTCAGGTGCCCCGGCTGGAAGCCCCAGGGCCGGAAGATGTTGCTGCGGTCGTGCCGGTTGTAGTCCCAGTCGGGGCTCCAGTCCTCGCGGTAGTGCTCCCAGACCAGCCCGCCGGTCTTACCGGCCTGGCGCTGCACGATGGACTCGGCCACGCTCGCGGCGCGGTCGAGGTAGCGGACCTCACCGGTGGCCTCGTAGGCGGCGAGCAGGGCTTCGGTGGCGTGCATGTTGGCGTTCTGGCCGCGGTAGGGCCGCAGCTGCCAGCCGGGTGTCGCCTCGTCGGCATACAGCTGCTGCGCCGGCTCCCAGAAACGTTGTTCCAGCAGCTCCCAGGTCTCGTCCAGCCACGCTTTGGCCTCGGCCATGCCGGCCTGCACCGCGTGCGCGTACGCCAGCAGCACGAAGGCCAGGCCGTAGCAGTGATTGGTCGCGTCGCTCACCTCGGCGCGGCCGTCCTGCCAGCGCAGCTGCCAGGCGTAGCCGCCGGTCTCGCGGTTGCGGTGCGCCTCACGCAGGAAACGCACCGCGTGCTCCATGTGCCGGCGGTAGGCGGGCTCGTCGAAGTGGCGCGAGGCCATGGCCCAGAGGAAGACGAAACGTGTGCTGCTCACCAGGTGGCGCGTGTGCGCGTCGTAGACCGTGCCGTCGTCCTTGAAGAAGTGGAAAAAGCCGCCGCTCGGGTCGAGCGCGCGCGGGTGGTAGAAGGCCAGGATGTCGTGCACGTGGTCCAGCACGGTCTGTCGGCGGTGGAAGTCGGGCAAGGCAGGCGGCATGGCGGCTCGGGGTGCAAGGGCGGCGGCATGACGACCGCGCGTGGGTGGGGCAGGGTCGATATGTTCACATAAAAAACAAAGACCGGTTCACGCGCTCGCACCGATGCCGCTCCCGCACAATCGCGCGGTGGCGAGACCGGCTTTCGGGGCTTCAAGGTGGCGCCCCGGGCGGGCTCGGCCTCGCTGTTCGTGCACGAGACCTGGCACGAGGGCAGATCGCTGCAAAGCGGCACCAAATACGTGTTGCGTTCGGACGTGCTGTACGGCGCCGCGGCTGCCTGAGCGCCCCGGCGGACCGCACCGGCTCAGTGCCTCGGTCCCTCGCTCTCGTCCATCGCGTCGATGCGCGAGTGCAGCTGGGCAAGCACCGCCTTGCCCGGCTCCATGTCGGCCGAATCGAAGGGTGCGGCACCGCTCAGCTCGTCCACCAGCGTCTCGCCGTGCCAGACCGAGGCCTGCCACGCGGCCTGCCGGTCATGGACCTCGTAGTGGCCGCGATAGGTAAAACGCTCGCGCCGCAGCGCGTGGATGTGCATGCCCTCGAAGGTGATCATCTGCAGCGGCTCCTCGGTTCGGTCCGCAGCTCGCCGGCTGCCGACCTCCGACGTCGGCAAGGCCTGTGCCTGCCGGTCGCCGCCGGCCGGCTCAGGGCTGGCCGCGGCCCTCGCGGAACTGCAGCACGTCGAGCTGCGAGACCGGTGCCGCCTGGTGGCCCCAGGACTGGCGGATATAGGTCAGCACCGAGGCGATCTCGGCCTCGTCCAGCGCGTGCACGAAGGGCGGCATGCCCCAGGGCCGCGGGTTGGCCGCGGTCGACGGCGCGAAGCCGCCGTTGAGCAGCACCTGGATCAGGTTGGCCGGGGTTCGCATCGTCACGGCCCGGTTGCCGGCCAGCGCCGGGTAGGCCTTGCCGGCACCCTGGCCCGAAGCCCCGTGGCACTCGGCACAGCGGGTTTCGTAGATCTTGCCGCCGCGGGTCAGCACACCGGGATCGGCGGCCACGCTCTCGCGCTGCTCGGGCCGGGCCTGCGGCAGCTCCTTCAGGAACACCGCGACCGCACGCAGGTCGGCGTCCGACAGGTGCTGGGTGCTGCGGTAGACCACCTCGGCCATCGGCCCCATCGCCGAGCCGTGGCGCGAGACGCCGGTTTTCATCAGCGCCACCACATCGGCGCTGTCCCAGCCCGCGACGCCGGCCTCGTCGGCGGCATTCAGCGAGGGGGCGTACCAGTTCTGCATCGGGATCAGCCCGCCGCTGAGTTCGAGCGATTCGCTGGTGGCGCCGAACACGTTGCGCGCCGCATGGCAGGCATTGCAATGGCCGAGGCCGCGCACCAGGTAGGCGCCGCGGTTCCACTCGGCCGTGCGGGCCGGGTCGCTCTCGAAGCTCGCCGGCCGGAAGAACAGCACCCGCCAGGCCGCCAGCGCCAGCTGGCTGTCGTAGGGAAAGCGCAGCTGGTGGGCGGGGGTGGCCTGCCGCACGGCCGGCAGGCTGCGCAGGAAGGCGTGGATCGCGTCGCTGTCTTCGCGCGTGACATTGGTGTAGTTGGGATAGGGAAAGGCCGGGTAGAGCAAGCGGCCGTCCTTCGAGCGGCCGTGGTGCATCGCGCGCCAGAACTCGGCCGCGCTCCAGTCGCCCAGCCCGGTGTCCCGGTCGGGCGTTAGGTTGCCGGCGTAGAGGGTGCCGAAGGGCGTCTCGATGCCGCGTCCGCCCGCGTAGGCCGCACCGCCGCGGGCGGTGTGGCAGGCGATGCAGTTGCCGGCGCGCGCCAGGTAGGCGCCGCGCTCGACGAGTTGCGCGCCGGTCGTGCCGGCCGGCGCTGGCGACTCGTCCAGCGGCTCCGGGTTGAAGCGGTGCACCAGCACCAGGGCCAGGGCGGTCGCGAACACGACCAGGAGCAGAAACAGCAGTCCGCGCAGAACCTTCATCGCGGCTCCTCAGTTCGGCACGCCGCCGCAAGGCGTCGGCAAGGCGGCCGGCAGGCGCTCGGCGGGATGGGGATCGGCAGGCAGGGGCTGCGAGGACAGCCAGGTCGATACCGCGCCGATGTCCTCGGGCGCCAGGTCGCGTGCGATCTTCGCCATGCAGTCGGGTGCATGGGCGCGGCGCTGGCCGGCCTTCCAGGCGCCCAGCTGGCCGTTGAGGTAGTCACGTGGCAGCCCCAGCAGGCCCGGGATGGCCGGCTTGACGCCCGTCAGCGCGCTGCCGTGGCAGGCGACGCAGGCCGGGATGCCGCGCGCCGCGTCACCGTGGCGCACCAGCGCCTCACCGCGCGCCAGCACACCCGGTGCGGCGGCGCTGGTCTGCGGCGGCGGGTAGGGCAGGTCCAGCGAGGCGAAGTACTGCGCCATCTCCTGCAGGTAGTCGTCCGAGAGGTGCTCGACGAGATAGGTCATCAGGGCGTACTGGCGCCGCCCGTCGCGGAAATTGAGCAGCTGGTGGTAGAGATAGCCGGCCGGCTTGCCCGCGATGCGCGGGAAGTAGCCCTGGTTGGTGGCCCGGCCTTCCTTGCCGTGGCAGGTGGTGCAGGCCACCACACGCTGCGCGATCGTGTCGGGGACGGCCTGTTGCGCCGCGGCCCCGGGCGGTGCTGCGAAGGCGGCCGAGGCGGCGAGCCAGGGCAGGAGCGAGAGGAGCGATCGGCACGTCGCCCTCCGGCGGGCGACAGGTCGAGATCGGGAAGCTGGCATCGTCGTCGGGCTGGCTCGGTGGCGGGACTTCACGCCCCGGGGCCCGGGGCGTGCCGGGCTGAATCGGAGATGTTACTGCGGGACGCCGGTGCATGCCGCGTGGACCCGAGCGACCGAACGCAGGGCGGTCCGCGCCGGTCAGCCCCCGCTGCGCGCCTGCATCCAGTCCAGCAGCCGGGGCCACAGCTCGCGGTGGGCGTTGGCCCCGACCAGGGCGCCGATGTGCTGCAGCAGCACGCCCGCATCGCCGCGGTACTCCAGCAGCAGCTTGTCAGCACTGCCGGCAGCGGCGTGAAAGGGCAGCATCGAGGCGGCCGGAATCGCCTCGCCACGTGGGTCCACCACCATCGCGAGCGGCGCCTTCAGGTCTGCCGGTACGACACGCCGGCCCAGCAGCTCCAGCTCGCCGCGCATCAGCTGGTCCTCGCGGTAGAGCCCGTCGACCACCTCACCGAACAGCCGCGCGGGCAGGGCCAGCTCGTCCAGGCTCCAGCGGGTCGCGAGCAGCAAGGCACGCAGCGTCTCGCCGCCCTGCGCCATCGCGGCCACGCCGGCGGCGCGCCGGTCCCAGACGAACTCGCGCGGCGAAGCCAGCACGGCCGCCAGGTTGAGCAGGCTGCCCGGAACGCTGCCGAAGGCCGCGCCGATGTCGGCCGCGTTCGGCGTGCGCTCGAGCCAGGGCGCGAAGGCGCCGCTGTCGCGGCCGAAGTGCAGGGGCGCCTCGATCAGCGCCAGCGACGCGAGCTGGTCGGGGTGGCGCAGGGCATGCAGCGCGGCGAGCGTGCCACCCAGCGAATGGCCGGTCAGATGGGGAGGGCCTCCGGCCGCCTGGGCCACCGTGTCGGCGCAAAGCGCGATGCGCTCGACATAACGCTCCAGGCCATCGTCGTCCTGCGCCTCGCTCCACTCGGCGAGCCAGACGTCGAAGCCACGCCCCAGCGCATGCCGCACCACACTGCAGTGGGGCGCGAGGTCCCAGATGTAGTGGCGCTTGATCGGCGCCGGCACGATCAGCAGCGCCGGTGCGCCCGACCGAGTCGCCTGTTCGTCGCTTCGGTAGCGGCGCAGCCGCAGCCCGGGCTCCTGCAGCAGGACCTCGCTGGCGCATTGCTGCGGCGCGTAGCCGGCGGCGTCGAAACTACGCCCGGCAAAACGGCGCAACTCGTCCAGGGCATGGAAAGGCGTGACCCTCATGGATGTTCCCGTCTCGTCTCGGTGTGCCGGCGGCGACCGGCCGCGCACTCAGCGCCGCTTCTGCAGGTAGATCGCGAGAGCCGTGCCCGCCAGCAGCAGCGCACCCGCCGCCGGCACCGCGCGGCGCAACGCCGGTGAGCGGAAGCCGCCGTAGATGCCACCGCCGTGGCTGGGTGGCTCGAACAGGTTGCCGTGGGTGCGAGGCACCGGCTGGGCGCGCCGGAAGTAGGCCTCGGTGAGCCGGCCCATCACCCAGGTCGTCAAGCCCGGCGCGATGAAGTGGCCGAAGCGGATCGCCGTGGCCGCGGCCCCCACCGTCACCGTCTTGCGCGGGCGGCGCCCCAGCGACACCATCGCGTCGGCCACCCACTGCGGGTCGTACAGCGGCGGCAGCGGCTTGAGCCGCTTGCCGATGTAGTTGGCGCCGTGCAGCAGCCCCGGGGTGTCGATGAAGGCCGGGAACACGTCGCAGACATGGATGTCCCGCCAGTGACTCAGCTCGCCGCGCAGCGCTTCGGAGAATCCGCGCAGGCCGAACTTGCTCGCGGTGTACGCGACCGCGTAGGGCGCCGGCGCCCAGCCGCCGACCGAGATGGTGTTGATCAGCACGCCACGGCGCTGCGACTTGAAGTAGGGCAGTACCGCGTGGGCGCCGTTCAGATGGCCGACCAGGTTGGTCCGTATGACCTGCTCGTGGGCCTCGGCCGGTGTGTCGGTGAAAGGACCGACCGCGCCGACGCCGGCATTGTTGATCCAGACGTCGATGGTGCCGAAGCGGGCGAAGGCGGCCTCGGCCAGCTCGTGCATCGCGTGCGCATCGGTCACGTCGGTCGGCACGACCAGGGTCTCGACGCCGAGCGGCATGCACTCGTTGGCGACCTCGCGCAGGGCCGCCTCGCGGCGCGAGGCCAGCACGAGGTTGGCGCCCGCACGGGCGAAGGCGAGGGCGGCGGCCCGTCCGATGCCGCTGGAGGCGCCGGTCAGGACGACCGTGGCGCCGCGCAGATCACGCTCTTGCATTTGTTGACCTCCTGGTGGGGACTGGTCGAAGCGGCGAAGCAAAGCCCGTGCCCGTCGCGACCAGTTGCCCGTCCTGCGGCATGAAAACGGCGTCACACCACGTTGCAGATCGCGCGCACCAAGTCGCGCACGCGCGGCGGCACGTTCAGGCCCGCGGCACGCTGTGTCCCCTCCTCGGGGTTGAGCTCATGCCGCGTGCCGGCCGGCAGCACGTGCACCCGGACGTCGGCCAGCTGGATCACGTCACCCTGCGCAGTCTCCAGGAAATCGAAGCTCATGTCGCGTCCGTCCATCAGCGTGACCCCGCCTTCGCCGACGATTTCGATGCCCTGCCCGCCATGCACGATCAGCGCGGTGTTCTCGTCGATGCCGACGCCGATCAGCTTGGGGTTGTGCGCGATGGCCGCGAGCAGCCGGCCGAGGCGCCCGCGCTCCGAGAAATGCTGGTCGATGACGGCGTCGCCGATGAAGCCGAGCCCGACCCCGAGGCAGGGCGGGTCTCTTTCGGGATGCGCGCTGCCCGTCATCGTCAGCATGTGTTCGCTCAAGGCCGAGGCGCCGGCGCTGGTGCCCGCGACGCAGAGGCCGGCCTGGGCATAGCGGGTGCGCATGGTCTTGCACACCTCGGTGCCGCCGATCAGGGACAGCAGGCGCTTCTGGTCGCCGCCGGTCATGAAGACACCGCCAGCCTGGCGCATCTTCTCGCTCATCGCGGGGTCGTTGGCCTCGTCCCGCGAACGGATGTGCAGGGGCTCGCAGTGGCGCACGCCGAGTTCACCGAAGGCGTCGCGGTAGGTCTTCCACATCTCCTCCGGTTCGGTGCTCGCGGCGGTGATGACCAGCACCGAACCCTCGCCGGCGCTGGCGAGTTCGGTGAAACGTTTGAGGATGGGCTTGTCCTGTTCACGGTCTTCCGCGCCGCCAATGATGACGAGGCGGCCTGGGTGGGACGCTTGGGCTTGCGGCTCCTGCTGAGGGCTCATGGTGCTCCTGGTCGATGGCTGAGACCTGTCCCTCAAGCAAACGCCGATCCGTCCCTCCAGACCGCAAGGCACGCAGCTTGCGAACAGCCGGCGCAAGGAGTCTTGCCATGCCAGACCATCAGCCCTACGACTGCCTGATCGTCGGCGCCGGCCCGGCCGGCCTGGTGGCCGGCATCTACCTGCGCCGCTTCCACCGACGGATCTGCATCGTGGACGCCGGCGCCAGTCGCGCGCTGCGCATCCCGAAGACGCACAACTATCCCGGCTTTCCCGACGGCGTCGTCGGTGTCGAGCTGCTGCAGCGGCTGCGCGAGCAACTCGACGGCTGCGGCGGCGCCGTCGAGCCCCGGCGCATCGAGCAGCTGCAGGCGCCCGGCGAGGACGGCTGTTTCGTGGCGCGCTCTGCCGGCCGCGACATCCGCAGCCGCACGGTGCTGCTGGCCACCGGCGTGGAGGACATCGAGCCCGAGCTGCAGGGCATCGAGGCGGTGCGCGGGCGCGGCCTGCTGCGCTACTGCCCGATCTGCGACGGCACGGAATTCACCGGCCGTCGCATCGGTGTGTTGGGGAGCGGCGCGCACGGGGTGCGCGAGGCCGTCTTCATCCGCAACTACAGCGCCGAGGTCAGCCTGCTGTGCCTCTCGCCCCAGGATGAGCCGGACGAGGCAGGGCGGCGCCAGCTGCGCGAGAACCAGGTGAAGCTGGCGTGCGGTCCCTTCGCGAAGGTGGCGGACACGATCGAGGGCGCGGCGACGGTGTTCGCCGCCGACGGCGGCGCGTTCGCCTTTGACGTGCTGTACGCCGCGCTCGGCACGCGGGTGCGCGCCGAACTGGCCGCCCAGGTGGGAGCGGCGCGGGATGCCGCTGGTTGTCTGACGGTGGACCGCCACCAGTGCACCAGCGTCGCCGGCCTCTATGCAGCGGGCGACGTGGTCAGCAGCCTGGACCAGCTGGTGGTGGCGGGGGGCCAGGCAGCCATTGCCGCGTCGGCGATCCACAACAGCCTGCCAGCCGGACGGCCGGCCGACTGAGGGGGCCGGGGGCGGGCCCGGTCAGGCCGACTGCCTCAATGCACCGGCGTGCGCGGCACCCGGCGGCGCGACAGGCCCAGCGAGCGCCGCGGCACCCGGTCGGCGGCCTGGGCCGCGATCAGTTCGGGCGCTGTGCCCTCGTCGTCCTGCTCCCACAACTCGACCGCCAGCTCGACCGCCTGGTCCACGTCGAGCTCGGGTCTTCGGCTCAGCAGGCACTCGGCACAGCGTTCTATCCAGGAAAGCTTGTTGGTGGTCTGCATGTCGTGCTCCCGTCGGTGCAGGCTGGGGGCTCAGCGAGCCTTGGTTTGCTCGGAGTCCTTCGTGAAGCTGCGGCGCGGCGGCGTCTGGTGGGCCGGCGGCAGTGCGCCCTCGCCGAGTTCGCGCACCCCTTCGTCGATGCCTTCGCGCTCTTCAACACGGTCTAGTGCTTCCTTGCGGGGTTGTCCGGGGCCGGAGGGACGGGTCGAATTGGGCATGTGAGGCTCCTTGCTGGCAATGAAACGGCCGGCCGGCGCGCGGCGGCCGCGGAACATCGGAGATGCTGGCGCGCCCGGCGTGGCCCTTGCGCGGGCGCCCGGGCCGCGCTTCAGCTCGACAGGCGCTTGCGCTTGTCGGCGTTGTAGCCGCCGCCGGCGGTGCGGCCGTCGCCCAGCGAGTTGCCGCTGCCGGCTTCGTCGCACTGGCGGCCCTCGCAATCGGGCGCCGCGTGGCGGGCCGCCGTGTCCTTGGGCCGGCCTTCGGCCGGGGCGCGCGGGCTGCGCTCTTGCGGCTCGCCGCCGGCGTCGGCCGGGGCAGCGTCGTAGCTCAGGTCCTGATCGGGCAGCACCCCTTCGGCCGGGGCCCGGGTGCTGCGTTGCGGTGGGGTGGAGGGACGGGACGAGGACTGCATGAACATCTCCCGGTGGCGGGCCGCGTCAGTGACGCGTCTCGTGTTGAAAAAGGCTGGCCAGGGTCTGCGGCGTGATGTCCTCCTCCCACACGGCCATCTCGATCTCGGCCGCCTCCTCGGGGCTGCCCCAGAGGTCGGCGTCGCACCACAGCGAGGCCGCGAGCTGGATGGCCTGGTCGGTCTCCAGTTGGGGGTGTTGGTCGAGGAAACGTTCCGCGCAGCGGCGGATCCAGTCGAGCTTGGAGGCTTGCATGGTGGAGGACTCCTCAAACTACCCTGGGAATCTTGCAAGCTGCGTGCCTCTGAGGGAAAACGCGCCCTCCGCGCCGGCACGCCACGCCCCCGTGGGGGCCTGGCCCGATCCTGGCAAGGCCAGCAGCGGCAGGAGTTACACCGGCGGGCAATCGATACGTGTCATCGAGACGCCAGGCCTTGCTGCCTCGAGGGGCATCGTTGCCAAGGCACTGTCACTGTAGACAGGCCTGGTCTGCAGACAGGCCCTAGTTCGGTGGCTGCCACTGTGCTTCGACGCTGGCGAAGATCTCCTCCATTGCGGTGCGGGCCTGGGCACGGATGCGCGCGTCGTCCGACCCCTCGGCCGGAGCGGACGGCAGGGCGGCCGGTGCGGCCGGCGTCGCTGCGATCGTCGGCGTGCTTGGCTCGTGCCGGGCTTGCAGCGACAACAGGTCGCGGCTGGCGCTGGCCTCGCCACGCCCGTTGAGCTTGAGCACGAAATCGATGCCGCTTTCCTTCAGCGTGCTGTTCGACTCGCTGGCATAGAGCCGCGCCGGGCGCCAACTGGCGTCGTCCGCCAGCAGGCGGTGCACCTCGTTCTCCAGCGCTTGCAGCTCGCTGCGTGTGCCCTCGTCGAGAGGGGCCCGGCTGCGTATCAGGTCGCCGGCGCCGCGCAAGGTGGCGGCGCGCGCGTTGTAGGCGTCCACCCGCGCGGCGACTTCGGGCTCCAGGCTGCGACGCTCGATGAAGCTCTTGTTGCCAGGCGCGGGCAGCGCGCGCAACTCGCGCAGGAAAGCGTCGAAGGCAGCCTGGCCTCCGGTCAGCACGCCGGTGTCGTCGCGTTCACCCAGCACGCCCTGCCACTCGGGACGCCGGGTTTCGAGGTAGGCCGCGAAGTCGCCGGCGCTGACGAACTCGCGCTGCCGGAAGCTCAGCGCGGGCTGGATGCGGCCCTGCTCCTGGGTCAGCCGCACGGCACCGTTTTCGCCGCCGAAGTTGATGTCCACGCCCACTCCCAGCAGTGTCGCTCCCGGCAGCGAGGCCGACTGCACCGCCACCTGGCCGGCGAACAGGCCGCCGCCGGCCGGCTGCGCGGTGCTGTCGCTGAAGCGGTGCACCGGCGGGCCGGTGCCGACCAGGCTGGCGTTCAACGCGAGCTGGGTGCGGCTGCCCTGGGACGAGACTGCGGTGGTCCACTGCCCGGAAGCGTCGTCGCGCACCGCGCTCATGCGGCTGTGCTCCACGCCGGCCGACACAGCCGGCCCGATGCGCCAGCTGCCGAGGCCCCCGCGCACCCCGGCGCCCACGCTCGCCGAGGTCTTGTGGGTCTTGGCGTCCTGCGTGACCCAGTTGAGCGAGATGTCCCGGTCGGCATGGAAACGGTCCGCAAAACGCTGCCACAGCTCGGCGGGATCGGCCGGGCGGGCCTGCCCCTCGGGCGGGCGCACCTGGTCGAACAGGAAGTTCACGACCTCGGCTGTCTTGTCCTTCCACGCAGCGTCGCTGCCCTTGCGCGTGCGGATGGCGACGCCCTCGGCGGCCACCGTCTCGATGCCGTGCTTGACTCCGGCCGAGAAGCCCGCGCCCGCGTTCTCGCCCAGCGCCAGTCCCAGCGTCGCGTTGACCCCGGCATGGGCGGCACGGCGCTTTTCCATGCCGACGAAGACCTCGCCGCCGACGGAAGAAACGCCGAACTGCACGGTCGCGTGGCGGCCCTTCTCGGCCTTCAGGTCCGGGCCTAGCCCCACCGTCGGCGCGGCGGCGGTGGCGAGCTGGAACGCCGGCGCGATCGAAATGCCGCTGGTGCCGCCGTCGGAGAAGCGCGCGATGTCGTTGCCCCGCACCAGCTGCAGTGCCAGGGTGCGCATGTCGTCGACCGTGAAGACCTTGGACCGGGCGCGTGAGCCACCGGCCGCTTCGCGCAGCTGCTGCACCTGTTGCGTGAACGCGGTGCGCCCGACTTCGTCCAGGACCTCGCTGCCCCAGTCCTGCAGGGTCTGCAGCTGCAGCTTCGGGCTGGACTTGAGTTCCCGTTTCAGGGCCTGCGCGTCGAGCGCGTGTTGCGGAAACAGCTCGGCCGCGCGGCGCTGCACGTCGGCAGCGTCGGGCTTGATGCCCTTGCGTCCAGCCTCGCTCCACTGGTCCAGGGTCGCGATGCGGGTGACCAGGCGCGTCAGGCGGGCTTCTTCCGCCGGGCTGCGGGCGGCTTGCGCGAGCAGTGCCCGGGCCTCGCGGTGCAGCGGTACGCGCACGCGCGAGATCGCGTCGCGCAGCCCGGTCTCGAAGCCGGCCTTCTCGGCCTTCAGCTCGCCCAGCGTCGCGCCGTGCGCGCCTTCGCGCATGTGTTGCATGGGCGAGAGCTGTTTGCCGAAGGGCTTGGCCAGGGCCCGCCCCACGCCTTGCAGCACACGCGCCGGGCTGCGCGAGGCCACTCCGTGCTCGCCGCGCTCCGCGTATTTCGAGAAGCGGCTCAACCTGAGCGTGGCCTTGTTGAAGTCGGTGCCCGGGCCGCTTTCGGTGAAACCGTTGCGCCACGCCACGTAGGCGGCGCGATGTGTCCTGTCGATGCCGTGCATGTCGCCGCTGTCGATCGCCAGCGCGTAGAGCAGCGCCTTGCTGGCGAGGCGGTGCGGCGCGTCGTCGCGCTCGCCGATGCGGCGGGCCGATTCGGGGTCGGCCGCGGCGACGCGGCGGAAGTCCTCCAAGGAGGCAGTGCCGCCCGGGTGACGGCCTTGCGCGAGCAGTGCGTGCGAGATCTGCAGCGCGGCCTGGTAGGCCTCGTTGCGCACCGGGTCCGCCGGGCGCCGTTCGAGCCGGCACAGCAGGTCCATGCCGGCCGGTGTCGCAGCCAGCGTGCGCTGCAGCCGATTCATCGCCACTGTCTCGGCGGCGCTGGCGGCGCCGATGTCGCTGCCGTCCAGGCGGCCCAGCACGGCACCGGCGAGCCGGTGGTCCTGGTGGCAGACGGCGTGCAGCGCGGAGGCGAGCAGCAGCGGCGCCTCGAAGGCCAGCGGACCGCCAGCGGCCGATGCGATGTGGGGCTGCAGCAGGCGGTCGGCCAAGGATTCGGACCCCGGACCCAGCATGCGCCGCATGGCCTCGCGACAGGCCGCCGGCGAGCGCATCGCGTCGGCGCTTTCCGGCTGCCGCCAGGCGCCGGCTTGCGGGTGCTGCGGCCCGGTCAGCGCCGCTGTCGCGCCCTCCAGCTTGTGCTGCAGACCCGCCAGCCGGGAAGCGGGCAGGCGACGGCCGCTCGGGGCCGTCGGCGCCGGCTCGGGGGGGGCCGGGCCGCGCACGTCAGGCGCCGTGGGGCCGATGCTGGCGCGGCTGTGGAAAGGCAGGCCAGGCGCGATGCGCAGCTTCGTCGGGCCGCGGCGCTGCAGATCGTCGAGCACCTCGCCGGCGCGGGTGCTTGCGCGACCGACCGCGTTCTGGCCCGGCTCGGCGGTGGGTTCGGTGCGGCTGCGCTCAGCCGTACTGGCCGGGGTGCGGAACGACAAGGGTCCGATCTTCATGGGGGCGCCTTCCTGCAGGGCTTGCGTTGCGGTGGGCTGGCACGTGGGTGCCGGACCCCACCGTAAGGGGCTGCGCGCGTGCTGCCCCCCGGAACGGCGAAGCGGACGCCGTGCCAGCGAAGTGCGGCGGTCCAAAGCGAACGCGCACGGCTCAGGCCTTGAGCCAGAAGTAGTCGCCCGCGCACAGCCCGGTGAACATCTCGTCGCTGGCATTGAGCAGGTTGTCGCGCCAGTAGCGGCCGTGCTCGGTGTAGTGCGTCAGGGTCTCGGCCAGCCAGGGGCCGTCGACCTCCGGGCCGAGCGGAATGCGCACGATCAGCAGCACGCCGCCGGTATCCGGGTTGAGGCCGAGCTGGGCCTGGTCCTGCGCATAGACCGTGAGGTTGGATTCGAGCAACAGCTGGAAGATGCGCAGGCTGCGGCCCGCGGTGACGATGCCGAAGTGGAAGTTCAGGTACATCGCCTGCGGGTCCGAGTCGTAGTAGCCCAGCAGCACCTCGAAACCCTCGACCTCGATGGCGCCGCGGCGCAGCACCTCGTCGGCGTCGGGCAGCCCGATGACGTGGCACAGCTCATAGACGAGGTCGGCATAGACCTGCACGTTCACGCCAGTGCTCCAGAAACAAGGCTCATTGGGTAACCTCCGTGCTACGCACTGCGGTGCGAGCCCCTTCGGGCGGCCGGGCGAGGCTCATACCCGCAGCCAGCCCGCCGCGAAGGCCTGGGACTGGCGCATCAGCTGCAGGCGGTCCACGGCCAGGCCGTGCTGGTCGCCGGTGCGCGGCCGCGACAGGTTGAGCACCAGCAGCGGCAGCAACAGCAGCGCGTTCTGCACCTTCGCATCCTGCGCCTTGTCTCCCTGGCCCGCCTTCAAAGGCGCTTGCCGCTGCGCCGACAGCAAAGCCTCCTTGACCTGGCCCAGGTTCAGCGGCTCACCGCTTTTGCAACGCTGAAGAAAGGCCTGGGCCGCCGCCATCATCGTGCCGGCCAGCGCGGGCGCCGGGCCGTCTGTCGGTTCCCGCCGCGCCGCCGCGCTCACCAGGGAGATCACCGCCTGCAGCAGTTCGCGTTGCCCGCTGCTGCCGGCAGCGGGCGGCGACCCGAACAGCGCGGCCGCACCGGGCAGCGCCGCGCCGAGCAGCGCCGCCCGGAAGGCCTGCGCCGGGGGCGCCGGATCGGGCAGGCTGCGCCAGGCCGAGCGCTGCAGCATCGCGTTGGCCTGCGCCCGCGCCAGCATGCGCCGGTGTTCGTCGTTGCCGCCGGCGCTGTCTCCGCCGCTGCCGCAGCCCGCGTCCTGCTCGGCCACCCGGCGCGGCTTGTCGTCCTGCAGCAGCCAGGCATTGGCATTCGGGTCGCGGTCGTGCGTCAGCGGCTCGTCGTGGTGCTGGGCCGCGTGGTTCGCCGGCGGTCGCGGCCGCGGACCGGCGGCACGCGGCGGCCGGCGCAGCGAGGGCAGCTGTACCGACGAGGGCCGCGATCGCAGCGGGCGGAACACATAGCCGCCGAACTGGCCGTGCTCATGCCGCGACTCGTTGGCCTTGCGCTCGCGCTGCTCGGTGCGCTCCTGGCGCAGCAAGGCGGCGGCGCTCTCGCGAGCCTGGCTGGTTTTCATCGAAGAGCTCATCGGAACAGCGTCTCCAGGATGTTTTCCGAGAAGCGCAGCAGCGTGGCACCGGCCCAGGGCGCGGCGATGAACACCACCACCGTGACGGCGAGCAGCTTGATGCCCTGCGAGATGCTGGAGTCCTGCAGCGAGGTGATGGCCTGGAAGAAGGACACCAGCAGGCCGACGATGGCCGAGATCGCCACCGCCGGCAGCGACAGCAGCACGCACATCATCAGCGCTTCGGAGGTGAGTTGGATGATGGTGTCGTAGGACATCGCGGCCCTCAGCGGTAGGTCAGCACCAGCCCGTGGACCAGCTTGGGCCAGCCGTCGAGCACCACGAACAGCAGCAGCTTGAAGGGGATGGCGACGTTGGTCGGCGTGACCTGCGACAAGCCCATCGCGAGCAGCACGTTGGCAATCACCAGGTCCACCACGATGAAGGCCAGGTAAAGCAGGAAGCCGATGCGGAAGGCCTCGACCAGCTCGGTGAGCAGGAAGGCCGGCGCCAGCACCAGCAGGTCGTTCTTCTGCAGCTGGCGCGCCTCCTCGGCCGGCCAGACCAGCGCGGCCGACTTGAGGAAAAACTGCTTCTCGCGTTCCTCGGCATGTTTGTCGAGGAAACGCCGGAAGGGCTCGCGCGCCGCGTCGGCCGCGTGCAGCAGCTGCTGGGCGTTGGAATTGCCGCCGGCTTGCTGGCTGCCCAGCCCCATGCTGCGCGAGGCCTCCATCAGCACCGGCGCCATCACGTAGCAGGAGATGATCAGCGCCACGCCGTTGAGCACCATGTTGGGCGGCACCTGCTGCACGCCGATGGCATTGCGCAGCAGGCCCAGCACCACGACGATCTTGGTGTAGGAGGTCACCACCATCGCCGCGAAGGGCAGCACCGCCAGCGCCACCAGCACCAGGAACAGCGAGACCGGGTCAGCGCTGGGCAGCGGCGTCATGCCGGACCTCCATCTGGGTGATGCGCACGCCCAGCTGGTCGCCGATGGCCACCAGCTGGCCGCAGCCCACGGTCTGGCCGTGGCAGACCAGGCGCACCGCGGCCTGCTGCAAGGGCGCATCGAGCTCGATGACATAACCCGGGCGGATGCTCGCTAGCTCGGCGAGGCTGATGCGCGCGGTATCGATTTCGAAGGCCACCGGCACCTGCAGGTCCTGCAGGCGGTCCAGCGACCGGACTTCGCCGTCGCCGTCCGGCGGCGCGTCGGACTGCAGCCGCGGCGGCTGCGCCACGGTGAACTTCTGTTGCTTGAGGTCCAGTTCGGCTTCGGCCTGCATCGTGATGCCCATTCCTGTGATCCATCGATAGGTGAGCGGCGCGCCCGACGAGCCGGTCAGGACGATGTCGCCCTGGTCCAGCTGGTCCAGCACACCGCAAGGCAGCAATCGCTCCGTCAGCTGCAGCCGTGGACGCAGCCGCAAGCCGGCCCAGGCGGCCAAGGTGCCGGCGCGCGGCGTGCACCAGAGGCCACGCAGGTGGCGCGCCAGCTTGTCGTCGACGTCGCGCACCGCGACCTTGGTCGTCGGCGTGACCACCGTGGCCTGCTCATAGCGGCCGGTGCCGGACGGCGCACGGCCCGCGCCGAGCTGGCGGCCCAGCACGCGCAGGCCGGTGACCGCCCCCTCCAGCCCCTGCAGCAGCGGCGCGAGCACCAAGCCGGCGACCTCGCAGGCGAGCTGGTCCTCGGGCAGGGCCAGCGCCAGCTGCAGGGCCGGGCTGGCCGCGCTGTCGATCTCCAGCTGCAGCCGGCCCTCGGCGGTCTCGATCTCCAGCAGCGCCGCATCGGCGATCGGCAGGTGCGAGGCGACGCCCAGCCACGGCTGGCCGGCGCAGGCGGCCAGGCCCTGCTGGATGCGTGTATCGAAGGCCAGCCTCGAGACCCGCGCCTGTTCGCGGCTCACGCGGCGCAGGCGGCGGGCCAGCGGCTGACAATCGGCGGCGGGGAGAGGGTCGCGGTTCATAGGACGTCGATCTCGATCTCGCGCGGTGTCGGCAGGGCCGGCTCCAGCAGGCGCCGCAGCTGCGGCGTGTGGGTCAAGACTAGGCGGGTCGACTCGGTCGAGGCGCTCTGGAACCGAAGCGACAGCCGCAGCGGCGAAAGGCTCAGGCGCAGTTCGGTGTGGGGCAGGACCGCCGGGTTCAGCGGCACCATCACGCTCCAGTTCTCGAAGGCCGGGTCGGCCTTGCGGCACAGCGTCGCGACCAGCTGGGCCAGCTCGGTTTCCCACGCGGGCAGCGCGGCGGGGCGGTCCCGGCCGGGCGGCAGGTCGGAAGGCGGCTCGGCGGCCGGCGGCTCCTCGCTCCATGCCGTGCCGGCAGCGTTCTCCACCGCTTCGCCGGCCTCCACCGGTTCGAACGTGGGCGCCGGCTCCAGCTGCGTGCGAGGCGCAGCGGCGGGTGGGGTGGGCCGCGCCTCGCCCGCCGGGGCCTTGAGCGCTGGGGCCGCGGACGCGCCCGTAGGCAGGGCGGGCCCGCGCGGTGGCGCTGTTTCGCCGCGCCGGCCTTGCGACAGGTTGCGCTGGAAACGTTCGGCCTGTTGCGGCAAGGGCGCCGCAGGCGGGACCGGCGGCAACTCCGGGCCCGCGATGATGCGGCGCGGGCGGCGCAAGTCCCGGTCGCTCATCACGCACTCACCCGGCCGATCGGCCGCAGCTCCACCAGGCTGCTGAGTTCCTGGTAGGAATAGACGCGCAGCCAGTGCAGCCGCGCCTCGATCATCTTCTTGACATAGCGGCGGATGTCCATCGAGGTCACCAGGGCAACGCCCTGGCGCGCCTCGGTGCCGGCGATCTCGGCCACCTTGTCGGTGATGGCCTGCACCGCGTCGGGCGGCATCGCCAGGTAGTTGCCGGCCGGGGTCGGCTTGATGCACTGGCGGATCGCCTGCTCCAGGTTCGGATCGAGCAGGATGGCAGCCACATGGCCCTGTCCCGCGGCGGCCTCGAAGGCGAGGTAGCGGCCCAGGTCGCCGCGCACGTATTCGGTCAGCAGCAGCATGTCCTTTTCCTTGGGGCCCCAGGCGATCAGGCTTTCCAGGATGCTGCGCAGGTTGCGGATCGGCACCTGCTCCTCCAGCAGGCGGCGCAGCACCTCGGCAATGCGCTGCAGCGGCAGGATCTTCTGCGCCTCGGCGACCAGGCCGGGGTAATCGGGCATCGCGCGGTCGATCACCCACTGCACCTCCTGCACGCCCATGAAGAGGTGGGCATGGAAACGCAGCACCGTCATCACCTGGCGCGCGATCACCTGCTCCAGCCCCAGGCAGATCGCGCGCTGGTCCTCGGGCACGGCCTCGGGCGGCAGCCAGAGCGACTCGGCCTGGCCCATCAGCGGGGCGTGGCGCTGCGCCTTTGCCGCCAGCGGCGACTGCGCGTCGCTGAGCCACAGCAGGCGCCCCGGCACCGCGACCGAGCACACCGGGACGTCATTGAGGAGCACGTCGAAGCTCAGCGCCTCGAGCTCCTGCGCCACCCACATCGAGATGCCGGGGAAGGGCAGGCCCAGCAGTGCCTGCAGGCGCTGCCGCTCACGCGCCAGGGCCTCGTCGAGCTGGTCGGCTTCGAGCAGCACCGCGAGCTGCTGCGACATGCGGATGCCCAGCGGCTTGGCGATGTGGGGCGCCTGCTGCAGGATGGAGGGCGGCTCGCCCTTGCCGCCCTCGCGCTGCAGCGCGGTGATGGGCTTGGAGATCACGGCCACCTCGGCGCTGCGGCGCTTTTTCGCGAGCACCCAGGCGGCGAAGCCCAGACCAGCGGCGAGTCCCAGGAAGGGAATCACGGGAAAGCCGGGTACCGCGGCGAAGCCCACCACCAGCGCGGCGGCGAGGTACATCGCGCGGGCATTGGTGGTCAGCTGGCTGATGATTTCCTGCCCCAGCGAGCGCGGCTTCTTCTCGTGTTCGTCGGCCACCCGCGTGATCAGCACGCCGGCGGCCACGCAGATGAACAGCGAGGGGATCTGCGAGACCATCGCGTCGCCGATGGACAGCACCGCAAAGCGATTGGCCGCGTCGCCGGCCGACATGCCGTGGTACATCACGCCGACGACGATGCCGGCCAGGATGTTGATCAGGGTGATGATGAGGCCGGCGATCGCATCGCCCTTGACGAACTTCATCGCGCCGTCCATGCCGCCGTGCATCTGGCTTTCCATCGCCAGCATCGCGCGCTTGCGCTTGGCCTCGTCGGCGGTGAGGATGCCGGCGCGCAGGTCGGCGTCGATGCTCATCTGCTTGCCGGGCATCGCGTCCAGCGTGAAGCGGGCGCCGACCTCGGCGACGCGCTCCGAGCCCTTGGAGATCACGATGAACTGCACCACCGTGATGATGATGAACACGACGATGCCCACCACCAGGTTGCCGCCCACCACCAGCTCGCCGAAGCTTTCGATCACGTGGCCGGCGTCGGCGTGCAGCAGGATGGCCTTGGTCGAGGCGATGTTGAGCGAGAGCCGGAACAGCGTGGTGAACAGCAGCAGCGACGGGAAGGACGACAGCGCCACCGCGTTGGGGATGAACAGCGAGGTCATCAGGAGCAGCACGCTGACGGCCATGTTGAAGGCCAGCAGGCTGTCGATCGCGAGGGTAGGCAGCGGCAGCACCATCAGCGCCACGATCGCGACGACCAGCACCGCCATGGAGATGTCGTTGCCGATGGTGGAATTGAGTCTCAAGGCCATGGGGATCTTCTCGTCAGGTCAGGGGGACTCGGGGCGCGGCGCCAGCAGGCTGCCGCCGCTGCGGCCGATTTCCTCGATCAGGGCGACCCAGCGCAGCACCGCCGCGACCGCCTCGAACAGGGCTTCGGGAATCGGATCGTCGAGCCCGACGCGGAACAGCGCGCGCGCCAGCGGCGGGTTGCCGACGATGGGCACGCCGTGTTGCTCGGCCAGGGCGCGGATGCGCGCGGCCTGCTCATCGGCGCCCTTGGCGACCACGATGGGCAGCGGCGTCTCGCGCGGGTCGTAGCGCAGCGCCACGGCGTAGTGGGTCGGGTTGGTAACGACCACGGAGGCGGTCGGCACCCGGGCCTTCGGGTCGGAGTTGAGCAGCTCGTGGGCGAGCTGGCGGCGCTGGCCCTTGATGAGCGGGTCGCCGTCCATCTCCTTGAATTCGCGCTTGACCTCGTCCTTGGACATCTTCTGGTCGCGCTTGAACAGCCACTTCTGGATGCCGAAGTCGACCGGCCCGATCACGATGAAGACGACCACCGCCGCGCCCAGCAGCTTGAGCAGCGCGGTCCAGGCGACCGCGGCGATACCGGCCGGGCTTTGCACGCTGGCGCCGATCAGGAGCGGCAGCAGGTCCATCACGATGACCCAGACGACGGCAGCCAGGGCGACCGCCTTGAGCACCATCTTGAGGAAGTCGATGATGGAACGTACCGAGAACAGCTTCTTGATGCCGGATCCGGGATTGACCTTGTCGAAGTTGGGCGTCAGCGGCTCGAAGCTGAGGTTGAAGCCGACCTGCGCGAAGGAGGCCACCAGTCCCATGGCGACCGACACGGCGAGGTAGGGCAGCACCAGCAGTCCGGCCTCGCGCAGCATCGCCATCGCGAGCGCGTGCATTTGCTGGTTGTCGCCAACGGTCAGGGCCGGCCCGGTCGCGAGGGTGAACAGCGCGACCAGGTGCTGTCCCGACATCGAGGCGGCGGCCGTGAGGCAGACCGTGAGGGCGAACAGGCCGGCGGCCGCGTTGACGTCCTGGCTCTTGGCGTTCTGGCCCTTCTTGCGTGCGTCGTCGAGCTTCTTCTGGGTTGGCTCTTCGGTCTTTTCGCCGGACATGGCCGGGGTCCTTCCTGTCAGGCGGCGCCGTCGCGGCGCAGCTCCATGCCGAGGATGACCATGTCGCAGCGCCGCGCGCCGATGCGCACGGCACCGGGCAAGCGTCCCCAGGGCAGGAAGCCGGCCTTGGAGAAGAGCGCGAGGCTGGCGTGGTTGTCGCTCCAGATCTGTGCGAGCAGGCGTTCGTAGCCGCCGTCGAGCGCATGCGCGACGGCGCGCTCGACCAGCTGACGGCCGATGCCGCAGCCTTGCCAGCCGCGCGCGACATAGACGGCCAGTTCGGCGGTGGCCTCGCAGCCGGGCCGGTCGAAGTAGCCGAGGTGGCTGAGCCAGGCGATCGCCTGGCCGGCGCTGCGCGCCACCCACAGCGGCCGGTGGGACAGCTCATGCAGGCGCAGCCAGCCTTGTGCTTCCTCCAGCCCCATGCGGCGCGGCATGCCGGGGATCGCGATACCTGCAGGCGCCGGCGGCAGCGTGCTGTTGTAGATCGCGGCGATGTCCTGCACATCGGCCGGACCTGCCGCGTCGATGCGCAGCTCTGCCGTTGTCACAGCGCCTCGTTCTGCCCACATCGTTTGCACGCAGTTCTCCCTTCGACTTCGATGGCTGGACGGGGCAGGATGCGCCCGGGTGGCCGATGCAGCAGAAGGTAGAGCGGGGGGAGGGGGTGGTGGGGTGGGGGGCAAATGGACTGCGGAGGGGCGAAGGGGCGAGGTGTGCTTTGGCTTGTGTCTGTGTCTGTTTCTGTTTCTGGGGGGGGTTGTGTTCGTTGCATTGAAGCCTGCTGGCGCAGGCGCGCCCTGCGGGCGATGCCGGGATGTGCGCCCGGCAGCGCACCTACTTTCTTTGCCTCGCCAAAGAAAGTAGGCAAAGAAAGGCGACCCCGAGTGGGGCGCCCTCCTCGCTGCGCGAGGAGGGTCCGCTGCGGTGCTCGGGGTTGGGAGGCGGCTGCGCAACTCGGCCTTTTTGAAGGGCGCTTCGCACCCTTCAAACGGACCTCGGACAGTGCTCGCCGACCCCGCCCTGCGGGCGGGGCAACCTCCCAACCCCTGCGCTCCTAGCCGCCCCACACGGGGCCCGAAACACCAACACCAACACCAACACCAACA
>NZ_JAPFBW010000030.1 GCF_026153205.1 Aquabacterium sp. A7-Y | reverse complement strand
GCAAGGCCTCGCCGACCAGGCGCAACTGGGCCCGCCGGCGACTCAGCACGAAAATCTCGGACGGCCGCCAGCCTTCGCCGCGCACCAGTTGGGCGATGTGGGCCGCGACCCGCCTGGCCTCCTCCAGCTTGAGCAGCACCTCGGGCTCGCGCCGCGGTGTGCTCAGGCTGTCGCGCCAGCCGGAGGCGGCCTCGGCACGGGCGGCTTTCGCGGGCCGCTCGACACGCTCGATCGCGGCCACCAGCCCGGCTGCGGCGGCCGGGTCGACCTCGGTGGTGTGGCTGCGGAAGTCGGTGTAGCGGCCCTCGGCCTGGGCGCTGTCGAACACGGCGTTGAGCGCGTCCAGCACCGCCGGCGCGTTGCGCCGGGTGTGGTCGCAGGCCAGCACCGCGCCTCCCAGGCCGTGCACGACGAGCTGCTTGGCCGCCTCGAAAACCCGCGGCTCGGCGCGTCGGAAGCGGTAGATGCTCTGCTTGGGGTCGCCGACGATAAAAACGCCCGGCGGGCGCTGGCCGCTGCCGCCGCCCCCGGCGCCGGCGTAGGACGACAGCCAGGTCGACAGCGCCTGCCACTGCAGCGGGTTGGTGTCCTGGAACTCGTCGATCAGGACCTGGCGCACCCGCGTGTCGAGCCGTTCGAGCAGCCACCCGGCCACCTCGTGGTCGCCCAGCAAGCGCAGCGCGCAGCGCTCCAGGTCCGACATGTCGGCCAGGCCACGGGCGTGTTTCAGGCGGGCGTACTCGGCCAGCAGCAGACGCGTCAGGCGCGACAGGCGCTGGTGTTCGAGGTGGGCCTCCTGCTGGGCAACGCCGCGGCGGATGTCGCGCAGGAAGGCGACGGCCTCGTCCAGCTCGGGGGCCTCCAGGTGCTTGCGCAGCTCGCCCTTGGTGAACAGCGCGGCCTCGGCGGCGCACAAGGCCGACACGGCGTCGGGCCGCTCCAGCGCCTGCTGCAGCGCGGCACCGGCCTTTTGCGCGGTGGCCTTGGCATGGCGGCCCAGGGCGCTCGCCACGCGCTGCAGCAGCGGTCCCACGACGGCCGAGCGCAGCCGCTCGGCGGGGTGTTCGTAGCCCTCGAAGGCCCGATCCAGCTCCGCGGCCGGCGGCACACTGGCGGCCAGGGTGCCGGAGAGCTCGGCCAGCTCGAACTCCAGCCGCTTGTCGATCACGCCAAGCAGCCAGGCCTGGGTGGTGTGGCGACCGCGGCTGCGCACCAGCGCCTCGAAATCCCCGCGCAGCATGTCGTCCTGCATCAGCGCCGCGAGGAACTGGCGCCAGGCGCGCGGCTTCAACTCCTCGATGTCCTCGACCAGCTCGGCCTGCGGCGGCAGGCCCAGCTCCTGCAGCACCTCCAGCGGCGCCGCGCGCATCAGCTGCGAGAACCAGGCGTGGAAGGTGCGGATCTCGACCTGCTGCTGCCCCGCCAGCAGGCGCTCGTAGAGCCCGCCCAACGCCGGGGCGCGGGCCCGCGCCTGATCGGGCGACAGGCCGCGGTCGACCAGGGCCTGCACACGCTGGGCTTCCGGACAGTCGGCGAAGTCGGCCAGCCAGGTCATCAGGCGGTGGCGCATCTCGGCGGCCGCCTTTTTGGTGAAGGTGATCGCGAGGATCTGTTGCGGCTCCAGCCCGTCGAGCAGGCTGCGCAGGATGCGCGAGACCAGCATCCAGGTCTTGCCGGCCCCGGCGCAGGCCTCGACGACCACACTGCGCGCCGGGTCGCAGGCGACCTGGTAGAAGCGCTCGCGAGCGACCAGGGCACCGTCGATGCGGTAGGCGGCACCCTTCATCCTGCCTCCTCACCGGCCTTGCTGCCCGGCGCGGTGGCCGGGTCGGGCAGCAGGGGCTCGGCCCAGTGCGCCTTGCGGCACAGGCCGCGCGCGTCACAGTGCTCGCAAGCGCTGCCCTCGCCCAGTGGCGGCAGCGTCGCCCCGTCGGCGAGCCGCCCGATGTCGTCCGCCAGGCCCTGCAGCAGCACCTCCGCCGTCGCCTCCACCTCGGGGTGCTCGGCGGCCTCGATCTCGCGCCCCTCCATCGCTAGATAGAGCGCGCGCACGCCGTGCTGGCTGCCCGGCGCGGCCTCGCCGTGACGCAACAGGGCCGCGTAGAAGGCCAGCTGGGTGTCCTCCAGCGGATCGCGCTGGCGGCGCTTGAGGGCTTCCAGGCTGCCGGTCTTGTAGTCGAGGATCAGGGTGCGAGGACCGTCCGGGCCGTGCACGATGTCGACGCGGTCCAGCGTACCGTGCAGCCGGGTCGCAGGGCGCTGCGGCAGCGGCGCGGACAAGGTCACCTCGCTCTTCAGCACCTCGGCGCCGCCGGCCTCGTGGGCCAGCATCCAGTCGACGTAGAGCTGCGCGACGCGACCGAAGCGCAACGCAAACGGCAGGAAGGCCGCTTCGTCCAGCCCCAGCTTGCCCTGCTGCTCGGCCCCCAGCCGCACCAGGCGCGCCACCTCACCTTCGGCATCCAGCGGCGAGCGGCTGCGCTGCTCGTGGAAATCCTGCAGGACGGCGTGCAGCCAGGTGCCGTAGTCGCGCCGCTCGACCTCGTCGTCGAGCTCGGCCGCCTCGCCCAGGCCCAGCATGCGCAGCGCGAAAAACCGGTAGGGGCAGTCGCGCAAGGCCTCGTAGCTGGTGGCGCTGAGCCGCTCGGGCACCAGCGCGGGCGCGCGTGGGGCGGACGGGTGCACCGGCTGCGCGACGACCCGCCGCTCGCAGCGCGGGTCCTGCGGCTCGGCTTCGAGCAGCGCGGCGCGGCGGCGTTCGAGCTGCAGTCGCTCGACCAGCACGCTGGCGCCGAGCGGCTCGCCGTCCTGCGAGTTGCGCCACAGCAGCGTCACGCGTGGCTGGCGCGCTAGGTGGGCGAAGGCGACAGTCTGCAGCCGCATCGCCGCGGCACGCGTCGGCAGCCCCAGCGCCAGGCGCTCGCGTTCACCCAGCCAGACCGAGGCAGCGACCGGCCCGAGGCGCTGCTCATCGCAGCCCGGCATGACGCAGGCAGCGAAAGGACGCAGCATCGCGCGGGCCAGCGGCGTGATCACCACCTCGGCATCCTCGGTCGCGGGCGGTGCGAAGACGCCGGTTTCGAGCAGGCTGTCGACCCAGGCGGCGTAATCGCCGAGGTCCATCAGCGTGACCTCGGCCTGGCGCGCGAAGGCGGCATCGACCGCCGGTGCGCCGCTGTCCAGCCGCAAGGCCTCGATCACCTGCTGCCCGGCCTCGTCGGCCTGCAGTGCGTCCCAGGCCGCGGCGGCCTGCAGCGCTTCCCGCAGGCGCTGGTTCCAGCTCAGCACGCTGGCGCGGCGCGGCTCGCCTTGCAGCGGCGCGAGCGCGCGCTGCACCGCCTGCCACAGCGCCTCGGCGACGGGCGACAGGCGCTGACTGTCGATGTCGTGCAGGGCCGCCCACTGCTGCCGACGCAGCGCCGTCTCCAGGGCCTGCTCAGCGGCACGGCCGCCGGTCTCGCCCGACACCCCGACGAAGGATGACTTGAGCCAGTCGAGCAACTCGTCGGTGCCAGACTTGGGGCCCGCCAGCGCGAGCACACCCGCCACCGCCGCGCCCGCCCGGGTGGTCGACAGGCGCCAGCCGGTCTCGTCGCGCAGCAGCACGTCACGCCGCTCGAGCAAGGCCCGCAGCCGGCGCACCAGCACCCGGTCCTGCGCCATCACGGCGACCGGGGCCTGGCCCTGCTGAAGGTGGCTCAGCACCTGCGCAGCAGCGGCCTGGGCCTCTTCCTCGAAATCGGCACAGGCGAGGATCTGCAGGTCGGGCGCTGCCGCGGCAAAGGGTGTGGCGAGGTCGGGATCGGTGTGAATGCGCAGCTGGGGCGCCTCGGAAGCCGCCAGCAAGGCGCTCGTCAAGCCCTCGGGCTCGCCCGCCTCGACCACCGCCCAGCCGGCCGGCTGCAGCCGGAACAGCTCATCGGCCGGACCGGCCTCGTGCACGGCGGCCCATTCCAGCGCGACACGGGCCAGCACGGCCTCCATCCCGCCCGGCCCGCCGGGGGCCGGCAGCACGGCCCGCGCCTCGCTCCAGAAGGCAGCGCGCTCCCCCGGCTGGCGCGCGAATGCGGCACGCATCATCTGGTGCGACATTTCCACGACACCGCGCACCCAGTGTTCGAACAAGGCCGGATCGCGCCGCCGCGCCGGCGCCGCCCAGGCCTGGTCGGTCAGCAAGCGGGCGGCGGCCAGGCGGTCGGCCACCGGGTCGCCGCTGGGACCCAGCGCGCCGAGGGCGGGCGCCGGCAAGGACTCGCGCAGCGTCTGGGTGGTCTCGAAACGCGGCATCCAGCCGCCGCACAGGCGCGCCCAGGCCTGCCGGGCCAGCGGCAGGTGCTGCGCAAAGGGCAACAGCACCAGGGTGTTGCGCGCATCGAGGGCGTGGACTCGCAGAAACAGCGCCAGCCGCTGCACGATGTCGGGCCAAGGGTCGGTGCAGGCGCCGAGGGTCCAGCTTTCTCTTACAGGCATGCAAAGCTTGCGAACAAAAAAGGATATCCCTGCAATAGAAAGACTTGAGGCGGGCGGCAGCGCCGTCCCAAGGGTTTATGTCAGAATCATTGTGCCCTGTGTCGAGGCCGGCACGATGAGGCCGGGCTTGGACCTATCTGAGGACTCTACGATGAGCAGCGATCTGATCAAACACATCTCCGACGCGTCCTTCGACGCCGACGTGCTGCAGGCCGACAAGCCTGTGCTGGTGGACTACTGGGCCGAATGGTGCGGGCCTTGCAAGATGATCGCCCCCATCCTGGATGAAGTCGCCAAGGACTACGGCGGCCGCCTCAACATCGCCAAGATGAATGTCGACGAGAACCGCGAAGTGCCCGCCAAGTTCGGCATCCGCGGCATTCCGACGCTGATGCTCTTCAAGGACGGACAGCTTGCTGCGACCAAGGTTGGCGCCTTGTCGAAAGCCCAGTTGACGTCCTTCCTCGACGGTCATCTATAATTCCCCCCAATGCATCGGGAGCCGAGACCACAAGTCCGGTTCCCGATAGCACAAGTTTCGCCACTACGCACCTCGTTCGCCGCGTAGTTTCGGCCCCCAACTCCAGCGTCTTCCGATTCGCGCTCGTCGCGGTCCTGCGCCAGTTCTCGTATCCGGGTTCTCCCGCGCTGCGAGCGATGCCGAAGTCCATCCAGCCGTCGCCCTTGGCAGTGCGACGGCAAGTCCCCAAGGGTATGCGCCCATGCAACTATCCGAACTGAAAGTCCTCCACGTCTCGGAACTCATCAAGATGGCCGAGTCGCTGGAGATCGAGAACACCAGCCGCATGCGCAAGCAGGAGCTGATGTTCGCGATCATGAAGCGGCGCGCCAAGCAGGGCGAGCAAATCTTCGGCGATGGCGTGCTGGAGGTCCTGCCTGACGGCTTCGGCTTCCTGCGCTCGCCCGAGACCAGCTACCTGGCGAGCACCGACGACATTTACCTCTCGCCCAGCCAGATCCGCCGCTTCAACCTGCACACCGGCGACGCCATCGAAGGCGAGGTGCGGGTGCCGAAGGACGGCGAGCGCTACTTCGCCCTCGTGAAGGTCGACCGTGTCAACGGCCTGACCCCGGAGGAGAACAAGCACAAGATCATGTTCGAGAACCTGACGCCGCTCTTTCCCAAAGAGCAGTTCAAGCTCGAACGCGAGATCCGCTCCGAAGAGAACATCACCGGCCGCATCGTCGACCTGATCGCCCCCATCGGCAAGGGCCAGCGCGCCCTGCTGGTGGCGCCGCCCAAGAGCGGCAAGACGGTGATGATGCAGAACCTGGCCCACGCGATCATCGCCAACCACCCGGACGTCTACCTCATCGTGCTGCTCGTCGATGAGCGCCCCGAGGAAGTGACGGAGATGCAGCGCACGGTGCGCGGCGAAGTGATCAGCTCCACCTTCGACGAGCCGGCCGCCCGCCATGTGCAGGTGGCCGAGATGGTGATCGAGCGGGCCAAGCGCCTGGTCGAGCTGCGCAAGGACGTGGTGATCCTGCTCGACTCCATCACCCGTCTGGCGCGCGCCTACAACAACGTGCTGCCCTCTTCAGGCAAGGTGCTGACGGGCGGTGTGGACGCCAATGCGCTGCAGCGCCCCAAGCGCTTTTTCGGCGCCGCGCGCAACATCGAGGAAGGCGGCTCGCTCACCATCATCGGCACCGCGCTGGTCGACACCGGCAGCCGCATGGACGAGGTGATCTACGAAGAGTTCAAGGGCACCGGCAACTGCGAGATCCACCTCGACCGCCGCATGGCCGAGAAGCGCGTCTACCCGTCGATCCTGCTGAACAAGTCCGGCACCCGGCGCGAGGAGCTGCTGCTCAAGCCGGAGATCCTGCAGAAGACCTGGATCCTGCGCAAGCTGCTCTATCCGATGGACGAGATCGCGGCGATGGAGTTCATCCTCGACAAGATGAAGGCGACGAAGACCAACCTGGACTTCTTCGACATGATGCGCCGCGGTGGCTGAGGCCGCCCCGCGCTCCCCGAAAAGGCCCGCCAACGGGCCTTTTTTGCGCCCGGATGGGCCAGATGCGACCCCGGACCGTTCATAAGTGGCTGATCTTCATGGCATAATCGCCGGTTTTCCGCTTCCGGAAAGTGCCTCGAAAGGTTCGAGGTGGCTCCCGGCGCATAGACCAGCGATAAGGCACCGCCATGAAAGAAGGCATCCACCCCAACTACCGCGAAGTGTGCTTCGTGGACCAGTCCAACGGCTTCAAGTTCGTGACCCGTTCTTGCGCTCAGACCAAGGAAACCGTCAAGATGGAAGACGGTCGCGAGCTGCCGCTGTACAAGCTGGAAACCTCCAGCGAATCGCACCCTTTCTACACCGGCACGCAAAAGAGCGTGGACTCCCTCGGCGGCCGCGTCGAGAAGTTCCGCAACAAGTTCGCGCGGGTGGGCCTCAAGAAGTAAGCATCGCGACTTCTCCGCCGAAAAGGCAGCCAGGGCAACCGGCTGCCTTTTTTCTTGGCTGCCGGGCGCCTGGCCTGATCCAGGACTGCGCCCCGGCGCCACGATCTTGGCAAATCGCTGTGGAGATGTCAGCGCACCGATTTGTTGCATGATGCCGGCTTCGCCCCGCCGCCACCGCACGTGAACCATCCCACCCCCGCCATCGTCACCGAACGTGCCGCCCAGCGCCTGCCGCGCATCCCGCTGGTGCTGCTGTGCGCCGCCTATGTGCTGCCCGGCGTATTCGGCCGGGATCCCTGGCGCAGCGCCGACGTCACCGCCTTCGGTTTCATGCACCAGCTCGCGCGCGGCGGCGCCGACTGGTGGCACCCTCTGGTCGGTGGCCTGCCGCCCGACGGCGGCCTGCTGCCCTACTGGCTCGGCGCTGCCTTCATCCGGCTCTTCGACGGCATGGTCGATCCGGCCTTCGCAGCACGTGTGCCCTTCGCGCTGCTGCTCATCGCGGTCCTGATGCTCACCTGGTACACCTGCTACCACCTCGCCCGCACCGACGCCGCCCAGCCGGTGTCCTTCGCCTTCGGCGGCGAGGCCAAGCCGGTGGACTACGCGCGCGCCATCGCCGACGGCGCCGTGCTGGCGCTGCTCGCCACGCTGGGTCTGCTGCAGCTCGGCCACGAAACCACGCCCGAGCTGTTGCAGCTGACCGGCACGGCCCTGCTCATCTATGCCCTCGCGGCCAGCGGCGTGCGTCGCTGGAAACCCCGGCTCGCCGTGCTGGCCGCCCTGCCCCTGATGGCGGGCAGCGGCGCGCCCAACATCGCGGTGCTGCTCGCCTTCGTCGCGCTGGCGGTGTGCTGGCTGTCCGAGGATGTGCGCACCAAGGCCTTCGCGGCCTGGGTCTTCGCCGCCCTGCTGCTGACCGCGCTGGTGGCCACCGGCTTCGACGCCTGGGCCTGGCGGGCCGACCCGCGCCCGCAGTTGCGCCAGGTGGTGCGGCTGCTGGCCTGGTTCACCTGGCCGGCCTGGCCGCTGGCGGCCTGGACCGTCTGGCGCTGGCGTGGCCACCTGCTCAAGCGCCACATCGCCGTCCCGCTGGCGACAGCCGGTGTCGCAGTGGGGGCCTGCGTCGTGATGAACGGTTCGGACCGGGCCCTGATGCTCGCCCTGCCCTCGCTGGCCGTGCTGGCCGGCTTCTCGCTGCCCACCCTGCGCCGCGGCGTGGCCTCGGCGATCGACTGGTTCTCGGTGTTTTTTTTCAGCTTCTGCGCGCTGACCATCTGGGTCATCTATGTCTCGCTGCAGACCGGCGTGCCGGCCAAGCCGGCCGCCAACGTCATGAAGCTGGCGCCCGGCTTCGAGCCCCGCTTCTCGCTGGCGGCGCTGCTGGCCGCGCTGCTCGCCACGGCGGCATGGCTGTGGCTGGTGCGCTGGCGTGCCGGGCGCAACCGCGAGGCGCTCTGGCGCAGCCTGGTACTGCCCGCCAGCGGCGTCGCGCTGTCCTGGCTGCTGCTGATGAGCCTGTTGCTGCCGGTGCTGAACTATGCCCGCAGCGAGCGGCCGCTGGTGCAACGGCTCGGCCTGCACTTGCCACGCGGCGCCTGCATCGAGGCGCGCGGGCTGGCGCGCAGCCAGATCGCGGCGCTGGAAGCGCTGGGCGGTTGGCGCGTCTATGCGGCCCATGTGCTCAACGCGCCGTCTTGCGACTACCTGATGCTGCCCGGCGGCGCCTCCGTGCCGACGCCGGAAGGCTGGACGCCGGTGGCGCGCGAGCGCCGCCCCACCGACCGCAGCAACGAGTACACCTACGTGTTCCGTCGATCGGAGGCGGGCGGCTGATGCCGGCCTTGCGCCGGATCGCACACGATGCCGCCGCGATCCTGGTCGGCCAGCTGGCGACCATCGGCTTCGGCGTGGCCGATACCGTCATGGCGGGGCGCTACGCCAGTGTCGATCTCGCCGCGCTGTCGGTGGGCATCGCGCTCTACGTGAGCCTCTATATCGGCGCCAGCGGGATCGTGCAGGCGCTGATCCCTATCGTGGGCCACCATCGCGGCGCGGGCGAGGACCTGCAGGTGGGCGAGGCCTTCCGCCAGACCGTCTGGCTGGCGCTGGCGGTCTCCCTGCCCGGCCTGCTGCTGATGCGCTGGCCCGATCTCCTGCTTGGCCTGACCGGCGCGCCCCCCGAGGTGCTGGCCCGCGCGCGCGACTACCTGGGCTGGCAGGCCTGGGGGCTGCCGCTGGCCTTGCTGTTCCGCTGCTACACCGGGCTCAACCAGGGCATCTCCAAGCCGCTGCTGGTGACGCTGCTGCAGCTCGGCGCGCTGGCGCTGAAGCTGCCGCTGAATCGGTGGTTCATCTTCGGCGGCGCCGGCCTCCCGCCGCAGGGCGTGGCCGGCTGCGCGATGGCGACGCTGGCGATCAACGCCGCCCTCGTCCTGGTGGCGGCAGCCATGCTGCTGCGCCACCCGATCTACCGGCCCTTCCGGCTCTGGCAGGGCTGGCATGGCCCGCGCTGGAGCGTGCAGAAGGAGCTGCTGCGCCTGGGGCTGCCCAGCGGCGCCAGCTATTTCGTCGAGGTCACCGCCTTCACCTTGATGGCGGTGTTCATCGCCCGGCTCGGCACCACCGCCGTCGCGGGCCACCAGATCGTCTCCAACCTGGCCAGCGTGCTCTACATGCTGCCGCTGTCGATCGCGATCGCCACCGGGGCCCAGGTGTCGCAACTGCGGGGCGCCGGCCGCATCGAAGAGGCGCGGCACGCCGGCTGGCAGGGCATCGGGCTGGCGGTCTGCCTGTCGGTCGCGCTCGGCGGGCTGGTCTATCTGCTGCGCGGCGCGGTGGTGGCGCTCTACAGCACCGACCCGGCGGTGCAGGCGGTCGCCAGCGGCCTCATCGTCTACATCGCGCTCTACCAGCTCGGCGACGCCACCCAGGTGACCGCGGCCTTCGCGCTGCGTTCCTTCCGCGTGGCGATGCTGCCAGCCGCGGTCTACGTGGTTGCGCTGTGGGGCTTCGGGCTGGGCGGCGGCTATGCGCTGGGCTTCAACGTCGGCGGCCAGGTGCCGCCGGCCCTGCAGGGGCCGGCCGGCTTCTGGTTCGCCAACGCGGCGGCGCTGGCGCTGGTGGCACTGGTGCTCGTGCTGCTGTGGCGCTCGCTGGCCCGGCGCGGGCTTCAGCGTCCCGGCCGCGACTGAGCTTCGTCCGACGGCACGAGGGGCCGCACCCGCAGCGAGGGGAAGATGAGGCGGAACTCCGAGCCCTTGCCCGGTTCGCTCTGCACGTCCAGCTCACCGCCATGGCGCTGCAGCACGTGCTTGACGATGGACAGGCCCAGCCCGGTGCCGCCGGTGTCGCGGGAGCGGCTGCCGTCGACGCGGTAGAAGCGCTCGGTCAGCCGGGGGATGTGCTCCTTCTCGACGCCGATGCCGCTGTCCTTCACGATAAATTCACCCGAGCCGTTGGAGCGGGCCTGCCAGCGCACCGAGATGGCGCCGCCTTCGGGCGTGTAGCGGATCGCGTTGGAGACCAGGTTGGTGAGGGCGCTGAGCAGCTCGCTCTCGGCACCGGCCAGCTGCGCCGGGCCGTCCGCCTCGAAGGACAGCTGGTGGCGGCCCGGCGACAGCGTGCGGGCGTCGCTCTCGGCCAGTTGCATCAGTTTCGCCACGTCGACCCAGCGGTCCGACGGCGGGCGCGGGCTGCCCTCCAGCTGGGCCAGGGTCAGCAGGTCGCTGACCAGGGTCTGCATGCGCTCGGTCTGCTGCGCCATCAGGCTCAGCACGCGCTTGCGCTCCACCTCGGTCAGCGGCAGGTTGACCAGGGTCTCGATGAAACCCGACAGAACGGTCAGCGGCGTGCGGATCTCGTGCGAGACATTGGCGACGAAGTCGCGCCGCATGGTCTCGGCCCGCTCGCGTTCGGTGATGTCCTGCGAGAGCAGCAGCTTCATGCCGTCGCCATAGGTACGCAGAATCACCGAGACCATGCCGCGCCCGCCCGGGCTGGGGAACACCACCGGCTGGGTGAACTGGCCCTCGCGCAGGTAGCTCACGAAACCGGGCGCCCGCACCAGGTTGGTCAGGTGCTGGCTCAGGTCGCGCACCGGGTCCAGGCCGAAGTGCTCGGCGGCCAGGCGGTTGCACCAGGCGATCTGGTCGTTGGCGTCGAGCAGCATGACGCCGTTGGGCGAGGCCTCGATGCCGGACAGGAACTGCGCCAGCCGCGCCTTCTCCTGCACCAGCGCCATCTCGCGGCTGCGCACCGCGCGCTCGATACGGTAGCCCAGCTCGCCCCAGAAGCCACTGTCGCGCGGCGCGGGCTCGTGCTGGGAGCCGCGCAGCCAGTTGAGCAGGCGCCGGCCGCGCAAGGCGTCGACCAGCACCACCAGCCCCACGCCGAGCGCGGCACCCAGCATCATGCCGGCGGCGGCGAAGCCGAGCGGTGCGCCGGCAATGCGCCCCGCCACTCCGCCCACCACCATCATCACGACGTGAAGAAATACCCGCTGAAGAAACCAGCTCATCGGGTGCCGGACCTCAGGCCGTCGCGGACAGCTGCTGGGTCAGGCGGTAACCGGCGCCGCGCACGGTCTCGATCATCTGCGAGCACTGTACCGGGGCCAGGGCTTCGCGCAGGCGCTTGACGTGCACGTCGACCGTGCGCTCCTCGATGAACACATGGTCGCCCCAGACCCGGTCCAGCAGCTGCGCGCGGCTGTGCACGCGCTCGGGGTGGGTCATGAAGAAGTGCAGCAGCTTGAATTCGGTCGGGCCGACCTTGACGTCGCGCTCGCCACGCGACACCCGCCGCGTGGCCGGGTCCAGCCGCAGGCCGCCGACCTCCACCGCGGAGTCCAGCGCCTCCGGCGCCTTGCGCCGCAGCACGGCACGGATGCGTGCCATCAGCTCGTTGGTCGAGAAGGGCTTGGTCAGGTAGTCGTCGGCGCCCGCGTCCAGGCCGGCGATCTTGTCCGGCTCGTCAGAGCGTGCCGTCAGCATGATGATGGGCATCTCGCGGGTGCGCGACTCTCCGCGCCAGCGCTTGGCCAGCGCCAGGCCCGACTGCCCCGGCAGCATCCAGTCGAGGATCACCAGGTCGGGCAGCACACGGTCGACCTCGCTCTGCGCACGCAGCGCGTCCGGCGCGACGCTCACCTCGTAGCCCGAATGCCTCAGGTTCAGCGAGATCAGCTCGGCGATGGCAGCTTCGTCCTCGACCACCAGTACACGGCTCATGGAGACTCCTGTGGGCTTATTTCAGCACCGACTCGACACTTTCCATCGGGATGTGGCGGACGTCGGTGCCCTTGACGATGTAGATGATCTGCTCGGCCAGGTTCTTGGCGTGGTCGCCGACCCGCTCGATCGCCTTGGCGACGAACACCAGGTCGATGCTCGCCGAGATGGTGCGCGGGTCTTCCATCATGTAGGTGATGAGCTTGCGCATCAGGCCGTCGAACTCCTGGTCGATCTGGTTGTCCTGCTTGAGCACCTCCACCGCCTTCTTGACGTCCAGCCGGGCGAAGGCATCCAGGGTCTTGCGCAGCTGGTCGGTCGCGAGCGAGGCCTCGAAGGACAGGTCGCCCAGCGGCAGGCGCAGCCGGCTCGACACGCCGGTGTTGATGAGCCGCTGCACGGTGCGCGCAATGCGCGCCGCTTCGTCGCCCACCCGCTCCAGGTTGCCGATGGTCTTGGAAATCGCGATCAGGAGGCGCAGGTCGCGCGCGGTCGGCTGGCGCCGCGCGATGATGGTGGAGAGGTCGCGGTCGATGTCGACCTCCATCTGGTTGACCCGCTCTTCCTGCGCGATGACCTGGGTCGCGGTCTCGCCGCTGAAGTTGCTCAGGGCATAGATCGCCTGAGCGACCTGCGCCTCGACCAGGCCGCCCATCTCCAGCACACGCGTGGAGATACCGCTCAACTCGGCGTCGAACTGGGTCGACAGGTGCTTGTCGCTCATGATGTTCTCTCCTTGCGAGGGCTCAACCGAAACGGCCGGTGATGTAGTCCTCAGTGTCCTTCTGCTTGGGTTTCATGAAGAGGTCGGCGGTGGGGCCGAACTCGATCAGGTCGCCCAGGTACATGTAGGCGGTGTAGTCCGAGCAGCGCGCAGCCTGCTGCATGTTGTGCGTGACGATCACCACCGTGTAGTCGGTCTTCAGCTCGTGGATCAGTTCCTCGATCTTGCCGGTGGAGATCGGGTCCAGCGCCGAGCAGGGTTCGTCGAGCAGCAAGACCTCGGGCTTGATCGCGATGCCGCGGGCGATGCACAGGCGCTGCTGCTGGCCGCCGGAGAGGCCCGCGCCGCTCTGGTTGAGCTTGTCCTTGACTTCCTTCCAGAGCGCTGCCTTCTTCAGCGCCCATTCGACCCGCTCGTCCATCTCGGCGCGCGGCAGGGTCTCGAACAGGCGCACACCGAAGGCGATGTTGTCGTAGATCGACATCGGGAAAGGCGTCGGCTTCTGGAACACCATGCCGACCTTGGCGCGGATCAGCGAGACGTCGAGCCGCGATTTCAGGATGTTCTCGCCGTCGAGCAGGATCTCGCCGGTGGCGCGCTGCTCCGGGTAGAGCTCGAACATGCGGTTGAAGGTGCGCAGCAAGGTCGACTTGCCGCAGCCCGAGGGGCCGATGAAGGCCGTGACCTTCTTTTCGGGGATCTCGAGGTTGATGTTCTTCAGCGCGTGGAAGCTGCCGTAGTAGAAGTTCAGGTTGCGCACCGAGAGCTTGGCCTTCTCGGTCACGGGCAGTTCGACTTTTGCGTCCATGGGGTCGGGGCCTCGGATCAGGATTTGTTGCGGAACAGCGTGCGCGCGACGATGTTGAGCAGCAGCACGCCTATCGTGATCAGGAAGACCGCCGCCCAGGCCAGCTTCTGCCAGTTCTCGTAGGGGCTCATCGCGAACTTGAAGATAGTGACTGGCAGGCTCGCCATCGGCTCGGTCAGGCTGGCGGTCCAGAACTGGTTGCTCAGCGCCGTGAACAGCAGCGGCGCCGTCTCGCCGGCGATGCGGGCGAGTGCCAGCAGCACCCCGGTCACGACGCCGGCGCGCGCGGCCTTCAGCGTGATGAAGGAGACCACCTTCCACTTCGGCGTGCCGAGCGCATAGGCCGCCTCGCGCAAAGCGTTGGGGATCAGCATCAGCATGTTCTCGGTGGTCCGGATCACCACCGGGATGACGATCAGCGCCAGCGCCAGGACACCCGCCAGGCCCGAGAAGCCCTTCATCGGCGCCACCACCACCGCGTAGACGAACAGACCCACGACGATGGACGGCGCGGACAGCAGGATGTCGTTGATGAAACGCGTGACATGGCCCAGCCAGCCGCGCTGGCCGTACTCCGCGAGGTAGATGCCGGCCAGGATGCCGATCGGCGTACCCAGCAAGGTCGCGAGCGTGACCATCACCAGGGAGCCGAAGATGGCGTTCGCCAGGCCGCCGGTTTCGGCCATCGGCGCCGGCGTCATTTCGGTGAAGAGCGACAGCGCCATGCCGCCCAGGCCCAGGCGCACGGTCTCGAACAGAATCCACAGCAGCCAGAACACGCCGAAAGCCATCGCGGCCAGCGAGAGGGCCAGCGCGATCGCATTCACGCGCTTGCGACGGCGGTGCACCGCCAAGCGGGCCGCATCGAGCTGGAGGACGCTCATGTGCGGACTCCTTCACGCTGCTTCAGGCGCATCAGCAGGATCTTCGAAAACGACAACACGACAAAAGTGATGAAAAACAGCACCAGGCCGAGGTAGATCAGCGAGGCCTGGTGCAGGCCCTCGGCCGCCTCCGCGAATTCGTTGGCCAGCGCCGAGGTGATGCTGTTGGCCGGCTCGAACAGCGACAGCGAGCTGAGCTGGTTCATGTTGCCGATCACGAAGGTGACTGCCATGGTCTCACCCAGCGCACGGCCCAGCCCCAGCATGATGCCGCCGATGACGCCGGTCTTGGTGTACGGCAGCACCACTTTCCAGACCACCTCCCAAGTGGTGGAGCCGAGGCCGTAGGCCGACTCCTTCAGCAGCGCCGGCGTCACTTCGAACACATCGCGCATCACCGAGGCGATGAAGGGGATGATCATGATCGCCAGGATGATGCCGGCGGACAGGATGCCGATGCCCACCGGCGGGCCGGAGACCAGCCCGCCCAGAAACGGCATCTCGCCGAACACCCCTTGCAGCGGCTGCTGCACATAGGTTGCGAGGATGGGGCCGAACACCAGCAGGCCCCACATGCCGTAGACGATCGAGGGCACCGCGGCGAGCAGCTCGATTGCCGTACCCAGTGGCCGGCGCAGCCAGCCCGGCGACAGCTCGGTGAGGAACAGCGCGATGCCGAAGCTGACGGGCACCGCGATCAGCAGCGCGATCAGCGAGGTCATCAGCGTGCCGTAGATCATCACCAGGCCGCCGTACTGCTCCTGCACCGGGTCCCACTCGCTGCGCCAGAGGAAACTCAGGCCGTAGGCTTCGATGGCCGGCGCGGCGCCCACCATCAGCGAGCCGATGATGCCCGCCAGCAAGGCCAGGGTCAGCAGGGCCGCTCCGTGCGCCAGGAACGAGAAGAAGGTGTCCGCCCACGGCGAGCCCCGTCGGCCCACCGGCGGCTCACCCAGGGGGTCGGTTCTTTGCATATTGTCAGTTCTGTAGTCGGATGCCCGGAGTGTAGCGGTCACGATTCCCCCTCCATGCGCAGACGGGGTGGCAGTGCCACCCCGCGACGGGCGCCATCAGCGCCCAACGCCGGCGATCTCGCCGGCGGCTGCCTCACTTGATCGCGACCACCTTGCCGGAGCTGTCCTTGATCTCGCCCCACTGCTTGCGCACCAGCGCCTTGACGGAGTCGGGCAGCGGCACGTATTCCAGGTCGGACGCCATCTTGTCCCCGCTGCCATAGGCCCAGTCGAAGAACTTGAGCGCCTGGGTGGCCTGGGTCGGCTTGTCCTGCGACTTGTGCATCAGGATGAAGGTGGCGCCGGTGATCGGCCAGGCGTCCTTGCCGGGCTGCTCGGTCAGCACCTGGTAGAAGCTCTTGCTCCAGTCGGCACCGGCCGCGGCGGCCTTGAAGTTGGCCTCGTCGGGGGCGACAAACTGACCGTCCTTGTTGCGCAGCAGCACATGCGACATCTTGTTCTGCTTGGCGTAGGCGTACTCGACATAGCCGATCGAGTTCGGCAGGCGCTGCACGAAGGCCGACACGCCCTCGTTGCCCTTGCCGCCGGCGCCGGTGGGCCACTTCACCGCGGTGCCTTCGCCGACCTGGCTCTTCCAGTCGGCGTTCACCTTCGAGAGGTAGTTGGTGAAGATGAAGCTGGTGCCGGAGCCGTCGGCGCGGCGCACCACGGCAATCGTCGCGTCAGGCAAGGCCACGCCCGGGTTCAGGCTGGCGATCGCGGCATGGTTCCACTTGGTCACCTTGCCGAGGAAGATGTCGCCGAGGACCTGCCCGCTGAGCTTGAGCTGCCCCGGCGCAATGCCCTTGATGTTGACCACCGGCACAACCCCGCCGATCACGGTCGGGAACTGCACCAGACCGTCCTTCGCCAGTTCATCGTCCTTCAGGGGGGCGTCGGAGGCACCGAAGTCCACCGTCTTGGCCTTGATCTGGCGGATGCCGGCTCCGGAACCGACCGACTGGTAGTTGATGCGGGCACCCGTCGCCTTGTTGTAGGCGTCAGCCCACTTCGCATACACGGGCGCCGGGAACGAGGCACCGGCACCGGTGACGTCCTGGGCTTGGGCGAAGCCGGCGACACTTGCCAGCGCGGCCGCGGCCAGAACGGATTGAATCAGCGAAAAGTTCATTGCTTTCACCTCGGGGATCAAGGATGGGACACAGAGCCACACAAAAAAAGCGCTCTCTCGACGGTGGCGGACTGTAAAAGCGCTTTGTGACATCCCGGTGACATCAACCAGCGATCGAGCAAGCAGCCTGCCTGTCGGTCCCGCTCCTGCCCGCTTGAATGCTGGCTTCGCCGGGCTGTCACAGGAGCTTCACCGAACTGTCATGTGACGCTTCTAAGCTCCGCGCCGCTGAGAACCGAGCCGTGCCGACCCGCCGGCCAGCGCGCTACAGCGTGTCCCGTATGACCAAGGAGCTTTCATGATCCAACGCACCTGGGTGCTCGCCTTGAGCGCCGCACTGTTTGCCACGCTGGTCGGCTGCGCCGCCAACCCGGCCCGCACCACCGTGGCGGATGCCGCCGGCAGCACGCCCCAACTGACCACGCTGAACAAGCTGGTGGCCGATGCCGGCCTGTCCGAGACGCTGCGCGCCGCCGGGCCCTACACAGTGTTTGCGCCTTCGGACGAAGCCTTCAAGCAGCTGCCACCCGCCACGCTGGAAGCGCTGGGCAAGGACAAGGAGCGCCTCAAGGCGGTGCTGGCCTACCACATCGTGCCGGGCAAGATGGATGCGGCCCAGGTGCAAAACGGCAGCGTCAAGACCCTGCAGGGCGGCGAGCTCGCGCTGGCCCGCTCCGGCACCTTCGTCACGGTGGAGGATGCGATGGTGCAGCAGGCCGACGTGCCGGCCAGCAACGGTGTGGTGCACGTGATCGACCGCGTGCTGATGCCGCCGGTCAAGAAGTAAGCGGGACGCCCCAGGGCCGGACGTTTGCCCGGCCTTGGCAGCCGCCCCTCGCTGGAGGCGCCGGCGTTCCGAAGCGCGCAGCCTCCCTCAGCCGGCGCGCACCGCCTCGGCCAGCCGCTCGGCGCACTGCCGCGCCAGCGCCTCGCTTTCGGCCTCGACCATCACACGCAGCAGCGGCTCGGTGCCCGAGGGCCGGATCAGCACGCGCCCGCGTGACTTCAGCTCCTCGGTGACGGCCGCCTGGGTTTGCGCCAGCCGGGTGTTGGACTTCCAGTCCTGGCCGGGATTCAGCCGCACATTGATCAAAGTCTGCGGGAACAAGGCGACCCCATCGAGCAGCTGGGCCAGCGTGCGGCCGGAGCGGATCGCGGCCTGCAGCACCAGCAGGGCGCTGACGATGCCGTCACCGGTGGTGTGCTTGTCCAGCGCCAGCAGGTGGCCCGAGCCCTCGCCGCCGAGCTGCCAGCCGCGCGACGTCAGCTCCTCCAGCACATAGCGGTCGCCCACCTTGGCACGCACGAATTCGACACCGCGGGCCTGCAGCGCCACTTCCACCGCCATGTTGGTCATCAGCGTGCCGACCGCGCCGGCCACTGTCTGCTGCTGCGCCAGCCGGTCGGCCACCATCACGTAAAGCAGCTCGTCGCCGTTGTAGAGCCGGCCCTGGCGATCCACCAGCTGCAGGCGGTCGGCGTCGCCGTCGAGCGCCACGCCGTAGTCGGCGCCATGCGCCTGCACCGCCTTGACGAGCGCGGCAGGCGCCGTCGCACCGAAGCCGGCATTGATGTTGTAGCCGTCGGGCGCGCAGCCGATGGAGACGACGTCGGCGCCCAGTTCGTGGAAGACGTGGGGCGCCACCTGGTAGGCGGCCCCATGGGCGGCGTCCACCACGACCTTGAGGCCCTTGAGCGAAAGGTCGTTGCTGAAGGTGCTCTTGCAGAACTCGGTGTAGCGGCCCTGGGCGTCGTCGAGGCGGCGCGCCTTGCCCAGGCTGGCGGAGTCGGCCCAGTGGGCCTCTTCCTGCAGCGCCGCCTCGACCTGGATCTCCCATTCGTCGGGCAGCTTCTCGCCGCGGGCGGAAAAGAACTTGACGCCGTTGTCGCCGAAGGGATTGTGCGAGGCGCTGATCACGACGCCGAGGTCCAGGCGCAGCGCGCGTGTCAGGTAGGCCACGCCCGGGGTCGGCAGCGGACCACTCAGCAGCACATCGGCGCCGGCCGACGCGAAGCCGGCTTCGAGCGCCGACTCCAGCATGTAGCCGGAGATGCGGGTGTCCTTCCCGATCAGGACAGTGGGGCGCCCTGTGTTGCGGGCCTTGAGCACCCGGCCGACAGCGTGGCCGAGGCGGAGCATGAAATCCGGGGTGATGGGGGCCTGGCCCACGGTCCCGCGGATGCCGTCAGTGCCGAAATAGGTTCTGCTCATCGCACCTTCTTGTCGTCTTGTCGATAGGGGAAATCGGTTCGCTACTGTACGAACGGGAGGGGGGTGTATTCTCGCCGCTGTCCGCTCACGCCAGGCCGGCCGCTCGCCACACTTTCAGGGCATCGACAGTCGCGGCGACATCGTGTACACGCACCACACGGGCGCCCCGCTGCACGGCCGCCAGTGCTGCCGCGACGCTGGCGGCAAGCCGCTCGTCGACCGGCCGCCCGGTCACGGCACCCAGCGAGGACTTGCGGGACCAGCCGGCCAATACGGGATATCCGAGCCCGAGCAGCTCGGACTGCCGGGCCAGCAGCTCGAAATTGTGCTCAACGCTCTTGCCGAAGCCGTAGCCCGGGTCCAGCACGATGCGCTCTGCCGCCACACCGCGCCCGCGCAGCACCCCGGCCCGCGCGGCCAGGAAGCCGCCGACCTCCCGCACCACATCGCCGGCATAGCGGGGCGCAGCTTGCATGGACTTCGGCTCGCCCTGCATGTGCATCAGGCAGACGCCGCAGGCGGGGTGGCCCGCCACCACGTCCTCGGCGCCGGGTGTGCGCAGCGCATTGATGTCATTGACGACGTCCACGCCGAGATCGAGCGCCGCCCTCATCACCTCGGTCTTGTAGGTGTCGACCGACACTGGCACGCCCAGGCGCAGGGCACCGCGCAGCACCGGCAGCACACGGGCCATCTCCTCCTCCAGCGGCAACGCGGCGGCCCCCGGCCGGCTCGACTCGCCGCCGATGTCGAGGATCTCGGCGCCCTCCGCCAGCAGCCGCTCGCAGCCCAGCAGGGCCTCGCGGGTGTCGGCATGCAGACCGCCGTCGGAGAAGGAGTCGGGCGTGACGTTGACGATGCCCATCACGCGGGGATGCGACAAGTCGATGCGAAAGCGGGTGGTCTGCCACTGCATGGGCGCTGCCTCAAATGGAAAACGGGGCCGCGAGGCCCCGTCGTGAGAAACGTCGAATCGGCTCAAGCCGCGGCCGGCGCACCGTCGGTGTTGACCGGCGGGGTGCTGCCGCCACCGCCGCTCTTGGGGCTGGACGGCGTCCAGTCCTTGGGCGGGCGCGGCGGGCGGCCGGACATGATGTCCTCGATCTGATCGGCGTCGATGGTCTCCCACTCGAGCAGCGCCTTGGCCATCACGTGCATCTTGTCCTGGTGGTCTTCGATCAGTTTGCGGGCGATGGTGTACTGGTCGTCGATGATCTTGCGGATCTCGTGGTCGACCTTCTGCATCGTCTGCTCGGAGACGTTGACCTGCTTGGTGATCGAACGGCCGAGGAACACCTCGCCCTCGTTCTCCGCGTAGACCATCGGGCCCAGCTCGTCGGTCATGCCGTAGCGGGTGACCATGTCGCGGGCGATCTGGGTGGCACGCTCGAAGTCGTTGCTGGCGCCGGTGGTCATCTGGTTCATGAACACCTCTTCGGCGATGCGTCCGCCGAACAGCACCGAGATGGTGTTGAGCATGCGCTCCTTGTCCATGCTGTAGCGGTCGCCTTCGGGCAGTTGCATCGTCACGCCCAGCGCACGGCCGCGCGGGATGATGGTGACCTTGTGCACCGGGTCGGTCTTCGGCAGCAGGCGCGCCACCAGGGCGTGGCCCGACTCGTGGTAGGCAGTGTTGCGACGCTCTTCCTCGGGCATCACCATGGACTTGCGCTCCGGGCCCATCAGGATCTTGTCCTTGGCCTTCTCGAAGTCCTGCATTTCGACCACGCGACCGCTGCGACGGGCAGCAAACAGCGCCGCCTCGTTGACCAGGTTGGCCAGGTCAGCGCCCGAGAAGCCGGGCGTGCCGCGGGCCAGGATGTCGGGCCGAACGTCGGTACCGATCGGCACCTTGCGCATGTGCACGTTCAGGATCTGCTCACGGCCACGCACGTCCGGCAGGGTCACGTAAACCTGGCGGTCGAAACGGCCGGGACGCAGCAGCGCCGGGTCGAGGATGTCGGGCCGGTTGGTGGCCGCGATCACGATCACACCGAGGTTGGTCTCGAAGCCGTCCATCTCGACCAGCATCTGGTTGAGGGTCTGCTCGCGCTCGTCGTTGCCGCCGCCGAGGCCGGCGCCACGATGGCGGCCGACCGCGTCGATTTCGTCCACGAAGATGATGCAGGGCGCGTTTTTCTTGGCCTGCTCGAACATGTCCCGGACGCGGGCCGCGCCGACACCGACGAACATCTCGACGAAGTCAGAGCCGGAGATCGAGAAGAAAGGCACCTTGGCTTCGCCAGCGATGCTCTTGGCCAGCAAGGTCTTGCCGGTCCCCGGGGGGCCGACCATCAACACGCCGCGCGGGATGCGGCCGCCCAGCTTCTGGAACTTCTGCGGGTCCTTGAGGAAATCGACCAACTCCTTGACCTCTTCCTTGGCCTCGTCGCAGCCGGCCACGTCGGCGAAGGTGATGGAGTTGTTCGACTCGTCCAGCATGCGCGCCCGGCTTTTACCGAAGCTGAAGGCCCCGCCTTTGCCGCCGCCTTGCATCTGCCTCATGAAATAGATCCACACGCCGATCAACAGCAGCATGGGCCCCCAGGAGATCAGGATGCTCATCAGCAGCGAGGGTTCCTCGCGCGGCTTCACGTCGAACTTGACGCCGTTGTTGATCAGGTCGCCAACCAGGCCCCGATCGAGGTAGGTGGCGGTGGTGCGGATGCGTTTCTCGTCGTTCGTGACGGCGATGATCTCGGTGCCGCCAGCACCTTCCTGGAGCGTCACCGACTTGATGCGCTTGCCGCGCACTTCCTCGAGGAAATCGGAGTAGCCGATCTGTCCCGAGGTGGCCACGCCGCGATCGAATTGCTTGAACACGGTGAACAACACCAGCGCAATCACCAACCACACGGCCACTTTAGAGAACCATTGATTGTTCACCGCGGCTCCTTCTCCGATTCCTGATAACGAAAATAATGCGAATACCGAATAGATCGGGGCAATTCTAGACGAGTCAAGACCCGCTTCTCTTTGATGTTTCCCACGCTTGTGACAGGTGTTTTCTATCGTTGCGAAGGCGGCCTCCACTGTCCGGAAAGCACCCCGCTCCTCTGCTTTCAGCCCGCTACGCCCTTTATCGGCGTTCAAGCCTGTTGCTTGAGACCCCGGCCGACCAGAAAGGTTTCAGACGATTTGTCCCTGGAGGCCTTCGGCTTGATCGGCTTGACGGTGCGGAAGCTGCTGCGGAACAGGTCGACCAGCTGGCTGTAGCCGCTGCCGTGGAAGACCTTGCAGACCAGCGCCCCATCGGGCCGCAGGTGCTGTTGCGAGAACTCCACGGCGAGTTCGACCAGATGGGCGATGCGTGCAGCGTCCGAGACTTCGATCCCCGACAGGTTGGGCGCCATGTCGGAAATCACGACGTCCACCGGCCGGCCGTTCACGGCCGCCTGCAGCTCGGCGAGCACCGCTTCCTCGCGGAAGTCGCCCTGGATGAAGTGCACCCCCTCGATCGGCTCGAAATCCAGCAGGTCCAGCGCAATCACGGTGCCGTTGAGCGCCCCCACGGCGGCGCCGCCGCCCGCGGCATCGCGCGGCGCGAACTTGCGCCGGACGTACTGGCTCCAGGCGCCGGGGGCCGCTCCCAGGTCGACGACCAGCTGGCCCGGCTTGAGCAGGTGCAGCTCCTCGTCGATCTCCTTGAGTTTGTACGCCGCCCGGGCCCGGTAGCCCTCCTTCTGTGCCAGCCGGACGTAGGGATCGGTGACATGGTCATGCAACCACGCCTTGTTGACCTTCTTGCTTTTGGTTTTGATCTTCATTGCCAAACGATAATACGCGGATGCCTGCCATCAATCTGACCCCTGCCCAGCGCAAAGAAAAGCGCTCCGAGGCCCATCATCTCGACCCCGTCGTCCTCATTGGCGGCGAGGGCCTCAGCCCCGCGGTGCTGAAGGAAACCGACACTGCCCTCAACGCCCACGGCCTGATCAAGGTGCGGGTGTTCTCCGATGAACGCGCGACCCGCGAAGAGATCCTGGCCCGCCTGGCCGACGAGCTCAACGCCGCCCCAATCCAGCACATCGGCAAACTGCTGGTGCTGTGGCGCCCGGTGCCGCCCAAGGAAAAAGCCGAGCGCGAGGACCGCAAGCCGGCGCCCAAGACGGTCAAGATCATCAAGTACTCCAAGCAGGGCGGCGGCCGGCCGGAGATCAAGAAGGTCACGGTGCTGGGCAACGAGCGCCTCACGCGAGGCGGTAGCATCAAGCGGGCCAAGACCCGCGCGACCAGCATCAAGAAAAGGGCCTCGGGCGGCTGAACACCGTCCTCAGCGGGGGGCGCTGCGCCATGCGAGCACCAGCAGCAGCAGCCCCTTGAGCGCGAAAAACGCGCTCGACAGGCCATGCAACACCCCGAAAGACCAGCGGCCCTGCCCCGCCCTTGCCTGCTCCATCATCGGCTGCACAGCAAAATAGCCGGCCACGATGCAGAACAGCACCGCCAGCACCAGCACCAGCTCGGTGCTCATCCGCGAGCCTTGTGCGGTGTCGGCCCGATGCGCCGCGAGACGCCGCTCCAGCAGCAGCAACACCACGGCGAGCGCCAGGCCCAGATAGGCGTCGACCGTGAAGAGCCGCCCGGCGACCGCACCGGCCTGCGCACGCTCCAGCACCGCGAACAGCGCCGGCGCCGCGATCGCACCGACCGACACCACGCTGCCGGCCCACAAGCCGGTCAGCCAGCCGCGCAAGCGCATCAGGCTCATCACGGTGCTCAGAGGTAACGAACCTCGACGATCTCGTAGCGCTTGATGCCGCCGGGGGCTTGCACCTCGGCGACGTCGCCGGCTTCCTTGCCGATCATGGCCCGGGCGATCGGCGAGCTGACCGAGATCAGACCGTGTTTCAGGTCGGCCTCGTCGTCGCCGACGATCTGGTAGGTCACCGCTTCGCCCGACTCTTCCTCTTCGAGATCGACGGTGGCGCCAAACACGACGCGGCCACCGGCATCCAGGGCGGACGGATCGATCACCTGCGCGGCCGCGAGCTTGCCCTCGATCTCGAGGATGCGGCCCTCGATGAAGCCCTGCTTGTCTTTGGCGGCGTCGTATTCGGCGTTCTCGGACAGGTCGCCCTGCGCGCGCGCCTCGGCAATCGCGGTGATCACGGCCGGGCGTTCGACCGTCTTCAGGCGGTGCAGCTCCTCCTTGAGCTTCTCGGCGCCGCGTTTGGTCAAAGGAATGGTGGCCATCAGTATCTCTCCGGCAGCAAAAAATCAGCCGCCGCCACTCTCCTTTTCAGGAGGGCGGCGGCGGCCGCTGGGTGCAAAGTTCGGTTTAGTTTAGCTCTTTGTGGAGTTCCTGCACGGAATACACCACCAGGTCGTCGAGATGCTTCAGCGCCTCGACCGCGGCCTCGCAACCGGCCATCGTCGTGTAGTAGGTCACGCGGTTGGCCAGTGCTGCGGTGCGGATGTAGCGCGAGTCGGCGATCGCCGTGCGGGTCTCGTCGACAGTCGTGAAGACCAGCTGGATCTCGCCCGCCTTGATCATGTCGGCGATGTGCGGGCGACCATCCTTGATCTTGTTGACCGTGCGCACCGGCACGCCGGCCGCGGTGATCGCCCCGGCGGTGCCACGTGTGGCGACCAGCTGGAAGCCCAGGCTGTGCAGCGCACGGGCGACCTCGACGGCGCGCTCCTTGTCGCTGTTTTTCACCGTGATGCAGACCGTGCCGCTGGCCGGCAGACGCGAGCCGGCAGCCAGCTGGCTCTTGAGCATGGCCTCGCCAAAGGTCTTGCCCACGCCCATCACCTCGCCGGTGGACCGCATCTCAGGGCCCAGCACCGGATCGACGCCCGGGAACTTGTTGAAGGGGAAAACCGCTTCCTTGACACTGAAGTAAGGCGGGATCACCTCGCCCTTGACGCCCTTCTGGCTCACGAGCTTCTGGCCGGCCATGCAACGCGCGGCGATCTTCGCCAGCGGCTGTCCGGTGGCCTTGGAGACATAGGGCACGGTGCGCGAAGCGCGCGGGTTCACTTCCAGCACGTAGACCACCGCGTTGTCGCCTTCGCCCTGGATCGCGAACTGCACGTTCATCAGGCCCACCACCTTGAGGGCACGGGCCATCAAGGTGGTCTGGCGACGCAGCTCGTCCTGCAGCGCCTGCGACAGCGTGTAGGGCGGCAATGAGCAGGCCGAGTCGCCGGAGTGCACGCCGGCTTGCTCGATGTGCTCCATGATGCCGCCGATCATCACGTCGCTGCCGTCGCTGATGCAATCGACGTCGACCTCGATGGCGTCGTCGAGGAAGCGGTCCAGCAGCACCGGGGACTTCTCGGAGACCTTGACCGCCTCGCGCATGTAGCGCTCCAGGTCCTTGTCGCCGTGCACGATCTCCATGGCGCGTCCGCCCAGCACGTAGCTCGGGCGCACCACCAGCGGGTAGCCGATCTCCTGCGCCAGCTTCATCGCCTGCTCTTCGGTGCGGGCAGTGCGGTTGGGCGGCTGCTTCAGACCCAGCTCGTGCAGCAGCTTCTGGAAGCGCTCGCGGTCCTCGGCGATGTCGATGCTGTCCGGCGTGGTGCCGATGATGGGCACGCCGTTGGCTTCGAGGTCGAGCGCCAGCTTCAGCGGCGTCTGGCCGCCGTACTGGACGATCACGCCGACGGGTTTTTCCTTGTCGACGATCTCCAGCACGTCCTCCAGCGTGACGGGCTCGAAGTAGAGCCGGTCCGAGGTGTCGTAGTCGGTCGAGACCGTCTCGGGGTTGCAGTTGACCATGATGGTCTCGTAGCCGTCTTCGCGCATCGCGAGCGCGGCGTGGACGCAGCAGTAGTCGAATTCGATGCCCTGGCCGATGCGGTTCGGACCACCGCCCAGCACCATGATCTTCTTCTTGTCGGTCGGCTGGGCCTCGCACTCCTCGTCATAGCTCGAGTACATGTAGGCGGTCTGCGTCTCGAACTCGGCCGCGCAGGTGTCGACGCGCTTGTAGACCGGGCGGATGCCCTCGGCATGGCGGCGCCGGCGCACCTCGTGCTGGTTGGTCCCCAGCAGCCGGGCCAGGCGCCGGTCCGAGAAACCCTTCTTCTTCAGGAAGCGCAGTTCCTCGGCCGACAGACTCGCCAGCTCACGTCCGGCGAGCTGCTGCTCGGTCTTCACGATCTGCTCGATCTGGGCCAGGAACCAGGGGTCGATGGCGGTTTCCTCGAAAACCTCCTGCAGGCTCATGCCGATGCGGAATGCATCGCCGACGAAGAGGATGCGCTCGGGGCCGGGCTCGCCGATCTCCTGAACGATCTCCTCGCGGTCCGTGCTGCGCTCGGTGAGGCCGTCGATGCCGGTCTCCAGGCCGCGCAGCGCCTTCTGGAAGCTCTCCTGGAAGGTGCGGCCCATCGCCATCACTTCGCCGACCGACTTCATCTGGGTGGTCAGGCGCGAATCGGCCTCGCGGAACTTCTCGAAGGCGAAGCGCGGGATCTTGGTGACGACGTAGTCGATGCTGGGCTCGAAGCTCGCCGGGGTCGCGCCGCCGGTGATCTCGTTGCGCAGCTCGTCGAGCGTATAGCCGACCGCCAGCTTGGCCGCCACCTTGGCGATCGGGAAGCCGGTGGCCTTGGAGGCCAGTGCCGAGGACCGCGACACCCGCGGGTTCATCTCGATCACGATCATGCGTCCGTTCTCGGGATTGATTGAGAACTGCACGTTGGAGCCGCCCGTGTCCACCCCGATCTCGCGCAGGATCGCCACCGAGGCGTTGCGCAGCAGCTGGTATTCCTTGTCGGTCAGGGTCTGGGCCGGGGCCACGGTGATGGAGTCACCGGTGTGGATGCCCATCGGGTCCAGGTTCTCGATCGAGCAGACGATGATGCAGTTGTCCGCCTTGTCGCGGACCACCTCCATCTCGTACTCCTTCCAGCCGATCAGCGATTCTTCGATCAGCAGTTCCTTGGTCGGCGACAGGTCGAGGCCACGTTTGCAGATCTCTTCGAACTCTTCCGGGTTGTAGGCGATGCCGCCGCCAGTGCCGCCGAGGGTGAAGCTGGGGCGGATGACGGTCGGGAAGCCCGGGCCGCCGGTTTCGGCAGCGATGCGTTTCTGCACCGTCCAGGCCTCTTCCATCGAGTGGGCGATGCCGGACTTGGCCGAGTCCAGGCCGATCTTGGTCATCGCCTCCTTGAACTTCTGGCGGTCCTCGGCCTTTTCGATCGCGTGCTCGTTGGCGCCGATCATCTCGACGCCGTATTTCGCCAGCACACCGTGCTTGTGCAGGTCGAGCGCGCAGTTCAGCGCGGTCTGGCCGCCCATGGTCGGCAGGATCGCGTCGGGGCGCTCCTTGGCGATGATGCGCTCGACCACCTGCCAGGTGATGGGCTCGATGTAGGTGACATCGGCCATCTCGGGGTCGGTCATGATGGTGGCCGGGTTGCTGTTGACCAGCACCACCTTGTAGCCCTCCTGCCGCAGCGCCTTGCAGGCCTGGGCGCCCGAGTAGTCGAACTCGCAGGCCTGGCCGATGATGATGGGGCCGGCGCCGATGATCAGGATGGTCTTGAGGTCGTTCCGCTTAGGCATTCTTCTTCTCCATCAACGCCACGAAGCGGTCGAAGAGGTATCCAATGTCGCTGGGGCCGGGCGACGCCTCGGGGTGCCCCTGGAAACAGAAAGCCGGCTTGTCGGTGCGGGCCAGGCCCTGCAAGGTGCCGTCGAACAGGCTCACATGGGTGGGCCGCAGGTTGGCGGGCAGCGAGGCCTCGTCCACCGCGAATCCATGGTTCTGGCTGGTGATGCTGACGCGGCCTGAATCGAGGTCCTTGACCGGGTGGTTCGCGCCGTGGTGGCCGAACTTCATCTTGAAGGTCTTGGCCCCCGACGCCAGCGCCATGATCTGGTGCCCCAGGCAGATGCCGAAGGTCGGCAAGCCCTGCTCGATCAGTTCGCGCGAGGCCTGGATCGCATAGTCGCAGGGCTCGGGGTCGCCGGGGCCGTTGCTCAGGAAGATGCCGTCGGGGCGGTACTGCAGCGCCTCGGCCGCCGGCGTCGTGGCCGGCACCACCGTGACCTTGCAGCCACGCTCGGCCAGCATGCGCAGGATGTTGCGCTTGACGCCGAAGTCGTAGGCCACCACATGGAAGCGCGGGTTCGCGACCTGGCCGTAGCCCTCGCCGAGCTTCCACTCGTTTTCGGTCCAGTCGTAGCGGCTGCTCGCGCTCACCACCTTGGCGAGGTCCTGGCCCGCCATGCTGGGTGCTGCCTTGGCGCGGGCAATCGCGTCGTCGATGTGGGCCTGCGTGATCTGCTCGCCGAGGCGCAGGGCCAGGATGCAGCCGTTCTGCGCGCCGGTGGTGCGCAGGATGCGGGTCAGGCGGCGGGTGTCGATGTCGGCGATCGCGACGGTGCCTTCCTGCTGCAAGTACTCGGGCAGGGTCCGCGTCATGCGGAAGTTGGATTCGAGGACCGGCAGATCCTTGATGATGAGGCCGGCGGCATGGACTTTCGGCGCCTCGATATCCTCGTCGTTGACGCCGACGTTGCCGATGTGCGGATACGTGAGGGTCACGATCTGGCGGCAGTAGCTCGGGTCGGTGAGGATTTCCTGATAGCCGGTGAGCGCGGTGTTGAACACGACTTCGCCGACCGTGTGACCGGCTGCGCCGATCGAGGTGCCACGAAAGACCGTGCCGTCTGCGAGTGCGAGGAGTGCTAGGGGCAGTTGCGGCAGCACGGGATACTCTCCGTAGATGTAGGCGCGCCCAGCTCTGCTCGACAAGCAGCGCTCCGGCGGCTGTAGCAGCGTGCCGGGGTGGAAACTACGGGGGGTTTCGCTAGGCGGGGTGGTTGCGGGTAAACCTCGGGATTATAGCTCGGCCAAAGTTTGCCAGCCGACATCGAGATGCGCCACACCCCCGCGCGCCTCCGCGACATGCGGCGAAGTCAACGCCGTAACGCGAAGGCCTCTCACTCTCATGCGCAGCCAATGCGCCGGAAAGCCGTCTTTGCTTGGACGCGACGCCGTCCGGCGCCACAATCCGGCGATTCGTTCATTACAACAAGGACAGGAGCCACGATGAAGGGCGACCCGAAAGTCATCGAACACCTCAACGCCCAGCTCAAGAACGAGCTGACCGCGATCAACCAGTACTTCCTGCACTACCGCATCCTCAAGCACTGGGGCTTCGACAAGCTGGCCAAGAAGGAGTACGAGGAGTCGATCGGCGAGATGAAACACGCCGACAAGCTGACGGCCCGCATCCTGATGCTCGACGGCCTGCCCAACCTGCAGGACCTCGGCAAGCTGATGATCGGCGAGGAAGTCGTCGAGGTGCTGCAGTGCGATCTGCGGCTGGAGCAGGCGGCGCAGTCGACCATCAAGGACGGCATCGCCTACTGCGAGTCGGTGCGCGACTATGTCTCGCGCGATCTGCTGCAGGAGATCCTCGACGACACCGAGGAGCATGTCGACTTCCTGGAGACCCAGCTCGATCTCGTCACCAAGGTCGGACTGCAGAACTACCTGCAGTCGGTGATGGCCGAGGTCGCCTGAACCGGGCCCGCAGCCGGGGCGGCTCCGAGGGCCGCCCTCCTCAGCCGCCGAGGCGCGGCAGCACCCGTCCGGCGCGCCGCATGTAGGCGCGGTACTCGTCCCCGAAGGTGTCCAGCATCAGGGCCTCCTCGCGCGGGACGCGAAGAAAGTACAACAGCGCAAAGCCCGGCACCGCCAGAGCACCGGCCACCGCGTTCTGGATCAGCAGGGGCTGGGCCAGTGCAAACAGCCAGATCGATGCGTACATCGGATGGCGGACCAGGCGGTACACACCCTCGGTGACCAGCCGGTGCTCCGCGTGCACCTCCAGTGAAGGCGACCACTGACGGCCCAGATGGGCGTGCGCCAGATAAAAGAGCCACAAGGACGCGGCCATCATCCCCGCCGCCAGCATCGGCAGCGCGCTCGGTAGTTGGTAGTTCAAGGCATCCAGCCAGGGCGTCGCCAGATAGAACATCGGCAGGCCCAGCAGCGTCAGGAAGACGCCAAACATCAGCCACTGTTCCAGCCGGCTCACCCGGCTGCGGGCCACCCGGTTCGCCCGGTTGGCCTCCACATGCGGCCAGCGTATCGCCAGCTGCAGGAGGGCCGCCAGGTACCAGACGAGTTCGGGCCAGCACCACGCCGCGCCGCGGCGCCACAGGTAGACCGCCAGGACCACGCCGAACAGCAGCACTGGCCCCCCCAGGCGCAAGCGGGCTCCGTACACGCCCGCCGTCGCGTTTTCCCCGCGCTGGGGCGACGAAGCGGCCGGCAGGCGCTTCACCGGGCCCCCGCGGTTGACCCCGACCGGCCGCCCGATGCGAGCGTCACCGGCCACCGGGCGAGGGTGCATGCAGCCCGCTGCGGGCCGGTAGTGTTGGGACGTGGCATGGCGTCGTCTGTCCTCGAGAGCTGGTGGCGGGGAATGTCGCAGGCCGCGTGGTGGCGGCCTTCAGAATCAGTATGCGTTGCAGCCGCTGTGCGCAAGCCTCCCCCAAAGGTGGGATGCCGCGTGAAAAAATCCCGGTTGGGGACGTCTGCCCTCCCCGCCAGCCGCCATGCCGGCCTGTCCTTCCGTTCGCCGTCATGCCCCTGCTCTCAGCACGGCGTTGAATTGCGAATCATTCGTATTTATACTGGTCACCAGTTTGAAGCGAAGGACATGCGAATGATCGTCTGCGTATGCCGCAAGGTCTCTGACCGCGATATTGAACGGCTGGCCCGCTCGGGCTGCGGCTCGTTCGACGAATTGCAGATGGAGCTCGGCGTGGCGACGTGCTGCGGCCGATGCGCCGAGTGCGCGCAGCAGACCCTGGAGTCTGCCCGCCGCCGTGCCGTCGCCCCGCGCGGCGTGTGCGCAGAGCCCGAACTGGCGATGGCGTGATGGTCTCGCTGTTGAGCCTGGCGGTCGTCCTGCTGGGTGCATGGTGGGTCGTCACCCGCCCCTGAGCAGCATCACCATCCCCTGAGCGACAGCCCCTCAAGGAAAGCACTGCCTGATGAAAACCTCTCCTGCCCTGGGCCGCGCCGAGCCGCAGGCCGCAATGGCGGCGTCACTGGCCGCGGCCCCCGTCCCCCCCCTGCCCTCGGTGGCAGTCACGCCTCCCGTGTCCAGCAGCAGCCTGCTGCGGGGCGGCAAGTCGGTTCAGATCGAACACAACGGATCGTTGTATCAGCTGCGTGCGACCAAGCTCGGCAAGCTGATCCTCACCAAATAGTTTCATCGTGGGGCGACCGCGGCGGAGGCTCTGTCAGGAACCTCCCCAAGGTCGTATTAATGCGCAGCCACGTGCCTCAGTTCGGCGCCAGCCACGCATCTTTTTCTCACGCTTTCACTCGGTGCTCACTCCGCCAGCAACGCGGCGATGCCGGCCTTGGCGATTTGGGTGTCCTCGGCGGACTTCACGCCGCTGACGCCGACCGCCCCCACGCACTCACCCTCCACCAGCACCGGCACCCCGCCCTCCAGCAGGCCTTCCAGCGTCGGAGCGCTCAGGAAAGACATGCGGCCCTGGTTCACGAGGTCCTCGTACACCTTGCTTTCACGCCGGCCCAGCGCCGCGGTGCGTGCCTTGGCGGGCGCAATGTACGACGAACTCGGCGCAGCGCCGTCGAGGCGCTGGAACCACAGCAGGTGGCCGCCGTCATCGACGATTGCAATGGACACCGCCCAGCGGTTCGCCTCGGCCTCGGCACGGGCAGCGCGGGCGATTTTGTCGACGTCGGAGGCGGTCAGTTGCAGCTTGGTTTTCATGATCGAACCTTTCCTGTCTCGCTCGGTGCGCGGCAAGGTACCGCCACGCAGGGCCGACATGGTGCCAGCAATCGGACTGCCACATCTGCGGGAGCGGCCTTGACGGCCTCGGCAACGGGGACACTAGAATGGCCGCGGGAGGCCGAGTCCGGCCATTCGTGTACGAGGAGAAAGCGATGAACGAAAGTCTGCGCGCATATTCCGGCGCCGGCGTCCTGGTCGAACAGCGCAACCGGGTGCTGCGCAACACCTATTGGCTGTTGGCCCTGTCGATGGTGCCCACCGTGCTGGGCGCCTGGATCGGTGTGCAGGGCGGCTTCAGCTTGTTCGCCGGCAAACCCTTCATCGGCTTCCTGGTCTTCATGGGGGTCGCCTTCGGCTTCTTCTTCGCCATCGAGAAGTTCAAGAACTCGCCGGTGGGTGTGGTCCTGCTGCTCGGCTTCACCTTTTTCATGGGCCTGATGCTCTCGCGCCTGATCGGCGCGGTGCTCGGCAACTTCTCCAACGGCGCCCAGCTGATCATGATGGCCTTCGGCGGCACCGCGGTGGTGTTTTTCGGCATGGCGACGCTGGCCACCACGGTGAAGCGTGACTTGACTGGCATGGGCAAGTGGCTGATGGTCGGCGCGGTGATGTTGATCGTCGCCGGCGTGGCCAACATCTTCCTGCAGATGACGGCGCTGGCCGCAACGATCTCGGCCCTGGCGGTGGTGATCTTCTCGGCCTTCATGCTCTACGACATCAAGCGGGTGGTCGACGGCGGCGAAAGCAACTACATCACTGCCACGCTGGCGATCTACCTGGACCTCTACAACGTGTTCCAGTCGCTGCTGAGCCTGCTCGGCCTGTTCGGCGGCGAACGCGACTGAGCCTCGGGGCCCGCGCCCCTGGACAGAACAACGGGGCCTTGTGGCCCCGTTTGCTTTTTGGCCGCCAGACGCCGGCTCAATCCTTCTCGAACACGGCGATGCTCTCGACGTGCGCCGTGTGAGGGAACATGTTGACCGAGCCCGCGCCGGCCGCCCGGTAGCCGGCCTGATGCACCAGCAGGCCGGCGTCGCGCGCCAGCGTGGCCGGGTTGCACGAGACGTACACGATACGCCGAGGGGCACTGTAGCCGGGCACCAGCTCGGGCTGCTGGTACAGCTCGGCGAGCGCCTTGACCAGGGCGAACGCCCCCTCGCGCGGCGGATCCACCAGCCACTTGTCGGCCGGGCCGTAGTTTGCGAGCTCTGCCGGCGCGATCTCGAAGAGATTGCGCGCCTCGAAGGCGGTCTTGTGTTCCAGCCCGTTGTAGCGGGCGTTCTCGCGCGAGCGCTGCACCAGCGACTCGCTGCCCTCCACACCCAACACCTCTCGCGCTGTGCGGGCGATCGGCAACGTGAAGTTGCCCAGCCCGCAGAACCAGTCGATCACGCGTTCGCCGGCTTGCGCATCGAGCAAGCGCAAGGCGCGGTTCACCAGCACCCGGTTGATGTGGTGGTTGACCTGCGTGAAATCGGTCGGCTTGAAGGGCATGGTGATGCCGAACTCGGGCAGCGTGTAGGCCAGCTGCACCCCGCCCTCGTCGAGCAGGTGCACGCTGTCCGGGCCCTTCGGCTGCAGCCACCATTGCACGCCGTGCTGCGCGGCGAAGGCGCGCAGGCGCCCCAAGTCGGCCGTGCCGAGAGGTTCCAGGTGGCGCAGCACCAGGGCCGTGATCAGCTCGCCGTCGCGGTCGCCGACCGCGACCTCGATCTGCGGCAGCCGTTCGCGGGCGTCCATCGAGGCGATCAGCTCCCGCAACGGCACCAGCATTGCGCTCAGGTGGGGCGGCAGGACCTCGCAGCGTGTCATGTCGGCCACGTAGCTGGACTTGCGCTCGTGGAAGCCCACCAGCACCCCGCCCTTCTTCTGCACGTAGCGCACCGACAGGCGAGCCCGGTAACGGTAGCCCCAGGTCGGCCCTTCGATGGGTCGGAACATCGTGTCGGCCTTGACCTTGCCGAGGTGCCAGAGGTTGTCCTCCAGCACACGCTGCTTCACCGCGAGCTGCGCGCCGACATGGACGTGCTGCATCTTGCAGCCACCGCAGGTGCCGAAGTGCTGGCAGCGCGGCGTCACGCGCTGCGAGCTCTCGCGCCGCAGGGCACGCACCGTGGCCTGCTCCCAGTTGTTCTTGCGGCGCCCGGTGTTGACCTGCACCTCTTCGCCAGGCAGCGCCCCCTCGACAAACACCACCTTGCCCTCGGCGTTGTGGGCCACGCCTTGCGCCTCCAGATCGAGGGACTCGATCCGGAGCCATTCATTCACTTGTGTCATGCCCCGATTATCGGCTCCAGGCTTGCAGGTACTCCTGCCAGTGGGCTTCGTCGAGCTCACCCAGGCAGGCCCGGACGTGCTCGATTTCACGCTCGTATTCGGCCTCCGTGAGCCCGCCGCGCATCTGCTGGAAGCGGCAGTAGAGCAGATAGGTGTTCATCACGTCCGTCTCGCAGTAGCGGCGGATGTCCTCCAGCTGCCCGGCCTTGTAGGCCGGGAAGACGGCTGAGCCGTCCATGCCGAGCTTGCCGGGGAAGCCGCACAGCTTGGCCATCGCGTCCAGCGGCGCGTTGGCGCGCGGCTGGTACATCGCCAGCAGGTCCATCAGGTCCAGGTGGCGCATGTGGTAGCGCGAGATGTAGTTGTTCCACTTGAACTCGCGATCGTCCTCGCCCAGGTCCCAGTATTTGCTGGCCGTCACGCCGTGGCGCAGGCCGCGGTAGTGCAGCACCGGCAGGTCGAAGCCGCCGCCGTTCCAGCTCACCAGCTGGGGCATGTGCTTTTCTATCGTGTTGAAGAAGGTCTGGATGATCTTGCCTTCCTGGCTCACGCCGTCCGGTTCGCGGTCCACGAAGGAATGGATGCGCAAGCCCTCGGCGTTGCGAAACACGCAGCTGATCACGAGCACGCGCTGCAGATAGTGCGGCAAGAAGTCGCCCTGCCCGTTGGCTGCCCGTTCGGACAGTACCTGAGCGTAAAACTCGTCATCGCCGAGTTCGGGCTGTGCGCCGCGCAGGGCCCGCAGGCCCGCGATGTCGGGAATGGATTCGATGTCGAAGACGAGTACCGGCCAGGTCATGGCACCTCTTGGCAGTCAGGGCAAAAAAGAAGGCGAGGAAGCCGCAGGCGGGATGGCCGGGGTGAGCCGGCGCCGCCCTCAGAAGATCGAGTCGCGGTCCACCCCGTTACGGATCATGCGGCGCTTGAGCTTGAGCAGGGCTTCCTGCTGGATCTGCCGAATGCGCTCGCGCGTCAGGCCCAGCCGCTCGGCCAGCACCTCCAGCGTCTCGGGCTCCCGGTCGTGCAGGCCGTAGCGGCCCGCCAGCACTTCCCGCTCGCGTTCGCTGAGATCGCCCAGCCAGGTCTTGAGCAGGTGCTCGACCTCGTGCGAGAGCGTCGTGCCCATCGGGTCGGTGGCCTGCTCGTCGGCCACCATGTCGATCATCGACTCGCTGTTGTCGCGCTCCAGCGGCGCGTCCAGCGAGGTCGGCGTCTCGGCGAACTTCAGCAGCTCGGCCACGTCCTGCACTGGACGGCCCAGCATCGCCGCGACGTCCTCCACCCGCACCGGCTTGTCGCCGTCGGGGCGGCGCGAGAGCTCGGCCTCGAGTTGGCGGCGCGCCTTGAGCACCTGGTTGAGCTCGCGCACCACGTGCACCGGCAAACGCACCAGACGGGCCTGGTGCATGATGGCCCGCTCGATGCTCTGGCGGATCCACCAGGAGGCGTAGGTCGAGAAGCGGAAGCCGCGCTCGGGCTCGAACTTGCCGATCGCGTGCATCAGGCCCAGGTTGCCTTCCTCGATCAGATCGGTCAGCGGGAGGCCGCGGCCGAGGTAGTTTTTCGCGATGCTGACCACCAGCCGCAGGTTGTGCTCGATCATGGACTGCCGGGCACCGAAGTCGCCGCTGCGGGCACGGGTGGCGGTGGCGTATTCCTCTTCGGGCGTCAGCAGCGGAGTGCGCCGGATTTCGCGCAGATAGGTCTGCAGGGTGTTGCCGATGTCGGGTTCGCCGGCGGAGAACTCGGTCTTGGCGGCACCGTTGACGACCGGCTCGGCGACCTCGGGCAGGGGCTCGGCCGGCACCGCCTGGTCAGACTCCAGGTAGGGCTCCAGCGCCGCCTCAGGAAGCTCGCGACCGTTGAGTTCGACGTGCTTCCTGTTCATCATGGTCAGCTGCTCCGAGGAACGATTGCGCTCAGCGCGGTGGTAGGAACTTCGCCGGATCGACCGGCTTGCCCTGCTTGCGTATCTCGAAGTGGAGCTTCACTCGATCCGAATCCGTGGAGCCCATCTCGGCGATCTTCTGACCGCGGCGCACAGTTTGATCCTCCTTGACCAGGAGCGTCTGATTGTGCGCGTAGGCGGTAAGGTAACTGTTGTTGTGCTTGACAATCACCAGGTTGCCATATCCACGCAGACCGGAGCCTGCATATACAACGCGGCCGTCGGCCGCCGCGAAAACCGGATCGCCGGGCTTGCCGGTGATGCCCAAGCCCTTGTTGCGCGCTTCGTCGAAGCCGGCCACCACGGCACCGGTCGCCGGCCACATCCAGTTGACGTTGTCGTCGCCTTCACGTGCTACCGGCGGGGGCGGCGGGGGCGGCGGAGCCACCGGCGCGGAGGCCGCGACCACCACCGGCGGCACCCCTGTTTCGGGGGTGGTGCCGGGCTTGGCATCGAGCGGGCGAGGCTCGACACGCGCAGCGGTGATGGGCTTGGTTGCGGTGCCGGTGGGATCGGCACCAGGCGGCACCACCCTGAGCACCTGGCCCACTTCAAGGATGTTGGGGTTGTCGATGTTGTTCCAGCGCATGACATCGCGCCAGTTCTGACCCGACTCCAGGCCCACGCGGATCAGCGTGTCGCCGGGCTTGACCGTGTAGAAGCCGGGTTTGCCGGCATTCTCCGCTCCGGGAGGAAGAGGTTTGGCGGGATCGGCGGGCTGGCTCGACGACACACGCCCGGAGCTGCCGCGCTCTTCGACGGGGGCGCGATGCCGGGGCGACGCGCAAGCCGTCAGTAGCAAGGCGACTGCGATGCAAACGCCTGTCTTGAAACTCATCAAATCTCCAGAAGTGGACACCATCAGGGGACCCGTGGGAGCTCAGGTCGTGCCCGATTTTAAAGGGACAAAGTGAACGGCTTCGTGCTCGGAGCGAACAAAGCCGGATTCGCTGCGCTCGACCAGGACGATGACCTGACCGCTGCCGCGCACCACCGGCGCCACCAGCCGGCCGCCGACGGCGAGCTGGTCCAGCCAGGCCTGCGGGATGGCGTCACCGCCCGCGGCGCTGACGATGCCGTCGTAGGGCGCGTTGGGGCCATGCCCCAGCATGCCGTCGCCGTAGACGAGTCGCAGGTTGTCCACCCGCATCGAGCGCAGCAGCCCGCGCGCCTTCTCGTGCAGCGGCTTGAGCCGCTCGACCGAGATCACCTGTCGGCCCAGCAGCGCCAGCACCGCCGCCTGGTAGCCGCAGCCGGTACCGATCTCGAGGATGCGCGGCAGCGGCTGCTCGCCGCGGCCACCGCGCAACAGCTCCAACATGCGAGCCACCACCGAGGGCTTGGAGATGGTCTGCTGCAGCCCGATCGGCAGGCTGGTGTCCTCGTAAGCCTGCGTCGCGAGCGCGGTGTCGACGAACAGGTGGCGCGGCACGCGCGCCATCGCCGCCAGCACCTGCTCGTCGCGCACGCCGGCGGCCCTCAGCTTCTGCACCATGCGCTGGCGCACCGGTTCCGAGTCCAGGCCGAGGCCCGCGGGCGCCGCAGCGCGGGCGCGGTCCTGCACCGCCTGGTGCAGCGGGCGCTGCGGCCTCAACACCGTGGCCCCGGGAGGCGCCGGCGCGGCGGCCGGCTTGCCGACCGGCCCGAGGCGCTCCAGGCTGAGCGGAAAGGCGCGCGGGGCGCGCGGCTTGGTGGTGTCGTTCATGCAGCGCCCTGGCCGGCGAACCAGTCGCGCCACAGCGGCAGCCGCTCATGGTCGGTCAGGTCGATCTGCAGCGGCGTGACCGACACCCGGCCCTCGGCCACGGCGTGGAAGTCGCTGCCCTCGCCGGCCTCGCGCGCGCCGCCGGCCGGGCCGATCCAGTAGATCGGCTCGCCGCGCGGGTTGAGCTGACGGATCACACCCTCGCTGGCATGGCGGCGGCCGAGCCGCGTCAGGGCCAGCCCCTGCAGCGCCTCGTAGGGCCGGTTGGGGATGTTGACGTTGAGCAGGTAGGCGCCCGGCGACGGCGGCTGCGCGACCACGCGGCGGATCACGTCGCGCGCCACCCTGGCAGCGGCATCGAGGTGGGCCCAGCCCTTGTCGACCAGCGAGAAGGCGATCGCCGGCACGCCGAACAGAAAACCCTCCATCGCGGCCGCCACGGTGCCGGAGTAGAGCGTGTCTTCGCCCATGTTGGCGCCGTTGTTGATGCCCGAGACCACGAGGTCCGGCCGCTGCTCCAGCAGCCCGGTGAGCGCGACGTGCACGCAGTCCGACGGGGTGCCGTTGATGAATCGGAAACCGTTGGCGGCCTCGAACACCGACAGCGGCCGATGCAGGGTCAGCGAGTTGGAGGTACCGCTGGCGTTCTGCTCGGGCGCCACCACTTCGATGTCGCCCAGCCCTTGGCAGGCCTCGACCAGGGCCTGCAGGCCGGGGGCCAGATAACCGTCGTCATTCGCTACTAGGATGCGCATGGCGCGATTGTATTGAGTCGTCACCTCCGTGACTCAGGCCGTTAGGCACGCTCCTTATCATTCGTCAACTCTTCGAGGAGACTGGACGATGCATGCTTGGATTTGCGACAACCCCGTGGGCCCGGAGGCGCTGACCTGGAAGGAAGTGCCGACCCCGGCGCCCCAGGCCGGCGAGGTGCTGGTGGCCGTCAAGGCGGCCGGCCTGAACTTCCCCGACCTGCTCATCGTGCAGAACAAGTACCAGATGAAGCCGGCCCTGCCCTTCGTTCCCGGCGCCGAGTTCTCGGGTGTGGTCGAGGCGGTCGGCGAAGGTGTGAGCCATCTGAAGCCGGGCGACCCGATCGCCGCCTTCGCCGGCGTAGGCGGTTTCGGCACGCATGCGATCGTGCCGGCCGCGCTCGTGATGCCGCTGCCCAAGGGTTTCCCCTTCCCCGATGCCGCCGCCTTCCTCTGCACCTACGGCACCACCTACCACGCGCTGGTCGACCGGGCCGCGCTGCAGCCGGGCGAGACCGTGCTGGTGCTGGGCGCTGCCGGCGGCGTCGGCACCGCGGCGATCCAGATCGCCAAGGCGGTCGGCGCCAAGGTCATCGCCGCCGCCTCCAGCGACGAGAAATGCGCGCTGTGCCGCGAGCTGGGCGCCGACGCGACCATCAACTACACCAGCCAGAACCTGCGCGAGGCCATCAAGGCCCTCACCAGCGGCAAGGGCCCGGATGTGGTTTACGACCCGGTCGGCGGCGACCTGGCCGAGCCGGTGTTCCGCTCCATCGCCTGGCGCGGCCGCTATCTCGTCATCGGCTTCGCCCAGGGCAGCATCCCGTCGCTGCCGCTGAACCTCACGCTGCTCAAGGGCGCGTCCATCGTCGGCGTGTTCTGGGGCGAGTTCGCCAAGCGCGAGCCGAAGAACAACGCCGCCGCGCTCGGCCAGCTGGCCGCCTGGTATGCGCAAGGCAAGATCAAGCCGGTCATCGAGCACCAGCTGTCCATGGGGCAGCTCAAGGAAGCCTTCGATCTGATGGCCGCCCGCCAGGTGCGCGGCAAGCTGGTCCTGACCAACGCTTGAAAGCCGCCGGCCCGGCGGCCGCCCGGGGTCCAGGGCGGCCGGACGCCGGCCGGCACCGGTTCGAAGGGCCAGAACTGTCCCGTGATGAAGTGACATTGCCGCCGGGTGGGCAAATGGCTGCGCTACCATTGCGCCTGTTGGAGGAAGGCGCATACAAATGACAGTCAAGGTCCTGATCGTCGAAGACAACCCGGTTGCCCGGGCGTTCCTGTGCCGCGTGGTACGGGACAGCTTCAGTGACGCCATCGCGATCACCGAAGCCGGCGACCTGGAGTCCGCGCGCCGCCAGATCGGACTGCAAGCCGGCCAGGCGCTGGTGCCCGGGCCCGATCCCTTCAAGCTGATGCTGCTCGACCTGGAGTTGCCCGACGGCAACGGCCTCGAGTTGCTGGCCCAGCTGACGCAGTATCCCGCCACCAAGGTCATCACGACCCTCTACTCCGACGACGAGCACCTCTTCCCGGCGCTGCAGTGCGGGGCCGACGGCTACCTGCTCAAGGAAGACCGCTTCGAGGTGCTGGTCGAGGAACTGCAGAAGATCGTACGCGGCCAGCCGCCGCTGTCACCGGCGATCGCGCGGCGCCTGCTGACGCACTTCCGGCACGGCGGCGAGTTCGGCGCCTCGCGCTACGGTGACTCGGGCTTCAGCACGCCGGAGCCGCAGCCCGCGCCGGTGCGGCAGCCGGCACATCCGCCGATCCCGATGGATCCGGCCGACAAGCTCGACTACGAGCGCCTCACGCCGCGCGAAAACGAGGTGCTGACCTACCTGAGCAAGGGCTTCACGATCAAGGAGATCGCGAGCCTGATGGGCATCAAGTGGTTCACGGTCAACGACCACATCAAGTCGATCTACAAGAAGCTCAACGTGTCCAGCCGTGCCGAGGCGGCCGTGCTGGCCAGCAAACAGGGCCTGGTCTGAGCCCGGCGATGCGGCGGCTGCGGCTGCCGTGCCACGCGGGATCGGTCCCACGATCTAGGGACTGACGCAGGCAGGCGGCTTGCCTATCGTACGCTCGCCCCAGTTCGCCCCGGCACGCCCTGCTTCCATGACCACCGCCCCCCACCCACCCCAAGACCCGACTCCGCCTACGCTGCCGGGCTCGGAGGCCTTGCTGAGCACGGGCCAATGGAACGCCTACGACCGCAGCCTGGGGCGTCAGTCGCCCGCGTCGCACTGGCTGGGCTGGCGCCTGCGGGTGTTGGTCGCCACGGCGCTGCTGGGCTGCCTCGGCGTCTTCTGCCTGGCCTGGTGGCTGGCCGGCCAACCCCAGCTCGGCGCCGCGTGGCGTGCCACCGGCAATGGCCAGGTGGAGCTGAACCTCGCGAGCGACCCGGCCCTGAAGGCGGCCCAGGGCAAGACGCTGGTGGCGCTGTCCGGCCCCGACGGCCGTCCAGTGAACGTCGACGCGACGGCCTTGCAGCGCTCGGCGCGCTGGCTGATCTCGGATGCCGAAGCGGCACGCTACCTCGCCACCCAGGAGCAGCTCGGCCGGGTGCTGCAAGGCGACACGGTGCAGTTGCACTTTTCCGACCGCACCCTGCTGGAGCTGCAGCCGCAAGCGCGCGGCATGATGGGACTGGGTCTGCTGTTCTGGCTGCTGTGCGCGCTCGCGCTGGTGCTCTACGGCGTCGCCATGGCGGTGCTGCTGGCCCAGCCCGGGCAGCGCAACGGCGTCTACGCGGTGATGGCCTTGTGCCAGGCGCTCAACCTGGTGTTCATCGCGATCGAATCGACGCTGGACCTCGCCTGGCCGCGCGGCCTCGCCGACTGGGACCTGTATGTCCGCCTGGCGCTCGACATCTTCACCGCCGGCGCGACCGTGCATGCGACCGCCGTCTATCCTCGCCACATGCCCCACGCACGCTGGTGGCTCACGGCGGCCTGGAGCTGCGTGGCGGCGCTGATCGTGTTGTCCTGGCTGGACTGGCTGCCGGGCAAGTGGTGGTGGTGCCAGATGGCCTGCGCCGCGTTGAGCAGCTGCGCGATGCTGCTGCTGACCTGGTCGCACAGGGTCGAGCCCAATCCCTTCGCGCTGGTGCTGCGGCGCTTCGGCTTCATCGCGCTGGGCACCTGGGTGCTGCTGAGCCTGGCAGTCGCGATAGCCGACGGCCAGCCGGGCATCCAGCAGAGCATCTCGATCATCGGCTCGATGATCTGGTACGTGTTTTTCGCCTCGCTGCTGCTGCTGATCCCCTTCCTGTCGAAGTCGCAGCAGGTGATGCGCGAGTTCTCCTTGCTGGCCGCCATCACGACGGTGGCGACCTCGCTGGACCTGCTGTTCGTCGCCGCCTTCTCGCTCGGCCAGGTGACCTCGGTGACGCTGGCGCTGTTCGTCTCGCTGGGCCTGTACGTCGGCGCGCGACAGTGGCTGCTGGACCGGCTGATGGGCAGCAGCGTGGTGACGACCGAACGCATGTTCGAGCAGCTCTACAAGATCGCGCGCGAGGTCGAGGTGCGACCCGACCGCACCTCGGCGCTGTTGACACGGCTGCTGCGCGAGCTGTTCGAGCCGCTGGAGATCCTGGTGGTCGACAAGCTCACCGCCGGCTCGCGCGTGCTGGCCGACGGCTCGACCCTGGTGGTGCCGGTGCCCAACATGGTCAACCCGCAGCCGAACGCACCCACCATGGGCTCCATCGTGATCCGCTTCGCCCACCGCGGCCGCAAGGTCTTCACCGCCGACGACGCCCGCCTCACCGACCGCATTTTCGAGCAGCTGCGCCGCGCGGTGGCCTTCGACAAGGCCGTCGAGCAGGGCCGCAGCGAGGAGCGCACCCGGCTGGCTCAGGATCTGCACGACGATATCGGCGCGCGCCTGCTGACCCTGATGTACCAGGCCCAGACGCCGGAGATGGAGGACTACATCCGCCACACCTTGCAGGATCTCAAGACCCTGACGCGCGGCCTGGCGGCCCAGAACCACCACATCTCCGACGCCGCGGCGGAATGGAAGACCGACCTGGTTCACCGCCTGCAGGCGGCCGAGTGCGAGCTCACCTGGAACGTCGGCTTCGACCGCAACGTGCCGCTCGGCGTGGTGCAGTGGTCGGCCCTCACGCGGGTGCTGCGCGAGCTCGCCAACAACGCCCTGGCGCATGCCCGCGCGACCCGTGTCGACATCGCGATGACCTTGCAGGGGGACCGCTTCGAGCTGATGGTGCGAGACAACGGCATCGGCCGCAATCCGGCGGCCTGGTCGCACGGGCTGGGGCTGGGCGGCATCCGCAAGCGCATCAAGCAGCTGGGCGGCGAGGTCGAGTGGCGCGAGGTGGTGCCGCAGGGCATCGAGTGCCGCGTCATCATCGCGCGCTTCCGGCCGACCGACTGAAAGGCGGCCGCACCGGCCGCACCCGACTCAGGGCTTGGGCAGGAACACCCAGAGCCGCCCGTTCTGCCGCGTCTTGGCCGCCACCTCGCCGGCATGCGCACCGAAACCCCAGAAGAAGTCGGCCCGCACCGGCCCCTTGATGGCGCCGCCGGTGTCGTGGCCGAACACCACACGCCGGTTCATCACGCTGGGCGACAGCGGCGAGGGGAACTCGATGTACATCGGCGTCCCCAGCGGCACCGCCTTGGGGTCCACCGCCACGGAGCGCATCGGCACCAGCGGCGCGCCAGCGGCGCCGCGCGGGCCGACCGTCACGTCAGCCACGCTTTCCCAACGGAAAAACACCACCTGCGGGTTGCTGTGCAGCATCTCCTGCACCCGGGCTGCAGGGTTGCGGCGTGCCCACTGCCGGATCTGCAGCATGCCGGGCGAGGCCAGCTCGCCGGTCTCCTTGAACCAATTGCTCAGCGGCCGGTAGGGGTGGCCGTTGTGGTCAGCATAGGAGAGCCGGATTGCACTGCCGTCGGGCAGCGCGACGCGGCCCGAGCCCTGCACTTCGATCAGGATCACGTCCATCGGGTCGTCGACCCAGACGATCTCGCGCCCGCTCATCGAGCGCTGCCCCTCCGGCGCCGCCATTTGCGCCCGGGACCAGTAAGGCAGCACCTGGCTGCCCTGCCGCCGCCCGCGCGTGACGCCCTTGCCCGCCTTGGCATCCAGCGGCACCAGATCGACCGGGCGCGAATACAGCGGGAAGAAATACGGGTTGCGCGCCGTCCGCGAGCCGCGCAGCACCGGTTCGTAGTAGCCGGTGACCGGGCCGCTGGTCTCCCCCTGCTTGGACTCCAGCCGGTAGGGCTGCAAGCCCTGCAGCAGCTTGCGCAGACCGACCGCGTCACCCGGCTGCAGCCGCCCCACCTCGGCGCAGACGCTGCGCCATTGCGGTGTGCGGTTCAGGTAGGGGCAGCTGAGGCGGAAGCTCTTGTGCACATCGTCGAGCGGGTCGACCTCGACATCGGGCAGCTCGCTCCAGGCGACCGGCACGAGCCGGCCGGCCTCGGTCTCGATGGGCCGGGCGACGGGCGCCGCCGCGGCCGGAGCGGGCGCGGCTGCGGCAGGACCGACGGCCGGAGTGGGTGCCGGTGCCGCCGGCTGGCCCGGCTGCGTGGCGCAGCCGGTCGACAGCACGGAGACGAGGGCCGCAACGCCGGCCCGGACGGCGCCCGCACGCAGCGCAGCCCGGCGGCCCGGCTCGGCCGCAAAGGATCTCGACATCATCGGCCCCTCACTGCACCCGGATCTCGACGCGCCGGTTGCGGGCCCTGCCTTCTGCGCTGTCGTTGCTGTCCGCCGGGCTGGCATCACCCTGTCCGCTGGCCTGGATCGAAGCGGCCGAGGCACCTTGGCGCACCAGCAGCTGTCGCACCGCCTGGGCGCGCGCCTCGCTGAGCGCCTGGTTGCGTTGACCCTGGCCCTGCTTGTCAGCGTGACCGAGCACCGTGATGCCGGCACCGGCCGCTGTACCGACCAGCGCCTTCAGCTGCTGGCGTTCGGCGGCGCCGAGCCGGGGCGTGGCGCTCCCGGTGCCGAAGTACAGCACCAGCGAGCGCACCGGCTCGCCGGCCACTGGCACGGAGGCGGAAGCCGCGGGAGACGGGGCAGGCGCAGGCGCGGGTGCGGGCGCCGAAGCGGCCGCACCCTGCCCGCCCGCGGCCGGTGTTGCCGCGTCTCCCGAGGCTGCACCGGCCGCCGCCACCACCGTCGAGGGCGCATCGACCCACTCGAAGCTCACCGCCTCGAAACGTCCGCTGGGGGCATCACCCGTCGCCGGCTGCGACTTCAGCACGATGCGCTCCGGCGGCAGGGCCTCCATGAAGAGGATGCTCGCCGCCTCGGCGCGTGCCCGGCCCAGGTCCTCGCCGGCGGGACCCTGCTCGTTGGTGTGGGCCCGCCCAGTCACCTGCAGGATTTTGGTGCTGCCGCCCTCGGCCAGCATGCGGTCGCGCCAGGCGACAAATTCCGGCCCCGTAACGGCCACCGTCTGGTTGGCCTCGAACAGCACCGCGGTGCCTCCGGGGGCGGGAGCGCTGCTGTCGACCTGCTGGGCCGGCGCGTCGGCCGGACGATCGCCGCAGGCGCCCACCAGGGCGGCCACGGCCAGGGCGAGCGCGAGGCGCGCGGAAGCACGGGAAGACAACGGGCTCATGGGTTCTCTCCTGAATGTATCTCTGGCGCTCTGCGTGCACTGCCGGCCGGGCCACGAGGACCGGCGCGCTCAGGCCGCATCGCTGCCATAGGACCCGATCCGGCCGATCACGGTGGTTTCCGGGTCGATCTCTTCGGGCTCGGGCTCGGGGCCGCCGCTGAAGACGGCCAGCAAGGCGGTGAAGTTGTCGCGGTTCTCGGGCGCACGCTGGTCGACCCAGCGTTCCAGGCTGGCGAGCAACTGCTCGGCGTCACCGCCCTGGCGCAGCAGCTCCTGCATGTCCTGCTCCAGCACGTACTCCCAGACCCCGTCGGTGCACAACAGCAGCAGATCGCCCTCGCGTCCCGCGCCGGGCAGCTCGTAGACATAGGGCTCGACGCCGCCAGCGCTGCCCAGCGAGCTGGTCAGCACGCTGCGCTCCTTGCGCTGGCGCACGTCGCAGGCGGCGATCATGCCGGCATCCACCATCTGCTGCACCAGGCTGTGGTCGCGCGTCTGCAGCTGCAGTTCGGCGCCGCGGAACCAGTAGGCGCGCGAGTCGCCGACATTGCCGAAGACCGCGCGCCCACTCAGCAGGTCCACCAGCGCCAGGATGACGGTCGAGCGCATGTCCGGGTACTGTGCGAACTTGCTCTGCCCGGCCAGCACGACCTGCTGCGCGTGCTGGATCAGCGCGTTGGCTGCCTCCATCGAGCAGCGCGGCCGCAGCGAGTGCTGCTCGAGGATGGCGCGCACCACCAGCTTGGACGCCAGGTCGCCGCCCCCGTGACCTCCGGCGCCGTCGGCCACGACGACGCAGGCGATGTCCTCGGAGACGCGCAGACCGTAGGCATCCTCTTGATAGGAACGTCCGCCCTGGTTGTGCAGAAGATGGGCGTGCAGCTCCAGCATGGCGGCTCTCACTCTTGCGGCGGCATGTCGCGTTTCAGGGCCTCGACGTGCTCCTCGTAGGCCTTCAGGAAGGCCTGGCCGAACAGCGCGTGGAAGTCGTCTTCGGCTTCTTGCGCGATTTCCTTGTACAGCTCGGTGAAGAGGTCCCACAACCGGGCCTTGCGGGCGGCCGGAATGATGGACTCGACCAATCCACGCGTGCTCAGCCGCCCTTCCAGGCGCTGCGGCTCGAAGCGCTCCAGCACACCTTCGAGCGCCGCCTTGGTACCGGCCATGAAACCGAACTGGTGCGAACGCAGGTCGTAGTAGGCGTCGCGCATCGCGGTGATGGGGGGCATGAAGGCCGGATTGAGCCGGCCCGACACCAGGTAGAGCATCGCCGTCTTGGCGTCGGGCGAGAACTTCAGCGGGTTGTTGTTGCGCTCCATGATCATGGTCGCGCTGGCCTTGACCTCGCGCTTGGTGACCGCGCGGGCGCTGAGCAGGTCCACCGTACCCTGCACCGCCTCGCGCACCAGGCCGCCCATGCGGTACATGAACTCCTCGGTCACGCCGTCAGGCAGGTTGAGCGGGCTGCCGAGTCCTTCGCAGAAGGCCGCCATCAGCGTGTCGACCGAGACCTGGCTGGCCGACGCGGCGGGGGTGCCCGGCGCAGCAGCACCGGAGACCGGCCCTGCCGCCGGCGCCGCGCCGGGCACAGGCGCCGGCACGGGCGCTGCCGCCGGGGTCGGCAGCGGCGCGGACTGGGTCGGCTGGGCCACCCGGAACTGGCCGGTGGCGCCCTTGGGATCGAGCGGGCCGACGGAGGCCAGCAGGTCGTCGATGGCCTTGGCCGTGACGGGCCTGCCATGCGCACCACCGGCCGGCGGCAGCGGCGGCATCGGGGTCGGGCCGGAGTGCGCCGGGGGTGACACCTGCGGCAAGGCGAAGGCCGAATGCACGGCTGGCGTCTGGTCGGCCTGGGCCGGACCGGCGCCGCCGCCGGCCGGGGCACCGCCGAACAGCGCCAGCGGGTCGTCGACGGGCTGCGAGGACGGGTTCACGCCGGCCGGCGCGCCCAGCACGTCGAGCGGGTTGGCCGGCGCATTGCCCAGGCCGAACAATTCATCGATCGAAGCCGATTTCTCGACCGCCGGGCCGAGCAGGTCCTCATGCCCCGCGCGCGCGTCGAAGGGGATGGGCGCCGGCACGCGGCGGCTGCCTGAGCTGAGCGGGTTGAACCCGCCCGTGCCGGGAGCCGTCATCGGCTTCGGCAGGCTCGCGAAAGGGTCGAAGTCGTCCGGGATACCGCCCGGAGCGGCAGCCGGAGCGCCCAGGCCGGTGATCGGGCCCGCGGGCAGGCGCGGCGCCGAAGGCGCCTGGGGCGAGACCGGCGCGCCCGGCGAGCCGAACAGGTCGGCGAAGGGATCACCCGGCGCCGGGGCGGGAGCGCCGACACGCCCTGCCGCCGGCACAGGCGCGGAGGGCGGTAGCGCGAAGGGATCGAAGCCGGTGGCGGGCACCCCGCCACCGTGACCCTGCATCGGCGCCGACGCTGTTGCGCCGGGATCCTTGACCTGGGTGCTGTTCGCGTCAAAAGGCCGCGAGGCCGGCGCCTCGACCATCAGCACATAGGGCCCGATGCGCAGCTCGTCGCCGCCGCTCAGCGGCACCGCCTGGCCCGCGCCCACCGGCACGCGGTTGCGCAGGGTCGGGTTGGCGCCCTTGTCGATCAGCACGTACTGGCCGCCCTGCATCTGGACCAGCGCCTGCTGCCGCGAAATGGTCTTGGCCTCGTCGGGCAGCACCAGGGTATTGCCTTCGTTGCGGCCTATGGTTCCGCCGGTGGGCCCGAACTGGGCCGCCATCGCGGAAGCCGGTCTCTGGCCGGCCACACTCACGACTCGGATCTGGAGCATCTTGTAACTTCTGGGTTCGGGAGTCCGCGCTCGGGTCGCGGGGCGCTCGCCCGGCGTCGACGTGCGTCGTATGCGCCACCGTCCGGGGTCCTAGCCGAGGCTATCCAAGCCCCTCGGCAGGCGCAAGGCGACCCCCCTAGTTTGAGGTGAGACGCAGGACACGCCCGGACACCGCGCTGCGGCGACACTTCGTTTTTCAAGGCGCCAGCAACAGCACCTTCACCTGACTGGGTGCAATGCGCATGCCGGGCGCGTTGGTGCTGTTCTGCAGCGACATGCTGGTGAGCCGGGTGGCCGGCATGCCGCCGACCAGCACCGTGAAGGCCCCGGTCAGGTGGCGCGACGGCCCCATCACCATGCCCGAGGCCACGCCCATCGCGACGCCGGCGTTGTCGCCGTTGGTCAGCGGCACCACGGTGCCGAGGTTGTGGGCCGGCGCCATGCCGAGCAGCACGTGGTAGGCCGCTGGCACCCCCATCGGCCCCGCGGCCAGGTTCGGATAGGGAATCGGCACCGGCACCGGCGCCGGGGTCGGTGTCAGGCAGACGTCGGGAAATGCAAAGTCGACGCCGCCCATCTGGTTGTTCGCGAACATGGCGCTCACCCGACCTGGATCTGCTTGCCGTCGATCTTGACGAGCTCGCGCGACTTCATCACGGTGTGCCCGGCGTTCAGGTGCAGCACCTCCTCGGCCCGCAGGTCGACGTGGCCGGCGCGGACCATCTCCATGTCCTCGACGTGCCGGTGGTGCGACTTGACCTGCACCGTCCAAAGCCCTGCGACCTGCTTCATGCGCGCCGCCGTGCTTTCCAGGGTGTCGGCCAGCCAGTGCACCGCCTGGCCCACCAGGCTGATGCGCCCGGCCACGGCCTCGACGGCCTCGCCCTGCAAGGAGATCGCGCCGCGCGCCTGCAGCCGCAAGTCGCCCTGCACCGAGAGGCTGGCGCTGCACGGCAGCACCATCGCGAGCGGCGCCTCCGAGGCGCGCTCCAGCACCGCCAGCACATAGGCCTGCGGCCCGCGCAGCGCCACCAGCACGGTGTCGCCGCACTCGGGCTGCACCAGGCAGGAAACGGCCAGCCGCGCCTGCAGCAGGCCGCGCTCGCTCGACACCACCACCACGCCGTCGCGGCTGCGCTCGACCTCGCCGAGGGCTTGCACCACCGCCTGCGTCACGAAGGAAGCGGCCGCATCGGCCGGCGGCTCGGACTGCGCCAAGTCGGATTTCAGGCTCATCTACTTCTCCTCACACCTCGGGCTGCCACTGCTCGGCAGCCAGATAATCCGCATCGTCGGGGGCGGCCTGGGCACGTTCCAGGCCCTGCGCCTGCTGCAGGTGCGTGCCGCGCAGGTTCGCCCGGAACAGCTCGGCCCCGCCGAAGCGGCTGCCCTGCAACTTGCCGTGGGACAGGTCGGCATGGTGCAGCAGCGCCGCTTCGAAATCGCAGTCGGTCAGCTCCGCCTGCTGCAGCACCGCCTCGGGCAGGCTGGCCTGGCGGAAGCTCGCGCCGCGCGCCTTGGCGCCCATCCAGACCGACTGGGCCAGCTGCGCGCCGTCCAGGCGAGCACCGTCCAGGCAGGCGTCGACCCACAGCGTGTGGCTGGCGCGAGCCCCGCTCAGGCGGGCCTGCTGCAACTGCGCGCCCTTGAAATTGCTGCCGGCAATGTGGGCCTCGGTGAGGTCCACGCCGCTGAGGTCGGCGTCCATGAACTGGGTGCGCAGCCAATGCGCCTGAGCGAACTGCTGGCCGGCCAGGCGGCATTCAGTGAAGACGCACTGGTCGCCCTGGGGCACGCCGAAGCGGGCCTGCCTCAGGTCGCCCTTGTAGAACACCGTGCGCAACCACTCGGCGCCGGCCAGGTCCAGCGTACCGAACTCGCATTCCATGAAGTTGGCCGACACCAGACGCGCCTCGCGCAAGGAGGAGCCCATCAGCAGGCACCTGGCCAGCGTCGCGAACTCGAGATCGGCGCGCGTCAGGTCGGCCGAGCTGAGCCGGCACTCGTGAAAGCTGGCGCTGGCGGCGCTCGCCTCCAGCAGCGAGACCTGCGACATCGCGCAGCGGTGGAAGGTTGCCAGACGCAGGGCCGCGCCGCTAAAGCGCACGCGGTCCATGCGGCACTCGACGAAGGAGCACTCCTGCAGGTCGGCTTCGGTGAGGTCGCTGCCGCTCAGGTCGACGCGATAGAACACCCCTTTGCGCAACACGGCGCGCGCCAGACTCTGCCCGGCCAGGCTGGTCTCGTGCACCGGATCGCCGGCACGCACCCGGGCTTCCAGGGCCTGCAGCTTCATGAACCGCCTCCCGTCGTCTCAGGTCCCGCGCGGCCGGCCTTGCGCTGCGGATGCAGACGCGCCTTGGTCAGCACCGCCGCGTCGAAGCGCGTGTAGGCATCGACGTCGATGCGCATCAGGTCGGCCGCGAACAGGTTGGCGCCCTGCAAGTCGGCACCCTGCAGCCTGGCATGCTGCAGCACCGCCTGCATCAGGTTGGCGCCGCGCAGCACGGCCGACTGGAAGTTGCCCTTGATCAGCAGCGCGGCCTTGAGGTTGCAGCGATAGAAGTTCACGCCGGCGCAGCCCGCCTCGCTCAGGTCGCTGCCCGCCAGCAGCGCGTTGCTGAAGTCGGCGCCGTCGAGCGGCATGCCGCGCAGGCTGGCCTTCTCGACCTGGGCGTCCTTGAAGGAGGTCCGGCGCAGGCTGCTGCCGTGCACGAAACGCACGTTGTTCGCCTGGCAGCCGTCGAAGCGGCTGCCGTCCACCGGGCAGGTCACGAAGTCCGCCGAATCGAGACGGGCGCCGCTGAAGTCGCACTCACGCAGCTGCGCCTCGATGAAGGAAGCACGCGTCAGCGTCGCCTTGGTGAAGACGGCACCGTTGAGCACCGACTTGAGGATCACCGCCTGCGTCAGGTCCACCTGGATCCAGTGCGACTTCGCGGCGCTGATCTCCAGCAGCGTCACACCCGCCAGGCGGCTGCCGTAAAGCACCGCCTGGTCCAGCACCGTGTGCTGCAGGGTGGCGCCCTTGAACTCGCAGCCGACACAGCTGGCCCGGGCGAGCCGGGCCTTGCCGAGGTTGGCCTGGGTGAAGTTGGCGCCTTCGAGCTTGGCGTCGTCCAGGATGGCGTGGGCCAGGCTGGCATGGCTGAAGTTCGCGCCGGTGAGCGTCGCGCCGCTGAAGTTCACGCCCTCCAGCTCCGCGCCCGAGAAGTCGGCATGCGACAGGTCCAGCCCGGAAAAGTCGGCGCCCTTGAGTTTCAGGCCGGCGAAGCTGCGGCCCTGCGCCTGCGCCCGCGCAGCGCCCTCGCGCCAGCGCCCGGCGGTCTCGGGATCGAGCGGCACCGGTGCCGGCTGCAGGTGGGCGGCCTCGCGCAGCATCGGCCCGGCGGTCTTCTCGGCGTGCGCCGCCAGGCTCTTGAGCCGCGGTTCGAGCGCCTGCTGCGACTGAGCCAGCACCTGTTCGAGCTGGGCCACCGCCTGGGTCGGCGAAAACGCCGCCAGCGAGGGCTTGGGTCTGGCCAGCGCATCGAGCGCCGCGACCGACTTGCCCTGGGCCGTCAGCTCCTGCCGGGTCGCCTGCAGCGCGGCCTGGCCACGCGCCTCCAGGGCGGCTTTCAACTGCGCCGGGGGCAGCAGCTGCGCTTCGATCTGCTGCATCGCCGCCGCCAGCTGGGCCGGCTCGTCGGGCACCTGGGTCGGCACCTCGGGGACACCCAGTTCCTGGCGGGCCCGCGCCGCGCCGGCCTTGGCCTCGGCCAGCAAGCCGGGCGGGGTCACGGCGCCCAGCCGGTCGTCCAGCTCCTGCTGGGCGGCACGCAGGCGCTGGTTCAGCTGCTCCAGGCTGCCGCCGCTGGCGCCGAGCAGGCGCTTGTGCCGCAGCATCATCTCGTTGGGGGTCGCGAGGCCTTCGGGCAGCAGCTCATGGTCATCGAGCGCCTTCAAGCCACCGCTGTCCGGGTGCAGCCGGGCATCGATCGCCTGCACATAGGCCTCGCGGGCACGCGGGCGGGCGATCCACTCGGCGCCGGCCATCAGCAGCTCGACCTCGTCAGCAAACTCGTTGTCCACCTCCAGCAGCGCGTGCCAGATCATCACCATCCTCAGCTGGCGCGGGAACAGCCACAGGGTCGTCAGCCGGCCATCGACGAAACGCGCCTGGCCGGGCCCGTGGGCCCGGGTGCGCACGGCGATCACCGGGCGGATGCCGGGCAGGCGGCACTCGATGTGCGGCTGTTCGGGATGCAGGTGCCGCAGCTCGATCGCCTCGTCGCCCTGGAAGGGTTCGCTCTGCCACTGGTCCTCGCTCGCGAGGCCGTGGAAACGCCAGTTGAAGTCCTCCGGCGGGCCGGGATAGTGCTGCTTCAGCCAGGCGTCGTCGTAGCTGCCGTCGAAACGCTTGCGCTGCGGCCAGGCGCCCGGAATGGGCGCAAAACTGGCCGGCGCGATGACCTCGGTCGGCAACGTGCTGGGTGCGTTCGGGTACTCGACCTGCGCCAGCGGCTGCAGCCGGCCGTGCGAGGTCTCCTCCGGCGCCCTGCCCTTGCCCGCCGGGTTCTCCGCGAAGTCGGTGCCGCCGTAGGCCTGCGCCCAGGTCAGCGGTACCGCATCGACCGGCACCGGCTCGGTGGCACGGCCCGCGACCCAATAGCGCGGACCGAACACCCGCAGGGCCTTGCGCAGGCCCCCGACGCGAGCCTCGACATCGAGCCCGCCGACGCGCTCGCCGCGAGGCGCGCAGGCCTCGCCCATCAGCAGGAACTCCCCGCCCGTCTTGGGCAGCGCCATGTCGAGCGGGATCTGCGGGTCCAGCAGCGGCGGGACCTCCTGCCACAGTTCCTGCTCCGGCAGCAGCGCCGGCTCGTTCTGCAGCGGCACGTAGGCCAGCACCGCGATGCCGAGGTAGGCATGCTGCTGGCGCTCGAAGCAGCGGTGCAGCACCGACAGATGCTGGGGCTTGACGACTCGCATGCGCTCAGTCCTTGTGGGCCGCCCAGGGCTCGTCGATCACAAGGCGGTCGCGCCGCTTCGGATCGATCTTGAGCCGCAGCACCTGGCCGGGCTGGACCGCCGGCGTGTGGACCACCGCCACCACCAGGGTCAGCGTGTGCGGGTACGGCGGCTCGCCGGGCCGGGCGACTTCCAGCGCCAGCGCCACCTCGGGGTTGTTGCCGCTCCAGCTGCCGGTCTGATTGACGGAAATGACACGGCCGGTCGCCGCCACGCCGTGGCGGCGCAGCTGCTCGTCACGGTAACTCAGGTGGGCCATGTAGAAGGCCAGGCCCAGCACGATCACCAGGACCGCGGCCGCCGACCACCAGGAGTTCGATGTCATGCCAGGGTCCTCAACCGATGATGGTCATCGCCTTTTTGTGCACCGCGATCGCGCCTTGCGAGATCAAGGTCACCGGGTTGGCAAGCTGCAGCACGGTGGCGATCTTGTTGAGCACCACCTCCGACTTCTGGAAGGCCACGTTTTCGCCCTTGAAGGTGATGGCGCCGATGTCCACCCCCTTGGTCTCGACGTTGATGCCCTTGATGCCCCAGTCGTAGCTCTTGATGTTGCCCTCTTCGGTGGCATAACCCATCAGCTTGGTGCCGGCCAGCAGGTTCACCCCGGCGGGCGCCGTGATGTTGATGCCGCCCAGGGCCTCGATGTTCATCACCGCCGGGGTTTTCATGTTGAGGCCGTTGCTGGCCTCGACGTTCCAGGCCCCGCCCAGGGTCGTGTGCGTCGCGTTGCCGCCGGTGACGCTCTGGGTGTAGCCGCCGCCCTGGATGGTCTGGCTCACCGCGCCGGTCACGGTCTCGTCGATGCCGTCGGTGATCTTGAGGGTCTGGCCGCCAGCGCTGACGGTGTGCTCGTGCCCGCCGGAGGTGATGGTGGTCTTCAGGCCGTCGGTGATCTCCTCGACCTCGCCGGCGCCGATACGGCGCACGCTCATCTTGTCGACCAGCAGGTCACGGAAATCGCCCTTGACATGCTCGTAGCGGCTCTTGTCGACGGTGAGGCGGTCGATGCCGTGGATGTCGGTGGTGCGGTCGCGGCCCACGTCGCGCAGCTCGTCGACCTCGACCTCGGTGCGCAGCTGGCGCTCGGCATGGATGAAGATCTCTTCGTCGCCCTTCTTGTCCTCGAAACGCAGCTCGTTGGCGGTGCTGGTCGAGCCGCCCTGGGTCGAACGGGTCACGATGCCGGTGCGGGTCTTGTGGTCGGCCAGCGTCCAGGGCGGCATGTGCTCCTTGTTGTAGACGCGGCCGGTCACCATCGGGTTGTCCGGGTCTCCTTCGAGGAAGTCGACGATGACCTCCTGGCCGATGCGCGGGATCGCGATCATGCCGAAGTTCTTGCCGGCCCAGGGGTGCGAGACACGCACCCAGCAGGAGCTGTTCTGGTTCGATTCGCCACGCCGGTCCCAATGGAATTGCACCTTCACGCGGCCGTAGTCGTCGGTGTAGATCTCGTCGCCCTTGGGGCCCACCACGATGGCCGTCTGCGGGCCCTGCACGGCCGGCTTGGGCGTGACGCGCTGCGGCCGGAAGGTCTCGCGGCTGTCCAGCACCGCGAAACCGCAGCGCAGCCGCGCACCGACGCCGTCCTGCGACTCGTGGCCGTTGTCCTCCAGCTCCAGCGTGGTCCGCACCACCAGGTACTCGCGGTTCTGGTCGTCGCGCGGCTGGCCGGAAAGCCGGAACAGCGAGCCCACCGCGATGCCGCGCGCATTGCCGGCCCCCTCGACCAGCTCGTAGCGCGACTGCAGCTCCTCGAGCCTCACCTTGACGTAGTGGTCGCCGTCGCTGGCCTGGCGGTATTCGCCCGGGTAGTCGTAGTACTCGCCCGAGGACTGGGCGTGCTCGCGCTCGCGCCGGGTGGAGGCCCGCAGGTCGGCGCTGGGCTTGGTGAAGTCGAAGTCGTCGATGACGTAGGCGCCGGGCTGGATCTCGCGCGAGAAGTACCACTCGTCGATGTATTCCTGATCCAGCCGCCCGCCGCGGTCGTGCGGGATGAAGGGGATGGTCCTGTAGTCGTCGCTGAACGGGCGGTGCGCGCTCGGCCCGTCCGCCAGCACCAGGGTGTGCAGGCCGTCGGCATGCTCGAAGTAGTAGTAGATGCCCTCCTGCTCCATCAGGCGGCTGACGAAGTTGAAGTCGGTCTCGCGGTACTGGACGCAGTAGTCCTTGGGGGTGTAGCTGCCGGTCAGGCAGGTGTCGAACGAGGCCGAGGGGTACTTGTCGAAGATCTCCTTGAGGATCTCCGGCACCGTCTTGTTCTGGAAGATGCGGCAGTCGCTGTTGCGGGTCAGCAGCCACAGCCAGGGGCGGGCCGTCAGGCGGTAGCGGTAGTAGCGGCCGGAGATGCCGCTGAGGCCGAAGCGGGTGACGTAGCCGTCGAAACAGCGCGGCTCGGCGAAGGGCAGTTCCAGCCGCACCGTCACGTTTTTGCCCAGGATCTCGTCCGGGTTCAGGTCATTGCGCTCGGACAGCGCCTCGATCTGGTACTCGAACAGCCGTCCCAGCTCCTCGTGCGCCCTCATCGAGCTGAACCGGAGCACGTCCCCGCCGAAGGGCGTGCTGACTTCCATGACGCGTTGCATAAGAAAACCCACCCCTCCAGCCGGACGAGCGCTCTTGTTCGTATGGAAGCATTTTCCTTAACAGAGGCAAGAAAATGTATCCCTAACCTGCGGTCCCCTTGTGCCGTGGATACGCGCCGCCGCGCGCGCTCCTAGTGCAAGGCGGCCGTGTCGGGGACCCGGGCCGTGACGACCCAGCCTTGCACCGGCTTGCCGCCTTCGTTGCGCAGCGGCTGGCTCTGCAACTCGGGCGGCTCGAAACCGGCCTCCAGCAACACCCGCCGTACATAAGCGGCGTCGTGGCTGTAGCGGCCGTGGGGATGGAGGTGGAAACCCGTGCTGACATCGTCCGCGCTCCAGGCCTCGACGGTGAAGACCAGCCAGCCGCCCGGCCGCAGCGCCCGGCACGCGGCAGCCGAGACCGCGCCGAGGTCACCGAAGTAGCACAAGGTGTCGGCCGAGACGATCAGGTCGTAGCTGTCGGGCGCGGCCTCGATGAAAGCGGTCAGCTCGGCCTTGGTGAGCTGGTCGTAGACCCCACGCGGCTCGGCCTTGCTCAACATCTGCCCCGAGAGGTCCACGCCCACCAGCCGGCGTGCATAGGGCGCCAGGCCCGGCCCGCACAGGCCGGTGCCGCAGCCGGCGTCCAGCACGTCGAGGTGTTTCTGCGGCGCGCCGCAGGCGGCCTCGACGGCCGCCTGGATCAGCTGCGGCGCCCGGTAGCTGAGCCGCGCCAGCTTGGCGTCGAAGCTGTTGGCGAAACGGTCGAAGGTGTCCTCGACATAGGCGTCGGACGCCCGCACCGGCGCGGCCTCGCCGGAGCAGGCGGCCAGGTAGTGGGCCGCGACCGGGTTGCCGGGCTCCTCGGCCAGCCACTCGCGGTACACCCGGGCGGCCTCCTCCACCCGGCCCAGCGCGCAGTAGCCGATGCCCAGCATCTTGCGCGCCTCCGGGTGGCGGGGCTTGAGCTCGATCGCCTTGATGTAGAGCGCCAGCGCATCCTGGCTGCGGCCGCGGTCGGACATCAGGTTGCCGAGGTTGTTGTAGGCGTCGGCGAAGTCGGGCGCGAGCTCGATGGCGCGCCGGTAGGCGGCTTCGGCATCGTCGGGACGGCGCTGCGCGCGGCGCAGCACGCCCAGGTTGTTGAGCAGATCGGGCCGCTCGGGCGCGAGCGCCAGGCAGCGCTCGTAGGCCTCGGCCGCCTCGTCCAGGCGGCCCATCTCCAGCAGCACGTTGCCGGCATTGTTGTGCCAGTCCGGCAGCTTGGAGTTGGCCTGCAGCGAGCGCTCGATCAAGGGCCAGGCCTCCTCGCTGCGGCCCCGCTGGTGCTGCAGCACGCCGAGGAAATGCAGCGCGTCGGCCTGCCGCGGCGCCAGCTTCAGGATGCGCTGGTAGAGCGTCTCGGCGTCGTCGAGCGCGCCCGTGCGGTGCATCTCGACCGCCAGCCGCAGCGCATCGCCCAGCGAGAGGTGGGCGGGCGCCTTGGCGCTGCCGCGGCGGGCTTTGGAAGAAGGCTTGCTCATCGCGTCAGTCCATCTGGGACCGCAGCATCTCCGCCTTCTCGCGGTAGAAGCGGCCCGAGGCCTCGTTGCCGCTTGCCTTGAAGCGGGATGCGGCCTGCAGGGCAGCCGCTTCAGCCTCGCGGAAGGCCTTCACGGTCACGCCCGGGTCGTCGGTCGGCACCGCGGCGCCCTGCTTGAACTCGCCGGCGACCAGACCCTCGGGCTTCTCGATCACACCGATCTGCGGTGCGCCCTCGGCGAGCCGACCGTAGAAAACCTCCTTCACCTGCTGCTTCTCCAAGGCTCGCAGCACGCCGCTGCCCGAGGCCCGGCCCTTGGCGCAAGCGCCTTCCCAGCGCACCGTGTAGCCGCTCCAGCCTTGCGGCACGACAAACTGGCAGTGTTTGGGACCCTGGAGGACAGCGGGCGCCGGAGCCGACGCCGGTCCGGCGGGCGGGTCGGCCTCGGCACAGGCGCTGGTCGCCAGCCCGCAGGCCAGCAGCAGCAGCGCGATGCGTCGGGACAGGCCCGGGCGGCGCGCATGGAAAAGCGAGGTGGCTGGTGTCATGTCAGGCCCCCAGGGCAGGCGCCCAGGCTTCGATCAAAGACTGGCTGGCTTCGAAGTGCATCGCGTCCTCGGTGCGGAAGGCCGCGCCCCAGTACCAGCCGTGCCGGTTGAAGATCGGGGCGATCAGGGCCAGACCGTACTGGATGTTGTTGTCGCCGCGGCGGTCCAGCAGGCCATTGAGCTTGAGGTCGATCGCGGTGCCCCAGGCATGGTTGGAGATCGAGCTGGTCGAGCCACGCACCAGGCGGCAGCACAACATGCCGGCGGTGCCGAGTGCGGTGTAGACCTCACGATGCCGTTGGTTCACCTCGTCCAGCACCGTCTGCAGGCTGTCCACCGCCGGCCTCAGGCCGGTGACGCGGAAGGGGCCGACGCTGCGCGTGACAACGTGGCGCTTGAGCCTCTCGTTGGTCATCGACTGGCAGTCCTGCGTGTAGCTGTTGCGCGGGTTGCCGAGCTTCTCGGTCATGTAGCGGTTGCTCACCGCCACCAGGCCCGGGTTCATGGTGCTGCGGTCGGGCCGCGGCAGCAGGCGGGTCAGCGTGCCGTCGGCCGGCGCCGGCGGCGTGACCGGCGGGACTGGCGCCGTCGCGCTGCCGACCAGGCGGCGCCAGCTGGTGCCGCCCGGATCGATGCGGCCGTCCGGGTTCCTCAGGAAGCCGGTCTGGAAGGTGCGGATCGATGCCAGGGTGCGCCGGCCGCACTGGCCGTCGGCACCGCCCGTGTCCAGGCCTCGCTGCATCAGCAGGCGCTGGACGATGATCACGTCATCGGGGCGGTTGGCGCCCCGATACCCCACTGAACTCTGTATTTCGGCAGGCATGGTGTGGTCCTCTCCCTAGGCAAAGTTATAGGCGAACTCCCCATTGGCCACGTCGATGCGCACCCCCGTGATATCCCGCCCTTCCATCATGCGGCCGAGGAACTCGCGTGAGATGTCCGGCAGCATGGTGTTGGTCAGGATCGCATCGATCATGCGGCCGCCCGATTCGCTTTCGGTGCAGCGCGAGACGACCAGCTTGACCACCTCGTCGCTGTAGCTGAACGGGATCTTGTAGCGTGCTTCCACCCGCTTCTTGATTCGGCCCAGCTGCAGCGCGACGATACGGCCCAGCATCTCGTCCGAGAGCGGGTAGTAGGGAATCGTCACGAGGCGGCCCAGCAGCGCCGGCGGGAAGATCTTCAGCAGCGGCTCGCGCAGCGACTTGGCCAGGCCCTCGGCGTCGGGCATCAGCTCGGGGTCGCGGCACATGCTGGCAATCAGGTCGGTGCCGGCATTGGTGGTCAGCAGGATCAGGGTGTTCTTGAAGTCGATCTGGCGGCCTTCGCCGTCCTCCATCCAGCCCTTGTCGAAGACCTGGAAAAACAGCTCGTGTACATCCGGGTGGGCCTTCTCGACCTCGTCGAGCAGCACCACGCTGTAGGGCTTGCGCCGCACCGCCTCGGTCAGCACCCCGCCCTCGCCGTAGCCGACATAACCCGGGGGCGCGCCCTTCAGGGACGACACCGTGTGCGCCTCCTGGTACTCGCTCATGTTGATGGTGATGAGGTTCTGCTCGCCGCCGTACAGCGCCTCGGCCAGCGCCAGCGCCGTCTCGGTCTTGCCGACGCCGGAGGTGCCAGCCAGCATGAAGACGCCGATCGGCTTGCTCGGGTTGTCGAGGCCGGCGCGCGAGGTCTGGATGCGCTTGGCGATCATCTCCATCGCGTGGTCCTGGCCGATGACGCGCTGGCCCAGCGCCTTCGCCAGGTTCAGCACCGTCTCGATCTCGTTGCGGGCCATGCGGCCGACCGGGATGCCGGTCCAGTCCGCAACCACGCTGGCGACTGCCTGGTAGTCCACCGTCGGCAGGATCAGGGGGCTCTCGCCCTGCAGCTCGGTCAGGCGCGCCTGCACGCTCTTGAGCTGTTCCAGCAGCGCGGCGCGGTCGCTCTCGGTGAGCTTCTGTTCGTCCGGCGTGACGGCTTCGGCGGACGCTTCGAGCGCGCTGCCGGTGCCCTCCACCGACCTCACCCCGCCGCGCAGCCGGGCGCGGATCGAGAGCAGGTCGTCGACCAGGCCGCGTTCGCTGTTCCAGCGCACGGTCAGGTTTTCGAGGCGTTCACGCTCGGTCGCCAGCAGGGCGTTGCAGTTCGCCTCGCGTTCGCTGGTGTCGATGCCGATGCTCTTCTCGCGGCCGATGATGCCCAGCTCGGTCTCCAGCGCCTCGATGCGGCGCTGGCTGTCCTCGACCTCGGCGGGGGTGGCGTGCAGGCTCACCGCGACGCGCGCGCAGGCGGTGTCGAGCAGGCTGACCGCCTTGTCCGGCAGCTGGCGCGCCGGGATATAGCGGTGCGAGAGCTTGACCGCCGCTTCCAGCGCCTCGTCGAGGATCTGCACCTTGTGGTGCTTTTCCATCATCGTGGCGACGCCGCGCAGCATCAAAATGGCCTTCTGCTCCGAGGGCTCGTCGACCTGCACCATCTGGAAGCGGCGGGTCAGCGCAGGGTCCTTCTCGAAGTACTTCTTGTACTCGGCCCAGGTGGTGGCCGCGACGGTGCGCAAGGTGCCGCGTGCCAAGGCCGGCTTGAGCAGGTTCGCCGCGTCGCCGGTGCCGGCCGCGCCGCCCGCGCCCACCAGGGTGTGAGCCTCGTCGATGAAGAGGATGATGGGCTTGGGCGAAGCCTGCACCTCCTCGATGACCTGGCGCAGGCGCTGCTCGAACTCGCCCTTCATGCTGGCGCCGGCCTGCAGCAGCGCGATGTCCAGGGTGCGCAGCTCGACGTCCTTGAGCGCCGGCGGCACGTCGCCCTTGACGATACGCTGCGCGAATCCTTCCACCACCGCAGTCTTGCCGACGCCGGCCTCGCCGGTCAGGATGGGGTTGTTCTGGCGCCGGCGCATCAGGATGTCGATGACCTGGCGGATCTCATCGTCGCGGCCGACGATGGGGTCCATCTTGCCGGAACGCGCCTGCTCGGTGAGGTCCACCGTGAAGCGCTTGAGCGCCTCCTGCTTGCCCATCTGCGCGGCCGGCATCGCGCCGCTGGCCTCGCCGGGGGCGGCGCCGCCCAGGGAGCTGCCGTCGGTGGAGGCCAGGCCTTCCTCCGGCGAGCCGGCAACGATGGTCTCGAAGTCCTCGGCCAGGTCGTCCGGGCGGATGCGCTCGAACTGGCGCGAGATGCCGAACAGCGCGTTGCGCAGGAAGGAGGTCTTGAGCAGGCCCACCAGCACGTGGCCGGTGCGCACCTGGGCCTCGCCGTACTTCAGCGAGCCGTAGACCCAGCCGCGCTCGACCGCGTTGGAGATGTTGTCCGACAGGTCCGAGATCGCGGTGGCGCCGCGCGGCAGGCGGTCCAGCGCATTGGTGATGTCCTTGGCCAGCACCGAGACGTCGAGCTGGTAGTGCTTGATGATGCGATGCCAGTCGCTGTCGGCCACCTGCACGATCTGCGAGACCCAGTGCTCCAGCTCGACATACGGGTTGCCCCGGAGCTTGCAGAACACCGTGGCGCCCTCGACCGCCTTGTAGGCGACGGTGTTGAGCTTGCCGAACAAAGCCACGCGGCTGATCTCACTCATGGTTCTCTCCTTCAATTCGTAGGCCTCAAGCGAACATCGCTCGGGTGGTGTCGGTGTTGGTGTTGGTGTCGGATGCCGCGGTGGGCGCCCCTGCGGCTGCCGCTCCCTCGGCGGCCCGCCGGCGCCGGCTGCGCACCTGCTCGGGGTGGATGGTCAGCGGCTCGGCATCGCCGGCGTTGCGCCGGGGGCCGCCCCAGGTGGTCCAGCCCAGCCGGGAATGCATGCCGAGCCGGCCGCGCGGCACCTCGTCGGCACGCAGGATCAGGCGCACGTCCCAGTCCAGCTCGAAGCCGATGTACTGGCGCACTGCCGCGACCAGCGGCTCCAGCCCCTCGCCGCCGGGCAGGAAGTGCAGGTACTGCGCCATCGTCAGCGGGCCCAGGTGGATGCGGAACTTGTGCTGGCGGTCCCAGACACGCCGGCCCACCACGGCGCCCACGCCCAGTTGCTTGCTCTCGGACGGTTCGCGATGCAGCCGGGTGCGCTGGTCCTGCGGCAGGTTCATCCAGTGGCCGACGAACTGCTCGACGCGGGTCGGCAGGCCGAAGTAGCCCTGCAGGAAGGCCTGCAGCCCTTCGGCATTGCGCACCTGGCGCACCAGCAGGCCGGCAAAGTGCAGCTTGGCGTTGTCGGGCAGCGCATCGCGATGCTGCAGCGGCGCGCTGCCGATGCCGAACAGCGAGCCGACATAGCTGGCGAAGCGGTCGTCGCGCGGCCGGTCCAGCGACACGGTCGGCTGGGCCTGCGCCCAGGCCCGGTAGAACAGCAGCAGCAGGCGGTGGTGGAAGACGTCGGCAAAACGCGCGAAGCTGCGATCGCCGTGGTGCAGCAGGCGCTCGCGCGCGTAGTCGGTCAGGTGCAGCGGCAGCGGCCCGTTGGGGCCGAACAGCCCGAAAAAGCGCACCTCCATGCGCGGCGGCCGGCCGCCGTCACCGGGCTTGAAGCCCGACAGCGAGGCCGGCGCGAAATCGAGTGCCGGCTCCTGCCCCAGGCGCACCGGCTCGTCCACCGGCCGCAGCCCCAGGCCCAGGCGCGGGCGGTCGGTGTAGTGACACTCGATGCGCCGCATCGCCCAGTAGAAGTCGTGCCGCCAGGGCTCGGCCTCCAGGCGCTGCCACAGCAGCGCCGGCGGTCCCTTGCGGGCCGGGGCGCCCGGGCCCGCGGGACTGGCGAGCGGTGCCGCAGGTGCTGCGCCGGTCTCTGCGGAGGTCGGCGTCTGGCTCACAGGATCGCCCGGCTTCCGCATCTCGGCACCCAGCGCATCAGCTGGCCGCGGCTGGTCGAGCGCAGCACGGTTTCGGTGAAGGCGTTGATCGAGACATAACGGCTGAAGAAGGTCGCCAGCACCGAGCCGAACAGGAAGGCACTGGCACCCTGGAAGGCGAACTCGTCGACCTCCAGGCCGATCTCGATGCCGCGCCCGAAGGTGATGGGCCCGGGCACCGGGAAGCGCCGCACGGTGGGTTTGGTGCTGACCGAACGCAGCCCGTCGATCTGCTTGAGCAGGCTCGCGTCGCCGCTTTGCGCGTAGAGCGACAGCAGGTCGCGCAGCGCCGCGGCGCCTTCGCGTGCGTCGGTGTCGAGCAGCGACAGGTAGTTCAGCGAAAGCTGGTTGACGAACTTCCAGCTCGCCGCGCCTTCGCGGATCGCCGAATGCGGGCGCGACGGTCCCTTGATGGCCCGCACCGCCTCGACCGGTGCCGCCATGTCGAGCACGAAGTCGGTCTTGCCGATGCCCAGCGGCATGTGCAGCGGCAGGTCGCGGTTGGTGCACAGCGCCGTGACGGCCAGCTGGCGCAGGTCCTCGGCGAAAGGCGCCTCGCGGGGGTCGACCAGCGAGAGGTAGACCTCGCTGCCGACATAGCTCGAACGCGCGCCGCGGCGCTTCTGCTCGGTGGACAGCAGGCGCGGCTCGCGCTGCAGGCTGTAGTAGGCGTGGTGGGCGCCGTCCTTGGCATGGAAGGCGGCGTAGAAAGGCAGAAAGCGGTGCTCGCTGTCCGCGCCGACCCCGTAACCCGTCACCGAGCTGACGTCGTAGACCTCGAAGTCCATCGGCCGGGTGCGGTCCGGCACCACGTGGTAGTCGTGGTTGTTGTCGGTGATGTGGATGCGGTCGCAGCGGCGCTCGAACAGATTGATGGCCGGCGAGCAGTAGAGCGAGAAGTTGCCCGCGTCGACCACGTTCTCCAGGCTCGCGTCGCTGCGGTCGAGCAGCAGCACGACCTCGATCTCGTTGCCGCTGTGGCGCGACAAGGCGGGCGCCAGCGAGCCGATGTCGAACATCAGGAAACGCTGCGGAAAGGTGAAGTACTCCTGCAGCAGCCGGTAGCCCTGGAAGTTGCGCAGGCCGACCGGCAGCAGCGCCTCGCTGTCGTCGAAGCCGGCCGGCGTCACGGCGCTGGCCGGCAGCGCCTGGTGCCAGGGCACCGGCCGGGCGGTCGGCACCACCATGGCACCGAGGGTGCCGCCGAGGATGGCCTCGTAGAGCTTGTAGGCGATCTCGTCGCCGCCGGAGAGGTGCACCCTCAGCGTGTCGAGCGCGATCTGGTTGAAGTTGAGCCCGGCGGTACAGCGCAGCTTCAGGCGCACCCCACCCTTGACACGCCGGCCGACCGCCAGCTGGTTGAGCGGCAGGTCGGGAGCGTAGGAAAAATAGGAGGCCGAGGCGATCTCGATCGGCCACAGCGTGACGTCGCTCGCAATGCGGAACTGGCAGGGCGTCTCGTCGCCCTTGCCGAGCAGGCTGCGCATCGAGCTGCCGCGGGCAATCGTGAAGCCGCGCGCCAGGTTGCCGTCGTTGAGGTCGGGGCGGAACTGCGCCATCACCATCGCGGGCGTGGGCGCCAGGTAGTTGGGGTAGACGATCTCCAGCAGCCGCTGGGTAAAGCGCGGGAACTCGGAGTCGATCTTGAGCTGCACGCGCGAGGCGAGGAAGGCGAAACCTTCGAGGAGGCGCTCGACATAGGGGTCGGCGACCTCGATGCCGTCCATGCCGAGGCGGCCGGCGATCTTCGGGAACTGCTGCGCGAACTCCGCGCCCATCTCGCGCAGATGCTGCAGTTCCTGGTTGTAGTAGCGAAGCAGCCGGGGATCCATGTGACTCTGTCTAAGACTGCGGGCGACCCGGTCGTGGGGCGCGGGCGGCCGGGGTGGGGAAAGCGAGGGCGGGCCGGACCATCTCGGGGCCGCGCGAGCTCAGCGCGTCAGCTCCTGGATCTCGACCTGGCCGGTCTCCAGGTCGACCTCGGTGCGCAGCAGCAGCTCGAAAGGCACCGGCTGGGCCCACAGGTGGCCCGAGATGCGCAGGCTCACGACATTGTGATGGTCCATCTGCAGTTCCGATACCAGGGCTTCCACCTTGAGGCTGGCAGCCATGATGCGGGGCTCGAAGTCCAGGATGGCGCGCTTGACGTCGGCCTCCAGGTTGACGATGTCCAGGGTCGAGGCGGTCTCCCCGGACAGCGCCGGCAGGCCGAAGTTGACCACCGAGCGCTCGGCATGCGGCAGGCTCTGCCAGTCGGTGTGGCCGGACATGCGGGTCGAGTTGAACAGCCAGGCCAGGTCGCGCAACACCGCCTCGCGCAGGCGCGACTTGCTCAGCACGCGCAGTTCGCGAGGCTCGACGGTTTTCGAGGGGTCGTCGTCGGTCAGCCGGTCCAGCAGGGCCGGCTGCAGGCGTTCCTGGGGGGTCAGCTCGGCCACCGGTCACCCGCCTTCGGCGCTTTCTGCTGCCGGCTCCGCCGGTGCGGCGTCCCACTCGATGCCCCGCAGGTCCATCAGCGACAGGTCGCCGCCGTCGGTGGCCAGCACGCGCTGGCCCAGGCCGACATAAAAGCCGGGCGCCGGCTCCTGCCACTCGGTCTTGCGCGCCAGCGCGAGCAGCCCGTCGGCGCTCTTTTCGCTGCCGGGATAACGCGTGGGAATCAGGCCGACGGTTTCGCCGCCGTTCTCGAACTGCAGCTGCGCCGGCATCCAGACTGCGTCGCGCAGGTCGGCGGGCGCTTCGATCTCGAGCCGCGCCAAGCGCGCGAAGGGCACCCAGTAGTACTTGCCGTTGATGATGACCTCGAGCACCGGGCCGAGCCGCATGTCGGCATCGGCGATCCAGGCGAACGGCGTCTCGCCGGTCTTGCCGGAGCCGGCCGGCGCCTGCTCGAAAGCCTGGTCGCGCAGCGCGCGGGCGTCGGCCGGCTGGCCCTGCCCTTCACGCAGCAGCGCCTCGATCAGCAGCGCGATCCAGGGCTCGGGCTCGCCGAACAGCATGGGCACCTTGCGGCCTTCGAAGACCTGGGCGCGCAGCAGCTCGCACTTGATGGCCTCGCGGTAAGTCTGGGCCATCGCCAGCGCCGAGGGGTCGAGCTCGGCAGCGACATTGAGCTGGTTGAGCGCACGCTCCCACTGGCCCAGCACGCACAGCAGCTGGAACAGGAACACGCGCTTCTTGGCGTCGGCCGGGGCGGCGCGCACTTCGTCCTGCAGGGCCTTGAGGGCAGCCTGCGGGTCGCCGGCCTTCAGCAGTTCTTCGGATCGGGTGGCGGCCATCTCAGTTGACCTCCGCCGTGAAGTTCATGCTGCCCTTTTTCATGCCCCGGTCGTCCTGACCGGCGTATTCGGCCGTGATCTTCTGGAACGAGAAGGTCAGCTTTTCGAGCAGGATGTCGTTGGCGCCACTCATCGTGGTGACGTCGTAGGAGGTGATGCGCGCGTTCTCCAGGGTCACGATGAAGTAGTCGATCGGCAGGCCGCCGGCCTTGCGCACCGTCAGCACCACCTTGGTCAGCAGCTCGTTGTTGCGCATCACGGACATCAGCGCGGTGGAGGCCATGTCGACCTCCTTGGTGACGTGCAGCGATTCCACCGTCGTCTTGACCTGGGTGCCGCCGCCGCCCATCGCGCTGGCCGACCGCATGCCCCAGGACCAGCCGAGCAGGTCGATCTCGTCACGATGCGCCTGGTCGTTGGCCTCTCCCTTGATACCGCCGGAGCGGCTGCCGTTGACCTTGAGAAACATGTCGCCGTGAGACATGGCTCGCTTTCGTTAGAGGGGTCCGAGCGACAGGCTCGGCCCGCAAAGGGCTGGGTCCGGACCTCGCCGCGATGCGCTCCTGCACGATGCGCACCCTGGAGAGGGCCAGAATGGAAAAGGCAGGCCCCGGGGGGCCTGCATTCTGAACGCAGGCCTTTAGACCTTGACGTTCTCGGCGATGTTCCAGGCCGCTTCGACCACCGCTTCGCCGGTACCGTCCGGCTTCTGCGGGGCGTACTCGATCTTGAACTCGGCGAAGTTCAGGGTCACGTTTTCGGTCAGGCGGTCCTCCCCCCCCGAGCCGCCGGTGCTCAGGTTGGAGATGAGGACTTCCTTCATCGTGATCTTGATGTACTCGAGCGGCTTCTCGCCGGCCTTGCGCACGGTCAGCACGGCTTCCTTGTAGTGCTTGCCGTTGCAGCAGGCCAGCATCAGGGTCGGCGAGGACTTGTCGACGTACTTGGTCAGGGAAATGTCCTGCACCGAGACCTTGCCCGAGCCGCCGCCACCGCCCAGATGGGTGGTGCCGGACTGGGACATGCCCCAGCTCCAGGCCAGCACGTCGATCGTGCCCTTGTGCTTCGAATCTACCGACTCGCCCTTGACGTCGTCGATCTTCAGAAACATATCTACAGCCATGTCGCGCTCCTATTTGCAATGACAGTGATGGAAAGTACTGCGTCTTCTTTTGCTGACCCTTTCGGGTCAACGCTTCAGTAAGCCGACGTGCGGCTTAAGCCCCCTTGACTGACGGCAGCTTGGATACCAACCGCAAGGAGACGGTCAAGCCTTCGAGCTGGTAGTGCGGTCGCAGGAAGAATTTGGAGGTGTAGTAGCCGGGGTTGCCCTCGACTTCCTCCACGACAACCTCGGCGGCGGCCAGCGGCTTGCGCGCCTTGGTCTGTTCGGACGAGTGGGCGGGGTCGCCGTCCACGTACTGGGTGATCCAGTTCTGGAGCCACACCTGCATGTCGTCGCGCTCCTTGAACGAGCCGATCTTGTCGCGCACGATGCACTTCAGGTAGTGCGCGAAGCGGCAGGTCGCGAACAGATACGGCAGGCGCGCCGCCAGGTTGGCGTTCGCGGTGGCGTCCGGATCGTCGTACTCGGTCGGCTTCTGCAGCGACTGGGCACCGATGAAGGCAGCGAAGTCGCTGTTCTTGCGGTGCACCAGCGGCATGAAGCCGTTCTTGGCGAGTTCGGCCTCGCGGCGGTCGGAGATCGCGATCTCGGTCGGGCACTTCATGTCCACGCCGCCGTCGTCGGTCGGGAAGGTGTGGGCCGGCAGGCCCTCGACCGCGCCGCCCGACTCGATGCCGCGGATGCGCGAGCACCAGCCGAACTCCTTGAAGGAGCGGTTGATGTTGGTCGCCATCGCGTAGGCGGCATTGGCCCAGGTGTACTTGTGGTGGTCGGCCGCGCCGGTGTCTTCCTCGAAGTCGAACTCTTCCACCGGGTTGGTGCGCGCACCGTAGGGCAGGCGCGACAGGAAACGCGGCATCGCCAGGCCGATATAGCGGGAGTCGTCGGACTCGCGCAGCGAGCGCCAGGCCGCGTACTCGGGCGTCGTGAAGATCTTGGTCAGGTCGCGCGGGTTGGCCAGCTCCTGCCAGGTCTCCATCTGCATCGTGGTCGGCGAAGCGCCGGCGATGAAGGGCATGTGCGCGGCGGCGCAGACCTTGGCCATCTCGCCCAGCAGCTCGACGTCGGGCGGGCTGTGGTCGAAATGGTAGTCGCCCACCATGCAGCCGAAGGGCTCGCCGCCGAACTGGCCGTACTCTTCCTCGTAGACACGCTTGAAGATCGGGCTCTGGTCCCAGGCCGTGCCCTTGTAGCGCTTGAGGGTCTTGCCCAACTCGCTTTTCGTGATGTTCATCACGCGGATCTTGAGCTGCTCGTCGGTTTCGGTGTTGTTGACGAGGTAGTGGAGACCGCGCCAGGCGCCTTCGAGCTTCTGGAAGTCGTTGTGGTGCAGGATCAGGTTGATCTGGTCCGACAGCTTCTTGTCGATCGCAGCGATCATCGCCTCGATGGACTTGACGACGTCCGAGCCGATCAGCTTGGTCTGCGACAGCGCCTGCTGCGCCAGGGTCTGGACGGCGGTCTCGACGGCGGATTTGGCCTCGTCGGTCTTGGGCTTGAACTCGCGCTGGAGCAGCGCGCCGAGTTCGTTGCCTTCGAAGGTGACGCCTTCGAGCTGGGTCTGCTGTTGTTGTGTGTCAGCCATGAATAGAACTCCTGAGTGGTTCGAGCGACTTCAGTCGAGCGACCTCAGGCCGCACCGCCTTCTTCGGCCGGCTTCTGGTTGGCAGCCAGCGACTGCAGCAGCGCCGGGTCCTGCAGGACCTTGGCGATCAGCTCCTCGGCGCCGGTCTTGCCGTCCATGTAGGTGACCAGGTTGGCCAGCTGCTGGCGAGCTTCGAGCAGCTTGTTCAGCGCGTCGACCTTCTTCGCGACCGCGGCCGGCGAGAAGTCATCCATGCTGTCGAAGGTGATGTCGACGCTGATGTTGCCTTCGCCGGTCAGCGTGTTGGGCACCTGGAAGGCCACCCGCGGCTTCATCGACTTCATGCGCGAATCGAAGTTGTCGACGTCGATGTCGAGGAACTTGCGGTCAGCCACCGGCGCCAACGGATCGGCCGGCTTGCCAGACAGGTCCGACAACACCCCCATGACAAAAGGCAGCTGGACCTTCTTCTCGGCCCCGTACAGCTCCACGTCGTACTCGATCTGCACGCGGGGCGCACGATTCCTGGCAATGAATTTCTGGCTGCTGGTGGCCATGGGGTTCTCCTAGGGTAGAAAGCGGGACCGTGCGTGCAGGCGCTGCGGTCCGTGACATCACAATGAATACAAGACGTAGACGCTCGGGCTCGGCACCGGGGCGCTGCGGGCCATCCAGGTCATTCGCGAATGCCCGCCAGGTTGCGCACGGTGCTGGCGCCGTCGGGCGTCATGTCCTCGATGATCTCCAGGAAGTTCATCGTCATCAAGCGCTGCGCACGCCGCAGCAGCAAGGGGGCCGGGTTGGTGGGCTCGTTGCGCTCCAGGAACTCGATCGCCTTGTCCAGCATGCGCAGCACGTCCTCACGGCTGCGCATCTCGCCCGGCACCGCAACACGGACGGGGGAGCCGGCGCCGGCACCCTCGCCTGCCGGCACCTCGCCCGCGGCGTCCGCGGCGGCCTCGGCAGGCGCCGCGACCTGGTCGACCATCTTCGTCACCGCATTGAGGATCAGGCGCAGCGGGCGCAGGTCCACCGCCTGGTCGGAGCCGATCTTTTCGTTCAGCCAGGTCTGCAAGGCATTGGCCTGCACGCTGGCGCGGCGCATGCCCTCCACGAAACCGGCGTCGGCCGCGGCCGCCTCGCGAAAGGCCGACAGGATCTCCTGCTCCGAGGGCAGCGCTTGTCCGGCCGGCGGCTCGACGAGTGCAAGCGCGTACTCGATCTGCTTGACGCTGATCGCGCCGCCACGGGTGCGCACGCAGGGGCCTTCACGCAGCTCGCGCAGGCCCGCCTCGGGATGAGCCAGCGGCGCCAGTGCGTTCATGCGCATGATGGGATCGAAACCGTCGTCGGCGTCGAGCTGGGGATACAGCTGGTCCCAGTAGCGCTCGCACAATCCGTGCAGCAGCTCCAGGCCGCGGCCCAGGCCCGCCGGGCCGCCGGTGCGGGCCAGGCCGCGCGCAAGGTAGGTTGCGATGCGCAGATCCTTGGTGCGCAGCAGCAGCGCGGTGGCCGTATCGATCACCTCGCCCCAGTCGGGCTCCTCCGCCGCGACCACGGTGTCGCCGAACTGCTGCTCGGCCTTGCCGCGCGCCGCCTGCTCCAACGCCATGAACTGGGCGTCGTACTCCAGGTCATCGCCGCAGGGCGAGGACTCGGAGACAGGGGCCAGCAAAACATCGAGATCGATCACGGAAGACACCTCAGCGGCACACAATCTGCGCCATTTCGTTTGAATTGCCGGCAGTCTAGGATCGCCCCGGTGCAGGCGCTACCCCAAGGGTTAGGGGATCGTAAGGTAGGGGAGTCCGAGGGCCGGTTTTTGCCCCCCGCGACCCCTTTGCCGCTCGCCCGGGCCCGGCCCCCTAGTTCTTGGTGGTCCACGGGCAGGATGCTTTCTTCCGTGTCCGACGCGACCCATAATCGTGCGGCGACTCAGGGCGCGGGCCGCGCATGTCCTTACGCGAAAGGCCCGAGCGCCCTCACTTCGATCGATGTTTGCAACGGAATATCCAATGAGCCGACTCCTTCCCGACCTGCTGAAACGTCTCTTCGTGGTCGGTCTGGCCGCCCTGCTGTGGGGCTGCTCGAGCACGCCGAAGCCCACACAGGTCGAGATTCAGCTCGTCGGCACGGCCGACGTCAACCCCGACACCCGCAACCGGCCCTCGCCGGTGATGGTCCGGGTGTATGAACTGAAGACCCCGGCGGCTTTCGAGTCGGCCGACTTCTTCTCGCTGTTTGACAAGGACCGCGAGACCCTGGCGGCCGATCTCAATACCCGCGATGAGTTCGTGCTGCAGCCGGGGCAGAACCTGTCGCTCAAGCGCATCGCCAAGCCCGACACCCGTTTTGTCGCCGTGCTGGTCGCCTACCGCGATCTCGAAAACGCCCGCTGGCGCGCCGTGGGCGGCCTGAACCTGGGCAAAAAGCAGGTCGTGCGTATCACCGCCGGCCCGCGCGCCGTCGACCTGTCGGTCGCGCGCAAATAAGTCAGCAGATCGAGGCGGCACGGGCCGGGCCGGTGCCGCGAGCCGATTTTTCAGTCACACGTCCCGAGGGAAGCGGATTCATGTCGAGCTTTCGCCGCGTGGTGTGGACGGAGGGCATGTTCCTCCAGCCGCAGCACTTTCAACAGCAAGACCGCCACATCGAGCGCTGGGTCGACCAGCGCCTGTCCACCACCGCCGCCTACCGCTGGGGCTGGGTCGAGTACGAGCTCGACGACGCCAGCCTGATGCTGGGCCGGGTGCAGCTGCTCAAGGTGCGCGGCGTGCTGCCGGACGGCACCCCGATCGACGCGCCGGCGCTCGACCCCCTGCCCGCGGCCTTCGACTTCCCCGTCGACATCAAAGACCAGGTGGTCGTGCTGGCCGTGCCGTCGCGCCGCCCCACCGCCCAGGAAGCAGGCATGGAGGACGAGGACGACGCGGCGCTGCTGCGCTACATCGCCCGCGACGTACAGGTGCAGGACGCCTCGGCCGGCTTCGACAACACCGCCGACATCCAGGTCGGCGATCTGCACGCGCGCCTGATGCTGCAGCGCGACGCGACCGAGGCCTACCAGTCGGTCGGCGTGGTGCGCATCGTCGAGCGCAAGGCCGACAACCAGCTGCTGGTGGACCGCGGCTACATCCCGCCGATGCTGGCGGTGGCCGGCCACGCCCGTCTGGCCGGCTATGCCCGCGAGGTGCAAGCCCTGATGGCGCAGCGCGGTGAAGCACTGGCCGCGCGCATGGGCAAACCCGGTGCGGGCGGGGTCGCCGAGATCGCCGACTTCCTGATGCTGCAGACCGTCAACCGTTACGAGCCTCTGTTCACTCACCTTTCGAAGCTTTACCTGGTGCACCCGGAGCTGCTCTACCGCACCTGCCTGGAAGCCGCCGGTGACCTGGCCATCTTCGGCAACCCGACACGCCGGCCGCGCCAGATGCCCGACTACCTGCACGAAGACCTGGAGCGCAGCTTCGGCGCCGTGGTGGCCGAGCTGCGAGCGCTGCTGGGCACGGTGCTGGAGCAGCGCGCCATCGCGATCGACCTGGTGGACCGCAAGTACGGCGTGCGCACGGCCTCCATCGCCGACCTGGAGCTGATGAAAAGCGCCAACTTCGTGCTGGCGGTCAACGCCCAGGTGCCCGGCGAGCAGCTGCGCACCCGCTTCCCCTCGCAGGTCAAGCTCGGGCCGGTGGACAAGATCCGCGACCTGGTCAACCTGCAGCTGCCCGGCATCACGCTGCGCGGGCTGGCGGTGGCGCCGCGCGAGCTGCCCTACCACGCCGGCTTCCACTACTTCGAGCTGGAGCGCCATGGCGACCTGTGGGAGCAGCTGAAGAAGTCCGGCGCGATGGCGATGCACATCGCCGGCGAGTTCCCCGGGCTGCAGCTCGAGTTCTGGGCCATCCGGGAGCGCTGAGGCCGGGCGCCGTGTTTCCCCGCGGCTTCCGCCCCGCCCCCGCCTTCCACGCCGCCTGACCGCCGCCTGACTTTAAGGTGTCCTCCATGACCCCCTCCAACGACCCGTTCGCCGGCTTCGACATCGGGCAGACCTTCGTGATGCCCACTCCCGGCGCCCGTCCTGGCGCGATGCCGGCACCCGCGTCGAACGGCTACACCCGCGACGCGGCGGCCGACATCGCCTGGCACCCGGCCGGCTTCAACCCGCTGATCGCTGCCGCCAACCCGCTCCTGAACATGATCGCGCAGATGCGCTCGATCACGGTGCACCAGGACGTCGCCGGCCTGCGCGACAACCTGGCGCAGGGCATTCGCCAGTTCGAGAACGCCGCACGCTCGGCCAACATCGCCAACGAGAAGGTCATCGCGGCACGCTACATCCTCTGCACCGTGCTCGACGAGACCGCCGCCAGCACGCCCTGGGGCGGCTCGGGCGTCTGGGGCCGCCACAGCCTGCTGGTGATGTTCCACAACGAGGCCTGGGGCGGCGAGAAAGTGTTCCAGCTGCTGACCCGGCTGGCCCAGAACCCGGCCGACAACATCGAGCTGCTGGAACTGATCTACACCTGCATCGCGCTCGGTTTCGAGGGCCGCTACCGGGTCATCGAGAACGGCCGCACCGAGCTGCAGGTCCTGCGCGAGCGCCTGGCCCAGCTGATCCGCCGCCAGCGCGGCAATTTCGAGCCGGCGTTGGCACAGCACTGGGCGCCCGCCGTGCTGCCCAAGCGCAAGTGGTCCACGGCGATGCCGCTGTGGATCTTCGGCGCCGTCGTGGCGCTGGTGCTGCTGGGCGGCTACATGGCTTTCAGCTATGCGCTGGCGCGCGCCTCCGACCCGCTCTTCTCGGCGATCGGCGGCATCAAGGTGCGTCCGGCCCAGGCCTCCCCGGTGACTCCGCCACCGGCGGTCCGCCCGCGCCTGGCGCACTTCCTCGCGCCGGAGATCCAGCAGGGCCTGGTCGACGTGCGCGACTTCGCCGACCGCAGCATCGTGACCATCCGCGGCGACGGCCTGTTCGACCCGGGCAGCGCGACGCTGGCCGCGGCACGCGAGCCGCTGATGCTGCGCATCGCCGATGCGGTCAACTCCGTCAACGGCCGGGTGCTGATCACGGGCCACACCGACAACCAGCCGATCCGCTCGGCGCGCTTCCCCTCCAACTGGCACCTGTCGCAGGACCGCGCCAAGTCGGTGGCCAACCTGCTGGCCGGCAAGATGGACGCGAGCCGCCTGCAAGCCGAGGGCCGCGCCGACTCCGAGGCCATCGCGCCCAACGACAGCGCGGCCGGGCGCGCCCGCAACCGCCGTGTCGAGATCACCGTGTTCGTCAGCAACAAGCCCGCCTGAGGCAGCCTCGCGGCTCTAGGAAAGATGATGAAGAAGATATTGGGTTGGATCTTCAACCGCTGGGTGATGCTGGCGCTGGGCCTGATCGCGCTGTCCATCGTGATCTGGATCGTCGGGCCGCTGGTCTCCATCGGCCAGTTGCGCCCGCTGGACAGCCTGTGGGCGCGGCTCGCGCTGATCGGGTTGATCGTGCTGCTGATCGTCGCGCGCCAGCTCTATGTCGCCTGGCGCGCCCGCAAGGCGAGCGAGAAGCTGGTGCAGGGTTTCGCCCAGCAGGCCGCGGCGGCGCCACCGCCGAGCGCCGGCAGCCAGGAAGTGGTGCTGATCGAAGGCCGCTTCAAGGACGCGCTGGAAACGCTGCGCAAGGCCGGGCTGGGCGGCAAGGCCAGCCTCAGCCACAAGCTCGGGCGCGGCTACCTCTACCACCTGCCCTGGTACATCATCATCGGCGCGCCGGGCTCGGGCAAGACCACCGCGCTGATCAACTCCGGCCTCGAATTCCCGCTGGCCGAGAAGTTCGGCAAGGAAGCCATCCGCGGCGTCGGCGGCACCCGCAACTGCGACTGGTGGTTCACCAACCAGGCCATCCTGCTCGACACCGCCGGCCGCTATACCACCCAGGACAGCAACCAGCAGGACGACGCCACCGCCTGGCAGGGTTTCCTGCAGCTGCTGCGCAAGAACCGTCCGCGCCGTCCGATCAACGGCGTGCTGGTGACGATCAGCGTCTCCGACATGCTGTCGCATGCCGGCCCCGAGCGCGAGCGTTACGCACAGACGGTGCGCCAGCGCATCCAGGAGCTCTACCAGCAGCTGGGCGTGCGCATCCCCATCTACCTGCTGGTCACCAAAACCGACCTGCTGCCCGGCTTCACCGAGTACTTCGACAAGCTCACGAAGGAAGAGCGCGAGCAGGTGCTGGGCTTCACGATGGCCTACCAGGACCGCGCGCCGGCACTGGAGAAGGCCGCCCTCGGCCAGACCTTCGCGACCGAGTTCGAAGCGCTGTCCAAGCGCCTCTTCGAAGGCTCGCTGGAGCGCCTCGAGGCCGAGCGCGACCCGAGCCGCCGCGCACTGATCTACAGCTTCCCGCAACAGTTCGCCGGGGTGCGCGAGGTGCTGGGCGAGTTCCTGGTCAATGCCTTCGCCGGCTCCCAGTTCGACGAGGCGATGATCCTGCGCGGCGTCTACTTCACCAGCGGCACCCAGGAAGATTCGCCGATCGACCGCATCATGGGTGTGCTGGCGCGCAGCTTCAAGGTCGAGCGACGCGCGCTGCCGGCGCAGAAGTCCACCGGGCGCAGCTACTTCCTGACCCGCACGCTGAAGGACGTGGTGTTCCAGGAGTCGGAGCTGGCCGGCACCAACCTCAAGTGGGAGCGCCGGCGCGCCTGGCTGCATGCCGCCGCCTATGCGCTGATCGCCCTGCTCGCCGTCGGCACGCTGGCGGCCTGGGGCGTGAGCTACGTCAACAACAAGAAATACCTGGCTGCCATCGAGCAGCGCATCCCACCGGCGAACAAGACCGTGCAGGCGATCGATCCCGGCACCGGCGCCGACGTGGTGCAGTTGCTGCCCGCGCTCAACGAGCTGCGCCGGCTCGCCATCATCGAGCCGGTCACCGAGGACCTGCACGCCCCGGTCTCCTGGCGCTTTTTCCTGTTCCAGGGCGAAAAGATGGACGCCGCGGCACGTGCGGCCTACGAGCGCCTGCTGGACGACGCGATGCTGCCCAAGGTGGCACGCCGTGTCGAGGACCTGCTGCGCTCGGCGCAGAGCCGCAACCCCGAGCTGATGTACGAGGCGCTCAAGGCCTACCTGATGCTCTACGACAGCGAGCACTACTCGGCCGGAGCCCTGAAGGACCTCGTCCTGGCAGACTGGGAAGCCAACCTGCCGCGCGAGGTCAACAACGAGCAGCGCGCGGCGCTGGAGCAGCACCTCAATGTGCTGCTGGACCGCGGCATGGTGCTGTCGCCGGTACCGGCCGACAAGAACCTGATCGAGAGCTCGCGCGTCGCGCTGCAGCGCATGTCGCTGGCGCAGCGCGTCTACAGCCGGCTCAAGCGGGTCGGCGTCGGTTCCGAGATCCCCGAGTTCAAGCTCACCAAGGCGGCCGGCAATGCCGCCGGCCTGGTCTTCGCCCGCGCCAGCGGTGCACCGCTGACCAAGGGCATCCCCGGCCTCTACACCTACGACGGCTACCACCAGGCCTTCCTGAAGCAGACCGACACGGTGGCCCGCCAGCTGTTCGATGAGGAAGGCTGGGTGCTGGGGCTCAACGAACAGCAGCGCACCTTCAACCTGCAGGACCCGCAGGCCCTGGCGCGCCTGGTCAACGAGGTCCGGCGGCTCTACCTGGAGGACTATGCCCGCATCTGGGAGGCCTTCGTCGCCGACATCAGGCTGGCCAACCACAGCACCCTGGCCCAGACCATCCAGCTGACCCGCATCCTGTCGGCCGCCGACTCGCCGCTGCCGCCGCTGCTGCGCGCCATCGTCAAGGAAACGACGCTGGGCGAGAAGGTCGAGGGCAACCGTGTCGATCGCGCCACCGACGCGGTGCGCGACAAGGTTTCCGGCACCCGTGACAGCCTGGCGCGCCTGCTCGCGGGCGAGCAGGCCCAGCCCGGCGCCTCGGCCCAGCCGGCGCGCCTGGAGAGCATCGTCGACGACCGCTTCGAGCCGCTGCGGCGTTTTGTGCTGAGCCCGGGCCAGGGCCAGCCGGCGCCGATCGATACCTCGCTGGCGCTGCTCAACGAGCTCTACACGCTGATGACGGCCACCCAGACCGCCGTCAGCAGCGGCGCGGCGCCGCCCACCAGCGATGTGCCGAACAAGGTGCGCGCGGAGGCGGCGCGCCTGCCCGAGCCGACGCGCAGCCTGATGAACCAGATGGTCACCAGCGGCGCGAGCCAGGCCCTGGGCGCCACCCGCGACAACCTCAGCAACAACCTGCAGACCAGCGTCTCGGACTTCTGCCGCCAGGCCATCGACGGGCGCTACCCCTTCGCCCGCGGCAGCGCCCGCGACGTGACGCAGGACGACTTCTCGCGCCTGTTCTCGCCCGGCGGGCTGATGGACGACTTCTTCCAGCGCAACCTGATCCAGTTCGTCGACACCACCACCCGGCCCTGGACCTTCCGCGAGATCGGCGGCGGCCAGATGGGCAGCAGCAGCAGTTCGGCGGCGCTGGCGCAGTTCCAGCGAGCCCAGGCGATCCGCGACACCTTCTTCCGCTCCGGCGGCAAGGTGCCCGGCTTGCGGCTGGACTTCAAGCCGGTCGAGATGGACGCCAGCATCACCCAGTTCATCCTGGACGTGGACGGCCAGATCGTGAAGTACGGGCACGGCCCCTCGGTGCCGATGAGCGTGCAGTGGCCCGGCACCGGTGGCCGCGGCCAGGTGCGGATCCAGCTGTCGCCGCCCTCGGCCTCGGGCAGCTCGGGCGCGGTCTTCGAAGGCCCGTGGGCGCTGTTCCGCATGTTCGACAAGGTGCAGATCGACAACGGCGGCCAGCCGGAGCGTTTCCGCGCCACGTTCAATGTGGATGGCCGGCGGGCGGTCTTCGAGGTCACGACCAGCAGCGTGCTGAACCCCTTCCGCATGAGCGAGCTGGCGAGCTTCGGTTGCCCGGGCAAGCTATGAAGGCCAGCGCTTCTTGCAGGGGGACGCGGGAGGTGACGCGATGACGGGTTTGGCGGATTGGCTGCTCGCGCCGGCGAGCCAGGAGGGGCCGGCCTGGTTCGGCAAGCTGCCGGCGCTGGGCGACTTCGCGCACCGGCGCGGCAACGAGCGTTTCAACGGCCTGCTCGACGCCTGGCTGCAGCGGGCAATTCCGGCCAGCCGGGCGCAGCTGCACGAGGGGTGGACCCACGCGTACGTCGGCGCCCCGCTGTGGAGCTTCGCCCTGTTCCCGGGGGTGTGCGGCGAGGAGGCCTATGCCGGCGTGCTGATGTCCAGCGTCGACCGCGTCGGCCGCTACTTCCCGTTGACCGTCTACACCCAGGCGCCCTACACACGGGCCCTGCTGCGCGAGCTGCAGGGCGGCGGCAGCTGGTACCCCTATATCCAGCAGGCACTGCCCCAGGTGCTCAACACCCAGTTCACCCACGATCAGTTCGAGGCCCTGCTGGCCGGCGCCCCGCCTGCGCCGGGCAGTGTCGAAGGCCTCGACATGGCGGGCAGCATCGACTGGGCCGCCGCCTTCCAGCAGGGGCAGCCGCTGATGCTGCCCAGCATCGCGACCGCGGTCGACACGCTGGGGCTGGACCTCGCGACCCACTATCTGCGCGGCAACACCTTGTGGTGGGCACAACTGCCCGGCGGCGCCACCGTCGTGCGCGCCTTCAAGGGCATGCCGCCGCCGGAGGCCTACACGGCCCTGCTGACAGCCACGGGCTGACGCGGCCGCGCCACCCGATTCGGCTCAGCCCTCGGCGGTGCGCTCGTTGCGGGCCGTCTGGTACTCGCGCTTGCCGACCTCGGTGAGGCGCAGCTGCGCGCCCTCGCGCTGCAGCAGGCCGACCGAGAGGTAACGCTCCAGCTTGTCGGCGGGGATCAGGTCGGCGCGGCCCTGGTCGAGATAGTCCACGGCCTGGCTGTATTCGATGCGGTCGGCGGCACTGTTGAACATGAAATCGCACTCCCTTCGGTGGACACGAGGGCCCGGGCCGTGTCAAGGCCCGGGCCTGCAAGTCCAGCAGGCCGTGTGCCCACGGCGCCCCTGTCCCCCAGCGTCGACGCTTCAAGGCATCGAAAGCCCCCATGCCTTGCCTGAGGATCTCACGCAACTCATGATGTGCCATGCGACGAGATAGCAGACTGTCGAGCGTGCTTCACGTGCTCCTGCACATGGCGGAGATGGAGGGGCCGGTGACGTCGGACGCCCTCGCGGCGGTGATGCACACGAATCCTGTCGTGGTGCGGCGCCTCATGGCGGGCCTGCGGTATGCGGGCTTCGTGAGTTCAGCCAAGGGGCATGGCGGCGGATGGGTCCTGTCCTGCCCCTTGTCGGCGGTGACCTTGAGAGACATCCACGAAGCGCTCGGCGCCCCGGCCTTGCTGGCCGTCGGTCACCGCAGCGACAACCCGCATTGCCTGGTCGAGCAGGCCGTCAACGCGGCTCTCGATACCACCTACCGGGACGCCGAGGCCTTGCTGCTGGCCCGGCTGGGCGAGGTCACGCTGGCAGCGCTGTCCGAGGACTTCCATCGCCGCATGGTGGCAAGCGGCGCTTCATTGAAGGACATTTCACATGCACTATGACGCCCTGGTGGTCGGCGGCAGCTTCGCGGGTCTCTCCGCGGCCATGCCCGAGCAACGGGGATGTGCCATCGACGCGGGCCCGCTCGGCCCGGTGGTCCGGACCGATGCGGCCAAGATGACGACCGTGCCGGGCGTCTACGCGGCCGGCGACGTCGCCCAGAGGTGGTCCAACGCCACCCTCGCTTCGGCGGACGGGGTGCTTGCAGGAGCCGCGCTGCACCGGGCTTTGGTGTGGGCACCCTGATCGCTTGCACACCGGCGAAGATCCGGTTCTGATCACAACGAAACCGGACCTCCGACGCCGCTGCCCTCACCTAGCCGCAGGCGCCCACGTGTCCGCAGGCGGTGCAGAAGCTGCAGCCGTCCTTCTGGATCACCGCGCTGTTGCCGCACTCGGGGCAGCGCGCGCCGGCCATGGGCCGCGCCGCGGGGACGGCGGCGCCTTGCGGCGCTGCCAGGATGCCCATCTCCTGCAGCGGGAAACCCTGCTCGTCCAGCACGCCCAGCATCGCGTAGCGATGGATGATCAGGCGCGCGAGGTAGGCCACGGTGGAGGGCCAGGTCTGCTGGCGACGCTGGTGGGCCGGCAGCCCCGGCACGAAGGCCATGAAGTGCCCCAGCGGCTCGGCGTAGCTCAGCAACTTGCGCAGCTTCATCCCGATCCAGGCCGGGTCGATCACGCGCATGTCGAGCGACAGGACGTGCGCCAGGCCGTCCAGCGCGCGCGGATAGTTGCCGGAGAAACCAAGGGCGCACGGGCGGGTGCGGAGCGTCCCGTCGGCGCCAGGGAGCAGCACCTCCTTGAGTGTCAGGGTGAAGTCCTCGCCGGTGCTCGGGTTCTCGATGTCCACGGCCCAGGCCAGCGTCCCGGAGGGTCCGGTGTGCGGTTCGTCGAGGCTGAACATCGCGTCCAGCACTGGCGTCGGCGCCTTGCCGCCGTCGTGACTCCACAGGCCCAGTTGCTCGCAGCGCCAGCGCAGCACCGCAGCGGTGGCCGCCACCACGCCGGGGAAGGGGCGCATCTCGCCGTGCGGGGGAAACGGCATCTCGAAGGAGCGCTCTTCCTGCACCGTGGCCAGCGCGTCCAGCTTCAAGCGCACCCAGGCGGCGTCCTTGGCGCGCAGATCCATGGACAACGTCTTGGCCAGCGCCCCCAGGCCTCGCGGCTGCTCGGCACCGTTGACCCACACCTCGAAGGGCAGCGGGCGCGGGATCAGCTCGTCGGACGGTGCCTCGCCGACGAACAGCGCGAACTGGCCGTGGGGATGGCGCACCATGTAGCACCAGGCCGCATTGCCGGCCCGGAACTCCGGGCGGCCGGGCCAGCGCAGGGAGGCCAGCACCGGGCGCAGCGGCAGCCGCTCCAGCGCCAGCCGCTGGTCGGCATGCGCCGTCGCCATCGGGGCCGCCTGCACCGACGTCGCCGCCGGCTCCACGCTGAGGACCGAGCCCAGCACGCTGTTGGGGCGGTAGGTCGCCAGTCCCTTCAGTCCCGACTCCCAGGCACGCAGGTACAGGTCCTTGAACTCCGCATAGGGATAGTCCTCGGGCACGTTCACCGTCTTGGAAATCGCCGTGTCGATGCAAGGCGCCACCGCCGCCACCATCTCCTGGTGCGCCTGGGCACTCATCTGCAGCGCGGTGACGAAAGCCTCGGTCAAAGGGGCGTCCGGGCCTTTGAGGTGCCGGTACAGCCGCCAGGCGTGGTCCTCGACCGCGTACTCCTTGAGGGTACCGTCGGCCATGCGCTTCTTGCGCGCATAGGTCCACGAAAACGCCGGCTCGATGCCGTTGCTGGCATTGTCCGCAAAGGCCAGGCTGATGGTACCGGTGGGTGCGATGGCCAGCAGGTGCGAGTTGCGCAGGCCGTGCTGCCGGATGCGGTCCTTGAGGCGCTGCGGCAGGCGCGAGGCGAAGGTGCCGCGCTGCAGGTAGAGGTCGGCGTTGAACAGCGCAAAAGCGCCGCGCTCCCGGGCCAGCTCGATCGATGTCTCGTAGGCCGCGTCGCGCATCAGTTCGGCGATGCGGCGAGCCATCGTTCGCGCCGGCTCGCCGTCGTAGCGCAAGCCCAGCATCACCAGCGCATCCCCCAAGCCGGTGAAACCCAGACCGACGCGGCGCTTGTTGGCGGCCTCCTCACGCTGGCGCTCCAGCGGCCAGAAGGTCACGTCGAGCACGTTGTCCAGCATGCGGACCGCCGTGCGCACCAGTGCCGTGAAGCCGTCCTCGTCGAAGCGGCTGTCTGCCTCGAAGGGATCGAGCACGAACCGGGTCAGGTCGATCGAGCCCAGGCAGCAGCAGCCATAGGGCGGCAAGGGCTCCTCGGCGCAGGGGTTGGTCGCCGCGATGGTCTCGCAGTAGGACAGGTTGTTGTCGGCGTTGATGCGGTCGAGGAACAGCACCCCGGGTTCGGCATGGTCGTAGGTGGACCGCATGATCTGCTCCCACAGCGCGCGGGCCTTCAGCTTGCGGTAAACCCACAGGCCGTCGGCCCGCTGGTAGGCGCCGGCCGCCTTCTGCGCCTCGCCCGGCTGGGCCTTGTGCAGCAGTTCCATCTCGCCGTCGGCGACGACCGCCTGCATGAAGGCATCGGTGATGCCCACCGAGATGTTGAAGTTGCGCAGGTCGCCGCTGTCCTTGGCGTGCACGAACTCCTCCACATCGGGGTGGTCGCAGCGCAACACGCCCATCTGGGCGCCGCGGCGTGCGCCGGCCGATTCCACCGTCTCGCAGGAGCGGTCGAACACCCGCATGTACGAGACCGGGCCGGAGGCGCTGGACCGCGTGCTGCCCACCCAGGCGCCGCGCGGGCGGATGCGCGAGAAGTCGTAGCCGACCCCGCCGCCGCGGCGCATGGTTTCCGCGGCCTCGGTGAGGGCGGTGTAGATGCCGGGGTGGCCGTCGTCATCCTGCGCGATGGAATCGCCCACCGGCTGCACGAAACAGTTGATCAGCGTCGCCGTCAAGTCGGTGCCGGCAGCGGAGTTGATGCGCCCGGCCGGAATGAAACCCGCCTCTTGCGCCTGCGTGAACTCTGCCTCCCATCGTGCACGCTGATCCGGCGCTTCGGCCTGCGCGAGGGCGCGTGCCACGCGGCGGCGCACATCGGCGATGGATTTTTCGTCGTCCTTGGCGTACTTCTCCAGCAGGACCTCCTCGCCGATCGGTTGGGGGGGCAGCGGGGTGCGGGTCAAGGTGCTCGTCATCGGGCCTCCAGAAAACTTGAGCTGGGCAGGACGGTAGAGAGTTCCTGCGGCGGCGACCTTGACCGGGGTCAGCATCCACGCGCCTTGCGCACAACGACGGCCGCACGGTGAACCCCTTTGTGCTGGATCAAAGCGACCTGCCGCCGCGATGTTTTCAATGTGAAGGTTGAAGGCCAACAGGACACCTGCCCCCCATGCCCCGCGACCGCGATCACCTGCCGCTCGTCTACTCCTGCTCCGGCTGCTCCAGCGCGGCCCAGCTGGCCAACCACCTGGCCGTGCGCCTGGACCGCGGCGGCGCCGCCGAGATGTCCTGCATCGCCGGGGTGGGCGGCGGCGTGGCGCCGCTGGTGCGCAAGGCCCGCGAGGCCGTGGAGGCCGGCCGGCCCCTCATCGCGATCGACGGCTGCGTGCTCGCCTGTGCACGCAACTGCCTCGCCCAGCGCGGCCTGCAGCCCACGCTGCACGTGCAGCTGCAGGAGTCCGGCGTGCGCAAGGCTTACCACGCCGACTTCGACGCCGCGCAGGCCGACAGCCTCTATGCGGACCTGGAGCGTCAGGCCCGAGAGCTGTCGGCGACTGCCGGCGCCGCCCTCGACGCCAAGCCGTAGAAACAGCCCGGCGGTCTCACCGCCACAGCGGCCCGATCGCGTCCAGGGTGTTTTTCAGCACCAGGCCCAGCTCGGTGTCGCCCTCCATCACCAGGGCGCGCTCGAAAAACAGCCGATCGGCGTCGTCCTCGCCGCGCAGCAACCGCCAGTAGGCCGGCAGCGCCGCCGCGATAGACAAAGCCGGCGTCGCACCGGCCGGGGCCACGGCGAAGCCCCGCGGCCCGAGCTGAAGCCGCAGCGTGAGGCCGAGGTCCGTGACCGCCACCTGCACGCATCGGTCGGACAAGGCAGCCCGCGCCTCCGCCTCCAGGCGTGGCAGCAGCAGCCGGTTCAGCGCGGCGGCCAGGGCGAAGGCCGGCGGCTGCATCGGCAGGCGCTGCACCAAGGGCCGCCCGCGTTCGGCCAGCGCCGACAGCTGCCGCCACAGCGTGGCCATCGAGGTGAAAGAGGGATTCATGCAGCGCTCCAATCCATGCCCGGCCGCTGGTGCGCAAAGCCGTTGACCAACCCGCCGGGCAGGCTCAAGGCCTCGAGTGCGATCAGCGCTTCGCTGGCACTGCCGCCTTCGTTCATCACGCGGCTGAACCAGGCGATCACCTCGCCAAAACGCCGCGAGACGGGCGACAGCCGCAGCCGCGACACGCCGGCCTCGCGCAGCGCCTGCCCTTCGACGATCAGGCACTGCTGGGCCGCCGACTGCGTCTGCACGCCGTTGAGCGTCAGAAAGGGCTGGCCGTCGCCGGTGCTCAACAGCAGGCCGTCGGCATCGTCGCGGCAGCGAAAGCCGCACTGGTCCTTGCTGAGTCGGTGGTGGCGCGCCGTGAAGCAGCGCGCCGAGAAGGCCAGCGGCACGCGTCCGTAGGCCCACACCTCGGTCCCGATCGCTGCGTGGGGCGGCGCTGCGCACGACACCGGCCCGGCCGGCGGATTGATCTGCCCCACGGACTGCAAGGACAGCTCCACCGGCGCCACCCAGCGCAGCGCCCCCAGCTGTGCGTATTCCTCCAGCGCGGCGCGGCTGTAGACGTTGATGTGCGGACCGAGCACGAAACGCGCCCCGGCCTGCACCAGCACCTGAAGGGCCGAGGCGTCGCCTGCTTCCACGAGGAAATCGCCCTGCCAGGCAATCCGCCGCAGCGTGCGCAGGTCGGCCTCCGATTCGATCAGGGCCTGGGTTGCGAGGACCACGTCCTTGCCGGCCGCCGCCAGGTCGCGCGCCAGTGCCAACCAGTCGTCGGTTTTCATCTCGTGGCGGCGCGAGCACACCACCTCGCCGAGCACTACCGTGTCGGCGGCCGAATCGGCCACCTCGGCATAAAAGTGCAGCAGGGTTTCGCGAGGCCAGTAGCTCAGTACCGGCCCCACCGTGAGGGCAAATTCCTTGTCGGGCATCGTGTGGGCAGGAGCAAGCAGGAAAAGAAACGCGTTCAGCGCCAGGGTCGATCGTAGGCACCGAGGGTGTGCTGCTGGCCTTCGGCCAGGTGGCCCAGCGTGGCCGTCCAGCCGGGCTGCACCTTGAAGCGGTCCGGCGCCGCGGCGGCCGCGTCGATCGCCTGTCGCCACACCCGCGTCACCTGCTCGACATAGGCCGGGCTGCGCTGCCGGCCTTCGATCTTGATGGCGCGCACGCCCTGCCGCATCAGTTCGGGCAGCAGGGCCAGCGAGTTGAGGCTGGTGGGCTCTTCCAGCGCGTAGTCGCGCCGGCCGTTCACCTCGAAGCGGCCCTTGCACAAGGTCGGGTAGCCACGCGCTTCGTCGGGGGCGTAGCGATCGATGAGCAGCTTGTTGAGCCGCACGTCCACCCCGTCGGGCCGGTCCTGCCAGCGCACCGCCGACGGCGGCGAGCACACGCCGGCATTGTTCGGCGACTGCCCGGTGGCATACGAGGACAGCGCGCAGCGCCCCTCGACCATCACGCACAGGCTGCCGAAGCCGAACACCTCGATCTCCACGTCGGTGTGGCGCAGCACATGGCCCACCTGCGACAGCGTGAGCACCCGCGGCAGCACCGCGCGCTGGATGCCGTAGTGGTCGCGGTAGAAAGCGATCGCCTCGTAGCTGGTGGCCGAGGCCTGCACGGACAGGTGCAGGCGCAGCTGCGGATGCTGGCGGCGTGCGTAAGCCATCACCGCCAGGTCGGCCACGATCAAAGCGTCGGCCCCGAGCGCCACGGCGGCGTCGACGCTCCGGTACCAGGGGGCCGCATCGTCGGCGCGGGCGAAGGTGTTCAGTGCCATCAGCACCTTGCGGCCGCGTGCATGCGCGTAGGCCACGCCCTCGCTCAGCTGCGGGTCGGTGAAGTTGAGGCCGGCAAAGTTGCGTGCATTGGTGGCATTGCGCAAACCGAGGTACACCGCATCGGCGCCCGCGTCGACCGCGAGCTGCAGGGCACGCAGCGAGCCGGCGGGGCACACGAGCTCCGGCCTGGCCGGTGTGGGGAGGGGTGAAGACATGCGCAAGCACTGTATCGAGCCAGCGCCCACGCGAATTGCGCGGCGTCAACGGTTGTTGGTTTGCGCCGTGCCGAGCCTCAGCCCGGCCGGCCATCCGGCCGGGGCCTCCCGTACCAGCGGACATGGCGCAGCGACCACGCCGCCATGCAAGCGGCCCAGGCCAGCGCCGCCACCACCATCAGGCCGGTCGCCGAGGCCGGCCACAAGGCCGCGCCGACACGCGCCGCGGCGGCCAGCTGCAGCAGCCAGAACAGCCGCCACACCAGATCGTCGGCGACCAGCGCCCGTCCGCCATGAGCGCAGGACACGCGGGTGACCATGACCAGGAAGGTGCTGCCGAAAAACCCGATCGTGAGGGCGTGGGTGGGCGCCAGGCCGAGCGACCACCCCTCCCCGCCGGCGGCCACCAAGGCATGCGACAGCGCGTTCAGCGCAAAGGCCAGCCCCAGCCACACGAAACCGAGGTGCAGCATCGCGATCAGCCGCATGCCGAGGTTCTGCACCTGGCCCCAGCGCACCGCGAGCCGGAGCAATAACAAGGCGACAGGCACTTCGACGCCAAGCCGTGCCATCCGCGCCCACGCCGGCAGCGCCCCCCACAGCCCCTCGGCCATTGTCAGCGGCCCCTGAACCGCGACGGCGACGCAAAGCACCCACAGCAGCCACATCGGCCGCCACGCGTCGAGCCGCGGCATCGCGGCCGCGGTGAAAAACGGCACCATGCGGTGTATCGCCGTCACGAACACCAGCGCCGCACTGCTCCACAAGCCGCCGTGGACCGCCGCGCGCACCAGCAGGAGATCGCCTGCGGCGAGGCCGAGCGTCGCCAGCCCCTGCACCCCCAGCCCGGCCACACAGCCGACCGCCAGCAACTCGGCATGCCGGGTGTCCTGCGCCGCGCTGTCCCTCAGCATCCGGACGAAACGCGCGGTCATCATCGCGAAGCCCGCCGTTGCCAGCGCCGTGCCGAGCGCAGCCAGCTGGCCATCGAGGTGCACGCCGGCGAGAAAGACGACCCATCCCGCGAGGCAGCCAAGGACCGGCCTGAGCATCGTCCCGGCCTCGACCGGCGGCTGTCCCAGCCACTTCGGTCCGGCCGTGAACAGAAAGCCGGCGAAAAACAGCGGCAGGAAGCCGTAGCCCATCAGCAGCCCGTGCGCCGCGGCGGCCGGCACCGCCCAGGTCAGCCCCTGCCCCTGCGCCTGCAGCACGACCACGGCGGCCCACCAGACCGCCGACCCGGCCAGCACCACGGCCGCCGCAAAAAACGCCAGACGATGCGGCGCCGCCAGCAGCCAGCGAAAGCGCCAAGGCGCTGCCGAGGCCGGCAGCGCCTTGGCGCGCCCCGATGCTCCCTTCATCCGCCCACGGCCGGCGCCGGTGCCAGCAAGCCACCGCCCAGCAGCCGCTCCACCAGCTCGCGCACGCTGCGGATCTGATGGCCGAACGGCAGCGCGCCGCGCCCGCGGAAAAACAAGCCGCGCTGCACGTCGCCGCGCATCGCGGCCACCAGCTGCTGGTCGATGCAGAACTGGCCCCAGCCGACTTTGCCGTCGCGCAGGCCGCACTGCGCCAGGCAGTCGAACACCTTGGTGCAGCGGGGCTTCACATGCGCCACCGCCTGCAGGCGCGGCTCGGCCTTGAGATAGGCCTTGAGCCAGGGCGTCGGCACCGCGCGGGCCGGCAGGCCGGCCACGCTCACGAACTCCACCAGGTCCTCGTCCCTGGCTTCGGCCAGCACCCGTTTGAACTCCTCGGCCGCGTCGCATTCGGTGGTCACCGCGAACGGCGTGCCGAGCTGCACTGCCGACGCACCCAGCCCCTGCAGGCGCCGGATGTCGTCCTGCGAGCGGATGCCGCCGGCCGCGATGACCGGCACCTCACGCTCCACGCCTGCCGCACGCAGCACCTCCAGCGTCTGTGGCACGACCTGCCCGAAATCGAAACGCGGGTCGCTGACGTCTTCCACCCGCGCGGCGCCCAGGTGGCCGCCAGCGTGGCCCGGGTGCTCCAGAACGACGGCATCAGGCAGGCGTTTGCGCCGCTCCCATTTGCGCAGCACCAGCTGCACGCCGCGCGCATCCGAGAGGATGGGAATCAGCTTCACCTGGGGATGCTCGGCGGCCAGGTCGGGCAGGTCCAGCGGCAGGCCCGCGCCCACCACCACCGCGTCGATGCCGCATTCCATCGCGCGCTTCACGTAGGCCGCGTACTCGCTGACCGCACGCATCACGTTCACGGCGAGCAGACCCAGCCCCCCGCTCAGCTGCCGCGCCGAGGCCACTTCCCGTTCGAGCGCTTCCAGGTTGGCCGCGTCGATGGTCTTCTTGGCCGCCTCGTCGAAGCCGATGTTGCGGGTGCGCTCCATCAGGTCGGGGTGATGGCGGCGCAGCTCCACCGCCGACAGGGTGCCGATGCCGCCCAGTGCGGCGACGCTGCCGGCCAGCCGGTGAGCCGACACGCCGATGCCCATGCCCCCCTGGACGATGGGCAGCAACTCGCGCCCGCCGATGCGCAGGGGCTTCAGGCCGCTGGCTTGCAACAGCGGCCGCAGGGTGGAGGCGATGGCGTCGAGGCATGTCATGGAGAAGGCACCGTGCGAGGAGAACAGAAGAACGACAACGGTAAGGGCCCGGCGAGCGCCGTTCATTGCCTTGCGTCAATGAACGGCGCAAACCTCAACAACAGCCACCCCGCCCTCGATACGCCGCATCGATCTCGTTGAAGATGGCATCCTCCGGCCCCGCCTTGTACGGCCCCGTGCCGCTGTGCTCCGCCAGCGACGAGGGCAGGAAACAGCCGCGCTCCACGTCGAACACGTGCACCTCGCCGTCTTCGATGACGTAGTGCCAGCCGTGCAGGAACAGCCGGCCCGCCTCCACCCGCCTGCGCACCATCGGATAGCCCATCAGCCGCTCCAGCTGGAGCACCACGGCACGCTGTTCGGTGCGGCGCAGTGCTTCCTCGCTCACGCGCACCGGCAGCGTCGCTTCGCGCGCCAGGTCGAGCCAGGCCCTCAAGTTGGTCGCTTCCTCCGGCACCTCCTCGTACAGCGCCTTGATGGCACCACAGTGGCTGTGGCCGCACACCACGATGTGCTGCACATGCAGGTTGAGCACCGCGAACTCGATCGCCGCCGCGGTGCCGTGGAGTCCGTGCAGCCCCTCCACCGGCGGGACCAGCGCTCCGACGTTGCGCACGATGAACAGCTCGCCGGGGCCGGCCCCCGTCAGCAGGTAGGGCACCAGGCGCGAATCCGAGCAGCCGATGAACAGCGTGGTCGGATGCTGGCCCTGGCTCACCAGGTCCTGGAACTTGCGCCGGTGACGCGGAAAGTAGTCGGTGTGAAAGCGCCGCAGGCGCTCCAGCAGCGCGTCGTCCATGGCTTCGTCGCCCCGGCCTACTGCACCAGCGGGCTGTCGCTGGCCGCCAGGTCCACGCCCTCCACCTCGGTGTCTGCCGCCAGCACCTGCAGGTACTGGCGCAGCGCGCTCACGTAGGCCTGCTGGCGCAAGGCCAGGGTGACGACCTCGCGCACCGCCTCGAAAGGCCGGGCCTGGCCGGGCTCGCGCGCCAGCACCTCCACCACGTGCAAGCCAAAGCGGCTGTGCACCAGACGCGGCAGCACGCCCACCTCCGTGTGCCCGAACAGCTCGCGCGCGAACTCGTCGACGCAGTCCTCGCGCACCAGCCAGCCGAGCTCACCGCCCAAAGCACCGGTGGGGCAGTTGGACTGTCCGGCGGCCAGCTCCGGAAAACGCTGCGGCTCGGCCCTGAGGTCCAGCAGGGACTGCTCGGCCACCTTGCGCAGGGCGTTGAAGTCGACACCCGCCGTCACGGCAAAGAGGATGTGGCGTGCCCTCACGCGTTCGCCGGCGCTGTAGTGCG
>NZ_JAPFBW010000029.1 GCF_026153205.1 Aquabacterium sp. A7-Y | reverse complement strand
GGCACCGACCTGCACACGCAGAGCAACCCGCTGCCGATGTGCCACCGACCCGGCGTGCTGGTCAAACTGAAGATGGCCTGATGTACCGCATCGAAGAACTCTACGAGGCAGCCGCGCGCGCCGGCTTGCTCGTCGAGATCGATCTGGACAGGCACCAGCTGTTCGTGGAACTTCGTGCACCGGACGACACAGTGCTCGACGGCCTGGCGCTGTCCACCGACCACGCGATCCGCTACCCGGCGTCGTGGCTGCCCGACCTGGCCGCCGGCCAGTCCCTGCGCATCGGCGGCGTGCCCTACCGGGTGCGGGACGTCCGCTCTGTCGGGGACGGCAGCGAACGCCGGGCCCTGCTCACCCGACTCTGACCCGCCTGTCCATGACCTCCGTCCGCGAGCGCCTCTTGCGGGCGGTGCTGGCGCGCCTGTCCGTTGCCGTGGCGCCGGTCCCGGTGCTGCGCGCACCGACCTCCCCGGTACGCCGCGACGACAGCCCGGCGCTGCTGCTGTTTCCCGAAACCGACGCCGTCACGGGCCACGCCAACGCCCTGGTCGACCGCGCGCTGACCTTCCGCCTCGTCGCCGTCGCCCGGGGCATCCCCGACATCGACAGCGCCTTCGACGTGGCCGACCGGCTCGTCGTCGCCGCCCACGCCGCCCTGTTCGCCGATCCCAACCTTGGCGGGCTCGCGATCGCCCTCCGGGAGATCGACAGCGAGTGGGACGCCGAGGACGCGGATGCCGGCGCGGTGGCGATGCCGGCCCGCTACGAGATCCGCTACCGAACCCATGCCCAAGACCTCACCCGACCCGGTTGACCGCCGCCGCCTGCGCGAGCTGCAGCCCGTCTCCGACCTGCGTCACGGCCGTGGCCGCCTGCTCGATGCCAACGAAACCGGCCAGCGCCAGCTGGCCGAGCTCGGCCTCACCGAGGCGGCGGAAGCGCTGGCCTCAACCCCTTCCTACCCCGACCACACCAACGAAAGCGAGTAACCATGCCCTACTTCTCCGGCCAAGGCCGTGTCTACGTCGGTTCGCGCGATGCCCTGGGCCGCCCGCTCGGCCTGTCCTATGTCGGCAACGTGCCCGAACTCAAGGTGTCCCTCTCCGTCGAGACCCTAGAGCACCAGGAATCGACCAGCGGCCAGCGCCTCACCGACCTGCAACTGATCAAAACCAAAAAGGGGGAGTTCTCCTGCACGCTGGAAGAGCTAATCCCCGTCAACCTGGCACTGGGCCTCTACGGCACGACCTTCGCCCAGGCCGCTGGCACGGTGACCGCCGAGGCCCTGCCCAATCCGACGACGGTGGGCAGCCTCTACCTGCTTTCCAAGCAGAACGTCTCGGCAGTCGTGGTCAAGGACTCGACCGCCGGCACGCCCAAAACGCTGCCAGCCGCCCAGTACAGCGTCAACACCAAACACGGCTCGCTGGTCATCAACGACAAGACGGCCGGCGGCCCCTACGTCGAGCCCTTCAAGGTCGACTACGCCTACGGCGTGGCCCAGGTGACCTCGATGTTCACGCAGCCGCTGCCGGAGCGCTGGGTGCGCTTCGAGGGCCTCAACACCGCCGACGGCAACAGCGAGGTCGTCATCGACCTGTACCGCGTCGCCATCAATCCGGCCAAGGAACTCTCGGTGATCACGGACGAGCTGCTGAAGTTCGAACTCTCGGGCCAGGTGCTCGCCGACACGCTGAAGCCGGCCGCGGGGGATCTCGGGCAGTTTGGAAAAATTGTTTTGCTGTAAAGCATCCGACATGAACGCCTCTCCCGATCTGGAGATCCTGGTTCCGCCAGCACAGCCACTGGACATCGCGGGTGAACGCCTCGAGATCCGCCCTCTCGTGCTGGGCGAGCTGCCGGCGGTGCTGAAGGCCGTCCGGCCTTTTGCCGCGCAGCTGGCCGGTGCGCCGGACTGGTTCGCGCTGTTCGGAGAGCACGGCGAGGCGCTGCTGCAGACGCTGACCCTGGCCGCTCGCAAGCCGCGCACCTGGGTGGACCAGCTGGCCGTCGACGACGCGCTGGTGCTGGCCGCCGCCGTCTTCGAGGCCAACGCCGATTTTTTCGTGCGGCGGGTGGCGCCGCGGATCGGCGCGCTGGCGCAGCGGCTGAGCACCCGGCTGGCTGGGCCGACGCCGTCGCCCGGCTGATCCGCGCCGGCCACCGGCACTCCGATGTCTTGAGCTACACGTTGGCCCAGGTCAACGCGTTCCTCGCCGCTGACGCGCGGCTGGAACACGAGCGGCTGGCGGCGCTGCTGACCGTCATGGCGGTGGCCGCGCAGGGCAGCCGCGAGTCGATCCAACAGCTGCAGCGCGAGCTGCAGCGTCACAGCCGATGAATCTCCAGTTCACTGCTTCCGGGCTGCTCGATGCGGGCAGCTTCGACGCCTGGCGATCCGGCCTCTGGCAGTCGCTGCGGGGCCAGGTGGCCCAGGCGATGCGGGAGACCGGCAAGGTCATGGCCGAGAACGTCCGGTCCGAGATGCGGACCCGCTTCAAGACCGCCAAGCCGGCCTTCCTGCGCTCGATGCGGTCCAAGGTGTTCGACAGCAAGCCGGACCGCCTCCCGGCGCTCTACATCGGCTCCAAGGTGCCGTGGCTGGGACTGCACGAGCAAGGCGGCACGATCCAGGGCCGGATGCTGATCCCGCTGCTGCCGCAGCACCAGCGTTTGGGACGCAAGGCGTTCGCCCGCGTCGTCCGCGACCTAATGGACTCGGGGAACGCGTTTTTCATTCAAAGGGAGGGCCGGGCGATCCTGATGGCCGAGAACCTGTCCGCCAACAGCCGGGCGCTGACCCGGTTCCGGCGTGCCGAACGCGAGCGGACGGGAGTCAAGCGCCTCAAGCGGGGCCAGGAGATCCCGATCGCCGTGTTCGTGCGCCGCGTCACGCTGCGGCGGCGCTTCGACCTGCAGCGCACCGTCGAGCGCGACCTGCCCCAGCTGGCTGCGGCCATTCAAAAGACCGCCTCCGGCCTCTGACTTCCACACGAGCATGGCCCTCAACCGCGCGCAAATCCTCATCACCGCCGTTGACGACACCCGGCGGGCTTTTCAGACCATCCAGGCCAGCCTGACCCAGCTGCGCGAGCAAGCGGGGCTGGTGGGCATCTCGCTGCGGGGTGTGGGCGCCGCGATCGGCACCGGGGCCGGGGTGCGCGAGTTGCAGGCCGCCGCCGCGCAGTACGACGCGCTGCAGGGGCGACTCCAGCTGGCGGCCGACTCCCAGGAGACCTTCAACCGGGCCGAGGCCGAGCGCCTCGACGTCGCCCGGCGCAACCAGGCGGCGCTGGCTGAGACCCTCGCGCTGTACGTCCGGCTCACGCCGGCAGCACGGACGGCGGCCCGCTCGCAGGGCGACGTGGTGTCCGCCACCTCGAGCATCGGCCAGGCTGCCGCCCAGTCCGCACGAGCGCTGCAGCCGCTGCAGTCCGGCCTGGCCCGGCTGCGGGCCGAAGCCGGCGAGCTGGGAACTGCCCTCGGCCGCATTGGCGGTGCCATCGGGGCCGGGCTCGGCGTGCGCGAGCTGGCCGCCGCCGCCGATCAGTACAAGGAGCTGCAGGCCCGCCTCAGGTTGGCGGTGACCTCCCAGGAGGAGTTCAACCGCGCCGAGGGCGAGCTCTTCGAGATGGCCCAGCGCAACCGCGCCCCGTGGGCCGAAACCGTGTCGCTCTACAGCAAGCTGGCGCCGGCGCTGCAGGCGCTGGGCCGCTCGCAGTCCGAGGCGCTGGCCACCACCGATGCGGTCGGCCAGGCCATCGCGCTGTCCGGTGGGTCCGCCGAAGGGGCTGCGGGCGCCCTGCTGCAGTTTGGCCAGGCCGTGGACGGCGGTGTACTGCGCGCCGAGGAGTTCAACTCCATCATCGAACAGACGCCCGGCTGGGGCGGGCCCTCGCAGATGGCCTGGGCGTACCGCGAGGTGCGCTGCGCGGGCTGGTCGAGCAAGGCAAGATCACGTCGGCCGCCATGATTGACGCGCTCCTGAAGCAGCGCGACCGTCTCGCCGAGGAGTATGGCAGCCTGCCGGACACTGTGTCCGGCGCCCTGACCCGGCTGCGCAACGCCTTCGTGCGGGCCTTCGGCCGCTGGGACTCGGGCGGCGGTTTGTCCGCTGGACTCGCCCAGGCGATCCAGCTGATCGCCCAGCACATCGAGACCTTGATCAATCTGGCCGGCGTGGTGCTGGTCGCGGCCTTCGGCCGCATGATCAGCTCGCTGGTGGCCAGCGCCGCGGCCGCCCGTGCGGAAGCCGCGATGCGGCTGGTTCAGCTGCGGGGGCTGGAGGCCGAGGCCGTCGCCCGCATGCGGGTCGCGACGGCGGCATTGGCACAAGCTCGTGCCCAGGGCTCCACGGCTGTGGCTCTGGCCGCCGATGCCGTGCAGGCCCGCCAGCAGGCCAGCGCAGCGACGGCCGCCGTCACGCAGGCCGTGGCCTCGACCACCCTGCTCGGGCGGGCGGCAGCGCTGCTGCGCGGCGGCCTGGCCCTGCTCGGCGGGCCGGTGGGCATCGTCGTCACCGTCATCGGCCTGCTGGGGGCCGCACTCTACTCGGCGCGCGATGCGGTGGTCGAGTTCGGCGGCCGGACGGCCTCCATCCGGCAGATCGTCGTCGCGACCTGGGAGCTGGTGACCGAGAAGGTCCGGGCGCTCTGGCAGGCGCTGGCCGAGCTGGTGCAGATCAACGACAGCACCTGGTCCCGCTTGCGGGACGCCGTGTCAGCCGGCGCGGGGGCGGTCGGCGGCGCGCTGCGGCGCATGGTCAACGGCGTGATCGGCTTGTTCAACGCCCTCGGCCAGGTCGCCGGCAAGACCGCCGGTTTTTTGGTGGAGCGCTTCCGCACCGCCTTCTCGAACGTCGGCGCGATGGCGGAAGCCCTCGGCCGCGACGTCTCCGCGGCCTTCTCGGGCGACTTCTCGATGAGCGCCCTGAAGGCGCAGTTCTCCAGCAACCTGCAGCAGATGCGCGGGTTCGGCGACGAGCTGGCCGGAACGGTGCGTGAGGCCCTGGGCCGGGACTACCTCGGCGAGGCCGCGCAGGCGATTGCGGCCCGCATTCGGCCAGAGGCCCAGAAAAAGGAAACCTACGCGCAGCCTCCGAAGCCCGGTGCCGCTCCCGCGGCTCAGGCCGGCGCCGCGTCACGTCAGGCGCTGCTCAAGGCCCAGGCCGATGCGGAGTTCCAGCTGCTCAAGGACGGGTTGGAGCGGGCCCAGGTCGCGCTCGACCGCGCGCTGGAGGACCGGCAGATCTCGCTGCGCGCGTTCTACGAAGGCAAGGCCCGGCTGGAGCAGCAGGAGATCGACGCCGAGATCGCACGCACCCGACAACTGCTGGCCGAGCAGCAGCGCCTCGCCAGGCCGAGCAACAAGCTCGGTGACAAACCGGGCGACAAGCCCGATGACAAGCCGGACGAGCGCCTGAAGGCGCGGGCCGAGATCGCCAAGATCGAGGCCGACCTGGCGGTGCTGAACAACAGGCGGGCCGACGTCGCAGTGGCGAACGCCCGCAAGGCGGCGCAGGCCGAACGCGAGCTGCGCGAGGAGCTGGCCCGGGTGCGGCAGGAGCTGTTCGACATTACTGGCGTAGCCAGCGGGCTGGACCGGCGGGCGGTGATAGAGCAGCAGTACCGGCCGCTGATCGAGCGGCTGCGCGCCGAAGGCGACTTCGAGGGCGTGGCCACGGTGGGCCGGCTCGTCGACGTGCAGGCGGCAACCGCCGACCTCGCCGCCTACGAGCGCGAGTTCGATGGCGCGTTGTCCCGGATGCGGGCGCTGGAGCAGTCCATCGACCTGCAGCGCCAGACCGGGCGGCTCACGGAGTCGCAGGCACAGCAGCAGATCCTCGCCCTACACCGGGAAACCGGTGTCGCGCTGGATGCCCTGCTGCCCAAACTGGAGGCCACCGCCGCCGCCATCGGCCCCGAGGCCGTCGCCCGCGTGCAGGGCTGGAAAAACGAGATCGCCCAGGTCAAGCTGCCGGTCGACGACGTGGCCGTGTCCATCAAGGGCGCGGTGCAGAACGGTTTCGGGCAGATGTTCCAGGATATCGGCAGCGGCGCGAAGTCGGCCAAGGACGCGTTCAGCGAATTCGGCCGCTCGGTCCTGAACACCATCAACCGCATCGCGTCGCAGAAGCTCGCCGAGGCGTTGTTCGGCAACCTGTTTTCAGGGGCCGGCGGCGGCGGCTTCGGCGCCTTCGTCTCTTCGGTGCTCCAGGGCTTCGCCCGGGGCGGCTACGTCACGGGCCCCGGCACGTCGACCAGCGACTCGATCCCGGCCCGGCTATCGGCCGGGGAGTTCGTCGTCAACGCGGCGGCCGTGAAGCGGGTCGGTGTCGCCTTCCTGCAGGGGATCAACGGCATTTCCCAGGGGCCCCGGGTCAAGGGCCCGGCGCTCGCCTTCGCGGCGGGCGGCCTGGTGCCCGACGTGCAGCCGCGCCCGCAAGCGCCGCAAAGCCAGGGCGTGCGCATCGTCAACGTGATCGACCCGGCGATGGCCGCCGACTACCTCAACTCGTCCGCGGGCGAGAAAACCATCCTCAACCTCCTGCAGCGCAATGCCGGCGCTGTGAGGCAGGTGCTGACTTGAGAGAAAGACAAAACACCGATGGCCTTCGAATCGGGCACCGCCAGCGACTACCGCGACCTGCTGGAGCGCTTCCGCACCTTCCTCACCAAGAACCCGGCGCTGGTCGCCGCCAGCCAGCAGTGGCAGGAGCTGCGCTGGACCGCCGACGCGGCCACCCAGGAGCTGATCCTCAAGGCCCCCGGCCTCGCCGGTGCCGAGGAGATCTACTGCGGCCTCCGGTCCTACGCGAACCCGACGTCCGGCTACTACATGTGGGACCTCAACGGCTACATCGGCTTCAACCCGGCCAATGGCTTCTACGCCCAGCCCGGCACCTTGACCGGCTGGGTGCCGATGATGAGCCTGTGGAACGCCGCCACGCCCTACTGGTTCGTCGCCAGCGGCCGGCGCGCGGTGGTGGTGGTCAAGGTGTCCACCCTGTACGAGGCGTGCCACCTGGGCCTGATCCTGCCGTACGCGACGCCGGGCCAGTACCCCTATCCGCTCTTCATCGGCGGCTCGATGACGGGGCAGCGGGGCCGCAACTACAGCACCACGAGCCCCAATCACCGGCACTTCGCCGACCCGGGCGACGACGGCCAGAACAACCCGAACACCGCGGCCATGCTGCGCGGACCGTCGGGCGCGTGGCTGCCGTTCCAGAACGTCGCCTACTCCTCCAGCGAGTACCGCTACGACAACCCGCGCATCGTCTGGCCAACCATCTACAGCTACCTCGGCAACCAGCGGGAGGCGCCGGACGGCACCTATGTGCTGACACCCCTGGTGCTGACCCAGTGGAACTCGGGCACCGACCACGACCTGTTTGGCGAGCTCGACGGGGTCTACCACGTCAGCGGCTTCAACAACGCCGCCGAGAACCTGATCAAGGTCGGCGGCGTGGACCACCTGGTGGTGCAGAACGTCTACCGCACCTCGGTGCGCGACTACTGGGCGCTGCGCCTCGCTTGAGCAAAAGGAACCACATCGATGGCTTATTTGACCGGTTCTGCCACGGGGCCCAGCCAGCTGCTGGACGCGCTGCGGGTCTTTGCCGTCGCCAACGGCTGGACCGAGTTGCGCTGGGGGGCCTCGGGCCCCGGCCAGCAGCTGTCCCTGCAGAAGGGCGCGCAGTTCGTGCACCTGCGCAGCGCCGTCAACGAGGCACTGCGTCCCGGCTACCAGGCCGTGACCGGCATCTTCCTGGTCGGCGCAGATGGCTTCGACACGGCGCAGCCTTGGAACAACCAGCCGGGCATGACCCGCGGCCCGAACAACCAGCTGGAGGGTTGCGGCTTGTACGAGGTCGTGGGCCCCTGCACCTACCACTTGCTCTCGGTCGAGAACCCCACCCAGCTCACGATGGTGGCGGAGGTGGCGCCCGGGGTGTACCACCACCTGGCCTTTGGGCAATTGACCAAACACGGCAGCTACCCCGGCGGCGCGTTCGTGTCGGGCGCCTTCGGTCCGTCCGACTCCATCTATACCAACACGAACGACTTCGTGTTTGCCTACCGCCAGGATCACCACTGTGGCCTGCCGTTCAACGATTTCAAGTCCTACGGCGGCAGTTTCGTGCGCGTACAGATCGACGGCTTCGACGGCTGGTTTTCGATCTGCCACAACCACCCGCTGACCGGCAAGCGCGCCAAGTCGACCTGGGAGGACGGCACCGGCGGGCCCCGCGAGAGCCTGGCGCGCTACTGGTGGGCCCACGCCCCGAACACGCTGAACGGCGTCGCACCCATGCAGCCGTTTTATGTCTTCATCGAGCGGCCCGACGGTTACTTCTCGCCTTTCGGCCACACCCCGCACTTGCGCTATCTGAACATCCAGCACTACACCGCAGCCGAGGCGTTCTCCATCGGGCGCGAGGAGTGGATGGCGTTTCCCGGGCACTCCAAAAACGGCAAGTCCGGCGCGCACGGCTACGCGGTGCGCCTGGTGCGGTAAATCATGGCCACGCTGCCCGGCAGCCTCCTGCCCGGATCGATCGTCCAGGAGCCGACGAACTACCGCCGCTCGCCGGAGATCTCGGAGTTCCAACGGGTCACCTATCCCTTCGACGCGCGGGACAGCATCGACATCCTGCCCGGGGCGAAGGCGGATACCCAGCCGGTCGACGAGCTGCGGCTCGCTCGTGCCGGGAGCTACTTCCCGAGCTTTGTGGGCGACTGGTACCACCGCATCCACCTGATCCCTTCGCGCATCGACCTGGGCAACGTCATCAGCCCGGTGGAGCGACGATTGGAGGTCTGGAACGCCCACCTCGATGCTCACACGCTGAACGCCATCGAAGCGACCGCGACCGATGGCCTGACCCTGTCAGGGCAGCCGGAGCCGCCGTTGGCCTTCGGCCCGCTGCAGACGCGGCTTTACCGCTTCACGGCCAGCAGCCGTGGTGCGCCCCTGATCGACGCCCGCTACACCTTCCGCTTTGCCAGCGGGCTGGCAGCAGTGCTGCCGGTGACCGGGCGGCGGGTGGTGGTGTTCGGCATCCGGCCCAACTGGGCCGACGGCATCACCGAACGCCTGGAGTGGCTCACCGAGGTGCTGGAAGCGCACGACGGCACCGAGCAGCGCATCCGGCTGCGCCAGATGCCGCGGCGGGGTTTCGAGTACGGCTTCCTGCTGGAGGGCCAGGATGCGCGGGTGCTGGATCACCTGCTGTTCGCCTGGGGCGGGCGGACCTATTGCCTGCCCGTGTGGACCGACCTCGCTTTCCTGCCAGACGAAGTTCGTGCCGGCACTACCGAGCTGCAGGTCCAGGACGCAGCGAACAGCGACTACCACCCGGGCGGCATGGCGGTGCTGTGGCGATCGGTGCTGGACAACGAAGCCGTGCAGATCCTCGCGGTCGACGGCAACACGCTGACGCTGAACCTCGCCCTCGGCCGCAGCTGGCCTGCCGGCACCCAGGTGTTCCCCGCACGCCTGGCGCGCTTGGAGGGGCAGACCGCGGTCCGCCGTCCGACGGACAGCGTTGCCGAGGGCCGCTGTCGCTTCACCGTCGAGGACCTCACGCCGCCGGCGGCTGCCGAACCCGGCCCCGCCTACCAGGGCTACCGCATCTTCGACTGGCCACCCAACCGCAGAGAGGACCTTGAGGACAGCTGGCAGCGCAAGCTCGCGGTGCTGGACCACGACACCGGCGTGCGGGGCTACGACGACGAGTCGGGGACGTCACAGATCGGCCGCCGGCTGGCCTGGTTGCTCCCGGATCGCTCGCAAGTGAGCCGTTTCCGCGCCTGGCTCGCGGCGCGCGCCGGCCGGGCCAACCCGGCGTGGCTGCCGACCTTCGAGTCGGATCTCGTCGTGACCCGGCCCGTGGCCACCGCCGACAGCGGCCTCACCCTGCGCAACGTCGGCTACAGCCGTTTTGTAGCGGCCCACCCCCAACGCCGCGACCTGGTGCTGCGCACCACCGCGGGGGTCTTCTACCGCCGCGTGACCGGTGCCGACGAGATATCGGCGGACGAAGAGCTGCTCTCGCTGGACGCGCCGCTAGGCGTGACGGTGGCGCCAGATCAGTTCTTTCAGATCTCGTGGCTGGAGTTGGTCCGATTGGAGCAGGACGCCGTGGAGCTGTTCTGGGAGACCGACCAGGTCGCCCGCCTTCAACTCGCGACCCGGATTCTGAGATCGTGACTTGGGATGTGTTTGATCAGGCCGGTATTGCTTTCAACCGCACTCGACCCGATCGATCTGGTCCCACGCCGAGGCGTGATAGTCCCGGCCAGCGATCCCCACGTAGCCGTTGGTCACGCCCTGGTAGTCGTGCGTTCCCGTTTCGGAGCAGTCGACCCAGATCGTCAGGTCGAGGTAGCTGCGGTTGCTCACGCCGTCCTCGTCCTGGTACAGCTCCTGCCATCCCCACCATCTGGACCACGCGAGGCCCGCGAGCATCTCGATGCGACTGACGGGATTGACGCACGAGGTGCTCGAAGCGTTGTAGACGATGTTGCCGTCGCGGTAGACGAGGACCCAAAGCCCGCATCCCGAAGGAAAGGCCTGCAAGTCGAAATCGGTGGTCGGACGTACGGGCAGCCCGTACTCCAATGCGGCGGGCTTCGCGCCGCTGGCGGCTTCGGTATACGGAGTGCTGTAGACCCGTAGGATCTGCACGCCCTCAGATCTCAGGGTGTCGATGCGGGCCTGCAGGGAATCCGGCAGCTCTCCGGCTTCCGGGGGGGTATGGCCCCCCTCACTGGGGGCCGGCGCTGCCTCGGTGCCGGCGGGCGGCAGCTGCAGGTTCTCCCCGTCGCTATCGCCACCACCGCATGCGGTGAACAGCGAAGCCAGCGCGAGGACGGTGAGCAGTTTCGTTCTCATGACGAGTGCTCCTGGTGAAGAGACCGGAGTCCCTCGCGGCTCGACGCATGGAGGCCTCGGATTGCCCCGGCCGGACCATGTTCCGCCGATCCTCCACCCCCGTCAAATCCGGACTGGCGGGTCGGGCACTGGGCAGTGCATGACCGCCCTTCCTCCCAGGCAGGCCTCGACCCTTCTGGGCGCGCTCCCGACCTGTCAAGCTACCCAGGAGTTGAGGTCTTCTGGCTCACGACCAACGCCCCCAACCCACGACGCAGCCCTCACCGCGATGAACTACCTCGAACAGGAGCGCTCGGCGCACCACGGCCAGCCGCAGGAGCTGTACCGCTTCGCCCAAGGCACCCAGCGCTGGCTCTACACCTCGGCGCAGGCCGCGATCGACTACCAGTCGGAGACCTACGAGCCGGCGCCGATCACCCGCAGCCAGATCGAGCAGAGCAACGAGCTGTCGCGCAATGGCATCGAGGTGCGGGTGCCGCGCGACCTACCGCTGGCGGCGCTGTTCGTCGCCGCGCCCCCTGAAGGCGTGGTGAGCCTGACGATCTACCGGCGGCATGTCGGACCGGGCAGCGAGGCCAGCGAGTTCGTCACCTACTGGAAGGGCCGCGTGATGGTGGCGCGCTTGGTGGGCGCGGAAGCAACACTGAAATGCGAGCCGGTCGGCTCCTCGCTCAAGCGACTCGGGCTGCGGGCGCGCTACCAGCTGAACTGCCGGCATGTTCTTTACTCCGCCGGCTGCGCGGCGCTGCGCGACAGCTTCCGAGTTGATGGTGCGGTCGCCGCGGTCAGCGGCATCGCCGTCCAGGTCGCGACGGCAGCCACGCGCGAGAACGGCTACTTCGTGGCGGGCTACCTCCAGTCCACGGCCGGCGCCCGGATGGTGGTGGCCCACGCCGGTATCGACCTCACCCTGGCCGCGCCGCTGCTCGGCCTGGCCGTGGGCGATCCGGTCCAGCTTTACGCCGGCTGCGATCACTCGACGATCCACTGCCAGAAGCGCTTCAACAACCTCGACAACTTCGGCGGTTTTCCGTTCATCCCCTGGAAGAACCCGTTCTCGGGCGACGCCATCGTTTAGACCCAGCACGCCATGTGGGCCCAAATCATTGTCTGGATCGTCACGACGGTCCTGTCGGCGCTGCTCGCGCCCAAACCCAGAACCCAGGAAGCCCAGCCCGGCCAGATCGGCGACAAGGACGTCCCGATCGCGTCCCAGGACGCGCCCATCCCGGTGCTGTTCGGCACCCGCGTGATCTCCGGCCCCAACGTCGTCTGGTACGGCGACGTGCAAGTGAAACCGATCAAGAAGAAAGGCGGAGGCAAGAAGTGACGGACGTGATCGCAAGGCTGGAGCATGCACGCGCGCTCGGCTACTGCGCCCGCGGCATGCGCCGCTGGTTTGAGGGCCGAGAGCGCAGCTGGGTCGAGTTTGTCGAGCACGGGGTGCCGGCCGAGTGGCTGCGGGCCAGTGGCGACGCCCTGGCACTGCGGGTCGCGGAGCAGGCCGAGCGCGCGGCGGCCGAGGATCGAAGCCGATGAGCGGCGGCAGCAAGAAGAAGGTCACCGTCGGCCACTGGTACGGGCTCGGCGCGCAGCTGGTGCTGTGCCACGGCCCGGTGGACGCCATCACCGAGATCCGGGTCGGCGAGCGGGTGGCCTGGGCCGGGCAGGCCAGCAGCACCACCACGATCGGCATCAACCGGCTGGACCTGTTCGGGGGCGAAGACCGCGAGGGCGGCGTCGAGGGCTCGGTGGACATCCTCATGGGTGAGCAGGGCCAAGGCCGCAACGCCTACCTCCAAGAACGGCTCGGCGCCGACATTCCGGCCTTCCGGGGGGTGGTGTCGCTGGTGCTCAAACGGGTGTGGGTCGCGGCGATGAACCCGTATATCAAGCCCTGGTCCGTCCGGGCCCGGCGCATGCCGCGCGGCTGGTACCCCGAGCGGGCGCGCATCGGCGACGACGCCAATCCCGCCCACATCATCCGGGAGTGCCTGACCGATGCCGATTGGGGCATGGGCTACCCGGCGGGCGACATGGACGAGGCGAGCTTCCGGCGGGCGGCGGACACGCTGCATGCGGAAGGTTTCGGGCTCTCGCTGCTGTGGAGCCAGGAAGAGACCATCGAGAGTTTCGTGCTGTCGGTGCTCAAGCACGTCGATGGGGTGCTCTACGTGCACCCGCGCACAGGGCTCTTTGTGCTGCAGCTGGCCCGAGCGGACTATCAGCTGGATCGCTTGCCGGTGTTCGACCCGTCCAACATCCTGCGCATCGAGGAGTTCACCCGGCCCTCCTGGGGCGAGACGGTCAATCAGGTGACAGTGGTGTACCGCGATGCGGCGAGCGACAAGGACGCCTCCGTGACCGTGCAGGACATCGCGGCGGTGCAGCTGAACGGCGGTGTGGTCGCCACCTCGCTCCAGTACCCGGGCATCAGCCATGGGGCGCTCGCCACCCGGGTCGCGATGCGCGAACTGAAACAGCTGTCGGCCAGCCTGGCGAAATGCACCTTCATCGCCAACCGGCAGGCCGCCGCGCTGCAGATCGGTGACGTCGTGAAGCTGTCGTGGCCGCCCTACGGCATCGAGCAGTTGCCGATGCGCATCGTCCGCATCGCCTATGGCGAGCTGGCCAGCAGCGCGGTGCGGGTGGACTGCGTGCAGGACATCTTCGGGTTGCCGCAATCGGTCTACTCGGCGCCGCCCTCGTCCGGCTGGAAGGAACCGACGAGCGAGCCCTTGCCGTGCCCGCAACAGGTGCTGTTCGAAGTGCCGTACTGGTGGATCGTCCAGGATCTCACCGGCGAGTCCGACAGCCGCCTCGGGGACATCGGTGATCTAGACGGGCTGGTGGGGGTCTGCGGGTCGCGGCCGAGCGGCGACGCCTTCGGGTTCAAGGCGATGGCCCGCCTGGGAGGCGGCTGGGAAGACAAAGGCCAGGGCAGCTTCACGCCGACCGCTGTGCTCGCTGCCGCCCTGCCGCAATCAGCCACGCAGGTGCGCGTGCCACTGACGAACGGCAACGGCTTGGAGGATATCGAAGCGGGAGGACTCGCCCTGGTGAACGGGGAGTGGCTCAAGGTCGCCTCGATCGACCGGGCGGCAGCCGGGGGCCCGGCCGCGGTGTTCGAGCGCGGCCTGCTCGATACGGTGCCCGTGGGCCACCCGGCTGGTAGCCGGGTTTGGTTCGCCGAAGAGGCGCGCCACTACCTGCAGCCGGAGTACGTCCAGGGCGAGACGGTGCGGGCCCGGCTACTTACGCAGACAGCACGCGGCACCTTGCCGCTCGGCGAAGCGCCGGAGGTGAGCCTGACGCTCGCCAAGCGCTTCATCCGGCCCTACTGCCCCGGCAACCCTCGCATGAACGGCCGAGCCTACCCCGCGGCGGTGGCGGGGGAGATCACGGTCAGCTGGGCCACGCGCAACCGCCGCACCCAGACGGCCTACCTCGTGCTGCAGACCGAAGGCGAGGTGACGCCGGAGGCAGGGCAAACGACCACGGTGCGCTTCTACAGCGAGACCGGCTCGCTGCGTCGCACCCTGACCGGCCTCACGGGCAACAGCACGACCTGGGCGCTGGCGCAGGAGCTGGCCGACTCGGGGCTCGGGCGGGTCAACGCAAAGCTGCGGGTGGAGATCGAGTCCGTCCGGGACGGTCATGTGTCCTGGCAGAAGCACAGCATCGAATTTGAGCGGGCCGGCTACGGCCTGCACTACGGCAACCACTACGGGGGAGTTTGATGGCGAGCACCGATCCCAACCTCGGCCTGAGCTACGGCTGGGCCCAGGGGGAACACAACTGGAACGGCGGCATGGACGCCAACCTAAAGCGGCTGGGCGCCGTGGTGGGCTTGTCGGTCAAGGACCGGGATCTCACCGCGCCGCCGGCCGCGCCCATTGATGGCGAGCGCTACATCGTTGCGGCCGGGGCCACCGGTGCCTGGGCTGGCAAGTCCGGACAGGTCGCGGTGCGCATCGCCGGGGCCTGGGAGTACCACGTCCCCAAGCCGGGATGGCTGTGCTTCCTTGAGGACGAAAACAAGTTGAGCGTCTACAAGGCCTCCGGCTGGAGTCCCGGCATCGCCGTCTGATCTTCCCCTTCCCCACCCGAACCCGCCCCTATGGCGGGTTTTTCATTTGGAGAACACCGATGACTGAAGAGAACAAGCCCGCCCTCGTCGACAACATGCTGGTGTTGAACAAGGAGGACTTCGACAACCTGCTGGACCGCGCTGCGGAGCGTGGCGCCGAGCGCGTGCTGATGCTGCTCGGTTTTGACGACCGCGGCGATGCGGCGCACGATTTGCGCGAGCTGCGCGACCTGCTGGACGCCTGGCGCGACGCCCGCCGCACCGCCTGGCGCACGGTCGTGAAGGTACTCACCGGCGCCCTGCTGGCCGCGCTGCTGGTCGGCGCCGCCATCCAGTTCAAGCTGACGGGAGGCAACCCGTGATCGAGACGCTGCTGGGCGGTTTGCTCGGTGGCGCTCTCCGGTTGGCGCCGGAGCTGCTGAAGTGGCTGGACCGGGCGGGCGAGCGCAAGCACGAGCTGGCGATGCAGGACAAGGCGCTGGAGTTCGAGCGGCTCAGGGGCGCGCAGCGCATGGCGGAGATCGGCGCGGCGGCCGATGCCGCGTGGGGCGTCGGCGCAATGCAGGCCTTGAAGGAAGCGGTGGCAGCGCAGGGCCAGCTGTCCGGCGTGAAATGGGCCGACGCGCTGTCGACCAGCGTGCGCCCGGTGATCACCTACACGTTCATGGGCCTGTACTGCACCGTCAAGGCCGCAGTGCTCGCAGCTGCATTGAACACCGGCGTGAGCTGGGAGTTCAGCATCCCGCAGATCTGGACCGAAGGAGATCAGGCGCTGTGGGCGGGGGTGCTGAATTTTTGGTTCATTTCTCGAGCATGGGAGCGCCGCAGTGGCCGGACGTAAGGGCCGCCAGCCCCGCCCGCTGGTCGAGCGCTTCTGGGAGAAGGTGCAACGGCGCGAGGACGACGAGTGCTGGCTTTGGGTCGGCTCCATCGATACTCGTGGGTACGGAAGTATCGGAGCAGATGGTGGCAAGCCGCTGATGCGGGCACATCGTGTCGCGTATCAGCTGGAGGTCGGTCCCATTCCTGCGGGTCTCGTCGTATGCCACCGCTGTGACAACCGGGCTTGCGTGAACCCGCGCCATCTCTTCGTGGCCACGCAGCGCGAAAACGTGCTGGACATGATCCGCAAGGGCAGGCGGCATTCCTCGGCAGGCGAGCGCAGTCCATTTGCTCGGCTGACGGCCGAGCAGGTGTTGGCCATTCGCGGGGACAGCCGTCCCCCGAAAGTAATCCGCGCGGAATACGGTATCTCGAAGACGGGTCTGCGGTCCATCCAGCGACGCAAAACCTGGAGTCACTTGCCATGATCGAAGCGCCTCCTCAGGCTGTCGAACTGGCCAAGCGCTTCGAGGGCTTCCACCGTGTCCCGAAGCACGATCCACTTCGCCGCGCTCACCCGTACATCTGCCCGGCCGGGTACCACACCATCGGCTTCGGCCATCTCTGCCAGCCGGACCACCCGCCCATCACCGAGGCCGAGGCCGAGGTTTACCTGATGCAGGACCTCACCAAGGCGCTTGAGGCGACGCTGCGCTACTGCCCGGGGCTGGCCGCCGAGCCGCAGGGACGGCTGGCGGCCATCGTCGACTTCACCTTCAACCTCGGCGCCGGCCGGTTGCAGACCTCCACGCTGCGCCGCCGCGTCAATGAGCGCGACTGGGCCGCTGCGGCGCGCGAACTGCGCCGCTGGGTCTACGGTGGCGGCAAGGTGCTGCCTGGCTTGGTCGCGCGCCGTGAGGCTGAGGCTGGGTTGCTGCTGGGCAGCCACTGAACGCGCGGTACCGCTTGATATCTCCGCCGGACAGAGCGTTCATAGCGACCCGAAAGGAGAAACCGCAATGTCGAAACCCAGTACTGTCCGCTATCTGAAAGTGTGGATCGACGATGTCGTCGCCACGGACGTCTCGCCCGGCGACCAGCAGACCCTGATGAGCTTCTACGAGCACATCGTCAAGGAGACGGCCCGCACCCGGGTGCGCGAGGCGACCTACCACACCGACGATTTCGCCGGGGTCGCCACGCACTACCTGCCCGGGTTCACCTTGACCGTGCGCAAGGAGGTCCACAACGAGGTGCCGATGTGGCGCGGCGAGTTCCTGCGCGACGAGCAGCGCCTGGAGGTGCTGGCGATGCTCGATGACTACTGATTGAAGCTTGCAACGGCCCGTCCCGCATTTGCGGGGCGGGCCTTTTTGCGTTTCAGCGCCCAGCCCGGTCAGTGAGCGCCGTCGCTTCAGCACGGGCGCGTGCCCCGGCATTTCGGATTCGCTGCTGCCGCCGCCTTCACCTTCGATCTCGGGACTGGGCAGTTGCAGACCTCCGCGCTGCGCCACCGCCTCGACGAGCGGAACTGGGCCGCAGCGGCGCGAGAGCTGCGCCACTGGGTCTACGGCGAGGGCAAGGTGTGCCCGGCCTGCTGGCTCGCCGCGAGGCCGAGGTGCGGTTGCTGCTCAGCAGTACCTGACTCTGAAAAGCCGCTTGCGATGTCAGCCGACCGGAGCAGCGGCGGCTCGGTATGTCGACTGGCACCCATCGCAGGTTGGCGCTCACCTAGAGCGTTGCTATCGTCACAACCATCGCCGGAGTCATCAAAAACATCAAGCAAGCAGCTCCCGCCATACTGCGACGAATGACGGACGACAGTTCATCAGCGCCTGTGAGCGAGGCGGTTTCCCTCCTTTTCCCCGCATGCGGATTTCCATGGCGCCTTGCTGACGAACCTGCAGCCGGCCCTCAGCTACCGGTTCACGGCGCAGTACCGCGTAGCGAAGAGTGTGGTGCTGGTCGGCGCTGCAGAGGCGGACGTTCTGCGGGGACCCGATGCCTACTCGAGGATCGCTGCGAGGCGAGGTGTTCAGCAGTCATCCTCTCGACGGTTCAACCCCCAAGCCGCTGTGGCAGCTTCTCAGATCTGTGATGAAACAATGCCAAAACCAACCGGCGAAAGCGAAAGTTCGGCGGAGCTGAAGCAGGGTCGAATGTCTTCGTCCACGACGGCACCAAGGCAGGCTAAACGAGGGGTGATCCGAGTAGCCAAGGCCATGCACGAAAGCGGCATCGGCGCAAAGCAGATTCGCGTCTACCTCATCAACAACGGCGTGCACTTGGCATTGACCGACGTGATCGCCTTGCTCGACAACGATCCCGTTCTCGGGCGGATCAAGCCTGCAGAGGCAAGGCTGCAGAAGGTAGCGGTACTGAACGACGCGGGCAAGCGGGACGTGGCAGAACTGCACGAGACCGTGAGGCCTACCAAGTACTACAGGGTCGCGGAGATCCAGTTTTACTACCAGCTCCGCTCCACCGGCCAGAAAACGCCGTGTGCAGGGGCACCGGAGGGAGCGTTCGACAAACTACGGCAATGGACTGAGGAGCGACACTGGCACCTGGAAGGTGCCGCAAAGCCCGAGCTCTTCGATGCCTTGCCAGCCGCCGTCGTCACAGGTGACAGGCAGCCGGTGTCGGAGCCGCGCTAAGGCGCCTGATCCTGCTGCCGACAGGACCACGTCGCCGCCTTGCCCGGTCGCTCAGCCTCGCCGCGGAGGACATGTCGCTCTTTTCAGTTCGCACGCTGCCTCTTGGGTACGAACGGTCCAGAGGCTCGAATCGGGTGCTCCCATCCTCCGGCGTCATAGTCCGCCAGCGTTCGAGAGGCGCAATCAAACCCCGGGGCGAACACCTCCAGCATTGCTTCGCAAAACGCCATGGCATCCCGAGGGATGAAATGGCTCTCATAGCCGTACTCGAAGCATGCATCGAGCCAGCTCTCGCCCAACTCGTTTAGGGGTGCTTCCTCGCGTTCCTTGAGAAGCATGTAGCACAGGCTGTCCAGGATAACCGTCTGTTCTGCTTCAGGGAGTAGTCTGAATTGGGGGGCGATCCACTGCTGAATGAAATCGAACAGGGACGATTTTCTGGTGTAGTCCAAAGTTGCCCATTCTCGCTCCATTCGTTCGAGTTCTTCGTTCTCGTGTTCCAAAACGACGCCGTCAGCATCCTGTGGCTGCATGAGGGCAGTCGAAACAAACAAGGGAACGCCTTCAGGATCTACTTTACGTTTCATTGCTGTTCCTCTTTGCTCCAATGAGATTATATTTACGAGGCGTTGTTCAGGCGGCCGGGTGACTTCGATAATAAGAAACCATGTCCCTTGGATAATGCGGGTGCTTCCGAAAGCTGCTGTCGTCGATGTTCAAAGCGGCGCTCAGTGCTGCCGCCTCGATGCACCAATACCCCACGTAAGCACCTCGCACATGGCTATTCTTCCAGAACATTCCGCGCATGCGTTTGGCATACCAAACCTGCAGATAGCCTTCTACGAGCAGCGGCCTCCGAACGGGTTCAGCTTCGACCGCCTCATACAGCTCTTTCCAGGGCTCAAGGTGGAATTGGCGCCGAACGATTGGTCGATTGGGAAAGGCTCCTGTCGCTATCGCATCGAGCAAGGCATCAGTATGCACCAACTCTTGCAGCAATGCTTCAATCAGGGGGGGGGGCACCCTGAATAAGACGCCTAATCCCAGCGTCCATAAGTAATGATCTTGGTACACGCCTGCGGCTTGGTATCCGTCGCCTCCGACGTAACGATTGAAGCCCGACGCAATATTCTTTCGGTTTGTCTCCACCGTGCGGCGAAGAAGTGCTTCAACATACGATGCGATCTCATCCAATGGCCTTCCGGCCGAGTAGGCGACCAGCACAAGGCTTCGTATCGAGTCGGGGTAGCCATCTTCTCGAAGGATAGCTTGGAGATTTTCCTCAGAAAAGAATCTGTGCCATGTGCGAGGATCCTTACCCCAAGTATCGCGAGCAATATATTCTTGCATTTTCTGCCTTACAGCGGGATGCTGGTCGGTTCTACGTACACGTTCTTTTCACCGTCCGGTCTGATCCGGTAAAAGAATGTCCCATTCTCGTCCGTTCTCGACAGAATCCGCGTAACTGTATTGCTAGCAGGGTTCTCGATACCGGCACGCAGTGCAGTTGCATCGTCGGGACTCAGCCCGTCTGTGCCGCCGGTCTCCTTATACAACTTCTCTTGATCGCTGATGTGCTTCTTGAGCCACCCATCGCTTAGTTGCCGTCCACTCTCGGTGACAGGCAGCCCCCCGCGTGTGTCCGGTTTCGCTGACCCCCAACTCTTGTCGGTCGACTTGGACTCGACGAGCACATACTGCTTGGTCGTCTTCCCATCGGGGCCCTGAACGTCCCGCACAAAGACTCCATCGATCGCGTTCTGCCCGCGCTGCTTTGTCATTCCCAATTGGAAGTCCGCGGGATCCGCATAGTTGTGAGCGTTCGCAGTTCCTGCAATCGGCCGGTATCCCTTGCGCTGCAGGATGTCCGCTGCCTCCAGCTCGCCAATCCATCCAATGCACGCCGAGCGCGTCGCCTGGTGCTCATACTTGCGGCATACGTCGTTCCACAGCGATCTCCGGAAGCGTCCCGGACCGTCCACCATCTTGACCTTGTCAAGGTCGGCCTTGTCGAGGGTCTTGCCGGTACCAACCGACGGCGCATGCTCCTGCACGATCTTCGCCGCTGCTTTGCCGCGACCGAAGGTGCCTTCGACGATGCCCACGCCGGCGCTGGCCAGCACTGGTGCGGCGGCCCTCGCCAAATCGTCGAGGTTCTCGGGACAGGTGGCCGCGTTCAGACCGTGGACCAGCCGGATCGTGCTCTTGATGAACTCGAACCCCGCCCTGCCGTACTCGTACACCATGAAGGTGATCAAGGCGGCGTTCGCGACCCAGCCGACAGGGGTGAGATTGAGGGCGCCCCATACCGCCATCACGGCGACGTTGAGGGCGATCGAGCTGGGTTCGATCAGGGCCAGCAGTGCCTGCTTCATCTCCTCGGCGACGACCAGCTTCCCATCAGCATCCTTCAGCTTCACGGCCCGCTCGATCACGGCACTGAACTTCTCGGCGAAGGTCCACTGCGACACCGGCGTGCTCGGCTCGAGCCCGGCAGCGTCAATTTTCAGATGGGGTTGCGCGTCGGCATGCAGTCGCGGGTTGGGGCCGGCGGCAAGCAGCAGAGGGTCGGGCGACAAGTAGCGACCGACGGTGGTGTCGAGATAGCGGTGGTGGTTGTAGACAAGCCCGGTCTCGGCGTCGGCGTACTGGCCCGCCGCCCGGAGGTTCATATCGACGCGGTGCACCGTCACCGTCGCCGTGCCCCAGGCGTCGTAGCGTGCCTGCCACAGCACGTCGGCATCGCGCGTGGTCACCGCAACGGGGGCCCCCAGCTGGTTGCTGTGGACGGCTTGCACCTCCTTGCCCTGGAGACGGGCAACGGGGCGATGGCCAACGTAGACGTACTGGGCCAGCAACTCCCCCTTCCCATCGACCTCCGCACTCAGCTGCGCGCCGTCATACAGGAAGTAGGTCACCTTCGTCCCTGTTGCGGAGTGCACGACCTTTTGGATCCGCTGCCCGAAGGTGTTGTACCGGTACTCCGCAAGCAGCCGCTCCTGGCCGGTGCCAGGGTCGCGCGAGTGCACCTCCTTCAGTTGCTTCTCGGCGTTCCAGACATAACGCCGGGTGGCCGTCTCGACGACGGCGCCATCGCTGTCATGCCCGATCCAGTCGACCGAGCCGGATGGGGAATGAGCGCTACCGATCGCGTTGCTTGTCAAGCTCACCGCATAGCGCAGCTCGGTGACGGCGCCGTTGCTCTTGGACCATCGGTACGCCAAATTCCCGTTGTCGTCGAAACTTCTGCGTGCTTCGTCAAGAGGCCGCCCGTTGTCGGTGCGCGCGAAGCCAGTCAGGCGACTGCGGTTGTCATAAGAGAACGAGCGAGTTCCACCTGGGCCCTTTGCCGACGCCGGCAGATCCGAGCTTGTCTCCCCATAGTCGAAGCTCTCGCCAAACCGCTGGGAACCGGCATAGATCAATCGGCCCTGCGCATCCAACGCGATGCGGTCGATGCTGCCATCGGCCAGCGTCATGCGCCGATCGGTGTACCGGTCACCGTCCCCGTTCAGCCCGCTCACCACTGTGGTGCTGCCCCAGAGATCCTTGCGACGGATCTCTCGCAAGACGCCGGCCTTCGGGTGTGCCGACCCGTAGTAGTGGTACTGCAGCTCCTGACCGTCGGGCAGGGTTTTCGCGAGAAGCAGGCCCCGACTGTCGTACCGGTAGCGCGTTACGTACTCCTGCAATCCGGACCCACCCGGCAGGGTGCGGCCGTGCTCGACGAGACGGCCGAAGGGGTCGTGGACGAAACGTTGCTGTGCGCCGTCCGCTTCCAGCAAGCGGCTCGGCTTGCCTGCCGGGCCCCATTCGATGCGGGTCGCGCCGTCGGCATTGCTCCATCCGGCGAGACGCCCCGCCGCGTCGAATGCGTACGAGGTGCTCGCTCCCGAGTTCCCTACCCGTCTCACCACTCGATCCGCCTGATCGTGGAGGTAGATGGTGCGTCCCGCGTCGGGCGAGTCGGTGGCGACCGTCCGGCCAAAGTCGTCATAGCGGTAGAGCGTGGTCAGCCCGCGGTGGTCGACGACCGCGTCTTCTGCCTGACGGACCCCGGCCTGCTGCAGGCGCCGGGCCAACGCAACGCCGTCGACCGCCTGGTTCACCCGTTCCCAGGGAAGGGAAACCGCCCACCGGCTGTCCGCTAGCTGAGACAGTGCCTGCTGCAAACTGGCGAAGGGGTTGTCGTTCAGGCCTCCAATCTGCTCCGCTGCTTCCATCTCCGCACTCGGAGCCACGATGCGCTGAGCGACGGAACCATCAGGATTGCGCAAGACCCGCGCCACCAGGGCACCTGCGCCGTTGAACTCGAACTCGATGCGGTTGTTCTGGGGATCTGCGATCGATCGGATCTGGCCTGCCGGGTGGTAGTCCAGAAACAGGCGTTGCCCGGTCGCATACAACACCTGCCTCACACGACCTTGGTCGTCATGCCAGAGCCATTCGCTCTCCGTGCGTTTGTCGCCGTTCCCGATGGCTGACCGGAGCACGGCCTGCAGGCGTCCTGCTGCGTCATACCGATACTCGCGCAACACGCCATCGATCCCTCGTTCGGACGCCACCCGCCCGAGTGCGTCGTAGCTGTACTGCACCCGCAGTCCGCCCGGCAGAACCTTGGTGCGCAGCCGGCCGCCCCGTTGCGGACCGCTATCGTCGTACTCAAAGTGGGTCGTGTCCTGCGGGCCCGCCAAAGGGCCGTCGATGGACTGGAGGCGGGAGATGCCTCGATGCGTTTCGTACTGGTAGGACGTCGTCCTCTCCAGCAATTCCGGGGCTCCGCCGTGGCGGACAGCGGGGCGCCAGCCCCTCTCCGTCACACGGACGGGCTGGCCGTGTTGGTTGTAGACCAAATCGACGACCGCGAGCTGGCCCGCGACCACACTGGGACGTTCGATGCGCGAGGGGAAGGGAGAGCTGCCTTCGTACGCCATCGTGGCGATCGGAGTGTCGCGGACGACCCGCTCACCGTTGAAGATCAAGCGCCGCTGCTCGACAGTACGGCCCAGCTCATCCGCCACCGTGCGCACCCCCTCGACCGCTTGCCCTGTCTTCGGATCCAGCCGCACCTCGTCGCGCGTCCGTTTTGCTGCGTCACGAACAAACCAGCGATTCACGTCGCCGCACAGCGCACAACCCGGCCCCTTGGCTTCCAGCGGCACGTACCGGTTGCCGAGCACTTGGTGGAGATAGGTCGTCGTGCGCCCCTGGCCGTCTCGGACCAAGGTGCGGCCCGGACGCCCCGTGATCGACGCCGTCTCGGGGTATTCGACGGACACGGCTTCCGATCCGTCTTGCTTGGCGCTGAAGATGGCCTTTCCGGAGCTCGGGTCGTAACGATAGGTGGACAGCCGCGTGACCTTGTCGTCGCGGCCGACGCTGATACCGGTCAAGGCCTGGGGCCATCGCGTGTCCTCGTAGTGGTACAGCCGCCGAGCCTTGTCGGGACGCTGCACCTCCAGCAGCACCCCTGCCCGATGCTGCTCCGTGCTGTGTCGGTACGAGAACACGCCCACCGGGGTGCGAATCGCCACGATGCCGCGCCATTGCGGCGTGGTGCCGTAGCTGATGGACAGCTCGCGGCCTTCGGGATCGGTAACCTTCAGCAGCTGCCCTGTGAGCGAACGCTGCAGCGTCACCCTCCGTCCATCGGCCGCCCGGATTTCCTCCAGCAGTCCCTGGGCATCGAAGCGCAGGACCCGGCCGTTGGGCCACGTCCAGAGGTAGTGTCGGCCACGGCCGCTGCCTTGTATTTCGATGCGTCCGTCGGCCGCACTGGCGCTGGTGCACAGCCCTGGCCGCTGGTCGTCCTTGCTGAAGATGCGCCGGCTGCCGTCGGCAAGTGCCACCTGAACCACCGCGCTGTCTTCGACCACGAAGGTGTCGTAGGACAAGCGCCAGCCGGCGCCCAGCTCACTCACGAACCGACTCTGGCTGTTGTAGTGCCGCACCACCTCGAGCCCCAGAGGCCCCGGGAGTGCTGGCATGTCCGTTTCCCGCTGGTACTTGTTGCCGGACGCGAGGTTGATCGGGTTCCCTGCGAAGTAGGGATCGTCGAAGGTATCGGGCATGGCCGGTCCCGACGACGAGCACCCGCCGACGGGATCGGATCCGCAGCCGCCGCCCTGCGCCCAGGCCGTAGGCGTCAGCAGGGCCCAGACGGCCAAGATGAGGACGAACAAGGTCCTGCCTGCGCTCCTGCACAGAGCGCTGCGATGGGTTTTCATGAACTCGCCTCCCTGGAACTGGGCCCTGTCGGGCCGCAGTCGGTCGCTTAGATGCTGGCTTGGCTACACGTGGACATCCTGGTGCTCGCTCACCCGCCACCGGGTCGTGAGACCGCGTCGGGGCCGGTGAGCGCGGCACTCGACACGGGTCGGCTTACCCCGGGTGTCCCTGGACAGCAACTCACCCGACAGACGGGGTCACATGACGGGTCCCCTCGGCGGCATCCAGGAGGCAGACACCTGGCGTCACCGGGCAAGCACAAACTGGGCGGCGGCTCGCAAACCCCACCCACGCATGGATCCGGCCCCTCACCACCTCCACCTGGATCGCCAGGCTCCGGGTCACCGCCCCCCGGCGGCGGCGTGCCGCCGCCGCCACCGCCTCCATCCGAAGGGCCACCGCTGCGCGACACCATCGCCACGTTCTCCACCGGCTCGCTCTCCATGCGCACGGTGGCGTGGGTTACCACTGGGATGCGCCCGCGCGCGAGTAAGGCTTGTTGGTAGGGGTCGTCCGGTGGTCTGAACCCGCTGGCCGCGCTCCAAGCGCCGAGCAAGAGCTTGTTGGCGATCGGAATGCGGGGCTCGTAGCCGTAGGTGATGCGCAACTTCAGCAGGTTGGCGTCATACAGGTTCTGGCTCGAGGCCGGACGCACCGCTTCCGCACCTTCGCGCAAATGCAACGCAGTGTTGGGGATGACGCGCGGCGTGGCTCCACGGACCTTCGGGAACTTCTCGCCCAACGTCGCCTGCAGCTTCGGGTCGTTCCACTCGAAGCTTTCCCGAACCGGGTTGAGGATCTCGAGTTGTGCGTTCGCTTCCAGATCGGCCGCGGCCCTGGCGTAGGACTGCGCGATTTCGGCGGGGTTGGTCCCGCCGCCGTACAGCCCGACCAGGGCCCGTGCAAAGCGCTGGCGGATATCGTGCACCTGAGCATGCGCCATTGCGCCTGCCCGCGCGGCTTCGAAGGCCGCGTAGTTGACGTTGTTCTTGGCGAAATAGAGCATGCCGTACTGAACAACGGCCAGCCCGATGGTCACCAAAGCCAGGGTGCCAAAGGCGAGTTCGATCATCGACACGCCGCGCATGCCCTTGCGCTGGCTACTGCGGCGATGGACGCAGGTCGGTCTCATCTTCTCTCCCTAGCGAAGGTCGATCGGCTGCCCCGGTACAGCGCGCGCGCCACCGAGCGCTCCACCGCGTCTGGACCGATCCTGACGAAGGCGCCGTGTGCCAGCTCCAAGGTCATGTGGGCCCGCCGACAACGAGCGGTGTGCCACGGCTGGAGCGCCTGGACGCGGACCACGCTGGCGAAGCGGTCCAGGAACACCACGTCGATCGGCGCGCGCATGAAAAATCCGTGGACTGCGTTGCACGGGTTCAACAGCAGGCCCTCGTTGACCGGAAAATGGCGTCGGCCCATCCACCCCAGCAGTCGCTGGTGGAAGTGCGCGGCAACCACGATGCGCAGTGGGGAGAGGGCCGTTCCGGTCACAGGCTCATCTCCATCAGTTTCATGGCGATCGGAAACGCAATGACGGCAAAGACGCAAGGAAAGATGCAGGTGATCAGCGGGAACAAGAGCTTGACCGGTGCCTCCATGGCCAACTTCTCTGCCCGCAGAAAGCGCTCGATCCGCTTGTGGTCCGCCTGCGTCCGCAGCACCGGCCCCAGGTTCATGCCGAGTTGCTCGGCCTGGATCACCGCCGTCACCCAGCTGGTGACGCCGGTGTCGTTCACGCGCTCAGCCAGCTCGCGCAACGCCTCCGCGCGCGGCTTGCCGGCCCTCACGTCGCGCACCACGCGGCGCAATTCGTCCTGCAACATGCCCCGAGGTCCTTTGGCCACCGCCTGCTGCAGCGCGCCGCTCAGGTTCAGGCCGGCCTCGACGCACAAGGTGATGATGTCGAGGTAAAACGGAAAAGCCTTTTGCAACTGCCGTCGGCGGGCGTTGATCCGGTCGTTCAACCACAACCAGACATAACCGGCCCCGAGCACCGTGCCGATGACAAAGGGCCAGCCGCGGCCCAGGCCGAAGGCATTGGCCACTGCCGCCACCAACACGCCCCCGACCATCGCCGCAACGAGCTGTCCGGCGACGAACTGCGCGGGCGCCACCTGGAACTCCAGGCCGGCCTGCTGCAGCCGGCGCTGTAGCATCTGGCGTCGGGTCTCGCTCAACAGCCGGTCGACACCGAAGCCCACCGGCTGTATGACCCACCACAGCCAACGGAACCCCGGTGGTGGCGGGTCCAGGTAGGTGCGGTCTTCATCGGGAACATCGGCCATCGCCCGCCCCACGGCCCACGCGGCGAGGGCGACGGACGCGCCGAAGAGCAGCGCGAACGCCCATATCGGAGCGGCCGCGGCGAAGGACTGGAACCAGGCGTCGGTGTTCATACGTCGATGCTCACGATGCGACGGATCAGGTAGATGCCGGTCAGCTCGAGGAACACGATGACGGCGAGCGTCGCCCATCCGACGTAGGTGGTCCAGAGCTTGGACATCGCTTCGGGTTCCATGCCGCTGAGGATGTAGATCAGCAGGACCGGCAGCAGACCGACAATGACCGCCTGCAACTTGCCCTGCGACGTCAGGGCCCGGATCTTTCCCTCCACCTGGAACTTGGAGCGCAGGGTGTGGGAGGTACGCTCCAGCGTTTCGGCCAGGCCGCCGCCGGTTTCGTTGGCGATACGCACCGCGGACACCACCAACGACATCGTCTGGGTCGGTACCCGGCGCGCCAGATGCCCGAGGGAATCGTCAAGGCTGACACCCAGGCGCTGCTCCCGCAGCATCAACTCCAGTTCCTGGGCCAGCGGGGGCTGCGCGATGTCCACGTAGTTCTGCAGGGCGACGCTCAGGCTGACGCCCGCCCTGAGGCCGCCGGAGATCATCAACAAGGCGTCCGGCAGCTGCTGCTCCACCTTCAACAGGCGCCGGTGACGCAAGAAGCGCCAGGCCCATGGCGGCATGAAAAACAGCACCGCCCCACTGCCGAGCATCAGAACCACGGAGTCGGTGATCGCGTAGACAAGGATCGCCCCCATCGCCATGGCAGCCAGGTTGGCGAGATACAGTTTGGCCGGATCGAAAAACAAGAACAGGTCCCGGAGCTGGACCCGCGCGCGCTGCGTGAACTGCGCGCGGTGCTGGGCCATCGCGGCAGACCCGGCGTCAATGACGACGTAGGCCAACAACGCGGCGGCCAGGGCGAAGACGACCGTCAACAGCAGGGGGATGTTCATGCCGGTGCTCCTAGGCCTTGGCGCGGAACAGCTCGAGGTCGATGACACGGCCCGTCGAGCTGAACTCCTCGAAGAACGACGGCACCGTCTCACAGCCGGCAAAGTGGCCCTGCACCTGCCCGTCCGTGCCGTAACCCCGGTGCTCGAACTTGAAGAGCTCCTGCAGTTGCAGCTTGCCCCCCTCCATCCCAGTGATCTCCACGATCCGAGTCACCTTGCGCGCGCCGCAGGAAAAGCGGGTCTGTTGCACGATGATGTCGACCGCGGAGGCGACTTGCTCCCGGATGGCGGGCAGCGGTAGGTCCATGCCGGCCATCAACACCAGGGTCTCCAGGCGAGCCAGGGCATCGCGCGGTGCGTTGGCGTGCAAGGTGGTCATCGAGCCTTCGTGGCCCGTGTTCATCGCCTGCAGCATGTCCAACGCCTCGGCGCCCCGGCACTCGCCCACCACAATGCGGTCGGGGCGCATCCGCAGCGCGTTGCGGACCAGCTCGCGGATCGTCACGGCGCCCCGTCCTTCCACGTTCGCGGGGCGCGCTTCCAGGGACACCAAGTGGGGATGCGGCAGCTTCAACTCGGCCGCGTCCTCGATCGTGAGGATGCGCTCGCCGGACGGGATGTAGTTCGAGAGGATGTTGAGCAGCGTCGTCTTGCCGGAACCCGTGCCGCCCGAGACGACGATGTTCTTGCGGTGCTCCACGCAGATGCGCAGGAACTCGGCCATCTCGACGCTCAGTGCGTTGTAGCCCACCAGATCCTCGGTGGTCAGCTTTTTCTTAGAGAACTTGCGGATGGTGACCGTGGGCCCCTTGATGGCCAGCGGCGGGATGATGGCGTTGACGCGCGAGCCGTCCTTCAGACGGGCGTCGACCATCGGGGAGCTTTCGTCGATGCGCCGGCCCAGCGGCGCAACGATGCGCTCGATGACCGCCATGACAGCCCGGTCGCTCGTGAAGTACACGGGATGCCGCTGCAAACGGCCCGAGCGCTCGATGTAGATCTCGTCGTGGCGGTTGACCATGACCTCGGTGACCGATTCGTCGGCCAGCAGGTCCTCAAGCGGACCGAGGCCGATCGCTTCGTGGATGGTCTGTCGACGCAGCTCATGCTGATCGACGTCCGGCGGCAGCTCCGGCTGCAACTCCGTGATCACCTCGCGCACCAGCACGTCGATCTCCGTGTGGAGTTGCTCGTCGCTCATGCGGGAGACGTCCTTGCGGCGCAAGTCCATCAGTTCGAGCAAGCGCTCGTGTGATCTTCTCCTCCACTGGTACTCCAGCGCCGCGGCCTTCAGGCGCTGCTCCTCGTCCTTGGCGATGCGCGCCGCCTTCACGTCGGTCAGGTGAGCTCGGACCTCCTCTTGCGAGCGCCCCCCTGCAGCCGGAGGGACTGGCTTGGCGAGTGAGCCATCCTTCATCGCGGTGCGAGGGGCGGGAGCTTCGTCAACGACCCGCAGCTGAAACGGCCCCACTTCGATGCGGTCACCTGCCGCCAGCGGCCCGTACTGCGGCACCCGCTTGCCGTTGACAAACACGCCGCCCATGCCACCCAGGTCTTCGACGACCACACCACTGGGCGTGCGGTAGAGCCGCGCGTGCTCCCGGGAAATGCGCCAGCTCTCCAGTCGCACCTCGCAGTCAGGGCTGCGGCCGATGATGGCATCGTCCGGCACCTCCAACTGGCGCCTTTCTTTGCCGGCAACGATCTCCACATGGAACACAGGGGGCTCCTCTCGGTATGGTGGTGACTTTCAAGGGCTCAATGGCTCGGCTCGGCTGGGTTGCGCTCGGATGCGGGCTCGCTCCTCCTCGATCCGCTGCCGCTCCCGGTCCGGCGTACGCAGTTCCCGCTCCACGATGCGGTCGGTCTTCTGAACGTCGCCGCGCACCTCGGGCGACTTCGCGTCCACCGTGATGGGGGTGACGAGCACCAACAGTTGCGTTTCGCGATCCACGAAGGACTTGGACCGGAACAGCGATCCCACCAAAGGGAGGTCGCCCAAGCCCGGCACCTTTTGCACGTCATTCGCACGCCGGCGTTGGACAAAGCCGGACATCACCATCGTCTCGCCTTCCCGCACGTTGAATTCGCTCCTCACCCGCCGTGTCAACAGGGCCGGTCCCGAGCTGGTCGATGTGGTGGGATCGATGTCGCTGACCTCGGTCTCGATCGTGGAGCGGATCGTGCCGGTCTTGACGTCAACGCGGGGCGTAATCTCGAGCTTCACACCATAGGTCTTGAACAGGACGCTGGGCGTGCCGGTGGCACTGGCGGACGAGTACGGAATCTCACCTCCCGCGAGGAAACTGGCGGGGCTGCCGCTGCGGGTCGAGAGCGTCGGTTCGGCGAGCACCACCGCCCGGCCGTCCAGTGCGAGCAGGTTGATCTGGGAACTCAATAGTGAGTTGATCCCGAAGTAGCCCTGCACCCGCCGAGTCGGAAACGGCAGCGCGATGGGCACCTCACCGGGGCGCAGATCGATGGCTTTGCCGACGCCGATGTCGCTCGCAACCCCGATGTTGAATCCGCCGATCGTCTGCCCCGTTTCACCACCCCAGCGGACGCCGAGGTTCTGCACCTCGGATGTCGGCAGTTCCACCACGCGCACCGCCAGACGGATCATCTTCTCCCAGCCCACACGGCCGGCGAAGTTGATCACCTGCGGGTAGCGCTGTGCAATCAGCGCGACGCGCTCCTGGTCGGTATCGGACAGGTCATCGCCGTCCACGACAATCTTGTCCCCGACGATCTCGGCGCGCGCCCGGGGGATGCGCTGCAGGAAGGCCACCACCTCCTTCAGGACACGGGTCGTGTCGGCGGGGACCACCGTGATCTTCACCGTTGCATAGCGCCCGCTCTTGTCCCAAGCCGTCAGGGAGGAGATGCCGACCGAGTTCGCGAACACCAGCACCTCCTTCTCTTCGAGGGTGGTGGCGTTCAGGACGCCTCCATTGCCAACCGCAATACGCGCTACGTTGGGCGTGAGGAAGGTTCTGGCCTCGCCCTGGTACATGATCGTTTCGTCCACCGGCTCTTGGTTCTGGTCCCGGATGATCAGAGGTAGCAGTCGCCCCGCATGCCTGACGCCGGAGGGAGGCAGCCCCCGAGATGCAGGCGCAGCGGCACCCGCCTCCGCATTGGGGCCGGAGGACGAAATGGGCGGCGGCGCAGGCAGATGGGAGCCAGCGGCCGGCGTCTGCGTTTGGGCAGCGACGGTCGCACACTCCCCAGCCAGCGCCGCCGCAAAGAGCCAACGTAGAAATGTCATGGTTGTTCTGAGTTGATCGGGACATCGTCTTAAGGCCGTGTCGTCGGCGCCGGTGCAGGCCCGTGGCCGGCGGGTGCGTTGCCGACCGCCGCCGGCGGAGCGGAGCGACCGTCAGCGGATGTCGGCGCCGGTGCCAGGCGCTCGAGCGCCGAGGCAAGCCGCTGCAAGGATTTCGCCTCCGTGCTGGCGGCGCCCGCACCTGTGCTCTCCGGCATGGACTGGCCACCGACTAGAACGGGAATGACCGGTCTTGTCGGCTTGACTTCTTCGATCCCCATCAGGAGGGCCCGGAGGTTGGGGAGGACGGCAAGCGGGGTCTGGTCGTTGGGGTTGCGCAGGACCGCATTCAACTTGCCAGCCTCCTTCGCCAGCATGAGCAGTGAGGCTTGGTCAGGCGACGCATCCAGCGTGATGGTGGAGTAGTTGCGTTGTGCTCCCTCGCCGCTGCCCGCGCTGACGCGATCGCCGGCGGCCAACACCAGCATGTTCTCGAGCAAAGGCGTCACGATGTTGTGCTGATGACGCTGCAGGCTGACGAACAGGTCGATGCGATCCCCCGGTTGCAGCATGCCGGACAGCGAGCTGATTTCGTCCACAGGCACCGCCACGGCGCGGCGGCCGGCTGAGACGCGTGTCGCGAACGGCGCTGCGTTCTGGTCCTCCAGCATGGACCACATGATGAATTCGCCGCGCCGGACCGGGTAGGCGAGTTTCAGGTTCTGGATCTGCTCGAACTGGTCGGGACGGACCGCGCCGGATTGCACGAAGTCGGCGGGCACTGCCCGCGCCGCCAGGTTGTTCTGCGACAGCCTCTCCCCTTTCGGCAGATCGTCGCTCGCCACGACCACCTTGAGCAGCTCGCCGGCGCCGCCGCGCGCCAGCTCCTCCTGCTTGGTCTGGAAGTAGCGTTGCGCACCGAAGGCGGCCAACAACCCAATGCCAACGGCCACGCCCAGCACCACCCAGTTCTTGTTGATGCGTCGAACCACGTCCACCCTTCGTTTGTTGTTCCTGTCTCGCTAGAACGCCGTGGAGAGCGAATAGACAAACTTCTGCAGGGCCACCTTCAACTGGTCCAGGAAATACCAGACAGGTGCCAAGTCGGAGCCGGGCCAGACAAGGAAAAAGAGCAGGAAGGCCAGCACCGCCGATGCAATGACGTACTCGACCATGGCTTGGCCTCTCTGTCGCCTGTTCTGGTGGCGGAATCCGTAATGGGTCATCGCAAAGCCTCGGCGTGAGTGGTCGTGTTCACCGTGACGCTGGTCGTCTCCTGCGTCTGACGCAGCACGACAGTGGCCTCCCGCCCCGGCGCGGACAGCAGGAGCAGCCGGCCAGGCACTGAGCCTTGGGGCGTGGTTTCGTCGGCCTGCAAGACAAAACCGTCTTGCTCCAAACCACGAACAACAAAATTGCGATTGCTCTGCAGCGACAGCCCGTTCACCCAACTGACGTGCCGCGCGGACTTGCCCCGGTCGAGGGACTCGGTGTCGTACACCAGGTGGGATCCGGGTGGCATCCTGGCGAAGGGCCGGGGCACCGGGCCGCTGACCAGATCCTGCAGGCGGACACTGGAGAGCACCACCCGGGTCGAGCGCCCGTCGTTTCCGGGTGTCAGTTGGGCGGTCACGAAGTGCGGGCCGAACTTCTTGCTGACCAGTGCCACCTCGGGCGCCATTTGCACCTGCACCAGTTCGCCCCAAGTCTGTCTCAGGGCTTCGGAGCTCGCTGCTAGGCTGGTCGACACGACACCAGCACGCAAGGTCATGGGCAGGCCACTGACCCTCACCTGCTCGCCCACCTTGACCAAGCTCCACCCTTTGGGAACGGTCACCCCAGCCCAGGGATCGCCCTGAGCTTGTGCACCGGCGGCCAGCGCGGCGAGCATCGCCGCCAGCAGCACGTGCAGGACCTTCGTATCTCGAAGCCGATTGGCCATCGCGACGCTGTGCATGTCGTGCCTCCTCACTTGAGGCGGTCCGCCGGCACGGTGTCGCGCCAGAAGTCGACCTTGCCCAATTCGGGCGGTTTGATGCGGTTGTCTTCGAGGGCCATCACCGGCAGCGTGACAATCAACGCGGGGGCCTTCAGTGGCGTGCTGGGGAAGTTGGCCTGGGAGTCGGTGACGCGCGACTCGACCCGTTCGGCGCTGGCCACGGCCCAACTGTCCGGCATGATGCTGGTGTGCCGGGTGATGCTCAGGTTCAAGTTGTCGAAGGGCGCCAGCCAAGCGACGTCCAGGTTGGCCAGCCGGACCTCGACCGTTCCGCGGAAGATGCCGCGGTTGCTGAGCCCAAAGGTGCCCGGCGACAAGGTCGGGTACACGCCGCTCAGAGACCCGCCCCCATTGAAGCCGGCCGTCGGGTCGGTCGAACCCGCTGCACCGAACGACACTTTCACGTCCCCGAAGTCCTGCAACAGCGGCCTGCCTTTGTGATCGGTCCACATCGGATTGCGATCCCGAGGAGTGTCGGAAGCGGCATCGCCGGTGAAGATGCGCGAGGTGGTGGGCCCGAAGAACCTTTTGCGCACGTCACGCGCCATCTCGTCGGCGGAGGCGAAGCTGCCCCCGTCTGCGTCGTTGCGAACCGTGGATTGCCAGGCGACGTATCGGCTGGCCATCTGCGCCTGGTGGCTGATGTCCTGGTATTTCCCGATGAGAGGAAACAACACCAGCAGCACCCCCAGGGCCAGCAGCACGACGATGAATTCCGCAAGCGCCTGCCCGTTCTGGCGGCTGACGTGAGGACCGTTCATCGTTGACCTCTGGAGAACCCCAGGGGAATGGCAAACAGCCGCGCATCCATCAGCTTGCCCTCGTTCAGCTCGGTCGCCGACACCCGCCCGTTGTCTCGCCCAAAGTCCACTTCGAGGGCCAGTGGGCGGCTGAGCAAACCGGGGAGCCGTTTCTTTTCGGCCTCCGCCGGCAGCCAATAGCAAGACTGGGCGCCCGCCATCAGTTCACCGGGCGCCGGGTGGGCCATCACAACACAGCGCTGTCCGTGGACGGTTCGTTGCTCGCTCGTCGCCGTGGCGGCTGCCGCAGCCACTTCCTCGTCACCGCCACGCGCCGCAGTCGGCTTTTCTGCCCCCTCGCAGCGGCCCGCGAAGGTGCGCTTGTCAAAGTCCAGCATGCAGGTCCCCTTGCTCCACCGCCCCAGGGTCCCGCGCCGCGAGGTTTTCCATCGAACGCTGCAGTCGTTCAAGCCCACTTCCAGCCGTGCCTGTGTCTGTACCGTGAGCTTCGCTGCTTCGCTCAGGTACTCTTCCTCCCTCAGCACGCTGAGGTAGGGCGGCAGCGCGTTGGCCTCGATCTTCCGGCCAACACCTTTGCCCTCGACACACAGATGCTGGGTCTGCACCAGCAGGTCCCGGTTGACCCCGCCGATGCTCTTGAGCTTGCCTTCGCGCACGACGTAGCGGGTGAGCACCTGCCGTCCGGGCGCTGCCTCGGCGTACTGTGCAGTCAACGACCGGTAACCCTGCAAGGGGTCGGCCGGCACCTGCGCGTTGGCGTGCGCGCCCAGCACGCCGAGAAGGAGCGCTCTCGGGAAGGCCCAGCCGCAACCGGAATGTTCTGCCGTGCTCATTGGGTGGACAGGGTTTCGGCGATCGCACCGATGCCGGGGCTGACCAGGCGGGCGTGCCAGAAGGGGTTGAACAGACTGGCCAGTTCGTCCCGGCCGTCGTCTCGCGGGGTCAGCCGTTCAAAGTACACCTCGACGGCCGAGAGGGCCGCCATCGATCGGGTACCGCCCGGGCCCATCAGCTCCATCGATCCCGAGGGCTGCGTTTGCGCGGCTCTGCCTGTCACGTGCAGGTCGTTGCTGGCGCGATTCACGCGCACGGCGAAGCGCGCGGCCGGTCGCTCCCGAGTCAGTGCCTCGGCGCTTAACTCATAGAAGGCCGGCAGCCCCGTGTATCCCATGCTCGTTGCGTTCGACTCGGCCCAGGATGCGGTGCGTTTGTTGGCTCCGCTGCCGCCCATGTTGGTCGTGGACAGCCCCTCTTCGCCCCCCGCTTCGCCGGCCCCGTACCCCAGGGGCACCTCGCGTGAGCGGCACTTGCCTTTGCGCAGGTACTTCTCGTGCCATGCCGAGGTGTCGATCGCTTCCCAGTCATCCAGACCGACTTTCGTCCCGCCACCTCGTTTGAGCTCATCGAACTTGGCCCCGTTGGCGCCGACGCAGGTGGGGAACAAGGTCTTGCGCTCGAAGGAACGGGCTTCGACAAACGGGTCCTTGTAAGCAGCGGCCTGAACGGTGGCGCGCAGCCGCTCGCGCTCGTCACCCCGATAACGCCGGATCATGGGGCCGTTTTGAAAGCTGAAGAACGTGTCCTCCACCAGCACGCCGGTGCCGCGGGCAGGCCCGAAACCTTCATAGTTGCGATCGACCACGTCCTGCACGGCCTGGCGGCGCGCGACCGGCAAGGTCCCGAGCAACACGTCCTTGATGCCTGGCGGCTGCATCCGCAGGTTGCTGATACCGTTGCTGGTAAAAATGAGTGCGGGCACGGAATAATCGAGAATCGGAGCGATATAAGTCCGGTAGATTTCAAAAACGTCCACGCCCGTGTACGCTTCGAGGACGGCATTACCCCCGTAGGTGCCGGCCAAAGGGAGAAGACCTTTGGCGGTGAAGCAAAATCTCTCGCAAATCTCTCCAGAGCCGGGGCTTTGCATATCGTAGGAAGAAGCAATGCCGACGACGTATCTATTCCAGGACGCCAAAGCCGTGAGCTGGCCGATTGCGACCGAATTGGCCATAACCGCCCGGTTGCTATAAGCCTCGAAATTCATGACCCGAGCCATCACCTGCCCCGCGCTATATGCTGCGGCATCTGCTGCATTGGTTGCGGTGACGCGCTCACGCAGCAGCTGACCCGAATTGAACAGGAAAAACAGCATGCCCGCGCCGATGATCAGCACGAACAGCCCGAGTAGCATTGCCTGACCCCGCTGCCGGGCAGGGGTGGCGATCGGAACCATGCTGTCCTCCCTTACGAAACGCGAGCGCCAGCTTCGCATTGGAAGCGCGCGCTCGCCCTCGGATCGATCGCCTCTTACTTGTCTTTCTGACTCGTGTAGTCGTTCAACGTCGCCTTCTGATCGGCTCGCCGCGCTGCATCGTTTGCCGCGTTCCCGGCCTCTGTCCGCGCCGCAGCACCGTTGCCGCCGGCAATTTCTTGCGCCACTGCTGCCGTTTGATTTCGGACCGTCTGACCAAAGTACTGGTATACAGCGATGGCAGCGACAGCAATCAAAGCGACGACAATGACATATTCGGTCATCCCTTGACCACGCTGCCTGCTTTTCCTGGACTCCCTGCTTGCGTTCATTCTCTTCCCCTTGAAGGTTTGCTGATGAAGAACGTTCTGAGTGTCAGTATCATAAATGCCATCTTGATACAGCTTTACAGAGTGTTAAGTAAGGTCTTCCATGAGATTTCTCATTTGTTTTTCAAATCTGTTCTTCTAGTAACTGAATGAAGGATTTGCTGGAGCCTCAACTCGTGCCGTCTGGATTACTCGGGCCCGAGCGGTGAGGGCGGGGCCGCGACAAAGTCCTTCACCTCGTTCCTGCCACCTCCACAAAGGCCGCGGCCGTCTCGCCCAGGCACGAACCGCCCCTCGGTGGGATGGGCACGCACGTCACCCTGGGCCCTAGAGTCACGTTGTAGCAAGTCGGTAGGACGCACAGGCGCCCGTGGACGTCGCGGTTTCACGGCAGGGGCCATTCACTGCCGTGGGATGGAGCTCGTTCGACTGCCTGACAGGCCCGGCCAAATGCAGCGCTACCCAAGCGATGGCGGTGGGGGGCCGGAGGGTTCAAGCACGCCCGTCGTGCCCCGTTTCTCTTTCCTTCGGGTTTCCAGCAAGAGACCGAGGGGCAAGATCAGCAGGAAGGCGGCCGGCGCTCGCATGTAGACCGTCGTCGTCCCGGCGGGGAGCCGCGGCACATCAACGTGCCAAGCTGACGCCTGCGAGGGTGCTTCTTGAGCAACGACGCCCGCTGGCGTGACGAGAGCTGCTCCTTTCGGCACGTTTGCCATCAGCAGCCAACGCCCGGTCTCTGCAGCTCGCCATCGGGCCATCATGAGTTGGTTGGCACTGGCTCTGTCATCGGCGAACCAGCTCAAGTCGCTGATGAGGAGCACCGAATCAGTCCCTTCGGCACGCCGTGCGCTGACCGTCGGTGATGCAACGTCCTGGCAAATAAGCACCGATTGGACCGGCTCGCCGGAGTAGACGCGCGTCACTTCGCCGGGCGTCAGATCCTGGAAGGGCATCTGCATCAGTGGCTTGGCCCACTGCAGGCCGGGCGGAAAGAACTCTGCAAAAATGAACAGCATGTGCTTGTCGACGAAGGCCACGGGCTCCGCAGGCGACAGCACCAGGGCCGTGTTGAAGGTTCGATCGTCTGTCATGCGGAAGCTACCCACGACTACGGTCTTTGATTGCCCGATCTCCTGGATGCGCCCTCGAACGGACGTCGGCAGGAGCTGCCATGGCAGGGGCAGTGCGGTTTCTGGGAACACGACGGTCTGGCCCGGTGCATGGGCAGCAAAGTCGATGATGTATTCGGCCCGTGCCTTCAGCCTCGCGCGCGCGTACTTCTCGTTGGGAGGAGCAGTCAACAACGCGACGGACACCAGGCGGGTGTCCGTCGGTAGGTCGCGTCGATCGAGGTGCAGCATCGCGATCGCGCCAAGGACCGAAGACATGATCAGAACAGGTGCAAGGAGAGCTGGCCCGCAGGTCCGGATGGGAACCAGCACTGCGATCGAGGTCGCCAGTCCGACCGCAAGACCGCTAGCTCCGTAGGCGCCGGCCACGGGTGCAACATCCATCAGGGGACTGTTCGAGAAGCCATACGCCAGCTTCGCCAATGGCCAGTGCAGGCACTCGGTGCGGAGCCATTCCCAAGCCCAGACAAACCCGGCGAACAGCAGCACACGGCCTGTGGGCGAACGTCGAGACCGATCAAAGGCGAAAGCAGTGGCGAGCACGTACCCGCTGGCTGTGAAGCCGGCGAGCAGGAGCGACACTAGGAGGCGCCAGAAGCCCCCCGGGGCGAAGTTGTGAGCGAAAGCCGCGCCGACCGGGTCGAATGCCACCGTGAACAGGGGGACCCAGTACGCGGCCGAGCCCGTAGCGAGATGAACCAACGACAGAAGCCGGCAAGGCGCAGTTGGACGCCGTGCAGCCTCGTCCAGGCTCAGGAGGGCGAGCCAGCTCGCGAGCGAGATGGCGAGAACGGGCCACCAGCTGGCATCGTAGAGCGCGATACCGCCGGCACTGCCGAGCAGCGCATAAAGAAACAAGCGGAGCCTCATGCGCATTGCAACCCCCCCTGCGACTACAGTGCTCTCGTTGCCGTCCAGACATTCCGGAGAGCCGATCGGATTCTCGACGTACCGCTCTTCTCGGGCTTTCGCTCGCGTCGTGGTGACGGCCGGGTCTCGCCGTGGCTCACAGTGTGCGAGACCGTGCTACCGCTGCCAACGGTCATTATTCAGTCGCGCAGGGCTCTTGCACAAGGCCGCCAGTCGCGCAATAGCAGCCACGGAAGACATCGGCAACGGGTGGAGAAACTGACACACCAGTCGGCTGCTCACGGCACCACTGCGCGGAGCGCTGCAGTCTCAGACGTTCAGTCGCGCAAGGAGGCCTTCGACATCGGTCCTCCATGCCTCGAAATCTGAGGTCTCCGCCCACAGCTCGCGAAGTTCTGAATCCTCCGCGAGCACCCGGGCCACAGCCTTTGCTGCCGTTTCGACCTGTTGCCTGCTGGGCCGGGGCTGGGTACGGGCAAGCCATTTGACGAGCGCCGGGTTGGCCGTTGCCGCCGGGCCAGGCCGGCCGAGCGCCGCGGCCACGACTTCTGCGGCGGCAAGACCTTCGGCCGCTTCTGGCGCCTCGACGTATTCGATTGTCTCCACAACGGTGGCCAGGGCTTCGTCCACCGGCGTCCAGTCATCTTGCTCTGTGAGTTCCGCAATCCAGTCGGCGGCATCGTCGTTGCTGAAAGAGTCGATCGCCCAGCATCCCATTTCCAGGTCCTCCGATGGTTGCAGCATCAGGTTGCCGAGCGGATCTTGCCATAGGTGTGTGGCGCAGGAGGTGCCTTTGTCTGGTCTTACAGAGCTACGTCGAGCCCCCTCCCCTACGCCGCTTGTGCCGGGTCTTGCCCGCCATCGGCACCCGACCTGCTCGAAGCCGTCGCCGCACCGATTCATCGACGAGCTGCTGCCGCACAGCTGGCAGCCTACCGCTCACTCAACAGGAAGTCCAAAGCGCGGGCGTGCAACCTTGCGCAACTCGCTCCATAGAGCGGCAGTCGCTCCGCCCTGTTCCTTGGCGCTAGGTGTCGCCCTCGGCGCTTGCATCAGCGGCGCGCGAGCCCTTGGCCGGCAGCGGATCGGGTCCCGCCGCGAGTCCTTCCCGGGTACTGGTTCAGCATGCGCCTCGCCTCCTGCACCGGTGCCTCCAGCCACGGCGCGTACTCCTCCTCGCTGAGCACCACCATCATCAGTTTCTCTTCGCCGGGCTTGTGCATGACAAGCAGCGGGACGCCCTGCTCAAGTCACGACTGATGGCGGTCTACGGGGTGTGGCAGCGCGACGGGGAGGTGCGGCACCTGGTGGCGCATTGGCTGCAAGACCTGACGCCGCTGCTCGGGCGGCTGGCGACTGAGAGCCGGGATTCTCGATAGTGGCTCTCGGGACGCGCATGTGCTGCTTGCCAGCTAAGCCGTCTGCCCAGCCTCCCGGCCATGGCTAATCTGGTCCAAGCCTAGTCAAGGCGTTCGGCACAACGCTGCGCAGCTGCCCAGGGCTCGCCACCGGGACGCGCGGCCGGCTGGCTGCGATCGTCGACTGCACCTTCAACCTTGGTGCTGGTCGGCTACGCACGTCCTCATTGCGTCGTCGGGTGAACGTGCGTGATTGGCCCGCTGCAGTGCGCGAGCAGCGCCGCTGGTTCTACGGCCGCGGCCGGGTGCTGCCCGGCCTTCTGGCCCGCCGCGAGGCCGAGGCGCTGTTGCTGCTGAGTGGATCCTGACCTCATCTGATCGCGGCGAGGTACGCGTCCCTGCACAGTGACGGCCCGGCATGGCGCCTGACACCCATCGCAGGTTGGCGCTCACTCGGATGGTCGCTATCGTCGCTACCGTTGCCTGGTACATCAAGAACTCATCGGCAACTCCCGCCATACCGCGCCAGATGACGCAGGACGGTTTGTCCGCGCCTATGTCCGGCACGGTTTCCTTCCTTTTCCCCACGTGCGACCTCTCGCGGGCCCGGCCGTCGTTCCGTGCTGGTGCGAGGAACACGTGCTCCTATGCACTCTGCGAAAGGATCCCTATGGCAGCACGAGCAGTTGGAACAGGGTCACGGCGCTTCACCGTCGGTGTAATCATCGCGGCGGCCTGTGCCTTGACCGCATGCGGCGGCGGAGGTTCGGACGAAACCGCGGCCGCCGAGGATGTCGATGTCAGCGAGGCTGCGGTCGACCGGGCGGACGTCACCGATGCGCAGGCAGCAGCTGCGTCCGGGATACCGAGAGGCGGGGAGCACCCGTGCGGCAGCGACAACGAGTTCGCGACCGTGACCGGAGCCAACAACGACTATGAGAGCAGCCTGGTGAACCGACACGTCGACTGTCGCGTTGGGCTCAGCAACTACCTCACGGTGTACGAGTACACCAGGCCCGATCCGAACAGTGGGTACATCGAGACGCGGGTCGGTACCGCACGTGTCAAGACACAAGTGTCAGCCCATGGTCCCGCCAACCGACTCGCCAAACGCTACGAGATCAGGATCCAAGTCGCGGAGTTCACGCCGGATCCCAATTACACGGGCAGAAACCCACGTCCCGTGCTCAAGTTCCGTCCACGGGTGGCCTGTACCTCCGGGTACAACAACAGCACGGCACAAAAGTGCACCTACACCGCGCCCGACGTGGTCGCCAGCACCGCGAGCGTCGGCAAATGGGGTGCGGCCCAAGCCTTCGACGTCGCGTTCTCTTGGACGAAGGATCCCAACACCAAGAGCGACTGGGAGGAGTTCCTGGTGGACATCTTCAATTTCTACTACACCCAGAACGGAACGCCGTACGAAGCGCCGCTGAACCCCGGCGGACCGCCGATCTACAACGACGTCGGCTCGGGGCTCGGCCAACCGCCCAGGTTGCGATGCGACAAAGGAGTGGCGCACAGTGGGAGCAATGGCTGCGTGTTTCCCGACGCTGCAGCGGTCTATCCCCTGAGCCGGTCCGATACGACGCTATCCGAAGCCGCTCAGCACATCTACGAGGCGCAGAACAACCCGGATCCGGCCGCTCGTTCGCCCGGCAAGTTCAAGCTCAAAGCAGGAACGCGGGCGATCGCAGCGGACGAGGTCCGCGGGATAAACGCCTTGCAGCGGGCGAAATCCGAAAGGGTGCAGGAAAAAAATCGCGATCGGTCTTGCGGTGCATCCAACTCGCTGATCGAGACACGCTTGCCGAAGAAGCAATCGGCGAGTTGCGCCGCCGGATCCGTGCCCTGCTCCTGTGACGAGTACCCGTTCGCCTCAACATGGAATGGCGGCTTCTTCAATCCCGACCGCACTTCCGTCAAACGGATCAACGATGCGCACAACAAGAAGGCAGGCTCCGCCCAGCTGACCAATTGGTACAGATACGAACGGGTGGTGGACCATACCTTCGCCGATGATCAGCCCCGTGGGCAACCGCTGGTGCCTGGTAAGGGCGACGATTTTTGGGTCTTCGTCATGTGAGCCGAGAACCGAGCGTAGCTGCCGCGGTACTTGGGCAAGCGGACCGGCGCGGCAACCAACTGAAAGGGAGCCTTGATGAACGAACTTTGGGATCGGCTGGAGTCTCTGCTAGAGCGCCATGCACCAGAGGTGTTGGCCTCGTTGAACCCGCCCGCCTCCTTAGAAAAGATCCACGCCGCGGAACAAGCGTTGGGGGTATCGTTCCCCGAGGACGTGCGGACGGCGTACCTTCGCCACAACGGGGCAGCAGACCAAACGATCGATCACGGGCCCTACTTTTTCTACTACGGCGGTTGGTGCAGCCTGGACATGATGGTGTACAAGTGGCAGAGCACGTGTCGATTGGCAGACGATCTGAAGTTGCAGCCAGGCGGGATGGATAACTTTCCAGAGGAGGACGAGACCTGGGCTGACATGGAGATCCGGCCGGAGTGGTGGAATCCGCACCGCATCCCATTGAGCGGCAGCAATACCTACAACATGCTGCTTGTCGACTTGCAGCCAGGGCCGGCCGGCGTCCGTGGTCAAGTTCTGAAGGACAACGGAACAGGCGAGCCGATTGTCGTGGCACGAAGCCTTGACGAACTTCTGACCACGATGGCCGACCGGCTTGAACAAGGTTTGATGGTTTGGGATCCGATCAAGCGGTGGGTGAATGCGGCCACTGGGACGACGATACTTGAATGGAAAACGATGTGGGGCTGAGTAAGCCGAGTTGGGGACTAGCTCTATTCACGGCATCGGCCCATCTTTTAAGAGGTAAACGTTGTACGTCTCAACGAACCGAATCGTTGGCGACGCTTGACGTCAACAGACCAACCCATGGCCCGTCCCGCTTCCGCGGGGCGGGCCTTTTTGCATTTGAGGTGGCGAGGACTCGCAGCCTCTAGAGGCCCGGCAGCACTCTGTAACTTGGCGCTCTCCGCGAGCCTCTAGAGTCCGGCGCAACACAAGATTGGGAGGGCACCAGATGATCAAGGCAAAGCATCGCCGGACACGTGGCGGTGTCGGCGCGTCCCGGAGCGGGTTGTGATGCGCGCCCTGTTGCGTGCGTTGTTGGTGCTCGGGGGAACCCTCCTGGGGTGCATGCTTGTCCTTGTCTTGAGCGCCGTGCTGTTCCCCGACGTCAACTACGAGAAGATCCTGCCTTATCTCTACGGCGGAATGGCGGTCGGTGCCCTGGCGGGTTTCCTTGCGGGGCAGCGCCTTCTCCTCGGCAGATCGGGGGAGCGGGCATGACCGTGCTCCTGTTGCTCGGCTTCGCCTGGCTGGTGCACCGCTTCGAGCGCCCGCTGCACTTCGCCGTCGGCTACTCGGTGCTGGCGCTGCTCCTCGGGCTGATGTTCGAGTCGATCGGCTGGGCCCTAGCCTTGGGCTTCTTGGGCACGCTCGCCTTCAGCGCGGCCTACTTCTCCCTGCTCAACCGCGTCTCCGACACCATCGCCACATGGCTGGCAGTGCTGGTGGGCGGCGCGCTGCTATGGTTCTTCCTGCCCCTGTTGGCAGCCTAGGCCTGGTGGGGCCTCTGCCCCGTGCAAGCGCAGCCGAGGTCCGGGAAATGCGGGGGAAGTCCTGCTACCGGGGTGTGGAGCGGGTGCTCATTTGCCGGCGGACCGAGTCGCGAGCTTCCTTCAAGCTGGCTTGATGCACCTCCCGGTCGCAGCGCATGGCATACGTTGGCATGCCCAAGTCGATGAGGCGTGTCACGTCCGCGTCAGTGGCGTGGCCCTTCTGGGGGTAGACGCCTGCTCGCCGAAGTTTTGCGACCTGCCAATCCGTGTACCAACTTACAGCAAGCACAAGTAGACAGCCAAGCAACAGTATCCAAACGAGCGTCACGGCGTCCTCCCTGGCGTGAATCACAGCTTTTAGCGGACGGCGTTCCCGGGCTTGTGTCGCCATGTGCCCCACGTTGTTGAGGGCACGGGGGGAGAAAGCACAGGTCGCATTGTCACCGGCCACCGCTACACTCCGCGGCGCGCCCTGATTTCTTCCCTCCCTATGGGGCGCCTTCCGGCCCGCCGCTGCAAGCCACGTATCGCAGCGCGGGCCTTCTCTTTTCCTACGAAAATTTACAAACCGGAGACCCCCAAAGCGGGGGAGGTGCGGCGCTGGGGCGCGACCTGCTGGCTACACTGCCTGCACACAATCCAATTGCTGCCAGCCACACGGCGGCACGCCTTGCAGGGAGGGCTCCGATGCCAATGAGGGACTGCGCCGTCTCGTTTCTGGCCGGTGGTTGGACGCCGTTGCGTCCGCTGCTCAAGAACCAACTCCAAGGCCGGTGCCCTCGCTCGCCGGCACGTTCCAACGGATGAGCACATCTCCTCTGACCTCTCTGGCGGCCCTCATCGGAGGCCGCCAGCACGCGCGCCTTCTGCGGCTGACGTTTCCCAACGACGATGCGCCATCGGCCGAACTGCTGGCCGAACGCCTGCAGGCCGTCGAGTCCCTGTCGCGCAATTACAGGTACACCGTCGAGCTCCTCAGTGACAGCGCGAACATCCCGCTCGAAGATCTCCAGGGCAAACAGCTGTGCGTGTCGCTCGTGCGCGCCGACGGCACCTTGAGGCACTTCACGGGGTACGTTTGGAGCTTCGTCCACGTCAAAACGGACGGCGGCATCGCCTTCTACGAGGCCGTACTGGTGCCGTGGCTGCACTTCCTCACACTGCGCCAGAACAACCGCCTGTTCCACCACCAGACCCTGCAGCAGCAGTTGGAGGTCTTGTTCGCCGACTACGGGGCGCTGCCTGTGTGGGAGTGGAAGGTCACCGGGGAGCAGCCGACGTTCACGATGGCCGTCCAGTGGTCGGAGCACGACGCCAACTACGTCTGCCGCCGCCTCGAGGCCGCCGGGCACAGCTTTTCGTACGAGCACAGCGAGCAGGGGCAGACCTGGGTCGTGTGGGGCTCGACGCTCGACGCGGCGCCCATCGACGGCGCGACGCCGGACATCCGCTTCCACAGCAACGCCGGCTCCCAGGAAGAAAACGCCATCGCACAGTGGCGGCCCAAGCGGCAAGGCATCTCGGCCAGCTACACCGTGTCCAGCTTCGACTTCAAGGTAGCGCAGCCGGTCCACGTCGACATGCCCGGCATCGTCGAGCAAGGCGACGTGCCCAAGTTGAACGTGCAGAGTTACGAAGGGCACTACGGCTTCAAGGACCGCTCGGGGGGTGAACAGCTGGCGCGCCAGCGCATGGAGGAAATCGAAGCGCGCGGCAAGCAGTACGAGGCCGATAGCAATAACGCCTTTGTGCAGCCCGGTCGCTGGTTCAAGCTCGCCGACCACTTCGCCCACGGCGGCGAAGACGCCGAGTTTTTCATCATCGAAGCCCGCCACGAAGCCCGCAACAACTACCTGCAAGGCGATGAGGCCGTCGCGGAGTACCGGAACACCTTCGTGTGCCAGCCCAGGAAGGTCGTCTGGAGGCCGGGCCTCGGCTGGAACAGCAAGCCCAGCCTGATGCTGGCTCCCCAGTCGGCCCTTGTCGTCGGCCCGGAGGGCACGGGTAGTTTGAACGTTGACGAGTACGGCCGCATTCAGGTGCAGTTCCACTGGGACCGCGACAACAGCGGCAGCTGCCGGCTGCGGGTGGCCACCAACTGGGCAGGCAGCGAGAACGGCCTCATCAGCCACCCCAGGGTGGGCTCTGAGGTGGTGATTCACGCCCTGGATGGCAATCCGGACCGGATGCTGGTGACCGGGTGCGTCCATAACCAGGCCTACATGCCGCCCTGGAAGCTGCCCGAGCAGCGTGCCCTGACAGGGCTGCGCAGCCGCGAACTGACGCAGGACGGCGGCAACAGTGCGGGCGGACGCAGCAACCACGTGCTGCTCGACGACACCGACCAGGGCATGCAGGTCCAGGCGCGGAGCGACCACCAGAGCAGCCAGTTGAGTCTGGGCCACATCACCCGTATCGAAGACACCGCCGGGCGCAAGGATGCAAGGGGCCAGGGCTTTGAACTGCGCACAGATGGTCACGGTGCCGTCCGTGCGAGGCAGGGCCTGCTGGTCACGACCGAAGAGCGCCTCAACGCCCGCGCCCACATCACGGACATGGCCGAGACGGTGGAGCGTCTGACGCAGGGCCAGGACCTGCACCAAAGCTTGTCCGACGCAGCCAAGGAAGCGCAGGCCCACCAGGCGGGCGACCAGGACGAAGTCGTCAAGGCGCTGCAAGCGCAGGCCGCCGACATCAAGGGGTCGGGCGGCAACCCGCAACAGGGTGAGTTCCCCGAGTACCAGGCGCCCCACCTGACGCTGGCCAGCCCGGCCGGCATCCAGACCACCACGCAGGGCTCGACCCACGTCGTCAGCACCGAGCACAACGCCTTGACCAGCGGCGGCCACACCAGCGTGAGCGCCGGCAAAAGCCTGCTGGCCAGCGTCAAGGAGGCCGTGCGCCTGTTCGCCTACAAGGCCGGCATGAAGCTGGTGGCGGCCAGTTCGGACATCGACATCACGGCGCTCAAGGACAGCATCAACCTGCTGGCCAAGCTCAACATCACGCACACCGCGAACCGCATCACGATCACGGCCAAGGAAGAGGTGCTGATCAACGGTGGAGGCAGCTATAGCAAATGGAGCGGCGGCGGCATCACGCATGGCACCAGCGGTCCCTGGCAGGTCAAGGCGGCGAGCTTTTCGCACAGCGGCCCTGCCAGCATGGGCTCGCCCAGCCTGCCGCAGACGTTCCAGCTGCCCAAGGGCAACCTGGAGCTGTTCCACGAGTACGTGCGCTCCACCGGCGAGCGAGTGCAAGGCGTCAAACAGGGCGAGTTCAGTGTGCTGGACTCCGAGGCGGCCAGCCGCAGCGGCGCGCTGGACGGCAAGGGGTTCAACGCCGTTGCCGGCGTGCCGATGGGCATGGCGGAGATCGTCTACGGCAAAGATCCCAGCAACACTTGGGACGAGGGCAGCTACTTTGGCAAGTTCAACTGGCCACCCGAGCCTCCTGCCGAGAGTGCCTCGGCGATGTCGGCCTCGGGCTCTATGGTCCGCGCCTCGCAAGGTGCTAGAACGGCCTCTGGAGCCCTTGGCAGCGCCGCGGGCGTGGCCTCTCTTGCGAGCACCGCGGCCGGCGCCTCAACGGCAGGTGCTAGCCTGGGCCAGTTGGCGTCAATCGCCTCCACGGCCCAGCAGGCGCTCGGCACGGTGCAGGCCGTCCAGCAAAGCGGCGCAAAGGCCTTGCTCGACCCGGCTTTGCAACTGGCGCAGTCCAAGGCCCTGCCCGCTGTGGTGCAAAAGGCCGCGGGCGTCTTGCCGCACGGATTTGCAAGCGAGCTGACCGGCGGGTTGCCTGGCATGCCCGCGATGGCCGCAGCCAAGCCGTCCCCCGCACCACTCGACGACTTCAGGGAACACGCCGTCTGACGGCGTCATAAAAAGCACATGACCGAGCCTACAAAGACGCCGGCCCAAGCAGAGCAGGCGCCCAAGCGCGAGCCGCAGACGGCCGTTGCCCCGCTGAACACCATAGCCCCCGAAGACCTGCAGGCCAGCGCCAACGAGTTCGACGCCTGGCTGCGCAAGAAGACCGACAACTACATCACGCTCGACCGCCTGACCGCCGTGGCCGGCAGCCTGCCCGTGCTCGGCAACATCATGGCGCTGGCCAGCGCCGTGATGGACGTGGTGCATATCGTCGAAAGCTACCTCAAGAAGAAGAGCGCCGACTTCTTCCTCTGGGTGTCGCTCGGCATCAACGTCATCGGCATCGTGCCCACCCTGGGCGCCGTGCGCATGAGTCTGCGCCCCGCGCTGCACCTCGTCAGAAGCCGCTTCGCGGCCGGCGCCAAGAACATCGGTGCGGCGGTGCTCGAAGTTCTCGCGATGGACCTGGCCGACCACATCAGCGGTTCCATGGAGGACTTCATCACGCAGGCGACGCAGAAGCTCGACGGCATGCTCAAAGAGTGCGCCGACTGGGCCGACAAGTTCGCTGACTCGCTCATCAGCGTGCTCCAGCGCAGCCTCGGCAAAGAGCCGCTGTTCAAGCTCAACACGCCGCCACCGCCGCCCGCACGTGTCGTCTATGACCCTAAGACCACCTCCTTCTTTGGGGAGATGATGCAGTCGGCCAAGCAGATGGGCCGCAACGCCAAGCACATGGCCGAGGTGGGCATGACCCACTACGGCAACGCCTACAAGCAAGTCGGCAACTACGTGGGTGCTAAAGGCGCCGACCTGCTGCCCGAGAAGGCCCGCGCCACGGTGCAGGGCCTCATCAACACGTTGCAGCAGACCAAGGCCGGCTTTCGGGCCAGCCTGACCCAGTTGGCAGACCCCAACGTCGAGCGCAGCATCATGTGGCTGCTGCAAAGCATCCTGCAGGCCGTGGCGAAGCGCCGCAAGACGCGGCAAGTGATGATGAGCGCCGACAAAGGCACCCAGGTGCGCGAGAACATCCACGGCAACAAGGTCGAGGCGGTCAGCAAGCAGGCCAAGCCCGAGGGGGATCCGGACATCTGCCCACTGGGCCCCGCGCCCGCAAGCACGGGCAAGTCCATCAGCCTGGTCACCGGCACCGAGAGCTTCACCCACACCGACTTCGCGCTGCAAGCACCGCTACCCATCGAATGGAGCCGCACCTACCGCAGCAACCTCCAGGCGTTCGACGACGGCAGCCTTGGCGCCCGTTGGCTGACACCCTTCAGCACCCGCATCGACGTGTTGGGCAAGGGCCGTCAGCGGGCGCTGGTTTACCACGGCGCCGACGGCCGCAGCCACCGCTACCCCTGGCTTGACGTCGGGCAGAGCCACCGCGACACCATCGAGAACCGCACGCTCACACGCATCAGCCCCACGCTACTGTGGCTCGACGTGGGCAAGCCGCTGCCCGAAGGTGAACCCAGCCCTTGGCGCGAAACCTACGAGTTGGTCGACACCTGCAAAGGCAAGGCCCAGACGCTGGGCGACCAGCACTTCCGGCTCGTGGCGCTCCAGGCTCTGCACGGCGCGGCCATCGGCCTGCGCTACGATCACACGCTCACCGAAGGTCCTTACGCCGGCGAGCAGGTGCTCAGCGACATCCTGAGCAAGCAGGGCGAAACTACGGTCGCCCACGTCGGCGTCCAACCGGATGCCAAGACCGGCCGCATCCTCGGACTTTGGGAAATCAAGGACGGCCAGCTGGTGCGTCAGCTGGCGGCCTACCAGTACGACGAGCAAGGCGACTTGGTGCAGGCACGCGACGAAAACGGCGCTGCCTGGGACTATCAGTACCAGCACCACCTGGTCACTCGCTACACCGATCGCACCGGCCGAGGCATCAACCTTGAATATGACGGAACGGAGCCGACCGCCAAGGCCATCCGCGAGTGGGCCGACGATGGCAGTTTCGACACCCGCCTGGAGTGGGACGAGAACATCCGCCTGACCTACGTGACGGACGCCCTCGGCCAGGAGACCTGGGTCTACTACGACATCAAGGGCTACACCTACCGCGTCATCCACGCCGACAAGCGCGAGGAGTGGTTTTACCGCGACGACACCAAGAAAATCACCTGCCATGTCCACCCAGATGGCAGCTCCGAGCACTTCCGATACGACGAGTTCGGCAACCTGATCCAGCACACCCGTGCCGATGGCAGCCTAGTGCACATCGAGTACGACAAGGGACACCGCATCACTGGCATCCTCGATCCGGACGGCGGCGTCTGGAAGCGCGACTATGACTTGCAAGGTCGCCTGAGCGAAGAGACCGATCCGCTTGGCCACAAGACGCAGTACGGTTACGACCAAGCGGGCCGCGTGACCAAGGTCACCGACGCCAAGGGAGGCACCAAGAAGCTGGCATACACCGCCAGCGGCCAGCTCGCTCGCTACACCGACTGTTCCGGCCGCACCACACAATGGACCTACGACGAGCGTGACCGACTGGTGAAGACAGCGGATGCCGCCGGCCACGAGACCGCCTACCGCTATACACGCCTCACGCCCGAAGCGCTGCAACAGGTCTATCAACCCGAGGACTTCGGCAACCACCCCGGTCAGCTAGAAGCGGTCGTTCACCCGGATGAAAGCGAAGAGCACTTCTACCATGACGCCGAAGGCCGGCTGCTCAAGCACACCGACGCGCTCAAACGCACCACGAGCTACAGCTACACAGCGACTGGCCTGGTGCATGAACGCATTGATGCGCTGGGCCAACGCCTGGGCTATCGCTGGGACAAGCTCGGCCGCCTGATGGAACTGCGCAACGAAAACGACCAGCCCTACAGTTTCCGCTACGACCCAGTGGGCCGGCTGCTGGAAGAAACTGGATTCGACGGCAAGCGCACCGAATACCGCTACGAGGAAGCCACCGGCGTGCTGGCCGAAGTGGTGGAAGGCCCTGTCACGACGAAACTCGAACTCGACGCGATGGGCCGGCTGCAAAAGCGCACGGCCACGGCGCCCGGCAGGGACGCGCAGATCGAAACCTTCGCCTACTACCCTGGGGGCCGCCTCGGCGAAGCGAAGAACGAGCACGCGCGCCTGCAGTGGTTCTACGATGAAGCCGGCAACCTGGTGCGCGAGCACCATCACTACCTGGGCCTCTTCTTCCCGGAAAGGCGCACTGCAGTCTGGAAACACCGCTACAACGAGCTGAACCAGCGCATCGGCACCACGCGGCCGGACGGGCACACGCTGGAGTGGCTCACCTACGGCTCGGGCCACATTCATGGCTTGGTGCTCGACGGCGAAGACATGCTGAGCTTCGAGCGCGACGCGCTGCACCGGGAGGTGTACAGGCAGCAGGGCAACGGCTTGGAGCAGCACCAGAAGTACGACCCGTTAGGCCGACTGCTGGAGCAGCAAGTGAAGCATAGCCAGCAGCCCCGGCCGGTGGACATCAGCGAGGCCTACCAGCAATCGCATAGCAACGTCGGCGCACAAGCGGGCATCATACGGCGCTACCGCTACGACCAGGCCGGGCAGCTCGACCACATCGAGGACAGCCGCAGGGGACGGCTGGCGTATCGCTACGACCCGGTGGGCCGGCTGCTGCAGGCGACCAGCGCGCTGGCCAAGGAGACCTTTGCCTTCGACCCGGCGGGCAACATCCTGACGCCCTCGGTCGAGGACAGGGAGCACCGCAAGGCCCATGGGCGTCCCACGCTGCCCAAGGTGCTGGACAACCTGCTGAAGGAATACGCGGGCAGCGCTTACAGCTACGATGAGCGGGGCAACCTCATCGAACGTGTGCACAACGGGCAGCACAGCACGTTCCAGTGGGACGCTTTCAATCGCATGAGCCAGGCGGTCACCCCGCAAGGCACGACGAGCTTTGCATATGACCCGCTGGGCCGACGCATCGCCAAGCGGGGCCAACGAGCGGCTGAAGACGGTTCAGTCTCCGGTACAGCCCGCACCACTCTTTATGGCTGGGACGGTAATTCGCTGGCTTTCGAGAGCAGTGCAGACCCGCAATGCGGCGTGACGGTCCACTATATCCATGAGCCGGGTGGCTTCGTGCCCTTGCTGCAGGCCAGAAGGAGCGAGATCGTCCAACTGGCGCCGACCACCGACGTGAAGGCGTTGATGGCGTCCAACGGAGGGCAATACGCCACCGAACTCGACCCGCTGTGGAACGGCGATTTCGAGGGAGAAACGGTGCCTTTCAGCAAGGAAGAGATCGTCTTCTATCAGTGCGACCACCTGGGCACACCGCAGGAACTCACGGACCACGAGGGCAACGTCGCCTGGGCGGCGCAGTACAAGGCGTGGGGACAGGCCAAGGAGGTGATCAGCGAGGCGGCGCGGAAGGCGGGCTTCACCAACCAGATCCGGTTCCAGGGGCAATATTTTGATGAAGAGACCGGGCTGCACTACAACCGATACAGGTACTACGATCCGCACTCCGGGCGGTTCGCCTCGCGTGATCCGATTGGTTTAAACGGCGGCAACAATCTACACGCCTACGCACCAAATCCAATTGGATGGACAGACCGCCTGGGGTTAACACCATCCACCAAGTCCCCAACCAAGGTAAATGACATAACAATCCTAAGAAAAGACATTGATCTTTCTGCCGAGGACAAATACGGCCATTGGTGGGTGGAGCTGGGCCGAAATGAAAGTTATGGATGGTGGCCATCCAAAGGAGTCAGCCTAACCGAGACAGTTTTGGGGGTGCCTGGTGATCTAAATGGCCAACGACGGTTCGGGGGAACACCGACCAGAGATCCGCACCATGGCGACAGGAGCCGCGGCGTTAATGTGTTTGACGTATATTCAAACGATAACCGCAGCAGTGAAGAAATACAGAATCAGGTAAGAGATTTCGCGAAGAAATACAATGGTCAATGGAGCTGGCCCGGCGGGCAGAATTGCCACACATTCCAAGAAAAAATGCTGAAGGAGTTGAACTTAACTACCAAGAAGAGGCCAAAATAATGCGGGCTTCAATAGTCTTTGTGGTTGCTTCAGTCATTGGCATTCCTGTACTTGCAGGAAATGGGGATAGCGTTATGACCAAAGTTAAGTACTATGAAATGTTTGGGGGGTATGACCACCCCGTTAAGCTCATTGGCGAAATCAAAGAAGCAGAAGCATCGGCAAGAAGGACGTACATCAAAGCCACTTATGAAAACAATCTTCTCTTGGAGGTTGAAAAGTATTTGGATGGGAAAATTTTCTTCACATACAGATATACATACTCCGGCGGGAAGCTGGATGGAATTTATATAACAAATGATGAGCAAGACACAAAGTTTGTCAAGCCATAGAACAACTAACGCCAATATTCCGAGCAGCATGATCAAACCTTAAGTGCTGCAGCTGCCAACAACGCCTTCGCAAGTTACCCGCAGCAATACGAAGTGTCGAGATTCTGCAGAATCAGAGCCATCATGGTCTTGTCAAAGTTAATCGACTGTTTCCTGATTCCGGATACCAGCAACTTCAATGGTCAACATCATTCGTCTCGGTGACCGCACCAGTCACGGCGGCATAGTCGTCGCCGTCGGCGCGACCCACCACACCGTGCAAGGGATTCCCGTCGCTCGTCTCGGCGACAAGTGCATCTGCCCGAAGAAGGGCCACAAGAACTGCACCATCGTCGAGGGCGACCCCAACTTCACCGTCGACGGAGTGCCGGTCGCTTTCGACGGGCACAAGACCAGCTGCGGCGCCACGTTGATCGCGTCCCTCGGCAATTTCGACAAGGGCTGAGAGGAAGGCCGCTCATGACGACGGAGCCCAAAGGCGTCTGCGGCGAAGAACGCATGCGAGCCATTCATCTCGCGGCGCAGGCTGCCGGCAACACGTGCCTGGATATGCAGTGGCTGGGTTGCGAGCACAAGTACCGCTTCCGTTGCGCTCACGGCCACGAATGGCTGCGACGCGGTGACAGTTGCATCGCACGCCCCCACTGTCTGCGATGCCTGAACGCGGCGAAGTACAACCACGAAAACTTTGACCGATTGCGTGAAGCGGCGCTGGAGCGGATGGGCCGATGCCTCAGTGAGGAATACCACGGATTGTGGGCGCCCTACCGCTTCCAATGCCACCATGGCCACGAGTGGACCGCGGACTGCAAATCCGTGCTGAAGGGCAACTGGTGCCCAGTGTGCCGGGAACTCAGGCAACAGCCTGCCACAGCGAGCCTTGCAGCGCCCAGGAAGCGTCGCCCCCCGCAACGAACCACGTCCGACCAGCGCACGCAGCGCCAACTCCTGGATCACCGCAGGGAACATCTGTTTGCTTCGATGCAGGAAGTGGCTCGGGCTCACGGGGGCAGTTGCTTGTCGGAGCAGTACATCGGCGCCAGGCGCTACCGCTGGCGCTGCGCCCGCGGTCACGAATGGAACGCCGTGATCAAGCATGTGTTTGCGGGAGTGTGGTGCCGCCAGTGCGAGCAGGAGGCGTGGCAAGAGCGTATGCAGGCGAAACGCAGCAGGGGGCCTCACGTTCTCGGGAAGACCTCGTCCCTACCGGGATCGTCCGCAGAGGCTGGGTAAACGCTTTCCCAAGTCAGCGCCGACCATCGTTCGGGCGGACCTTTTACAGCAGTCCTGACATGAGCACGACGCAGCCAAGCAAGAACGCCAAAAGGCAGCGCGCAGCGGCGAACCCGCTTTCGCAGCCTCACCCGGTTTTGGACCACAGCAAGAAGCTGCGGGCGGCCGCGACCCAGATGGGATGGCAGTGTCTCGACACTGTATGGGGCGGGTGGCACGTTCGTCACCGCTTCGTCTGTCGGCGAGGGCATGAACTGCTTGCCGTGCCATCGGCCGTGCTGCGGTTGACGACGTCGTGCGAACACTGCCGTGGCGAAGACATGCTGCAGCGCCTGCATCAAGCGGCCAAGCGGGATGGGGTGACCTGCCTGGAAATGAAATGGAAGGGCGTGGAGACACAGCATCGGTTCCGATGTTCACAGGGGCACGAGTGGCTTCGGGCGCCGAAGCGTGGCATGAACCAGCCCGGATGCCTGCAATGTCCAACGTGCGTCAAGGTTGCCGCCGACGCACGCCGCCTTTTGGTGGACGGACTTCTCCGACTGCAGCGGGTAGCAGCCGGCAAGGGCGGACTTTGCTTGAGCGATGCCTACCTCGGTAGTGCGCACCGGTATCGCTTTAGATGCGGGCAGGGACACGAGTGGGACGCGGCCGGTGGGGAGGTAGCACGCGGCGCCTGGTGTAGGCGCTGTGCTTCGGCTGAAAAGCGGCTCGCCTACCGGTTGCCCGACGGCTTGCAGCGGCTGCAAGCTGCGGCGGCAGCCAAGGGCGGCACGTGCGAAAGCGAGGCCTATCTGGGTGGAATGCACCAGTACCGCTTTCGCTGCGCCGCGGGACACGAATGGGAGACATCGGGAGCAAGAGCCCTGAGAGGTGCCTGGTGCCGCGCCTGCAACTTGGAGAAACTGCGCTTGGGCATCGAGGCTGCCAGGCAGGCCGCGCATGCCCGTGGCGGGCAGTGCCTCTCAACGACCTACACCAACACACTCACGAAGTTGACCTGGGTCTGCGACCGGGGACATCAGTGGCAGACGACTTTGGGGATCGTTCGCAACGGACACTGGTGTCCCGAATGTGCTCACGCAGCGCAGATCCGCAACGGTCAGTCTCGCGCGCGGCCGCGCTACGGCAGCTCACCGCGGCATTCGTCGAGTGCGACGTGAACATCAATCGAGTTCAGGTGGGCGGGTTGCTGCACTGGAAAGCCGCCCTCGCAAGGACAGATTAATCGTCCGTAAGAGCACAACGTCCGTGGCAAAACCAACCCCCAAAACTGCACCGGTGCTCGCCATGCTTGAGCAAGGTGGATTTACCTTTGAACAAATCGCGGAGCAGCTTGGCGTGTCCCTGAACGTCGTGCTCGGTGTAAATTCCCACTACCAACGGGGCCGGTACAACACAAAACCAAAGCGATCCTCGGCTTCTACCTCGGGTCGAACAGTTCGAAGAGATCGTGGCTGGACATATCTACTTGTCTCGCGGTGCGGCATCGTTTACGTCGGCGCCACTACAGACCTTCGGCAGCGATTTCGTTCGCACAACTCGCCGACGAATAAGGGGTGGACGCGGGGCCGGCACTGGCATCTTCTCGGTGCTGTCCGCTTCGACTCTCGCTCCGATGCCTTTGATCAGGAGGCCCTCCTTAAGCGTTCTGGGAAGGCGCGCGGCGAATGGATCGAGAAGTGTCTTCCGAGAGCGAACCGTCTTGCCGAGCGATGGAGACTCCCCCCGGAGTGGTTGAGAAGCCTTACGAGCCGCGCCCATTCATTGCAACGATGAGCCAGACGAGACGCAAGGTCACGGTGCTGAGTCCAGGCCTGTCCTCGCCCGGCTGAACAGATCGACCTCGTCACGGGCGCCCTAGTAGGCTCACCGGCTACGACCGACAGCCCGTTCGCCTTGCATTCGTCAGCCGGGGTAGTTTGAACATCGTCCATCTGGACGGTCCATTCCCCGACACCTCTCGGGAAAACAGAGCCAGTATGTCGTCCATCCCAACCACTGCAGAGCGAAAGGACGACAAATGGCAAAGCCAACGGGAAAGAAAATTAACGGCATCAGGCCGCTGAAGCCGGAGTCCGAAGAGTTTCTCGAATGGGAGGAGCTGGTCACGCGACACATCGAAGAACACGGTGAGGTCGACCGGTCGGATGCCCAAGGCATCATGATGTGCCGGGACCGCTTGCTGCGCCGCTGCCACAGCGAGGGCAAGAGTCCGGCCGAGACGGGCGCTCTGATGTTGGAGGCGCCGGCCGAGTCAATTTAGGTAGGCAGCGCCCGCCCTCTCACCCCTTAAGCGGGGTTGAAAGGGCGGGCACCGCCTGCGGTCGGCTCGGACCCTCAGTCCGATACCTGCAAGGCAATGTGCCGCCGGTCAGGTCGGTTCGCCAGCCCGCGCGAGTTGGGCCGACGCTTCACTCCGTTGGGAACGTTCCACGGCTGAATTTGAGTCCCCTGCTCGGCCCCCGGCCGGCGCCTCGATAAGCTGTGTTGGGAGCTGTGGTAGCTTTCCGATCGAGTAGCTATTCCACTGCAAGACAGCGAAATCTGTACAGTTCTTCCCCGGGTTGACCACCGCCGCAGAGTCAAGTTTTGGGCTGTCTGTCCGGTGTAGCGACGTCCGTCGTCGCTGGTTTTTCACCAGAGCCTCGGCCCTATAAATCCGTGTTAGCGACCGAAGCGACAGAATTGCCAGCGGCCCGCCATAGAGCATGGTGATGCCGAGGGCGGCCCACATCTGCGAGCTGTCCTTGAAAAGCTTGACGTTGAACAATGCGTCAGCGAAGGGGCCGACGAACAATGGGGAGAGTGAAACCAGGCCACTAAAAGCGTACAAAGTCCCGTATATCACCCTACGAATCTTCAGCGCCCTCGGATTCCGGTACTTTTCCTTGAAAACAATTTCAATCCCATTTTCGGTACCTTGATCCGTTAGATAAGGGCGACCTGTTTTGTATCTCTGCAGCGCATGGACGTCTTCCAAGGTAACGAGGTACTCGACGACATGCGGCTCAATGGTAGCGTCCCCGGCGAGCGCAATATACGCCTTGTCCCGGGCATGAGGATGAAGGGTGGTGTTTTGCTGCAGGTCTTGTAGTACCTCCTTGGTGAATTTGTAGTCCTCCCGAAGTCGGCTACGTGGCGTCAAAACCCACTCATGTAATGCCTTTAGCCCCCCGATCACCCCGAAAAACGCCGGAATTGCTTTGACTACCAAGTCGAAGTCCATGGATTGCTCCGGGCAGGCTGCGGTGAGCCTGCTGATTGACGCACAGAGTGCACGCCTTAGCTGCTACCCACCGAAGATTAATAGGGCGCGCACGGCTTGGAAGTCCAAACTAAGCCGTCGGCTCGCTCACCTCGCCGGTTGCGCCAGTTTCCGCGTCGAGATCGCTTTCGCGAGGCTTGGTGATGACCCCCCGTCTAATGAGCGTTCGCAACGTGTTCAGGCGCTTTCGCTCCGAGATCACCCCTTCAATCCGATCGCACAGCGAATGCCAGCCCGGCCAATACTCGCGCTTCGACACCATCTCGCGATCCCAGATGTCTTCCCACCATGTCGACCTCCCGCCCTCTTTGAGCAGGGAGCCGGGGTTAGTGTTGCCGCTCGTCAGTTGGGCGATATCGTCCGGGTGCAGCTGGTGGCCTAGGACATTGATGTCGAGCTTCGTGTATCGCCGATACAGCAGCTCCAGTGTGACGAAGAGGGCGGCCAGCATCGCTTCGCCTCCAGCCCCAATCTCTTCGGACACGTGGATGGGCGTGTAGAACGTGAGGAAGTGACCGTGGTCGGATTCCTTCACGATGTAAAGGTTGCCCGCCTTGTCTTCGGCGCGCACCAAGTGAAGCCTCGTCAGCTTGCCGTCGGCCCACTCAGAGGGGGGAGTCCACGTTAACAGCCAATCCACGGCTGCGAAAGGATCTTCTGACAGCCGATGGTATTCACAAGGGTAGAGCCGGGCGTCGCCATGTTTGAGCCACTTGGCGTCGACGCCGAGCAGCTTTGCGATTGCCGACAGCTGCGCAAAACTCGGCTCTCTCTCGCCCAGGAACCAGTCTTCGACCTCCTCTGCCCGCTCTTCTCCAATCGCCTCTGCGATGTGCGAAGGCAATAGCTTGGAAGGGCGGTCAGAGTTCACCTGCCTGAGCATCCGATTGAGCCGCTCGCTGATCTCCCTTCGCCTGTTGTTGCGGGTCTCTTCTACCAAAGACGGTTCCACCCAAGCGCGTATAGCTTGACGCGCCTCGGCCTCGGTGGAGCGGTCGTGCTGTTCCGCCATGCTCTCTAGAGCACGGAAGATCTGATCCGGGATGTTGCGGACGGATAGCTTACCGAACATTGACGCACCGTTTTGAAGCCAAGGACGCAAAACGATAGCGTTTCGGGTCACCCGAAGCAAGGTGAGTCAGTATGTCGACACGCTCGAAGGGTTACGGGCGTCTCGGAAGCAAGCGCGCCCGCGGGTGCCACTTAACGTTCGTGAAGCGATAGCGAACATCCATCGCAAGGCATGCCTGCTTCGCCCCCGGCCCGCACGCCGGCGATAGTGACAAAGACGTCCCAGGCGGCGCACATGGCCTCGGCAGCCCGCGGGAACCCGCAGGAGCTTGAGAGGAAGGTTTGCCGTAGCCCTCTTCTCCTGCACCAGAACTAAAAGGCCAGACTCACCTCTGGCCTTTTTCATTTCCGCCGAAGCCCCAGCGCTGGCGCGGTCTGGCGGGGCGGCGCGTTTTCAGGGCCTCCTGCGGCGGCCCCCGTCTCCGGCCGTTTTGGGCTGTTTTGGGGCCCTCTCCTCTCTCTGTTCTCTGTTTTTGCGTTGGTCGTCCTTCGCACCAAGGGTCGTGTTTGGAGGGGTTCCCGGGGCAATGTTTGCACCGCGTCATTGCTACCCAAATCACAAGTTGACGCGTATTGACAGTCGTTGGACTCACGTCCCAATTCGCCTTTCAACCGTAACAACCGGCGGCAGACGTAGCGTGTCAACCATCGATGGCGCTTCTCGGCCGGAAGCGGACGTCGGGCCAAGCGGCCGCCTTTTGAACAGCGACGTACCATTTACATCTGAAAGGAAATAGAGATGGTTCTTCGCGGGTGTGGTGAGTGCCTGGTCTGTGGGTTGAAGTTCGTTGTACGGGCGGGGGTCGGCTTGGAGCAGGAATGCGCTCACAGTTTCGATTGCCCGAACTGCTTCAGCCCACTCACGGTGAAGGTCAAGCTCGGTGCACCTCCTACAGCCTGGTATGAATTCTTAGAGAACTGCCGTGTGGCTGAAGAGGACTCACCCGACCTGACTGTCGTCAACTTGCACCCTTCCATGGCGTTCAGTCTTGAGGACTATCACTCGCCCCAGGCATTCCCCTCGTTGGATTTTTTCGACCTCGTGGATGCCGCTATGCGAGTACCAGCAGGGACAAGACATCTGGATGTTTCTCTGCATTTCGAACTCCCGGAGACAAAAGCTTTATGGGCCCTTGTCAAGAGCGTCATGTCCTTGCACTCCAACGGTGACCCAGCGGGCGTTCTGCCAAAGCAGATCGCCCGGTACTCGGAGAAGCGGCGAGAGTATCTGAAAGAATTTCGATGCTCCACCACCTTCAAATGCATCACGTCATTTTTTGACGACGCACTGCACCCGGCGATCGGTAACCTGCGGCGGCCCCTTCGCGGACTTGTGCGCGATCTTCGAGCAATCCAGGGTCAGGCAGTAGCGGATTTCGAGAACTATTATCGAGCGGAGTTGGAGTCGGACAACTTTGCGCGCTACTCGGCCTTGTTCGATGACTACTTCTCCAACTTCGATCAGTTTCGACAGCTCCTGGCATACGCGCGGGTGGGCCGCGACGACGTGGACGAGCTGATCGTTGGCGCCAAGCGCTTCAATGATGTGAAGCTCTACTACGGGCAGGCGTACGAAACGCTCACCTCTGCCTACGTCACGCTTGCCTGTCTAAACAACATCAATCACGGCCGCAGTTTTGACACCTTCGCAGCTATGAGTCTGACGAAGTACATCAAGGACTTGAACAAGGCGCAAAAGTCGGCACCTTTTTCTGCCGCCCCTGTTCTTGCCGCCTTCACGAAATGGGAGGACAGCGCCCTGCGAAATGGATCGCACCATGCAGCTATTGCTCGCGACGGCGAGCGGGTCAAGTACCGTAGCGGAGGCACCGGCGCCGAGCGCGAAATGCCATACAGCAGATACCTGCACATGTGCAATGGGATCACGATTGCGTGTGCCGCCCTGATGCTGGTCGAACTACAGGAGTTCAGCACCATAAAGACATAGCGTGAGGGACACGCTTGTCAGCGTGCTGCGAAGAGCCGCCCACCGGAGAGGCTCGCGCACGCGTGCTTTGAGTCGAAGGCCGCCTTGCTGCCTTCATGTTCAGGGACACGTGAAATGTCCACCATCAGTTGCCCCCGAACATCTGTCGCTGTTGCCGCCAGTCGTAGGGGATCTCCTCACGGAGCAGCCGTTGCAGGCGCATGGGCAGCCGCCCGTCGACGAGCGCGGCGATCACATCGGGCGCCAGCAGCGCCAGCTTCGTGATCTTCGTGACCCGGGCCCGGTCCGTTCCCTCCACTCGCGCGATCTCGGCCGCGTCCTTCACCTTGTGCTCGTGCAGGAGCTTCTGCCAGTACAGGCCCTGGGCGATGGCCTTGACCACCAGCGGGTCGACGCGCGACGCTTCGGCCTTGCTGGCAGAAGGCGCCTCGACCGGCTCCGCGTGCATCACCACCTTCCTCACCCCGTGCCGCTTGAATCGCAGCGGCACGAAGGTCGTCACGCCCGGCGCCCCGGCGCCCTCTCCTGCTCGGTGCCGGGCCGGCTCAGTCTGATTGATCCGTGTCATCCGATCACCTCCGCGTCCTCGCGCTCCTTGGCCAGCAGTTCGGCGCCGATGGTGTTCGGCCGCAGCTCGCCCACCAGCTCGCGCCAGCCGAGGTCGCGCCACTGGATCTCCACCCCGGCCTGCGTGATCTGCACCCGCTCGATCAACAGCTGCACGATGCGGTGCTGCTCCTCGGGAAACAGCTGACCCCACACGTCTGCCAGCCGCGACAGCGCGACCACGACGTGCGGCTCGTCGACGCTCGGGTCCAGTTCGCGCACCCGGTTCCACACCGCCTGGACCGCCTCCGGCGCTCGCAGCGCATCGAAGACCTGCCGCAGCACCACCGCCTCGATCTCGGCAGCCGGAATCGCCCCGAGCTTGCTCGTGCCATGCCCGTACTTCTTGTCCCGCATCGAGTAGTAGTAACCGTAGCGCTTGCCACCGGGCTTGGTCGTGAAGGTCGGGATCATCCGGTCGCCCTCGGGCCCGTACAGCAAGCCACGCAGCAGCACGTCGCGCTTGGCCCGCATCCTTGTCTCTGCAGCCCTCCGCGCCGCGCCCTCGGCGAGCACCGCCTGGACGGCCTCCCAAAGCTCGGTTTCGATGATCGGCTCGTGCTGACCGGCGTGGATCATTCCCTTGTGCCGGATCTGTCCCAGGTACACCGGGTTGTGCAGGAGCTTGTAGAGGAACTGCTTGTCGATGGGCTGGCCAGCCCGCTCCCGGCCCTCCCGTGTGATCCACGCCTTGGTGGTCACACCGTCCCGGTTCAGCTCGCGCGCCAGCTCGACGATGGAGCGCAGTTGCACGAAGCGCTCGAAGATGTGTCGCACCGTCCCGGCCTCGACGGCATTCACCACCAGCTTGCGGTCCTTGGCGTCGTAGCCCAGCGGCGGCACGCCGCCCATCCACATCCCCTTGGCCTTGCTGGCGGCGATCTTGTCGCGGATGCGCTCGCCGGTCACCTCGCGCTCGAACTGGGCGAAGGACAGCAGGACGTTCAGCGTCAGCCGGCCCATGCTGGTGGTGGTGTTGAACTGCTGGGTGACCGACACGAAGGACACGCCGCGACGGTCGAACACCTCGACCAGGCGCGCGAAGTCGGTGAGGCTGCGGGTGAGCCGGTCGATCTTGTAGACCACCACCACGTCGACGCGGCGTGCCTCCATGTCGGCCAGCAGCCGCTTGAGCGACGGCCGGTCCAGGTTGCCGCCCGAGTAGCCGCCGTCGTCGTAGCCATCCTCGACAGCAACCCAGCCCTCGTGCCGCTGGCTGGCGATGTAGGCGAGCCCGGCATCGCGCTGGGCCTCCAGGCTGTTGTAGTCCTGTTCCAGGCCCTCGTCGGTGGACTTGCGGGTGTAGACCGCGCACCGCCGTTTCGGCGTCACAGGCGCCCCTGTGCCCCCGCGTGCGGCCCTCATGCCTTGCCTCCCTTGCGGGGCGCGCGCAGGCCGAAGAAGGCGGGCCCGGACCACTGCACACCCGTGATGTGGCGCGCCACCGCCGACAGGCTCTTAAAGCGCCGGCCGTTCAGCTCGTACTGGCCCTCGGGGGTCACCATCACCCGGTGCTCGACCTCCTGGTACTCGCGCGTCAGGATCGTGCCAGGGGTCAGCGTCACCTCGCCGCGTTTCGGGTTGAACTTGGAATCGGACGCGCCGATCTTCAGCAGCTGACTTTCCAGCGCTTCGGGCAGCTTGCCGAAGGCCAGCTCCTGCAGCCGGTGCGCGACGCGGCTTTCCACGTAGTCGCGGTTCCAGTGGTTGGGGCGCTTGGGAAAGTGATCGTCCCAAAGCGCCCACAGGTCTTTCATCGCCATCTCGCTCAGGCTGGCAATCTGCGCCGCCACACTGGCAGCGCTGCGTCGTTCGTTCATCGGGTTGGCTCCCGTCGTTGAGACCGTCGTATGGACGCTCTGTGCGGGGCAGAAGGCAAGGGGCAAACCGTGCTCCGTCAATGATGAGGTGAAGGTGTCGGGGCGGCGCCACTGCAGTGGCGCCGCAAACGGTCGGATCAGAGGGCGCTCAGTTCCGCATCCAGCTGCTCCTTGGCAGCGGTCACGTACTCATGCGGCACCTCGATCTCGTACTTGTTGTCGGGCCGGGAGTAAAGGCTTTCGTGTGCCGCCGCTGTGGCTCGCGCGATGCTGTTCATCAACAAGTGCAGTTGCTCGCGCAACTCGATATCGGCGACGTCGGCACGCGAGTGCTGGAAGCTGCTACGGGCGTCATTTAGCTGCTTGGGGATCGCCTGCAACTCGCGCTGCAGTTCCTCGGCCTTGCGCTTCTGATCGCCGAGCGCCGTCTCGGTCACCCGCAGCTCCGACTCCAAGCGCATCAGCGAGTCCGGCATAGCGATCTCGCCTTCGGCGTCGGCGATGGCTTGGCTGGCCGAAACGGTCTCGTCCGCGATGCGCTGGCGCAACTGCTCGGCGCGCTTTTCGACCTTGTCGATGACACGCCCGGTCTTCTCCAGATCGCCTTCAAGAGATGCGCGCCGCTGCTTCAGCTGCTTGATCGTCTGCCGCGCTGTCTCCAGCTTTCCGGGCGCATGGACGACCCATCCCAGGGGCGTGACCGTGCTGTCCAGCTCGCGTATCCGCCACTCGAGTTGGCTCAACACCTCCTTGGCACCGTGGCACGCGCTGCGTGCGGCCTGCTCCTCGTCGCTGGCGGTGAACCGGCTGCTCCGGGCCTCGGCCGCGCGCAACAAGCGGTTTTTCTCATCGAAGTCCGCCTGCGCCAGCGGAAGCTGCTGCTTCGCTTCGGCCAGCTCCCGGCTCAGCTGCTCGTACTCGGCCTTGACCTTGGCGTAGTAGCCGCCCGTGTTTTTCTTCGTGAAAGGATTCAACTTCATAGGGTTACGTTCTCAAGTGGATGACGCCGAAGATGCGGCGTCGGAGTAGTCGTACTTCGGGTAGCGCGCGTCGCCGGGCAACACGGTCCCGCTGATCCAAACGTTGGCGCTGAGCCGCTTCTTGACCGCCACCGGCGCGCCGAAGGCCGGGCGGATCGTGCTGGTCGGCTCCCAGCCCTCGGCCTCGCTGGGGGGAACGTGGAACGACGTGGCCGCCTTCACGGCCTCGGCGTAGGGCCGCCCCGCGGGCGGGGCCTCGCTGGCTTTCACCAACTGCATGCGGTGACCAGCCGCATCGAGGATGGCGCTGCCTGGCGCATCGGGATCGGGCCATTCGAGTTCGCAGTAGCGCATCCAGGCCGGATGCAGGTTCGACGGAGGCGGCGCCTTCGCAGCGGCCGTCCCCGGCTCGCCGGGATGCCGCGCCGAGTTCGGGTTCTGCGCGGCCTTGCGTGCAAAGTGGCGCGCCCAGGCGAGATGGAGTCCTGATGGCGTCTTCACGTGTTGTCCATTTCAATCAAAGGCCACCCTCTGCGCCGGGTGGCGTGGCGTTGGGGGATACAGGGGCCGCCGACGCGGGCTTCACCGAAGCGATGCGCCACATCGCGCCCTCCCGGCTGTGGCCGAGGTGGCTGATCTCGATGCCCTTGGTTCGGTACGCCGGGGCAATGCGTCGCAGCTGGTCGGACAGGCCCTTGGGCGACCGCGGCCAGGTCGTGCGGTCGTGCACGATGTACTGGTTGAGTTCGTCGTACAGCTGTCCCGCGGTGCCCTTCCAGCTGATGGGCGGAATGCGCTTGGCCAGGAACTTGTCCAGCGCCTGCGCCACCGGGTTGCCCTCCAGCGCCCGCTCGGCGCCGGCCCGCACCATCTCGGCATAGCGGCGCTGGAAATCGACCTCCTCCCAGCCGAGGCAGTAGCTCACCGCTGCGCCCAGGCGCTCGAAATCGGCCATGCGCTGCTTCTGCTCCAGTTGGACCTCCGGCAGGTAGTCCAGGACGCGCGAGAAGAGATCGAGCAGGCCGGCAAACGCCCTGGGCCGGTCGCGCTCCCAGGCGTCGCGCGTCTCGCTGTCGTCCTTGCGCCGCTCGGGGGCGATCACCGGCATGTCGATGTGCACCACCCGGTCGATCAGGTCCGGGCGGGTCGCGACCACCGCGATGCCGTTCAGCACCGCGGGCCGCTTGGTCTCCATGACGTGCTCCTCGCCGTTGCTGTACAGCTGGCGCGCGGCGAAGCCGCCCCCCGTCGCCAGGGTGCAGAACGCGTCCTGCTGCTCCGCGGTCAGGCTGGACAGGTTTTCGTAGCTGACCAGCCAGTTGTTGTGGGCCGCGACGAAGATGTCTTCGACGCTCTTCGGTCGGCCGCGCAACATCACCTTGTTCGGGTCGACCAGGCTGCGCAGGACGGACTGGGTGGTGGACTTGGCCGAGCCCTGCTCGCCCACCAGCTCCAGCACGGGAAACGGGGTGTCGGGGCGAAAGCACTCGATCAGCCACGCCAGCAGCATCGGAAAATCGGCAGGCGGCACATTGGTGTAGCGCAGCAGCAGGGTGACGTCGCCCGGTCCTGCCTCGGGCTCGGGCAAGGCCCGCATCGACGCGGTGCGGGTGAAGAGCACGGGCGAGCGGCTGACGATGCGCCAGCCATCGGGCGTGACGTGAACGGCCTGCCAGTGCTCGTCGCACAGGTCGATGACATACCCGTCCTGGTACCTGGCCACGCGCAGGTGAACCTCGACCTGATCGCCGTCGTTGATACCGGCCGCCTCCAGCGTCGCGAGGGCCGCCTTCATGATGGTGTCGGTGGCGCCCGCGCCGAACGCCCGCCAGTACGCGGCACGCAGCCAGGCCTCGAAGCCCGAGGACTTGACGCGCCAGACCTCGCGGCGACGCGGCGTCGAGATGATCGCCACCGCCTGGCGGTCCTGGTCGTGGTGCAGGTCGCATTCGGTGCGGGCCAGCGCGACCAGCTCGTCCAGCGCCGAGGGCGGCGGCCCGCCGCCCGGCTCCTTGCCGTTGACCGCTTCGTCCAGCCGGGTCACGGAACAGGCCGGGTTGGCTTTCTTGGCCTTGTACCGCAGGCGCAGGTAGGTCGGCAGGTCTTCCGCCTGCAGCTTGGCGAGCGCGGCGAGCACCGGGGGCTCGAACAGCGCGGCGACATCCTTCCCGAGACGGGCGATGGCCCGCTCGACGATCTCGGTGGGGCTGGCGGGCTCCTCCGACTCCGGCTGCTGCAGCTGCGGCTCAGATGCGGGAAGCCGGGTGTCTTCCACTGCAACTGCGCCCTCCCCGGTTGAATCCGGGGAAGCAGGGGTCGGCACAGGCACGTTCACGCCCCTGTGCGGCCGTTCAGCTCGGCGGTGCTGCGGACACGGCGGCTGTTGGCATCGAGCCAAGCCAGCACATCGGCCTTGCGATAGCGCACGCTGCGGCCGATCTTGGTGAACAGCGGGCCGCCGCCGTGCGTCGCGGCCCATTCCATCCAACCTATGGTGTAGCCCAAGCCGGCCGCCGCGGTCTTGCGGTCGAGCAGGGCTTCGGAGGGCGCGCGCCAGAAGTCGGCGCGCAGCTCAGCGGTGGCGGCTTGCTGCTGCGGGGTTCGGACCCGTTTGGGCATCTCGGCATTCCTTGGGGTTCATTCGGAATGCTGAGTGTTGATTTGGGCAGGCTCGGAACCTGCCGAAGTTCAGGCCGATTTCCTGAACTTCAGGTTTCCCAAGATCGCTTGGGCAGCTCGCGGTTAAACACCTTCAGCGCCTCGCCCACCTTCTTGTGGAAGGACTTGAAGCCGCGGACGTCGTCGCCGAACAGCTGCTGCGCAACCTCGGCCACGGCCTTGCCGATCTGTTCGGCGTTGGGGCGCTCGCCCGTGCGGTAGCCCGGCGCAGATCGCGCCAGGAGGTGGGCCATGACGGCGATGGCCTTGAGGCTGTTCATCTCGGCCGCCTCGCTGCCATCGGGCAGCACCGGCTGGCGCGACTCGTCGAACAGGAACGCGGGCCGGTCCTCGAAGGGCAGCTGTTCGAACCAGCGGCGCAAGCTAGGCTTCTTGATCAACAGCCGGTCCTTCTCCAGCAACTCATCGAGCGGCGCGTCCATGATGACCCGCCCCCGGCCGGTGGGGATGCCGAGGTCTTCGTACTCCAGCAGGCCGTCGCGCAGGGCAGTCACCAGGGCCGCCCGCTTGGCGCTCATGCAGTGGGTGTCGTACCCCAGGCGGCCGAGTTCAGCGGGATCGACGTTGCACCACAGCGCGATGGCGTCGTCCAGTCGGATCTGGTTAGAGAGGTCCCAGTAGCGCAGGCAGTTGAATTGGGAGGGCATCGGCGAGGTCGGCGGCTGATGAAGCGGGCCAGTCTAGCGAGCCAAACCCGCGGCCCACCTGTCATAAGCATCAGGCCATCGCCGCTGCCACGGCTGTGGCGGGTGTGATGGTCGTGATGGTGGTGACGGTCAATTCCTATTGTTATTGCTCTGGGAAAAGGGATAGACCCCGGTTGGGCACCGTCACCCGGTGATGGTCGTGACGGTTGTGATGGTGGATTCCTACTACTGTCTCGGGGGAGGAGGTAGTAGCCCCGGCTGCGAGCCATCGTCACAAGCCGGCTGTGACTGTCGTGATGGTGTTTTCCTATTCTTTACGCGCGAGAAAAGGGTATGGCGGGTTGGTATGGGTCCTTCCTGGCGGATTTCCCATGCGGGCGGGAAACGCGCGACGCTCGTCTACCGACAGATGCGAACCAAGGTTCGCAGCGTTTGCACCTCCGTTCGCGGTGCCCTGGGGCCCGGTCCCATGGACGCTCATACTTCCCTCCGGTATTCTGGATCGGTGGCCATACAGAGCCGGCCAACCAACATAAGAAGCAGAGCGAGAGAATGGAAACGATCATCGTTGAGCCCTTTCGCAGTGAGTTGGAGGCGTTGCTACGAGAGCACGCTACTCGATCCGTCGACCTGCTAATCGTCCCCGACATCGCGCGGTGGTGTGCTGAACGCCGAGGCGAGTGTCTCGGCAATCCCTGTGCAATGGCCATCACAGGCAAGGCAGGCGCTTGGGGGATTTTGCTCCGGAGCGAGATAGACCCGGACACCGTCCAGAGCGTGAAAGAGCGTATCGACCTCTTCGGCGGGCACGAAGACATTGACGTCTTTCAGCGCCTCGACTCGCCGCGCGCCTTCGTGTCTCTCTTGGTACTGCACGAACTAGCGCACCTGCAGAACGACTGGCCCCAAGCCAAAGAGAACGACTGCGATGCATGGGCGTTTGAGCGCCTTCCTTTTTCCGAGAACCTATAACAATAGCGATTGACCGTCACAACCATCACCACCATCACAGCAACGTGTGGTCCGTGTCGCACCAGCCGGCCGCCTCCTCGCCGATCTCCGCGTCGATGACAAAGCCGGTCAGGTAGGGCAAGCCGCGCGGGATGCCGCGGCGCCTCTCCGTCCTTGCATCGATGCGCCAGGTCATCCAGGCGTGGACAGCTGCGCGGATCGCGTCGGCCAGTGGGAGCCCTAGGCGGAGGCGGTTCAGCACGTCGTCGGCGAAGTGCCGGCCCGACGCGCTGTCGAGAAACGCCCTCATCGCCTCCAGCGGCTGGCCCGTGGCGTAGGCGATGGCGGTCATCGAGAGCGGCCACGCGGCCGGTGCGTGTTCCTTCATCGTGCCGATGAAACCGAGCGATTCGGGTGCCCTGCTGGCATCGGCTCTCATCGCGCCCGCCTCCGCGCCGCGGCGTCGGCGTACCAGCCGATGGGCGCCGGCTCGTGCAGCATGGGCTTGCCGTGTTCCAGCTCCCAGATCGCCTGGGCTTGGTCGACCAGGCGGGCCAGGTCCTCGAAGGGGTTCGGAGGCGGCACATGCGGACGCCGCCGTCCCACCGCTTCATAGCCCGCATAGGCAACAAGCCAGCGCGGGCCGTCTGTCGTGACCAGCCCCCGGTTGAACAACGCCTGCAGCACGCTGTTGCGGGCGGCCCCGTGGACGTGAGGCGGGAACCACTCGATGCGGCCCTCCGTGTAGTCGATGGCATACCGCACAATCAGGTGCTGGGTGATGCTCAGGGAGTCGTTGCTCACGGGATGGCCCTTTGAAGGATGGTCGGTGCTCGATGGCGCAAGAGCCGGCCGGCTCTTGCGGTTCGTTTGGTCGCGTCAGGCCCCGTGCGCGTCGACGATGCGGTAGCGGCGCTCGCCGCTCTCGTTCTTCTCCGAGACCACGTTCAAGCCGAGCCGCTTCTTCAGCGCGACCGCGAAGAGGCCACGCACCGAGTGCGGCAGCCAGCCGGTGGCCGCCTGGACCTGCTCCACCGTCACGCCCTCGGGGCGCCGCAGCAGGCCGATCACGAGCGCTTGCTTGCTGTCGGTGCGGGGCGCGCGCGGCGTCTTGGCGCGGGGCTCGGGCCTTACCGCCGCGGCGTCCGAAGGCGCCGTGCGAGCGGCGTCGTTGGTCTCGGCCGTGTTCGCCTCACCTTGCCATTGCGCCTCGGCCGCTGCGACCTCCTGCTCCAGCTCGGCGTCGTGCGCGGCAGGCTCAGCGGCTGCGATGGCCTTCGCGTTGGGCAGGTCGCGGCCGAGCGCTTCGTAGCCGGCCTCGGCCACCAGGTGGTGATCGCCGTCCAGCATGATCAGCGCGCGGTTCAGCAAGCCCTGCAGAACCTTGGCTCGGGCACCGCCCTTGACGCTCTCCGGGAACCAGTCGATGCGACCTTCGGCGTGATCCAGGGCATGCTCAAGAACTTGGCACTGGGTGTCGGTGATGCTGCTGTGGCTCATGGCATTTCTCCGTTTGAGGGGTTGTGGCGTGATGAACGCTCCCTTCCGCGAGAAGGCCAAGTCCTTCTTGCTGTCTTTCGGCAGCTGTCGCAAGACTGCGACTGGTTGCCCGTTTTCCGATGCCACCGAAGTCATGTTCTCTGCCGCGAAGACATCCACGGCCCTACCCCACTGAAGCAAAGCAGGACATCGCTAAGCAGACGTGTGCCGCGATTTCAGTGGCAGAGACCGGACCCGCCTCGCGCGGCTAGCACCGAACCGCCAGTACGAACAGAGGCACCCCCGCGTCCAAGGGGGAGCTGAGATACATGTCGTTGTGACCGCTTCTTACTTTGCCTATGCTGCCGACGCTGCTTGCCCCGGCACAGCAAACAAGATAAACGGGGATTGGAGGGAAACATGCGAGAAGCAGAGTCAAGGCGAATCGTGCCGGACCAAAACGCCCCTGCTCCGGCGACCCGCCGGATACAGGAGCCCGAAGGTCCGGCCAGTCGTCAATGCGCGTCGCGCACCATTACCTTCCAGTGATCGCCCCGGCAGCTGGCCGTCGGAGGATTACCGCGGAGTGACATCCCCACCGGCAGTTGCCCATCTACCAGCTTTCACAGGCGCGGCCGATTTCGGTGACGTATCGAGACGACGAATGCCAAGAATCATCCTTGAAACGACGGAGATCGGGTGTTAGTTCCTAACCGTCATAGATCCCACGCCGATTGCCTTAATTTCATTAAAACGTTGAGGGAAGGAACCCACCATGCAAAACCAGGAGGCATATCGCCTCGTCCATTTCCTCGTCCGAGGAGCACTGCTAGGCGGGCTGTCGACCTCTATGAGCGTCGGGTTCGCCTCTGACGCGGGCGGCGGCTGGTACTTCGTTGCACCGAATCAACGCTGGTACTCCACTCTGCCAGACCCGCCATACGGTTTCGACGGCAACGGTACGCCGTCCGCGTCAACACCTGAAGAGGTTTGCGACAAGACGCTTACTGCGTCTTCGTCAACGAAGCTTGTACCGGTGGAATACCATCCGTTCAATCGTCTTCCTCCCCCTTATTTCAAAGAGAAGCGCTCCGAGGGCTACGCCTGCGCTTTAACCGAAGGACAATGGTCGTGGGGCGGCAAAAACTACGGCAGCGCCTATCGGTCTTACGTTTACTGTGGCCTCGCGGCGAAGTGGGTCGTTTATCCCAATCAAAACGACACCTACCACATGCCTGCCGGCAACTGCATGCTCTTCAAGGACGTCTACGAGTCGCCACCCCGCAGTTGCCCGAAGAACCCGTCACAAGGCAACCCCTTCTATCCCCTCTACGGCAACAAGCGGGAGGTGGTCGACCTGGGTATCTCGATCGCCGGTGTACCGCTGCAGTTGATCTACGACAGTGCGCGGGCCCGCCTCGACATCGACGAAAAGTTCATCACACCGCGCCCCTGGGGCGGCAACCTCGGAAGGCTGTGGTCCACCTCGATCCACCGCCAGCTTGCTTTGAGTCACACCCACAGCATGCAGGCGATAAGAGATGGCGGGCGCTTCGTCAGCTTCAACATTATCGCAGGCAAGTGGACGGCGTCGCGCGCCACGCAAGACACGGTCGTACCCAAAGACGGAGGCTACGAGTACAGGGACCAGAACGGGCTGGGACTCGAGCAGTACAACAACTTCGGGCAGTGGCAGAACTGGGTGCTCGCCAACGGAACGCGGGTCACACCGGTTTTCAGTGACGCGAGTACCGATCCATCGATTGCGCCCGGGGCGGGCCACTTGTTGAGCCTGACCGACTCCTTCGGACGCCGCGTCAGCTTTACCTACAAGGCTTCGGCCAACAGCGAGGTCGTCATTTCCACCATTCAGTCGCCCTCGGGTGCGGTGATTCAGATGGGCTACGACGCAGCGGGGAATCTGACGCAGGTGACATGGCCGGATCAGACCACACGCCGCTTTTTGTATGACAGCCCGAACCCAGGGCAAAGCTGGGCACTGACGGGGATCGTCGACGAGAACAACAAGCGGTATGCCACCTTCAAGTACGACGCCGGCGGCTGGGTCAAGAGCAGCGAACACGCCGGTGAGGTGAACAAGTTCGAAGCCAGCTATTCCAGCCCGCCCAGACTGGTTGTCCGAGAGCAAATCGACTGGTCCACCGAGATGGTGTGGCGGTATCACGAATGGGTGTTGCCGCAGGACGTGCGGGTGGCGCAACCCAACGGAAGCAGCTTGGGCTTTGCTCCGACCACGGCATTTGGCACGGGCGACTATGTCACTTCGACCATGCTGCGCAATTCCGGCGTCAGCCAGCCCGCCGGGAGCGGTTGCGCGGCCAGTTCTAGCCATATCGCATACGACGCACAAGGTAACGCGACAAGTCGCGACGACTTCAACGGCAAGCGCGTGTGCTATCGATACGACTTGGGGCGGAACCTTGAGACAGTGCGAGTGGAAGGTCTGGCGAATACTGCCGCCTGCAGCTCCTACATAGCACCTGGTGCGACTCTTCCGCCAGAAGCACGCAAGGTCAGTACGGAATGGCACTCGCGCTGGGCAATGACGACCAAGGTAGCAGAGCCGCGCCGGATCGTGTGGACGATCTACAACGGCCAAGCCGACCCGTTCAACAACGGAGCAATCGCCACCTGTGCGCCCGCTGAGGCGAAACTGCCCGACCAGCAGCCCATCGCGGTGGTATGCAAGCGCGTGGAACAGGCCACAACGGACGTCGACGGTTCGAAGGGCTTCGCCGCAACTTTGGCAGTCGGCGTCGCGCCCCGGCAGTGGACCTACACCTACAACAGCTTGGGCCAGGTGTTGACGGAAGATGGCCCGCGCACCGACGTCGCGGACATCACCCGCTACGAGTACTACCCCGACACTACCGTGGATTGGACCCAGGGCGATCTCAAGCAGGTCACCAACCCCGCAGGCCAGGTCACCAAGTACACCCAGTACAACCCGCATGGCCAGGTGCTGAGCATGAGCGACACCAACGGCGTCGTGACAACCTACACCTATGACCCGCGCCAGCGCCTGAAGACCGTGACGGTGGGCACCGAGCTGACCAAGTACGACTACTACCCCACCGGCCTGCTGCAGCGCGTGACCCAGCCCGACTTGAGCTACATCGAGTACAGCTATGACGATGCGCATCGCCTGACCGGCCTTAAGGACGGCCTGGGCAACTCGGTGACCTACACGCTGGACAAGGCCGGCAACAGGACCAAGGAAGAGATCAAAGATCCTAGCGGCGTGCTGATGCGCAACATGACCCGGGCCTATGACGCGCTGGGCCGCCTGAAAACCGCGACGGGGACTCTCCAGTGAGGCAGCGCCTTCCGCTTTCAGAACAACTACCGCATAACAACCCCCTTTCGGGAGAGGACCTCATGACCACCCTCGGCACACCGCGGCAATGGGCGCAGCGCGCCCTGGTGACCGCCCTGGTCGCAGCCCAGGTGCTGCCCCTGTCGGCCTGGGCGCAGACCCCGCCCACCCAGACCACCACCACCCACTACGAATACGACGCTGAAGGCAATCGCACCAAGATCACCGACCCGCGCTCGCAGGTCACCACCCAGAGCTACGACAGCCTCTACCGCCTCAAACAGCAGGTGCTGCCGGTGCCGGCCACCGGCGCCGGCACCCCGGTCGTCGACTACACCTACGACAAACGCGACCAGCTCACCGGCGTCACCGACCCGCGCCGCAACACCACCAGCTACGGCGTCGACGGCCTGGGCAACCCGGTCAACCTGATCAGCCCCGACACCGGCACCACCACCATCACCAAGGTCGATGCCGCGGGCAATGTCACCGAGCTGACGAACTCACGCGGGCAGAAGATCTTCTACGCCTACGACAGCTTGAACCGCCCCACCACCATCACCTGGCCGGGCGGCGGCAAGACGGTTTACGGCTATGACGCCTACAGCACCACCGCCGGGGCCGAGAACTACGGCCGTGGCCAGCTCACCAGCCTGACCGAGCTCAACCCCAGCGCTGTGCAGACCAGCCGCCTGGAGTTTGCGTATGACGCGAAGGGTCGGCTGCTGCGGCGCTGCCAGCTTTGGGGTGCGGCCACCACGTGTACGGCCGCCGACACCCTGAGCTACCGCTGGGGCAGCAGCGGCTCCCAGGCCGGCCGGCTGCTGGGGCTGACCTATCCCTCCGGCCGAAAGGTCGACTACCAGTACGACGCCCAAGGGCGCGTCAGCGGCATCACCACCACCGACCCTGGCGGCAGCACACCGCAGGCGGTGGTCAGCGCAGTGCAATACCAGCCGCTTGGCGCTGTCAGCTACGCGGTCAAGAGCTTCAACTACGGCAACGGCAGCACGGCTCCGGTGCAGCGCTACAGCCGCAGTTTCGACATCGATGGGCGGATTACCGGCTTCACGCTCGGCCAAGGGGCTACGGGCATCTCGCCCGAGCAGGCGCAGTACACGATCGTCTACGATCCGGCCAGCCGCATCACCGAGATCCGCACCGGCCCGGCGGCCACTCCCACGAAGGTGACCTACGGCTATGACAACCTCGACCGGCTGACCCAGGCGGTGCTGCCCACCGCCACCTACAGCTACGCCTACGACCTCAACGGCAACCGCACCCAGCGAGTGCTCAGCGGGGCCGGGGCCAGCACCACCACCTACACCTACCCAACCACCAACAACCGGCTGCAGAGCGTGCAGCAGGACAGCAATCCAGCGCAGGCCCTCACGACGGATGCCACCGGCAACATCACCGTCGATCCGGCCAACCCGCTGGGCACCATCAACTACGCCTACACCACCAGCGAGGGGCTGGTGGCCACCGGCCGCTTGAATGTGAGTTATGGGCCGATGGCGCGGCATGTCTACAGTCACAACGGGCTGGGGCAGCGCATTCGCAAGGCCGGCTCGACCCTCACCTCGGGCGCCGTCACCTACAGCCCACCGGCCTATGTCGGCTCCAGCGATACCTACTTCCATTACGACCAGGGTGGGCAGCTCATCGCCGAGCGAGATGCGAATCAGCTGGTCAAGCGTGAGTACATCTGGCTCGGGAATCTACCGGTAGCTGTCGTCACTGGAATAACGCCAACACAGCCGGTCCGCAGCGCAGGCACGTTAGTAAACCCGCCGCAGGTACGCTATATACATAGCGACCACTTGAACACTCCTCGAACGATTACTGACGCCACGGGGGCCAAGCGCTGGGAGTGGCCGGTTTTGAGCGAGCCCTTCGGGATTGCAGCAGCCAACTCCGCGCCACAAGGGCAAGTCAGTGCGCAGCGGTTGGACTTCCACCTGCGCTTCCCAGGCCAATACTTCGACCAGGAAACTGCTACAGCCTATAACTATTTTCGCACCTATAGTCCTCACTCCGGACGGTATCTCCAAAGTGACCCCGTTGGCTTGGATGCGGGACTAAATACCTTCAGCTACGTTGACTCCAATCCTTCTACGGAGTCAGATCCGACGGGACTGATCGGCCTCCGCGGAGGACGTTTCGGCAGAGGCGGGGGAGCCGGAGGGGTAGGGTCAGGGGCAGGATTTAGCTTCGGTGGCGGCAACCGTGGCGACGATGGCGGGAGCGATCGAAGCCGCGACACGGCCGACAATAGTCGAAGCCGGGGGAACGAGTGCATTCTCTACAACATCGTTGACTGTGTTGGGGAGGTGATCTATGTGGGCATTACAGAGCGAGATCCACGACAGAGAGAGTATGAACACCGAAACAAACCTGATGGGAAGATCAGGCAATATGAATGCGATCGGTGCAGGCTAACCTACGAGGAGAGGCGCCAATATCAAACTCGTGCTGAGTGCGAGAATGCGGAGAGGCGAGAGATTCAATACTATAGACCATTCGCAAACATCAGCCACAATCCGGATAGCGGAATGGAGCGATACAGAAAATGGCAGGAGTGGTACTCCAATCGCTGCACACCTTGTCAATAATTCAATAAGGATTTCGACAATGGATAAAGTTGATCTCTGGACTTGGCTCGACGAAATACTTCGAGAAGAAGCAATACAGTCGATACAGAGCCGTATCTCTACGTCGATCCGCGCGATGAAACTAGAAAAGCACCTATCGATCGCCGGCGCGTACAAACTAGCATGCAAGGAACTCGATCATCTAGAGTGCTGGGAAGCGGGAAGCCTAATAAATGGCAGACCGCTTGGTGACGATTCGTTCGAGTACTTTAGAAACTGGATCATATTGCAAGGCAAAGAGCTTCACCGCCAAATTGCCTCAAATCCGGACTCACTCGCAACGGCAACTTTCCGATTCGGAACGCTCGATCATCCATTTTTTGAAGAATTGAGCAATTTGGGGACCATCGGTGAAATCGATACACAAAGACTAGGATCGCTTGACTCAGTATCCGCTTACGCGCTTTTACCAGATTCTCCAGCGCTCTGGGATTGGAAAGATGCGGATGTTTCCCGCTGGCATCTCAAGCTTCCATTATTATGGTCTCGGTTCGGTTCAAAATTTCAGCCCAACCATGAGGAAATGGAAGCTAAAGTAGAGTGCGCACTGGTGCCTGGCCTCGGCTTAATCCGTGTTGGAGACAGGGTCCTTCATACTAAAGGGTTCGGGGAGGGACGTGTGCTCGAGGTAATTTCCGTCGACGGCGCCTGCCGAATTGAGTTTTCTACAGGAGTGAAAGTCATGCCGCTTTCACCTCGGTTCTTCGAATTGTTGAACTGAAGTTTGGCGAGTACCTGATTCCAGCCAGCAGGTCGTGCATTTTTTGATATTTGCACGTCCTGGAAGTCCCTCGATTCATTCCTGCGGCATGCAATTACATCAACGAAGAAGAATGCATAGTGACTTGCAACAACGAGGAAACCAGTCACGGAAGGTCAAATTGTCATTTATCAAGGCTTAAAGGTATAAACACCGACGATTATTCAGCCAAGGGGCCACCGCGGCGGTGCAGTAGACTGGCTCAATAACTGTGGACGCTTCGATCGACCGGCAACTCAAGTCGCCGGCCGCCGCTGGTTAGGCACTACAGCGATTCCCGGGTTCAGTCCGTGGTCAACACGAGGCAGCCGGCCATGATCCTGATCCGCACTCGCGCCTGGATGCTGAAGCCCGCAGCTTCGAGCCATCTGCCGCTCAGGCGTATCCAAGGCACTTTGTAGTCGCCAGCCTGCTTGTACGCTCCGGGTCCCGACTTGTCGTAGGAGCGGAACGTATACGACACGGTGACGTGCCGTTCCCATTTGGGTAACTTGATTGTGGGCGAGGCTACGCCCGGCCTATGATTGTCATCAGCCACGATTGACTTCCTGGGTAGGTTGGTTGTGGTTAGCTGGCCTGGGGTGTTTCCCGCACCTTCAGGCCGGCGCCTTGCGGCGGTTGCCGCGGGGGACACGATAAAGGGACTCGGCGGCGCAGGGAAGGGAAAGATCGGGGTCCCGCCGCCCGGGCGCCGGAGGTCGCCCTCGCGGTCCCGCCCTACCCCGCAGACGCCCGCGCAACACCGCAGCAGAGTTTGAGTACGGGCCGTCAGTCCTGCACCAAGACACAACGCCCAACCGCTCTCGGTTGGGCGTTTTGCTTTGGGCGTGTCCCGCGACGGCGCGGGGTTCCGGGCCATTCTGCGTAGGCCACGTCTGCGCTCTTCTCGCCCGTTTTTGCCCGGTTTCGACTCTCTTTTCCTCTCTCTTCTCTAAAAAGTAGGGCAACTTCTTCGCTCTGGCCTACGCAGAAGTCGTTTGCCGACGCGGACTTACGCGAAGGCCACAGAGAGCGGTTTTCCACCTCGCTTGCTCTACCACAGACGGAGAGAAAACGGCAGGCAGCGGGCGACGAGACCGACATGTATCGCGGCGCACGGGATTTAAGATGATGCGGGCAATTTCGAAGAGCCGATGTCACGCATGCAGACCAGCATGGGGTCCAACAGGATCCTGGACGGAATCGGTTTCGGTATGCCCGTTTTGTTTAGCGCCGTTCTTGGGGATCGGCGCCCTCGGCAGCGCGGATGAACAAGATTCTCCAACCCAGTGAAACGTCTGTCCGGCAGCTGGCCTACTGGCTGGTGGCGGGCAACATCGTCATGGCCGCAATCCTCATGGCTGCCACGTGGTCGGCGCTCGATTCGAGTGCCAGGGCCCACGCTGACCGTGCACGGCAGGCCACCGAAAACCTGACCGACAGCCTGAGCGCGGAAATCGGCGCGGAGCTCAAGCAAATCGACAATGCGCTGGCGACTGTCGCGCTGCAGGCTCAGCGGGCAAGTTCGAACGCCGCCGAGCGGCGGACGACGATAGAGCGCGGCATCGCCGACCAGCTCGCGCTCATACCTCAAGTTGACACGATGCGGGCGACGGACGCTGAAGGGAATGTGGTCTATGGCATCGTCGCCGGTGCGGCCCCTGTCAACGTCGCGGACCGTGACTACTTCAAAGCAGCAGTACGCGGTGCCTCCGGTCTGATCGTGTCCGAGCCATTGCAGGGCCGCATCATCCGAACCTGGGGCATCATCCTGGCGAGGCGCTTGCAGGATGCCGATGGCCACTTTGCAGGCGTCGTGTACACCAACCTGTCGACCGCGCACTTCATGCAAGAGTTCAAGCGTTTCTCTTTGGGCAGCACCGGCGCCATTTCTCTGCGATCGAAGGAAATGCGCTTGGTGGCCCGATATTCGGCGAAAGAGCCGGAATCGACGAAGGGGTTGGGCGAAGTACTCGTGTCGTCCGAACTGCAACGACTGATCGCGGTGCAGCCGAAACACGGCTGGTATCGTGCAAAAACGGCGCTCGATGGCGTCGAGCGGATCACCGCCTACCGGCAGTTGAACGGAGGCTCGATGACCGTTCTGGCCGGCTTGGCGACAGAGGACTTCCTCGCCGACTGGCGCCAGGAATTGGCGCAGCAGGTCGTGCTGGTAAGCGCCATCATCGTCGCCATGGGCGGCTTCTCGGTCGTCATCTTCTTACAGCACCGGCGCGAGCACGCGGCCCGTTCTGAACTGGCCCGGCTAGCGGCCGAACAGCATGTCATGCTGGACAACGAGTTGATCGGCATGGCAAAGATCAAGGATCGGAAGATCGTCTGGAAGAACCGAGCCATGGAGCGGCTCTTCGGATACGAGGGGAGTGAGCTGTCAGGCGCTTCCGCACGGCAGCTCTTGGAGGATGAAGCCGCGTACCTGGAGCAGGGAAAGCTCGCGGCAGCGTCGATGCGGGAAGGCGGGGCCTATCGCGCGCAAGTCCGAATGCGTCACAAGAGCGGGCGTTCCATCTGGATCGACCTGGCCGGCGCCAAGCTGTCACAGGAGGATTCGCTATGGATGCTGGCGGACATCACCGCGCTCAAGGCAAGTGAGGAAAAGGCGCAGCACTTGGCGTTGCACGATCCGCTCACCGGCCTTGCGAATCGCTTGCTCTTCAGGGAACGCCTGGACTACATCTTGACGGACACCAAGCGCAGCGGTGAGACAGCTGCGGTCTGTTATCTCGACCTTGACGGGTTCAAGCAGGTGAACGACGGGCTCGGCCACGATGCCGGAGACGTCGTGCTGCGCGAGGTCGCTGCGCGAATTTTGGCATGCGTGCGCGCTAACGACGTGGTCGCCCGGTTGGGGGGTGACGAATTCGCACTCGTGCTCACACATCTCGGTGAGGCGGGCGAAGTCGACGTCGTACTGCATCGGCTGGTTGACTCCGTGGGCCAGCCGATTGCGCTGCCCGAAGGGTCGTCCGTGAGAGTCGGCGCGAGCATCGGAGTCGCAATGACACCCAACCATGGCAACGACTCTGCAACGCTGATGAAGCTGGCAGACACCGCCATGTACCGCTCGAAGAAGTCGGGCAAGGGCCAGATCTCCGTTCACGCATAGGCTGCTAGGCCGCTTGCCGCGAGGGAGACACGCGGAAGTCCTTGCCGACGCGGATTTACGCGAGGGTCAAAGAGAGCGGTTTTCCAAGGCCCTGGTGTACCAGGAGAAGCATCGACTGCGTACAGGTCGCCAGTGGCCGACGGCCCTCAGCACACAACTCGAACGCTGACCGACGGCTAGAACATGCAGTCAGCGGCTTTCGCCCGTTCAGCCGGAAGTGGCTCTGAGAGCGCGTCCGCTGTGACGCTGACGTCCCTAGAAGTGGTGTAACTCCTGAATTGCGGCAAGGCGCGTAGGGCGAAGCCCGAAGCGGCTTGCCGCATGGCGATGACTGCCTCCATGGGAGGGTCATCGTGGTCCTTGGATATGGTTGAGGTGCGACCCACCAACCTGTCCCCAAGGAGAGATCCACGATGACCACCCCCACTCTCGCATTGAGCGAGCTGCTGGAGAAGGGAGCCGACATCGACATGCTGCGCCAGAGGGTTCAGTTCATGGCGCAGCGGCTGATGGAGCTGGACGTTGAGGCGCTCTGCGGTGCTGGCTACGACGAGAAGAGCGCCAAGCGGCTGAACAGCCGCAACGGTTATCGGGATCGGGCCTGGGAAACGCGAGCCGGGCGCATCGAGCTCAAGCTACCCAAGCTGCGCCAGGGCAGCTACTTCCCGGGCTTCCTGGAGCCGCGGCGCACTGCGGAGAAGGCGCTGGCGGCGGTGATCCAGGAGGCCTACGTGCAGGGCATCTCCACCCGCTCGGTGGACGAGGCGGTCAAGGCGCTGGGCATGAGCGGGGTCTCCAAGAGCCAGGTCTCGCGGCTGTGCGATGAGCTGGATGAACGGGTGGGCGCCTTCCTGAACCGCCCGCTGGAAGGCGACTGGCCCTACCTATGGATCGACGCGACGTACGTGAAGACCCGCGAGGCCGGGCGTATCGTCAGCGTGGCGGTCATAGTGGCAGTGGCAGTCAACACCAACGGCCAGCGCGAGGTATTGGGCTTGAAGGTCGGCCCCAGCGAAGCCGAGCCGTTCTGGACGGAGTTCCTGCGCAGCCTGGGCCGGCGGGGCTTGCGCGGCGTGAAGCTAGTCATCAGCGATGCACACGAAGGCCTGAAGGCCGCGGCCGCCAAGGTCCTGAAGACGACCTGGCAGCGCTGCCGGGTGGAGCAGAACGACGAATGGAGTTTGCAGCGGCGTTATATGCAGCTTGAGGGCTTGCAGTACGTGAAATCGAGGCAGGGTCAGTCGAGGTGCTGGACCGTCTCAAACCACCTTCTCGTGCGGCAGCATCGCCTTGCAGACAGTCGTTATCGTCCTGCCTGATCCAGCTCGCCCGACTCGGCGGGTACTTGGCCCGCGCTTCGGATCCGCCGCCAGGCAATACCGTCATCTGGCGAGGAATGGCACGACTTGCTGATATCCAGTTCGGCTACTCACTTCGGCCTTAAAGATGTGGGTAAGAGCAAGATTGACCGGACGCTCGCGTTGGCCAGCGATCAGGTGATCTTGCCGTCATCGTCGGATGCCGGGGCGCCGCGTAGACAACCATAGCGGCGAAGCACGTCTTCCAGCAGCGGTAGGTCGAGCGGCTTGGTCATGAACGCATCCATCCCGGCCGCAATACATTGATCCCGGTCCGCGCCACTTGCGTAGGCCGTGGCCGCGACGATCGGGAACCGAGGAATTGCGCCCCTCGCCTGGAGCCGGCGCAGTTCTGCGGTCGCCTGCAGGCCGTCCATCACCGGCATTTGCACATCCATCAGGACCAGGTCGGGCACGCGCAGCCGTGCCAGCGCCAAAGCCTCCTGTCCGTCCGAGGCCAAGAACGATTCGCATCCGAAGGCCTTGAGCATCCCGGACGCAACCAGCTGATTGACGGGATTGTCATCAACGACCATCACCAGCGGCCGTCGTGCGGCGTTCGTCCTTGGGTCGGCTCCTCCGTGGAGCACGTGCGGGTGCTGGCGGCGCTGGCGCTGCAACGCGTGGACCGACAGGCTCTGGATCTCCAGGGGGCTGAGCGGCAAGCGCACCCGCAGCAATCCGTCATGGCTCGCCGCGGCATCCCCAGCTTGCGCGACACAGAGCACTAGCGGAACGTCGGCGGGGAGCGCCGTCTGTAGCCGCATTACCTCCTGATGTGTCATTTGCGGCGACTCGACCGCGATGACCAATGCAGGCTCGCCATTCCCTGCCCCGTTCCGAAGGGCCGCCTCGGCGTCCCCAACAGAATGAAACAGTCGTGGGTGCCATCGAAGGCGCTCGAAGCGAGCTGCGAGTAGCTCGTAGCGTTGGGCACGGGCCGCGAGAATCCACACCACCGCCCCGCCTGCGTCGATGTCTTCACCGGCGGGCAGATCGCCCTGCACCGCAGGAAACGACAGCGATACACCGCAGCCCTCCCGAGGCGATGCCATGTAGGTCATCACCAACCCGCTCGCCAGGCAAATCGCCCGGCGCATCGTGATGCCGCGATGGACGTCACCAAAGCGTTCTTCCCGATCGAGCAACACTTGTCCGTCGAACAGCCGTTCGAACTCGTCCGCCTGTAGCCGCCAGCCTGTACCGGCGATGCTCACGTGAACCAGCGCCATGGGCCCGCGCTGCGGCACACCACCGGCGATCGCTTCTGCCGTCAGCACCACGCAGCCGCTGCTTGTCCCCTCGATGGCGCATCCGATCAAGTTTGCGATGTACTGTTCGAGAACCTGTTCTGACACCCTGCTCGCAACCTGTGGACCGACATAGTCGTACAGGAACGCCAGACCTCGTGAACGCGCGCTTGGCATGGCGGCTTGGCACAACCCGGTCAACAGCTGACAGACCATGATGGGACGAGAATGGCTGACAGGCGGTTTGCCCATGTCATCAAGAACGGCCATGGGACGCGGAGCGGGTGATGTCAGCAAATCCGGAGACGGGTCCGGACCACAATTGCAGGACGACGGAAAACCGCGAGCCGACCCCTGCGGAGCTGCTCACAAGGATACGTCCACCCATCCCCTCGACGAGGTGCTTCGACAGCACCAAGCCGATGCCTGTACCCTCGATCTTGCTCCGCTCCTGACCAAGCCGGTTGAAGGGCGTGAAAAGCTTGGCAAGTTGATCTGGCTCCAGCCAGCGGGACTCATACCGCCCGATCCACCGAGCGCCGAGCGCGCCGGCGACCAGAAAAAGCGCAACCGAGATGCCGACCACCCACAGCGCCCCTGCGCCGATGCCCATGCCTGCGAGTTCGCTGACGAGAAGCCTGAGCCACGCCATGAGGGCGGGAAACAGCGCAGCGAGCACGACCACGCCTGCCATGAATCGGGTACCGACCGGCGCTGTAGCCTGTCGCCAGGTCGTCCCCTGTCGAGCCGCGTGCAGCGCAAGCACTGAGATCCCCATGGTGAGGAGTGCGGTGCTCGAGACGAGGCTGATGGAGCCGACTTCCTGCAACAGGTAGCCGGAACTCGTCGGGTCGTGCAGCAGCACCAGGGAGGACACGTAAGGCAACAACAGCGCGCCTGTCGCGGCGCAAAAGCCGAATCGGCGGACAGTGGCACCGTGCTCCTGCGAGAGGATCATCAGCGAGATCGATGTCAGGATCACGACGATGGCGGCCGGGAACCCCATCCGCCCCGGATAGCGCGTGCCGCTGTCGCTGGGGCTGGGGTTGAACCAGTGGTCGATGCCCAGATCCACCTTCCCCAGATACTCGGCCGCGATTGCCGTGCCAATGCATGCAGAGAACAAGCAGAGTGCAAGAACGAGGCCCGAGCGCCTCCGTGCGCTCCTTGCGCTCCTTGCAATCGCGATGACGGAGGTGGAGATCGCCAGGAGGCACAGCGCGGTAGTGCCTTGCATGTCGGTGAGAGCCGCCACCAGTCCGCTCATGGGGACATGCTCTATCGGCAGCACTCGCGCGAGCAGGCCACCGGCAGAGGTGAGCGCGGTAGCCGCGGCCGTTGCGACAGCCAGTCGCAGCGGCAGGTTCCGCCCGGCGTTGGGCGTCTTCTTGCCACGTTCCAAGTCGTACTGCATCGCGTTCCGCGTGAGAAATGGGAAGCCCGACTAGATGAGCACGCTGCGTGCCAAGCTGCGAGCGGACGCTTTGCCGTGTCGGCCGCGAGGCCCATCCTGTATGGGCCGCTAGCCTGCGACGGCGAGGACGGATAGCAGCAGTTCTTGCAGAAATGAAGACACGTGCTCACGCCGGGATTCAATCCGGCGCGAGGCGTGTGTGAATGACGGCATGGTTGGAATTGCGCGACGGGCGGCATGACCCGCGAGGGATCTGCCAGGACCGTCAAAGACCTCCTCGATACAGCCCTTGGTGGCGTCGACTTCGCCCTTCCTCATCCAACCGGTCATGGCAGCATGACGCCAACCGATCCGGGAAGAAGCGAAGTCGACCGTGAACGCGCAGGTGGACGAGATCGTCCTCGACCCGTTATACCGAGGATCCCCGCTTCTTACCCGAATCCCGCCGTGGGGCTGGGCAACGAGCTGCGGGACTCTTCAGACCCGGCCTCCATCTTGACTGCCGGCGTCGAGGGTTCCCAGACGTGTGCTCGGCACTTGCCTGCACGTTTCGCCCCGTACAACGCTTCATCAGCGTCGGCCAGAAGGTCTGCGGGGTCGCCTTCCTCAGCATTGTCGACGATCCTCACGCCTGCGCTGACCGAGATCTCTGCTATAGCCGCGCCTAGCGGGTACGGCCGGCTGCCAGCATCGATGATCTTTGCCGCGACATGTCGAACATCTGCCGCATCGGTCACACCTTCCAGCAGCACCACGAACTCGTCTCCACCCAAGCGAGCAACGAGGTCAGATGCACGTACGCAGACCTTAACTCGGCGCGCAAAGGATCGCAGGACCTCGTCGCCGGCCGGGTGGCCCAGCCGATCGTTGACTGCCTTGAACCCGTCCAGGTCAAGGTACAGGATGGCGATCTTCCTGTTCGAACGGATGGCTCTGGCCTGGGCCGGCGGGATGGCCAGCAACGCCGCACGCCGGTTGGGCAACATGGTGAGGGCGTCTTCCATCGCCAGGGCTTGCAGCTGTGCTTCCAGCGACTTGCGCTCGCTGATGTCACGCATGAAGGCGTCAAAGAACCTGGTTCCGTCGCGCCGGTTTCGCACCCGTACCGCCACTTCCACCGGGAACGTCGTACCGTCGCGGCGCCAGCCTTTGAGTTCCGCTCGGCGATCGACCATACGCGTCGCTCCGCCATGCTCCAGGTAACGACGCATCCAGCCGGGGTGCATGCCCCGCATCTCGGGCGGCATGATGAGTTCAGCGAGCGGCGCCCCGATCGCCTCCTGACGGCTCCAGCCGAACGTTTGCTCCGCGGCCCTGTTCCAGTTCACGACGCGCCCGTCATCCGACACGCTCACGAAGGCGTCATTCGCCTGTTCGAGGATCGCGACCAGTGCTTCCTCGCTTTCCCCCAGGGCGGCCGTGCGCTGTTCAACGCGAGATTCAAGTTCCTGATTGGCCGCCCGCAGTTCATTTTCTCGAGCGGCAAGAGCGTCGAGCATCTCGTTGAACGATGCTCCCAAGCGTCCGATTTCGTTGTGCTCGGCTGCGGCGCGCACGTTGCGGTCCCCTCGACCAGTCGCATCTGCAACCTTGATCAGATCGTATAGGCCGCGGGTGGTGCTGCGTGCCATCCAAACCGCGAGGACGACGCCGAGTGCTACCGCCAGGGCCGCAAGACCGAGACCTTCGATGGTCACCTTGTGGAGTTGCTCGTTCACGCCCTCCATGCCCGCGGCGAAACGTACCCAGCCGAGCAACTTGCCCTTCCACAGCACCGGCGCAGCAACGTCCAGAACCTGGCCGTCGTCGACCAGCACCGCTGCGGTCAGTGGGCCGTCGAGCATCCTGCGCGTCTCACGGTCGGTCATGTACATACCGACGCGTGTTAGCTGGGTGTGAGCCACGATGCGCCCGGTGGGGTCGAGCACGGCTGCATAGCGCAGCTCGGGGTATGACACAAACCCTTGAATGATCTCCTGCGCGGCCGCGAGGTCGGCACTCAGCAGGTCGTTGACGGCATGCTGCGCGATGCCCTGTGTCAAGCTCATGCTGCGCTGAACATGTCGCTCATGAAGAAAGCGCTGTTGTCCGATGACAAGGTGCGCGACGAACAGCGCCATGAGCACGGCGTGCACGAGAGCGACCCCGGCTGCGAGCCGCACGCGGAATGAACGGCGCTGTTGCAGCACTTGGTGTATTCCGATCAGTTCCAGCCTACCGGCCGAATGTCGCGCTCGAAGTTCCGCACGAAGAGGCGCACCTTGTCATACACGCCGGCGTCCGCAGCTTCGAAACCGCGGATTTCCATGCGCGAGAGCATCGAACGGCCGCCGCTCTCGGTTGCAAGCGACAAAAGCGCTTCCCTGATTTTCGCAGCCAAGACATCGTTGACGTCCGGCCGGACCATGATGGAGTTGTTCACCAGAGGCTCTGTCTCCCACTTCACCATCACTTGTGAGGCAAGGTGCGGCTGCTCCTGCTGGAAGCTGCGCCAGGCCTGCGGCCATGTGCCGGCCGCCGTCGTCTTGCCCAGCACGAGGTTGAGGATCGAGCTTTCTTGAGTACCGGCGTAGATCTTCGTCAGCGACCCCATGTCCACGCCGTGGTCGTGCAGCCAACGCTGCGGCAGGAGCGTTGCTGCCAGGGCGGTCGGTGCGGGAAAGCTCGCCGACTTTCCGTTCAGATCCGTGGGCCGTTGCACGCCGCCATCCTTGCGCACGAGAATCAAACCTCGGAAGTCCCGATCGTCGGCCACTTTTGCAATCACCCGGTAGCCATGCTTTTCGGCCATCACCGTTTGGTAGGGGTTGGGCAGCGCGACATGAACCTTCCGATCGCGCAGCTTCTGTTCGAATGCCCCGTAGCTGGAAGAAGCCTCGAGAGCGAACCGGGTGCCAGGTATGCGGGTGTTCAAGTAGTCGACGAGCGGCTGGTACAGCGTCACCAGCTTCTGCGGGCCGTGCAGAGGGTGCACCGCAACGGTCACGACATCGGCCTCCGGCGCCAGGGGCTCCGCCGAGAACGTCGGTTCGTAGCCTGTCTTCTCGGCGCCGCAGCCCGCGAGTGTCGCCACCAGGGCGCAGGACAGCCGGGCAATGGCAAGACGGATTCTGCAAGCAGCAACCGAGAGCCGACGCGTTGGTCGAAGAGGGGCGGGAGCGAACATGTCAGCGTAGAAGCCGGGGGAGAGTTTGGGCAAGACTTTTGGAATGCTCCCACGCGCGCACGAGCCGGAACGTTCGAAAAGCGGGCGGGCGGCCCCACTTTTCCGATTCGCGGGCGACGAGACGCGCGATGGAACTGAATGGCCGCTGAATGGCGCGACCAGCGTCACATACCGTCTCGTCGAACTTCGGAACTTGTGCGGGTGCCGGGCAGGCTCTCGTCCGCTCGTCGTCGAAACCAAGGTCCACGGGGTGTTGGCCCAATCTTGGCATACCAATGGAATGCGCCGGCCTGGCGCTTGAGCGAACTGCGCCAGCAACCCTCGCAGGCGCCGACCCAGGCGAGCGTCCTTGAAAACGCGCTCGTCCAACTCCTGGTCGATCCAGCTGCTCTGCCCCACCTTGATCGCTTGACCTGCTCTTGTTCCCTGCGAGTTCGCCATGGCAGCCTCCGGCCGTGCCGTACTGCCAAGTTGCGACACGACGCTGAACTCACTAGGAAATCTCAGCGGTTCGGCGCCAACCGCTCACAGATAAGGCGAATTTGTGGGTAAGAGCAAGCCGGTGAACCCGTCTTGAGAAGCGCCGCTGCAGCGATAACGATGCTGCCCAGTTATCAATAGCTGGACGGGATGGAAGCCGAACAGAGTCGCAAGCGCAGGCGCTACGATCGTGTCCCAGCGGGTGGTGTATCTCCGTAGCCTGGAAGAAGGCTGAGATGCACAAGACTCAGCAGGCCACAGCGGGCAGCCGAGTGGGGGCAGTATCGCTGAGCGCCTGCAAGCCCTCAAGCTGCATATAACACCGCTGCAAACTCCATTCGTCGTTCTGCTCCAGCATCACGGCGCCTACCAGGCGGATGATGGCTGCCTCGTTGGGGAAGATGCCAACCACGTCGGTACGTCGCTTGATTTCGGCGTTCAAGCGCTCCAGCGGGTGGGTCAAATGGATCTGCAGCCGGTGTGCCTTGGGGAAGTCCATAAAGGCCAGCACGTCGTGCTCGGCGGCCTCCATAAGTGCGGCCAGCTTGGGGAACTTCTCGCGCAGCTGATCCGCCACTGCCCGCCACTGCTGGTGGGCGGTCTCGGCGCTGTCCTGTGCGAAGACGGTCGCGATGGCGGTCGAGACCATGCGTCGCTGGGCCTTGCCGGCGTGCGCCAGGGCGTTGCGCATGAAGTGAACCCGGCAGCGCTGCCAGGTCGCCTTCAGGACCTTGGCGGCCGCGGCCTTCAGGCCTTCGTGTGCATCGCTGATGACTAGCTTCACGCCGCGCAAGCCCCGCCGGCCCAGGCTGCGCAGGAACTCCATCCAGAACGGCTCGGCTTCGCTGGGGCCGACCTTCAAGCCCAATACCTCGCGCTGGCCGTTGGTGTTGACTGCCACCGCCACTATGACCGCCACGCTGACGATACGCCCGGCCTCGCGGGTCTTCACGTACGTCGCGTCGATCCATAGGTAGGGCCAGTCCCCTTCCAGCGGGCGGTTCAGGAAGGCGCCCACCCGTTCATCCAGCTCACCGCACAGCCGCGAGACCTGGCTCTTGGAGCCCCACTCATGCCCAGCGCCTTCTCCGCAGTGCGCCGCGGCTCCAGGAAGCCCGGGAAGTAGCTGCCCTGGCGCAGCTTGGGTAGCTTGAGCTCGATGCGCCCGGCTCGCGTTTCCCAGGCCCGATCCCGATAACCGTTGCGGCTGTTCAGCCGCTCGGCGCTCTTCTCGTCGTAGCCAGCACCGCAGAGCGCCTCAACGTCCAGCTCCATCAGCCGCTGCGCCATGAACTGAACCCTCTGGCGCAGCATGTCGATGTCGGCTCCCTTCTCCAGCAGCTCGCTCAATGCGAGAGTGGGGGTGGTCATCGTGGATCTCTCCTTGGGGACAGGTTGGTGGGTCGCACCTCAACCATATCCAAGGACCACGATGAACCTCCCATGGAGGCAGTCATCGCCATGCGGCAAGCCGCTTCGGGCTTCGCCCTACGCGCCTTGCCGCAATTCAGGAGTTACACCACTTCTACGGACGTCAGCTCATTCTCACGTCGCGCCAAGATCCTCGACCGGCCACGCGGCGGCATCGTCGTGAATACATCACGATGCTTAACTGGGCGGGGCCCGCACCCTTCCCCGCTGGGTGAACATGCAAGACTGACGGGTGCGGAGTTCCAAATGCCTCTCTGTTAGAACCTCCATAGGACCGCCTGTTGTTTGGCGACTGTCCGAGAGGCCGTGAGATGTCCTGCGGCCACGTTACATGGGAGTTGTAGCAGCTCGAGGCGCTAACCAGCGCCTCAGCATTGACGCGAGCTTGTCCACGGTACAGGGCTTGGTCATGAAGTCGTCCATGCCAGCACGTTGGGTGTCTTCAACGTTGCTGGCCAGCGCGTTGGCGGTCAGCGCAATGATCGGCAGCCGCGGCAGCCCCCGTTGGCGCTCCTGCTCTCTCCATTGCTGAGTCACCTCAGACCCGGACATCCCCGGCAGCATGCAGTCCATCAGCACCAGGTCATAGCGGGTACCACGGAGGCAGATCATCGCGTCCTCGCCATTGACGGCGATATCACAGGAGCAGCCGAGCTTCGCAAGCTGCGCTTCGAGCACCAGGGCGTTGACCGTGTTGTCCTCGACCACGAGGACATGGCGCCGCACCGGGCCAGCAGCTGCTTCGGTGAGAGGCTCTACAAGCCCGAGCGGCATGGCGCCGCTGTGAACGAAGCGAAACTCGGAGGCGTCTTCAGGCACGGGTGACGCAGTCTCCGTCGTGTGGGCCAGCGTCACGGGCAGCTCAACCCAAAAACAGGTACCGCGGCCCAGCGTACTGCGGAAGTCGATGCGGCCCCCCATCAGGTCGACCAGCCGCTTGCAGATCGCCAGGCCCAGGCCGGTGCCGCCAAAGCGGCGGCTCACCGAGCTGTCGACCTGGGCGAAGGGCTGGAAGATCCGGTCACGCGCGTCCTCCGGAATGCCGATGCCCGAGTCGTCGACCTCATAGCGCAACAGGGCGAGCGTGCCGCAGTCCGGCGCTGCCGCAAGACGGAGGCTGACACGTCCTCCTGCAGAGAACTTGATCGCGTTGCTGACCAGATTGGCGAGCACCTGCCGCACACGGTTCGGATCGCCGATCACCGTCGGCGCCACAGACTCTGACACTTCCACGGCCAGCTCGAGCCCCTTCTCCGCGGCATAGCCTTGGAACAGGTCGTGCATCTCGCGCAGCACGTCCGCCGGGCTGAACGCCACCGAGTCGACCCGCAGCTCCCCCGCCTCGATCTTCGAGAGGTCGAGGATGTCATCCATGATGCCCAGCAGGCTGCGCCCGGAGCGCAGGAGTGTCTCAGCCAGTGTTCGCTCGCGGCGCGGCAGGTGCGAGCGGACCAGCAGATCCGCAGTACCGAGAATCCCGTTCAGCGGGGTGCGGATCTCGTGGCTCACGGTGGCAAGGAACTCGGACTTCGTCCGGCTGGCCGCCTCCGCCGCCTCACGCAGCCGCTGCACCTCCGCCAAGTGCCGCTCGCGGCGCCGCTGCCCCCGCAGCAGCGCGCTAAAGGTCGTCGTCAGCAGGGCAGAGGCCACGAGTGCCAGCCCTACGATGACCAGCGCCTGACGGCGCCAGGCGGCCAAGTAAAGCGTTTCGCGCGCGGCCACAGCCACCTGCGCCGGGAAGCCCGGTACCGGCTGCGCCGACATCAGGATGTGTCGTTCGAGGGCGGGCTCAGCATCCCAAGGCCGGTACTCGGCCACGTTATCCGTCGGTCGGTGGGTGCCGGCGGCCAGGCGACCATAAACGCCGTCCCGACGCAAACGCCGGCCCAGACCGTTCTCCTCGTCCGGTGAACGGGCCAGCACGGTCAGATCGTTGCGCAACAGTGTGGTCGCCATGACGTCCTTCTGAGGAGCGCTCCGGTCGAGTCTGAGCGTCGCGTAGAAGCGTACGAAGTAGTCGCAGGACAAACCCACCATGGCAACCCCGATGAACTCGCCTTTCGGCGATTCCAGACGGCGCGACAGGTAGAAGGTCAACTTCCCGTCGACCCGGTTGCGGACGGGCGCGCTAACGTAGGTCTTGCCGGCAGGTTGGGCTTTGGCAGCGGCGAAGCTCTCGCGGTCGCTCAGGTTGATCTTCTGCGTAGGAAAGCCCTGCGAGTGGACCACCATATCGCCCTCGGCGTCGGTGATTGCGACCATGCTGAGGGGCTCGAAGCTCTGCTCGCGCGCGCGCAGCAACTCGTGTTCGGAGTGGGTGCCGAATCGAGCCCGCAGTGCCTTCGAGTCGGGAAGGTGTTGGGCGGCGACGGCTTGAACGACGCCATCGAGCACGAAATCGGCGGCAGAAAACGCCAGCGACGCCTGCTCGGCCAGCGACAGCACAAGATCATCGAGGCGGTCCTCAGCCGCCTCGACGGCCGAACCTCTCAAGTGCAGCACTGCGTACAGCGCCAGAACCAGGACGCCGGTCACGATCCCGATGGCGATGGCGGTGGCCGCCCGGCTTGCGGCCGCCGGCCCGCGGAAGAAGAGCACTTGGGAGCTAGACACGGTTGAAGCTTTCGCCTGCGTTGGCATTCGCCGCTGCGTCTCCTCGGCCCTTCTCACTACAACTCGAGCGGTCACCGTATGGGAAAGAGCAGCCGGCATGCCCGGCGTTGCACGCGTTGTGCGTGATCTGACAGCGGGTGTCGGGTACCGCGCAACCTCCTAACCGCCCAGGCTGAGCAGCGGCGAGGCCTCCAGTCTTGCCTTCCTGCCCACTGGACGGAACGCCAGCGCGCTCATCAAGGCCGGAGGCAGGCCCGCACCTCATCCAACAGCATCTGCGGTTCGATCGGGCGCAGCAGGTAGCGGGCGGCGCCGAGTGCCAGTCCCAGCTTCTGCGATGCCGGATCCCAATGCGTAGCCGACAGGAACATGAAAGGGATGCCACACAACGCGGGATCGGCTTTGACTCGCCGGATGAAGTCGAAGCCGTTGCCGTTGCTCATCCCTACGTCGGAGATGATGAGCGCCGGACGGTGCAGAGCGGCCAGTTCAAGCCCGCGCTGCATGTCGTCGGCAGTGAGCACGTGGTAGCCGTGTGGTTCCAGCAGGTCGCGTTTGAGCTCCAGGTTCATGCGCGTGTCGTCGACGGCCAGCACGGTGGGAGGCGACGCCGGATGAGGGGCCGATGGGCTTGCCGCTGCTGTCGGGGGGCCGGGCGGCGCCCACGTGGCCCCGGGGACCATCGCA
>NZ_JAPFBW010000028.1 GCF_026153205.1 Aquabacterium sp. A7-Y | reverse complement strand
CATCCAGCTGATCCGCGAGGTCACCGAGGGCCGGACCTTGCTGACCGTGGAGCACGACATGGGGGTGGTGTTCGGCCTGGCCGACAAGATCGCGGTGCTGGTCTACGGCGAGGTGATCGCCTTCGACACGCCGGACAAGGTGCGCGCCAACCAGCGTGTGCAAGAGGCCTACCTCGGCTCCGTGCTGGCCGAGCAGCAGGCATCCGCCGCGGCGGGCCGCGCCACCGAGAAAGCCGGAGTCTGATCATGCTGCAACTCGACAAGCTGCATGCCTACTACGGCAAGAGCCACATCCTGCACGGCGTCACGATGAACGTGCAGCCCGGCGAGATCGTCAGCCTGCTGGGGCGCAACGGCTCGGGCCGTTCGACCACCGTCAAGACCATCATGGGACTGGTGGACGGGCAGGGCTCCGTGCGCTTCAAGGACAGCGAGATCCTCGGCCAGAAGGCCTTCGATATCGCGCACCTCGGCATCGGCTACGTGCCCGAGAACCGCGACATCTTCCCCCGGCTCACGGTGCACCAGAACCTGATGCTGGGCCAGAAGCGCAAGGGTGCCTCGGGGCGCTGGAGCTTCGACGACATGTACCGCATGTTCCCCAGGCTGAAGGAGCGCCAGCACACCGAGGCCGGCGTGCTCTCCGGGGGCGAGCAGCAGATGCTGACCCTGTGCCGCACCCTGATGGGCGACCCCGATCTCATCATGATCGACGAGCCCACCGAAGGGCTCGCGCCCAAGATCGTCGAACTCGTGGCAGAGTACCTGAAGGAGCTGAAGAGGCGCGGCGTCAGCGTGCTGCTGGTGGAGCAGAAGCTGACCATCGCGCTGGAGATCTCGCAGCGTTGTTATGTCATGGGGCACGGCAGCATCGTTTTCGAAGGCACGCCGGCCGACCTGCGCAACAATGCCTATGTCCGCAAGGAGTGGCTGGAGGTCTGAGTCCAGTCGCGGATTCCGCGTGGCGGGACGTCCGGAGGCCCGTGCCCGGGCCGCGACGTTCGACCTGCCCGAACCGCCATCCCTTGCAAGCAATTTGTCACGCCGGAGACAGGGTCCCGGCGTTTCAGCTTCTTAGAATCGAACGAGCGTTCTATTTTTGAATGGGAGCCTACGGATGAGTGCCAGTTACGAGCTCCACGGCAGTGTCGCCGTGATTACCCTGAACAACCCGCCGGTCAACGGCCTGGGTTACGAGACCCGCAAGGGCATCACCGACGGCATCGCCCGGGCGCAGGACGACGACAAGGTCAAGGCCATTGTCATCACCGGCGCCGGCAAGGCCTTCTCGGGCGGTGCCGACATTCGCGAGTTCGGATCGCCCAAGGCGCTGCAGGAACCCAACCTGCTGAGCGTGATCTCGACGGTCGAGAACAGCAGCAAGCCGGTGGTCGCCGCGATCCACTCGGTCTGCATGGGTGGCGGCCTGGAGCTGGCCCTCGGCTGCCACTACCGCGTGGCGCTGCCCGGCACCCAGGTGGCCCTGCCCGAGGTCAAGCTGGGCCTGGTGCCCGGCGCTGGCGGCACGCAGCGCCTGCCGCGCGCGATCGGCGTCGAAAACGCCCTCAACATGATCGTCAGCGGCGAGCCGGTCAAGAGCGAGCTGCTCGCGGCCATCCCCGGCCAGAAGCTGTTCGATCGCATCGTCGAGGGTGAACTGCTGCCCGCAGCGGTCGCCTTCGCCAACGAGGTGGCCGAGAAGCGCCCGCTGCCGCTCGTGCGCCAGCTCAAGGCCGAGCACGCCAACCCCGATGGCTACTTCCAGTTCGCCCGCAACACCGTGGGCGCGGTGGCCAAGAACTTCCCCGCGCCGAGCAAGTGCGTGGACTGCGTCGAAGCCTCGGTGCAGAAGAAGTTCGAGGACGGCATGGTGTTCGAGCGCGAGCAGTTCGCCGCGCTGATGATGACGCCCGAATCCAAGGCCCTGCGTCACGCCTTCTTTGCCGAGCGTGCCGCCAGCAAGATCTCCGACGTGCCCGAGGACACCCCGGTGCGCCCGATCCAGAAGGTCGCCGTCATCGGCGCCGGCACGATGGGTGGCGGCATCGCGATGAACTTCCTGAACGCCGGCATCCCGGTCATCATCATCGAGATGAAGCAGGACGCCCTTGACCGTGGCATCGGCGTGATTCGCAAGAACTACGAGGCCCAGGTCAAGAAGGGCAAGCTCAAGCAGGACAAGTACGAGCAGCGCATGGCACTGCTGAGCACAACCCTGAGCTACCAGGACATCGCCGACGCCGACCTGGTGATCGAGGCGGTGTTCGAGGACATCGGCGTCAAGGAACAGGTCTTCAAAACCCTGGACGAGGTGATGAAAAAGGGCGCCATTCTGGCCTCCAACACCTCCACGCTGGACGTCAACAAGATCGCTTCCTTCACCAAACGTCCGCAGGACGTGGTCGGCATGCACTTCTTCAGCCCGGCCAACGTGATGAAGCTGCTGGAAGTGATCCGCGGCGAGAAGACCGCCAAGGACGTGCTGGCCACGGTCATGCAGCTGGCCAAGAAGATCAAGAAGACCGCTGTTGTCTCGGGCGTCTGCGACGGCTTCATCGGCAACCGCATGCTGGAGCAGTACTCGCGCCAGGCCGGCTTCCTGCTGGAGGAGGGCGCCACGCCCGAGCAGGTCGACAAGGCCGCCGAGCGTTTCGGCTTCGCGATGGGCCCCTTCCGTGTCGGCGACCTGGCCGGCAACGACGTGGGCTGGTACATCCGCAAGCGCCGCTACATCGAGAAACCCAACATGCGCTACAGCAAGACCGCCGACCTGCTGTGCGAGATGGGCCGTTTCGGCCAGAAGACCGGGGCCGGCTGGTACGACTACAAGCCGGGCAAGCGCGACGCGATTCCCTCGCCGGTGGTCAACGAGATGATCGAGAAGCACCGCGCCGAGCTGGGCATCAAGGCCCGCAAGATCAGCGACGACGAGATCATCGGCCGGCTGGTCTACGCCCTGGTCAACGAAGGTGCGAAGATCCTGGAAGAAGGCATCGCCCAGCGCGCCTCGGACATCGACATGGTCTACCTGACCGGCTACGGCTTCCCGCTGTTCCGCGGCGGCCCGATGTGTTATGCCGACACCCAGGGCCTGTTCAGCGTGGTGCAGGCGATGAAACGCTTCCAGAAGAACCCGCACGACGATGCGCAGTTCTGGGAGCCGGCACCGCTGCTCGCCAAGCTGGCCGAGGAAGGCAAGAGCTTCAGCTGAGCTGATCCCGCCCCACGAACCGCCGGAGGACGACCATGACCACACGCGCCAGCTTCACCCGCATGCAGGACAGCACGCGGGACGATTGGAAAGTCATCTCCGGCGAGTTCATGGGCTTTGCGAAGGGCCTGCCCGAGCGGGTGCTGGCCCACCTGAAAGTGCTCGAAGGCGACTACGGCGGCTTTCCGGTGGACCGCTACACCCACTCGCTGCAGACCGCGACGCGGGCGTTGCGCGACGGCCGCGACGAGGAGTACGTGGTCTGCGCGCTGCTGCACGACATCGGCGACACGCTCGGGTCGTTCAACCACCCCGACATCGCCGCGGCCATCCTCAAGCCCTTCGTCAGCGAGGACAACCTCTGGATGGTGCAGCACCACGGCATCTTCCAGGGGCGCTACTTCTTCCACCACATCGGCATGAACCGGGACATGCGTGAGCAGTTCCGCGCGCATCCGTGTTTCGAACGCACCGCCGAGTTCTGCGAGCTCTACGACAACCCGGCCTTCGACGCCGCGGCAGAGACCCTGCCGATCGCCGAGTTCGAACCCATCGTGCGACGCGTGTTCGCCCAGCCCCGCAACACCATCTACAAGGCGGCCGTCGACCCTCAGGCGTCCGGCCCCGCTGCTGCTTGAATTCCCAAGGAGTTTCTCCATGACCGACGCTGTCATCGTATCCACCGCCCGCACCCCGCTTGCCAAATCGTGGAAGGGCGCCTTCAACATGACCCACGGCGCGACCCTGGGCGGCCATGTCGTGAAGGCCGCCGTCGAGCGCGCCGGCATCGACGGTGCCGAGGTCGAGGACGTGCTGATGGGCTGCGCCACGCCGGAAGGCGCGACCGGCGGCAACATCGCGCGCCAGATCGCGCTGCGCGCCGGCCTGCCGGTCAGCGCCAGCGGCGTCACCGTCAACCGCTTCTGCTCCAGCGGCCTGCAGACCATCGCGATGGCGGCCCAGCGCATCATCGCCGGCGAAGGTGACGTTTATGTCGCCGGCGGCGTCGAGAGCATCTCCTGCGTGCAGAACGAGACCAACACGCACATGTTCCGCGAGGGCTGGCTGATGGAGCACAAGCCCGAGATCTACTGGAGCATGCTGCAGACCGCCGAGCAGGTCGCCAAACGCTACAAGATCTCGCGCGAACGCATGGACCAGTACGGTGCGGCCAGCCAGCAGCGCGCCTGCGTGGCCCAGGAAGCCGGCAAGTTCAACGACGAGATCGTGCCGATCACCGTGACCGCCGGCGTCGCCGACCCGGTGCTGGGCATGCGCACCAAGCAGGTCACGGTGTCGCAGGACGAAGGCCTGCGCCCGGGCACCACCTATGAGGCCGTGGCCGGCATCCGCAGCGCGCTGCCCGGCGGCGTGGTCGCGGCCGGCAATGCCAGCCAGTTCTCCGACGGCGCCGGCGCCTGCGTGGTGATGAACGCCAAGCTGGCCGAGCAGCGCGGCCTCAAGCCGCTGGGCCGCTTCCTCGGCTTCGCGGTCGCCGGCTGCGAGCCCGACGAGATGGGCATCGGTCCGGTCTTTGCCGTGCCCAAGGTGCTGAAGCGCCTCGGCCTGCAGGTCTCGGACATCGACCTGTGGGAGCTCAACGAGGCCTTCGCGGTGCAGGTGCTCTACTGCGCCGACACGCTGGGCATCCCGATGGATCGCCTCAACGTCAACGGCGGCGCGATCGCGGTGGGCCATCCCTACGGCGTGAGCGGCCAGCGCCTGGTCGGCCATGCGCTGATCGAAGGCAAGCGCCGCGGTGCCAAGCGCGTCGGCGTCACGATGTGCATCGGCGGCGGCATGGGCGCGGCTGGCATCTTCGAAGTGCTGTGATGCCTTGAATCGCGCGGGAGCCTGGCCCTGGCGGCCAGCCCCGCGAGTCCCGCGGGACGGGCCACCGGCCGGCCGTCCCGCCGCTTCGGCCGGCTCGCCGGCCTTGTTGTCCACTACAGGCTGTAGACGAGCCCACCGATGCGTCCCACCCTCGATTTTCTGCTTCACGACTGGCTCGGCGTCGCATCGCTCACCGAGCGCGCCCGCTTCGCCGATCACTCGCCCGAGACCTTCGCCTCGGTGCTCGACACCTGCGAGCGCATCGCGCGCGAGAAGTTCGCCCCCTACAACCGGCTGTCCGACACCGAGGAACCGCACTTCGACGGCGACCGGGTGCACCTGCCGGAGTGCACGCACGCGGCGTTGGCCGCCTATGTCGAGTCCGGCATGCTGGCGGCGGCCCAGGACTACGAGAACGGCGGCATGCAGCTGCCTTGCGTCATCGAGATGGCGGCCAACAGCTTCTTCTCGATGGCCAGCGTCGCGATGGGTGGCTACGCGATGCTCACCAACGGCAACGCGAACCTGCTGATGGCGCACGGCAGCGCCGCGCAGAAAGAGGTGTTTGCCAAGAACGAATTCGCCGGCCGCTGGTTCGGCACCATGTGCCTGAGCGAGCCGCAGGCCGGCTCCAGCCTGTCCGACGTCGCGACCCGCGCGGTGCCGGACGGCCCCGACTCCGAGAGCGACCCGCTGGGCCCGCGTTTCCGCCTCAAGGGCAACAAGATGTGGATCTCGGGCGGCGAGCACGAGATCACCGAGAACATCGTGCACCTGGTGCTGGCCAAGATCCCGGGCCCCGACGGCAAGACCGTGCCGGGCGTGAAGGGCATCTCGCTGTTCATCGTGCCGAAAAAGCTGGTCGACACCGAGGGCCGGCTCACCGGCGAGCGCAACGACGTCGCGCTGGCCGGCCTCAACCACAAGCTCGGCTACCGCGGCACCACCAACACGCTGCTGAACTTCGGCGAGGGCCGTTTCCCGGTCCGGGCGGAGCAGGGCGGGGGCCTGGACGGCAAGGGCGCCGGGGCGATCGGCTACCTGGTGGGCGAGCCGGGCCGCGGCCTGGCCTACATGTTCCACATGATGAATGAGGCGCGCATCGGCGTGGGCCTGGGCGCGACCATGCTGGGTTATGCCGGCTACCAGGCCTCGCTGGAGTACGCGCGGCAGCGTCCGCAGGGCCGGCCCATGGGCCCCGGCGGCAAGGACGCCTCGCAGCCCCAGGTGCCCATCATCCAGCACGCCGATGTCAAGCGCATGCTGCTGGCCCAGAAGGCGTATTGCGAAGGCGCTCTGGCGCTGGAGCTGTACTGCGCCCGCCTGGTCGACGAGCAGGCCACCGGTGACGGTGCGCAGGCCGCGGACGCGGGGCTGCTGCTGGAGGTGCTGACCCCCATCGCCAAGAGCTGGCCCAGCGAGTGGTGCCTGGAGGCCAACAGCCTGGCGATCCAGGTGCACGGTGGCTACGGTTACACGCGCGACTTCCCCGTCGAGCAGTACTGGCGCGACAACCGCCTCAACATGATCCACGAGGGCGCACACGGCATCCAGGGCCTGGACCTGCTGGGTCGCAAGGTGGTGATGGAAGGTGGTCAAGGTCTGGCGCTGCTGGCCTCGAAGGTCCATGCGACGATCGAGCGGGCGCGGCGGGTGCCGGCGCTGGCGGAGCCCGCCAGCGCGCTGGCCCAGGCGCTGGCCCGCATCGGTCAGGCCACCCAGGCCGCCTGGGCCACCGGCGACCCGCAGGACGCGCTGGCCAACGCCACGCCCTACCTGCAGGCCTTCGGCCACACGGTGCTCGCCTGGGTGTGGCTGGACGTGGCGCTGCGGGCGCAGCAGCGCCTGGACGAGGGCGGCGACGCCGCCTTCCTGCAGGGCAAGCTGGCCGCGGCGCGCTACTTCTTCCGCTACGAGCTGCCTCGCATCGGCGCCTGGCTGGGTGTGGTCGAGAGCCGCGACCCGACCTGCCGGGACATGCAGGACGACTGGTTCTGAGGCACACCATGAACACGCGCACCGTAGAAAAGTGGACCTGGATACTGATCTACGGCGGGCTGCTGGCGCTGTGCCTCGGCGTTTTCGTGGCGCGCGGCGACGAGGCGCTCGGCAACGGCTTTATGCTCGGTGGTGCGGGGGCCGCTGCGGTCGGCGTGGTGCTGATCTATGTGCGCTCTCGCATGAAGCCTTCGGAGAAGTGAGCATGATCAAGCACATCGTCATGTGGCAGCTGAACGACGCCGCGGACGCCCCCAAATTCAAGGAACTCCTGGACAGCTGCAAGAACCTGGTGCCCGGCATGGTCGAGTTCGAGGTCGGTATACGCACCAGGAAGCTCGAGGCCAGCCACGACGTCGTGCTGGTTTCCACCTTCACCGACAAGGCGGCGCTGGACGCCTACCAGGAACATCCGCACCACAAGGCCGTGGGCGCACAGCTGGGTCGGCTGCGGCTGTCCCGGGCGGTGCTCGACTACGAAACCTCGGCGCCCGGCGCCGACCTGGACCTGGCCGACGACCTGTCGTTCGCACCGACCTATCCGGCGCCCCTGTAGCCACGGCGCCCAGCCCTGGGCGCACCGGCCTGCACGGGCCGGCGTCGCCTGTCCTTTTGATGACAACCAGTTTGTGAGTCTGTGTATGAGCCTGAACTCCCTGTTTGACCTGAGCGGCCATACGGCCCTGATCACCGGCGGCTCGCGCGGCCTGGGGCTGCAGATCGCCGAGGCACTCGGCGAGGCCGGCGCGAAGCTGATGCTCAGCTCGCGCAAGGCGCAGGACCTGGAGGAGGCCATGGCCCACCTGCAGGACCGCGGCATCGACGCGCGCTGGGTCGCCGCCGACGCCAGCAAGGAAGAGGACATCCACCGCATCGCCGACGAGACGCTGCAGCGGCTCGGCCACGTCGACATCCTCGTCAACAACGCCGGCGCCACCTGGGGCGCCCCGGCCGAGGACCATCCCGTCGAGGCCTGGGACAAGGTCATGGACCTCAACATCCGCAGCATCTTCCTGCTCACCCAGGCGATCGGCAAGAAGAGCATGATCCCGCGCCGGCAGGGCCGCGTGATCAACGTCGCTTCCATCGCCGGCCTGGGCGGCAACCCCGCCTTCATGAACACCATCGCCTACAACACCAGCAAGGGCGCGGTGGTCAACTTCACCCGCGCGCTGGCCTGCGAGTGGGGCCGCCACGGCATCACGGTCAACGCGCTGGCGCCGGGCATGTTCCCGAGCAAGATGACGCGTGGCACGCTGGAGAAGGTGGGCGTCGACAACGTCGCCAAGCACGCACCGCTGCAACGCATCGGCGATGACGAGGACCTGAAGGGCGCGGCGCTGCTGTTCGCCTCGGCGGCCGGCAAGCACATCACCGGTCAGATCCTGGCGGTGGACGGCGGCGTCAGCGCCCTGGTGGGCGGCTGAGGGAGGCGGCGGTGCAGTTCCCGGTCCACATTCCTTTTGTCCAGGCCTTGGGTTTCGAGCTGGTGCGCATCGGTGACAGCGAAGCCGAGCTGCGCCTGCCGCTGCGCGAGGATCACTTCAACTCCTTCCGCGTCGCCCACGGCGGCGTCAGCATGACCCTGCTGGACGTGGCGATGGCCCACGCCGCCCGCAGCATCAACCGCGAGCGTGCCGACTTCGGCCCGGGGGTGGTGACCATCGAGATGAAAACCAGCTTCATGCGCCCCGGCGAAGGCGAGCTGCGTGCGATCGGCCGGCTGATGCACCACACCGCCACCTTGGCCTTCTGCGAAGGCGAGATTCTCAACGGCGCCGGCGAGCGCATCGCGCACGCGACCGGCACCTTCAAGTACGTGCGAGCGCTCCCGACCGAGAAGCGCGACGTCAAACCGCTGCAGCGCCGCCTCGACGGCGCCGGCTCGGACTGAAAACAGGAGATTTCTCATGACCCAAGCCGCCAATCGACAGATCCTGCTCGCCTCGCGCCCCCAAGGCGAGCCGAGCGCCGCCAACTTCAAGCTGGTGCAAACCCCGCTGCCCGAGCTGCGCGAGGGCCAGGTGCGGGTGCGCAACCATTACCTCTCGCTCGACCCCTACATGCGTGGGCGCATGAACGAGGGCCGCAGCTATGCCCAGCCGCAGCCGCTCGACGAGGTCATGATCGGCGGCACCGTGGGTGAGGTGGTCGAGTCCAGACACGCCTCCTTCACGCCCGGCGACAAGGTCGTCGGCATGGGCGGCTGGCAGGAGTACTCCACGGTCGACGCCGCGCAGCCTGGCCTCCTGCGCAAGGTCGATACCACCCATGTGCCGCTGCCGGCCTACCTCGGCGCGGTCGGCATGCCGGGCGTCACGGCCTGGTACGGGCTGGTGCGCATCATCGACCCGCAGGCGGGCCAGACGGTGGTCGTGAGCGCCGCCAGCGGCGCGGTGGGCAGCGCGGTGGGCCAGCTCGCCAAGGCGCGCGGCTGCCGGGCCATCGGGGTGGCCGGCGGCACCGACAAGTGCCGCTACGTGACCGAGGAGCTGGGCTTCGACGCCTGCATCGACTACAAGCAGCACGGCGACGCGAAGTCGCTGGCGGCCGCGCTCAAGGCCGCGGCGCCCGAGGGTTTCGACGGCTATTTCGAGAACGTCGGCGGCATGGTGCTGAACGCGGTGCTGCCCCAGATGAAGGACCACGGGCGCATCGCAGTGTGCGGAATGATCTCGGGCTACAACGGTGAGCCCATCCCGCTCGAGAACCCGCAGCTCATCCTGACGGCCCGGCTCAAGGTGCAGGGTTTTATCGTCGCCGAACACATGGACGCCTGGCCCGAGGCCCTCAAGGAGCTCGGCACGCTGGTCGCGACCGGCCGGCTCAAGTACCGCGAGAGCGTGGCCGAGGGCCTGGAGAACGCGCCCGACGCCTTCCTCGGCCTGCTCAAGGGCCGCAACTTCGGCAAGCAGCTCGTCAAGCTCATCTGACACCGCCCCGGGGAGGGACCGCGCATGTCGACCATCGCCACTGAGGTGTCGGACCGGACGCACGAGGTCTTCAACCAGAGCACCCCCCTGTCCGGGTACAACCTCTACGCCGGCCACCGGGCGCTGCACGACGCGCTGGCGTTTCACCTGGGCGACGCGCCGGCGGTCGCGGCTCGGCTGCAGGCGCTCGGCCAGACGCTGGGCAGCGCCGAGATGCAGCGCCACGCGCGGCTCGCCAACCTGCACGGGCCAGAGCTGCACAGCCACGACCGCTACGGCCGGCGCATCGACCAGGTCGAGTTCCATCCCAGCTATCACGAGCTGATGGCGACCGCGGTGCGCCACGGCCTGCACGGCACGCCATGGGCCGGCGGGCCGGGCGCGCACGTCGAACGCGCCGCGGGCTTCATGCTCTTCACCGAGCTGGAGCCGTCCACGCTGTGCCCGATCTCGATGACCTATGCGGTGACGCCCGCGCTGCGCGCCAATCCGGCGGTGTTCGCCGACTGGTTCCCCAAGCTCGCCAGCACCACCTACGACCCGGGCTTCCGGCCCGCGGCGGACAAAGCCGGTGTCACGATGGGCATGGGCATGACCGAGAAGCAGGGCGGCTCCGACGTGCGCGCCAACACCACCCAGGCGCAGTTCGAGGAGGACACGCCCTGGGGCCGGCGCTACCGGCTGGTCGGGCACAAGTGGTTCTTCTCGGCGCCGATGTGCGATGCCTTCCTGGTGCTGGCGCAGGCGCCGGCCGGTCTGAGCTGTTTTTTCCTGCCGCGGCGGCTGCCCGACGGCTCGGTCAACGCGCTGCGCATCCAGCGCCTGAAGGACAAGCTGGGCAACAAGGCCAATGCCAGCAGTGAAGTGGAGTTCACCGGCGCCTCCGCCTGGCTGGTCGGCGAGGAAGGCCGCGGTGTGCCGCAGATCCTGGAGATGGGCAGCCTGACGCGGCTGGACTGCGCCCTGGGCACCAGCGGGCTGATGCGCCAGGCGCTCGCGCTGGCGCTGCACCACACCGCGCAGCGCCAGGCCTTCGGCCGGCCGCTGATCGAGCAGCCGCTGATGCGCGCCGTGCTGGCCGACCTGGCCCTGGAGAGCGAGGCCGCCATCGCACTGAGCCTGCGGCTGGCGCGCGCCGTCGACCGGCAGGACGACCCCTTCGAGGCGCAGATGCGCCGCGTCCTGACGCCGGTGGCCAAGTACTGGGTCTGCAAGCGCGGGAGCGGCTTTGCCCAGGAGGCCATGGAGTGCCTGGGCGGCAACGGCTACGTGGAGGAGGGCGGCGAGGGCGTGATGGCGCGCATCTACCGCGAGATGCCGTTGAACTCGATCTGGGAAGGCGCCGGCAACGTGATGGCGCTGGACCTGCTGCGCGCCCTCAGGAAGCGGGGCGGTGACAAGACCCAGGACGTCGTCGCGGCGCTGGACGCCGAGCTCGAAGGCGCGGCCGGCGCCCACCCGGCACTCGATGCGCTGCGGGCTTCGCTGCTGGCTCGCATCGAGGATGGCGTGTCCGAGGGCGAGGCGCGCCGGCTGGCACAGGACGTCGCGCTGGCCGTGCAGGCGGCGCTGCTGCGCCGGCACGCGCCGGATTTCGTGTTCGAGGCCTTCTGCGCTGCGCGGCTCGGTGCCGTGCAGGGCCTGGCCTTCGGCGCGCTGCCTGCCGGGCTCGACCTGGACGGCCTGATCGCGAGGGCCATGCCCCACTGAACTGCCGGCGGGGGCGCTGCGCGGACCCGGCGTCCGTGCCTGCGCCAGCCGGTTTCCTTCCCACCACCTGGACCTACCGTTGTGCAAGACCTGATCCTTCATCACTACGCGATCTCGCCCTTCTCGGAGAAGATCCGCCTGATCCTCGCGCACAAGCGCCTGGCGTGGCAGTCGGTCATCGTGCCGTCCATCATGCCCAAGCCCGATGTGGCGGCGCTGACCGGCGGCTACCGCCGCACGCCTTTCCTGCAGGTGGGGGCCGACATCTATTGCGACACCGCGCTGATGGCGGACGTGCTCGAAGCGCGCCAGCCGTCGCCCAGCCTGTTTCCCGCCGACGCGGCGGGCCGCTCCACCGAGGGGCAGGCGCGCGCCCAGGCCGACTGGGCCGACCGCACGCTGTTCTGGACCGCGATGGCCTATTCCTTCCAGCCCGCGGGCATCGCCGCGCTGTTCGAGGGCGCGCCGCCGGCCCTGGTGCAGGCCTTCGCCGAAGACCGCGCCAAGATGCGCCCCGGCGCGCAACGCCTGCCGCCCGCGGCGGCTGCGGTGCAGCTGCGCAATGCACTCGGGTGGCTGGACGACCAGCTGCGCGGCCGCGATTTTCTGCTGGGCAGCGAGCCCGGGCTGGCCGACTTCGCGGCCTACCACCCACTGTGGTTCGTGAAACGCCTCAAGCCCATCGCCGGCATCTTCGATGCCGCACCTCAGGTGCGCCGGTGGTTGGAGCGCATCGCCGCAATCGGCCTGGATGCCGAGGCGCCAGTGCAGCGTAGCGCCGCCGAGGCCATCGAGATCGCCGCCTCGGCCCAGGCCCAGCCGGTGCCCGAGGCGCCGCTGGTCGATGCGCCCAAGCTGCGCCTCGGCGAGCGCGTCTGCGTGACGCCGACCGACTATGCCTTCGACCCGGTCGAAGGCGAGCTGCTGCGCGCCGACGAGCGGTGCGTCAGCCTGCGCCGCACCGACCCGCGCGCCGGCACCGTGCACGTGCACTTCCCCCGCATCGGCTACGAGCTGAAGCCGGCCCAGGCGCAATGAGTTTTTATAAGGAGCCCACAACATGAAAACCTTCCAAGGCAAAACCGCCGTCCTGACCGGCGCGGCTTCCGGCTTCGGCCTCGAGGTGGCGCGCCTGGCCGCCGCCCAAGGCATGAACGTCGTGATGGCCGACGTGCAGCAGGACGCGCTGGACAAGGCCGCCGCGGAGATCCGCGGACTCGGCGCCAAGGTGCTGCCCTTCCGGCTCGACGTGTCCAAGGCCGCCGAGGTCGAGGCGCTGGGCGCCGCGACGGTGCAGGAGTTCGGCGTGCCCCACCTGGTGTTCAACAATGCCGGCGTCGCCTTTGGCGGCCTGATCTGGGAGCACTCGCTGAAGGACTGGGAATGGGTGGTGGGCGTCAACCTGATGGGCGTGGCGCACGGGGTGCGCGTGTTCACCCCGCTGATGATCGAGGCCGCGCGCAGCAATCCCGAGTACGAGGGCCACATCGTCAACACGGCCTCGATGGCCGGTCTGCTGAACTCGCCCAACATGGGCGCCTACAACGTCACCAAGCATGCGGTGGTGAGCCTGTCGGAAACCCTCTACCAGGACCTGCACCTGGTGACCGACCAGGTCGACTGCTCGGTGCTGTGCCCGTACTTCGTGCCGACCGGCATCCACGAGTCGCACCGCAACCGCCCGAAGGACAGCCTGACCGGCGCCAAGCCCACCGCCAGCCAGTTGGTGGCCCAGGCGATGAGCGCGAAGGCGGTCACCTCCGGCAAGGTGACTGCGCAGGAAGTGGCGCAGAAGGTGATGAACGCGGTGCGCGACCATCAGTTCTACATCTACAGCCACCCGCAGGCGCTCGGCATGGTGCAGAAGCGCCTGGAGGACGTGGTGATGGGGCGCAATCCGACTGACCCCTTCGAGGCCAAGCCCGAGATCGGCGCGGACCTGCGCAAGGCCCTGAGGGCGCCGCAGGGCTGAGGCCGCGGAGCGGGGCAGGGCGCGCCCGTCCCCGCTCCGAAGGGGTTCAGTGCGCCAGCATGGCGGCCATCTGCTCACCCATCAGCCGGTGCACATGCGTCGTCTTGTGCGCGATGTCCCAGTGCACATACTGCTCGCCCACCGGCTGTGGGCCGCCATAGGCGTCCCAGGCGCAGGCAGGCACGGTGATGCACACCCCGAGCACCTCGCTGAAGCCCCAGCGCTTGGGCTCCCGGATCATCGTCGCGATCGCCGTGTAGGCGTCGTAGAGCCGGATGTCGGTGGCCAGGCGCCGTGCCGCCTGCTCCGCCGTGGCACGGATCGCGACGTTGAGGTCCACCCCGTTGAGGTCGTCGTCGCTGCCCAGCACCGTGCGGGGCGTGCGGTTGGCGACCACGATGTGCCGTGCTCCGAGCTGGTCGAGCCGGGTCAGCGCCGAGTCGATGTTGCTGGCCGCCCGCGCGATGAGGCGCTTCAGCGTCGGACGGTCCTCGCGGCGGGCGCCGCGGATGTCGTTGGAGCCGGCCCAGACGACGGCCACGTCTTTGGGGCCGAAGCGGTTGCCGCCGAGCTCGAACGCATCGATCTGGCCGTGCAGCCCGGTGCCGGTCGGGTAGGTCGGCGCGAAGTCGTCCTGGGCCTGGATGTTGGGCAGGCCGGTGGTTGCGCCGCCGACCGCATAGGATTCCAGCAGGCAGCTCGCCCGGGCGGCGAGGTACTCCACCACCACCGGCCCGTTGCTGGCCCGGCCCTGCCATGCCGGTGGAGCCGGCGACATTCCCTGCGAGAGGCGGAAGAGGTTGCCGTTGTCGACATTGCTGTCGCCGAAGGCCACCAGGCGACGGGTCGACCCGTGCGCGCCGGCGCGCCGTCCGCACGTCAGCAGGAGGGCCAGTCCGCCGGCGCCTCGAAGTAGTAGACGTTTGCCATGCTCCACGATTCCCTCCTGTTCCCAGGTAAAGATCAAAGGAAAGGCAGGCGGGTCGGCCAAAAACGAAACGCTCGGGGCGCACCGCCGGCCGGAAACTCTAAGCGGCGCGCGATGTCGCCGGCAATTGCACCAAGGGTTCAAGCGGGCTGTCCCCCCAGGACGGCGCGAAGGCAGGGTGGGCCTGTGCGACACTGCTTCCGCCCTCGGGAGGTCAGGATGAGCAGCTTCGTCGATCCGCAGAAGGTTCGTGGCACCTTGCTGGGCTTGGCCTGGGGAGACGTGTTCGGTTGCCCGGTCGAATACTGGAGCCCGGCGCAGATCGAGGCGGTCTACGGCCGCTACGAGCACCTGCCGGCGGCCTATCCGCTCGATCGCATTCCGTCCGACCCCCTTGTGCGCGACCACCTGCGCCCGCTCGGGCTGCACTCCGACGACACCCAGCAGGCCCTGGTGCTCGTCCACAGCTGCCTGCACGAGGACGGCTGGCATGTCGAGCGCTGGGCCGAGCACCTGCTGCAAGGCCAGCGCCGGCAGGCCTGGCGCGGTACCGGGCGCAATTTCCGCAGTGCCCTGCAAAAGATGGCCGACGGCCGGCCACCGCTGGAGTGCGGCAGCGCGACGGCCGGCATCGGCGGGGCGATGCGCATCGCTCCGCTCGCTGCCCTCTACAGCGCCGACCTGCGGCAGTTGACGCGGGTGGTCGTCGAGGCCACTGCGAGCACGCACGCCGACCTGCGGGCGGTGAGCTTTGCGCTGGCGGTGGCCGTCTGCGGGGCCATGCTGCTGCAGGGGCGCCACGACGCCGATATCCGCGAGGAGTTGCCGGCTTACGTCGAGGAGATCGAGGCCTCGCTGGCGCAGGCCGGCACGCTGCCGGTGGGCGAGCCGGCGCAGGTGCACGCAGTATCGGCGACGCTGCGGCGTTTCCTGACGTCGCCCTGGTCCGGCCTGGCAGAGCTGCGCAGCGCGCTGGCCGAGAGTGCCACGGGCCATGGCATCGAGCTGGCCGCGATGGAGTCGCCCGTCAACCACGCCTTCGTCCTGCTGGGCGGCGTGCACGCGCTGTGTGTCGGCCTGTGGCCGGACGACGAGCCGCAGTCCCTGCTGGCGGAGCTGGTCCAGCAGGGCGGCGACACCGACACCGTGGCCGCCATTGCCGGCGGCATCCTCGGCGCCCGTTTCGGCACCGACTGGATCCCCCTGGAGCGCTGCATGGACGCGGCGATGCTGGAGCACTATGCCGACAGCCTGCTGAGCGGCAGGCTGCCGGAGGCCTACGAGGACTTCATCGAGCGCGAGAGGAACTGGACGGTGCTGGAGCGGCGCTACCTGGGCGGGGTCTCGGGGGCGGCCTGAGGCCGGCTCGGGACGGCCGGCCTGGCCGATCGCGCCGCTCGGTGGAGGGCAGAGCAGGCGACGCCCCCGTCGAGGCAGACGGCGGGCCGCCTCGACGGCCGGCGCGCCGTGAAAAAAATGCACTCAAGAATCCGTCGCCTGTGTCGATAACACCGCCTGGCGGAGCCGCGGCAGCCGTACGGCGCGCCTCCAGCCCCCTATCGACACGACGGAAACCATGTCCTTCCTCAAACTCAATCAACTCTCCATCGGTCGACGGCTCGCCCTCGGCTTCGCCAGCGTGATCCTGATGCTGGTCGGGGTGGCGGCGATGAACAGCGCCGAGTTCCGAAGCATTGCCGAACGGCTGCGCGAGACCAAGGAAGTCAACGACCCGAAGACGGCGCTGGCGCACGAGATGCTGAACCAGATCAACGTGCTGGCCGTCCAGGCGCGCAGCATCACGCTCATCATCGACGTCAAGGAGCTGGACGCCGAGGTGGCGGTGCTGAGGCGCGCGCAGGCGGCCTATGTCAAGGCGGAGCAGGCGCTGGCCGAGCGCATCCAGGCCAGCGGCTCGGAGTCCGAGCGCCGCCTGATGCAGGCGCTGCGCGAGTCGTCGAAGGACACCCTGCCGCTGGTGCTGCGGGCGGCCAAGGAAGGCGAGGACGGCGCCAGCGCCGCGGCCACGGCCACCCTCCTGAACGAGGTGCGGCCACGTGAAGCCGTCTGGCGCAACAAGGTGGCGGAGCTCATCGCGCTGGAAGCCGAGCTGAACCAGCAGGCCTACCAGTCCGCGCTGGACAGCCGACAGCGGGCCCAGACGGTCGCCGGGCTGGTGGTGGTGCTGGCGGTGCTGGCCGGCAGTTTCCTCGCCTGGGGCATCACCCGCAGCGTCAAGGCGCCGGTGGACCGGGCGATCCGGATCGCCGAGCGTATCGCCAAGGGCGACCTGAGCTCCTCCGTGCAGGTGCAGTCCGCCGACGAGATCGGCCGGCTGCTGGCTGCGATCGCGAGCATGCAGGACCAGCTGCGCGGCCTGGTGGGCGAGATCCGCCAGTCCGCCGACAACATCGACCTGGCCAGCGCCGAGGTGGCGGGCGGCAACCGCGACCTGAGCGCTCGCACCGAGGAAGCCGCCAGCAGCCTGCAGCTCACCGCGTCGTCGATGCAGCAATTGACCGCCACGGTGCGCCAGAACGCCGATGCCGCGTCCCAGGCGAACCAGCTGGCCCTGTCGGCGTCGGCCGTCGCAAAACGCGGCGGCGAGGTGGTGGACCGGGTGGTCTCGACGATGGACGCCATCGACACCAGCTCCAAACGCATCAGCGACATCATCGGCGTGATCGATGGCATCGCCTTCCAGACCAACATCCTCGCGCTCAATGCCGCGGTCGAGTCGGCGCGTGCCGGCGAGCAAGGGCGCGGCTTCGCGGTGGTCGCCGGCGAGGTGCGTTCGCTGGCGCAGCGGTCCGCGGACGCGGCCCGCGAGATCAAGGTGCTGATCGGCAGCTCGGTGGAACAGGTCGAAAGCGGCTCGCGCCTGGTGCAGGACGCCGGCTCGACCATGAGCGAGATCGTCGGGAGCGTGCAGCGGGTGGCGGACATCATCGCGGAAATCACCGCGGGATCCAGCGAGCAGTCGGGCGGCATCGGGCAGGTCAACCACTCGGTGAACCAGCTCGAGCAGATGACGCAGCAGAACGCGGCGCTGGTCGAGGAATCGGCGGCCTCCGCCGCCAGCCTGCGCGAGCAGGCGGCGCGCCTGGCGGCGCTGGTCTCGACCTTCCGCCTCCAGGAGGAACCGGCCAAGGCCGGGGCCTGACACGGGAGGCGAGGCATGAAACACATTCCCTGGACCCCCTGGCTGCGCCGCGCGGCGGCCGCGACCCTGCTGGCGCTGGCCAGCCTGCCGGCCAGCGCGGCCACGGTGCGGGCCGCCTGCAGCGGCATCGGCCAGGAACTCGAGCTGTGCCGCAGCGCGGCCGAGGCCTGGAGCCGCAAGACCGGGCACAGCGTGGAGCTGGTGGCGGTGCCGAGCGATGGCAGCGCCCGGCTGGCCTGGCTGCAGAAGGCGCTGGCAGCGCGCTCCGACAAGGTCGACGTGCTGCAGCTGGACGTGGTCCAGATCGGCACGCTGCGCGAGCATCTGCTGGACCTCAAGCCCTACAGCCAGGGTGCCGAGAAGGCGCATTTCGCCGGCATGGTGGCCAACGGCACCGTGAACGGTCAGCTGCTGGCGATGCCCTGGTTCATCGATGCCGGCGTGCTGTACTACCGCCGCGACCTGCTCGAGAAACACCGGCAGGACCTGCCCAAGACCTGGGAAGCGCTGAAGCAGGTCGCGCAACACATCCAGAGCGCCGAGCGCACCGCCGGGAACGCCCAGATGTGGGGCTACGTCTGGCAGGGCCGGGCCTACGAGGGCCTGACCTGTGATGCGATGGAATGGCTCAGCAGCTTCGGTGCCGGAACGCTGGTCGACGAGACGGGCAAGGCCACGATCGGTGGCCCGCTCGCGGTCCAGGCGATCGCGACCGCGGCGTCCTGGGTGGGCACCATCTCGCCGCCCGAGGTCCTCGGCTTCGGCGAGGAAGAAGCGCGACAGGCGTTCCAGAGCGGGAACGCGGTTTTCATGCGCAACTGGCCCTATGCCTGGGCGCTGGCCCAGGCGGCGGACAGCCCGATCAAGGACAAGGTCGGCATCGCCATCCTGCCGAAAGGCAGCGGCGACGCCGCCCGCCACGCCGCGACACTGGGCGGCCAGCAGCTCTCGGTGTCCAAGTACTCCAGGAACCCCGCGGTTGCGGCCGACCTGGTGCTGCACCTCACCAGTGCGGCGGTGCAGAAGGAGCGTGCCGTCAAGGCCGCCTACAACCCGACCATCAACGACCTGTACCGTGACCCCGAGGTGAAGGCGTCCAACCCCTACCTCGGCGCCCTGATGCGCAGCTTTTTCGCCACCGTGGCGCGTCCCTCCAGCGCCACCGGGGTGAAGTACAACGCGGTGAGCGCCGCGTTCTCGACCACCGTGCACGAGGCGCTCGGCGGGCGGATCCGGCCGGAGGACGCCGTCACGCGGCTGGAGGCGACCCTGAAGGAGCTGCAGGGCGGCGGGTGGTGAGCCGGGTCGTCCACCGGGCCCGACACCGGCTCGGACCGGGCATCCCGCCTGGGATGGCACGGTGGCGGGGACTTCGCTTACGGACCGTCCCGCCGCCTATGGCAAACTGCCCCCCTTTCTAGCCCGACCTGAACCCAAAAGTGCTGGACAAGATCCTTCTTCAGATTGCCGCGGAGCTCAAGGTCCGCCCCGCCCAAGTCAACGCCGCGGTCGAACTGCTCGACGGGGGGGCCACCGTGCCCTTCATCGCGCGCTATCGCAAGGAAGCCACCGACGGGCTCGACGACGTCCAGTTGCGTGAACTCGAAACACGCCTGACCTACCTGCGCGAGCTGGAGGAGCGTCGCGAGGCGGTGCTCAAGAGCATCGAGGAGCAGGGCAAGCTGACGCCCGAGTTGCGCGCCGCCGTCGAGGCGGCGCCCACCAAGCAGGAGCTGGAAGACCTCTACCTGCCCTACAAGCCCAAGCGCCGCACCAAGGGCATGATCGCCCGCGAGGCGGGCATCGAGCCGCTCGCCGACAAGCTGTTCGCTGACCCCACCCTCGACCCGGCCGCCGAGGCCGCCGCCTTCGTCAATGCCGAGGCCGGTTTCGCCGACCCCTTCGCGGTGCTCGACGGCGTGCGGGACATCCTCTCCGAGCGCTGGGCCGAAGACGCCGCACTGGTCGGCAAGCTGCGCGAGTGGCTCTGGGAGGAGGGCCTGTTCCAGTCCAGGCTGATGGACGGCAAGGACCAGAACAACCCCGACGTCGCCAAGTTCCGCGACTACTTCGACTACGCGGAGCCGATCCGCACCGTGCCCTCGCACCGCGCGCTGGCGGTGTTCCGCGGCCGCACCCAGGAGTTCCTGGACGCGAAGCTGGTGCTGGACGAAGAGCTCGTGCCCGGCCAGCCCAGCCTGGCCGAGGGCCGCATCGCCCGCCATCTGGGCTGGAGCCATACCAAGCGCCCGGCGGACGAGCTGATCCGCAAGGCCATCGCATGGACCTGGAAGGTCAAGCTCAGCCTCAGCCTGGAGCGCGACCTGTTCGCCCGCCTGCGCGAGGAGGCCGAGAAGGTCGCGATCAAGGTGTTCGCCGAGAACCTGCGCGACCTGCTGCTCGCGGCACCGGCCGGCAAGCGGGTCGTGATGGGCCTGGACCCGGGCATCCGCACCGGCGTCAAAGTGGCGGTGGTCGACGAGACCGGCAAGGTGCTGGACACCAACACCGTCTACCCGCACGAGCCGCGCAAGGACTGGGACGGCTCCATCCACACGCTGGGCCGCCTGTGCGCGACCCACGGCGTCAACCTGATCGCGATCGGCAACGGCACCGCCAGCCGCGAGACCGACAAGCTGGCCGGTGACCTGATCAAGCGCATCCAGCAGCTGGCGCCCGGGACGGAGATCGAGAAGGTGGTGGTCAGCGAGGCCGGCGCCTCGGTCTACTCGGCCTCCGAATACGCCAGCAAGGAACTGCCCGAGCTCGACGTCAGCCTGCGCGGCGCCGTCAGCATCGCGCGCCGCGTCCAGGACCCGCTGGCCGAGCTGGTCAAGATCGAGCCCAAGAGCATCGGTGTGGGCCAGTACCAGCACGACGTCAACCAGAGCGAGCTGGCGCGCAGCCTGGACACCATCATCGAGGACTGCGTCAACTCCGTCGGCGTGGACCTGAACACCGCTTCGGCGCCGCTGCTGTCGCGGGTCTCGGGCCTCAGCAACACGGTCGCGGCCAGCATCGTGCGCTGGCGCGACGCCAACGGCGCCTTCCGCAGCCGCAAGCAGCTGCTCGACGTCTCCGGCCTGGGCCCCAAGACCTTCGAGCAGGCGGCGGGCTTCCTGCGCATCCGCGGCGGCGACAACCCGCTGGACATGTCGGGGGTGCACCCGGAGACCTATCCGGTGGTCGAGAAGATGCTCAGCAGCGTGGGCCGTCCCATCACCGAGGTGATCGGCCGGGCCGACGTGCTGCGTTCCCTCAAGCCGGAGGCCTTCGCCGACGAGAAGTTCGGTGCCATCACGGTCAAGGACATCCTGGCCGAGCTGGAGAAGCCGGGCCGCGACCCGCGCCCCGACTTCAAGGTGGCGCGCTTCAACGAAGGCGTCGAAGACCTGAAGGACCTGCAGCCGGGCATGATCCTGGAAGGCACCGTCAGCAACGTCGCGCAGTTCGGCGCCTTCGTCGACCTGGGTGTGCACCAGGACGGCCTGGTCCATGTGAGCCAGTTGTCGAACAAGTTCGTGAACGACGCGCGCGAGGTCGTCAAGACCGGCGACATCGTCAAGGTCAAGGTGCTGGAGGTCGACCTGGCCCGCAAGCGCATCTCGCTGACGATGAAGCTGGATGCGGCCGCGCCCCGCGGCGCCAGCGGCGGCGCCGCCGACAACAGCTACCGCCCGGCGGGCCGCAACGAGCGGCCCGGCGGCGGCCGCGGCGCGCCCCAGCCGGCGGCGCAGTCCGCGATGGCGGCGGCCTTCGCGAAGCTGCAGGGCAAGCGCTGAGGCCCGGCCGGGGGCAACATCCCGTTGCCCTTGGCGGCCCGGCGGCGAGACGGTTTGCGGCGCTCGTGGCACCATCTCGGATTCAACATCCAATCAAGGAGGGCCTCTCCCATGCAAACCCGAAACCGCCTGACCCTGGGCTCGCTCGCGCTGGCCGCCATCGCCACCCTGGCCGCCTGCGCCGCGCCAACCTCGGCCACGCCGACCTCGGCCGCGCCGGCCAGGGCCGTGGCCGAGCTGAAGCCCACCGCGGGCAACCTCACCAGCGGCAGCGTCACCTTCGAGCAGCACGGCGACCACGTGATGGTCACGGCCAAGATCAGCGGCCTCGCGCCCAACCAGGAACATGGCTTCCATGTGCATGAAAAAGGCGACTGCTCCAGTCCCGACGCCCTGAGCGCCGGCGGCCACTTCAACCCGCTGGGCAAGCCGCACGGCCAGGAAAACGGCCCGGAGCACCACGCCGGCGACATGCCGAACCTCAAGGCCGACGCCAACGGCGTCGCCACGGCGACCTTCCACGTCAGCGGCATGGCCGTGGGCAGCGGCGCGACCGACATCATCGGCCGCGGCCTGATCGTGCACGCCAAGCCCGACGACTACCGCTCGCAGCCGGTCGGCAATGCCGGCGCGCGGCTGGCCTGCGCGGTCATTGCCAAGGGCTGAGGCCCCGGGCGGCACCGGCCTGTCGCACGTTGAACAGCAGGCCGGGCCCACTGCTTCGATAATGGAGGCCTGCTGCTGCCGCCGCCCGCCGGGTCGGGGCGGCAGCCTTCCATTGGCCGTATGCAAGCACTACAGATCTACGCCGGCCCGCGCGCGCTCGAACGCCTGCGCGGGCACGGCCTCCAGCCGCGCGACATCCGCGTCGTCGCCGGCGCCGCGGGCGGGCCCAAGGGCCTGATCCTGAGCCACCTCGATCGCCAGATCTTCGGCAGTTTCCTCGCCGGCGCCTCGCACACGGTGCACCTGGTCGGCGCGTCCATCGGCGCCTGGCGCATGGCGACCGGCGCCTTGCCCGACCCGGTGCAGGGTTTCGAGAACCTGGCGAGCGGCTACATCAATGAGCGCTACGAGCTCGAGCCGGGCCGCAAGCTGCCCAGCGCCGAGCAGGTGAGTCGGCGCTTCTCCCAGCAACTGCACGAGTTTTTCGACGGCCAGGTCGAGCGCCTGCTGGCCCATCCGCGCTATCGGCTGCACATCGTGACCTCGCGCGGGCGCCACGTGCTGGGACGGGAAGGGCGCTGGCGCACGCCGCTGGGCTACCTGGGCGCGATGCTGAGCAATGCGGCCAGCCGCAAGGCCCTGAGTGCCTGGCTGGAGCGGGTGGTGTTCTCGACCCCGGGCGAGGCGCTGCCGATCCGGCTCGACGACCTGCGCCACCGCAAGGTCGAGCTGCGGGCCGACAACTTCCAGCCTGCCCTGCTGGCGTCCTGCTCGATCCCTTTCGTGCTCAAGGCGGTGCACGACATCCCGGGCGGCCCGCCGGGCGCCTACTGGGACGGCGGCATCACCGACTACCACCTGCACTGGAACTACAGCTCGCTGGTCGACGCCGCGCAGGCCCAGGCCGAGGAGTGCGGCGGCCTGGTGCTGTACCCCCATTTCCAGCAGTCGCTGGTGCCCGGCTGGCTCGACAAGGCCTGGCGCTCGCGGCACCGCGCCACCGCCTATCTCGACAACGTCATCGTGCTCGCGCCGCGCGCGAGCTGGGTCCAGGGCCTGCCCAACGCCAAGCTGCCCGACCGCAAGGACTTCGCCGCCTATGGCGCCGACCACGCCGGCCGGGTGCGCGACTGGACCCGCGCGCTGGCCGAGAGCGAGCGCCTGGGCGACGAGTGGGCCGACTGGCTGGCCCGGGGTGCCCCGGCCGATGCCGTGAAGGCCTTGTAGGCAGGGGCGATGCCGTCCCCGCGTCGGAGCCGGGCCGACGGCGTCGAGGCCCCAAGCTGCTTACACTAGCCGCTCAACCCGCCACTCAGAACGCCGGGGGAGCGGACACTCATGGGCCTGACTTCGAGCTTGATCGTCATCGCGCTGCTGATCGGCACCAGCGCCTACTTCTCCATCGCCGAAATTTCCCTGGCCGCGGCCCGGCGCCTGCGGCTGCGCCAGATGGCGGACGAGGGCGAGGCGCGCGCCCAGCGTGTCATCGAGATCCAGGAGCAGCCGGGCAACTACTTCACGGTGGTGCAGATCGGCCTCAACGCGGTCGCCATCCTGGGCGGCATCGTCGGCGAAGGCACGCTGACGCCGCACCTGGAGTCGCTGCTGCTGCACGTGACCGACGCCGACACCGCCCACACGGCCGGTTTCCTCCTGTCCTTCCTGATCGTCACCTCGCTGTTCATCCTGTTCGCCGACCTCTTCCCCAAGCGGGTCGGCATGACCCAGCCCGAGCAGGTCGCCATCCGCGTCGTCACCCCCATGCTGTGGTGGGCAGCGCTGCTCAAGCCGGTGGTCTGGGTCTTCAACAGCCTGGCCAACGTGTTGTTCAAGCTGCTGGGGCTGCCCGCGAAGCGCGACGACCGCATCACCCACGACGACATCCTGGCCCTCACCGAGGCCGGCGCCCAGGCCGGGCTGCTGCTGGCGCAGGAGCAGCAGGTCATCGCCAACGTGTTCGAGCTCGACGTGCGCACGGTGGAGAGCTCGATGACCTCGCGCGAGCGTATCGTGTACTTCCTGGTCGACGATCCGGAGGAGGAGATCCGCGCCCGCATTGCCGCCGAGCCCCATTCGACCTACCTGGTCTGCAACACCACCATCGACGAGGTGGTGGGTTACGTGGACGCCGCCGACCTGTTTCAGCGTGTGCTCAAGGGCGAGCCGATCTCGCTGCAGGGCGAGGCCGCCGAGGGCCTGCTGCACAAGGTGCTGATGGTGCCCGACCGCATCACGCTGTCCGAGATGCTGGGCCAGTTCCGCCAGGCCCACGAGGACTTCGCCGTCATCGTCAACGAATACAGCCTGGTGGTCGGCGTGATCACGCTCAACGACGTGATGTCCACCGTGATGGGCAGCCTGGTCTCGCCGCACGACGAGGACCAGATCGTGCGTCGCGAGGACGGCTCGTGGCTGATCGACGGGGTCACGCCCATCGTCGACGTGATGCGCGCGATCGACCTCGACGAGCTGCCGCACCAGGGACAGTACGACACGCTGGCGGGCTTCCTGATGGTGATGCTGCGGCGCATCCCGCGCCGCACCGACAGTGTCAGCTGGGGCGGCTACAAGTTCGAGGTGATGGACGTCGACAGCTACCGCATCGACCAGGTGATGGTGACGCGGCTGCCGGCCGCAGCGGCCTGAGCGCCGGTTTTTTCACATCGACGCCTGCAGCATCGCACGGTAGTCGTCGGCGCTGGCCAGCCGCGGGTTGGTCTTGTGGCAGTGGTCGGCCAGGGCGCCGTCGATCACCTTGCCGAACAGCACCGGATCCACCCCCATCGCGGCCAGCCCGCCGGGCAGGCCCAGGCGGGCGTTCATCGCGCGGATCGCGTCGGGGATCTCGCTGCCCGAGCGCAGTCCCATCGCCTGCGCCATGCGGTCCAGACGCCGCTCGCGCCGCACCGGCTCGGCCTCGGCGTTGAAGCGCAGCACCGCCGGCAGGAACACCGCGTTGAGCGAGCCGTGGTGCAGCCGCGGGTTGGCGCCACCCAGGCTGTGGCTCAGGCTGTGCACGCAGCCCAGGCCTTTCTGGAAGGCCAGCGCGCCCTGCATCGAGGCGCTCATCATCTGGCGCCGCGCTTCGCGGTCGCTGCCGTTGCGGGTGGCCCGCTCGATATGGGCCCAGCCGCGCTCGAGGCCGTCGAGCGCGATGCCGTCCGCCGGCGGGTTGAAGGCGGCCGACATGAAGGTCTCGATGCAGTGCGCGATGGCATCCATGCCGGTGGCCGCGGTCAGGGTAGGCGGCAGGCCGAGGGTCAGCTCCGGGTCGCAGATTGCGGCTTTCGGCAGCAGGTGCCAGGAGTGGAAGCCGAGCTTGCGGCCGTCGTCGACGATGAGGATCGCGCCGCGCGCCACCTCGCTGCCGGTGCCGGCGGTGGTGGGCACGGCGATCAGCGGGGCCGCTTCGGCGGTGATGCGGCCGCTGCCGCCTTCGATGGTCGCGTAGGTCGTGAGCGGCCCGGGATGGCTGGCCGCGATCGCGACGCCCTTGGCGAGGTCGATGCTGGAGCCGCCGCCAACCGCCACCAGCCCGTCGCAGCGCTCGCGCCGGTAAACCGCGTGCGCTGCGCGCACCGCCGCCTCGGTCGGGTTGGAGGGCGTGCCGTCGTACACGGCGCAGGGCAGTTCACGCAGCGCATCGAGCGCCTTCTGCAGCACGCCGGCGGCGCGCACGCCGGCGTCGGTGACGATCAGCGGGCGGCGCAGGCCGAGGCGCTCGCATTCCTGCGGCAGCAGCGCCACCGCGCCGAAGTCGAACTGGATCTGGGTCAGGTAGTTGATGAGGGCCATGGGAGGATGCGAGGGGTTCTCGGCGGTGCCGGGCGCAGGCACACGGGCGGGGCGAAGGCCAGTATGCTTGCCTTCTTTCCCGCGGACATCCGGAGACACCATGAACCCATCGCTCAAGCAAGGGATCGCGGCGCTGGCCCTCGCGACGCTCGCCGCCGGCGCTCCGGCCGCCTGTCCGTCGGACCTGGAGGCGGCCCGGCTGGTGTCGCGCTACCTGGCGCTGGAGCCGGTCGACAACCCGCCGGCGATGAGCCCCGCCGATGCCGAGTGCGGGCGTGACAAGGTGGTGGCCTTCCTGGAACAGCAGCTGGGCCGGCGTGCCGGCTACAAGGCCGGTCTGACCCATCCCGCAGTGCAGAAGCGCTTCCGCCACGACAGCCCGGTGCGCGGCACGCTGTTCTCCGCCATGCTGCTGCCGCACGGTGCGCAGTTCCCGGCCAAGTTCGGCGCCCGGCCGCTGTTCGAGGCCGACCTGCTGGTGCGCGTGAAGAGCCCGGCCATCCACCAGGCGCGCACGCCGGCCCAGGTGATGCAGCACCTCGATGCGGTGATTCCCTTCATCGAGCTGCCCGACCTGGTGGTGCAGGACCCGACCCAGCTGGACGGGGCCGGCATCACCTACATCAATGTCGGGGCGCGCTGGGGCGTGATGGGCGAGCCGCTGAAGGCCACGCCCGCGATGGTGGACCAACTCGCCGCGATGACCGTCAAGGTCCTCGACGGCGAGGGCAAGGAGCTGGACCGCGGCCGCGGCGCCGACCTGATGGGGCACCCGCTGCGCGCGGTGCTGTGGCTGGCGCAGGACCTGCAGAAGAGCGGCCGGCGCCTGCAGGCCGGCGACCTGCTGAGCCTGGGTTCGTTTTCGAAGTTGCTGCCGCCGCGGCCCGGGCTCGCGGTCAAGGTGGTGTATGAAGGCCTGGAAGGCACGCCCGAGGTCGGCGTGAGCTTCCGTTGAAGAGGTAGTCGTGACGTCGTCCTTGCTGACGCCCCGGATGTCGGGCGTGATCGATCGCATCCAGCGCGCCAAGCGCCCCCCGTACTACACGCTGTCGCCGCAGCAGGCTCGCGAGGCCTATGTGGCGGCGGCCGAGATCCTCGACCTGCCGCGCGCTCCGCTGGCGCGCGTGCAGGACATCGAGCTCGATGCCGACGACGGTACCCCGCTGCCGGCGCGGCTCTATGCGGCTTCGCACGAGCGGCTGCCGGTGCTGCTCTACCTGCACGGCGGCGGCTTCACGATAGGCGGCCTCGAGACGCACGACAGCCTGTGCCGCCAGCTGGCCTTGCTCAGCGGTGCCGCGGTGGTGTCGCTGGACTACCGGCTGGCGCCCGAGCACCGCTTTCCGACCGCGGTGGACGACAGCTGGGCGGCGCTGCGCCGGCTGCGCGACAGCGGCGACGCGCTGGGGCTGGACACGAGCCGCCTCGCGGTCGGCGGCGACAGCGCCGGCGGCACGCTGGCGACGGTCTGCGCCATCCTGGCGCGCGACGCCGGCCTGCCGCTGGCCTTGCAGCTGCTGATCACGCCGGGCGCCAGCGCCCACCAGGACACCGCCTCGCATGTGCTGTTCGCCACCGGCTTCGTGCTGGAGCGGCCCGCGATCGACTGGTTCTTCGATCAGTACATCGACCACCACCATCGCAAGGACTGGCGATTCGCGCCGCTGCATGCCGAGGACCTCGAAGGCCTCGCGCCGGCCTGGGTCTGCCTGGCCGAGTGCGACCCGCTGGTCGACGAAGGCCTGGCCTACGCGGACCGGCTGCGGCTGGCGGGTGTCCCGGTGTCGCTCGACCTGTACAAGGGCGTGACACACGACTTCATCAAGATGGGCCGGGCCATTCCCGAGGCGCTGGAGGCCCATGCGGCCGCCGGCAGGGTGTTGAAGGAGGCCTTGTTCGATGGTGCGCGCTGATTTCCGTTTCCTGTACCGGCTGCGGGTGCGCTGGGCCGAGGTGGATGCCCAGAAGATCGTCTTCAACGGCCACTACCTGATGTACGTCGACACCGCGATCTCCGACTACTGGCGCGCGCTGGCCTTGCCGTACCCGCAGGCGTTGGAGTCCTTCGGCGGCGACCTCTACGTGAAGAAGGCGACGCTCGAATACCACGCGTCGGCGCAGTACGACGACCAGCTCGACGTCGGCATCCGCTGCGAGCGGGTCGGCAACTCCTCGATGCTGTTCCAGGCCGGCGTGTTCCGGCAGGACGAGTTGCTGGTCAGCGGCGAGCTGGTGTATGTCTATGCCGACCCGGTGGCGCGGTCCGCGATGCGCGTGCCCGAGGAGCTGCGCGCGGCGCTGGCAGCCTACGAGGCAGGGCAGTCGATGCTGGAGGTGCGTGTCGGCGGCTGGGACACGCTGGGCGACGACGCCCGCCTGGTGCGCAAGGAGGTCTACGTCGACGAGCAGCGCATCCCCGCCGAGATGGAGTGGGACGAGGCCGACCTGGCCTGCGTGCAGGCGGTGGCCTACAACCGCCTCGGCATGCCGCTGGCGACCGGGCGGCTGATGGAGCACGTGCCGGGAGTCGCGAAGATCGGCCGCATGGCGACGCGCCGCACCATGCGCGGCGGTGGAGCGGGCAGGGCGGTGCTCGACGCCTTGATGCAGGCGGCCCGACGGCAGGGCTATCGGGAGGCGGTGCTGCATGCGCAGCTCTCGGCGACCTCGTTTTACCTGCAGGCCGGCTTCGCCACGCGCGGGCCGCAGTACGAGGAGCTTGGCATCCCGCACGTGGAGATGGTCAAGGTCCTGTAGCGGGAGGCGGTTTCAAGCCGGCTTCGTCGCCCTTGCAGCGGTGGCATGGGCCGCGGCCGGGCCGGACACCATCACGCTGGCCGCGGCGGTTTCCTCCCGGCCATTCGCCAGCGGCGGCCAGTGCTTGAGCATCGAGCGCCGCAGCAGGGCCACGCCCGGCCCCTTGGCCGCGGTGAAGCTGCGCTCGATGACGTGGGTGACCAGCCGGCGTCGGATCCGCTCGGTGATGACCACGGTGGAGCAGCGTGTGCCGTAACGGCCGTCCGGCGTGCGGATGAAGGCCGGCGACAGCCAGCGTTCCCACTCGACCGACACGCCCGTGTGGGGCAGGAACTCGTCGGCGATCTCGGTGCGGTCGCCCAGCGCCTCGAAGAGCCGCTCGGCCAGCGCATCGGCCGTCTCGGCCTCGCGCAGCGCGGAGCGCATGTGCTGCTTGAGCCGCTCGACCTTGGGCCAGGGGGTGTCCAGCGAAGCATTGGACAGGCCGTAGACGCCGCGCTCCAGGCGCTTTGGAAAACGCTCCCGGTTGGAACCCCAGAAACACTCGCCCTGCCGGAAGTCGGCCGCCAGCACGTTGAAGCCGTTGTAGCCGGACAGGCCCACCTGCATCCAGTAGCGATCCATCGGCAGGTCACCCCGCAGCCACAGCGGCACGATCTCGCCGCGCGAAGGGGCGCCGGGGTCGAGGTCGGAGGGGTTGCGCACATTGGTCACGAGCGCGAAGCGGCCCTGCTGGGTCAGGCCCATCCAGGTGCCGCCGCCCTTGAGGTCGCGGCCGCCCAGGATCTCGGGGCCGCCGCCGGTGGGCGTCCACCAGGCCAGCCGTGCGGCCGGCCGGTCGAAGTACTCGTCACGGTTGGACGCCACCACCAGCGGGAAGCGCCGGCTCGCGTCGACAGCGAAGGCTACCAGGCACATGGCACGAACACCTCCGTGTGCCGCGGCCCCTGCAGCCAGGGCGACAGCGCCTCTGCCGCCGCGGCGATCTCCGCCTCCAGCACCGGGCCCACTCCCTCTGCCTGCATATAAATCTCCATCCAGGTCTGCACGCCGTCTTTCTCTTGAGGGCGGCGCCACAGCTCGGCCTGCAGGCCGGGATGGCGCGCGCGCAGCGCGTCTTGCATCGCCCCGGCCGCACGCAGCGCTAGGGCGGCGTCGGCGGAGGCGATTCGATAGTAGATGAAAAGGCGGCGCACCTCGGGAGCCCGGACGTGAACTAATGCGGAGCCGGCGAGGCCGCCGGGGGGGAGGAAGTCACGCCCGGCTCAGCTTTCGGTGGGCAGGCTGTAGGGCAGGGGCAGCAGGGTCAGCGGCGGGCCGTCGGCGCTGCCCAGGTGCAGGCTGCCCGCTTCGGCCGCCGCCAGCTTGAGCTCGGCGAACAGGTCCCAGGCCGGCTCGCCGCGGCCCGCCGGCACCGCGGCGGCGTTGGCCACCAGACCGGCCGGCTGGCCGGGGTCGGCGCTGTGGAAGATCTCCTGGCCGGGCTCGGCCGGCACGCCGGCACGCAGCAGGAAGCCGCGGCGCTTGAGCGTGCCGCGGTACTGGCTGCGCGCCACCACTTCCTGGCCCGGGTAGCAGCCTTTCTTGAAGCTCACGCCGCCGACCGCTTCGAGGTTGACCATCTGCGGCACGAACTGCTCCATCGTCGCGGGCAGGATGGTCGGCACCCCGCTTTGCACCTCCAGCCACTGCCAGCTCGCCAGCGGCAGCGCGGGCAGGGCCTGCTCCGCAGCCGACCCGGCGTCGGCCGGCTGCACCCACAGGTAGCGAGGCTGGCCGGCCGCGTCGGGCAGGCGCACGATGCTGGTGTCGGCGTCGGCATGGCGGCCCCAGACCGCGGCCGGGGCACGCTCGCCCAGCCAGTCACGCGCGGCCGCGCCGGCCAGACCCAGCAGCTGCCGCGTCGCGGTCGCGTCGCTGAGCTTGGCCTTGGCGCGCAGGACGAACATCGACAGCCGCTTCTGCGCTGCCGGCAGTTGCTCCCTGGGCAGGGCCAGCAGCACCCGCTCGGCCGACTCCTTCCAGCCGACAAAACTGAACATCAGCCGGCCCTTGGGCGAACACAGGCCCGCCAGCCTCGCCTCGGCCGGTCCGAGCAGCGCGAAATCCTGGGTCAGCTGGCTGTGCAGGAAAGACGCGGCGTCCGCGCCGTCCACCGCGATGAGTCCCCAGTGGCTCAAGACGGCAGCACCCTCGACGGGCGTTTCGGAGGTCTGGATGGAGCTATCGGTATTCATGCCTCCATTATGATCAGCCCCCGTTCACCGGATAAGGCCAGGGTCACCTCTCGGCCTTCCGCCCTCCCACCGGATCCACTGCCATGCGTCTGCTGAAACGCCTGCTGGGCGTCCTCCTGCTGCTCGCGGTGCTGCTCACCGCGCTTGTCGGCGGGGCCGCGCTGTGGTGGCTGCACGAGCCGCTGCCCCTGTCCTCGCCCTCGGTCGAGTTTTCCGTCGAGAGCGGCATGAAACCACGCCAGATCGCCGAAGGCTGGGTCGCGGCCGGCGTGCAGACGCCGGCGCTGGCGCTGTATGAGTGGTTCCGCTGGTCGGGGCAGTCGCGCAGCATCCGCGCCGGCAGCTACGAGATCGGGCCGGGCACGACACCGCGCGAGCTGCTGCGCAAGATGGTGCGGGGCGACGAGACGCTCGCGACGGTCAAGCTGATCGAGGGCTGGACCTTCCGCCAGTTCCGCGCCGAACTCGCGCGTGCGCCGGGCCTCAAGCCCACCACCGCGACCCTCAGCGATGCCGAGATCATGGCCGCGCTGGGCGCGCCCGAGCGCCACCCGGAGGGCCGGTTTTTCCCCGACACCTATGCCTACAGCAAGGGCAGCAGCGACATGGCGGTGATGCAGCGGGCCTACCGCGCGATGGAGCGCAAGCTCGCCGAGGCCTGGGGTGCGCGCGGGCCCCGAGCCAGCGTGAAAACGCCCGACGAGGCGCTGATCCTGGCCTCCATCGTCGAGAAGGAGACCGGGCTGTCGACCGACCGCGCGATGGTCAGCGGGGTGTTCAACAACCGCCTGCGCACCGGCATGCCGCTGCAGACCGACCCGACGGTGATCTACGGCCTGGGCGAGCGCTTCGACGGCAACCTGCGCAAGCGCGACCTGCAGGCCGACACGCCCTACAACACCTATCTCCGCGGCGGCCTGCCGCCGACGCCGATCGCGATGCCCGGCAAGGCCTCTTTGCTCGCGGCCGTGCAACCGGCCGACACCAAGGCGCTGTATTTCGTCGCCCGCGGCGACGGCAGCAGCGTCTTCAGCGACGACCTGCCCGCGCATAATCGGGCGGTCGACCAGTTCCAGCGCAAGCGCTGACGGTTGTCTCTCGCAGTTCCAGCACAACAACCCGAGCAGTAGCGCGACGCCATGAGCGGCTTTTTCATCACCTTCGAGGGCATAGACGGCGCCGGCAAGTCCACCCACATCGAGACGCTCGCGGCACGGCTGCGCGCCGCCGGCCGCGACGTCGTGCTGACCCGCGAGCCCGGTGGCACCCCGCTGGCCGAGAGCCTGCGCGAGCTGGTGCTGCACCAGCCGATGGACCCGCTGACCGAGGTCCTCCTGATCTTCGCCGCCCGCCGCGACCACCTGCAGCAGGTCATCGAGCCGGCCCTGGCGCGCGGCCAGGTGGTCCTGTGCGACCGCTTCACCGACGCCACCTTCGCCTACCAGGGGGCCGGCCGCGGTTTCGATGCCGGCGTGCTGGCCGAGCTCGAGGGCTGGGTGCAGCAGGGCCGCCAGCCCGACCTGACGCTGTGGTTCGACCTGCCGCCGGAGGTGGCGGCCGAGCGTCTGGCGGGAGCCCGTGTGCCGGACCGCTTCGAGCAGCAGCCGAGCGAGTTCTTCCGCCGCGTTGCCGACGGCTACCGCGCCCGCGCCGACGCGGACCCGCATCGTTTTGTCCGCCTCGACGCCGCGCTCGACCGCGCCGGCGTCGCGGCCCAGCTGGAGGCCGCCCTGGTGCGGCGAGGTTGGTGATGCTGCCCTGGTTCGAGGCGCCCCTGCGCGAGCTGCTGGCCTCGCAGCGCGGCCATGCGGTGCTGCTGGCCGGCCCTCCGGGCATCGGCCAGTTCGAGCTGGCGTTGGCCTTGGCCCAGGCCTGGCTGTGCGAGGCGCCACCCAAGGCGCCGCGCCAGCCTTGCGGCGAGTGCAGCAGTTGCAAGCTGGTGCAGGCGCGCACCCATCCCGACTTGCTGGTGTTGCTGCCCGAGGCGCTGCAGGAAGAGCTGGGCTGGTCGCTCGGCGACGCGGAGGTCGAGACGGCCAAGGCCAAGGCGAGCAAGGCCAAGCCCAGCAAGGAGATCAAGGTCGAGGCGCTGCGGCGCGCGGTGGAGTTCGCCCAGCAGACCTCCTCGCGCGGGGTGGCCAAGGTGGTGCTGGTGCACCCGGCCGAGCGCATGAACACGATCTCGGCCAACACCTTGCTGAAGACCCTGGAGGAGCCGCCCGGGCAGGCCCGTTTTGTCCTCAGCAGCGAAGCCATCGAGGCCTTGCTGCCGACCATCCGCAGTCGCTGCCAGCTGATGCGCCTGGCGCCGCCCGCCGAGGCGATGGCGCGCGAGTGGCTGCAGGCGCAAGGGCTGGCCGGCGCCGACGTGCTGCTGGCGGCCGCCGGGCAGTACCCGCTGGCGGCGCAGCAGCTGGTCCGGCAGGGGCTGAACGCGGCGGCCTGGCAGGAACTGCCGGGGCGCCTGGCGGCCGGCGAGGCCGCCGCGCTGTCGGGCTGGCCGGTGCCGCTGGCCGTGGAGACCTTGCAGAAGGTCTGCCACGACGCCTTGTGCGTCACCGTGGGGGCGCAGCCGCGCTATTTTCCGGCCGCATCCTTCAAAGGCCTGCGCGCGGGGCTTGCCGGCCTCACGGCCTGGGGCGCCGAGCTGCGACGTGCAGCACGTCACGAAGAGCACGCCTGGAACGCCGGGCTGATGCTGGACGCGCTTGTTGGGCAGGCGCGGCGCGCCTTACACTCCGCCGCATGAGTGAAACCAGCCTTCGTCCCGCCCCTGCGGGCGGCGCTCCCGCCGCGGCCGGAGCGCCGGCACGCCCGAGCGTCATCCAGCTGGTATTCCGCGAGAAGGGCGCGCTCTACGCGGCCTACATCTCGGTGTTCGCCGACGGCGGGCTGTTCGTGCCGACCACCCGCGACTACAAGCTGGGCGAGGACATCTACCTGCTGCTGTCGCTGCCCGAGGATCCGCAGCGCTACCCGGTGGCCGGCAAGGTCGCCTGGATCACCCCGGCCAATGCCTCCGGCGGCCGCACCCAGGGCGTCGGCGTGCGTTTCCCCAGCGACGAGAAGTCGCGCCTGCTGAAGGTGCGCATCGAGGAACTGCTGGGCACCGCGATCCAGTCGGCCAAACCCACCCAGACGCTCTGAACATCGCCCCGCCCGGGGGTCCGAGGCGCCAGCCGGTGTAGGCTAGGCGCCTGTTTTGTTTTGCCCCGCCTTTTCCTCACAATGTTCGTCGACTCCCACTGCCACCTCAGCTTCCCCGAACTGGCCGAGAACCTCGAGGCCATCCGCACCGCGATGCAGGCGGCCCAGGTCGACCGGGCCCTGTGCATCTGCACCACCCTGGAGGAGTTCGAGGCGGTGCATGCCCTGGCCCGGCGCTACGACAACTTCTGGGCCAGCGCCGGCGTGCACCCGGACAACGAGGATGTCGCGGAGCCCACGCTGGACGGCCTGATCGAACTGGGGTCGCGCGACAAGGTCGTTGCCATCGGCGAGACCGGCCTCGACTACTACCGACTCAACGGCCGCAGCCTTGCCGACATGGAGTGGCAGCGCGAGCGCTTCCGGGTCCACATCCGGGCGGCCCGGGCCCTCGGCAAGCCGCTCGTGATCCACACCCGCCAGGCCTCCGACGACACCGTGGCGATCCTGCGCGAAGAGGGCCAGGGGCAGGTGGGCGGTGTGTTCCACTGTTTCACCGAGACCCAGCAGGTGGCCGATGCGGCACTCTCGCTCGGCTTCTACATCTCCTTCTCAGGCATCCTCACCTTCAAGAACGCCGCCGAGCTGCGTGAGGTGGCGCGGCAGGTGCCGCTGGAGCGCTGCCTGATCGAGACCGACAGCCCCTACCTGGCGCCGGCGCCCTACCGGGGCAAGACCAACAACCCCTCCTACGTGCCTTTTGTCGCGCGGCAGATCGCCGAACTCAAGGGCCTGTCGGTCGAGGCGGTGGCGGAGGCGACGAGCCGGAATTTCGAACGCCTGTTCGGTCTGCCGACACCTGCGGCCGGGTGAAAAGCCGTGCGAGCGCAGTTCGGGTTCTTCTTTCAGAATCCAACCTAAGCACTTGATCTTGCCCTTATTTTTCGGTGTATTCCAACCGTGCAGGGAAAGGTGCAAAAAATGAAGCGATTTCTCAAGAATGTTCTGCAAGTAGTTCTGGCGACTGGGGTTTCCTGCGCTGCTGCGGGCTCCTACGAAGATTATTTCCAGGCGATCAAGCGCAATGACGCGCGCAGCATCGTGCGGCTCCTGAACCGGGGTTTCGATCCCAACACGGTCGATCCCGAAGGCCGGGTCGGCCTGCTGCTGGCCTTGCAGGAGCCTTCGCCGAAGGTGGCCGAAGCCCTGTTGTCGCACCCGGGCATCGATGTCAACCGCCTGAACGGCGTGGGCGAGTCGCCGCTGATGATGGCCGCGCTCAAGGGGGAGCTGGCGTGGTGCGAGCGCCTGATCGCACACGACGCGGACGTCAACAAGCCGGGCTGGACGCCGCTGCACTACGCGGCCAGCGGTGGCAAAGTGCCCGTCATCGCGCTGCTGCTGGAGCACCACGCCTTCATCGATGCCCAATCGCCCAACCACACCACGCCGCTGATGATGGCGGCCCGCTACGGCACCGAGGAGGCCGCGCGGGCCCTGCTGGACGCCGGGGCCGACCCGACCATGCGCAACGAGAAAGGCCTGAGCGCGGCCGATTTCGCGCGCAGCGTAGGGCGCGAAGAACTGGCCCGGGTGATCGAGGCCCACGAGCGCACCTACAACACCGGAAGCCGCGACACAGCGACACCGTCGGGAGCGAAGTAGGGAAGTTGTCAGGCGGATTCCGACCCCTGTTTGGCGAGGGGCCGACTACCCCGCCGAGCCGTGGACGCCTACAGTTCGATGCATGCCCACCCTCCACCCAGGAGCACCCGTCATGCAAACCCAACTGCCCGCCGACCCCTTCGCCCTGATGCTGAACCCCGAAGCCGTGTTCAGCGCGATCGAGAGTTCCGAGCGCCTGGGCCGCCTGAAACGGCGGGTCTGCCGTCCGCTGGACAAGCCGCTGCTGGCCAACCTGCAGCAGCGCGATGCGGCGGCCTTCGACAAGGCCATCGATGCCGAGCCCGAGACGGAGGTCGACATCGAGATCGACACCGCCCACCCGGCCGCCGACCCGCAAGCCTGAGCCCGCTCCTGATCTCCTTCAGTTCGTGGCCAGCAGTTCGCGATACACGTCGACGTACTGCTGCGCCCTGTCTCTCCAGTCCAAGGGCTGCGCCATGCAGCGCTGCTGCAACATCCGCCAGCCGGCGGGCTCGTGCCAGGCGTCCAGCACGCGCTCCAGGCAGGCCTGAAAGGCTGGCGCCGACGGCTCCCTGAAACAGAAGCCGGTGCCTCGCGCCGGCGCGGCCGACTGGTCGACCACCGTGTCGGCCAGGCCGCCGGTGGCACGCACCACCGGTGGCGTGCCGTAGGCCTGGCTGTACATCTGGTTGAGCCCGCAGGGCTCGAAGCGCGAGGGCATCAGGTAGGCGTCCGAGCCGGCCTCGATCTGGTGAGCCAGCGCCTCGTCGAAACCGATCTGCACCGCCACCTGCCGAGGCTGTGCGGCAGCGGCCTCCTGCAGGCGCTGCTCCAGCACCGGATCGCCCTGGCCCAGTACCGCCAGCTGGGCGCCCTGCGAGAGCAGCCAGGGCAGCACCTCGAGCACCAGGTCGATGCCCTTCTGCTCGGTCAGCCGGCTGACCAGCCCGAACAGCGGCGCATGCGCTGCCTCGGCCAGGCCGAGACGGCGCTGCAAGGCCGTCTTGTTGACGGCCTTGGCGTCCAGCCGACCGGCGTCGTAGCCCTGGGCGAGGTGGGGGTCGTCGGCCGGGTCCCAGACCGAGGTGTCGATGCCGTTGAGGATGCCGCACAAGCGCCCGGCGCGGTCGCGCAGGATGCCGTCGAAGCCGCAGCCGTGGGTTTCCTGCTGGATCTCGCGAGCATAGGTCGGGCTCACCGCGGTCACCGCGTCCGAGAAGTTGATGCCGGCCTTGAGGAAAGAGATCTGCCCCCAGTACTCCACCGCATGCGGGCCCAGCCAGTCACCGGGCAGCCCCAGCTCGTGGGCCCGTCCGAGCGGGAACAGGCCCTGGAAGGCGAGGTTGTGTATGGTCATCACGCTGCGCGCCGTGCGGCCCGGCAGCACGCGCAGCCAGGCAGGCGCCAGGCCGGTCGGCCAGTCATTGCAATGCAGCAGCTCGGGCCGCCAGTGGGGCCACGGCGAGGTGTCGCAGCCCAGCTCGGCGGCGACGCGGGACAGCAGGCCGAAACGCAGCGCGTTGTCGCCGCCACTGTCGTCATACGGACCGCCGGGGCGGTCGTAGTAGCCCGGGCAGTCGAGCAGCAGCAGCTCGACGCCGCCGTGCCGGCCGGCGCCCAGCAGGCGCGCCGGCGGGAAGGGGCCGTCGCCGGGTCGCGCACCGAGGATCTCGGCATCGCGCGCCAGCTGGCGCAGGCCGGGATAGGCCGGCATCAGCAGCTTGACGTCGTGGCCGTGCTCGGCGAGTGCGCGCGGCAGCGCCGCGCTGACGTCGCCGAGGCCGCCGGTTTTCACCCAGGGGGCGCATTCGGGTGTGACGAAAAGGATCTTGAGGGACTGCGGCATGCGAGGGGCAGGAGCTTGGAAACAAGGTCAGGGGACGCGGTCCGGGGCCGGTAACGGGCCGGACCTGTCGTCGGGCACCAGCACCGCCACCGGCAACGCTGACAGCAAGGTCGCCAGCGGCAGGCCTCCGTCCTGGCCTGCAGCCTCGACCGTGCGGCCGGTGATGGCGTCGCGCCAGCGGCGGCCCTGGAAGCCGGCCGGCAGCAGCAGCGCGGTGTCCTCCCAGGTGGCGGCATCGCCGAGTGCTTGCGGCCGTCCTCCGCTGAGTCGGTGCAGCAGGCGTGTCGCGATCGTGATGCAGGCCGCCCTGCCGCGCTCGCGGCAGAAGGCGACGAGGTGCTCGGCTGCCGGGCCGCGCGCCTCCAGCGGCTGGTAGCGCCCGCGCTCGAACAGCTCGGGCTCGCGGCGGCGCAGCTGCAGCAGGCGCCAGGTCAGCAGCAGCTTGAGGCGACCGTCGGCCAGCTCCCGACGCAGCTGCGCCAGCGCGGCGTCCGGCAGCGCGGCCAGCGGCTCCGGCGTGCCGGCTGGAGCGCACAGGCCTTGCAAGCCTTCGAGGGCGGCCTGCAAGCCGGCGAAGTCGACCGGGCGGCGGTTGTCGGGGTCGACCAGACTGAAGTTCCAGGTCTCGCAGCCCTGGTAGATGTCCGGCACCCCGGGCGACGTGAGTTTCAAGGCCACCAGGCTGAGGCTGTTGTAGCAGCCGAAAGGCGCCAGCGCCTGCACGAAGGACTGCAGCTCGCCAAGGAAGGGGTTGGGCGCGGGCTGGCGCAGCAGGGCGTCGATGAAACGCTCCAGGCCGGCTTCGTAGTCCGGGTTCGGATCGATCCAGCTGGTGTGCTGCTTGGCTTCACGCACCGCCTTCTGCATGTAGGCCTGCACCCGCTCGCGCAGCGCCTCGAGCTGCGCGGCGTCGGGCGTCTGCAGGGGCCAGACGCCGAACAGGGTCTGGTACAACAGGTACTGGTCGTTGGCGTCGGGCGCCTGCCCGCCGTCGAGTGAAGGCAGCTGGCGTTCGGCCAGCGCGCGCCAGCGTTGCAGCGTCTCTTCCCAGAGCCCGGGCAGCTCGCTCAGCACGTCGATGCGCGCGCGCAGGTCTTCCGAGCGCTTGCTGTCGTGCGTGGAGCTGCCCAGCAGGGTGTGGGGCATGAAGCGCGCGCGGGTCTGGTTGGCGACGTGGAAGGCCGCCACCGTGGTGCCGAACTGGCGCGGGTCGCCGCCGACGTCGTTGAGCGAGACCAGCCGGTGGTAGCGGTAGAAGGCGGTGTCCTCCATGGCCTTGGCCATCACCGGCGCGGTGAACTGCTGAAAACGCGTGACGAAGGCGAGCAGGGCGCTGCGCTGCTGCGGGTCGGGCTCGGTGCCGGCGTGCAGCATCAGTTCGCGCAGGTGGTCCAGGGTCGCGGCGGCGGCTTCGCTGCTGCGTCGGCGGGCCGTCGCGGTGGCCCAGTCCAGGTGTTCGCGGTCGATCGGGTCGACCTCACCCTCGCCGATGTAGGTGCGGTAGACCGGGAAAGCGGCGGCCAGCTCGGTCAACGCAGCTTTCAGCGCGTTGCGCGTGAAGTCGCGGGCGCGCCGGTCGCGCTGGCAGATGCGGTGGGCGGCGTCGGTCAGCATCTGCAGGTCGGCCGCCAGCGAGGTCTCGATGATGGCGCGCTTGGCGGCGTAGAGCAGTTCGTCGAAGTCCAGGGGCGTGCCGATGAAAGCAGCGTAGAGCCGGTCGAAGTCGGCCGCGGCGCGGCCATCGACGAACAGGCCGTTCACCTGGTTGGCGAAACGATAGCCGGTGTCGCCGTGCACCGGCCAGCTGGCGGGCCAGCGCTCGTGCTCCGCGAGGATCTTCTCGATCACCAGATAGAGCGCGCGCGGCGACTCACCTTCGGCAGGCCGCTGCAGCGCTGCGTGATGGGCCTGCAGGCGCGTGAAGTAGCCGCACGGATCGGCCAGCCCGTCGGGGTGGTCGATGCGCAGGCCCGCAATGCGGCCCTCGGCGAGCCAGCGCAGCAGCGTGCGGTGGCTGGCTTCGAACACCGACTCGCGCTCCATGCGCACGGCCGCCAGCGTGTTGATGTCAAAAAAGCGTCGGTAGTTGACCTCGTCGCCGGCCACGCGCCAGTAGGCCAGCCGGTAGGCCTGGCGGCGGATCAGCGCATCCAGCGCGTCGAAGCTCGACGCCTGGCCCGGCTGGCCGTTGAGTTCCCGCACGCTCGCTTCTATCCAGGTCGCGAACCAGGACCACGCGCGGCTGCGCTCGGCCAGTTGCCGCTTGAGCAGCGCCTGGTCACGATGCCGCGTGGCGCGCGCCTCGGGCCGTGTGTCGTTGCGGTCGGGCAGGCGGCCGAAAGCGTCCAGCAGCGACTCGACGGCGTGCAAGGCCTCGGCCTGGGTTGTGTCCTGCGGCGGTGGCGCCGGCACGCCGCGGACAATACGACCGTAGTCGCGCGGATCGATGGGGAAGCGGTGGTCGTAATAGCCGAGCCGGAACTCGCCGCGTTCGGCGTCGAAGGACAGCCTCAGCTCGCCGCGCTCCAGCACCTCGCCGTAGGGCCCGCCGAGCACCGGCAGCAGCACGCGGCCGGCCAGCTCGGGCGCGGGCGGCTGCCAATCGATGTCGAAGGTCTCGGCATGTTCCGAGGCGGGGCCGTGTTCCAGCACGTCCAGCCACCAGGCGTTATCGGCCTGCAGCACGCCCATGTGGTTGGGCACGATGTCCAGCAGCTGGTGCATGCCGCGCTCTGTGAGGCTGGCGCAGAGCCGCTCGAAATCCTGCTCGCTGCCGATCTCCGGGTTGAGCGCGTTGTGGTCGACGATGTCGTAGCCGTGCGTGCTGCCGGCGCGCGCCTTGAGGTAGGAGGAGCTGTAGAGGTGGCTGGCACCGAGCGCGTCCAGGTAGGGCACGATCTCGCGCGCCTGTTCAAAGCTGAAGCCGCTGTGCAGCTGCAGCCGGTAGGTGGCGCGCGGCACCAGCGCGGTCTCCAGCGCGGGCAGCGCGGCCGCCGCCGCGGCGGCGGGCTGCTTGCGCGAGCGGCTCAGCGCGCCGGCCACCGCCAGCAGGCGCCAGTCATGGCCCAGCTGCTCCAGCCCCACTTCGAGTTTGCGGCGCCAGTTGGGCCAGCGCTCCTCGGTGGTGCCGGGCAGGTTGACCTGCTCGAGCTGCAGCAGCACGTCCTCCAGCTGCACGCCCACCAGCTGCGACGCGGTACGCCCGAGCAGCTCGTAGACGGCGGCGGTCAGCTCAGGCGTCGGCTCGGCCGCCGCCGGACGCGCGGCCTCGCCGGGAGGCTGCAGGCCTTCGGCCTCCAGCGCCAGCAGCAGCCGCGTGCGGTCGGCCGCCCGATCCACGCTGTGGCGGCTGAAGGCGGTCTCGCTGGGATAGAGCCCGAGGCGCCGCCGCAGGGCGATGTCCTCGCCGCGCCAGAAGCCGCGCAAGGTGGGCAGGTCGTGGGTGCCGGCCACGGCCAAGGCCTCGGACTTCCACGCCGCGGGGCTGCGGAAGCCGCCGGACTCGTCATGCGCGAAGTAGAGCGGACAGTAGGAAAACACGCCGAAGCGCTGCATCGCTTGCTGCACCTCGGGCGGCACGGTGCCCAGGTCCTCGCCGATCACCAGGCAGCGCTGGCGCACGCTCTCGAGCGCGACGATGGCCATCAGCTCGTCGATGCGGTAGTGCACATAGGCGCCTCCCTCGCGGCCCGAGGGGATCCAGAACAGCCGCCGCAGTGCCATCACATGGTCCAGCCGCAGCGCGCCGGCCGAGCGCATGTTGGAGCGCAGCGTCTGCACGAAGGGCTGGTAGGCCGCCTGGCGCAGCGCATCGGGGCGCGGCGGCGGCAGGCCCCAGTCCTGGCCACCAGGGTTGAGTTCGTCGGGCGGAGCGCCGACATGCACGCCGCCGGCATACAGCCCCGGCGACGACCAGGTTTCCGCGCCGCCTTCATTGGAGCCGACCGCGAGGTCGCGGTACAGGCCCAGCGCCATGCCCAGCTGCTCGGCCCGTGTGGCGGCGGCCTGCAGCTGGACGTCGGCCTGCCATTGCAGGTATTCATAAAACTCGACGCGCTCGATCTGCTCGGCCTCGAAGGCCGCAACGGCCTCGCTGCCGCGGTCTCGGAAGGCCTCGGGCCAGGCCGGCCAGCCCCACATCGCGGGGTCCTGGCGGTGGAAATGGGCCTGCAGCGCCTCGAACAAGGCTTGGTGCCGCAGCAAGGGGCCGCGCTCCTGCTGGAAGCCGCGGAAGGCCAGGGCCTCCTCGCTGCCACGGCTCAAGGCGACCGCACGGAAGTGGGCATACAGCCGCTCCAGCACCTCCAGCTTGACCGCGGCCACCCCGGGGTAGTCGACCAGCGGGCTCTCGCGCAGCGCCTGCAGTCGCTGCTGGAAGGCCTGCGACTGCACGTGCCGGGCCGCGGCTTCGCACTCGGCATAGCCGTCGATCGCCTCCACGTCCAGGTAGAGCACGTTCAGCAGGCAGCGGTTGGACGGGCTGTAGGGGCTGGCCTGATGCGGCGCATGCAGGAACAGCGCATGCAGCGGGTTGAGGCCGACGAAAGAGGCGCCCAGCGCGGCGGCGGTCTGCAGCAGCTGCTGCAGGTCCGAGAAGTCGCCGATGCCCCAGTTGCGCGACGAGCGCAGGGCATACAGCTGCACGCACAAGCCCCACAGGCGCTCGCCCGCCTCGATGGCGGGTGGCCGCCAGCAGCGCTCGGGACAGACGATCACGGTGGTGCGCGCCAGCGGCTCGCCGTCCTGGCTCAGGCGCAGCTCGTGGTAGCCGAGCGGCAGGCCTTCGGGCAGGCGCAGCCAGGACTGTCGGTCGAGTTCGCCCTGCAGGCGCTCGCCGTTCTCGGCCTCGAGTTGCCACGCCAGCCGGCGTCCCTCGGGCAGGTGCAGTTCCAGGCGCTGGCCGTTGCCTTGCAGCAGCACCAGCACCGGCGGCAGCAGCGCGCCGGCTTCCGCCTCGACCACATGGGTGAGGCTGTGGCGGACCGCCTCGTCGCTGCCGGCCGAATGGCCGAGCGCCTGCAGCAGCGCCCGCAAGGTCTCCGCGGGCACCTGCTGCTCGCGGTTCCAGCAATCGAGGTAGCGGGTGGCCAGACCGACCCGCTCGCACAGTTGTTCCAGGGCCTCCTGCGTCCGTGTATCCATCAACTCACCTCGTGCCCCCAGTACCAGCGCCCGGCCCAGGGGCTGAGCGAGTCGGCCACCACGTCACCCAGGCTGTAAAGCAGGGACGCGTCGTCCATGCCACGCGGCTGAGAACGCTGCTCCAGCCGGCAGCTGCGGTGCTGCGGATTGATCAGCATCTCCAGAGCGGCGTTGCCTTCGAAGCGCCATCGCACCCGCAAGGCGCCGTCGCTGCCGATCTCGGCGCTGTGGGCGCCGGTGCGCAGGCCGGGCAGCTGCGGCGTGATCGCGCGCGCCCTCAGCGCCAGCAGCTCGGCGTAGAGCTTGCGCCATTCGCGGTGCGCGACCGCCTGCGCGCTGACCCAGTCCAGCTTGCTGCGCTCGAAGGTGGCGATCGAGCAAGGGTCGGGCAGATCGCCGCGCCGGGCCGCCTCGGCATAACGCGGGAAGTGCTCAAACTCGCGGCGTCGGCCTTGCTGCACCGCCTCGCGCAGCTCGCCACTCCAGTCGGCGAAATAGAGGAAGGGAGTGGTCGCGCCGAACTCCTCGCCCATGAACAGCAAGGGCGGGGTGGGCGAGAGCAGGCAGACCGCGGTGGCGAGCCTCAGCGAGGCGTCGTCGGCCAGCTGCGTGAGCCGCTCGCCGAAGGCGCGGTTGCCGATCTGGTCGTGGTTCTGCAGGAAGTTGACCGTGGTGCTCAGCGGCACGCTGCCTTCGGCCGCCTGGCGCGGCGCGGCATGCTCGCTGTTGTGCGGCCCGCCCTGACGCGCGAAGCCGTGGGTCAGGCAGCGCGCCAGCTGCTCCAGCGGGCGGTCGTACTCGGCGTAGTAGCCGTCGTGCTCGTCGGTCAGCAGCACGTGCAGGGTGTGGTGGAAGTCACCGTTCCACTGGCCTTCGTAGCGGCCCGGCGTGCGCGGCGCCGCCAGCCGGCGCGCGTCGTTGCTGTCGTTCTCCAGCACGAGGTGGATGTGGCGGTCCGGGAGGGCCTCGCGCACCCGGGTCGAGATGGCCTCGAGGATGTCGGGGCGGCTGTTGTCCAGCATCGCGTGCACGGCATCGAAGCGCAGCCCGTCGAAGCGGTATTCCTGCAGCCAGTACAGCGCGTTGTGGATGAAAAACTCGCGCACCGTCTCGCTTCCCGGCGCGTCGAAGTTCACCGCCGGGCCCCAGGCGGTCTTGTGGGTGTCGGTGAAAAACTGTGGCGCGTAGCGCGACAGGTAGTTGCCATCCGGCCCGAAGTGGTTGTAGACCACGTCGAGGAACACCATCATGTTGAGTCGGTGGGCCGTCTGAATGAAACGCTTGAGGTCCTGAGGGCTGCCATAGGGGGCATGGGGCGCATAAGGCAGCACGCCGTCATAGCCCCAGCCGAAGCGCCCCGGGAAACCGTTGAGCGGCATCAGCTGCACCGCCGTGATGCCCAACTGGGCCAGCGCGGGCAGTTGGGCTTCGGCGGCTGCGTAGGTGCCGGCCGGCGTGAAGCAGCCGACATGCAGTTCGTAGATCACCGCCTCGTGCCAGGGGCGCCCGCTCCACGCGGTGTCCCAGTCGAACTTGGCCGGGTCGAACAGCTGGCAGGGTCCGTGCGGACCTTCGGGGTTGAAGCGCGACGCGGGGTCGGGCACGCGCAGCTCGCCATCGATCTCCCACTGGTAGAGATCGCCGGCCGCGGCGCCGGGCGCCACCACGCTGTACCAGCCATCGGTCAGCGCATGGGCGTCCAGGATCTCCGGGTCCTTGGTCGGGTGGCGTAGCACCAGCCGCGCCGAGCGCGCCGCGGGGGCCCAGAGGCGGAACTGCGCTCCGCCTTCCGGCCGCAGCCGAGCGCCGAAGGGCATCTCGTGTACGTGTTGCATCCCTTGCTCCTGGGTCAAGTGGAGGGCTGTGTGAGTACAGCAATCGAGCGGCCCGCGACGACGTAGCGGCCTTGCGTCGCCTGGCCTTCAAAAGCGGGCAGGCCGCGGGGCGTGCGGGTGTCGAAACGCGGCAGCCAGCGCGGGCCGTGGTGGTCGGGCAGCACGAAGTCCACCGCGTCCTGACCGGCGTTGAGCAGGATCAGCACCGAGTCGCCCGTGACCGCTTCGCCATGTTCGTTGCGCTGGTCGGTCTTCGCGCCGCAGACCAGCGCCGCCAGCGCCCCGAGACCGTGCTGCACCCAGTCCTCCGAGGACATTTCCTTGCCGCGCGGCGTCAGCCAGGTGATGTCCCTGTGGCCATCGGCGTCGGCCTCGCCGGAGAAAAACGAGTTGCGCCTGAGCGCCGGCTGGGCTTGCCTGAACGCCACCAGCCGGGCCACGTAGTCGCACAGCTGCCGGGCCCGCGCGTCGTCGGGCCAGGCCAGCCAACTCAGCTCGTTGTCCTGGCAGTAGCCGTTGTTGTTGCCGCGCTGGGTGCGTCCCATCTCGTCGCCGCCCAGCAGCAGCGGCGTGCCCTGCGACAGCAGCAGCGTCAGCAGCAGGTTGCGCTTCTGGCGTTCGCGCAGTGCCAGCACCATTTCGTCGTCGGTGTCGCCCTCGGCGCCGCAGTTCCAGCTGCGGTTGTGGTTGTCACCGTCACGGTTGTTTTCTCCGTTGGCGAGGTTGTGCTTCTCGTTGTAGGAGACGAGGTCCTGCAAGGTGAAGCCATCGTGCACGGTGACCAGGTTGATGCTGTCGGTCGGCCGGCGCCGCGCATGCTGGTAGATGTCACTGGAGCCGCACAGGCGCTTGGACAACTCGGGCAGGTTGACATCCTGGCCCCGCCAGAAGTCGCGCACGGTGTCGCGGTAGCGGCCGTTCCACTCCGCCCAGCCTGGCGGGAAGCCGCCCACCTGGTAGCCGCCTTCACCCAGGTCCCAGGGTTCGGCAATCAGCTTGACGCGGGACAGCACCGGGTCCTGCGCGATGGCGGAGAAAAAGCTGCTGTGCGGGTCGAAGCCCGAGGCGCCGCGCCCGAGCGCCGATGCGAGATCGAAACGAAAGCCGTCCACGTGCATCTGGGTCACCCAGTAGCGCAGGCTGTCCATGATCAGGCGCAGCACCGCGGGATGGCGCGTGTTGACGGTGTTGCCGCAGCCGGTGACGTCGGCGTAGTGGCGGCGCTGGCTGTCTTTCAGCCGATAGTAAGCCGGGTTGTCGATGCCCTTGAAGGAGAAGGTGGGGCCGAGGTGGCTGCCCTCGGCGGTGTGGTTGTAGACCACATCGAGGATCACTTCGATGCCGGCCGCGTGCAGCGCCTTCACCATCTGCTTGAACTCGTTGATGGACTTGCTCGCGCTGTAGCGCATCTCCGGCGCGAAGTAGCCGACGCTGTTGTAACCCCAGTAGTTGCGCAGTCCCAGCTGGACCAGCCGGTCGTCGTCGAAGAAGGCGTGCACGGGCAGCAGCTCGACCGCGGTGACACCCAGCCTTTTCAAGTGGGCGATGGCCGGTTCGCTGGCGAAGCCGGCGTAGGTGCCGCGCAGCTCGGGCGGCACCTGGGGATGCAGCCGCGTGTAGCCCTTGACATGCACCTCGTAGATCAGCGTCTCCGACCACGGGGTGTGCAGCAGCCCGTCGCTGCCCCAGTCGAAGCTTTCGTCCACCACTTCGCACTTGGGCAAAAAGGCCGCGTTGTCGCGTGTGTCGAAGGACAGGTCCTCGTCCTCGGCGTCCGGGTCGTGGCCGTAGTGGGCCGGGGTCCAGCGCAGCTCCCCCTGGATCGAGCGGGCATAGGGGTCCAGCAGCAGCTTGTTCGGATTGCAGCGCAGGCCGTGCTCGGGTTCGTAAGGTCCGTGCACGCGGAAGCCGTAGAGGTCGCCCGGCTTGCAGCCCGGCACATAGCCATACCAGACATTGTGGTGGTGGTGCTCCAGCTCGATGCGCCGGCTCTCGGTCTGCTCAGGCGCATCGAAAAGACACAGTTCCACCTTCTCGGCGATGCCGGAGTACAGCGCGAAGTTGACGCCCCTGCCGTCCCAGGAGGCGCCGAGCGGGTAGGGGCGACCGGTTCTTGTCCGTGGTTTTGACATCGATCCGTGTGGGGCTGTCCGGAGGCCGGCTCAACCGAGCACGGTGGCTCGCTCGGGGGTCGCGACCGCGGCGGCCGGGCGCGCAAAGTAGCAACGCGGCACGACAACGACGCCGCCTTCGCTGACCTGGAAGCGCTGCCGGTCCTTGGCCGGGTCGTAGCCGATGGACTCGCCGGGTGGGATGAAGTTGTCCTGGTCGACGATGGCGCGGCGGATCCGCGCGCCCTGGCCCACCACCGTCCGCTCCATCAGGATGCAGTGCTCCAGCCGCGCGTCCTGCTCGACCCGCACCGAACGGCGCAGCATCGCATGGTCGAGGTAGGCGCCGTTGACGATGCTGCCCGAGCCTATCGTGGAGTGGTTGATGAAACCCTGCTCGATCTGCGCGGACTCGGCCTGGTCGGGGCTGGCATAGATAGGCCAGGCGCTGTTGGTCATGCGGAACTTCGGCTCGGCGCCCAGGGTGTCGAAGTGGGCCTCGAAGTAGGCATCGATGGTGCCGACGTCACGCCAGTAGCCGTGCTCCTCGTACGGCTGGATGCCCGGGATCTCATTGGTGTGGAAGTCGTAGGCCATCAAGCGGTGCGTGTCCAGCATGCGCGGCAGGATGTGCTTGCCGAAGTCGCTTTCACCGGACTGGTGCGCCCGCGCCAGCTCGCGCCGCAGCACGTCGGCATTGAAGATGTAGTTGCCCATCGAGGCCAGTGCGTGGGTCGGGCGCCGCGGCATCGCCCGGGCCTGGGGCGGCTTTTCGGTGAAGCGCCCGATGCGGCCGTCGAGGTCGGTCTCGACGATGCCGAAGGCACTGACCTGGGCCAAGGGCACCGGCAAGGTCGCGACGGTCACGTCGGCGCGGCTGTCGACGTGGAACTTGACCATCTGGCGCACGTCCATGCGGTAGATGTGGTCGGCCCCGAAGACGGCCACCAGGTCCGGCTGCAGCGTCTCCATCAAATGCAGGTTCTGGTAGACCGCGTCGGCCGTGCCCTGGAACCAGTGGGGGCCGTTGCGCATCTGAGGCGGCACTACGGTGACGAAGTGCTGGGGAATGAAACGCGTCATCGTCCAGGACTGGCGCACGTGCTCGATCAGGGACTGCGATTTGTACTGCACCAGCAGGTAGATCGAATAGATCTCCGAGTTGACGAGGTTGCTGAGCACGAAGTCGACGATGCGGTGCTTGCCATTGAAGGGCACCGAGGGTTTGCAGCGTTCCACGGTGAGCGGGTGCAGCCGGGAGCCTTCGCCTCCGGCCATCACGAAGGCGAGCACGTTTTTTCCAGCAATCATTGGTTTCTCCGGATAAGCAGCAGACGTTGGTGTTCGAGTTGCGCCCGGCTCGCAGGCGGCGCGGGACGCAGGCAGCTGTCGAAACCGTGACAGCGACGCTCACGCTGCGGGGATGGCCGCCCGCTGTCGGTGCCGGTGCGACGCCTCCGCTCCAACAGCCCGGCGGATACGACCCGGGCCTGCTTGATACGGCGTTCCGACTCCGACACTTTCGTTTGCATCACTTCACCTGTCGCAACCTGTCGATGCAAAGGCAAGGGGTGTGCCCAAGGCAGGCGCGGCCTGGCGGGCGGCTCAGGTGTCACACGTTGGCCCAGCAAGGGCTCCGACGACCTGAAAACAGGTGTTCGCTACCTGTTGGCGGCACGATTTGCCCGCCGCCCCGGCGGGAACGAAGCTTGCGGCCGTTGATGCAGATCGACCGCAACGCTGTGCAGGAAGGGCAGACCCATGACACCGGAAACCAGGATCGAGCAGGCGCTCGGGCGCATCGAAACCCTCGTGGATCAGGCCTGCGATGTCTGCGACCTCGACCCTTCCGTGCCGCAGGAGGTGAAAGACTGCCTGCGGCAGCTCGACGAAGAGACCGCCGCCGCGCGCTACGAGCACCTGCTCGAGCAGGACCGCTACTCGATTGGCGACCACCTCGAATCCCTGCAGGCGCTCACCGACCTGGCGCACCAGGCCTGCGAGCAGAACGAGGCTGTCAACCCGGCCGTGGACAGCACGCTCGAGGAGGCGCGGCGTGAGATCTCTGCGCTGCGGCGCGAGTTGCATTGAGGCCAGGAGACGGCCCCAAGTGGCGGCGTCGGCGGCCGCGTTTTTCGCCCGCAACTTCTACATTCCCTTCCCGTAAGGCTTACCCCGGATGTGGGGGGGCGGCATATGGTCCAGGAGGAGCGCCGGGACAGGACGAGGCGCCAGGCGGTCGCCCCTGCACGACGGGCGAGCCGCGCAAACAGGCACGTTACTTGCGAGAATCAGCCATACCGCAAGTGCCATGAACCCGTCCCAGTCCTCCCCGCCTTTTCCCGAAGTCCCGCCGGACGCGCCCGTCAGCGTGCTCGTCGTCGATGACAACCGCGACTCCGCTGAAAGTCTCGCCCTGCTGTTGAGCATGGGTGGTTATGTCGTGCGCGTGGCCTACGACGGCCGTGAAGGTCTGGAGGCGGCCAGCGAACTGCGACCCACCGTGATGCTGCTCGACATCGGACTGCCGCAGTTGAGCGGCTACGAGGTGGCCCGCGAGCTGGGTCGCCGCGGCGACCGGCCACCGCTGCTGATCGCGATGACCGCGTTCTGCTCCGAGACCGACCGCCGCGAGGCGCAGCGGGCCGGCTTTCACCACCACCTGCCGAAGCCGGTCGACCTGGCGACGCTGCAACAACTGCTGCGATCGGTCACGCCGCCTGCGGCGACATCGGGCAGTGATACCGATATGCAGCAGCCCGGTGCATCGCCGTTGCTGGCGCATTGACCCCCCGGGGCCTTCAGCGAGGAACGCCCGCCGGGCTGTTGTTGCACGCCGGCATGCTTCACTTCTGCAGCAAGTCGGTCCGCTCAGCGTGCTGGCGCTTCGGTAGACTCGCGGCGAAGCGCTTTCCTGCCCATGCCATGTCAGCCGTCCCCAAGCACCGTGAGGCCCTGGTGGCTTCTGCCGCGCACCTGTTCCGGCGTCGCGGCTACAACGCCACGGGCATTCAGGACATCCTGAGGCACAGCGGCGCGCCGCGCGGCTCGCTGTACCACTACTTCCCGCGCGGCAAGGTCGAGATCGCCGCCGCCGCGGTGCGCTTCGCGGGCGAGCAGGTCCGCCTCAGCCTGCTGAGCTTGAGGCGCGAGCATGCGCATCCAGCCGACTTGATGCGGGCCTATGCCCAGCTGCTGGGCGACTGGATGGAGGTGTCGCGCTTCCGCGACGGCTGTCCGGTCACGACCACGCTGCTCGAACTGGCGGCCGATGTGCCCGAGGTCGCGGCCAGTGGCCGGCAGGCCCTGGCCGCCTGGGCGGAGGTGTTTGAGCAAGAGCTGCTGGCTCACGGTGCTGAGCCGGCGCGCGCTGGACGGATTGCCCAGTTGGCGATCTCGGCGCTCGAGGGCGCGCTGGTGCAGGCGCGGGTGCTGGCCTCGCGCGCGCCGATCGAAAACGCCGCAGACGAGATGGCCCGGCTGATGGAGGCGGTGGCGCCTCGCACCACTGCGTGAGCCGCCCGGCCAGACGCCCGACGCTAGACGCGAGCGATGGTCGCGAGCGCCGTGGCCACCATCTTCTCGGCGCCCGGGGCGCCGGCATAGACGTCGGCGCGCGCCACCACCTGGCGAGACCCGGCCTTGATTACCTGCCCGGTGGCGCAGTCGTTCGCCGCGCGCCCCCGCCAGCAGGTTGAGCTTGTACTCCGACGTCACGACATCGCCGGCGACTGACGCCGCCGCCCATGCACACGCGGTGTCGGTCAGGTAGCCGACCAGCCCGCCGTGCACCTGCCCGTGGTGCTGGGCCATCTCCGGCACAAATGAATTAGACCGCGCGTCATACTAGAGCCCGCCGGTTGCTGAGGTCAAGCCCTGGTCGGCCAACTGCACCGCGATCTTCAGCCGGCGAAACGGGGCCAGGGCCGCGGGATCGGCTTGTCGAGTGGCGAGGATGACGGTGGCCGCCGTGGCCGGCGCGATCGAGTAGGCCGAGGCCACGCCGAGCTTGTCGCTGGAGGCCAGCACGACGGTCTCGGCCGCCTGCGCCAGCAGCGCGCGCTTGATATAGGCCTCTTCGAGGTCGCCCGTGCTCAGTCCGGTTTCGGCATGCAGGCCGGTCACGCCCATCAGGTAGAGGTCGGCGCGGATGCGCGAGATCGCCTCCACCGCAGCCGAACCGACGCTCACCATCGAGTGCTTGAACAGACGGCCGCCGATCAGCACCACCTCGACGTTCGGGTGCGCTCCCAGCTCTGCCGCGATGAGCGGGCTGTGGGTCACGATGGTGGCCTTCAAGTGCTCCGGCAGGTGGCGCACCAGCTGCAGCGTCGTTGTGCCGCCATCGACGAACACCAGCTGCCCCGGCTGGATCAATCGCGCCCCGGCACGGCCGAGCGCCCGCTTTTCTTCCACTTGCAGGCCCTCGCGCACGGCCAGCGTCGCGGTCGCCGGCGAGGCGGGCAGGGCGCCGCCATGGACCCGCTGCAACTGGCCGGTGCGCGCGAGTTCGCGCAGGTCTCGGCGTATCGTGTCTTCGGAAACGCCGAGTTCCTGGCCCAGGGCCTTGGCCAGCACTCGGCCGTCGCGGCGCAGCACCGCGAGGATGTGTTGCTTGCGTTGTTCGGTCAGCATGGTGGCAGTATGCCCGAGACTGCCGATGTTTGCACGAAATTGAATGAATATGCTTGACGCTGCACGAGTTCGCCTTCAGACTCGGAGCTCCTCTAGCCACCCTGGGAGCCTGCATGAGCGTCGCCGACCGCGTTCGTATCCTCGACACCGAAGTCCTCTCCGACGACTGGTACGTGCTGAAGAAAACCCGCTTCGAATGGCGCCGCCGCGACGGGCGCTGGCAGGCCATGAGCCGCGAGACCTACGACCGCGGCAACGGCGCCACCATCCTGCTGCACGACGCGGCCCGCGGCACCGTGGTACTGACGCGGCAGTTCCGTTTTCCGGCCTTCGTCAACGGTCATGACGATCTGATGATCGAAGCCGCCGCCGGCCTGCTGGACGACGCCAGCCCCGAGGAGCGCATACGCGCCGAGGCTGAAGAGGAGACCGGCTACCGGATCGGCCCGGTGCGCAAGGTGTTCGAAGCCTTCATGAGCCCCGGTTCGGTGACCGAGAGGCTGCATTTTTTCGTCGCCCCCTACAGCGCCGAGGCGCAGGTGGGGCAGGGCGGCGGCGTCGAAGCGGAGGGCGAGGACATCGAGGTGCTGGAGCTGTCGCTGGTCGAGGCGCTGCAGATGATCGAAACCGGCGCCATCCTCGACGCCAAGACCATCATGCTGCTGCAGTACGCGGCGCTGCACCTGCAGCAGCGTCAGCCGGGCGGCTGAGCCGCCCGAGAGGCAGGGGCGGCCCGCCGCACGACGGGCCGCCGCAGCACTCAGAGCTGCTTCCAGAGCACGTTGACGGTGCCCGGGCCCGGTGCCCAGCCGGCGCCCACCCACGCGGTATGGGCCTGCAGGCAGCGCCAGGATTTGCCTTGGTAGGTCACGACCTGGCCGGCTGTGTAGCTGGCGCCTTCCCTCCACGCGCTCGCGCCCGGGTTGGGCGGGGGCGCCGGCGGGTTCGGCCCCGGGTTGGGGCCCGGGTTGGGCGGAGGCGGGGGAGGCGGGGGAGGCGGGGGAGGCGGCGGCGCTGGCGGTTTGCCGGGCAGCGTCGTGTCAAGCTGGAAGCGCACCCCGCTGTCCGCGTCGAGCGCATAGACCTGCTGAGTGGTCGCCTCCGTCACCACCACCGCTCCGTTCTTCAGCTCGCCCACGCGGACGTGCGCCGAGCGGCCGTTGACGGTGCGGGCCAGCTGGCTGAGCCACTTGGCGGCCGGGCCCAGGCTGCTGGTGACCGTCAGGCTGTGGGATTCGAGGTCGGAGCCGTCCGGGCCGAAGACGCGCAGCTTCACCACCGCGTTGACTGGCAGGTCGCGTCGCGCCGCCACCTCGCCGAGATGTTGCAGCGGGGTCGGCGGGGGCACGCCGGTGTCGCCGCCGAAGCTGACGTCGGAGCAGGAGTAGAAAGCCTCGGGGCTGTCGGCGCGCTGCCAGACCATGTAGAGCAGGTGGCGGCCGGTGCGCGCGGGCAGCGGCAGGCGCACGACATACCGTTTGTCGCCGGTCAGCGTCTGCGTCCCGGACGCCTCGTGCACCAGTTCCAGGTCGCTCCAGCGCAGGGCCTGTCCCGCCGGGTTGTAGCCCTGCCGGGTCAGGTAGAAGCGGAAGTAGCGAGTGCTGTGCGGCGCGGTCGCGTGGTAGCGGAATTCATAACGCCCGTCAGCGCCGGGCGCCCAGGAGGTGGCGCGCCAGTCGGCCCGGGGCAGGTCGAAGCCCTTGAAGAGCTCGGCGCCCCCGGCGCACAGCGTGCCGTCGGGCACCACCGTCTGGTGGTTGCCGTTGGCGTCGCCCTGGCGCACGCCGTTCCAGTCGTAGATGGCCTGTTCGCCGCCTGCAGCGATGGCGGCCCGGCAGGCCGGCTGGTTGCGGTCCTTGTAGCAGCTGTACTGCCGGCTGACCGGGTACTCGGGAGCGCCGTGCGCCAGCGCGTTCTGGCCGGCGAGCGCCAGCGTGAGCATCGTCGCCGTGGCGTGCGCCACCGGCACGGCTGCCTTCCTGATGCGGCTCATGCGAGATCCTTTCATGGCAAAGTGATTCGATAAGAAGTGCATGAACCCCTGAGGACGTGCAGCGGGCCCGCGCAGCCCCTCGGAGTCCGGGCGAGGTTAGTGAGCCCCGAGCGGCATGGCCCGATGAACCAGTAAGCAACGTAGCCGCGGGTGACTGGGTGAGGATCCCTTTCCCGACCCGACACGGGGCCGCCCGGAGGCGGCGATGCCCGGTCCTGGCGCGCCTCGCAGAGGACGCGGCGACGCCCGGGTGACGCTCCTCCTGCGGTGCTGGTGCGCCGCAAGAAAACGGGCTGCAAGGCGGTGTCGCTTTCAGACCCTCTCACGCCTTCGACGCGGGACCGTTCCAGCGCGCCCGGTTGAGGTCCAGCGATACCGCCATTTCCCCCTTCCCGAACGGGTGCTTCCGCCGGGTCGCCGGGCGTGCCCGCCCGTCGCCGGGAGTGTCCGATTTGCAACTGCTCGCAAACAAAACCTTAACGAGCGTTCAGATTGCTCCGCGTTGATAACATACCAATCAAATACCAGTGATCGCACCCAAAAAACCGCAGGGGTTGCGGTTCCCGGTAGGACGCATTTCGTCTCCGCTTCTTCACTTCTGTTGCAAGTACAACGCCAGCTTCTTCTGTTGTGAACCAGAATCCGTTGAACTTATGAAATATTCAACGGAGTAGAGGAAGAAATGACGCGTTTCAGATGTTGGCTGCTTGCCCTGATGCTGGGCTTCCTGGGGCCCTTTGGAGCGGTCCACGCGGCCGACTACAAGCAGGGGGTCGAAAGTGGAAACGATTCCGCTCTGATCTGGTTCCAGTCCACTCTGAATACCACTTGGGTTGACCTGCATTACCAGGTCGACCACGGCGTCCAGCAGAACGTGCGCATGCAGGCCGAGGGTGGTCGCTTCGTGCACCGCCTGGGTGCACGCACCGGCCAGGTCCTCCACTACTTCTTCACCTACAACAACGGCACCCCGGCCTACGACTCGCCGCGCCACACCGCCACGGTGGGCGCCGGGAACGGCTCGCCGCCCCCTGCGCCCCCGCCGCCCACGACGGGGGCGATGCGCCTGCAGCTGGTCAACGGCACCGGCGGCGCCTGGTCGGACCAGCAGGTGTGGTGGGCGGTGATCGGCTATGACCCGGTGACGCGCGCGCTGTCCTGGGTGGACCGCAACGGCCGGCTGGTGCCCGCCGCGCTGGGCGACAACGACGCCCCCAACCGCCTGGTCAAGAACGGGCAAAACTACGCCAACTACTTTTCGCGGCTGAGCGACAGCGCTGGCGTGCCGCTGCCCCGCATCGATTCGGGCCGCATGTTTATCAGCGTGGGCTCGCCGATGTACATCCGCATCAACCAGGCGGCCGACGGCCGGCTCGGTTTCGCCGGTCCCAACCTCGGCAACCCGAGCGACCCCAACCAGGACGTGCACTTCGAGTGGATCGAGTTCACGCTCGACCAGTACGGCTACCACGGCAACACCACGCGGGTGGACCAGTTCGGCTTCCCGCTGCGCACCCGCCTGGTCGGCCGGGACGGCTATGACCGCACGCTGGGCGAAACCGAGTCGCGCGCCAAGATCTTCGCGGACTTCGAAGCGCAGGTGCCGGCCGAGTTCCGCCCCCTGGTGCAGCGCCCCTGGCGTATCGTGGCGCCGGCCAAGGCCCACTTCAACCACGGCAAGCCGCAGGGCCACTACTTCGACGCCTATGTCGACGAGGTCTGGAACCACTACCGCAACAACGAGCTGGTCTTCACCGCCGAGGCCGGCACCTTCAGGGGCCGCGTGATCGGCGAGGACTTCGTGTTCTCCAAGGACGGTGGCCCCGCCAACCTCTACATTCGCGGCCGGCCCACCACCCAGGCCATCCTGGAAGGCTCCGGCAACCTGGCCACCGGCAATCCGCAGGAACTGGTGGTGCAGGCCCAGATCACGGCCGCCTTCAACCGGCACCTGCTGGTGCACGTCGACCCCTCGCGCTGGAGCGATGCCTCGGCCTACTACCCGCGCTCGCCCGCCAACCACTACGCCAAGTTCTGGCACGACCACAGCCTGCACGGCCTGGCCTACGGGTTCTGCTACGACGACGTGCGCGGCCACAGCAGCCTCCAGGAACACCCCGACCCGTCGTCGCTGACCGTCACCGTCGGGTGGTGAGGCAGCCCCTCGACGCGTCTTTCACGGGGCTGCGCGCCCCACTTTCCTCGACCAACAACACAAAGGAAAAGTGCATGAATGCTCTTAGGATGACAGCCATCACGGTCTCGCTCGCCAGCCTGTGGGCCCAGGTGCAGGCCCAGGCCCTGGAGGCCCCCGGCGCCTCGCTGGACGGCATGCAGCTGGCCCAGGCGGCCGGCGCGACGCCCTGGAAGGAGGGCGGCACCTACACCGTCGGCCAGCTGGTGAGCTACAACGGCCGGACATATGCCGCGCTGGTGGGTCACACCGCCTGGGCCGGTACGGGCTGGAACCCTGAGGCCACGCCCTCGCTGTGGCGCCTGGTCAGCGGCGGCTCGCCGCCGGCGCCGAACCCGCCCGCGCCGAATCCGCCCGCGCCGAATCCCCCGGCACCGAATCCCCCGGCGCCCAATCCTCCGGCGCCCAATCCTCCGGCCCCGAATCCGCCTGCGCCCAATCCTCCGGCGCCCGGACCTGGCGACCAGCTGACCCTGCCCGAAGCCGTCAAGGCCACGCAGAACAAGCGCGTCTACGTAGGCTACTACCCGAGCTGGAGCGACGCCTGGTTCGACTCGACCGGCAAGAGCGCCAACGAGATCTTCAAGGCCAGCAAGTTCGCACGCATCCCGGGCACCTACACGCACGTGATGGTGGCCTTCGGCGACCCCAACTTCTCGTGGGCCGGGCTGTCGGCCAACAGCTGGTCGGGCACCGGCATCAACTTCACCGCCACGCCGCGCGACATCAAGGCCGCCATCGACGTGCTGCACCAGCGCAACATGAAGGTCCTGCTCGCCGTCGGCGGCGCGACCTATCACAACTGGGACGCGCTCGCGGCCGACGGCCAGCGCGGCAGCGGCCCGGTGATCGACGCGCTGGCGCGTTTCATGACCGAGATGGGCATCGACGGGCTGGATGTCGACTACGAGGTGGATGCCAATGTCCCGCGTTATGCCAATGCCATCAAGGCGATGCGCAAGGCGGTCGACAAGGCGGGCGGCGGGCGCATCCTGGCATCCGCGACCTGGTCGACCGGCGCCGACTGCACGGCCGCCACCAGCGCCCACCCCGACTGCAGCGGCAAGGTCTCGTTCTGGGGCGGCAGCGCCGGCCGCGAGCGCCAGCTGATGATGCAGTTCCCGGACGCTGCCAAGTCGCTGGACATGGTCAACATCATGACCTACGACGCGCGCTACGAGAACTACGACGGCGTCACGGCCTACAACGAGTACCGCAAGCTCTGGCCGTCGCGCACCATCGTCTCGATCGGCTTCGAGCCGGCGCCCGAAGGCTGGGCCGGCGGCATGCTGGTGGTCAACAACGGTGATGCGCAGTGCGAAGGCTCGCGCAACCTGAAGAACTCGTACGGCACCGCCATCAACCAGCCCTACTCGGTGGAGCGCTACAGCGGCGCGGTGCTGGCCAGCAACCCCAACCGCAACCCGCGCGACGGCGCGATGCTGTGGTCCATCCTGAAGCCGGCCAACGGCAGCTGCGGCGGTGCGCCGCTGGCCAGCCCGGGCAGCATCGGCCAGAAGCTGCAGTCCCTGTTCGGGCTGTCGCGGGACCCGGCGCTGCAGTCGCCCGAGTGGCGCTGAGCTGAGTGAGGCCCCCGCTTCGGGGGCCCGAACGGCGCTTCGTGTGCGGCCGCGGCCTGCGTGCGAAGCGCCGTCATCCTTCACGAAGGCGGATCGGAAGGCCTTGGCCTGCCTTGCCGGCCCTGTATCCCCGAGCCGCCCCCACCCGACCGCATCCATCAAGAGGAGCGACCGATGCAGCATTCCCCCCTGACCCGTCCCCGTTTGCCGCTGGCGCTGCTGCTCAGCGCCGGCTGGCTCGCCGCCTGCGGCGGCGGCAGCGGCAACGACACGCAGGCCGCCTCGGCCCAGACGGCTGACGGCGCGCGCCAAGAGCATGCCACCGCCCAGCACCACCGGTATGGCCGCCAAGGCCCGACCTCCGCCCCCGCGCCCGAGTGGGCCGAAGGCGTGAGCTACAACACCGGCACCGTGGTCAGCTACCAGGGCCAGCTCTACGCGGCCCTGGTGGCCCACACCGCCTGGGAAGGCACCAACTGGAACCCGGCCGACACGCCGTCGCTGTGGCGACCCGTCGGCAATGCCCCGGCTCCGGCGCCCACACCGGCTCCAACGCCTGCACCGACACCCGCACCGACGCCTGCACCGACGCCTGCACCGACACCTGCACCGACGCCTGCACCGACACCCGCACCGACACCTGCACCCGAAGGCACCCCGGTCTCGCGCAACGGCCAGCTCAAGGTCTGCGGCACCCAGCTGTGCAACAGCGCCAACCAGCCGGTGCAGCTGCGCGGCATGAGCACGCACGGCATCCAGTGGTACGGCTGGAACAAGTGCGTGACCGAGAGCTCGCTCGACACGCTCGCCAAGGACTGGCGCGCCGACGTGCTGCGCATCTCGATGTACATCCAGGAGGACGGCTACGAGACCGACCCCGAAGGCTTCACGCGGCAGGTCGAGCGACTCATCGACGAGGCCACCGAGCGCGGCCTCTACGCCATCGTCGACTGGCACATGCTCGATCCGGGCGACCCGAACTACAACCTCGACCGCGCGCGCACCTTCTTCACCCGCATCGCGCAGAAGTACGGCCGCCAGCCCAACATCCTCTACGAAATCGCCAACGAGCCGAGCAACACGCCGTGGAGCCGCATCCGCGACTACGCCAACACGCTGATCCCGGTGATCCGCAAGATCGACCCGGAGGCGCCGGTCATCGTCGGCACGCCGGGCTGGTCCTCGCTGGGCGTCTCCGACGGCTCCGGCGCGCAGGAAATCATCGATGCGCCGGTCGACGCCGACAACGTGCTCTACACCTTCCACTTCTACGCGGCCTCTCACCACGGCGAGTACCGCGACGAGCTCGAGCGCGCCTCGCGCAGCCTGCCCATCTTCGTCACCGAGTTCGGCACCCAGACTGCGAGCGGCGACGGCGGCAACGACTTCGGCAGCGCCCAGGCCTACATCGACCTGCTCAACAGCCGCAAGATCAGCTGGGTCAACTGGAACTACTCCGACGACTTCCGCTCCGGCGCGGTCTGGAAGGAAGGCAGTTGCGGCAGCCAGTCCTGGGGCAGCTCGAACCTGAAGCCGGCCGGCCAGTGGGTGCGCGACCAGATCCGCAAAGGCCGCTGAATCATCCTGACAAGGAATGCACCGACATGAGTTACCCGCTTTCTCACGATCCCCTGCCTGCGCCGCGCCGCCCCGCGGCGCGGCTGCTGCCGGCCTTGCTTCCGGTGGTGGCCGCGGCGCTCGCCGGGTGCGGCGGCGGTGACAGCGGCAGCGCGTCCGACGCCAGTGCTCGTGCCGAGGCCCAGGCCGCGGCCGACGCACCGGCGCCCGGCCGCTATGCCCTCGTCAACGCCCGCAGCGGCAAGTGTGTGGATGTCGCCTGGGGCAGCCATGACGACGGGGCCAACATCCAGCAGGCCAACTGCAGCGGCAATGCCGCGCAATCCTTCGAGCTGAGCGAGGTCGCGCCCGGCCAGTACAAGCTGCTCAACACGGGCAGCGGCAAGGCGGTCGACGTGGCGGGGGCCTCGACCGCCGACGGCGCCAACATCCAGCAATGGACCGACAATGGCACCAAGGCCCAGCGCTTCCGGCTCGAGGCTGCGGCCGGCGGCACGCAGGTGCTCGTGAATGTCGGCAGCGGTCTGTGTGTCGACGTCGCCGGCGGCTCCATGAACGACGGCGCCAACATCCAGCAGGCTCGCTGCAACGGTGGCGGCGCCCAGCAGTTCCGTTTCGACCGGCAGGGCGGCACCCAGCCCCCGACCCAGCCTCCAACCCAGCCGCCGGGCGACTGGCAGCTGGTCTGGCGCGACGAGTTCGACGGCAACACCCTCGACCTGGGCAAGTGGGGCTACGAGGTCAACGCGGCCGGCGGCGGCAACAACGAGCTGCAGTACTACACCGCCCGGCCCGAGAACTCGCGCGTCGGCAACGGCCGCCTGACCATCGAGGCGCGCAAGGAGCGCTACTGTGCCTCCGAGGGCTGCCGCGACTACACCTCGGCGCGCCTGCGCACGCTGGGCAAGGGCGACTGGCTGTACGGCCGGATCGAGGTGCGGGCGCGCCTGCCGCGCGGCCAGGGACTGTGGCCGGCGATCTGGATGCTGCCGACCGACTACGTCTTCGGCGGCTGGGCCGCCAGCGGCGAGATCGACATCATGGAAGCGGTCAACGCCGGCGCGGCGGGCGGCAACCAGATCTACGGCTCGATCCACTACGGCGCCCCGTGGCCGGGCAACCAGCACAAGACCGTGGGCCACACGCCGTCGAGCAGCGTGATCGACAACTTCCACACCTATGCCATCGAGTGGGAGCCCGGGAAGATCCGCTGGTACGTGGACGGCACGCACTACGCCACGCAAACCGAGTGGTGGTCCAGCGGCGGGGCCTGGCCGGCACCCTTCAACCAGCGTTTCCACCTGCTCCTCAACGTGGCGGTGGGCGGCAACTGGCCAGGCTCACCGGACGGCAGCAGCGTCTTCCCGCAGACCATGGAGGTCGACTACGTGCGCGTTTATCAGAAGCCGGGAGGTTGAAGCACCTGGAAGGGGGAGGGGATTCGTATTACGGACAACACGTACCGTTACTTCTGACCCAGACCCTGCCCCCTTCCTCCGCCTCTCCAGCGTGGACACTACGCCCATCGGAGAATTGACAACCAGAGCAAAGTCCATCATGAACTGCCGTCCGCTTGATCTTCTGCGTCCCCCCAGTGCCGCGCCGGCACGGTCCTGGTCCCTGCGGCTGCCCGGCCGCGTCGTCCGCTTGGGCGCCCTGGCGCTGGCCGCGGCGCTGGCCGGCTGCGGCGGGGGCGGCGACAGCAACTCCGAGGACGCCGCCTCGGCCGACGCGGCGCCGCCGGCCGGCGGCACCGTACGGGCCCTGGCCACGAACGGGCGGGCCATCGCCACCGCGGCGCCGTCCCCGGTGTACCGGCTGCAGGAACAGGAACACGGCCAGTGCCTGGAGGCGGCCATTGCATCCGGCGCCGAGCAGGGGCGGCTGGTGCGCCGCCCGTGCGCGCGCAAGCCGGCCCAGCAGTTCCACCTGATGCAGGTGCCGCATGCCAGTCCCGAGCTGATCCATATCCGCCACGCCGAGAGCGGGCTGTGCGTGGACATCGAAAACGGCAGCCGGGCCGCTGGCGCGGCGGCGGTGCTCAGTGCCTGCCACGGCATGCAGCAGCAGCAGTTCCGCAAGCGCGCCGCCGGCAGCGGCAACCACCAGCTGGTGGCGCGGCACAGCGGCCGCTGCCTGGAGGTCGTGACCTCCGGCGGCAGCCCGCGCGTACAGCAGGGTGACTGCGACACCAGCCAGACGCGCTTGAATCAATTGTTTGAACTCACGCGCAACGGCGAGGCGACGGCGGCGCCGCCGGCTCCGGCGCCGGGTCCGGCACCCACACCGGCACCGGCTCCGACCCCAGCTCCGGCTCCGAACCCGACGCCGGCTCCAACGCCAGCGCCAGCGCCTGCCCCCACGCCGGCACCTGCGCCCGTACCCGCGCCCGGCCCGGCCCCGGGACCAGCACCCGAGGTCCAGCTGCAGTTCACGCCCAGCGAGGCCGAGATCGCCAATCCCGAGCGCGGCTTCTTCCGCTGGGCCTGGTCCGACCTCGACAAACTGGACCGCGAGGACGCAGCCGACGCCTATGCCCAGGGCTACCGGGTGCTCTATGCGATGGTGCGGCTGGACAACTACCGGAGCGCCCCCTTGCCGGCTTCGTTGCTCGACGGCCTGCGCACCGGCTTCGACAACGCGCGGCGTGCCGGCATCAAGGTGATCCCGCGTTTCGTCTACAACTACCCCGAGAACGAGACCGACTACAAAAACGCCGCCGACGCGCCGCTCGACCGCCTGCTGGCCCACGTCGCCCAGCTCAAGCCGGTGCTGCGCGAGAACGCCGATGTGATCGCCTTCATGCAGGCCGGCTTCATCGGCGCCTGGGGCGAGTGGCACACCTCGTCCAACGGCCTGACCACCAGCGCCAACCGTACCAAGGTGCGCGACGCGCTGCTCGACGCGCTGCCGCCCGAGCACTTCGTGCAGTTCCGCTATCCGCCGCACCTGATGGCCTGGTCGCCGACCCCGCCCACCGAAAGCGCGGCCTTCGACGGCACGCCGGCCTCGCGCAGCGGCATGCACAACGACTGCTTCCTTGCCAGCGATACCGATGTCGGCACTTACAGCGAGGACGCCGCCACCCGCAAGCGCGAGCGCGACCATGTCGCAGCCTTGTCCAAGGTGGCGCCGTTCGGCGGCGAGACCTGCAACCCGGTCGACGACGAGAACCCCAGGCCCCGCAGCAGCTGCGACGCGGTGCTGACCGAGGGCCGGCAGTTCTCGCTCAGCTACCTCAACGACGAGTACTACAAGGAGGCCTTCCACAACAAGTGGAAGCAGCAGGGCTGCTACGACGACGTGCAACGCCTGATGGGCTACCGGCTCGAGCTGGTGTCCGCGGCGCACGCCGGCAGCGCGACGCGCGGGCAGCCGCTGCTGCTGCAGTTCAGCGTGCGCAATGTCGGCTGGGCGCGGCCCTACAAGCCGCGCGGCGTGACCGTGCTGCTGCGCCACCGCGCCAGCGGCCAGGTGCTGCAGCTGTCGGCCGAGGGGGTGGACCCGCGCCGCTGGGTGCCGGGCGGCTCCTTCACGCACGAGCTGCACCTGACGGTGCCGGCCGGTGCCGCCGTGGGCGAGTACGACCTCTACCTGGGCCTGCCCGACGGCTCGGCGCGCCTGCGCGGCGACGTCCGCTACGCAGTGCGCCCGGCCAACGCCGACAACACCGCGGCGGGGCAGGGTTGGGACGCCAAGCTGGGCGCCTTCCGCTTTGGCAGCACGCTGCGGGTCCAGTGAGTCCGGAGAGGCGCGCGAGCCGGGCGGCTCAGGCCCCCGGGCGCGACGCCTCCACGCTGGAATCGCAGCCGCTGCCGGCGGCAATCAGGCGCCGAGCCACGCGTTTCAAGACCGGCGCCAGCGCGGCGAGGGCCGGCGGCAGCACGCGCCGCGGGTGGCTGAGGGCGCCGCAGCGGTAGCGGCGCTCGCCGTCGCTCCACAAAAGGGCCGCACAGGCGCCCCGGCGCCGGCCGCTCAGCACCTGCCCCAGCGGACAGGGCTCGTCGGCGCAGCAGATGCCACAGCCGTTGCAGGGAGCGCCCTCGGGCGGCTTCGCTGGCGCTTCGGGCTGCAGGTAGATGACGCGGTGCATCCCCGCATGATGGCGCTGGCCGGTCCGGCCCAATCGCCGAAAAAGCGCTGCCTCCGGTGCGCGCGTCGGGCCTGCCGTCCACGTCCCGCCGCCTGACAACAGCCCAGTGCCCGCGTGGAGAGCCGGCTCATACCCGACGGGTATCACGAAAGAGGCAATTCCGCCGCCAGGGAGGGCTGTCTAGAGTGGCGTCATCCCACCACCGAGGAGTTGCCCATGTGTGCCACCTTGCCCGAGACCGAGCGCTATGAGCGCGGGCTCGCGATGCTCGAAAAAGTCGACGGCGCCGCCGGCCTGGCCGTGGTCGAGCGCCTGCAGCAGACCTTTCCCGAGTTTGCCCGCCACCTGGTGGCCTTCGCCTTCGGCGACATCTATCCGCGCGAAGGCCTGAGCCTGCGCGAGCGTGAGATTGCGGTGGTCGCCGCGCTCGCGGCCCTGGGCACGGCCACGCCCCAGTTGAAGGTGCATCTGCAGGCCGCCTTGCATGTGGGCTGCACCCCGCGGCAACTGCAGGAGACGCTGATGATGATGTCGCTGTACGCCGGCTTTCCGGCGGCGCTCAACGCCCTGGCGCTGGCGGCCGAGGTGTTCCGGGAGCAGGGCATCGCGCTGCCCTTGTCGGCCGAGGGCGACGAAAAAAATGCGGGGCCCGAAGGCCCCGCGAGTCTGCCGTGACGTGAAGAACTTCGAACTCAGTCGTCGCTGCCGCCCATGATGCCGAACAGCGCCAGCAGGGACTGGAAGACGTTGTAGAGGCTCAGGTAGACGCCCAGCGTGGCGGTGATGTAGTTGGTCTCCAGGCCGTCCTGCACGCGCTTGAGGTCATGCAGGATGAAGGCCGAGAAGATGCCCACCGCCAGCACCGACAGCGTGATCATCAGCGCGCTCGACTGCAGGAACATGTTGGCGATACCGGCCACCAGCAGCATCACCGCGCCGATGAACAGCCACTTGCCCATCGCCGACAGATCGCGCTTGATGACCGTGGACAGCGTCGCCATGCCCAGGAAGATCGTCCCGGTGCCGGCGAAGGCCATCATGATCAGGCCGGCGCCGTTGCCCAGGCCCAGCACCGCGCCGATCAGCCGCGACAGCATCAGGCCCATGAAGAAGGTGAAGCCGAGCAGCACCGGCACGCCGGCCGGCGAGTTTTTGGTCTTCTCGACCGCGAACATCAGGCCGAAGGCGCCGGCCAGGAACACCACCAGGCTGATGCCGGGCGACATCGCCGCCGCCAGGCCGGTGCTGACGCCGATCCAGGCGCCGAGCACGGTCGGCACCATCGACAGGGCCAGCAGCCAGTAGGTGTTGCGCAGCACGCGGTTGCGTTGCGCCACCGACACGCCGGAGCCGACGTAGCCGGTGCTCAAAGTGGGGTAGCCGTCGTTCATAGCATCCTCTCTATTCAAGATGGCGACCCGGGTTGGACCCCGGCGCCGCCGACGAGTTTCGCAATCTACGCTTCAAATTACTTCGTGTACATCTGAATTTTCGGTTCTTTTACTCAGGTAAAAACGAAGTTTCGACGCCGAATACGGGGTTCCCGCGGGTCGAGGCGGCCGCGCTGCCGTTAACAATCGAAACCGGCGCCGGCCGGCTCTCGCGCACACTGCGCGCGTGCAACCGGCCGCCCGGGCGCTTGCAAGACGACATGACAAGGGGGGCAGCGACCCCCGGATATAAAAGACGTGGAGACAAAGCCTAGCTTAAAGCCCCGCCTGCTGGTGGTGGACGACGAGCGCGACATGGTCGCGCTGCTGCAGGACCTGCTGACGCGCGCCGGCTTCGAGGTCGACGGGGTCGACAGCGGCGCCGCGATGCGCGAGGCGCTGACGAAACGCCACTATCACCTGGTGCTGCTCGACCTGCGCCTCAGGGCGGAGGACGGCCTGACCGTGGCCCGCCAACTGCGCCAGTATTCCGAGGTGCCGCTGATCATGATCAGCGGCAGCAGCGACGAGACCGACCGGGTGCTGCTGCTGGAGCTGGCAGCCGACGATTTCCTGGTCAAGCCCATCCCGGCGCGCGAGCTGGTGGCCCGGGTGCGTGCGGTGCTGCGACGCTACGGCGACGTGACAGCGCCGGTCCCGGAGCCGGCCGCCCCCGACACTCCGCGCGGCGATCGCCTGCGTTTCGGTGCCTGGGTGCTGGACATGGGGGCGCGCGAGTTGCGAGCCCGCAGTGGCGCGCTGTGCGAGCTCACGCCGGGCGAGTTCCGGCTGCTGGAGGTGTTCGTGCGCCACCCGCACCGGGTCTGGACGCGCGACCAGCTGCTGGAGCAGACCCGCAGCCTGGAGACCGAGGTGTTCGACCGCACGGTGGACGTGCTGATCCTGCGGCTGCGCCGCAAGATCGAGCCCAACCCGCGCCACCCCCAGTTCATCTGCACCGAGCGCGGCCTGGGCTACGTCTTTGCGGCCGACGTGGTGCGGCTCTGAGGGCCGGCCTCGACGATGAAAACCAACCGCGCCTTCGCCCGCGTGCGCACCCGCCTGCTGGCGGCCTTCCTGATCCTGCTGGTCGCTGCGCTCTCGCTTGCGACGGTGGGCTGGGTGGGCATGCGCGGCGCCCAGCAGGCGGTGGCGGGTTTCGAAGGCGAGCTGCTGCCCAACATCGCCGATGCGCTGGAGCTGGCCGAGCGCACCACCCAGCTCGCCGCGGTGGCGCCCAAGCTCGGTGAGTCGCGCAGCTGGAGCGAGTTCAATGAAGATGCCGCCGCGGTCGAGGAACTGCTGCAGCAGATCGGCCGCCATGCCGGCTCGCTGCCGCCGGCGGGCGAGCTGAGCGGGCTGTTGGCCGGCCTGCATGCCGAAGTCGAGCGCGACCTCAAGCAGTTGCTGGCGCTGACCCGCCTGAAGCTGGAGCTGCAGCAGGGTTTCGAGGCCCAGTTGACGCGGCTGGACCGGGCCGGCAACGAACTCAATGCACCCGGCCAGCGGGGCGCCTCGCCGGATCCGGCACTGGTGGTGGTGTGGTCCAGCCTGGTGCAGGGGGCTTCGGCCGACGCGGCAGCCACCCTCGGGCGGCTGGAAGCCGATGTCGAGGTGTCGATGCTGGCGGCGCGGCGCCGCGGCGCGCTGGCGCGCTACAGCGCCGACACGCGGCAAACGCTGGAGGAGCTGGCGAGCAACAGCGAGGGCCTGCTGTCGCGCCGCCGCAAGCTGCTGGAACTGGAGCGGCGCAATGCCTATCTGGTGGTGCTGACGCGCGCCAATGCGACCGAGTTGAGCGACAGCGTCTCGCGTTACGTCGGCGGGCTGCGCGACGCGGCGGCCGAGCGCAGCGAGGCGGTGCGGCGGGCGGTGCGTTTCGGCGAGACCGGCATGCTGGTCCTGCAGCTCGCCTGCCTGGGCATCGCGATGCTGGCGACGCGCTACGTGCGGCGGCTGGTCGCCGGCATCGAGAAAATCACCGAGGTGATGTCGCGCCTCGCCCAGGGCGACACCGCCCAGCCGACGCCGGCCACCAGCCGCCGCGACGAGCTGGGGGCGCTGGCCCGCACCTTCGAGGTCTTTCGCGAGGCGCTGGTCGCCAAGCAGCATCTGGTCAACGACCTCCGCACCCAGAAAGAGATGATCGCCGCGGTGCACGACAGCATGACCGATGCGCTGGCGGTGTTCGACGCCGGCGGCCGGCTGCTGCTGTGGAACCCGCAGCTGGGCCATCTGCTGGCGCGCCACGGCATCACCCCGTATCCCGGCCTGCGGGCGACCGAGCTGCTGGAGCGCCTGCCGCCCGGCACGCGCTGGACCGCGCCGGGGCGCACCGAAAGCCGTCCGCTCGCCGAAGCCCGCCGCATCCACTTCCGGGCTTTCGACCATGTCGAGCTGCACCTGCCGGGCGGCGTGGTGCTCGACACTCGCACCCGCGCGATGCCGGGCACCGGCGCGGTGACGCTGATCACCGACCTGAGCGCCCGCCGCGCCATCGACCAGCAGCTGCAGCATGCGCAGAAGCTGGAGGTGCTGGGACAGCTGACCGGCGGCGTGGCGCACGATTTCAACAACTACCTCGGCACCATCCTCGGGACGCTGCCGCTGCTGCAGCCCGACCTGCGCCAGGACCCGGTCACGCTGGCGCGGCTGGCACGGGTGCAGCGGGTCGCCACCAGCGCAGCGGCATTGACCCGGCGGCTGCTCGCCTTCGCGCGGCGCCAGCCGCTGCAGGCCGAGACGGTGCTGCTCGACGAAATGGTCGAGGAGATGCGGGACCTGATCGAGTACAGCGCCGGGACCCAGGTCGAGGTCGAGCTGCGGCTGCAAGCGCCCGGCGCGCGGCTGCACATCGACCGTGGGCAGCTGGAGAACGCGCTGCTCAACCTGGTCCTCAACAGCGCCGCGGCGATGCCCGAGGGCGGTCGCTTGACGGTGTCGACAGGGGTCGCGGGCAGCGCCGCGCGGCTGGAAGTGGCCGACACCGGCAGCGGCATTCCCGAGGCCGCCGTGGGCAAGGTGTTCGAGCCCTTCTTCACGACCAAGCCGGCGGGGGAGGGCAGCGGGCTGGGTCTGTCCATCGTGTACGGTTTTGTCAAGCAGTCCGGCGGCGAGATCGAGCTGAGCAGCCGGGCGGGCGAGGGTACCTGCATCGTGCTGTCGCTGCCGCTGTGCCGCGAGGGGCCCTGTGTCTTGCCCGGGGCGCCGGGCTCGGCGCCGGCTTCCCTGGCGGCGCTGGCGGGACGGCGTGTGTTGGTGGTGGATGACGATGCGGCCTTCGGCGCGACCGTGCAGGACCTGCTGGCGCAGGCCGGGGCGGAGGTGCGACTGCTGGCCTCGGCCGAGGCCGCGCTGGCGACGCTGCAGCTCGAGCCGGTGCCGGAACTGGTGCTGAGCGACGTCTGCCTGGGCCCTGGCTGGGACGGACCGCGGCTGCGCCAGGCGGTGCAGGCGCGGCGCCCCGGGCTGCCGGTGGTGCTGATGTCGGGCCTGTCGGCCGAGATGCTGCAGGAGCGTCCGGGTTGGCTGCCGGGCCAGCCTTTCCTGCACAAGCCCTTCGACGCCGCCGCGCTTGCCGCCTGCCTGCAGGAGCAGCTGCGGACGGCAGAAACAGCCGGCGCGACGGCCTGAATAACAAACGAAATTTTCGGTTCACGGCACGCCGCTCCAATGTCCCTGGGCCGGCACACAAGACCGGAGGAGACAACCCGCGTTTTCGCCCCCGCAGCTGGCTTGCGGAGCGACGGCGGCTTCGGTGGACGCTCCGGCCCGCAGGCACTCGTGCCGACCTTGCACACGCACCACCCTAGGAGCACCGAATGAACCGAACCTCGATGGCCCTGTCCCTGGCCGCCCTGCTGGCCTGCGCGACGGCACAGGCCGCCTCCCTGAAGATTTCCTGCGGCGCCGTCGGCCAGGAGCTGGAGATGTGTCGCACCGCCGCCCAGGAGTGGGCCAGGAAGACCGGCCACGAGGTCCAGGTGGTCGCCACGCCCAACGACGGCAGCGAGCGCCTGGCGCTCTACCAGCAGGTGCTGAGCTCGCGCTCGGACAAGATCGACGTGTTCCAGGTCGACGTGGTCTGGCCCGGCATGCTGGCGTCCCACCTGTTGGACCTGCAGCCCCATGCCAAGGGCGCCGAGAAGCAGCACTTCCCCGGCATCCTCGCCAACGTGACGGTGGGCGGCAAGCTGGTCGCGATGCCCTGGTTCACCGACGCCGGGCTGCTTTATTACCGTCGTGACCTGCTGGAGAAACACGGCCAGAAGGTGCCCACCACGTGGGACGAGCTGGGCGCCAGCGCCAAGAAGATCCAGGACGCCGAGCGCGCCTCGGGCAATGAGCGCCTGTGGGGGTATGTCTGGCAGGGCCGCGCCTACGAAGGCCTGACCTGCAACGCGGTGGAATGGCTGGCGAGCCATGGCGGCGGCACCGTGGTCGAGCCCGACGGCAAGGTGAGCGTCAAGAACCCGCAGGCCGTCAAGGCGGTGCAGACCGCGGCCGGCTGGGTCGGCACCATCTCGCCGACCGCCGTGCTGAACTACGGCGAGGAGGACGCGCGCGGCGTGTTCCAGGCCGGCAACGCGGTCTACATGCGCAACTGGCCTTATGCCTGGTCGCTCTCGCAGGCCGAGGGCAGCGCCGTGAAGGGCAAGGTCGGCATCGCCGTGCTGCCCAAGGGCGGCACCGGCGGGCGCCACGCGGCCGCGCTGGGCGGGCAGCTGCTCGCCGTGTCGAAGTACTCCAGGAACCCCGAGGTGGCGGCCGACCTGGTGATCTACATGACCAGCCAGGCGGTGCAGAAGGAGCGCGCGCTCAAGGGCTCCTTCAACCCGACCATCGCGGCGCTCTACAAGGACGCCGACATCCTCAAGGCCAATCCCTTCATGGCCGAGCTGCACGAAACCTTCACCAGCGCGGTGGGCCGTCCGGCGACCGTCACCGGCGCCAAGTACAACCAGGTCAGCAACCAGTTCTGGAACGCGGTGCACGAGGTGCTGTCGGGCAAGGCCAAGGCCGAACCGGCGCTGGCCGAGCTGGAAGCCTCGGTGCAGCGCCTGGGCCGCGGCGGCAAGTGGCGCTGAGCCGGGGGCGAAGCTTCATGGCCAGCTCCACGGTCCATGCTGCCGTGGGCGCCGCGTCGGCGGCGCCCGAGGACGTCCGGCGAGCGCCGCGAGCGGCCTCGCTGTCGGCCCGGCGCGCGCGGCGCGCCTGGCTGATGCTCGCGCCCGCGATGCTGCTCCTGCTGCTGGTGGCCGGCTGGCCGCTGGGCCGCACGATCTGGTTCAGCCTGACCGACGCGCAACTCGGCGGCCAGCAGGCGCCCGGCTTTGTCGGGCTGGAGAACTACCTCGGTGAGTACGGCCTGCTGCGCGACGGCGACTGGTGGCGCTCGGTCGGCAACACGCTGGGCTTCGCCCTGCTGTCGGTCAGCATCGAGACGCTGCTGGGCCTGGGCGTGGCGCTGCTGCTGAACCACCCCTCACGGCTGCGCACCCTGCTGCGCGCGGCCATGCTCATCCCCTGGGCCATCCCCACCGTGGTCTCGGCCAAGATGTGGAGTTGGATGCTGCACGACCAGTTCGGCGTCGTGAACCACTACCTGCTCTCGCTGGGCCTGCTGTCGGCCCCGGTGGCCTGGACCGCCAACCCCGACCTGGCCCTCTTCACCGTCGTGCTGGTCGACGTCTGGAAGACCACCCCCTTCATGGCCCTGCTGATCCTGGCGGCCCTGCAGATGGTGCCGGCCGACTGCTACGAGGCCGCCCGCGTCGACGGCGTGCCGCCCTGGACCGTGTTCCGCCGCGTCACCTTGCCGCTGATCCTGCCCGGCGTGGCCGTCGCGATGATCTTCCGCCTGCTCGACGCGCTGCGTGTCTTCGACCTGATCTATGTGATGACCTCCAACAGCCGCAGCACCAAAAGCATGTCGGTGTTCGTGCGCGAACAGCTGATCGACTTCCAGCAGGTCGGCTACGGCTCGGCCGCCGCCACGGTGGTGTTTTTCACCATCGCGCTGCTGACCCTCCTGTACATGGCCCTGCTGCGCCCGGCGCTCGAGAAGGTGGACCAATGAGCCCCTACCGCCTCCCCAAGTGGCTGCCCCGCATCGGCTACTACCTGGCCGCCGCCGCGCTGGTGCTGTTCTCGGTGTTCCCCTTCCTCTATGCCATCTCCAGCTCGCTGAAGGGCCGCACCGGGCTGTTCTCGCCCGAGTTCATCCCGGCGCAGCCGACCCTGGAGAACTACCTCAGCGTGTTCCGCGAGCAGCCCTTCGCGCACAACCTGATGAACTCGGTGCTGGTGGCCGGCGGGGTGGTGCTGCTGTCGCTGGGCGTGAGCCTGATGGCGGCCTGGGCGCTGGGGCGGGTGGACTTCCGCGGCCGCGGGACGCTGCTGCTGACCATCCTGTCGGCCTCGATGTTCCCGCAGGTCGCGGTGCTCTCGGGCATGTTCGAGCTGGTGCGCTGGGCCGGGCTCTACGACCGCCTGGGCGCGCTGCTGTTCGCCGACCTGCTGCTGACCCTGCCGTTCACGGTCTGGGTGCTGGTGACCTTCATGAAACAGCTGCCCAAGGAGCTGGAGGAGGCCGCGACGATGGACGGCGTCGGGGTCTTCACGCTGATCTTCAAGATCTTCCTGCCGCTCTTGTGGCCCGCGGTCGCCGCCACCGGGCTGCTGGCCTTCATCGCCGCCTGGAACGAGTTCCTGTTCGCCTTGACCTTCACCCTCTCCACCGAGCAGCGCACCGTGCCGGTGGCCATCTCGATGATCAGCGGCCCCAGCGGCTACGAGCTGCCCTGGGGCAGCATCATGGCCGCCTCCGTCATCGTCACCTTGCCGCTGGTGGCCCTGGTCCTGTACTTCCAGCGCCTGATCGTCTCCGGCCTCACCGCCGGCGCCGTGAAGGGCTGAGCCGTAGGCGGTCCGCCGGCCGGGCCGCCTTCCTTGCTTCCTGACTGAAAGCCTTCGGAATATGAGTCGCATCCAACTGCGCGGGGTCGAGAAATCCTTTGCCGAGGTCGGCGTGCTGCAGGACATCGACCTGGACATCGCGCCGGGCGAGTTCTGCGTTTTCATCGGCCCCTCGGGCTGCGGCAAGTCGACCCTGCTGCGCCTCATCGCCGGGCTGGAGGACCCCAGCGAGGGCGAGATCGAGATCGACGGCGTGGTGGTCAACGACCGCCCGCCCTCGGCGCGCAATGTGGCGATGGTGTTCCAGAGCTACGCGCTGTATCCCCACATGACGGTCTACGAGAACATGGCCTTCGGCCTGCAGCAGCAGAAGCTGCCGCGCGCGGAGATCGAGTCGCGTGTGCGCGAGGCTTCGCGCGCGCTGCGGCTGGAGGCGCTGCTCGACCGCAAGCCCAAGGCCCTGTCGGGCGGACAGCGCCAGCGGGTTGCAATCGGCCGGGCCATCGTGCGCAAACCCAAGGTCTTCCTGTTCGACGAGCCCTTGTCCAACCTGGACGCCTCGCTGCGAGTGGCAACGCGGGTGGAGATCGCGCGGCTGCACCGCGAACTGGGCGACGTGAGCATGGTCTACGTGACGCACGACCAGGTCGAGGCGATGACGCTGGCGACCAAGATCGTGCTGCTGCGGCCCAACCCGGCCGCCCACGGCGGGCAGAGCATCGCGCAGGTCGGCCACCCGCTGGAGCTCTACCACCATCCGGCCAACCAGTTCGTCGCAGGTTTCATCGGTTCGCCGGCCATGAACTTCCTGCCCGCCGTGGTGCGAGGCGTCGAGGACAAGCAGCTGTACGCGCTGTGGAACGAGCGCGCGGTGTGCGCCCGGGTGCAAGGCGAGGCCCGGGTCGGCGATCCGGTGATGCTGGGCCTGCGGCCCGAGCACGTGAGGCTGGGCCAGGGGCCTTTCAGGGCGCCGGTCAGCCACGTCGAGCGGCTCGGCGAGCACAGCTATGTCTATCTGGCAGTGCCGGGTCTGGCCGCGCCGCTGCTGGCCAAGACCATTGACGAGCGGGTGGAGGTGGGCGCCCATATCGCTTTCGACCTTCCGGCGGACAGCGTGCACGTCTTCCGCGAGGACGGGCAGGCCTTGCGCCGAACGGTGCGGGTGAGCGGGCAGGGGTGAGAGAGGGGGGCGGGCGCCGTAGAGCGCCATGTAAAAAGGGCCGGAGAAGTTCCGGCCCTTTTTTCTGCCTGCGAGGGGGCTGAAGCCCCCCGGCTTTACCACCAGACTTCCGCCTGCACCCCAAAGGTGTTGCCCTTGCGGCTGCTGCCGAAGATCCCCGTGTCCGACAGCGTCTCGCCGGCCTTGGCCGCGTCCTGCCCGGCGCGGTTCCAGCGCGCGTGGGTCCAGAAGGCGCGGATCACCGGGCGGGCCCAGAAGTTGGCGCCGCTGCCGTATTGGGCCGCCACGGTCAGCTTGGTGAGCTTGCGGTTGGCGCCGTCTTCGGGCTTGAACTGGTCCAGGCCCAGTTCGCTGGCCAGGCTCCAGCGGTCGGTGAAATGGTAGACGGGCCGCACGCCGAAGGAGATCCAGCGACCGCTCTTGCTGTCGCCGTTGTCGTAGCTGCCGGTCAGGTCGCGGTCCTCGTAGACCAGCGTCGCCATGCCCGACCAGCGCGATCCGTTGCCGGGCTGCCAGACCAGCGACTCGACAAGGCGCCAGGATTTGTCGCTCTTGTCGGCGTCGAAGGACGGGAAGCTGTGGTCCAGGTTGGACAGCGCGCCCTTGCCGAACTGCAGCGCGGCCTTGTTGTAGCCGCCGTTGAAGAGGCCTTTCTGCGTGTGCATCACCGTGAGGCCCTGGCCGCCCGGGTTCTTGACGCCCTTGTCGCTGTGGCGGTGGCGCAGGTCCAGGCCCACGGTCAGCGCGCCTTCCGGATTGACCGGGATGTCCTTCCAGCGGATGTCGTGGCCCAGCAGCTGGCGGCGCTCGGCGCTCACGGTCTCGCTTTTCTCGCCGTTGCGGCGCAGCGCGTAGCTCAGCTTGCCGAGACCGACGTTGATGTCCTCGATGCCGGCGCCCGGACCGGAGTTGCTCCAGAAATAGAAGTCGTTGATGTGCACATCGTGGCGGTCGTAGTAGCGCTTGCCGGCCCAGAGGGTCGCATCGGCGAATGCGCCTTCGCCCATCTTCTCGACCGCGACAAAGGCTTCGCGCCAGTTGAGCGTGACGTTGTCCGACTCCCAGTCGCTGTGGTTGGGCATCACCAGCGCGAGCATGGTGCCGATCTTGAAGCGGCTGCCCCCGGGCGTCTCGTGCACGGTGGCATCGAGCTCCAGCTCGCCGTAAGCCTCGCATTCGTTGCCCAGGCGGTACTTCTTGGTCGCGCCGGCCAGTTGGAAGCAGGCCTGGTCCCCGCCGCCGCCGCTGGCGCCCACGCCGGCACGGAAATAACCGTGGAAGTCGACCGGCGGGGCCTTCTGGGCGGCCGCGGGCAAGGCGGCGAGCAGGGCAGCCGCGAGCGGCAGCAGACGCGTATGGATGTTCATGGTGCTCCTCTTTTGTGGATCGTTCGAGACACGCGCCCGGTCTTGCGGGCGGCGCCGGGCCAATGTAGGGAGCCGGTTTTGCGGGCAGATTTGTTTCGTTTCAGCGTCACGGGGCCGGCGCTTCACGAGCGTCACGAACGAAACATTGGCCGGGCGCCCCCGGGCGGGGAGCCGCGGGGTTAACAGACGAAATCTGGATCGGCCCGGCAGGCGCTCCAATGCCGCCTGCCCGGGCACTGCCTGCGTCGCGCCGTGTTCGCGCCGGCGCCCGGGCATCCGTCGGAGACCCTTCCATGCACAGCCACAAGCCCACATCGACCCTTGCCCTCGAAACGCCGTCCACCCTCCAGCTGGGGGTCGTCGGCAACTGCAGCTTCAGCGCCCTGATCGACCGCCATGCCCGCGTCGTCTGGTGCTGCCTGCCGCGTTTTGACGGCGACCCGGTGTTCAACGCGCTGATCGACCCCTCGGAGCGGGGCGCCCTGTGGGGCTTCGAGCTGGAGGGCTACTCGCACAGCGAGCAGTGCTACGACGGCAATACCGCGGTGCTGCGGACCCGGCTCTACGACCACCAGGGCCAGGGCATCGAGGTGACCGACTTCGCGCCGCGCTTTTTCAGCCGCGAGCGCATGTTCCGGCCGGTCTCGCTGGTGCGGCGGGTGCGGCCGATCGCGGGTGCGCCGCGCGTGAAGGTGAAGCTCAACCCCCGTTTCGACTGGGGCGCCACCACACCGACCCTGACCCAGGGCAGCCACCATGTGCGCTACGTCGGACCCTCGATGACGCTGAGGCTGACCACCGATGCGCCGCTTCACTATCTGCTCAGCGACACGACCTTCGTGGTGGACCGGCCGCTGAACTTCATCCTCGGCCCCGACGAGACCCTGGCCGGCGGCATCGCGGACACGGCGGCCTCGCTGCAGCAGCAGACCGAAAGCTACTGGCGCACCTGGAGCAGCCGCCTGGCGATCCCGCTGGAATGGCAGGACGCCGTGATCCGCGCCGCCATCACGCTCAAGCTCTCGCTGTTCGAGGACACCGGCGCGATCATCGCGGCGATGACCACCAGCATCCCCGAGGCGCCGGGCACGCAGCGCAACTGGGACTACCGCTACTGCTGGCTGCGCGACGCGTTTTTCGTGGTGCGGGCGCTCAACAGCCTGTCCGAGGTCGGCACCATGGAGGACTACCTGCGTTACCTCACCAACGTGGTGTCGGACGCGGCCGGCGGCCACATCAAGCCGCTGTTCGGCATCGCGCTGGAGCGCGAGCTGCCGGAGAGTTTCGTCGAGCACCTGCCGGGCTACCGCGGCATGGGGCCGGTGCGGGTCGGCAACCAGGCGCACGAGCACTTCCAGCACGACGTCTACGGCAATGTCATCCTGGGCGCGGCCCAGGCCTTCCATGACAAGCGGCTGCTGCGGCCGGCCGGGTTGGCCGAGTTCAAGCTGCTCGAGCAGGTTGGCGAGCAGGCCTTCCGGGTGCACGACCAGCCCGACGCCGGCATGTGGGAGCTGCGCACCCGGGCCCGCGTGCACACCTCCTCGGTGCTGATGAGCTGGGGCGCCTGCGACCGGCTGGCCAAGATCGCGGTGCGCCTGGGGCTGGCCGACCGCGCGGCCTATTGGGGCGAGCGCGCCGCGCACATCCGCGAAGGCCTGCTCGCCAAGGCCTGGAACGCCGACCGGCAGGTGTTCGCCGAGAGTTTCGGCGGCCGCGACCTCGACGCCAGCGTGCTGCTGATGGCCGAGATCGGCTGCATCGACCCGCAGGACCCGCGCTTCATCGCCACCGTGGACGCGCTCGAGCGCACCCTCTGCGACGGCCCCTACATGCGCCGCTACGAGGCGCCCGACGACTTCGGGCGGCCCGAGACCTCGTTCAACATCTGCACCTTCTGGCGCATCGACGCGCTGGCGCGCATCGGACGCAAGGAGCAGGCCCGCGAGATCTTCCAGACCATGCTGGACTCTCGCAACCACCTGGGGCTGATGTCGGAAGACACTCACCCGCACACACGCGAGCTGTGGGGCAACTTTCCGCAGACCTATTCGATGGTGGGCATCATCAACGGCGCGGTGCGGCTGTCGAAGGCCTGGGACACCGAGATCTGAGCAGGCCGTCCTGCGGCCCCTGAACGGCTCGCCGCGCCCCGCGGCGGGCCCCCGGCCCCGGGAGCCACCCCGGACGCCGGGACTTGTGTCACCGGGCATGTCACACCGGCGTCGCCTGTTTCGTCTTGTCAGGCAGAACCACTTCACGGCTGCTTTCCTGACATGACCCAACTCCTGCGCGTGCTCCTGGCTGCCGGCCTGGCGGCCAACGGCCTGGCCATGCTGCTGTTTCCCAAAGCCTGGTACGACAGCGTGCCGGGCGTGGACAGCACCGGCCCCCTGAACTTCCACTTCGTCCGCGACATCGGCTGTGCCTACCTGGTCAGCGCCTTCGGCCTGGCCTGGCGCGCCTGGCGGCCCCGGCAGGGCGGCCCGGCTGCGCTGGCGGGAGCCTTGTTCCTGCTGCTGCACGCCGGGGTGCACATCGCCGAGACCCTGCTGGGGATCTGCGGCTGGCAGGCCCTCTGGCGCGACGTCCCCGGCGTCATTGTGCCGGCCCTGCTGGCGCTGGCCCTGGCTCTTCCGCTGCAGCCGGCGGCTCTCCACAACTCTCCCGCAACCAGGTGAACCGATGCTCAACACCCTGATCCGCTGGCGTATCGCCGCCTTCGAACGACGTTACGGCTATGACGCCGGCTATCTGCACGAACTGCTGCGCATGAGCCGCGGCGGCTTTTTCCGTTTTGCCCGCGCGACCGCGCTGGCGCAGCACCGGCAGGACCTGCCGCTGGCGGCCTGGTACGCCGCCAAGCTGGTCGCCACCCGCGCCGAGGATTGCGGGCCCTGCACCCAGCTGGTGGTGGACATGGCGCGGGAGGAGGGCGTCAGCGACGCCGTCCTGAACGCGCTGCTGCGGGACGAGCTGGAGGCCCTGGACCCGGACACGGCCCTCGCGGGGCGTTATGCCCGGGCGGTGGTGTCGCATGCGCCGGAGCTGGGCGAGCTGATCGAGTCGGTGCACCAGCGCTGGGGCGACCGGGGGCTGGCCTCGCTCGCGCTCACCGTCACCGGCACGCGCCTGTATCCAATGCTCAAATACGCCCTCGGCCACGGCCGCGCCTGCCAGCAGGTGCGCGTCGGCGACTCGACCGGATCCCTTGTTTCCCTACCACGCCATGCCGCCTGAGATTCCTCGCGACGACGACAGCTTCCGCCCCCACGACCGCTACCTGCGTGCACTTGCCTACCGCATGCTCGGCTCCCGCGCCGAGGCGGAGGACGTGGTGCAGGACACCTGGCTGCGCTGGCAGGGCGCGGATCGCAGCGAGGTCGAGAACCCGCGCGCTTTCCTGTCGCGCGTCGCCACCCACCTGTGCCTGGACCGGCTGCAGAGCGCCCGGCAGCGCCGCGAGCAGTATGTCGGCACCTGGCTGCCGGAGCCGCTGGTCGACGAAAGCCAGGCCTGGCACCCCGGCCCGGACGTCGCGACCGAATACGCCCAGGACGTGTCGATGGCCTTCATGCTCATGCTGGAGCGCCTCAGTCCGCTGGAGCGGGCGGCCTTCCTGCTGCACGACGTGTTCGATCTCGACTTCGACGAAGTGGGCGCGCGGCTGCAGCGTTCCAGCGCGGCCTGCCGGCAGCTCGCCAGCCGGGCCCGGCAGCACCTGAAGTCGGGCCAGGCGCGTTCCGAGGTGGCGGCCGGGGAGGGGCGGCGCCTGCTGCAGGCTTTCGCGGCGGCCCTCGCGCAGGGCGACGTGGAGGCGCTGGCGCGCACCCTGGCGGAGGACGCGCGTTTCGTGTCCGATGGCGGCGGGGTCGTGGCGGCGGTGCCCAGGCCCTTGATCGGGGCGGTGCGGATCGCCAAGGCGCTGGTCGGTTTTGCACGCCTTGCCGACCCGGGCCGCCACCGGGTGGTGCCGGCCGAGATCAACGGCATGCCGGGCTGGCTGATGTACGACGCCCTCGACGGCAGCCCGGTCCAGACCCTGGCCATCGAGCCCGGGCCGGAGGGCCGCATCGCGGCCGTCTACGTGGTGCGCAACCCGGACAAGCTGCGCCATCTGAAGCGCTCGCCGGAGCTGGGGGTCTGAAGGGCGCTCAAGGTCCGTCGGCTGTCGCCTTGTCGCGGCTGCCGAGGATCTGGCGCAGCCGCGTTTCGAGGGCCGCCATCGCGCCGCCGGCTGGCGCACGCCCCGACAGGACCTCATGGACGGCCCGGGCGAACTCGGCGCTCACCTCGGGGTACTTCGCGCCGGTGACCGTGGAGGGGCGCGCGACGGCGCTGTAGAAGGCCTGCAGCAGCATGCCGAGATCGGGATTGGCCGCCCTCACCTCCGGATCGCGGTAGAGCTCGTTGAGGGTCGGGTTGTAGGAGGCTTTCAGCGCTCGCTCCTTCTGCACCGCCGCGCCGGTGAGATGCAGCACCAGCTCGGCGGCCAGGGCGGGCTCGGCGGCATGACGCGAGACCGCGAGCTGCTGGCCGCCCAGCGTGGCCGCCTGCCGGCCGGACCCGCCCCCGCCCGGCAGCACGGCGATGCCCACCTTGCCGCGCAGCGCACTGCCCGGCGCCTGGGTCAGCGCCCAGGCATAGGGCCAGTTGCGCATGAAGACGGCATGGCCGCCCTGGAAGGCGGTGCGCGATTCCTCCTCGCCCCAGTCCAGCACCTCCCTCGGCGAGATGCGGCCGATCCAGCCGGCGGCGGTTTCCAGCGCGCGCACGGCTTTGGGCTGGTTCACCGTGACCCGGCCGCGTTCGTCGAGCAGCGTGCCGCCGCCGAAGCTGGCGATCCATTCGAGCGCATTGCAGCTCAGCCCTTCGTAGTTGCGGCCCTGCCAGACGTAACCCCAGAGGCGCGGGTTGCCGGCCTGGCGCTCGGCGGTCTGGATGTGCTGGGCCACCGCCTGGAGCTGCTCCCAGGTCTGCGGCACGGGCTGGCGGTATTTCTCGAGCAGGTCGCGGCGGTAGTAGAGCAGGCCAGCGTCGATGAACCAGGGCAGGGCCAGCAGCTTGCCGTCCAGCGTGCCGTTGGCGACCATGGAGGAGAAATGCTGTCGCTCGGCGCCCCGCGTGTGGGGCTTGAGGTCGAGCAGGTGTTCACGCAGTGCGCCGAGCTGCACCACGTCCAGCTGCACCACGTCGATGGCCTGGGGCGTTTCGGCAAAGCCGCGCCGCAGCATCTGCAGCCGCTGGCCGGCGTCCTCGGGCAGGTTCACGAGTTCCACCGTGTGGCCGTTCTTGCGGCCCCAGGCCTCGGCGGCCGAGCGGCACAGCTGCTGCTCCCTGCCCAGCCCGCTGCAGGCCAGGCGCAGCGTGGCCGCCTGGGCAGCGCCCAGGCAGGTGGCTGTGACAACAACAAGCAGCGCGATCGGTCGCGCCAGGCGGTGCAGCAAGCACAGGGTCATCGTCGGTCTCCTCGTCGGCGCTCGGGCGCCGTGTGGTGGTGCAGGTGCGCGCGAGTGTGCGAAGCCGTCCGGCAAGAGCGATGACGAGTGTTGCATTTGCTGCGCCGGCCCGGTCGTCCACGGCCGCGAGCATGACGCAGTTCACACCCCCTGCGGCTCACGCGAGACGTTGCGCGAACCACAGCAAGCCGCAGGCGGCGAAGGCGGCGCTGCCTGCCCCATGCACCCTGCGCGCAAGACCGGGCCGGCGCTGCAGCGCCAGCAGCACGAGGACCGCCGGCGCCACCACCAGCAACTGGCCGGCCTCGACGCCCAGATTGAAGACGCCAAGGGCCGCTGCCAGCTCCAGCCGCGGCAGCTGCAGCGGCACCAGCACCTCGGCGAAACCGAAGCCGTGCAAGAGGCCGAAGGCAAAGGCCACCGCCAGGCTCGCGTGCGTCTTGCGCAGCCACAGGTTGTAGAGCGCCGCCACCGCGATGCTCAGGGCGATGGCCGGCTCGACAGCGGCGGAGGGCGGCTGCCAGACCTCGAGCGTGGCGAGCGCCAGTGTCAGCGAGTGCGCCAGCGTGAAGGCGCTGACCACTGCGAGCAGGCGACGCAGCGCCGCGCGCCTTTCGTCGCGCCGGGTCAACAGCGCCAGCGGCAGCACCAGGGTGAGGACAAAAATCACGTGGTCGGCGCCGCGCAGGATGTGCAACAGGCCTTCAAGGGCCATCCCGGCGAGCGGTGCTGCAGACCCTCCCGGCGCCGTTGCGCTCGCGTCCAGCGTATCGCCGGGCCGCACCAGCCGGGCCTCGCCCTGCGCGCTCGCCAGCAGCAGCCGGTGCCCGGGGTCTATGCCGTCCAGGAAACGGTAGCGCATGCCGGCCCAGGCCGGCAGCGCGCAGGCGGCACGGCTGCGCAGCACCGCCTGCCCGAGCTCGCCGCGCACCGCCGTGCCAGCCAGCTGCCACCCGGCCTCGCAGCCGGGTGACTCGAAACTTTGCGCGGCGAGCGCGGCGATTCGGTCCGAAGCGGCTTGTGCCTCAGCCCAGGTGAGCTGGCCGTCGCGGTCGGCATCGAGGTCGAGCAGGGCATCCAGGTCGCGCCATGCGACCTGCCACTCCAGCGCCGGCGGGTCGACGCTGCGGTCAGTCGTCAAGCTGGCGGTGCTGGCGGTGTGGGCCTGTGCCAGCGGCATCAGGCCGGCGAGCAGGCAGGTGATCCAGGCGGCACGCAGGCGTGTCCACCCTGACAGGGGCGTTGCGCCGCGGCGGACCGGGCCTCGAAGCAGGGTCTTCATGGGCATCTCACCAAGGGGCCTCAGGGCGTGAGGCGGGCCGTATCGCGGCCGGCCGGCGAGCGCAAGGCGGCCTGCAGACGCAGGTCGCGCAGGCCGCTGGCCGCCTGCAGGCGGCGCACCTCGTCAAGCAGCGCCAGGTCGGAGGCGCGCAGCGCGGCCTCGGCGGCAATGCGCAAGTCGATCGGCTCGCGCTGCAGCGCCAGGTTGGCGGCCGCCCAGTCGCGCGCCTCGGTCGGCGGGGCCGAGGTCCACAGCGCGAACAAGGCGCGCTCGCGGGCGTGCAGCCGCGCCTCGTCGCCGCGCACGCCGACCCAGCGTTGCCGCAAGAGCTCGCGCAGCGCCTCGGCCTCCGGGCTGCCGGGCGGCAGCGCACGCAGCCGACGCAGCAGCACCGCGTCGGTGGGCGGTGCGTCGCGCAAGGCCAGCGCGGCAGCCTGCGGGCGTTCGGCCGCCAGCAGCGCATCGGCCAGCGCCAGCCGGTCGTACAGCTCGCCGGCGGACGCCGCGCGCTGCAAGGCCGCGATGGCCGCCTCGTGGCGACCCAGCCGGGACAGCGTCTCGCCCTGCAGGGAGGCGGCCCAGGCGGCGACCACCGGGTCGGCGTCGCGAGCCAGCTGCCCGAGCGACGCCAGGGCGGCTTCCGCCGTGCCGGTCTGTACCTCCACCTGCAGCCGGCAGAGTTCCCCGAACGAGGGTGCGACGGCCGCCACCGGTCCACACGCCTCGCGCGCCGCGGACAGGTCCCCCTGGACAGCGCGCACGCCGGACAAGGTCAGCCAGCCTTGCAGGTGTCCGGGGTGCCGGGCGAGCAGGCGTTCCAGCCGGCGGCGCGCGTCGGCGAAGCGGTGCTCGGTCTGCTCGACGGTGGCCTGCATGACACCGAAGTCGGCCGGCACCTCCTCGCGGTCCCACCACGGCTGCAGGGCGGCCCGGGCATAACCGACCCGCCGCGGATCGCCGTCGCGGCGGGCGCCTTGCAGCAGCTGGCGCGCGGTTGCGGCCGCCTGCCACTGTGCCGCCCGTGGGTCCGGTACAGGGCCGCCGGGGCGCCGGGCCGCGGCAAGGGCGGCCACCTGGCGGCGCAGCTCCGGAGCCAGCAAGCGGGACTCGACCACCTCCTTGGCCGCGGGCTGCCGGGCAGCGGCCTGGAGGGGTCGGTCCGGCAAGCCGGCGGCCACCGCGAGCAGCACCACAGCCGCGACACGCCGGCCGCGGCCGGCCTCAAAGCGCCGCGGGCTCATCGCTCTCGGACCTCGGCTGATCGAGCTGCCCCACATCGAGCGGCTCGCCTTCAGTGGTGAAACGGGCGATGACCTGCTTCACATAGGCGATGAACTCGCTCGAGCTGGAGACCTGGCCCGGCAGCGGGGCGTCCGCGCCGCCGCCGTCTCCGTCTCCATTGCCGCCGCCGGGGTCGCCCCCGCAGGCGGACAACAAGGCGGCCGCGAGCACGCCGCCGAGGAGAAGGCCTGCAGCGCTGAAGCGCTGCCGATGCGCTTGATGTCGTTGATGCATGACGGTCTCCCTCATTGAGCGCCGGGAATCGGCGTGGCCAGGTAAGGGAAGGCGGCACCGAAGGCGGCGTCGCTGACATTGGCGCCGCCGTCGGTCAGCGCCAGTGCGCCGGAAGGCGCGTCGCCCGGGGAGCAGCCGAACACCGCCGGGTTGTTCAGGGTGCACAGCACCCCCATCGAGACCCGCAGCGCTGCGTCGACCACGTCGTCCCCCGGCCGGCGGCCGTTCGGGAAGCCGGCGTTGTCGCCGGCCAGCACGCCGAGCGACTTCTGTGCGCCCTTGGGTGTCGGCGCGATCGCGGTGTTGAGCCTCAGCATCTCCGCCGCGCTACCGCTGGCCGGTTTGTTGAGACCCTGCACGCCGGTGAGGAAGGCCACCACCAGGTCCTGGCGCGGGAAGCGCGTGGGCGCCTTGACGCCGGCGTCCTTGAACAGCGTCTCGATCAGCGCCGGCAGGGTCGGGTGGGTGACGTAGTCGGCAAACTGGCCGTCGTCCTTCGGCTTGCTGGAGTTGAAGCGGTCCTTGTCCTTCAGGCCTATCACCACCTCGTTGACCAGGGGCATGCCCAGCCGCGACACCTGCGCCCAGGGCCCGCCCTCGAGCGACGCACCGGTCTGGTGGCCCGGGTCTGCCGGTGACCTGAGCAGCCGGCCCTGGCGCAGGCTGGCGGTGGTCCAGGCGCCGATCACCGGGTCGCCGCCGGCGGTCAGGCAGCTGGCCGCGATCTCCAGGGCCAGGGTCGTGACGTTCTTGTCTGCCAGGTCGTCGGTGCCGCCCGAAGCCGCCAGCGGGTTGAGGTTGAGCAGGTCGAAGGTGCGGCCCAGGTTGACCACGAAGGGGTCCTTGCGCTGGCCGACGAAGGCCCGGGCGGGCACCGGGCAGCCGGGGATGTTGACCGTGTAAAGGTGTTGCCCGACATAGCTTTCATAGGCCGCCACCGAGCCGAAGGTTTTGGTACCGATGAAATCCAGCGGCTTGTCGAACTCGCGGCCGCCGCCTGCGGTGTTGGTCACCGCGCTGCGCTTGCCGGAGCGACGGTCGCCGCGCACCACGTCGATGCTGTAGGTCTCGCGCAGGTTCAGCGTCGCCGGGTTGACGCCGGAGACCGCACCGGCCTGCAGCAGCGGTATCGCCACCTGCTTGCCGCCGACCGCCAGGGCGATGTTCTTCAAGCTGTTCTTGAAGCGGAACTGGAAGCTCAGGTCTTCCCTGGCGTCGCCGTTGTTGTCGATGTGAATCTCGTAGAGCGCATTGGGATCCAGCGAAAAATAGTTGGGTCCGCCGTAGCCGTCCTGCAGCGGCAGATAGTTGGCGACCAGGGTGACATAGTCCTGCCGCCCCGGCTCATAGCTTCTGAAGGCATAGAGGTCGGTGGCATCGACCTTGGGCGCGGTGGTGATGAAGGGCGCCTCGCGGTGGCTCGAGGCTGTGGCGGCCAGCGGCAGCAGCCCGCCGGCGGCGAAGGTGGCGGCGGCGAGGCCCGCCCAGGTGGCATGTAGCTTCACGGTCATCTCCTGAAAGAAGTGAGGGGGTGAAGCTGATACGCGGCCCGGACGGCAGCGGATGCGCCGGCCGAATGGGTATTTACCCGGAGCGCCGGCAGCGCGCGAATGGGGGCGCCGCGCCCGGCAGCAGCGGCGCCCGGGAGCGGGCTTACAGGCCCGCGACAGGCGACGGCTGGCCGCCCTTGAAGGTAAACACGGTCACCGGCGAGGACTTGAGGTCGCGTTTGCTGTCGAACACATAGCTGCCGGCCACGCCGTTGTAGTTGCCCGCCGCCATCGCGGCGGCGACCTTCTGCGGGTCGGTCGAGTTGGCCCGCTGCATCGCGTCGGCGATCAGGTGCGTCGCGTCGTAGAAGGACACCGCATACGTCAGCGGGTCGCGCTTGTGCGCGTTGCGGTACTTGGTGACGAAGGCCTGGCCGGCGTTGAGGCGGTTCAGCATCGCGCCGCCCTGGGTGCACCAGACGTTGTCGCCCACCAGATCGCCGCCGGCCAGCTTGGCGGTTTCGCTGGAGCAGATGCCGTCGCCGCCAAGCAGCTTGGCCTGGACGCCAAGGCTTTTCATCTGCCGCACCATCGGGCCGGCCTGGGGCGAGTAGCCGCCGAAGAAGATCGCGTCGGGCTTGGCGGCCTTGATCGTGGTCAGCGTGGCGGTGAAGTCGGCGGCCTTGTCCGAGGTGTACTCGCGAGAGGTGATGGTCAGGCCGTTGGCCTTCGCCTCGCGGGCGAATTCGTCGGCCACGCCGACGCCGTAGGCCGTGCGGTCGTCGATGATGGCGACCCGCTTGAGCTTGAGTTCGCGGGCCGCGTAAAGCGCCATCTTGGCCCCCAGCTGGCTGTCGCTCGCGCCGACGCGGAACAGCCGCTCGAAGCCCTGCTCGGTGACCTTGGGATTGGAGGCGACCGTCGCGACCACGACGCCGCCTTCGTTGTAGATCCGCGAGGCCGGCAGCGTCACGCCGGAGTTGTAGGGGCCGACCACGAACTTCACGCCGCCGTCGACCAGCTTCTGGGCCACCGAGACGCCCTGGCGGGGGTCGGCCTGGTCGTCCTCGGCCAGCACCTCGAAACGCACCGGCTTGCCGTTGACCGTGATGGGCTTGGCGTTGAGCTCCTGCACCGCGAGCTTCACCCCGCCCAGGTTGTCCTGGCCCGCGGCGGTCTGGGCGCCGGACAGCGGGCTGCTGACACCGATCTGGATGGTGGTCTGGGCGAGGGCGGGCGCCGCGGCCAGGACGCCGAGCGTCGTGGTCAGGGCTGCCGCGAGCAGCGGTCTTCCGGCATGCTTGATCATGGAAACATCTCTCCTATCGATGGCTGAGGTCGGACAGGCGGCGCAGGGTCGGCGCAACAGAACCCTCCAGGCCGCGATCGCATCCGGTGCAGATTGTCGGCGCTTCGCGCTGCAGCTTGTTCTGAAAAGGGCCGCCCGGACCCGATGTTTTGTCAGGGCCGGGGGGCGGATTGTCCGCAGGTTGTGCTTCCCTGTGCGCCGCGGCTCGCCGCCTCAGCCGGCCAGCTTTTTCAGCAGCCCGAGCAGCCGGTCGAAGCCGCGCCCATAGGGCGGGTGGAACAGCCGCGTGCCGGCCCAGCGGGACTGCTGGAACACCGGCTTTTCCTTGCTGAAGGTGCGGAAGCCCCACTCGCCGTGGTAGGCACCCATCCCGCTCGCGCCCACGCCGCCGAAAGGCTGGTCTTCCTGTCCCAGGTGCCAGATGCAGTCGTTGACCGTCACGCCGCCGGAGTGGGTGTGCTCCAGCGCATAGCGCTGGGCGTGCCGGTCGCGGCCGAACCAGTAGAGCGCCAAGGGCCGCTCGTGCCGGCGGATGTAGGCCAGCGCCTCGTCGACGCTGTCGTAGGCGACGATGGGCAGCAGCGGACCGAAGATCTCTTCCCGCATCACGTCCATCTCGTCGTGCACGTCCAGCAGCAGATGCGGCACCAGCGTGCGCCCGCCCGGCGTTTCCTCGTGGGTCGCGATCAGCCGCGCCCCCTTGGCCTGCGCGTCGGCCAGCAGGCCCTGCAGGCGCGCCAGATGACGAGGGGCGACGATGCTGCTGTAGTCCGGGTTGCCGGTCAGCGTCGGGTAGAGCCGCTGCACTGCCTGTACCACGGCTTGTGTCAGGGGTTCGACCATCTCGCGGGGCACCAGCGCATAGTCCGGCGCGACGCAGGTCTGGCCCGCATTGAGCAACTTGCCGAAGGCCAGTCGCTCGGCGCTCAGGGCGAGCTCGGCGCTGCGGTCGATCAGCGCGGGCGACTTGCCGCCCAGCTCGAGCGTGACCGGCGTCAGCTTGCGCGCCGCGGCCTGCGCGACCTCGCGTCCCACCGCCGTCGAGCCGGTGAAAAACAGGTGGTCGAAAGGCAGCGCGGTGAAGGCCCGGCCGACGGCCGCGTCGCCCGTGACGACCTGCATCTCGTCCGCTGCAAAATGCTCGCTCACCATGCGCGCCATCAGCGCCGAGGTGGCCGGGGTCAGCTCTGAGGGCTTGATCATCACCCGGTTGCCGGCCGCCAGCGCTGCCACCGCAGGGCACAGCGCCAGGTTGTAGGGATAGTTCCAGGGCGACACCACGCCGACGACACCGAGCGGTTGGCGCAGCAAGCGGTTGCGCGCGGGCAGGAAGTGCAGGGCGGTGGGCACGCGGCGCGGCTTCATCCAGCCATGCAGGTGGCGCAGCGCATGCCGGGCCGCCGACTGCACGGTGAACAGGTCCGCGAGCAGGGTTTCCTGCCGGGCCCGGTGACCGAAGTCCTGGGCGATCGCAGCCACCAGGTCCTCCGCATGCCGCTCGGTCATGGCGCGGATGCGCTGCAGCCGGTCACGGCGGGATCGCAGCGTCGGCAACGGCTCCGCCGCAAAAGCGGCCCGCTGCTGCTCCAGCGCCAGGCGCAGGTGCTCGTCGATGGTCTGGTTCATCGGGTCTCCGTGAAGTACCGGCCAGCTTCGAGGTGATGGACGGCTGAGTCAAGGTTCGCAACGACCGATCGGACGCGCCGTATCGGACCGCAGCTGGGCCTTGCACACAAGGGCACCTGCGCGTGCGGTCCGCACGTCGCTTGCTCTTCAAGACGCACGGCTGTTTGTTTATGACTCTTAACCGTTTTGTGTGACAGGCACTGGGAGGAAGGCGCGCCCATTCGGGCAGGGAGGCGGCATGCGAAGGTATCTCGCGGCGGCAAGGGGCCCCGCGCCCGGGCCGCAGCGTTTTGCTTACATAAACGCTTGTCCCTGTCGGAGTCGCATCGCCTAGTGTGGATTCGCTGCGTTCCCCCCGTGGGGGCTCGCGGGCTGGCAGACCCGGCCTGCATCCGGCTCGAGCGCTGACCCGACGCCAGCCCAGCCCGCGGCGCAGCACTGGCAATCGACCTATCAACAAGGAGGTAACCTATGGCCATCATCCTCGGTACCGCTGCGAGCGAAGCCCTGACGGACACAACCGCCGACCTGTTCTCCGTACTCAACGCCAACTGGTCGGGCGGCAACGACACCATGACGGGCGGCAGCAACAACGACACCTACAACGTCAACTCGGCCGGCGACGTGGTGGTCGAGGCCGCCGCCGGCGGCGTCGACAAGGTGGTGTCCCGCCTCGCCAGCTACACCCTCGGCAGCAATGTCGAGAACCTGGTGCTCGACAACGCCGGGCCTCTGGTGGCGGTCACCGGCACCGGCAATGGGCTCGACAACGAGATCACCGGCAACGACCTCAACAACACGCTCAATGGCGGGGGCGGCAACGACATCCTGAATGGCGGGCTGGGCGCCGATACCCTCAACGGCGGCGCCGGCAACGACGATCTCATCGGCGAGGAGGGCGCGGACACACTCAACGGCGACGCGGGCAGCGACATTCTTGACGGGGGCAATGGCGCGGACACCCTCAATGGCGGGGCCGACAACGACCTTCTTCAGGGCGGCAACGGCGCTGACACCCTCAACGGTGATCTCGGCAACGACCGCCTCGACGGTGGCGATGGCGCCGACACCCTCAACGGCGGCGCGGGCATCGACCGGCTGCACGGCGGCAACGGCGCCGACACGCTCAACGGCGGCGACGGCAACGACAGCCTGAACGGCGGTGCCAACGACGACACCCTGTTCGGCAACGCTGGCAACGACCAGCTCAACGGCGGGAGCGGCAACGACGTGCTGGCCGGCAGTGCCGGCAATGACGGGCTCACCGGCGGCGCCGGCGCGGACCGTTTCGTCTTTGCCTTCCGCGGTGTTGCCAACGCCGACGCGATCAAGGACTTCAGCAGCACCGACGACAGCATCGTGCTGGCCAACCTGCTCGACAGCGGCCTGCCCGGTGCGGTTTCCCCGGGGGTGATCGGGCTCAGCTTCGTCGGCGGCAACGTGGCCGGCAACCCGCTCGCCGCTGCCAACTTCTTCGTCGGTCCCAACGCCGACCTGGCGTCCTGCAACGCCTTGAACGCGTCGTCCGGGATCTACGTTGATACCGACACCGGGGAGATCCGGTACAACCCGACCAGCAATGTCGCCAACGACTGCGTGATCATCGGCACCGTGCAGGTCGCTGCCGCGGGGAGCTTGACCGCAGGCGACTTCCTCTACGGCAACTGAAGCGCTGGGGCCGCCTGTCGGCGGCCCTTTGGGGAGCCTCCCGGCTGTCCTGGCGACAGCTTGAGAGAGGCCTTCCGGGGGCCGCGTCGCGGCCCTTCAGCGCGACATCAACACCGGCACGTTCATGTGCGACAGCAAGGTGCGCGTGGCCCCGCCGAGGATGAACTCGCGCAGCCGGGTGTGGCCATAGGCCCCCATCACCAGCAGGTCCGCCCCCAGTTCCTCGACGCCGCTGAGCAGCGCCCGGCCCGCCTCTGCAGCGCTGAGGACACGCCGCCCCTCGGCGGCGACGCCGTGGCGGCGCAACCACTCGCAGCTGGCTTCCAGTTCATGCGTGGGCGCCACGGCGTCGTTGTCCGCCGCGTCGACGAACAGCAGGTGCACCGAACGCGCCCGCGCCAGCAGCGGCAGGGCGTCCGACATCGCGCGGGCTGACTCGCGGCTGTTGTTCCAGGCGACGACAATGCGCTCGCCGACGTCCTGCACCTCGCCCCGCCCGGGCACGATCAGCACCGGACGGCCCGATTGCAGCAGCAGCTGCTGAGCAAAGTCGGCGGGCACCGCTGGCTCGCCGGAGGCCCGGTCGTTCTGTCCAATCACCAACAGGTCGCTGTTGCGCGCATGCTGCAGCATCGAAGCCAACACGTCGGCCTCGTGCAGCCGGGCCTCGAAGGACGGCGTGCCGCAGGCCGCTGCCTGGGCCTGGAAACAGTGCGCCGTGCTCTGGGCACGCGCATGCAAGGCGGCCCTCGACCACTCAGCCTCCTCCACCGCGCCAAAGGTGCCGCCGACCTGCCGCAGCGCCTCGGCTGCCCCGGTCGGCGCCAGGCCGAGCAGGTGGCTTTCGTGGCGGCGTGCCAGCCGCGCCGCGAGGGCCACCCGCAAGGTGCAGCGGGGGGTTTCGTCGAGGTGGACCAGGATGGTGCGGTAGCTCATGAAAAGCGTCTCCGGGGTGGCGCCAGACTTGTCTATCCTGACACGACCCACACCACCCCGGCTTGCTCGGCGTCAAGGCTCGATGCGCTGGCCCTCGCCAAGCGGCGTCAAGGGGGCCAACAGGCGTGCCGCCACGCCGTCCGGCCGCAGCAGCGCGAACCACAGCAGGACGATGCTGAGAGGCAGCCCGAGCAGAACGCCGACCAGGTGCGGGGCACTCGCGACCGGCCCGGGCAGCGTCGAGACCAGCCCGGCGACCCCGCCGACCACCAGCGCGCTGAACAGGGCCGCGCCCAGGCACAGCAGCAGGGTGGCCGCGAGCACAGTGCCGACGATGCGGGCCGCGCTGGGCGACTCGTGCGCGGGCCGGCCTCGCACTGCATGGCCTTCGCGGACCCAGCGCGCCATGAGCCCCAGAAACACCGGCAGCAGGAAAACACCGCACAGCAGCAGGCTGAGGCCGACGCTGCTGCCGACAAAGCCGAGCACCGCGCCGCCCAGCTCGGGCAGCGTGGCGCCCGCGCCGGGCGACCACGCCGGCGCGCCGGGCCACAGGTCGCGGTCGTAGAGGAAACGGTCGTAGCCCCGACCGTCCCAGCCGTAGATCAGCACGAAAAACATCGCGTAGTGCCCGGCCAGCCAGTTCAGCTGTGCCAGGTGCACCCGTCCGGCCCGGAGCAGCCGGATGCCGACGAGGTAGCCCAGCACCCCCTGCGTGATGTTCGTGATGCCGAAGGCCAGCACCAGCCAGGCCGGCAGGCTGGCGAAGTTCTCGGCCACCTGCATGGTCTCCCAACTCGGGTGGCGCAGCAGCAGGTACAGGCCGCTGGGGGCCCAGATCAGCGCGAGAAACAGCAGGGTGGTCACGAAGTAGCGGCTCTCCAGCGGACGAGCGAGGGCACGCGACGGGCTGCCTGCCGCGACGGCGAGGGCGCCGCCCAGGCCCCAGGCCCAGAAAATATCGACTTGCACCATGGCAGAACTCCGAGCTTCTGTTGCGAAGGCGCTGATTCTTGCGGGCGCGGACACAGACACGTGAGGGGCGCGGGCGCCAGAATGCCTGTCATTTCAGGCCAAGCTGTCCTGTCCATGCCGCCAGCCTCCTCCTCCTCGTCGACACTGCACCGCGCGAGCGTTTCGGTCGCGTATCCAGCCCTGCTGCTGGCGATCGTCGCCGAGCGGGGTGTGGATCCGGCGGCGGTGCTCCAGGCCGCCGGGGTCCCGTCCGAGTCCCTGGCGCGTCCGGGTGGCCGCATCAGTCCGATCGCCTACGCCGCGATGGTGCTGCAGGCCGCCCGGTTGACGGGGGACCAGGGCCTGGGCATGGAACTCGGCCTGCGCCTTGGACCCAGCAGCCATGGTTTTCTCGGCTATGCGATGTTGACCAGCGCCAGTCTCGGGGAGGCCATCGCGCTCGGCATGCGTTTCGGCGCGGTGCGCCAGCACCACCTGGCGGTGTCCTTGCACCGGCAGGGCGAGCAGGCGGCGCTCGAATTGCATGAGCAGCGACCGCTGGGCGAGGCGCGCGAGTTTTTCCTCGAAGCGATGGGGGTTGGCAGCGCCTGTGCCCTGGTGCAGCTGACGGGCATGCCGCAGGCCGAGATGGCGCTCGACTTCGACCATGCCGAGCCGGCTCACTATGCGGCCTACCGGCACCGGCTGCCGCCGGCCCGTTTCGCCAGCCGCGCGGTCCGGCTGGTTTTTCCGGCGCACTACCTGGCGCTGCCCTTGCCGATGGCGAACCGCGACGCCTGCCTGCAGGCCGTGGTGCAGTGCGAACGCGAACTGGCCGAGGCCGAGTTGGAGGGCCGCGCGGCCGAGTCGATGGCCGCCCAGGTGCGGCGCGAGCTTGAGCTGGCGCTGGAACGGCGCCCCGGGCTCGCGGAGCTGGCCGAACGGCTGCACACCTCGGAGCGGACCTTGAAGCGCCGGCTGCAGGGCGAAGGCAGCAGCTTCCGTGTCCTGCTGGACGACGTGCGTCGGCGTGAAGCCTTGCGGCTGCTGGAGCAGACGACGCTGGAGGTGGGCGACATCGCCGCGAAGCTGGGCTACGAGGACCCGGCCAACTTCACGCGCGCCTTTGTACGCTGGACCGCCAGCCCGCCGAGCCGCTGGCGCAGCCGGTGCAAGGACAGCGGCGGATAGCCCCGACCTCAGCGGGCCGGTCGCGCCGGCGACGCCGGGGAGGACGGATCGGGTCGGAAGGGGCGGCGCAAGGCGTCCAGTGCGCGTGCATCGCTGCCATCGCGGTCAGGCAGGAAACGGGCCACGCCGCGCTCGTCGACCCGGGCCGTCACGTTGAGCAGCAGCACCGGCACCTTGCGGCGGGCCGGCACGGTGCGGGTGTCACCTCGCTCGATCTCGTCGCGCAGCCCGTTCAGGCTCCACGACCCGGGCTGGTCCAGCAGCAGGACCGCCAATTCATGCGGTCGCTCGATGCCGATGCAGGTCTGCGCCAGCGCCAGCGTCAGCGCGTTGCCTGCCGGGACCCCACGCTTGGCGGGAATGTCATGAAGGAACACCGAGTGCGCATTGGGCAGCAGGAACTTCAAGCGCCCCAGCGGGTTGCCCGGACCGGGAGGCTGAACCAGTGCGTAAGGAAAGGACTCGCCACGGCGGCTCGGCCAGTCCACCTGCGAGGGCGACAGCTCCTGTCCGGCACCGTCTACCACCTTGAGGCCCAGTGCACGCAGCTGCTCGGGACGCTGCGCGAGCCGAGGCAGCAGGGCGTCGCGGGCCACCGCGGCAGGGACGGTCCAACTCGGGTTCAGCACGACACCCATCAGGGTGGCGCGGAAGGACGGCGTCTGCAGGTAGCGCTGACCCACCTCCAGCCGGGACGACCAGACCACCCGCCCCGCGAGGTGCAGCGAGGCTTGCATGCCGACCAGATCCACCAGGAGGTAGTCGCTGCCAAGGTCTTGCGCCACCTGCCGCAGACGGTCGAGGTTGATGCGCAACTGGTCGATACGCCGCTCCACGGGAGCGTTGAGCTCCGTCAGGGTCGCGGGCCCCACCCAACCGTCGGGATGCAGACCGTGACGCGCCTGAAAGCGCCGCACCCCTTCGGCCAGCGAGGCCTCGAAGGGACGCCCGCGCCGAGCGGCTGCGGCCACCGGGTTGAGATCGGCGCTCGTCGCCAGGCGCTCACGCAACTGCTCACCCGTGCCCTGACATCCCGGACGCAGCACCGGCCGGGTCGACGCCGGCCAGCC
>NZ_JAPFBW010000027.1 GCF_026153205.1 Aquabacterium sp. A7-Y | reverse complement strand
AGGCCGACGTCGTCGGGTCTCGATCAGGCCCAGCTCCGGGCTAGGCGATCAGGCTCTCGATGTCGAGCAGGATCAGCATGCGCTCGCCCACCTGGCCCAGGCCGAGGATGTAGCTCGCGTCGACCGCCGACTGGATCTCGGGCGCCGGCTTGATGGCCTGCGCCGGGATCTCCAGCACGTCGCTGACCGAATCGACCACCGCGCCGACGACGCGGTTGCGCACGTTCAGGATGATCGTCACGGTCACCGCGCCGTAGTCGACGTTCGCGCAGCCGAAGCGCATGCGCAGGTCGACGATGGGCGCGATCACGCCGCGCAGGTTCACCACCCCCTTGATGAAGGCCGGGGCATTGGCGATGCGCGTGGGCGCCTCGTAGCCGCGGATCTCCTGCACCTTGAGGATGTCGATGCCGTACTCCTCGTTGCCGAGGCGGAAGGTCAGGTACTCGCGCGCGGCGCCTGCGGCGCTGCTGCCGGCGCGTTCCATCGTGGCCATGTGGTTTCCTTCGCTAGAAGTTTCAGTGGCGCGAGCGACGCACCAGGCTGCCGGTGTCCAGGATCAGAGCGACGCGGCCGTCCCCATGATGGTGGCGCCCGAGACGTCCGTGACCTTGCGGTAGTTGGCCTCGAGGTTCTTGACCACCACCTGCTGCTGGCCCAGCAACTCGTCCACCAGCAGGGCGACCCGGCCGCCTTCGGCCTCGACCACCACCATGATGGAGCTGACGTGCTCGAAGTCGAAGCGGGGCACCTGGAAGACCTGCTCCAGCTCCACGACCGGCATGTACTCCTGGCGCACCTCGACCACGCGGCCGCTGTTGCCGATGCTCTTGACCATGCCCGGCTCGACCTGGAAGCTCTCGACCACCGAGGACAACGGCAGGATGTAGACCTCTTCGCCCACGCCCACGCTCATGCCGTCCATGATGGCCAGCGTCAGCGGCAGGCGCACCGCGACGCGCATGCCGTAGCCCTCGGCCGAGTCGATCTCGACCGTGCCGTTGAGGGCCGCGATGTTTTTCTTGACCACGTCCATGCCGACACCTCGGCCGGACACGTCGGTGACCTGGTCGGCCGTCGAGAAGCCCGGCTCGAAGATCAAGCCCCAGACTTCCTGATCGCTCAGACTGTCGGGTGCGTGCAGGCCGCGTTCGCGGGCCTTCTTCAGCAGCTTCTCGCGCGACAGGCCGCGGCCGTCGTCGCGTACCTCGATCACGATGGAGCCGCCCTGGTGGGAGGCCGCCAGCGTGATGGTGCCGACCTCGGGCTTGCCCTTGGCCAGGCGCTCCTCGGGGAGCTCGATGCCGTGGTCGCAGGAGTTGCGCACCAGGTGGGTCAGCGGGTCGGTGATCTTCTCGACCAGGCCCTTGTCCAGCTCGGTCGCCTCGCCCTGGGTTACCAGCTCGACCTTCTTGCCGAGCTTGGCCGCCAGGTCGCGCAGCATGCGCGGGAAGCGGTTGAAGACCGTCGCCATCGGGATCATGCGGATCGACATCACCGCTTCCTGAAGGTCGCGAGTGTTGCGATCCAGGTCGGTCAGGCCGGCCAGCATCTGCTGGTGCACGACCGGGTCCAGGCCGCGGCTGTTCTGTGCCAGCATGGCCTGGGTGATGACGAGCTCGCCGACCAGGTTGATCAGCTGGTCCACCTTCTCGACCGACACGCGGATGGTCGCGGCCTCGAGTGCGGCGCCGGCCTTGGCCTCGGTCTTCGCGGCGGCCTTGGCCGCCGGCTTGACGGGCTGCGACGTGGCGGACCCGTCGGTGGAGGTGACGTGGCTGGCAGGGGCGCCGGGCGAGTTCTCGAAGAAGCCGTAGCCGGGGTCGGCGTCCTTGGACTGGACCACCGGGGCGCCAGGGGCGTCGTCGAAAAATCCGTAGCCGGGATCCTCGGCGGCAGCGGCGGCGCTGTTCGCGGCGGCCGGTGCGGCATCGGCCAGGGGCGCGAAACGCACGTGCTCGCGTGAGACGTGGAAGGTGAACAGGTCCAGCAGGTCGTTTTCGCTGCTGCTGGTCACGACCTTGAAGCGGCGCACGCCCTCGACGGCCACACCACCGTCGAGTGCCTCGATGCTGCCGAGGTCGACGATTTCCTTGAACAGGTCCAGCAGGTTGTTGGCCTGGGCCGGGTCGGCCAGCGGGCCGACGATCAGCTCCAGCGTGCGCGGTCCGGTCGGCGCGGCGGCAGGCGCCGGGGCGGGAGCGGGCGCTTGCACAGCCGGCGCGGCCACGGGGGCGGGCGCGGCCTTCGGGGGCGCCTCACCGGCCACCATGGCGCGGATGTTGAACAGCAGCTCGGTGGTGTCGACCTCGTCGCCGGCGCCGGTCTGATGGCGCGCCAGCTGGGCCTTGAGCGAGTCGCCGGAGGCCAGCAGCACGTCCACCATCGGGGCGGTCAGCTGCAGCTCATGGCGGCGCAGCTTGTCCAGCAGCGTCTCCATCTGGTGCGTCAGCTCGGCCACGTCGGAGAATCCGAAGGTCGCCGCTCCCCCTTTGATCGAGTGGGCGCAGCGGAAGATCGCGTTGAGCTCCTCGTCGTCCGGGGCCTCGATGTCGAGTTCGAGCAGCAACTGCTCCATGCGGTCGAGGTTCTCGCCGGCTTCTTCGAAAAAGACCTGGTAAAACTGGCTCAGGTCGATGCCGGCGCTCAGTTGAGAGCCTTCGGACGTCATTTCGCCCATGGCGTGCTCCTAATGCGTGGGTCCGTGTCGATCCGCCGGGCTCAGCGGATCACTTTCTGGATGACTTCGATCAGCTTGCTGGGGTCGAAGGGCTTGACCAGCCAGCCGGTGGCGCCGGCAGCCCGTCCGGCCTGCTTCATCTGGTCGCTGGACTCGGTGGTCAGGATCAGGATGGGCGTGGCCTTGAACTGCGGGTTTTCACGCAGCTTCTTGGTCAGGCTGATGCCGTCCATGCGGGGCATGTTCTGGTCGGTCAGCACGAGGTCGAAGCCGCGGCTGCCCGCCTTCTCGAAGGCGTCCTGACCGTCGACCGCCTCGACCACGTTGTAGCCGGCGCTCTTCAGCGTGAAGGACACCATCTGGCGCATCGATGCCGAGTCGTCTACGGCAAGGATTGAATGCATAGCTATCTCCGTTTTGGCCTATTTCGGACGTTGCCGGAAAATCTTTAGAACAGCTCGATGGAGCCGGCGTCCATCTCTGCCTGGGTGACTGGGTTGGGGTTGAGAGGGGCGCTCTCCACCACCGGGGCTCCGTCCTCGTCTTCGCCCATCGCTTCACGCGCGATCTGGTCGGCGCAGTTGCGCAGGCGCTTGTTGGTGTGCACGATCAGCTGCGATGCCATGTCCTGGAACTGCAGCGAGGTCACGGCCGCCCCGAGGTTCAGCATCACCGGCGTCAGTTCGGTGGTCTCGATGCGATGGTCGGTGGCGGCCGCCATCAGGGCCTGCATCTGTTCCACCGCCGTGGAAAAGCGCAGCATCAGCCCGTCGCAAGCGTCGGCGAGCAGCGTCTGCAGCCGTTCCAGGTCGTTGGTGGCCGTCATCAGGTGGTCCTGCAGGTCGGCGGCCATCAGCAGCGGGATCGGGCTGGCTTCGTCAGGCGGGGTGGTCTCGTTCATCAAAACGGGTCTCCACGATGAGGACTCCTGTGTGGCTATCCCAGTAGAATTTTGGGCACACTTGGTGGTCGCCATCGACTCGAAAAGGGCAAGGATTCGCACACATCTTCGGCACGCACCGCCCCGGTCTGTAGGACTTTTTGCGCAGAACGGCCGTCCAATCAGCGAAAGCGCCTCATGAACCCTGCTTCCCTCAGCCGCGAACTGCGGGTTCTGCACATCGAAGATTCCGAGCTGGATCACGAGCTGATGATCACCCAGCTGATGCGCGCCGGGCTCAACATCCGGGCCGTGCGGGTCGAAACCGCGGCCGATTTCGACTCGGCGCTGCGCAGCGGGCTGGAGGGCCGGCCCTGGGACGTGATCCTGTCGGACTACAACCTGCCGGGCTTTTCCGGGCTGATGGCGCTGGACATGCTGCGCGCCAGCGGCCGGCTGATCCCCTTCATCATCGTCTCGGGCGAGATCGGCGAAGACGTCGCGGTCGAGGCGATGCGCAACGGCGCGAGCGATTACCTGCTCAAGAACAACCTGGCCCGCCTGGCGCCGGCCACCCTGCACGCCATCGAGGCGCAGGAGGCGGTGCGTGCCAAGCAGCAGGCCGACGCGGCGCTGGCGCAGTCGAAGGAGCGCCTGCGCGAGCTGGCCCAGCACCTGCAGACCAGCGTCGAGGCCGAGCGCGCGGCCATCGCCCGCGAGGTGCACGACGACGTCGGCGGCTCGCTGACCGCGCTGAAGTTCGATATCGCCTGGATCGCCCGCCATTCCCGGGACGAGGCGGTGCTCCAGCGCGCCAACTCCGCGCTGGAGCTGGTCAGCCACGCGCTGGACGCCAGCAAGCGCATCATGCACAACCTGCGCCCGGCCATCCTGGAGCAGGGCCTGGTGGCCGCGCTGCAGTGGATGACCGGCGCCTTCGAGAAACGCAGTGGCATCGCCACCACCTTCCACTCCAGCCACGAGCAGATGCAACTGCCCGCCGGGGTGCCGCTGGTGGCCTACCGCACCGCCCAGGAGGCGCTGACGAACGTCTCCAAGCACGCCCACGCCACCCAGGTCAAGGTCGACCTGACCCTGGCCGGCGGCGTGCTGTCGCTGGAGGTCAGCGACAACGGCCGCGGCCTCAGCAGCGAGGACCTCGCCAAGGCCCGCTCCTTCGGCATCCGTGGCCTGCACGAGCGCGCCAGCACGGTGGGCGGCTGGGTCGACCTCAGCAGCGGGCCCTCGGGCACGACGCTGATCCTGCTGGTGCCGTTGACCGAGAGCGGGGAGCCGGGCGATGATGCGGGCAATGCCGAGGCGCGCTCGGGCGAGGACCCGACGTTCTGGGGAGATCTATGATCAAAGTCATCCTGTGCGACGACCACGCCCTGATCCGGCGCGGCATCCGCGACACTCTCGCGGACGTGCCCGACATCGATGTAGTGGGCGAAGCCGGCGACTACGGGGAATTGCGCAGCCTGCTGCGCACGCAGGCATGCGACGTGCTGGTGCTGGACATCAACCTGCCGGGCCGCAGCGGCCTGGACGTGCTGCATGTGCTCAAGGACGAGGGCTCGCCGGTCAAGGTGCTGGTGGTGTCCATGTATCCGGAGGACCAGTACGCGATCCGGGCGCTGAAGGCCGGCGCCTACGGCTATGTCAACAAGGGCGGCGACCCGGCCCAGCTGGTCGCCGCGGTGCGCATGGTCTCGCAGGGGCGCAAATACGTCACGCCGGACATGGCCCAGATGCTGGTCGAGAGCCTGACCGCGCCGACCACCGAGGCGGCTCACGAGCGGCTGTCCGACCGCGAGCTGCAGACCCTGGTGATGATCGCCTCCGGCAAGCGGCTCTCGGACATTGCCGAGGAGCTGACCCTGAGCCCCAAGACCGTCTCGGTCTACCGGGCACGGGTGCTCGAGAAGCTGGGGTTGTCGAACAACTCCGAGCTCACCGTCTACGCGATCCGCAACGGCCTGGTCTGAGCCGGCCGCGGGGCGCCGGCGGCTACTGGAAGTGCGTCAGCATGCGCTCCAGCGCAAAGGTGAAGGGCTGTTCCAGCAGCGGCAGGGTCACGACCACGCCGATCAGGCCGACGCTCAGCGTGACGGGGAAGCCGATCGCGAAGATGTTCATCTGCTGTGCCACGCGCGAGATCACGCCCAGCACCAGGTTGACGAACAGCAGCATCGCGACGATGGGCAGGGCGATCCACAGGGCCAGCTTGAAGATCTCGATGCCCCAGGTGTGAACCTGCACCGCCTGGATGAAGGCCATCGGGTGGGCCGAGACCGGAAAGGCCCGGAAGCTCTGGATCACCGCCGAGATCAGCACCAGATGGCCGTTGATCACGATGAACAGCAACGAGACGGTGGTGCCGAAGATGCGGCTCACGCCGTTGCTCTGGCCGCCGCTGGTCGGGTCGAAGAAGGACGCGAAGCCGAGGCCCATCTGCAGACCGATGAGCTCGCCGGCGAATTCGATGCCGGCGAAGACGATGCGCACGGCAAAACCGATGGTCAGGCCGATCAGCACCTGCTGGACGATGGCGCCGAACAGCTCGGCCGAATTCAGCGAGATCGCAGGCGCTGCGGGCAGGGACACCTGCGACGCCAGCGCGATGAAAAAGGCCAGGCCGACCTTGACGCGTGCCGGGGTCGCCCGCATCGACAGCACCGGCGCCGTCATGAACAGCGCCAGGGTGCGCAGGAAGGGCCACAGGATGGGCGTGATCCACGCCATCAACTGCGCTTCGTTGAAGGTCAGCACGGCAGTCCCGGGGTCTGGTTCGGCGTCGAGTCAGTGATCGCTCCGTCTCTCGGGCTCACAGCACCATGGACGGGATCGACGTGATGGTGCGCTGGATGAACTCGACCAGGGTGGTCAGCATCCAGGGGCCGGCGATCACCAGCACCGCGACGGCGGCGACCATCTTGGGCACGAAGGCCAGGGTCTGCTCCTGGATCTGGGTGGCGGCCTGGATGATGCTGACGATCAGGCCGACGGCCAGCACGGTCAGCAGCACCGGGGCGCAGAGGGTCAGCAGCAGGTACATGCCCTGCTGCGTGAAGCTGAAGACTTCCTGAGCGTTCATGGTCGGCTCCTCGGGTGGGGTCTGGGCTCGGGAGGCGGCGCTCGCCTCAGGTCGCGAAGCTGGCGGCCAGCGAGCCGAGCAGCAGGTTCCAGCCGTCGGCCAGCACGAACAGCATCAGCTTGAAGGGCAGGGCGACCAGCACCGGCGACAACATCATCATCCCCAGGCTCATCAGGACGCTGGCGACGATCATGTCAATGATCAGGAAGGGGATGAAGATCATGAAGCCGATCTGAAAGGCGCTTTTCAGCTCGCTGGTCACGAAGGCCGGCACGATCACGCGGAAGGGCGCGGTCTCGGCCTTGACCGAGGGGTCCAGCTTGGCCAGCTTGGCGAACAGCGCGAAGTCGGACTCGCGGGTCTGCTTCAGCATGAAGCCGCGCACCGGCACCTCGGCGCGCTTGAGCGCCTCGTCGAAGGGGATCTGCTGCTCGCTGTAGGGCTTGTAGGCGTCGGTGTAGACGCGGTCGATGGTGGGCCCCATCACGAACAGTGTCAGGAACAGCGACAGGCCGATCACCACCTGGGTCGGCGGGGCCGACTGGGTGCCCAGCGCCTGGCGCAGCAGCGACAGCACGATGACGATGCGTGTGAAGCCGGTCATCAGGAGCAGCACCGCCGGGATGAAGCTGAGTGCCGTGAAGAACAGCAGGGTCTGGATCGGCACCGAGTAGCTGTTGCCGCCGGCACCCTGGCCGACCAGCAGGGGCAGCGAGGCGCCGCCGCCCGGAGCGCCGGGCAGGGCCGGGGCCCCGGCCTGGGCGGAGGCCAGGTCGGGCAGGCACAACAGCAGGGTGGCCGCGGCGCCGCCGACGAACAGCGCCGCCTGGCGCCAGGAAAAACCGGGGCGTTTCATCACTTGTCTCCCCGGGCCTTGTTCAGCAGGGCCGCAAAGGACGGCGGCAACTTGGGCATCTGCAGCGCTGCCGGGGGCGGCAGCTCCTGCGCCGCCATCGTGTGCAGCGTGGTGATGGACTGGGCCGTGACGCCCAGCACCAGCCAGCGGCGCTCGTCGCCCTGGCCCACCTCGACGGTCACCACCCGCTGCTGCGGGCCGAGCCCCGTGATCGACAGCACCCGCGTCAGCTGCTGATGGCCGAGGCCGCCCAGGCCGGCGGCCTGGGAGCGCTTGAGCAGCCACAGTGCGGCGGGGATCATCGCGATGATGAGGAGAAACCAGAGAGCGGAGGTTCCGGCAGACGGCATGGCAGGCGATGGAGCAGGTCGGAAGTGGCGGAAAGGGGGCTCGGCACGAAGCCTCAGAACTGAAGAGGATTGTGCGGATCCCCGGCTTCGGCGATGCCACGAACAAGGGGGCCAAAGGCCCCCTTGTTGCTGCTCACGCCGAACGCGCCGTGATCTGCGTCACATGCCGCGGCTGAGGCGGCGCATGCGCTCCGAGGGCGTCACGATGTCGGTCAGGCGGATACCGAACTTGTCGTTCACCACCACCACCTCGCCCTGTGCGATCAGGTAGCCGTTGACCAGCACGTCCATCGGCTCGCCGGCCAGCGCGTCGAGCTCGATCACCGAGCCCTGGGCCAGCTGCAGGATGTGCTTGATCGGAATCCGGGTGCGTCCCAGCTCCACGGTGAGCTGCACCGGGATGTCCAGGATCATGTTGATGTCGTTGCCCGCCGTGGACGGCCCGGTCGGCGAGAAGTTGGTGAAGGAGGCCGGCGCCACCTGCTCGGCGGGGGCATCGATCACCTGCGGCTGGCTGGAGGACGAACTCTGCTGGGCGAGCGCCGCCTCCCACTCGGCGGCCATGGCATCTTGTTCGTCGGTCGACGGGTCTTGGGATTCAAGAGGCATGAGATTCTCCCAACCAGCCGAAGTCCTGGCCGGTCAACATTTGGTCGATCTTGATGGCGTACTTGCCGTTGGACGTGCCGTAGTGGCAGTCGAACACCGGCACGCCGTCGATCTTGGCTTCGATGATCTGCTCCAGGTCCAGCTCGATGAAGTCGCCGGCCTTCAGCGCGAGCAGTTCCTCCACCGTGGCCGGCGCATGGCCCAGCTCGGCCACCAGCTCCACCTCGGCGGCCTGGATTTCCTTGGTCAGCAGCTTGACCCAGCGGCGGTCGGAGCCCACCGAGTCGCCCTGGACCGTGGAATACAGCACGTCGCGGATCGGCTCGTAGGTCGCGTAGGGCACGCAGAAATGGATGGTGCCGGAGGCTTCGCCGATCTCCAGCGTGAAGGACGTGGCGACCACGATCTCGCTGGGCGTGGCGACGTTGGCGAACTGCGGCTGCATCTCCGAGCGCTGGTATTCCAGTTCCAGCGGGTAGATGCCGCGCCAGGCCTTTTTGTATTCCTCGCTGATGACCTCGACCAGGCGGTTGATGATGCGCTGCTCGGTCGGTGAAAAGTCACGCCCTTCGATGCGGGTGTGGAACTTGCCGTTGCCCCCGAACAGCGCGTCGATCACGGCGAATACCAGGGTCGGGTCGCAGACGATCAGCCCCGAGCCGCGCAGCGGGCGCACCGAGACGATGTTGAAGTTGGTCGGCACGACGATCTCGCGCAGGAAGGCGCTGTACTTCTGCACCTTGATGGCGCCGACCGAGATCTCGGGGCTCTTGCGGATCAGGTTGAACAGGCCGACGCGGATGTTGCGGGCGAAGCGCTCATTGATGATCTCCATCGTCGGCATGCGGCCGCGAACGATACGTTCCTGGCTCGCGATGTCGTAGTTGCGGATGCCGCCGACCTGGACTTCTTCCTGCTCGAGCTTCTGGCTTTCGCCGGTGATGCCCTGCAGGAGGGCATCGACTTCGTCTTGCGAGAGGATCTGCTGGTTCATCGTGCTGTTTCCCGACGGAGTTCAGGCCGTGGGGCTCACTGGATGATGAAGTTCGAGAAAAGCACCTGGTGCACCGGGTTGTGGACCGTCTTCTTCTTCTTTTTCTTCTTCTTGGGTTTGGGCGTGTCCTCTTCGTCGGCCTCGGCGTTCTCGTCGTCGAGCTCGATCCCCATCGGGCGCACCGCCTCGCGCATGATCTCGGCCGCCAGCTTTTCCTTGCCGCTGCGATCCAGCAGTTCCTCGGCGGTCTTGTGCGACAGCACCATCAGCACGTTGTTGCGGATGGCAGGCATGTAGCCCTTCAGTTCCTCGGCCGACTCGGGCGAGTCGACTTCCAGGGTGATGCCGACCTGGGCATACCGTTCGCTGTCCTTGTCGGCCAGGTTCACCGTGAAGGGGTCCAGCGGCAGGAACACGGGCGGGCCGCTGGCCTTTTTCGGCTTGTGCTCCTGCTCGGCGTGGGTGTCTTCCTCGGCGTCCTCTTCGGCGCCGCTCTTTTTCATCATCATCAGCGCCACCGCGGCGGCCACCAGCAGCACGACCACGCCGGCGACGATGCCGAGGATCAGCTTCTTGGGGCTCTTTTTAGGGGCGCTGGCGTCGGCGGTTGCGGCGGCGGACATGGGGTTTCCTGAGAACTGGCTGTGCAGGGATTATTCGAGCCGCGGCCCCGGTCGGAAGCCTGGATAAGCGGCGGAAACCGGGCCTATTCGCCGCCGGGCGGCGCCGCCCGGCGCTGCCCGCGACTCGCCTCTCCCCCGTTTTGGGGGGGCCAGGGCACGCCAATTGCTCCCGGCCGGCCCTTAGAATTTTTCGCTTCACATCACAACATTACTCACGGGAGGAAACCTCGATGAACCGTCGCAAGACCCTGCTCGCCATCCCCGGCCTGATCCTGTCCAGCGCCGCGCCGCACGCCTTCGGCTTCAAGCTCGACGGCATGCTGGGTGCCGCCAAGGACGCCGCCAAGGCGGCCACCCTGAGCGACGAGGAAGTGCGTGCCTATGCGGCCCAGATGGCGGTGCTCTCGGACGCCGAGAACCGCGTGGCGCCGCCGAGCGACAAATACGCCAAGCGGCTCGCTGCCCTGACCAGCGGCATCGGCGATGAAAAAGGCCTCAAGCTGAACTACAAGGTCTACCTGACGGAGGAAGTCAACGCCTTCGCGATGGCCGACGGCACCATCCGCGTCTTCAGCGGCCTGATGGAGGCCATGACCGACGACGAGGTCCGCTACGTCATCGGCCACGAGATCGGCCACGTGCAGCGCGGCCACAGCCGCAAGCGCATGCAGACGGCGCTGGCGACCAGCGCGACGCAGCAGGCGGCGGTGTCCTCGGGCGGCAAGGTCGCCACGATCGCGCAGTCGGAGCTCGGTTCGCTGATGACCCAGGTGGTGCGCGCCCAGCACTCCCAGGGCAACGAGAAGGAAGCCGACGACTACGCGCTCGACTTCATGAAGCGCTACAAGTACGACCGCATGGCGGCGGTCCAGGCGCTCGAGAAGCTGGACAAGATGTTCGGCGGCGGTGCCAAGACCGACTGGCTGTCGACCCATCCGGCTCCCAAGGAGCGGGCCGACCGGCTGCGCGCGCAGCTGGCCTGAGGGAAGCGGCGAGGCCATGGTCGCGCCACAACCCTGAGCAGCGCCCTCGCGCGACGCTGTTGCGAGGGCTGCAATGCTGAGGTGCTGCTCGCTGTCCGGTACAGTTTGGCCAAACTCGCGTCTGGACCTTGGCTCTGGCCGACCAGATCTGAGAGGAACCATGCCGGAAGCCGCACCACGCATTCTCCAGATTGTTGAGGTCCTGGGCCCCAGCGAACAGGGCAAGTCCATCCCCTTCAAGTGCCGCGCCGAGGATGGGGCGCTGTACTACGTGAAGGGGCAGCAAACGAACCGTGCAAGTCTTTGGTGCGAGTGGATTTCCGCACACCTGGCCGTGGCCCTCGGCCTTCCGATTCCACCGTTCTCACTGGTTCAGGTCGACGAAGCTTTGCGCCAGGAACTGCCTCGGGAGTGGCAGCACATAGGGTGTACGCCCGCGTTCGGCTCGCGCCATCGATCCTCGACTGCCTGGTTCGAAGCCAGCCTTGTTCAGCAAGTGCCGCTGCCCCTTCAACAGGATGTGCTTGCTTTCGACTGGTGGATCAGGAACATGGACCGCCTCACCGGCAACACCAACCTGCTGTGGGACGCGGACCAAAAGCAACTGGTGATGATCGATCACAATCTCGCCTTCGATCCGTACTTCGACGTGGCCATGTTCCGCGAGCATCACGTCTTCGCTGCGCAGTGGCCGGTGCTTTGTGGCGATCTTGTGCTGCAGGACGAGTTGCTGCGCCGCATGTCCGACGCGCTCCCGAGGGCGCGGTGGGCTTGCGATAATGCGCCAGCGGAGTGGCAGTGGGCCAATGCCGAAATGGATGTGCCCGCCGACTTCGACCTCGACAAGGTCTTGGCCTTGCTGGCCCGCGGTGCAACCCCTGAGCTATGGAGGACGGTATGAACAAGTTCGCGTGTCGCTACGCCGTGGTGCAGTTCATGCCGTACAGCGAGACGGGCGAGTTCGTGAACGTCGGGGTGGTACTGACCTGCCCCGCTACCGGTTACTTCGATTTTCGGCTGCAAACTCGCAAGTACGCCCGCGTGACGGGGTTTTTTGACGAACTGTCGCCGAACGTTTATCGCACCGCCTTACAGACGATCCAGGGTGAGCTCCAGCGCGTTTGCGTTCTTGCGGCACAGGCACCGGTTTCGCGCCGCGCCGACTATGTACGCGAGGTGTTTACCGCTTTAGTGCACCCCCGTGAGGCCATCGTCCGCTTTGGCGGCGTGCGCGCGGTACTCACCGATTCGCCGGAAGCCGAGTTGAAGCGCTTGTTCGACGACTATGTCGACCGCGCCTTCGCCACACCGGAGTACATCGAGCAAACCATGACGAAGCGCTTGATGGCGCTTCTCGGAAGTTTGAATCTGCCTCAGCCGTTCCGTCCCGCGAAGATCGGTGATGACGAGGTACACGCGCGCTTTCCGCTGGTGCAGCGGTGGGGCGACGACTTCCGCAAGGTCATCAAGCCCCTCAACCTGACTCAGGACGAGCCCAACGGCATCTTCGACCACGGTGACGCCTGGGTGAACAAGGTTCGGCGTCTGCGTCGCAAGGACTTGCTACCTGCAGAAGTGTTGTTTGCGGTAGCCGGTCCCCCGGAGACCGACATCAAGCGCCGCGCCGCGTTCGAGGAAATTTGCCATGCCTTGGCGAGCTTGGATGTGCAGACGGTGAACGAAGCGGCCGACCACCGGATCGTTGAATTCGCCTCGACCTGAAAGGCCGGCAAGCCGCCTCCCGCCGTGCTGCCGTTCCGGGAGGCGCGGCGCCTCAGGCGTAGAGGTCGAGCGCGCCCTGCGTGACGCGACGCGCCCGGCCGGTGTCGCCGGCTGCCTGGCTCGGTGCTGACAGCCCGCCCTCGCGGCCTCCCGGTGTGGCAGCGTGGTCATCACGCGAACCCTGCTGCCCCGGCGAAGCCTGCTGCGAGACGCCGCCGCCGGTCAGCGTGAAACCGGCGCCCTGCAGTGCCGCCGCCAGATTGGCGAGGCTGGCTTCCAGCGCGGCGCGGGTGGCGGCGTTCGACGCGGCGAAATCGACCTGTGCCTGCTGGCCCTGCAGGGCAATCTGCACGGTCAGCGGCCCCATGTCCACCGGGTTGAGCATCAGCTTGGCCTGCTGCACGCCGTCGCGCACCAGATACGTCACTTGCGAGGCCAGGGCCTCGGGGAATTCGGGGGACTCGACCGGCACCGCGACCGTGCCCTGGGTGTCGGCGACCGTCTCGGCGCGAGCCTCGGCGCTGACGTGCACCGGGCCGGCCAGCGCGCCGGCATGCGGCTCATGAGGCGCCACGCCGGCCGGACCTTCGAGGGGCCCGGCCGAGTTGGCGGTGGTGTCGCCGAGCAAGGCTTCGAGTTGTTCACCAAAGCTCGGCCCGGCCTCGCCGCCTGCAGTTTCGACACCGGCGGCGGTGTCCAGGCGCGGCTCGACGGCGCGGCCGGCCGGCTCGATCGCGTCGCCGCCGCGCCGCTTCAAGCCTTCGAGACCGGCTTCACGGTGGTCCCCGGCAGCCCCTTCAGCCTCGGCCAGCAACTCGGCGGCCGCAGCCAGCTCGGGCGCCGCCTGCAGCCACGGCAGGCCGGTGGCTTCGGTGGCGGCCCGCGCCTCGGCGGGTTCGCGGGCGTCCTTCCGTTCCTCCGCGCGCTGGCTGTCGGCCGGCGTGGGCGTTGTTTCGTTGGCGGGCGCCGTTGCCGGCGGCGTGGCAGGCGCCGGAGCTTGCGGCGCGGGTTCGCTCTGCACCTCGGCAGCGGGGCGCGGCGCCGGCGCCTGGCTGGGTGTGGGGCGGGCTTCAGCGGGGCGGGCCCGCTCGGCCTGGCGCTGGTTGTGCTCGCGCGCCTGCTGCAGCAGGTTGGAAAAGCCGGGAGCGGCCGCGCCGCCCGGGGGCGGCGGTGCGGTGCGTGCGGCCGGGGTGGCGCCGACACCGGAAGAGGCGGCGTTCCCGTTGAGAAGATTCAGCAGGGGCGAGGCGGCGAGCATCGGTGGCTTTCGGAAGTCGGGTTCGTGCTGGAGCGTCGGCGGGGCTTCACACCACCGCCAGGCCGGTGGTCGTGTCGCCGGCGCGCTGGTTCCAGGCCGCGCGGGCGGCCTGCTCATCGGTGGCCTTCTGGTCACGGCGCTGCTGCTGCAGGGCCTGCTCCGCCTCGCGCCGCTCGATCAGTTTGCGGATCGACGCCGCCCGCGTTTCGCGCTCCAGCACCACCCCGCGCGCCCATTCGAGCTGGCGGCGGCCCTGCGCCACCGCGTTGGCCTGTTGCTCGATGGCCTGGTTGATGCGGCCCATGAAATCCTGGTAGCAGCGCAGGATGTCCATCGTGCCCTGGCGCTTGAACTGCTCGCTCCAGCGCGCCTGGTACTCGCGTCGGTAGTCCTCGAGCTGCTGCGCCTGCCGCTCGGCGTTTTCGAGCTGGGCAGCGGCCCGCTGGCTGATCGACAGCGCGGCGTCGCGCTCCTTCTCGGCATGTTCGAGGGCCAGGGCCAGGGCGTGGTGGCGGCTCATGTCGGTGTCCTTGTCTCAGGTCGGATCGGTGCTGGCAGGCCGGGCGGGCTCAGGCCGCGCCCACCGTTGTTTTCATCTGGTTCAAGCTGTCGCGCAGGGTGGCGCCGGTGCGCATGTCCTGCTGCAGCAGCGCACGCATCGCCGGGAAGGCGCGCACGGCGGCGTCGAGCTCGGGGTCCTGGCCGGCGCTGTAGGCGCCGATCTGCAGCAGGTCGCGGCTGCGGTTGTAGCGGGCGTACATCTGGCGGAACTTGCGCGCCGCCTCGAGGTGGTCCGGCGAGGCGACGTTGTGCATCACCCGCGAGGCCGACTTCTCGACGTCGATCGCGGGGTAGTGGCCGCTCTCGGCCAGCTCGCGCGTCAGCACGATGTGGCCGTCCAGGATGGCGCGCGCCGCGTCGGCGATCGGGTCCTGCTGGTCGTCGCCTTCGCTCAGCACGGTGTAGAAGGCCGTGATCGAGCCGACGCCGTTGAGGCCGTTGCCGCTGCGCTCGACCAGCTGCGGCAGCTTGGCGAAGCAGCTCGGCGGATATCCCTTGGTCGCGGGCGGCTCGCCGATGGCCAGGGCGATCTCGCGCTGGGCCATCGCGTAGCGGGTCAGCGAGTCCATCAGGAGCAGCACGTGCTGGCCGCGGTCGCGGAAGTGCTCGGCGATCGCAGTGGCGTAGCTGGCGCCTTGCATGCGCATCAGCGGCGGGGCGTCAGCCGGCGCGGCGACCACCACAGAGCGTGCCAGCCCTTCCTCGCCCAGGATGTCCTCGATGAATTCCTTGACTTCGCGGCCGCGCTCGCCGATCAGGCCGACAACGATGACGTCGGCCTGGGTGTAGCGCGCCATCATGCCCAGCAGCACCGACTTGCCGACGCCGGAGCCGGCGAACAGGCCGATGCGCTGGCCGCGGCCCACGGTCAGCATCGCATTGATCGCGCGCACGCCGGTGTCCAGCGGCAGGCGCACCGGGTCGCGGTCCATCGCGTTGATGGGGCGGCGCACCAGCGGCTCGTTGTGCACCGTCTGCAGCGGGCCGCGCCGGTCCATGGGCCGGCCGTGCGAATCGACCACCCGGCCGAGCAGGCCATCGCCCATCGGCAGGTGCAGACTGCGGTCCTCGCTGCGCCGCCACGGGTGGCTGACCTGGCCGAGCCGGGGCGGCGTGCTGGGGGTGGACATCGGCACCACGCGGGCGCCGCTGGCCAGGCCGTGCACCTCGCCGGTGGGCATCAGGTAGGCGCGGTCGCCGGCGAAGCCGACCACCTCGGCCTGCACCGGCGGCTGGCCGTCCATGCGCACTTCGCAGACCGAGCCGACCGGCACGCGGATGCCGGCCGCTTCCAGCACCAGGCCGGCCACCTTGACCAGCGTGCCCTGGGTCTCCAGCTCCAGCGGCGCGGTCGCGAAGGCACTCAGGTCCTTCATGTACTGGTGCCAGGCCTGCAGCTTGGCGGGGTGGGCGCTTGCGCTCATCACAGAGCCTCCTCGCCGTCCGGGGTGTCGGTCCATTCGCTGCGCTGGCCCAGCGCCGCGGTGACCTGGCGCCAGCGTGTCTCGATGGCGGCGTCGACGACGCCGATGTCCGCCTCCACCACGCAGCCGCCGGGCGTGACGCCGGCGTCGGACAGCAGGCGGGCGTGGCGGGATTCGAGGTCGAGCTGGCCGCGCTCGGTGAGCAGCTGGTGGTCGTTCGGGTGCACCAGCACCCGCACGTGGCGGGCCGAGTGCACCAGGGTCGAGAGCGCCTCCTGCGCCACCGCCTCGATCAGCTCGGGCTGGGTCGAGAGTTCGGTGCGCACCACCTGGCGGGCGATGTCGCTCGCCACCTGCGCCAGCGAGAGCGCCAGCTGCTGCTCCAGCGCGTCGAGCTGGGCCTGGTAGCTGGCAGCGATCTGCCCCACCTGGGCGGTGATCTGGGCGGCGTAGCTCTGTTTGAAGTTCTCCAGTGCCGACAGGCCGTCGCGGTAGCCGTCCTTGTAGCCGGACTGGCGGGCCTCGTTGAGCTCGGCCAGGATTTCCTCCGGCGTCGGGCCGGCGGGTTCGGGATCGGGCTCGGGCGCCGGCTCGGGGGCGGCCGGGTGGACCGGGCCGCTTTCGCCGTGCGCCAGCGAACCCAGGCTCCAGGCCGAGAAGGAGGTCAGCTCCTCGCGCGGGATGAAGCGGCTCTGCACGGTGCGCGGCGGGACCTTGCCGCCGTTGTTGCCGCCGTTGTTAGACGAAGCTGTCATCGCCGCCCGTACTCAGCACGATTTGACCCTCGTCGGCCAGGCGGCGGACGGTCTTCAGCATTTCCTTCTGCTCGGCTTCCACCTCGGACAGGCGTACCGGGCCGCGCGACTCGAGGTCCTCGCGCAGGGTTTCGGCGGCGCGCGCCGACATGTTGGTGAACACCTTCTCGCGCATCTCGGGCGAGGCACCCTTGAGCGCGATGACCAGCGACTCGGTCTGCACTTCCTTGAGCAGCATCTGGATGCCGCGGTCGTCCACCTTGATCAGGTCGTCGAAGGTGAACATGTTGTCCATGATCCTCTGCGCCAGGTCGCCGTCGTTCTGGCGGATGTAGTCCAGCACCGAGCTCTCGACCGAGGAGCCGAGCATGTTGATGATCTCGGCGGCGGTCTTGGCGCCGCCCAGGGTCGCCTTGCGCAGCTTGTCGCCGCCGGCCAGTACCTTGGAGAGCACCTCGTTGAGGTCCTTCAGCGCCGAGGGCTGGATGCCGTCGAGCGTGGCGATGCGGATCAGCACCTCGTTGCGCTGGCGCTCGGTGAAGGCGCGCAGCACCTGCGAGCACTGGTCGTAGTCCAGGTGCACCAGGATGGCGGCGACGATCTGCGGATGTTCGTTGCGCAGCAGCTCGGCCACCGAGCCGCCGTCCATCCACTTCAGGCTCTCGATGCCGGTGACGTCGCTGCCCTGCAGGATGCGGTCGATCAGCAGGTTGGCCTTGTCCTCGCCCAGCGCCTTGCGCAGCACGCTCTTGACGTATTCGTCGGTGTCGCTGACCAGCATGCTCTGGTCCGAGGCGTCGCCACTGAAGCGCACCAGCACCTCATCGACCTTCTCGCGCGAGATCACCTTCATCTTGGCGATGGTCTCGCCCAGCCGCTGCACCTCCTTGGGCGAGAGGTGCTTGAAGACCTCGGCGGCCTCTTCCTCGCCGAGGGACATCAACAGAATCGCGGCGTCCTGCAGGCCGGCTTCATCCATGGTGGGGCTCGATGTAGTGGGTCGGGTTCAGGGTCATCGGGAAGCGGCTCACGACGCGGTTTCCTTGCTGACCCAGTTGCGCACGATGTTGGCGACCGCGGCCGGGTTGTCGCGCGCCAGCTGGCGTGCCGAGTCCAGCCGCTCGCTGGCCAGCGGGGCGTTCAGCGCCGGGGCGGCCTCCAGCGCGGGCAGCACCTCGGTGTCGGCGACCACCGCATCCAGGGCCGGGCGGGCCGGCTCGGGCGGCGTCGCGGCCTTGAGCGCGGGCCGGATGACCCCGAAGACGATGATCAGCGCCAGCAAGGTGAGGGCGGCCGGGACGGCGGCACCGCGCAGCAGCTCCAGCGTCTGCGGGTCCTTCCACAGCGGCAGCTCGTTGGTGTCGACCTTCTCGGTCTGGAAGGGCGCGTTGACGACCTTGACCGAATCGCCGCGCTCGGCGCTGTAGCCCACGGTTTCCTGCACCAGGGTGGTCAGCTTCTGCAGCTCTTCCTCGCTTAGCGGCACCGTGGTGGTCTTGCCGTTGGCGTTGGTGCTGCTGCGGTGGTTGATGACCACGGCCGCGTTGATGCGCTTGATCGAGCCGGTGGCGTTGCGGGTCACGCGCACGGTCTTGTCGACTTCGTAATTGGTGATGGCGTCGCGCTTGGCGCCGCCGTTGCTGCCGGGCGCGACGTTGCCGGCGGCCTGCAGCTGCTGCGCGGTGCCGTTGATCGGCGCGGTGGCGGGCACCGGCGGCTGGTTGGTCGCGGCGCCGGGCACGCCGGTGGGCACCGGCGCGCCGGGCTGGGTCGATTCGGAGGTCTGCTGGCTGCGCACCGCGGCCGGCTCGTTGCCCTGGTTGGGGCGGAACTGCTCCGAGGTGGACTCGCTCTGCGAGAAGTCGATCTCGGCGGTGACCTGGGCGCGCAGGTTGTCGCGGCCGACCACCGGCTCCAGCAGGTCCATGATGCGGCGGGTGTAGGACGACTCGATCTGGTTGACGTACTGCAGCTGCTTGGCGTCCAGGCTGTTGGCGCTGGAGCCGTCGGGGTTCTCGGTCAGCAGGGTGCCGTTCTGGTCGATCACGCTCACCGCCTTGGGCGCCAGCTCGGGCACGCTGGAGGACACCAGGTGCACGATGCCGGCCAGCTGGGCACGGTCCAGCGTGCGGCCGGGGTAGAGGCTCAGCAGCACCGAGGCCGAGGGTTTCTGCTGCTCGCGGAAAAAGCCGTTCTGGTTGGGCAGGGCCAGGTGCACCCGGGCGCTCTGCACCGCCGACATGGCGCCGATCGAGCGGGTCAGCTCGCCTTCGAGGCCGCGCTGGAAGGTCAGGCGCTCCTGGAACTGGGTGATGCCGAACTTGGCGTTGTCCATCAGCTCGAAGCCGACCGTCGAGCCCTTGGGCAGGCCCTGGGACGCCAGCTTCAGGCGCAGGTCGTGCACCTTGTCGCCCGGCACCAGGATGGCGCCGCCGCCTTCGGCGTGCTGGTAGGGCACGTTCATCTGCGACAGCTGGGCGATGATGGCGCCGCCGTCCTTGTCCGACAGGTTGGCGTAGAGCACCTTGTAGTCGGGCCGCGAGGACCACAGCGACAGCGCCACGATGATGGCCAGCAGCGCGGCGATGCCGATGCCCGCGCCGATCTTGCTCTTGGCCGGCAAAGCCGCCACGCGGGCGCCGAAGCCGGTCGGCGCATCGACCGTCGGGACGGCGGGGGCGGCGGGCGTCAGGTTCGGCTGCAGGGCGACGGCGTTGTCCATCGTGTCGAATTCCGGGAGTTTTTGGCAGATCAGGGGGGCCGCGGGCAGCGGCACACCCATCGCGTCTTGGGAAGCGATTATTCGGAAGGGGGGAGCGCCGAATGGCTGGAAGAAGCGGGCAAAGGGCGGCCAGTTCGGCGCATCCGGGCCCGCCCTGCGCACCTAAGATGGCACCACGTCAAACAGGGGCGGTGCCCCTCGGAACCCAGACCACCACCATGGACGTCCGCCTCAAACCCTTCAACTTCGAGCAGGCCTTGGCCAGGAGCGGCGTGGTGCTGCCGTCGCAGCGCGCTGCAGCGGGCAAGGTGGCCGGCACGTCCAACGAGGTCGGCTTCTCGCAGGCCTTGAACCAGGCGCTCAAGGGCGTCAGCCAGGCGCAGGAGAACGCGAGCGAGATGCAGCGCCAGGTGCAGCTGGACAACCCGACGGTCTCGCTGGAGGAAACGATGGTGGCGATGCAGAAGGCCCAGATCGGTTTCCAGGCCACGCTGCATGTGCGCAACCGCCTGGTCCAGGCTTATTCCGACATCATGAACATGCAGGTGTGAGCGCGCACCTGCATGGGGGTGGGGCAGCGGGGCCCGCGGGCCCCGCCCGGCTCAGCGGAGCCCGTTGCTGATGGCCTTCAGCAGGCTGGCCTCGCTGTCGTCACCGGTGAACTCCCAGAAGAAGGCGCCACCCAGTCCCTTGGACTTGGCGTAGTCCATCTTCTCTTTGATCTGCACCGGCGTGTCGAAGCTCCAGAAGGTGGTGCCGTTGTAGATCCACTGCGCGCGGCTCTGCGGGTCGACGAAGCTCGGGTAGTTGAGCGTCTTGAGAACCTTGTAGTCCTCGATCCCCGCCTCGTAGCGGCCCGGAGCGGCCACCCCGGTCTGGTAGAGCCCGTTGTTCACGTTCGGCACATTGGTCCAGCCGCGACCGTAGAAGCCGATGCCCAGGTGCAGCTTGCGGGCCGGCACGCCCTTGTCGAGGAAGGCCTTCAACGCGTCGTTGGTGTTGTAGGACTTGGCATCGCCGGTGGACGGGTCGGCGCTGGAGCCGTACAGCGGGCTGTGGAAGTTGGTCGGCGTTTCCCAGGCGCCGTGGAAGTCGTAGGTCATCACGTTGATGAAGTCGAGGTAGGGGTGGAACTTGTCCGGCTCGATCACCCGGATCTTGTCCACGCCCGCCGGGGCCGCGATCGTCAGCAGCAGGCCCGGTCGCACCGCGTCGAGCTGCTTGCGGAACTCGGCCAGCAAGGCGGTGAAGTTCTCCTTGTCCTCGGGCCTGCCGCAGGCCAGTCCACACGCGACGGGGTATTCCCAGTCGATGTCGATGCCGTCGAACACGCCCGCCAGCGCACCGGGGCCGCCGGCGTTCTCGACCAGGGGCAGATCGCCCTTGATGTAGGCATCGACGCAGCTCTTGACGAAGGCGACGCGGTTCTCCGGGCGCGCCGCGCTGGAGAACCCGCGCGAATAGGTCCAGCCGCCGAGCGAGATCAACACCTTCAGTTTCGGATATTTCGCCTTCAGCTTCTTCAGCTGGTTCCAGTTGCCGCGCAGCTTCTGGTCCCAGGTGTCGCCCACGCCGTCCACGCTCTGGTCGGCCCCGAAGGACTTGGTGTAGTCGGCGAAGGCATCGCCGCCGACTCCGGTGTCGGGGTTCGACGGCATCGTGACGCCGACCTCGCACTTGTTCTCGCGCACGTTGCCGAAGGCGTAGTTGATATGGGTCAGCAGCGGCGCCGAGCCGCTGGTGTCGATGTGTTTGACCTGGTAGCCGCGGCCGTAGATGCCCCACTGCGCGAAGTAGCCCAGCACGTTCTTGCCGCCGGTCTGATCGACCTTGTCGGTGCGCACGGTCACCGGGCTGGAAGGCTGGGATGCACCCTTTTGGTTGAACGCCTGGACCGTGAAGGTGTAGGGGGTGTCCGGACGCAGGGAACCGACCTTCGCGGTGGTGGTGGCGACTTCCGCTGCCGTGCTGCTGCCCTGCAGCACCCGGTATTGCACGGTGCAGTTGGCGCCGGCGGCCACGGCGTTCCACGCCAGGCTCACGCTGTCGCTGGTGTGCGCGGGCGACTTGAGGCCGGTGGGCGTCGCCGGTGGCGCGGCGCAGGGGCCGCTCGCGGTGCTGGTCAGCAGGGCCGGGCTTTGGGCGGACGCGTTGCCGGCCTTGTCCCTGGCTCGCACCGTGTAGCTATAGCTGGTGCCGGGCCTCAGGCCGGTGTCGGTGTGGCTGGTGCCGGTGGGGGAGGCCACCAGGCTGCCGCCGCGGTAGACGTCGTAGCCGGCCACGCCGCTGCCGGCGTCGCTCGACGCGTTCCAGCGCAGCGTGATGCTGTCGGTGCCGACGTTGCCGGCCGAGAGCCCGGAGGGCACCGACGGCGGCGTGGTGTCGTCGCCGCCGCCACCACCGCCGTCGCAGGCGCCCATCGGCTTCCACACATCCCACTCGCTGGAATGGGTCGCGGGGCTCTGGTTCTGCGTCCACCACTTGGCCTGGTAGGCCTGCTGGTTCAGTTGTGCCAGGTTGCCGCCTGTGTAGACCGCCGAGGCGGTCCAGGCGGGCACTGAGCTGCAGTCGTAGGCATGGGCGCCGCCGGACAGCGCGACGGCCGCCAGGGCGATGAGTCGGACAGGGGTTGTCATCGAGGTCTCCACTGAAAAGGGCTGTGCAGGCTGCCCGCCTGCAAGGGGCGGGCAGCATCGGTGGGTCGGGAAAGGGCGTCAGCGGTGCCGCCGGCTGATGACCGGGACGCCGCTGGCGCCATCACCGGCCTCGTGGGCGGGAGCGGGGCTGTCGCCGCCGAAGTGGACGGCCCGGGGGGGCGCATGCATCGGCAGGGCGTTGTTCGGGAGGACGCGGTGGCAAGGCGAGCGGCGCAGGTTCGGCGCTTCGGGACGCCAGGGATGGGAAGGGGGCCGCGGCACCGCGGTGGCGGTGTGTGTCTGCGTTGCGTGCATGCATGGCCTGTCTCCTTGGTGTTCTGGTCTCGGGTCGGTCGTCGCCTGTTGTGTGCCCGGCTGTGTCATTTGCGAGGCATCTGGTAGCAAGACCAGTACGCATATTGATCCCATAGTGGTATTGAAATTTAAATACCAAATGAAGATATTCGGATCGCAAAAAGAAACAAGGTGTTTGTTTTTTCGGTTTCGACACCGTGCCTGTCTCTGCTGGCAGTAGCCCGGGCCTTGCCGTTTGGGCACAGTGCGTCACCCCGCCCTTTCGATCAGGGAGGACCGATGAAACTGCTCACCCAAGCGCTCCGGACGGCGCGGCGCAACGTTTCCTACGTGAAGAACTTGCGTTTCTTCGACCAGCGCACCCTCTACACCTACTGGGAGCGGTCGCATCTGCGGCGCTTGCTGGCCGACCTCGAGGTCGACTGCGTGTACGACGTCGGCGCGCACCACGGCGAGTACGTGGACGTGCTGCGCAAGAGCGGTTACCGGGGGCTGGTGCTGTCCTTCGAGCCGCAACCGCTGGCGGCGCAGGTGCTGCGGCGCAAGGCGGCGGGGGATGCGTTCTGGCACATCGAGGAGCTGGCGCTGTCCGACCGCGACGGTGAGATGCCCCTCAACATCATGCGGGGCACGCAGTTCAGCTCGCTGAGTTCACCTCGGCACGACGAGGCGCCGATCTTCCGCAGCTGCAATGCGGTGCGCGAGGTGGTCACGGTGCAGACCGAGACGCTCGCGACGGCCTACCGACGCCTGCAGGCGCGGCACGGCTTCCGGCGGCCGTTCCTGAAGCTGGACACGCAGGGGTTCGATGTGGCGATCGTGCGCAGTGCGGGGGAGGTGTTGCAGCAGTTTGTGGGGTTGCAGAGCGAGCTGGCGGTGAAGCGGCTCTACGAGAGCTCGGTCGATTTCCGCGAGGCGCTGACCTTCTACCAATCCTGCGGCTTCGAGCTGAGCGCGCTGGTGCCGAACAATGCGGGGCACTTTCCGCGGCTGGTGGAGGCGGATTGCATCATGGTGAGGCGGGATCTGGTGCATTGAGCTGCACAGTGTCCAAGGTCTCGGTTGCTGGCTTTGGTTTTGGTTTTGGTTTTGGTTTTGGTTGTTGGCGCAGTGTTGTTGGTGTTCGTGGCGTGGAAGCCCGCTGTCGCGGGCGCGCCCCTGCGGGGCGGTTGCCGGGATGTGCGCCCGGCAGCGCACCTACTTCTCTTGTCTCGCCAAGAGAAGTAGGCAAGAGAAGGCGACCCCGAGCAGGGCGTCCTCCTCGCTGCGCGAGGAGGGTCCGCTGCGGTGCTCGGGGTCGGGAGGCGGCTGCGCAACTCGCCCTTTTTGAAGGGGGCTGCGCCCCCTTCAAACGGTGCTCGGACAGTGCTCGCCGACCCCGCCCTGCGGGCGGGGCAACCTCCCGACCCCTGCGCTCCTCGCCGCCCCACACGGGGGCCCCCAAATACCACTCGGCTCGCTGCGCATCGCCGTGCGCTGGCTGCCTGTCGCTACGCGACCGGTTCGGGGGTGATTTGACAAGCCTTGCCGACCTTCTCCGCAGGAGAAGCAGGCCTCGAGGCGATGCGCCGCGAGCCGAGTGGGGTTGGGGTTGGGGGTGGGGCCCCGTGTGGGGCGTCGAGGAGCGCAGCGACTGGAAGGTTGCCCCGCCCGCAGGGCGGGGTCGGCGAGCACTGTCTGAGCTCCGTTTTGAGGGTGCGCAGGCACCCTCAAAAAAGGGCGAGTTGCGCAGCCGCCTTCCAGTCGCGAGCACCGCAGAGCACCCTCCTCGCGCAGCGAGGAGGGCGCCCCACTCGGGGTCGCCTTCTCTTGCCTACTTCTCTTGGCGAGACAAGAGAAGTAGGTGCGCTGCCGGGCGCACATCCCGGCAACCGCCCCGCAGGGGCGCGCCCGCGAAAGCGGGCTTCCACGCCACGAACACCAACTTCGCCGCGCCAACAGCCAACAGCCAACAGCCAACAGCCAATAAAAAAGCGCCCTGCAGTGACCCGCAGGGCGCTCCCCCTCCGCCTGACCTCGTCGGGTCAGAATCCGAGACTGGCTAGCAGGTCGTCGACCTGCTCTTGGTTGGCGACCACGTCGGTGCGGCCTTCCGGGTTGACCACCGGACCGTTCAGGAAGGTCTGCTCGACCTTGTGCACCTGGTCCTGCGGCGCCGTCTGCAGCAGCAGCTTCACCAGTTGGTCCTCGATGTCGGCGGCCAGCTTCACGACCTTGGCCACCACCTGGCCGGTCAGGTCGTGGAAGTCCTGCGCCATCATGATGTCGGTCAGGTGCTGGTCCACCCGCGCCGTCGCCGACTCCACGTCGCTGACGAAATTCAGCACGTCGCCGCGCGCCACGGCCTTCACCGGATCGGCCACGATGGCCTGGGCAATGCGGCGCGTCTCCGAGGCGATGTTGGATTGCTCGCTCTTGGCCTTGTCGACCAGGTTCAGCACCTTCTCGGCCGCCTCGCCGGTCTTCTCGGCGATGTAGGTGAGCCGGCTGCGCGCATCGGGCAGGCTGTCGGTGATCTCGCCCAGCTTGGGCATGAAGCCGAGCTGCGCCAGCGTGTCGTGCAGCTGCCGCGTCATCTCGCCCAGTTGCTGGAACACTTCCGGGGAGGTGGTCGAGCCCGTCGGCACCTTGTTGTTCGTCGTCATGACCGGCCTCCCTTACTTGCCGAGCTTCTGCATGATCTTGACGACCTTCTCCTCGAGGGTCGCCTTGGTGAAGGGCTTGACGATGTAGCCGGCCGCCCCGTCCTGCGCCGCACGCACGATGTCTTCCTTGCGCGCCTCGGCCGTCACCATCAGCACCGGCAGGTGCTTCAGGCTCTCGTCCTGCTTGATGGCCGCGAGCAGGTCGAAGCCGTTCATGTTCGGCATGTTGATGTCGCTGACGACAAAGTCGTACTTGCCGTTCTTGAGCATGTTCAGCGCCACCGCGCCGTCTTCGGCCTCTTCGGCGTTGTTGTAGCCGATTTCCTTCAGCAGACCCCGCACGATGCGGCGCATGGTCGAGAAGTCGTCGACGATGAGAAATTTCATGTCGGCAGCGGTGCTCATGAGTTGTGTCCTTGAGGAGATGGTGCGTTCCTGAGGCTTATCGGGCGCCCAGGTGCGAACTTGAGGCTTGACCGGAGGCCGGTTGTGCCGTATGCAACGAATGCTCGACCGCGGGTGCCGTGCCGGCTTCGACCTCACCTTCGCGCTCGAAGCGGTCCTCGGCCTCGCGGTTCATCACGATGATGCTGATGCGCCGGTTCATCGGATCGGTGGGCTGGTCGCGGTTCAGCAGCGAGCTCGACGACAGGCCCAGCACCTGGACCACCTGGCCCTCGCTCAGGCCGCCGGCCACCAGTTCGCGGCGTGAGGCATTGGCGCGGTCGGAGGACAGCTCCCAGTTGCTGTAGCCGCGTTCGCCGCTGCTGTAGGGGGTGGCATCGGTGTGCCCGGCCAGCGTGATGCGGTTGTTGGTCTCGGCCAGCACCTTGCCGATCTCGCGCAGGATCTCGCGCATGTAGTCTTTCACCAGCGCGCTGCCCGAGTCGAACATGGGCCGGTTCTTCTCGTCGACGATCTGGATGCGCAGTCCGTCGCGGGTGATGTCGAGCCGGATCTGTGAACGGAACGGATCCAGCCGCGGGTTGTTGCTCAGCGCCGTCTCGATGCGCTGCTTGAGCCCTTCCAGGCGTGCCGCCTCGGCGCGCTTGGCGGCATCCTTCAGGGCCTGCAGGTTGACGGTCTTGCGCTCGGCCTCGATGTCGCCGCCCTTGACCTGGCCGTTGGTGCGCGAGAGGTCGGTGCCACCGCCCTTGATCACGTGCGAGGAGTCGCCCGAGCCGCTGCCGCCGCCCAGCAGGGCGACCTTCAGCGGCGAGTTGAAATAGTCGGCGATGCCCTTGCGGTCGCCCTCGGTGGTCGAGCCCAGCAGCCACATCAGCAGGAAAAAGGCCATCATCGCCGTCACGAAGTCGGCATACGCGATCTTCCAGGCGCCGCCGTGGTGGGCGTGGCCACCCTTCTTGATGCGCTTGACGATGATGGGCTGGAGCTTTTTCGAGTCGCCTGCCATGGGGGTCTTTCTGCTGACGGACCTGGGCCCGGACTTACTTCTTGCCCTTCACGTGGCCTTCGAGCTCCGAGAAGCTCGGCCGCTCGGTCGAGAACAGCACCTTGCGGCCGAACTCGACCGCCACCTGGGGGGCGTAACCCTGCATGCTCGCCAGCAGCGTGGTCTTGATGCACTGCAGCTCCTTGCTGCCCTCGTCGTTCTTCTGCTCCAGCAGGCCCGCCAGCGGCTCGACGATGCCGTAGGCCAGCAGGATGCCCAGGAAGGTGCCGACCAGCGCCGAGCCGATCATGGCGCCCAGCACCGGCGGGGGCTGGCCCACCGAACCCATGGTGTTGACCACACCCAGCACCGCCGCGACGATGCCGAAGGCCGGCAGGCCGCCGGCGACGCGGGTCAGGGCGGCGGCCGGCTGATGGGCCTCGTGGTGGTGGGTCTCGATCTCGCTGTCCATCAGCGCCTCGATCTCGTGGGCGTTGAGGTTGCCCGAGACCATCATGCGCAGGTAGTCGGTGATGAACTCGACCACATGGTGGTCGCTGCCGACGGTGGGGTACTTCTTGAACAGCGGCGACTCGTGGGGAGCGTCGACGTCCTTCTCGATCGACATCAGGCCTTCCTTGCGGGCCTTCTGCAGGATCTCGTAGAGCAGGGCCATCAGCTCCAGGTAGCGCGCCTTGCTGTATTTCGAGCCCTTCATCAGCTTGGGGATCGCGCCCAGCGTGGCCTTGAGGATCTTGGGCTGGTTGTTGACGATGAAGGCGCCGGCCGCGCCGCCGCCGATCACCATCATCTCGGTGGGCAGGGCGCTCAGGATCACGCCCATGTTGCCGCCGTGGATGATGAAGCCGCCGAAGATGCAGCCGAGCGCAACGACGTAGCCGATGATGACGAACATGTTCTACGTTCTTTCCGAGAGAAGTGCGGAGACGCTGACGCGCCCGAACCGGTGTTCACTGGTTTATCGGCGGGGCGTCGGACGACTTGAGGGAGGCCGGGGTGCCGATAAGCCGTGAATAGGCAGGCAAATCGCCCCGTTGTCGTCCGGCTTTGGCCGCCTTTCTGGCGCACCAACAGCAAGGCGCCCTTCGGGGCGCCTCGGCAAGCCAGCGAACGGGGTGCGGGCGGGTTCAGGAGCCGTCCAGCGCCATCATGCGGCGCCGCTTCTGAGTCTGGTCGATGAAACGCTGCAGCAAGCGCAGCGACTCGCCGTTCAGGTTCTCCAGCTCGCAGCCGATGCGCACGCCCTTGCTGTTGTCCAGCATCGAGGTCACGTGGGCCACACGCACGGCGGCTTGCAGCCGGGTCTCGGCGTCGAGGTCGATCTGCACCCGCGAGACCAGCACGCCCGGCTCCACCACCGGCACGTTCTCGGGGATCAGCAGCGCCACGCCGCCGATGCTGATGTCCAGCACCCGCAGCTCCAGGGCCATCTCCGGGATCGCGGGATGGCGGAAGGTGGCGGTCGGGGGCATGTTGACCAGCGGCCGTACCCGATAGCTGGCGCGGCGCTGGAAGCGGAAGGCCTCGGGCGGGAAGCTGCAGTTCAGCGCGCTGCTGCGGGTGCCGGAATGCACCTGCACCAGGCCGTGCACGTCGAACTGGATCTTGATGCTGTCGAGGTAGGCCACCGCCACCGCATCCTCGGCGTCGAGCACGCGCGAGAGCTGCGGGTCCAGGCGGTCGGCGGTGAAGCGGACCACACCCTTGGCGCGATCGACTTCCCAGACGTTGGTGGTGTAGCAGGCACCGCCGGGCGTGGCGATGGTCACCAGCACGCGTTCGCTCACCATTTGCTGCAGCAGCGCCTCGATCTCGAAGGGCTCGGCGACCCGGAAGTCGTCCAGCCTGGCCTCGGGCTGAGGCGGCGTCTGTGCGGGGGCGGCGTGGTGTCCATCGGTGGGCGCTACGGACCGTCGTGGCGGCTTCCGGCCGGTTCAGTGGACCAGCTTCGGCGAGCCCGCCAGCAGCCGGTCCAGGTCTTCCAGCCAGGGCTCGGCCAGGTTGCGGATCTGGGCGTCGTTGCGCAGGATGCGCTGCATGATCTTGCTCTTGCGGCGCGCTTCCTCGGCGTCCAGGTCGCGGCTGGCGGCGGCGTGCTTGAGCTGGGAGATCAGTACCGCGCAAGCGCCTTCGAGCTTGACGACACGGTCCCAGTCGCCGTCGCGGGCAGCCTGCAGCATGTCCTCGCTGGCTTGCTCGATGGCTTCGTAGTAGCCGAGCAGTGCCTTGTCTTCCATCGCGATCTCCAGCTTCAGAGGGGAGGCGGTCGTCACTTCGGTGCTCATCGATCGGTCTTTCAGGCTGCGTTCTTTTGGGGAGCTTGCATCTGCGTCCAGGCGTCGCGCAGGCCGGTCAGCAGGTCGTGGCACTCCTGCAGGGCGGCTTCGTCGTTCTTCAGGTTGGCGTGCGTCAGGCGGGCGTTGATGTAGCTGTAGAGGCTGTTGAGGTTCTCGGCCAGTTCGCCGCCGGCAGGGCGGTTCAGCCCGCCGCGCAGGCCTTCCTCGACGATGCGCACCGCGCGACCGATGTTCTTGCCCTTGGCTTCCACGTCCTGTCGCTGCAGCGCGCCGCGGGCGGCGGCGATCGAGCTCAGGGCGCCGTCGAACAGCATGACCACCAGGGTGTGGGGATCGGCGCCGGAAACGGTGGTTTCGACCTGGACGCGGCCGTAAGCACTGGCCTGGCTTCTGAACGGTGCAAACATGGTGAGGACTCTTTTGTTGAACCTGTCAGAAGAGTTATCGGCGTCCGGGTTGTGCAACTTGAACGGATTTTCTGCCGTTTCCGCCCGTCACAAGCCCCGAAAAAGGCGGTCCGGGGGCCGCACCACCGCGCGACGCGGGGCGCGGCAAGGCTCACTTGCCGTAGTTCTTGGCCAGTGCGGCGAGTTGCTGGGTGACGTAGCTGTTGAGGCCGTTGAGCTTGCTGATGCTGCTGTCCATTGCGCTGTACTGGCGCAGCAGGCGCGCCTGCACCGCGGCCACCCGGTCTTCCATCTTGGCGACCTGGTCCTCGTTGCGCTCGATGCTGTCGCGCAGCCCCTGAGTGCGGGTGGAGACCAGCCCGTCGGTCTTCAGCAGGGCCGAGGTGAGCGCCTTGATGCGCACCGCGAAGCCGTTGTTGGCCGGCTGGGCGGTGTCGTTGTTCGAGAAGGCCTTGCCCAGCTGTTCGAGGTTGTTGTTCATCGCCGCGTTCAGCTTGGTGTTGTTGACCTTGAGCGAGCCGTCGCGCTGGATCTCCAGCCCCAGGTCCGACAGGCGCGGGAACGCCGTGGAGGCCGCGCTGCTCTGCGTCAGCACGGCACGCAGCTGGCTCTGCAGCGACAAGGTGGAGCGGTCGCCCTGCAGGGTGCCGGCGACCTTGGTGTCCTCGTTGTACTTGGTCTGGTCGCTGATGTACTTGTTGATGTCGTTGTAGGCCTTGACGAAGTCGTCGACGGCCTTGCGCATCGCCTCGGTGTCGGTGCCGACCTTGACCTGCACCGGGCTGGTGGTGGTCTTGCTGACCGTCAGTTTCAGGCCCTCGACCGAGCCGTCGAAGGTGTTGGTGGCCGAGACCACCTCCAGTCCGTCGATCTTGATCTTGGCGTTTTTCGCCGCCTGCACCTGGCTCATCTGGCCGGTGGTGAGGTTGGGGTCGTAGCTGAGCTGCTGCAGTGCGGGATCGCCAGTGGCTGCGATGCTCACCGCGTTGTCCTCGCCGGTGGCGGTGCTGCGCAGCACCAGACGCGAGCCGGCGCCGTCCTTGACGATGGAGGCGCTCACTCCTGCGTCGGCGGCGTTGATCTTGGTGCGCACGTCTTCCAGGGTGTCGTCCGCGTCGATCACGACGTCGACGCCGGTGCTACCTACCTTGGCGGCGGTGATCGTGAGCGTGCCCGCGCCCAGGGCCGTGGTGGTGCTGGCGTAGGGGCCCGAGGCCAGGGTCTGCGCCTGCGCCAGCTGGGTGACGTCCACGCTGTAGGTGGCGCTCACCGCCGTGGCCGTCGACGTCGCGCTCACGCTGGTATCGGTGGTCAGGGCTTTGGTCTGCGTCCACAGGCTGGCGCTGGTGAGCTTGTTCACGGCGTCCTGCACATTGACCGTGTAGCTCTGCATCAGGCCGAAGGCCGAGAGCTTGGACTGCAGGGTCGTCTTCTGTGCGGTGAGCTGCTCGATGGGCCGGCGTTCGAGCGTCACCAGCTGCTCGACGATGCTGCTGACGTCGAGGCCGCTACCGATGCCGGGAGACGAGATGGCCATGGGTGGGCTCCTTGAATGGGTGGGGTCGGCAGACCCTCATAGGTGCGTATCGGCCGGTCGCCGCGGAACTTGAGGCCCCGAACACGAACAGCCCACCAGGGTTTCCCCGGGTGGGCCGACGAAGGCGGGTAGCTGCGCCGAGGCGCCCCGACGATCAGCCCTGCAGCAGCTTGAGCACTTGCTGGGGCAGCTGGTTGGCCTGGGCCACCATCGCGTTGCCGGCCTGCTGCAGGATCTGGGCGCGCGACAGGTTCGCCGTTTCCGAGGCGAAGTCGGCGTCCATGATGCGGCCACGGGCGGCGGAGGTGTTCTCCGACTGGATCTGGATGTTGGAGACGGCGTTCTCGAAGCGGCTCTGCACGGCACCCAGCGTGGCGCGCGCGCCGTTGATCTGGCCCAGCGCGTCGTCGATCTGCTTGAGGGCCAGCCAGGCGTCCTCGACCGTCTCGATCGACAGTTCGTCGATGCCGGCGCTGGAGGTGGCGTCGCTGTTGGTGATCGCAGGCGTGGTGGTCAAGCCGGTGGTGGCGGTCGCGAAGCCGGCCAGCGTGACCGCCACGGCGCTGCCGTCGGCGTCCAGGTTGGACGACCGCAGCTCGACCGTGTACTGGCCGTCGTCTTCCTGCTTCAGGAAGGCGACGACGCCGGTGTCGGAGGTGCGGCGGTTGATCGCTTCGACCACCTGGCCCATGCGCTCGGCGCCGGTGCGGGCGACGGCGAGGTCTCCCAGCGTGAAGGTCTCGGTCCCGACCGTGATCGCGAGCGAGCCGTCGGTGATGGCGGTCAGGTCGGTGATGGCCGAGGCGTCGATGTCGCCTTCGCTGGCCTCGCCGTAGACCACCTTGGACAAACCTTCGGCGGAGGCGTCGGTCAAAGCGGCAATCGTGATGGTTTCGCCGGAGTTGGCGCCGACCTGGAAGGTGGCGGCCGAGAACGACCCGTCGAGCAGTTTCTGGCCGTTGAAGGCGGTCTGCTTGGCGACGCGGTTGATTTCATCGCGCAGCTGGCCGACTTCGGCCTGCAACGCCTTGCGGTCGTCCTCGCTGTTGGTCGCATTGGACGACTGCACCGCGAGCTCGCGCATGCGCTGCAGCATGTCGCTGACCTTGCCCAGCGACCCTTCGGCGACCTGGGCCAGCGAGATGCCGTCGTTGGCGTTGCGGGCGGCGACGGTGAGGCCGCGCACCTGGGTGCTCATGCGCTCGGCGATCGCCAGGCCGGCAGCGTCGTCCTTGGCGCTGTTGACCCGCAGGCCCGAGGACAGGCGCTGCATCGAGGTGGACAAGGAACTCTGCGACGAGTTCAGGTTTCGCTGAGCGGTCAGCGAAGCAATGTTCGTGTTGATCGTTTGAGGCATGGCAGCTCTCCTTGAGAACCAGGATCAAGATCCGGCTCTGGGCGCCGGGACTACCGCTTTCGGTACCGCCATTTTTGGGGAGGTGGGGGGTGGGTGAAAGGTGGAAAAGGTGGGGAGAAAGGGGCTTGTTTTGACCCGACAATGAAAAACGCCCGGCAAAGCCGGGCGTGGTCCCAAAGCGCCCACCCGCCAGGGGCGAGCGCCAGGCAGTGCGCCGATCAGCGCAGCAGCGACAGCACTTGCTGGGGCAGCTGGTTGGCCTGGGCCACCATCGCCGTGCCGGCTTGCTGCAGGATCTGCGCCTTCGACATGTTGGCGGTTTCCTGGGCGAAGTCGGCATCCACGATCCGGCCGCGGGCCGCCGAGGTGTTCTCGGTCTGGATCTGGATGTTGGAGACGGCGTTCTCGAAGCGGCTCTGCACGGCACCCAGCGAGGCACGGGCATCGTTGATCTGCTTCAGCGAATCGTCGATCTGCTTCATCGCCAGCCAGGCGTCTTCCACCGTCTCGATCGACAGCTCGTCGATACCCGCCGACGAGGTGCTGTCGTCGTTGGTGATCGAAGCAGAGGTTGTCATGCCGGTGGTCGTCGCGGCGAAGCCGGTCAGCGACACGGCCACGGCGCTGCCGTCGGCGTCCAGCTTGGACGAACGCAGCTCGATCGTGTATTCGCCGTCGTCCTCTTCCTTCAGGAAGGCCGTCACGCCGGTGTCGGCGGTGCGGCGGTTGAGCGCTTCGACCACTTGGCCCAGGCGCTCTTCACCGGTGCGAGCCACTTTCAGGTCGCCCAGGGTGTAGGCGGTGCCGTCGACCGTGATTGCCAGCGAACCGTCGGTGATCTCGGCCAGGTCGGTGATGCCGGCAGCGTCGATGTCGGTTTCGCTGGCGGAACCGTAGACCACCTTGGACAGGCCTTCCGCCGACGAGTCGGTCACGGCCGAAATCGTGATGTTTTCGCCGGAGTTGGAGCCGACCTGGAAGTTCGCGGCAGAGAAGGAACCGTCGAGCAGCTTCTTGCCGTTGAAGGTCGTGTTCTTGGCGACGCGGTCGATTTCATCGCGCAGCTGGCCGACTTCGGCCTGCAGCGCCTTGCGGTCGTCGGCGCTGTTGGTCGCGTTGGCCGATTGCACGGCCAGTTCGCGCATCCGCTGCAGCATGTCGCTGACCTTGCCCAGCGCGCCTTCGGCGGTCTGAGCCAGCGAGATGCCGTCGTTGGCGTTGCGGGCCGCCACGTTCAGGCCACGGGTCTGAGCGTTCATGCGCTCGGCGATGGCCAGGCCGGCGGCATCGTCCTTGGCGCTGTTGACACGCAGGCCGGAAGACAGGCGCTGCATGGCGGTGCCCCAGCGTGCCTTGGGAGGCATTCAGGTTGCGCTGGGCGGTGAGCGACGCCACATTGGTGTTGATGGTCATTGCCATGGTGTAACTCCTAGTCGTTTGATGAACTCCCGGCGAGGACGCCGGCTTTGCCTCGGCTGTCGGGATCGCTCCCGGCAGCCGCGCCGGTCCTCAAGACCAGCTGCGCCCGGCGGCAGTCATCAGGGAACCCGAGATTTCGGTTGTGTCGGTTCTCTGTCGCTGTTCCGGACCACGAGACGTGGGGTTCATGTCCCGTTGCAAGCAATATCGGGCCGCTGCAGAACGAACTTGAGAGCTATTTGCGCAGGCCGTACAACAAAAAGTGCGCGCCCGGTGGATCCGGTTGCGCGAAATGCAGGGGAACAAGCGACCTTATTCACGCATCGCCCGGGTGGCCCCGCAGATAGATTTCAGGCGTTACCCTCACGATGCAGGACGCCCCGAGATGCCCCCGAGCCCGAGCAGCCCTTCCACCGCGGCCGCCGCGAAGCACTACGAGCAGTCGCGCCGGCGCGCCTACCAATCGGTGCTGTCCGGTGCCTGGCAGCAGGCCGAGTCGGCGCTGGCCGGCCTGGCCCACGACCGGCGCTTCGGCCTCAAGGACTGGACCACGCTGGCCACCGCGCGCTACCGCCTCGGGCAGTTCGAAGAGATGGCCCAGGCGGCGCGCCGTGCGCTCGAACTCGAGCCCGACGATTTCAAGGCCGCCCACCTGCTGACGATGGCCCTGATCCAGCAGCACCGCTTCGCCGAAGCTTTGCCCTATTTCCAGCGCCATGCCAGCGGCCCGGCGCGCGAGCACTACCACTTCGTCACCAACCACGGCATCACGCTGGCCCAGCTCGGCCGCCCGGCCGAAGCCGTGCAGGCCTACCTGGAAGCGGTGGTGCTGCAGCCGGCCGACCCGGCCATCCACATGCGGCTGGGCCTGGCCTTCAAGTCGCTCAAGATGTATGAGCAGTCGGCCGAGAGTTTTCTCACGGCCCATGTGCTCGACCCGAAACGCTTTGCCGCGCAGCTGATGGTGCTGCACATGCGGCAGTACGCCTGCGTGTGGGACGGCTTCGAGGCCGCCCGCCAGGACATCGTGAAATCGCTCACGGAGATGGACGTGCGCGCCGGCGGCACCCAGGGCGAAGGGGCCGTGTGGTCGCTGACCGCCATCGAAACGCCGCCCGCACTGTTCAGGAAGGCCACCGAACAGGTGGCCGTGAAGTGTGCCGCGGGCGTCGTGCCGCTGCCGCGCCGTCGCGTGCCGGCCGAGGGCGAAGCACGCCGCATCCGCGTCGCTTATGTCTCGTCCGACTTCCACAGCCATGCCACCACCTTGCTGATGGTCGAGGCGCTCGAACGGCGCGACACCGAGCGCTTCGAGGTGACGCTGTACTCGCACGGCAAGGACGACGGCAGCGTGGTGCTGCGGCGGGTGCGCGGCGCCTGCGAACACTTCGTCGACATGACCGGCATGTCGGAAGAGCAGATGGCGCGGCGCATCCACGCCGACGGGATCGACATCCTGGTCGACCTGAAGGGACACACCTACGGCAACCGGATGCGCTTGTTCGCTTACCGGCCCGCGCCGGTGCAGGTGGCCTTCCTCGGCTTCCCCGGCACCTGCGGCGCCGACTATATCGACTACATCGTCGGCGACCGGGTGGTCACGCCGCTCGAACACGCCGACTGGTACAGCGAGAAGATTGCGCAGCTGCCGCACAGCTACCAGCCCAACGACGGCCGCCGCCCCCGCCCCGCGGCCGACAGCCGGGCCCGCTGGGGCCTCGCCGAGGACGCCCTGGTGCTCGGCAACTTCAACCAGAGCTTCAAGCTCTCGCCCGACACCTTCGACGCCTGGGTCCGCATCCTGAAGGCGGTGCCGAACAGCGTGCTGTGGCTGCTGGCCGACAACCCGCAGGCCACGCGCAACCTGCAGCGCGAGGCCGAAGCCCGCGGCCTCGACCCGGCACGCCTGGTGTTCGCCCCGCGCGCCGGCGTCGAGGCGCACCTGGCGCGCCTGCCGGTGGCCGACCTGATGCTCGACAACTGGCCCTGCAATGCCCACACGACGGCGAGCGACGCCTTGTGGATGGGCGTGCCGCTGGTGACGCTGATGGGCGACAGCTTCGCCTCGCGCGTGGCCGCCAGCCTGCTGCATGCCGTGGGCCTGGGCGAACTGGTGTGCACCAGCGTCGAGCACTACGAGGCCCTGGTGATCGAGCTGCTCAACGACCGGCCGCGCCTGCAGGCGCTGCGCCAGCGCCTCGACGCCGGCCGCGCCAGCTTCCCGCTGTTCGACGGCGGCCGCTTCGCGGCGGACCTCGAACAGCTGTACCTGCGCATGATCGATCTGGAGCGCCGCGGCCTGCCGCCGCAAGCGCTGCCCGCCGCCGGCTGAAACCCGGCCGCCGCCCTGATGTTGTAGCCCCATCCCCCATCAAGCACCACCGACCCATGAAAGCAGTCATCCTTGCAGGCGGCCTCGGCACCCGGTTGGCCGAAGAAACCTCGGTGCGACCGAAACCGATGGTCGAGGTGGGCGGTCGCCCGGTGCTGTGGCACATCCTCAAGCTGTACTCGCACTACGGCATCAATGACTTCATCGTCTGCCTGGGCTACAAAGGCTACGTCGTGAAGGAATACTTCGCGAACTACTTCCTGCACATGTCAGACGTCACCTTCGACCTCGCCAACAACCGCATGGAGGTGTGCCACCGCCACTGCGAGCCGTGGCGCGTGACGCTGGTGGACACCGGCGAGCAGACGCAGACGGGCGGGCGGCTGCGGCGCGTCAAGGACTACCTCGACGACGATCAGCCGTTCTGCTTCACCTACGGCGACGGCCTGTCGGACGTCAACATCGGCGAGCTGGTCGCCTTCCACAAGGAACAAGGACGCGTCGCCACGGTCACCGCGGTGCAGCCCCCGGGCCGCTTCGGCGCGCTGGACATCCAGGACCAGCGCATCACCCGCTTCGAGGAAAAACCGCAGGGCGACGGCAGCTGGATCAATGGCGGCTTTTTCGTGCTGCAGCCCGAAGCGGTCGACCATGTCGATGGCGACCGCACGGTGTGGGAGCGCGAACCGCTCGAGCGCCTGGCCCGCGACGGCCAGCTGGCCGCCTACACGCACCGCGGCTTCTGGCAGCCGATGGACACGCTGCGCGACAAGCTCAAGCTCGAAGACCTGTGGCAAAACGACGCCGCCCCTTGGAAGGTGTGGGCATGAGCGGAGCACGGCGCTGCGAAGCCGCTGGCACCGCCGGGCGCAGAACGGAGGTCACCCGATGAGCACTTCCTGGCTGGGCGGATTGTTCGGCGACGTCTATGCCGGCCGCCGCGTGCTGGTCACCGGACACACCGGCTTCAAGGGCTCCTGGCTGGCCTGTTGGCTCCATTCGATGGGCGCACGCGTGTTCGGGCTGGCCTTGCCCCCCGACGCCGAGCCGGCCCATCTGCCGCTCCTGGGCCTGCAGTTCGAAGAAGCGCTGGTCGATCTGCGCAACGGGCCGGCGGTCGCCGACGCGTTGCGCCGCTTCGAGCCCGAAGTGGTGTTCCACCTGGCCGCCCAGCCGCTGGTGCGGCGCAGCTACCGCGAGCCCCACGCGACCTTCGACACCAACGTGATGGGGCTGGTGAACCTGCTCGAGGCCGTGAGGGCGATGCCCAGCGTGCGTGTCGTCGTGAACGCGACGACCGACAAGTGCTACCAGAACCTCGACACCGGGCGGGCCTACCGCGAGACCGACGCCTTGGGCGGCCACGACCCCTACAGCGCCTCGAAAGCCTGCGCCGAGATCGTCTCGGCGAGCTACCGGGCCAGCTTCCTCGCCCACGACGACGGCCGCGGCCACCCGGTGGCGCTGGCCACCGCACGCGCCGGCAACGTGATCGGCGGCGGCGACTGGTCCGAGGACAGGCTGATCCCCGACCTCGTGCGCGCCGCGATGCAAGGCCGCATCACCGACATCCGCCACCCGGGCGCCACCCGTCCCTGGCAGCATGTGTTGGAGCCGCTGTCCGGCTACCTGCTGCTCGGCCAGCGCCTGTGGGCCGACCCCGCCGCCTGTGCCGAGGCCTGGAACTTCGGGCCCGAGGCGCAGGGGCATTTGAGTGTCGGCGAGATCGTGGCCCGCTTTGCAGACGAGTGGCCCGCTGTGCGGCACCGGCTCGACACCGGGCCGCAGCCGCACGAGGCGGCCCTGCTGCACCTGGACTGCCGCAAGGCGCAACACCAGCTGGGCTGGCGCCCCGTGTGGGAGGCCGGCACGATGCTTGCGCGTACCGCCGCGTGGTACCGCGGCTGGCACGAGACCGGGCGGGTCGCGACCCGCCGCGATATTCAGCAGTACGTGGCCGACGCCCGCCGCGCCGGCCTGGAGTGGGCGAGCCGATGACGATGGACCTGAGGCCGGCGCCGCTGCCCGGCATGTGGGTGGCGCACACCTTGGCGCGCCGCGACGAGCGCGGCAGCTTCTCGCGCGTGTTCTGCGCCGAGGCCTGCGCGGCGATCCGGCCCGACCTGCGTTTCGTCCAGGTGAACCACTCCGTCACCGCGCGCCGCGGTACCGTGCGCGGCCTGCATCTGCAGCGCGCCCCGCACGCCGAGGCCAAGTTGATCCGCTGCCTGCGCGGCCGGGTCTACGACGTCGCCGTCGACCTGCGGCCCGATTCGCCCACCTATGGACGTTGGCACGCGGTGGAGATGTCCGAGCACAACGGCGTGCAGGTGTTCATTCCCGAAGGCTGCGCCCACGGCTTCCAGGCGATGGAGGACGACGCGCAGTTGCTCTATCAGCACACGGCAGCGCACGTCAGCGGCAGCGAAGCCGGTGTGCGCCATGACGACCCCGATCTCGCGATCGCCTGGCCGCTGCCGGTGACACTGGTATCGCCGCGCGATGCCGCACTGCCGTCGTTCGCCGAATGGTCGCGGCCGTTGCATGCAGGAGCTGTGTCTTGAAGTGCCGCCATTGCCAGGCCCCGCTGCGCGACGTCTTCATCGACCTCGGCGCGGCGCCGCCCTCGAATGCCTTTCTGCGCCCGGAAGACCTGGTGCGGCCGGAACTGCACTTCCCGCTCAAGGTGTACACCTGCGCGATGTGCCACCTGGTGCAGGTGGACGAGGTGCAGCGCCACGACGCCTTGTTCTCCGACGACTATGTCTATTTCTCGTCGTACTCGCGCAGCTGGCTCGCCCACGCCCGCGCCTATGTCGAGCAGGCGACGCAGCGGCTCGGCCTGGGCCCGCAGTCGCTGGTGATGGAAGTCGCGTCGAACGACGGATATTTGCTGCAATACGTGCAGGAGCGCGGCATCCCTTGCGTCGGGGTCGAGCCCACCGCCGGCACCGCCGATGTGGCGCGGGCCCGGGGCATCGAGACGATAGGCGAGTTTTTCGGTGTGAGCTTCGCGCGGCGCTTCGCCGCCGAGCGCCGACGCGCCGACCTGGTGCTGGGCAACAATGTGCTCGCCCATGTGCCCGACATCAACGATTTCGTCGCCGGGCTGCGCGAGGTGTTGGCGCCGCACGGCAGCGTCACCGTCGAATTCCCACATCTGCTGCAACTCGTGCAACAGTGTCAGTTCGACACGATCTATCACGAGCATTTTTCGTACTTGTCCTTCCACACCGTCCAGCGCATCTTTGCGGCCCACGGCCTCACTGTCTGGGACGTCGAGACGCTGTCCACGCACGGCGGCTCGCTGCGCGTGTGGGCCCAGCACAGCGGCCACGCGCGACCGGCCGAGGCCTCGGTGGCGGCGATGCTGCAGTGCGAAAGCGACGCCGGCATGATGCAGCCGGGGTTCTACCAAGGCCTGCAGGCCGAGGCCGACCGCATCAAGAACGACCTGCTCGCCTTCCTGATCGAGCAGAAACGGGCCGGGCGCCGCGTCGCCGCCTACGGCGCCGCCGCGAAGGGCAATACCTTGCTCAACTACGCCGGCGTGCGGCCGGACCTGCTGCCTTACGTGGTCGATGCGTCGCCGCACAAGCAGGGCCGCTTTCTGCCGGGCTCGCGCATCCCGGTGGTGGACGAGTCGCATTTGCGCGAGCACCGGCCCGACGTGGTGCTGATCCTGCCCTGGAATCTGCGCGCCGAAATCGTCGCCCAGCTCGACTACCTCCGCGCCTGGGGCGGTCGCGTCGCGACCGCCGTGCCGCGACTGCAGCTGACATGAACCGCATCCACTACACCAAGCCGTCGATCACCGAGCTGGAGGTCGCATACGTCACCGATGCGGCCCGCAACGGCTGGGGCGAGCGCTGCTACGAGTACATCCACCGCTTCGAAGCCGGATTCAAAGCCCACCTGGGCGTGCCGCACGCGATCGCGACCTCGAGCTGCACCGGCGCGATGCACATGGGCCTGGCGGCGCTGGGCATCGGCGCCGGCGACGAGGTGATCCTGGCCGACATCAACTGGATCGCGACGGTGGCGCCGGTGCGCCACCTCGGCGCCACGCCGGTGCTGGTCGACGTGCTGCCCGACACCTGGTGCATCGACCCGGTCCAGGCGGAGGCGGCGATCACGCCACGCACCAAGGCCATCATCGCGACCCACCTGTACGGCAACCTGTGCGACATGACGGCGCTGCTCGCGATCGGCCAGCGGCACGGTATCCCGATCATCGAAGACGCCGCCGAAGCGATCGGCTCGCGCTGGCTGACGCGCTGCGCCGGCTCGATGGGCGCGTTCGGCACCTTCTCGTTCCATGGCACCAAGACCATGACGACCGGCGAAGGCGGCATGTTCGTGACCCACGACGAAGCGCTCCACGAGCGCGTGCTGTGCCTCAGCAACCACGGCCGCTCGCCGAAGCAGCCGCGCCAGTTCTGGCCCGATGTGCTGGGCTTCAAGTACAAGATGAGCAATCTGCAGGCGGCCGTGGGGTGCGCCCAGGTCGAGCGCCTCGACGAGCTGATCGCGGCCAAGCGGGCGGTCTTCCACGCGTACGCTGAACGGCTGTCGCAGCTGCCCTTGACGATGAACCCGCAGCCCGACGGCACCGTCAACGGCTATTGGATGCCGAGCATCGTCGTCGACGCAGGCGTGGACTTCGACCGCGAGGCTTTACTGGCCGACTTCAAGGCGCACCACATCGACGGGCGCGTGTTCTTCTGGCCCTTGAGCATGCTGCCGATGTTCGAGCCGTGCCCGGCCCACACCGTGAGCTACGGACTGTATGGGCGGGCGTGCAACCTGCCCAGCTACCACGACCTGAGCGAGGCGGAGATCGAGCGTGTGTGCGCGGTGGTGGAGCGGCATGTCCGGGCCTGAACCAGAGATGATGAAGCAGGACATCCTGTTCTGGGGCGCCACCGGCCAGGCCAAGGTGCTCGACGAGGCCTTGCACGGCACGCCGCTGCGCCTGGTGGCGCTGGTCGACAACCGCCCGGTGCCGCCGCCGCTGCCGGGCGTGCCGGTGCTGCTGGGCGAGGGCGGCCTGAAGCAATGGCTGCAGGCACGCGGCCCGCGGCTGCCGCTGTGGTTCGCGGTCGCCGTGGGAGGTGGCCATGGCGCCGACCGCATCGCGCTGATGGACCTGCTGCTCAACCTTGGTTTGCGTGCCGCGACCATCGTGCACCGGACCGCCTTCGTCGCGGTCGATGCCTGGGTCGGCCAAGGCTGCCAGGTGCTGGCGCAGGCCAGCGTCTGCAGCCATGCGAAGCTGGGGCGCGGCGTGATCGTCAACACCGCGGCCTCGGTCGACCATGACTGCCAGATCGGCGACGGCGTGCACATCGGCCCCGGCGCCCGGCTGGCCGGTGAGATCACGGTGGGCGACCGCGTGTTCATCGGCACCGGCGCGGTGGTCTTGCCGCGCCTGCGCATCGGTCCCGACGCGGTGGTCGGTGCTGGCGCGGTCGTCACGCGCGACGTGCCGGCCGGCGCGACGGTGGTCGGCTCCCCGGCCCGCCCGCTGGCGAGGAAAGCGATCTCTGAAGAAAGGAAGCCAGGACATGGACGACCCCATTGAGCAGTTCCGTCAGGAGGTGCAGCGCAACATCGAGGGCCTGAAGCAGGACCGCGACATGCAGGACCTGTCGCGCATCTGGCTGCGCGACACGCTGAAGCACCGCTACTCGTACAACTTCAGCTGGATGGGCCGGCCCATCATCCAGTACCCGCAGGACATGATGGCGATGCAGGAGCTGATCTGGTCGGTGCAGCCCGACCTGATCATCGAGACCGGCATCGCCCACGGCGGCTCGCTGGTGTACTACGCGTCGCTGCTGGAGCTGATCGGCAAGGGCCGGGTGCTGGGCATCGACATCGAGATCCGCCCGCACAACCGGGCTGCGCTCGAAGCCCATCCGATGAAAAAACGCATCACGCTGATCGAGGGGTCGAGCATTGCGCCCGAGACCGTCGCGCAGGTCAAGCGCGAGGCCGAGGGCGCGCGCAGCGTGATGGTGGTGCTCGACTCCAACCACACGCACGACCATGTGTTGGCCGAGCTGGACGCGTATGCCGGCTTGGTGAGCGTGGGCAGCTATTGCGTGGTGTACGACACGGTGGTGGAGGACCTGCCGCCGGCCTTGTACCCGAACCGCCCGTGGGACGTCGGCAACAACCCGAAGACCGCCGTGTGGGAGTACCTGAAACGCGACCCGCATTTTGAGATCGACGCCGACCTGCAGGCCAAACTGCTGGTCACGGTGGCGCCGGATGGCTATTTGAAGCGGGTGCGCTGAGGGCTGGGGTCAGCCGGGGAACTTCTGCATCAGTTCCGCTTCGGCGACGACCCGCACGTTCGCCGCCTGCAAGGCGTCGGCGCTCAGGTCGGGCGTGTAGCTGCCGCGCGCCAGCACCAGCGTGTCGCGCAGTTCGCCCAAGGGGGCCCCGCGGCCCAGGAAGTGCAGCGGCCGCGTCGCATGGGCCTCGACATACTCGCGCAGCGCCGGCTCGACCTCGCCGGCAAAGGCGAGCGCCCCGACGCCACGATTGAGTTCGGGGTCGTGCAGCAGGAAGTCCATCGCGGCGCGGGCGCGCAGCGTTTCCATCGGCACCGGCAGCAGCTTCTGGGCGCCCAAGGCGCGCAGCCGTGAGGCCAGGTAGTAGGTTTCCACCGCATTGCGGCCGCCGCGGTGCCGCAGCCGCACGGCGACCGAGATGCGCTGCGCGATCAGGTCCTGGATGCGCAGCGAAAAACCGATGCGTTCGGCGTCGCCCATCGCCGTGGTGGTCGCACAGGCGCGCGACAGGATGTATTCGAGGCCGCCACGGTAGCGGTCCCAGGCGTATTCCGCTTCCTCGCCGCCGGCTTGGGTGCGTTGCGGCGTGTCGGCGAAGTAGCGCGTGATCGAGACGTAGAACGGGTCTTTCAGTAGCAGCACGCCGGCGCGTTCGAGGAACTCGGACGCATGCACGAAGGCATAGAAAGCCTGCTCATGGATGCGCGGCTTCACCTGGGCCAGCAGCTCGCGGCGACACACGTAGATCTCGGGGAACACGGCGTGGCGCAGCAAAGCGTCGAGCAGTGCCCGCTGGTCGCCGCGCTCGATGCGCAAGTCGCGGTCCTGACGGTAGAACTGCCCTTTGGGCTCGCCGGCAACGAGGTCGTAGAGCATCCACGGCGCATAGGCGATGCCGACGTCGGGGTTTTGCTCCAGGCGCGCGATGACGTCCGCGACCCGGTCACCGAGCAGCGCATCGTCGTCGGCCAGATAGATCAGGTAGGTGCCGCGTGCCTGCGACATCACGTGTTGCCAGTTGGCGGGGCCGCCACGGTTCTCGTCGTGGCGGGTGTAGCGGATCGGCAAGCGTTCGCGGAACGACTCGACCACTTCGGGCGTGGTGTCGGTCGAGGCATTGTCGGAGACGAACACCTCATACGAATAGGGGAATTCCGCCAGCTGGGTCACCAGCATGTCCAGCAGCGATTCGAGATACCGGCTGCGGTTGTAGGTGGGGACGCAGAAGCTGACGAGGGGGCGGTTCATCGGGGCGGGCCTTGGGGAGGGTGTTGACGCCGATTATCGAAAGCGTCGGCTGCGGTGAAGCGCCGATCAGCGCCGCTTTTGCCCCCGAATTGGCGCAGGTGGCCGTCTCCAGGGGGGTTGGCCCCGGCACCGGGCGGGCCGACCTGAGGCGGAAAAGCGGGGTGCTTGCCGCCGCCGTGTAGGAAGTCGCCTGACAGCGGGGATGGGGCGGGGCGACGCGGCACACAGAAGCGGCCTGATGTTTCGCTCGAGGTGCGGCCGCCAGAATTCATTCCATCGAGCAAGCCCCGGTTTGCACCCCAGTTCCAGCAGTTCAGGACAGACGACGAGGAGTTCACGATGACCACCACCACCGACCAGATCCTCAGCGAGATCCGCGAAGCCAACCTGTCCTACCTGATGCTGGCGCAGAACCTGATCCGTAGCGACCGCGAACAGGCCCTCTACCGCCTGGGCGTGTCGGAAGACACCGCCGACCTGCTGGCGGTGCTGAGCCCCGCGCAGATGATGAAGATCGCCTCGGGCAACACCTTGCTGTGTCGCTTCCGGTTCGATGACGAACTGGTCTGGGGCCTCTTGAGCAACCACGGCAAGGCGGCCGCGAACGACGCCACCTCGCGCCTGCATGCCGCCATCGTGCTGGCCGGCCGGCACCAGGAAGCGGCCTGAGTCCCGCGCCTGATTCGATCCAGTTCCTGTTGGCCCTTTTTATCCAGATACGGACCCCGCCCATGCGTAGCAAGAGCATCCTGACCGAAGCCAAGCAGATCGAACGTGCCGTCACGCTGATCCAGCTGGGTGCCCGCCTGCAGGTGCTGGAGTCCGAGACCGACATGTCCTACGAGCGCCTGCTGCGCCTGTACAAGGAGGTGTCGGGCAAGTCGCCGTCGAAGGGCCAGCTGCCGTTCTCCACCGACTGGTTCATGACCTGGCAGCCGAACATCCATGCCTCGCTGTTCCTGAACATCCACGAGTACCTGAACAAGGTGGCGGAGATCGACGAGGTCGACACCATCATCAAGGCCTACCGGCTGTACCTGGAGCAGACCCAGGCGCAGGGGCTGGAGCCGCTGCTGTCGGTGACACGGGCCTGGCGCCTGGTGAAGTTCATCGACAACGGCATGCTGACCTTGACCAAGTGCTCCAAGTGCGGCGGCCACTTCGTCACGTACCCGCACGAGATTGCCAAGCACTTCGTGTGCGGCATGTGCAACCCGCCGGCCCGCGCCGGCAAGGGCAAGGCCGCTGGCGGCCTGCAGATTGATCACTGAAACGCTGCCGTTTTTCGTTGACGACGTTGGGAAATTGTTGTTGTTGCTTGTTGTGTAGTTCCTCCTGAGAAGCCGCAGTTCTGCTGCGTTCTACGGGCTCTCCTTGTGAGAGCCCGTTTTTTTTTTGGGAGGGCGGAAGCGGACAGGGAGACCACCCGCCTGGTTCGGGAATACCTCGCGCGCAAGGGATCAGCCGGGGCCCGTCGAACTGGCCCGGCCACCTCATTTTTTCTTCTTGCTGCGGTCAGGTACCACGGTCGTGATGGAAGGCATCACGGCAGCCGATGACAAGGGCTTGGACTTCGAGTCGTCCTTTTTCGGCTTCTTGGCTTCCTTGTTGCTGCGTTGCTGGCCTTTGGGCATGGTCGTTTCTTTCTACGGTGCAGTTGAGGGACCGGGACGTGGAGGATTGTGTGTCAGCGTAACAGTTTTGCGGCCGCCCATCGTTGCACGATGGAAGGAAGCAGCGACTCCGCCCCGGGCTGGACAGCCTGCCGACACCGCGTAGAACAGCCCCCTTTTCCCCCCTCTATTCCCCCTCAAGAAATCGTCCTGCTTTTCGACAATGGCGGGACCCCGATAACCCCCAGCCATGGCCGACCAAGACCAACAGGACCGCAACCTCCCAGCCTCGGAACGAAAGATCCGCAAGGCCCGAGAGGAAGGCCAGGTTGCGCGATCGCGCATGCTGGGCCATTTCCTGATCGTCGGTGCCGGCGTCGCCGTGCTGACGGTCGCCGCTCCCTGGATGGCCCGCTGGATGCAGGCGCTGCTGGCCAGCGGCCTGAGTTTCGGCCTCCAGGACGTGTCCTCCGGCGCCCAGATGGGCGAACGCCTCGGCGAGGCGACCTTGAAATACCTCTGGGTGGTGCTGCCGGTGGGCGCCGTGATGAGTCTGGTCGCCATTGTTGGCAACCTCGCCTCCGGCGGCTGGAACTGGACCCTCAAACCCATCGCGCCCAAGTTCTCCAAGCTCAACCCGCTCAGCGGCCTGATGCGCATGGTCGGCAAGGACCAGCTGATGGAAGCGCTCAAGGCCTGCGGCCTGGCGCTGCTGATCGGCACCGTGGGCGCGTTCTACCTGCGCTCCCAGATCGACACCTTCCAGGCCGCCCTCGGCATGGCGCTGCCCGCCGCCGTCGCCAGCCTCGCCGGCATCCTGTTCAAGGGCCTGGGGCTGATGTTGCTGGTGCTGGGTGTGGTGGCCGCCATCGACATCCCCATCCAGCGTCACAAGCTGATGAAGCAGCTGAAGATGTCGCACCAGGAAGCCAAGCAGGAGTTCAAGGAGGCCGAGGGCAACCAGGAAGTCAAGGCCAAGATGAAGGCGCGCATGCGCGAGATGACCCGCCGCCGCATGATGGCCGCGGTGCCGCGCGCCGACCTGGTCGTGATGAACCCGACCCACTATGCCGTCGCCCTCAAGTACGAGGAAGGCAAGATGGCCGCCCCGCGCGTCGTCGCCAAGGGCGCCGACCTGCTCGCGATGCAGATCCGCGACCTGGCGCGCGACCACAAGGTGCCGGTGCTGCAGGCCCCCATGCTGGCGCGTGCCCTCTATGCCCATGCCGAAGTGGACGGCGAGATCCCGATGGCGCTCTACAGCGCCGTGGCCCAGGTGCTGGCCTATGTCTACCAGCTGCGCGCCGCGATGAGCGGCCGGGGCACCATGCCCGGCGCACTGCCCGAGCTCAACGTGCCGGTCGAGCTCGACCCGCACCACGGCAAGACCGTCGTTGACGACGAGACCGAGGAGTCCGACCGATGAACCCGACCTTGCGCCAACTCCAGTCCGTCCTCGGCGGGCTGCCGCTCAAGGCGCTCGCCGCGCCGCTGGTGGTGGTGCTGATCCTGGCGATGATGGTGCTGCCGCTGCCGCCCTTCGCGCTGGACATGCTGTTCACCTTCAACATCGCCGTCGCGCTGATGGTGATGATGGTCTCGGCCTACATGGTGCGCCCGCTGGACTTCGCGGCCTTCCCGGCGGTGCTGCTGCTGACCACCATGCTGCGCCTGTCGCTCAACGTCGCGTCGACCCGGGTGGTGCTGCTCGAAGGCCACACCGGCACCGGCGCGGCCGGCCGGGTGATCGAGTCCTTCGGCCACTTCCTCATCGGCGGCAACTTCGCGGTCGGCCTGATCGTGTTCGCGATCCTGGTGGTGATCAACTTCGTGGTCGTCACCAAGGGTGCCGAGCGCATCGCCGAGGTGAGCGCGCGCTTCACGCTGGACGCGATGCCCGGCAAGCAGATGGCGATCGACGCCGATCTCAACGCCGGCCTGATCGACGAGAAGGAAGCCAAGCGCCGGCGCGCCGAGGTGGGCGACGAGGCGGAGTTCTTCGGCTCCATGGACGGTGCCTCCAAGTTCGTGCGCGGCGACGCGGTGGCCGGCATCATGATCCTGGTCATCAACATCGTCGGCGGGCTGATCATCGGCATGGTGCAGCACGGCCTGTCGATCGGGCAGGCGGCCGACAGCTACATCCTGCTGGCCGTCGGCGACGCGCTGGTGGCGCAGATCCCCGGCCTGCTGATCTCGATCGCCTCGGCCATGGTGGTCTCGCGCGTCGGCAAGGAGCAGGACATCGGCAGCCAGATCATGCGGCAGCTGTTCAACACGCCGCGTGCGCTGGGCCTGACCGGCGGCATCATCGGCTTCCTGGGCGTGATCCCCGGCATGCCCCACCTGACCTTCCTCGCGATCGCGGCCGGCTTCGGCTATGGCGCCTGGTGGATGAACAAGCGCGCCGAGAAGGCCAAGGCCGAGGCCGCGCTCGCGCCGCCGCCCTCGTCGGCGGCCAACAATCCCAACGCCGAGGCGAGCTGGGACGACCTGCAGCCGGTGGACGTGCTGGGCCTGGAAGTGGGTTACCGCCTGATCCAGCTGGTCGACAAGGAGCGCCAGGGTGACCTGCTGGCGCGCATCAAGGGGGTACGGCGCAAGTTCGCCCAGGACGTCGGTTTCCTGCCGCCGGCCGTGCACATCCGCGACAACCTGGAGCTCAAGCCCAGCGTGTACCGCATCACGCTGCGCGGCGCGGTCATCGGCGAAGGTGAGTGCTTCCCCGGCATGTTCCTGGCGATCAATCCGGGCCATGCCAACACCCCGCTGATCGGCACCCAGACCACCGATCCGGCCTTCGGCCTGCCGGCCGTCTGGATTGAGGAGCGCCAGAAAGAAAGCGCGCAAATGGCCGGATTTACGGTTGTTGATTCCTCGACCGTGGTGGCCACCCATCTTTCACACTTGATGCAAGTTCACGCGGCCAAGTTGTTGGGCCGCAGCGAGACGCAGCAACTGGTGGAACACGTGACGAAGCTGGCCCCTCAACTGATGGAAGACGTCGTGCCCAAGATGGTCGGCATCGCCGTCTTCCAGCGCGTGCTGCAGCTGCTGCTCGAAGAATCGGTCCACATCCGCGACATGCGCACCATCGTCGAATCGCTGGCCGAGCACGGCGCGACCCTCACCGACCCGGCCGAGCTGGCCAAGCGCATCCGCATCAGCCTGGCGCCGGCCATCGTCCAGCAGATCTATGGCCCGGCCAAGGAACTCGACGTCATCGCGATGGAGCCCGAGCTGGAGCGCCTGGTGACCCAGGCCCTGCTGTCGCCGCACGGCGCGGCGCTGGACCCCGGCGTCGCCGAGACCCTGACCCGCTCGGCGGCCCAGGCCTCCAAGAAGCAGGAAGACCTGGGCGTGCCCGCCTGCCTGCTGGTGCCCGACCTGATCCGCGCCCCGATGGCGCGCCTGCTCAAGCGCGCCGCGCCCCGCCTCAGCGTGCTCGGCCACAGCGAAATCCCTGAAACCCACACGATCCGGATCGGTTCGATCATCGGAGCCAACGCATGAACGTCAAGCGTTTTGTCGCCCGCACCTCGCGGGACGCGCTGGTGCAGGTCCGCCAGGCCTTCGGCGAGGACGCCGTGATCCTGTCGACCCGTCCCTGCAGCGAAGGGGTCGAAGTGCTCGCGATGGCACCCGACAGCGTGGCCGCGATCGAGAAGTTCGACGCCCGCAGCGCCGCGGCTCCGGCCCGTCCCGCCCCGGCCGCCCCGGCGCCGCGTGCAGCCGGCCCGCGTGCCGCCGCGCCGGCCGCCCCGGCCGCGGTCGACGGCGACGTCGAGAAGCTGGCGATGAGCACGCTGTCTTTCCAGGACTATGTGCGCGAGCGCATGCTCAAGCGCCGCCAGGCGGCCCTGCAAGGTCAGGCCGCCGAGGCCTCGGCGGCCGCCGCGCTGGCGCAGCCGCGTGCTGCCGCCCCGGCCGCGGCACTGCCGCTGGAGCAGCGCCTGGCCGAGCGCGCCGCGTTGCGCAAGGCCGAGCGCCTGGCCGCCGAGGCGGAGCCGGTCCAGCCGCGCCACCAGCCCCAAGCCGAGACCCGCTACGACACCGCGCCGCTGCCGGCGCCCTCGCTGCACGACGAGCCGATGTGGGCCGCTGCGGCCCCGAGCGTTCCCGCGATGCCGGCGATGGCCCCGGCGATCGACCACGAGCAGCGCAGCATGCTCAACGAGCTGCGCCAGATGAAGGGCCTGATCGAGGAGCGCTTTGGCGCCCTGGCCTTCATGGAGAAGCTGCAGCGCAACCCGCACCAGGCCAAGCTGACGCAGAAGCTGCTGGATTGCGGCTTTTCGCCGGCGCTGATCCGCAAGCTGGCGGCCGGCACCCCGGCCGAGGTCGGCGACCTGGACGCCTGGGTCGCGAGCGTGCTGCAACGCAACCTGCTGACCGGCGAAGCCGAGGCGGCCCTGGAAGATCAGGGCGGCGTCTACGCGATGGTCGGCTCCACCGGCGTCGGCAAAACCACCACGACGGCCAAGCTGGCCGCCGCCTTCGCGGCCAAGTATGGCGCCTCCAACCTCGGCCTGATCACGCTGGATGCCTACCGCGTGGCCGCCCACGAGCAGCTGCGCGCCTATGGCCGCATCATCGGCGTGGCGGTACACACCGCCCACGACCGCCCGGCGCTGGAAGACCTGCTGGACCTGCTGTCGGCCAAGAAGATGGTCCTGATCGATACCGCCGGCATCGCCCAGCGTGACAGCCGCACCCAGGAGCTGCTGGAGATGGTGGGCCACCGCAGCATCCAGCGCCTGCTGGTCGTCAACTCCGCCGCCCAGGGCGAAACCATCGAGGACGTGCTGCTGGCCTACCGCGCCCAACAGTGCAAGGGTGTGGTGCTGTCCAAGCTCGACGAAGCCGTCAAGCTGGGCCCGGCGCTGGACGCGATGATCCGCCACAAGCTCAAGGTGCTGGGCGTCGCCAACGGCCAGCGGGTGCCGGAAGACTGGCACCGCATGTCCGCCAGCGCCCTGGTGCACCGCGCGCTGCGCGGTGGCGGCAGCTCCGCCTATCGCCTCGACAGCGACGACGTCAACCTCGTCTTCACTGCGCCGCCGCAGCGCGGCGCTGCCCATGCCGGGGGTGCCCATGCTTGAGCGCGGCTTCGACCAGGCCCACGGCCTGCGCCGGCTGTTCGCCCACCACACCGTGCACCTGCTGCCGGTGGCCGCCAACCCCCATAACGCCAGCAGCCTGGTGCTGCTGGAGGGGCTGTGCCAGGGACTCGCGGCGCAAGGGCTGCACACGCTGGTGGTGGATGCCGTGCCCGGCCCGCAGACGCGCGGTGTCGACGTCGCCACCGCGATCGCGCGTGACCTCGACCTGGGCCAGTGGATCGACGACTTCGACGCCCGCACCTCGGTGCTGGCGGCCGGTGACTCGCTGAGCTGCTTCGCCGAAACCGAGGGCGGCGCCGCGCTGCTGTTCGAGGCGCTGCGCGAGGCCGCACCGACGGCCGACGTCATCATCATCCATGCCGGGGCGAGCGTGCTGAGCGCGCTGTTCGGCGGCAAGCGGGTGCGCCCCTTGATCTTCACCGGCGACGACGCGCAGAGCCTGACCCATGCCTATGCCTCGATGAAGATCCTGGCGCAGTTCGGCGGCTTGCACCAGCACGCGGTGGTGATGGACGCGGGCGCCCAGGCCATCGGCGTGCCGCCGGCGGCGCTGCGCCTGGTGCGCTGCGTCAGCGACTTCCTGGGCGGCGAAGCCCACCTGGTGGCGGTGACCAGCACCGCCAACGACAACGAACATGTGCTGGCGCAGTCGCTGCACCAGCTCTCGATGAACCTGCTGCACTACGCCCTGCCGTTCTCGCTGCAGGACGGCGAGGCGGCGGGCTGGGGAGGCGCGTCTGCCGCCGTCCCAGGGTCTGCCACTGTTTCTGCGATCCACGCGTTCAACTGATACCCGGAGCGCTCTCTCATGTACACCGCCAAAGGCCGCCTCGACAACAACGCCATGCTGAAGCAGTACAGCCCGTTGGTGCGCCGCCTCGCTCACCAGATGATCGCCAAGCTGCCGGCCAATGTGGAGATCGACGACCTGATCCAGGTCGGCATGATCGGCCTGAACGACGCCTTGAGCCGCTTCGACGCCGGCCAGGGCGTGCAGTTCGAGACCTTCGCCACCCAGCGCATCCGGGGCGCCATGCTGGACGAGCTGCGCGGGGCGGACTGGATGAGCCGCGGCACCCGCAAGCAGCAGCGCACCATCGAGGCGGCCGTGCACCGCCTGGAGCAGAAGCTCGGCCGCGCGCCGCAGGAAAGCGAGATCGCCCAGGAGCTGGGCGTCACCCTGAGCGATTACCAGGACATGCTGAACAAGGTGCGCGGCACCCAGCTGGTCTATCTCGAGGACATGAGCAGCGAGAGCAGCGACGACGACTACCTCGACCGCCATGTCAGCGACAAGGACGCCGACCCGCTGCGCCAGCTCAACGACTACCGCCTGCGCGGCGCGCTGGTCGAGGCCATCAAGACGCTGCCCGAGCGCGAGCAGTTCGTGATGAGCATGTATTACGAGCAGGACATGAACCTCAAGGAAATCGCCGCCGTGCTCGGCGTGACTGAGTCGCGTGTCTGCCAGCTGCACAGCCAGTCCATCGCCCGTCTGCGCGTGAAGCTGCGCGAGTGGTGAGCGCGGCCGGGGCCCGGACAGCGAGGCCCCCGCCAGCCTGAAAGACCCCGACGGGCGGCCCAGCGTGGCCGCCCGTTTCACATGAGGCGGCCAGGACCGGCCCGCTTCGCCGGCGTCCCCGGGATGGCTTGAGCCACTCGTCCGATCGGGGCCGCCGTCGAGCGATGAAACCGGCGTGTCTCGTGAACCGCCTCACACCGTTGCGGTCCCCGATAGCAATCGGTGTACCGTCAGGCAGTGGTCTTGTTGGCGCTACCCCCGAACGGGGGGAGGAGCGTTGCATCGGGGCCGAAGTTGTTAGAAATGACCTCCCCTCCCGAGAAGCGATCGCCGATCATTCGTTGTGTGCGCTCGCTTATGTGCGAGACAATCTGCAACAAGGTGTAGTGTTGCTGTGAAGGCGTTCAGACGCGCCTGCTGCTCCACCGGATCCACAGGGAGGCATCGATGAAGGCATCTTTCATTCCGGCGCAAAACGGCCTCGTCCTGGCCCGCGCATTGACGCTGGCTGCGGCCACGGCGCTGTCGGCCGCGTCGAGCTGGTCGGCGGAAACCCACCACTACAAGGTCATCGACCTCGGCGAGCTGTCCGGGGCCGGGCTCAACAACGCAGGCCAGGTGGTGGGTGTGCGTGATGTCGCCGGTGAGGGCCGCCGTGGATTCGTCTGGGACGCCACGCGTGGCTTCCAGGAGATCAGCACCGGGGCCGGCCGCGATACGGTCGCCTCGGCGATCTCGGGCAAGGGTCTGGTGGTGGGCTATTCCTACGGCACGGTGGCCGGCTCTGACAGCCGCGAAACCCCCTTCGTCTGGAGCCAGAGCGGCGGCATGCGGCAGATCGACCTGCCGGCCTCGGCCCTCTACGGCAAGGCGGTGGGCGTCAACAACAACGGCACGGTGCTGCTGCAGCTCGGGTTCTCCGACGTTAAAGGCATTGCCAACAGCACCTACACCTGGACCGAGCAGGGCGGGCTGAAGCCGGTGCTGCAAGGCACGCCGGGCAGCCAGGGTTACACCCCGATCGCGATCAACGATGGCGGCTCCATTGCCGGCTACAACAGCGACTCGGTGCCCCCGGGCGCCTTCGTGCACCAGGCCGACGGCACCAAGGTCGAACTCGGCACGCCGGGCGGCCGCTGGTCGGGCCCGGCCGGCATCAACAGCCAGGGCTGGGTGGTCGGCACCGGCGCCATCGCCGAGCAGCGCGAGGTTTGCACTCCGGTGGGCTGCGAAATGGAGGACATCGCCCACGCCTTCATCTGGAACAAGGAGCGCGGCCTGATCGACCTCGATGCCGGGAACGCCGCCGCGACCAGTTATGGCGAGGGCATCAACAACCTGGGCCAGGTGGTCGGCCTGACGGTGGGCAAGGGCGCCTTCCTGTGGGAGAACGGCGAGAAGACCTTCATCAACGGCCTCCTGCTGGACGACCGCTTTGAACTGCAGACCGCCCGGGCGATCAACGACCAGGGCCTGATCCTGGCCTTCTCGACCGATGGCCACACCCTGCTGCTGTCGCCCGCCCCCGAACCCGAAACCGTCGCGCTGTTCCTGGCCGGCATCGCGGTGCTGGGCTGGCAGGCACGGCGCCGGCGCCCCGCCGAAGCGGGTTGATCAGCGCCAAGCTCCTTCGCTCCAAGACAGAACGGCCGCTCGAAGCGGCCGTTTTCATGTCCGGTTGAAGAGGGCAGGGGCAGGGGCGGGAGGCGGCGGCAGCGTCGGGCGCGGGCTCGGCCGCTTGCGGAAGTGCCGATTCAGGCGCTGATGGCGCGGCCGCGCGGGCCGCTGCCGTAGGTCGAGCTGCCGGGCTGGCCGCCGTAGACGACCTCTTGCGGGCGCGGCATCAGGACGTCCATCGCGCGGTCGAGCGCGGCGGTCGCACGGGCCAGGCTTTCGCGCTGGGCCGCCACCTGGCCGGTGGCACTGACCAGGCGCTGGCGCAGCGCCGGCGGGATGGCGCCGTTACGTGCCGCAAGCCGGAAGGTGTCGACGGCATGCGTCAGGGCCCGGTGCAATTCCGAGGCGCTCTGCTCCACCGCGGCGCTGTCGCGCGCCAGCAGGGCGAGCCCGAGCGCGTGGAGGCGTGCCTCCACGGCCTGGACGACAGGTTCCAGCTCACGATCAGTCGCTTGGGGGGCCAACATGACGCAGGTCGAGGGTCAGGGAGTCGGGGCGGGGCCGGCTGTCGGGCAGCCGGGGGTTCAGTGCGAGGTGCGGTCGAGCACTTCGCGAGCGTTGGCGATCAGCTTGTCGGCAATGGCTTCCGGATTGACCCGGAAGGTGCCGTTGGCAATCGCGGCCTTCATCGCCGCGACCTTTTCGGCGTCGAACTCGGCGCTGCTGGACATCAGGCTGGTGGCGGTGCTGGACAGCTTCACCGTGGCGCTTTCACTGGCCTCTGCGGGCTGGGCCGCCGAGGCCTTGACGGCCGCGGCTGCGGTGGCAGCAGCGTCCACGCCTGTTGCGCGCGGGCCCGTGCCGGTTGACAGCGCGACCGAGGGCGTTTCAGTGTGGTTGCCGATTTTCATGACCTTCTCCTTGACCGGGGGGGACGATCTCGCGTCCTCCATGGACGGTATTTCGTCAACGACGCGCCGGACTTTAGGCCTGACCCTGATTTTTTTCTGTCACAGGGGGACCTCGACCGTGCGCTCGGCGCTCGCAAAGCCCGTGATGATACGGCCGCTGTCAGTGCGGATGCGAACGGGCTGGCCCTCGAGACCGGGTGACATCGCGCGGCCTTCACCATGTACCGTGAAGCCGGCGCCGATAGCCACCACCTTCACGGTGTCTCCGGGGGCAAACCAGAGTTTCGGCCGTAAATCGCTGAGCTTGAGGGCCTCCCCCTCATTCAGGGGGCGGGCCAGGGCACGGCCGACGACGGCAGCCGCATCGGTCACCGTCGGGGACAAGGACGCGGCGAGGTCGGCTTCGCCCCGCTGCAGGTCGTCGGGCTGGAGGATGGCGCCCGCCGCCAGCGGGCTGCGGGCCACCCAGGCCTCGGCGAAGACGCGCACCGTTACCGGCAGGAACACGTTCCAGCGCGTCGGCCCCTCCAGGCAGCGCACCCCGATGCGGGTGCGGCCCCAGGGCCTGAGGCCAGCCGGCAGATAGGGCTCCATGCGGGTGCAGGGAGCCAGCTTGAGCCGGCTGTCCAGCTCGCCCACGTTCACCTCGACTCGGGTGAAACGCGGCGCGGGAGATCCCGCTGCGGCCGTTGTCTTTTCTCGGGCATGAGCTTGCGCCAACTCGCGCAGCGCGGCCCCGATATCCCTTGCTCCCTCGTCTGCCCGGGCCCCCGCCAGTGCCGCGCCCAGCAGCGCCGGCACGAGGCCGAGGCGGCAGGCGGTACGGAAGGCGGAGGGTTCCATGCAGTGGGAGCAACAGCGTGTGACGGATCGTCACTGTAGAGAAGGTGCCGGCTGCGCCAGGCGGCGAATTGAATCGCTTTTTGCCTGCTATTCGGGCTCATGTTCTTCGGGCGGATCCAGACAATGCCTCACATCGACAGCCGCGCCCCGAAGTCGCAGGACAGCGGCAGGCCGGCAAGCACTACAAGGGGTCCCCATGCTCGACCGACTCACCAGCACGCTCAACTTCCAGGCCGAAGCCCTGGTGCTGCGCTCCGAGCGGCAGCGTCTGATCGCGAGCAACATCGCCAATGCGGATACGCCGGGCTATGTCGCGCGGGACATGGATTTCGCCAAGCAGCTGCAGGCGGCCACCCGGGCGCAAAGCGCGGGCGGCGCGGTCGCCAGCGCGAAGGTGGTGGCCACCACCTCGGCCGGGCACATCGGCAATACCGTCAACGGCCGTGCCCCGGTGGAGCTGAACTACGCGCTGGCTTCGCAGACCAATCTCGACAGCAACACCGTCGACATGGACCGCGAGCGCGCCAACTTCGCCGACAACTCGGTGCGCTACGAAGCGACGCTGCGCTTCATCAACGGCAGCGTGAAAACCATGTTGTCCGCCATCACCGGCCAGTGAGGCCGCGACCCGGCCCCTAGAAGGAAGTCGCCATGTCGATGTTCAAGGTCTTCAATATTTCCGGCAGCGCGGTCAGCTCGCAGTCGCAGCGGCTCAACGTGGTGGCCAGCAACCTTGCCAACGCCGACACGGTGGCCGGCCCCGACGGCCAGGCCTACAAGGCGCGCCAGGTGGTGTTCCAGACGGTGCTGATGGGCGAGACCGGCGCGGCCGGCGTCAAGGTCAACCAGGTGACCGAGGACCAGACCCCCGGGCGCCGCGTGCACGATCCCAAGCACCCGCAAGCCGATGCCCAGGGGTATGTGACCTACAGCAACGTCAATGCGGTGGAAGAGATGGTCAACATGATCTCGGCCTCGCGCTCCTACCAGAACAACGTCGAAGTCATGAACACGGCCAAGTCGCTGCTGCAGAAGACGCTGCAGCTGGGCCAGTAATCCTTTGCAGAAGTAGGCCGCCATGACCAGCTCCGTCAGCAACACGACCACCAACGCGAACAGCCTCTACGGCAGCACGAGCACGCCGGCCCAGGACCCCTCGGCGCAGGACCGTTTTCTCAAGCTGCTGGTCACGCAGATGCAGAACCAGGACCCGCTGAACCCGATGGACAACGCCCAGGTGACCAGCCAGATGGCGCAGATCCAGACCGTCAGCGGCATCGAGAAGCTCAACAGCAGCCTCGCCACCATGGGCGCCTCCTTCACGCAAGGCCAGGCCATGCAGGCCGCCTCGCTGATCGGCCGCGACGTCTTGATCGAGGGCAACACGATGGCGATCGCCGACGACGAGGGCCGCGCCGCCTTCGAGCTCGCGGGCAAGGCCAGCCGCGTGACGGTGGAGGTCACCGACGCCGCCGGCCAGGTGATCGACACGGTAGAACTGGGCGCGATGAACGCCGGCCGGCACCACTTCCTGTGGGCGCCCGAGGACGGCACCGACCAGACCGCGGTCCGTTTCAAGGTCAGCGCCAGCTCCGGCGGCAGCGCCGTGCCCGCCACCTCCTACAGCCGCGAGACCGTCGGCGCGGTGAGCACCACCGCGCAAGGGGTCGAGCTCGACCTCACGAATGGCACGACGGTGGCCTACGGCAAGGTCGCCGGCGTCGTCAGCCACTGATTCCGTCCCCGCATCCGTCCAGACAAGGAACACCACCATGGGCTTTCAACAGGGTCTCTCCGGCCTGAACGCGTCGAGCAAAAACCTCGACGTCATCGGCAACAACGTCGCCAATGCGGGCACCTACGGCGCCAAGTCGGCGCGGGCGGAATTCGCCGACATGTACGCCAGCGCGATGAACGGCGCGGGCGCCAACAGCATCGGCATCGGCGTGAACCTGGCCTCGGTGGCGCAGCAGTTCACGCAGGGCAACATCACCACCACGGAAAACTCGCTCGATCTGGCGATCAACGGCGCCGGCTTCTTCCAGGTGGCCGACATCTACCGCGACCCCAACGCCCCGCCGACCGCGCCGCCCACCGTCGCCAGCCCTCCGATGTACTCGCGCAACGGCCAGTTCAAGCTGGACCGCGCCGGCTACATCGTCAACAACCAGAACCAGGCCCTGCTGGGCTACATGGCCGACAACAACGGCCTGATCGCGCCGCAGCAGGCCCGGCCGCTGCAGCTGCCGACCGCCGGCATCGACCCGCAGGCCACCAACAACATCAACCTCGAGTTCAACCTGGACTCGCGTGCCGGTGTCACCGCCCCGGTGCTGGGCAGCATCAACTTCACCGATCCGCTGACCTACAACAACGCCACCTCGGTGACCGTCTACGACGCCAAGGGCCAGGACGTTGCGCTGACCTATTACTTCCAGAAGTCGGCGGCGGACGCCTGGAACGTCTTCGCGACCGCCAACGGCAACACGCTGGTCGGCGACGCGACGACGCCGCAGCCCATCGCGACCATCTCCTTCCCACCCGACAGCGGCGGCAACCCGGTGGCGCCGGCCGGCTCGATCCAGTACTTCATGAACGGCGGCGGCACCTCCGGCAACGGCATGATCCCGCTGACCGTGCCCGCGACCACCAAGGCCGACGGCAGCACCACTCTGGAGATCCCGGGCCTGACCTTGGACATGCGCAGCTCGACCCAGTACGGCACCGCCTTCGGCGTCACCAACCTGACGCAGAACGGCTACGCCGCCGGCGCGCTGGTGGGCGTGACCATCGACGACAGCGGCATCGTGATGGCGCGCTTCTCCAACGGCCAGTCCAAGCCGGCGGCGCAGCTCGAGCTGGCGACCTTCCGCAATGCGCAAGGCCTGCAGCCGCTGGGCGGCAACGCCTGGGCGGCCACCTACGCCTCGGGCGACCCCACGCTCAGCGTGCCGGGTTCGGGCAGCATGGGTGTGCTGCAGGCCGGCGCCCTGGAGGAGTCCAACGTCGACCTCACGGCCGAGCTGGTCAACATGATCACCGCCCAGCGCTCCTACCAGGCCAATGCACAGACCATCAAGACGCAGGACCAGGTGCTGCAGACGCTGGTCAGCCTGCGCTGATGCCGCACGCGACCGCGAGACCTGAGGAGACACGATGGACCGGATGATCTATCTCTCGATGTCGGGGGCCAAGGCCACGATGCAGAGGCAGGAGACGCTGGCCAACAACCTGGCCAACGTGTCCACCACCGGCTTCCGCGCCGAACTGCAGGCCTTCCGGGCCGTGCCGGTGCGCGGCGACGGCGCCAGCACCCGGGTCTACGCACTGGAGACCACCACCGGCTACGACGCTGCGCCGGGCAGCCAGCAGAACACCGGCCGGCCGCTGGACGTCGCGATGCAAGGCAATGCCTGGCTCGCGGTGCAGGCCCTGGACGGCACCGAGGCCTACACCCGCAACGGCGCGCTGACGGTGAGCGCCGACGGCACGCTGATGACGCACAACGGCCTGCCGGCCCTCGGCGACGGCGGCCCGATCCAGGTGCCGCAGAACGCCCAGGTGTCGATCGCGCCCGACGGCACGGTGGGCGCCAAGGTGGGCAATGGCCCGCTCACGCCGCTGGGCCGCCTCAAGATGGTGACGCCCGAGGCGCCGCTGCAACGCGGCGCCGATGCACTGTTCCGCAGCGCCGAAGGCGACCCGCTGCCGGCCGACCCCAACGCCCGGCTGCAGGACGGGGCCCTGGAGGGCTCCAACGTCAGCGCGGTCGAAACCATGGTTTCGATGATCGCCGCGGCGCGGCAGTTCGAGGCCCAGATGAAGATGTTGCAGACCGCCGAGCGCGACGAGCAGGCAGCCGCCAAGCTGCTCTCGGCCACCGGCGGCTGATTGGAAGTTAAGAGGTACCCGACATGATGCGTTCCCTGTGGATCTCCAAGACCGGCATGGAAGCCCAGCAGGTCCAGCTGGACCATACCTCGCACAATCTCGCCAACGTCGCGACCACCGGCTACAAACGCGCCTCGGCCCAGTTCGAGGACCTGATGTACCAGAACCTGCGCCAGAGCGGGGCCAACTCCAGCGAGCAGACCACGCTGCCCACCGGCCTGCAGGTCGGCCTCGGCACCCGCGCGGTCGCCACCGCCCGCAGCTTCACGCAGGGCAACCTGCAGCAGTCGGGCAATCCGCTGGACGTGGCGATCAACGGCAATGGCTTCTTCCAGGTCCAGCTGCCCGACGGCACCACCGGCTACAGCCGCGACGGCTCCTTCAAGACCGACGCCAACGGCCAGCTGGTCACCAACAACGGCTACGCGGTCGCGCCGGGCATCACCATCCCGCCCAACACGCAGACCATCACGGTGGCCCCGGACGGCACCGTCAGCGCCACCGTGCAGGGCTCGGCCCAGCCGGTCGTGCTGGGCAACCTGCAGCTGGCCAGCTTCGTCAACCCGGGCGGCCTGGAGCCGCGCGGCCAGAACGTTTTTGTCGAGACCGCCGCCTCGGGCAACCCGCAGGCCGGCGCACCCAGCATGGACGGCCTGGGCACGCTGCAGCAGGGTTTCCTGGAGACCTCCAACGTCAATGTGGTCGAGGAGCTGGTCGGCATGATCCAGACCCAGCGCGCCTACGAGCTCAACTCCAAGGCCATCCAGACCTCGGACCAGATGTTGCAGCGCCTGACGCAGCTGTGAAGCAGGTGATGAAGATGTACACCGCCCTCCGCCCTGCCGCCCTGGCCGTTGCCGTGCTGGCGACCGGCTGCGCCAGCATGGATCCCAAGGTCGAGGTGGTCCAGCCGACCACCGCGCGGCCCGCGCCGGTGGCGGTCGCCGCCGCGCCCGCGCCCGCCAACGGCTCGATCTTCCAGGCCGCCGGCTACCGTCCGCTGTTCGAGGACCACCGCGCCCGCGTGGTGGGCGACAGCATCACGGTCAACATCGTGGAGCGGGTGCAGGCCAGCCAGAAGTCCTCCACCACGGTGGACAAGCAGGGCAGCGTCGAGGCCGGCATCACCGCCTTGCCCTTCCTGAGCCCCAATTCCTTCAACCGCGCCAGCGCCGACGCCAGCGGCAGCAACACCTTCGCCGGCAAGGGCGGCACCGAAAGCACCAACAATTTCACGGGCACCATCACCGCCACCGTGATCGAGGTGCTGCCCAACGGCCACCTGGTGATCGCCGGCGAGAAGCAGATCGGCCTGAACAAGAACGTCGAGATCATGCGCTTCTCGGGGCGCATCGACCCGCGTGCGATCCAGTCCGGCAACAGCGTGGCCTCCTCGCAGATCGCCGACGCCCGTCTCCAGTACAAGGGCCGGGGCCAGCAGGCCGAAGCGCAGGGAATTGGCTGGCTGGGACGGTTCTTTTTGAACGTTCTGCCACTGTAAGGTCGGCCAAACTTCCCTCAAGTAAGCGGGAAGATGGCCGATGAACACGATCCTCAAATTTCTGGTGAGCGCCGCGGGCGCCGCGATGCTCGCGCTGCCGATGTCGGCCGAGGCGCTGCGCATCAAGGAAGTCGCCGCGGTGCAGGGCGTGCGCAGCAACCAGCTGATCGGCTACGGCCTGGTGGTGGGCCTCGACGGCACCGGTGACCAGACCACCCAGACGCCCTTCACCGCCCAGAGCACGCTGGCGATGCTGCAGCAGATGGGCGTGACGGTGCCGCCCGGCACCAACATGCAGCTCAAGAACGTCGCCGCGGTGATGGTGACGGCCCAGCTGCCCGCCTTCGCCCAGCCCGGCCAGGCCATCGACATCAACGTCTCGTCGATGGGCAATGCCAAGTCGCTGCGTGGCGGCACGCTGATCGCCACGCCGCTCAAGGGCGCCGACGGCCAGATCTACGCGCTGGCCCAGGGCAATGTGATCGTCGGCGGCGCCGGCGCGGCCGCCGGCGGCTCCAAGGTCCAGATCAACCACCTGAGCGCCGGCCGCATCCCGGGCGGCGCCTCGGTCGAACGCGCGGTCGCCACCTCGCTGCACCAGGGCGAGTTCCTGCAGCTCGACCTCAACGCCGCCGACTTCAACACCGCCCGGCAGGTCGCCGACGCGATCAACCGCGCCAAGGGCCCCGGCGCCGCGGAGGCGCTCGACGGCCGCGTGGTGCGGGTCCGCATGCCGCTGGCCGCCGGCGAGCGGGTCGCCTTCCTGGCCGACATCGAGAACCTGCCGATCGACGTCGCGATCCCCTCGGCCAAGGTGGTACTGAACGCCCGCACCGGCTCCATCGTGATGAACCAGGCGGTCACCCTGGGTGCTTGTGCGGTGGCGCACGGCAACCTCTCGGTCAGCATCAGCTCCACCCCGGTGGTCAGCCAGCCGGGGCCGCTCAGCGGCGGCCAGACGGTGGTCGGCGAGAAGGCCGACATCCAGGTCAGCCAGGGCGCAGGCTCGCTGGTCAGCATGCCCGCCGGCACCAAGCTCACCGACGTGGTCAAGGCGCTCAATTCGCTGGGCGCGACCCCCCAGGACCTGCTGGCCATCCTGCAGGCCATGAAGGCCGCCGGCGCGCTGCAGGCCGAACTCGAGGTCATCTGACATGTCCGTCGATTCCGTCCGTGTGCCGACCCAGGGCCTGGCGAGCGACAGCCGCTCGCTGGACGCGCTGAAGAGCGTCTCGTCCAAGGACCCCAAGGCGGCGATCAAGGAAGCCGCCAAGCAGTTCGAGGCGGTTTTCATGCAGCAGTTGATGAAAACCATGCGCGACTCGACGATGAAGTCGGGCATGCTGGACAACGAAGGCTCGGACATGGGCACCGAGATGCTGGACACGCAGTACGCGACGAAGATGAGCGGCCTGCCCGGCGGGCTGGCCGACGTGATCGCGCGCCAGCTCTCGCGCCACATGGGCGGCCCCGAAGCCACCACCAGCGCCGAGGTGACCCAGCGGCGGCTGCCCGCCGCGCTGCAGGGCCTGCCCAAGTCGGTCGCCATCCCCAAGGCCAGCGGCGCCCAGGGCGACTTCCTGCGCGAGAACTGGAACGCCGCCCAGGCCGCTTCGCAGGAGACCGGCATCCCGGCCGAGTTCGTGCTGGCCCAGGCCGCGCACGAGTCGGGCTGGGGCAGGCGCGACATCCGCATGGCCGACGGCAGCCCCTCGCACAACCTGTTCGGCATCAAGGCCACCGGCAGCTGGAAGGGCAAGGTCGCCGAGGTCACGACCACCGAATACGTCAACGGCCAGCCGCGCAAGGTGGTCGCCAAGTTCCGCGCCTACGACACGGCCGAGGACGCCTTCCGCGACTACGCCCGGCTGCTCAAGAACAACGACCGCTATGCCGGCGTGATGCGTGAAGGCCAGACGGCACAAGGCTTCGCGCAAGGCCTGCAGAAGGCCGGCTACGCCACCGACCCGGCGTACGCGGACAAGCTGACGCGCATCATCAACACGACGCTGCGCCTGCAGCGCGCAGCGACCTGAGGAGCGAGCGATGTCCGGACTGATCAGCCTCGGGACTCGCGCGATGTTCGCGTCGCAGGCCCAGCTCAACACCACCGCCGCCAACATCTCCAACGCGAACACCGCCGGCTATTCGCGCCAGACGGTGCAGCTGGAAACCGCCGGTGGTCAGTACACCGGCGCGGGATTTTTCGGCAAGGGCGTCAACCTGACGACGGTCAGCCGGGCCCACAACGAGTTCCTCAGCACCGAGGTCGCCACCACCGGTGCCGCCGCGTCGGCCGATGCCGCGCGGCTGGAGCAGCTGCAACGGCTGGAGAATGTCTTCAGGCTCGGCGAGGCCGGCCTCGGCTATTCGGCCGGCAAGCTGCTGAACTCCTTCACCGACGTCGCCAGCGCACCCTCGGACGCCTCGGCGCGCCAGGTGGTGCTGTCCAACACCGAGGAGCTCGCTTCGCGCTTCCGCACCGTGGCCGGCCAGCTCGCCAGCCTGCAGACCGGCGTGACGCAGGACATCAAGACCCAGGTGACGGCGGCCAACGAGCTGGCCCAGCGCATCGCCGACCTGAACCAGCAGGTGGCGCGCGTCAAGGGCCTGGGCCACGCGCCCAACGACCTGCTCGACCAGCGCGAGCAACTGATCAACGAGCTGGGCAAATATGTCGCCGTGACCCAGATCCCGGCCGACGACGGCACCGTCGGCCTGTTCATCGGCGGCGGTCAGCGCCTGGTGCTCGGCAATGACGCGCTCAAGCTCGACGCGACGCCCGACGCCTTCGACAGCAGCATCGTCACGCTGGGCATCAGGGAAGCGGGTGTCGTGCGCCCCATCCCCGAGGACGCGCTCAGTGGCGGCTCGATTGCCGGCATGCTGCGCTACCAGCGCAAGGACCTGACGGCGGCCTTCAACGAGGTCGGCCGCATGGCGACCGTTCTGGCGACCCGCATCAACGAGCAACAGGCCTTGGGTGTCAACCAGCTCGGCGGCGCCGGCGGGCCGCTGCTGGAGACCGGCAGCTCGCGGCTGCTGCCCAATGCCAACAATACCGGCAGCGCCTCGCCCACGCTCAACATCACCGACGCGACCGCGCTGCAGGCGAGCGACTACGAGATGCGCTACGACGGCGCGGCCTGGCAGATGACCCGGCTGAGCGACGGCGCCAGCTGGCCCTACACCCCGGGCACCGAGCGCGACGGCCTGACCTTCGTGCCCGGCGCCGGCGCCAATGCCGGCGACCGCTTCCTGCTGCAGCCGACCCGGCTGGCCGCCATCGACGTGAAGATCGCCAGCACCGATCCGCGCGACATCGCGGCGGCCTCGCGGGTGGTCGGCGTGGTGGGCACCGGCAACCGCGGCACGATGGGCGTTGGCAGCCTTAGCCCCAAGGAGGCCCACCCCTCGCTGGGTGCGGCCGTCACCATCACCTTTCCGTCGCCGACCACCTACAGCACCGACGGCGGCGTCACCAGCCTGCCCATCGTGCCCGGTCAGCCCATCAGCATGAACGGCTGGGAACTGAGGCTGACCGGTGCGCCGGCGGCCGGCGACATCATCGAGATCCGCCCGGTGGTGCCACCCGCGACCAACAACGGCAATGCGCTGGCGATGCTGGCGCTGCGCGACGAGAAGATGGTGGCGGGCACCACTTTCACCGACGCCTATGCCAACGCGGTCGGTGACATCGGGGTGCGGGTGCAGGGCGCCGAGGCGGCCAGCCAGATGTCGGCCACCATCGCGCAGGACGCGCTGGCCGCACGCAACAACCTCTCGGGCGTCAACCTCGACGAGGAAGCCGCCCGGCTGATCCAGTTCCAGCAGAGCTACCAGGCCGCGGCCAAGGTGCTGCAGATCGCGCAGTCGGTGTTCGACACGCTGCTGCAGACCGCCGGCTGATGCCCACCGAGAAGGTCCCTAGATGAGAGTCTCCACCGCCCAGACCTACGATGCCTCGGTCGCCAACCTGCAACAGCGCCAGAGCGACCTGTCCGATGCCCAGGTGCGCCTCACCAGCGGCAAGCGGGTGATGCGCGGCAGCGACGACCCGACCTCGGCCGCCCGCGCCGAGCGCGCCCTGGCCCAGGAAGAGCGCGCGGTCGTCGCGCAGCGCGCGGTCGAGGCCAGCCGCAACGCGATGCGGCTGTCCGAAAGCGCGCTGGGCGACGCGGTCGGCGTACTGCAGTCGGCCCGCGACAGCCTGGTCAACGCCGGCAACAGCGCCTACACCCAGTCCGAGCAGGACACCCTGGTGACGCAGCTGCAGCAGTACCGCCAGCAGCTGCTGCAGGTCGCCAACCGCGACGACGGTGCCGGGTCCTACCTGTTCGCCGGCCAGGGCTCGCCGTCCAAGCCCTTCCTCGAAAGCGGCGCCACGGTGATCTACAACGGCACCGCCGGCGAGGTCGCGGTGGCCTCGGGCGAAAGCCTGCCCGTCAGCGTCGACGGCAACACCGCCTGGATGACCGCGATGACCGGCAACGGCGTGTTCGAGACACGGGACGTGGCGGCCAATACCGGCAAGGGCTGGATCGACGCCGGCCAGATCCGCAACCCGGCCGCGCTCACTGGCGCGGACTACGCCATCGACATCAGCGTAGCCGGCGGCGTGACGCAATACACCGTGACGCGCAACGGCGCGCCGACCGGCTTGACCAACGTCGAGTTCCGGGCCGGCCAGCCGATCGAGATCGACGGCATGTCCTTCGTGATCGACGGGGCGCCTGCCGCCGGCGACCGTTTCGAGATCGTGCCCAGCGAGCCCACCCTGAGCGTCTTCGAGGCGCTCGACTCGGCCATCGCCGCGCTGAAGAGCGGCGGCAATGTCCCGCAGGGCGTCAGCAACGGGCTGCGCGACCTGGATTCGGTGCTCTCGCGCATGCAGGGCGTGCGCAGCTCGGTGGGCGACACGCTCAACCGCATCGACAAGGTCGAGGACCGGCTGGCCGCGTCGAAGCTGAACGCGCAGACAGATCGCACTAATGCGGAAGATTTGGACCTCGTCGAGGCGATTTCCAAGTTCCAGGAGAAGCAAAACGGCTACGATGCCGCCTTGCAGACCTACGCGAAGGTACAGCGCATGTCGCTGTTCGACTACATCCGCTGAGGCTGCGCCGACTCACTGCTGGTTTTTTCCATGGATATCGACGTTCTACGCCACATCGCGCTCAGTTATTCGCCGATGGTGGACCGCAACCGGACCGTCGTCGCAACCCGCCTGACGGTCTCGGCGCTGCGCCCCGGCAGCGCCCTGAAGGCCGACGAACTGTTGCAGGCGATCGCGCTGGTGTGGCCCGAGGGGGGCGCGCGCGTCTCGCTCAACATCATGAGCGAGAACCTGCTGAACGACCTGATGCGGGCCAAGCCGCTGCCCAACGTGATGGTCGAGCTGCCCTCCTTCATCGCCTGCGACCCGGAGAACGCCCCGGTGATCCAGCAACTGCGCGCGCAGGGCAATACCCTGCTGCTGCATGGCCGGCCCGCCTCCAGCCTGCCGCCCGAGCTGCTGCCCTGCTTCAAGTACTCCATCATCGACCTGCAGGACGACCGTCGCAAGAACGAGGCGGCCGGCCAGCTCGAGCCCGGTGTGGTGCGCAACATCGGCTTCATCCAGAGCGGCGTGCGCACGGTGGCCGAGATGGAAGCCAGCTTCACGCGCGGTGCGCTGGCCATCCTGGGCTGGCCGATCGAGAACGCGATCTCGACCTCGACCGCCAAGGCCGGCCAGCCCGACATGGCGGTGCTGGTCGAGCTGATCCGCCGCGTCGACGCCGCCGAGGACATCGACAAGCTCGAAGCCGTGCTCAAGCGCGACCCGACGCTGGCCTTCCAGCTGATGCGCTACATCAACTCGCCGGCCTTCGGCCTGTCGGTGGAGATCAGCTCCTTCCGCCACGCCATCATGCTGCTCGGCTACAAGCGCCTGAAGCGCTGGCTGGCGCTGCTGCTGGCGACCGCCAGCAAGGACGCCAACATGCGCCCGCTGATGTTCGCCTCGGTACGGCGCGGCATCTTCATGGAGCAGCTGGTGGCCAACTCGGGCGACGAGGAGATGCGCAGCGAGGTGTTCATCTGCGGCGTCTTCTCGCTGCTCGACCAGCTGTTCGAAAAGCCGTTCGATGAGCTGCTCAAGACCATCCCCGTGCCCGAGCGGGTCTACCAGGCTCTGGCGGACAACACCGGTCCCTACCAGCCCTACCTGGAGCTCGCCAAGGCGGTGGAAACCGAGACCGCCCCGGTCATCAACGAACACGCCGAGCACCTGCTGATGTCGCTGGAGGAGACCAACCGGGCCGTGCTGGGCACCCTGACGACCGCCAGCCAGCTGGAGTAGGCGCGGCCCCGGGGCAGGCGGCGCGCCGCTTCGCCGTGCCGTACCGGAGTCGGCCTACACTCGCTGCATCCGGACGAACACCACCTTCCCGACCATGAGCGTGCAGCAAGGCTCATCCCGTGCCGCCGATCCCCGCGGCGCCGACTCGGCCGCCCCGCCGGAGGCAGCCGCCCTGCGGGTCGACGGCTCGGGGCGCATCCTGGCGGTCAACGGCGTGGCGCGGTCCCTGCTCAAGGCCGAGCCCGGCGCGACGCTCTCGACGCTGGTCGCCGCACTCGGCTTGTCCGCGGTGCAGTGGGCGATGGGCCAGCTGCGCCAGGCGGCACGCCAGCCGGCAGCGGCGGAGGTGCTGCTGACCGGGCCGCGCGTGCTGCTGGCGGGCGTAGGCCCGGTACGCCTGGTGCTCGCGCCCGAAGACAGCGGGCACTGGGTGCTCGGCCTGGATCCGCTGCCCGGCGCGCGCCGCCCGGTTCCGCCCGTGCCTGCCGCTGCGCCGGTCCGTGAAGGCCGGGACGACAGCGCGCTGCGCGAACTGCGCCGCATGTTCTGGGAGTCGCCCTTTCCCGTCGTGCTCCAGGACGCCGAGTTCCGCATCATCGACGTCAACCACGCCTTCCTCGACTACTGCGGCTACCGCCGCGAGCAGTTGATCGGTTTGGACCCGATGGCGCTGTTCCACCCGGACGACCGGGCCTTCCAGCAGGGCTTGCGGGGCGATCTGCGCAACGACGTCGAGCACGACGCGGCCGCGGCGATGAGCGTGCGCCGCTTCAAGGATGCGGCCGGCCACACCCGCTGGTACCGTGCCGCGCACTGCCGCGTGCTCGACGGCGAGGGCCATCCCCTGGCCTTGTCGGTGCTCTACGACTGCACCGCCGAGCACACCGCGCGCGAGCGGGCCGACCGCTCGGTGCACGAGCTCGACCAGTGGTTCGACATGACCACCGTCGGCATGCTGCTGTTCGACGCGGACGGCCGTGTGGTGCGAAGCAACCCGGCGCTGCCCCAGTTGATCGGCCCGGTGCCGGAGCAGCTGGTGAACGCGCAGGCCAGCTTGCAATCCCTGCTGGGCTGGCATGTGGGGGGGCCGCTCGACGCGCTGCGGCCGGGCGACAGGCCGCTGCACCGCAACGGCCGCGTCGACGTCGACGGCGAGGAGCGTGCGCTGCACGCCGTGGTGCGCTGCCTGGAGGAGCGCCAGGGACAGCGCCGCTTCATGGTGGTGATCGAGGATCGCACCGCCGAGGACGAGCGGGACATGGCGCGTTCGCAGCTGGGCGCACTGGCCGAGACCGCACAGGCCGGCCTCGCCACCTTCGACCAGGGCACCGGCCGCTTCCAGTTCGCCGGCGGGACCCCGCAGGGCGGCGGCCTGATGTCCAGCGAGCTCAAGGCCATCAGCCGTGAACTCGTGCGCCCGGAGACGCTGGCCGACTTCGACCTGGTGCAGCGCGCGGTGCGCCACGGCGAGCGCGCCGACGCGCGTTATGCCATCGAGCATCCGGAACTGGGGCTGCGCTGGCTGCAGACGCGCGTCGAGCCGCGCACGCTCAGCTCAGGCAAGCGCAGCACCTCGGTGCTGACCCTGGACGTCACCGACCAGCACCTCGCCCAGCAGCGCAGCGAGCGCCTGCTGCACGAGCTGACCACCATCCTGGAGAGCACCTCGACCGGCATTGCCTACCTGCGCGGCGACACCCTGCTGCGCCACAACCGCCAGTTCGAGCACATGCTCGCGCTGGCGCCCGAGGCGGCCCAGGGCCGCAGCTTGCCGGAGCTGTTTCCCGACACCGAGGCGGCGCGCCAGGCGCTGCGGGAAGCCCGTGAGGTGCTCGCCGAGGCCGGCCTCTACGAGACCGAGCTGGAGATCCCGCAGCGGCTCGGCCCGCCGCGCTGGTGTGCGCTGTCGATGCGCCGCATGGAGAGCAGTGGCGGCGAGATCGAGTCGATCGCGGTGCTGTCCGACATCACTCGCCTCAAGGCCCAGCAGGCCGAGCTGGCGGCGCTGGCGCACGACCGCGAGCTGATGTTCAGCCTCTCGGACGTCGGCATCGTGTTTTTTCGCGGCGGGCGGGTGCAGCGCGCCAGCGAGGGCTTCTCCATCCTCACCGGCTACGGCCCGCAGGAGCTGGCGGCGATGGACGAACGTTGGCTGTTCCCGGACGAGGCCGAGTACCGCGGCGTGCAGGCGCGCGCCGGCGAAGCGCTGCAGCGCGAGGGGCGCTGGGCCGGCGAGCGGCGCCTGCGTCGCAAGGACGGTTCGCTGTGCTGGGTACAGGTTCACAAGCGACTGGTGGAGGGCGAGGAGCCGGACACCGCGATCATCGCCTCCTATGTCAATGTGGATGCCCGCCGGCGCGCCGAGCATGCGCTCGCCAACCAGGTGGAGCGCACCCGCGCCATCCTCGACTCGGTGCTGGTCGGCATCGTCACGGTCGGGCCGCGTGGCATCGAGTGGATGAATCGCTCGGCCCGGCGCATGTTCGCCGGAGACCTGGCCGACTTCGCCGGCCAGCCCATCAGCGTGGTGGCCTCGGACGACCCCGATCACCCCTTCCGGCGTTCCACCGAGCGCCTCGAGGAGGGGCCGTCCAACACCTTCGAATGCCGGGTGCTGGCGCGCGACGGGCGCCACTTCTGGGTGGTCGGCAATGCCGTGCTGACCGGCACCCGCTCCAGCGGACGCGAGATCACCTATGCGCTGCTGGACATCGACAGCCGCCGCCAGGCCGAGCAGCGCATCGCCGAGGCGCAAGCCTCGCTGACCCGGCTGATCGACCTGGCGCCGCTGGCCATCACCCTGCGCGACGCGCGCAGCCTGCGCATCCTGCAGGCCAACCCGATCGCTGCCGGGCTGTTCGGCCGCACGCCCGAGACCTTGATCGGCAGCAGTGTCGAGGAAGTGCATGGCCCCGAGATGGCGGCCTCGGTGCGTGCCGACATGGAAGCGGCGCTGACCAGCCACGGCGTGACGCAGCGCGACTACCGCATCTGCGTCAATGGCGAGCACTCCATCTGGGACGCCCGCTACCTGCCACTGGCCCGGGCTGGCGAGGCGCCCGACCAGCTGCTGTTCGTTGCCGCCAACGTCACCGAGCAGCGGGCCGCCGAGGAGGCGCGACTGGAGGCAGCCATCGCCCAGCGCGACCTGCTGGTCAAGGAAGTCCACCACCGCATCAAGAACAACCTGCAGGGCGTGGCCGGGCTGCTGCAGCAGATCGCGATGCGCAAGCCCGAGATGGCCGGCGCGATCCACGAGGTGGCAGGCCAGGTGCAGGCCATCGCCCATGTCTACGGCCTGCAGGTGGGCGCGGTGGGGCCGCTGCCGCTGCAGCGTGTGGTGGACGCGATCACGGGCTCGGTGCAGAAGACCTTCGACCGGCCCATCGTGCTGCGCGTCGAGGGCGAGTCGGCCGGGGCCTGGGGCCTGCCCGAGGCGGAGTCGATCCCGATCGCGCTGACCCTGAACGAGCTGCTCACGAACGCGCTCAAGCATTCCGCCTCCGGCGAGGTGGCGTGCCGGCTGCACTGCACCGAGGACGGTGTGCGCATCGAGGTGGCCAACCCCGGCCGCTTGGCTCCCGACTTCAGCCTGGCACGGTTTCCGGGCGGGGTCTCGGGGCTGGGGCTGGTCCGGGCGCTGCTGCCGCGCCGCAGCGCCCGGCTGACGCTGGAGAACCAGGGCGATCAGGTGGTGGCCTGCGTGCAGCTCACGCCGCCCGGGGTGCAGCGGCTGCCGGCGCGCTGACCGACCGCCCGTCGAAGCAGGAGCCCGCCCGGCCGGTCGCCGCGGAAGCGGGCGGGTTTTCAGCCACAATCAGGACGTAGTCAACGGCAATCACGACGAGCGAGCATCGTGTCTGGAAACGGCAAGATCCTGGTGGTGGACGACGACCGGCTGGTGCTGGCGACCCTGACGCACGGCCTGTCGCAGGCCGGCTACGAGGTCGTCGACGCCGACAACGGCGACGACGCCATCCTGCTCGCGCGCGAACACCGCCCGGCGCTCGCGCTGCTGGACATCCGCATGGAAGGCAAAAGCGGCTTCGACGTGGCCGCTTACCTGCGCGACCACCTGCAGATTCCCTTCATGTTCCTGTCGGCCTTCTCCGACGACGAGACCGTCGCCAAGGTCAAGGAGCTGGGCGCCACCGCCTACCTGGTCAAGCCGCTCGACATCCGGCAGATCGTGCCGGCGGTGGCCGCTGCCTTCGCCAGCCGCGAGGCGCAGGGGGCCGCAGCCGCCGCGCCGCCGGCTGCCGCAGACGAGGCGGCGCTGCAGCAGGTGGTGGCGATCGCGGTCGGCATCGCGATGCACCGCTTTTCGCTGTCGCGCCGCCAGGCCCTGCAGCGCCTGCAGGCGCTGGCGCGCCAGGAAGGCCTGAGCCTGGAGGCCCAGAGCCGGCGTTTCGTCGATGCCCTCGAAGTGCTGAGCGGGCCGGGCGGCATGGGCTGAGGCCCGTGACACCACCGCGCCCGGTGCGCGGGCGTTTCCTTCAGCGCGGGCGCCTGCCCTCGCCCAGCGTGAAAAAGAAGCTGGCGCCCTGACCGACTTCGGACTCCGCCCAGATCTGCCCGCCGTGGCGGCGCACGATACGCTGTACCGTCGCCAAGCCCACGCCGGTGCCTTGGAAGTCGCTCGCGCCGTGCAGGCGCTGGAATACCCCGAACAGCCGGTCGGCGAAGCGCATGTCGAAGCCGGCACCGTTGTCGCGCACCCGGTAGACCGTGCGGCCGTCCTCGGCGACGCTGTCGAACTCGATCACCGCCTGGTCGCGCTTGCCGCTGTATTTCCAGGCGTTGCCGAGCAGGTTGTCGAGCGCCACCCGCAGCAGGGTCGGGTCGCCCTGGGCCGTCATGCCGGGCTCGATGCGCACCTCGACCTTGCGCTCCGGCGACTGGCGGCGCAGGTCGTCGACGATGTAGGTGGCCAGCTGCGTCAGGTTGACCGGCTGCTGCTGCAGCGGCTTGGCCGAGAGCTGCGACAGCGCCAGCAGTGCGTCGATCATGCCGTTCATGCGGGCGGCGGCGCCGAGCACCCGGTCGAGGTGGTCGTTGCCGATGCGGTCGAGCGTGCGGCCGTAGTCTTCCTTGAGGATCTTGGTGAAACCTTCGACCACCCGGATCGGCGCGCGCAGGTCGTGCGACACCGTGTAGCTGAAGGACTGCAGCTCACGCTCCACCGCCTCGCGTTCCTGCTGCGCGGCCTCGTCGTTGTCGGCCGCTGCGGGTGTGAACACCAGCAGCAGGGCGTCGCGGCGGGTGCCGCCGTGCTCGAAAGCAAAACGGTCGACCTGGGCGCTCCAGGCGGCGCCGGCGGCCCGCGCGGGCGCTTCCTCGGCCGGCAGGCCCAGGCGCGCCAGCACCGGGGCGAGCGGCCAGCCGGGGGCGCGCCGCAGCTCGGCCAGCACCTCGCGGCCCTTCAGGCGCGCGACCGGCTCGCCGATGTGGCGGGCCGCGGGTTCATTGCAGTGGCGGATCACGTAGCGGTCGGGCTGGCCCGCCTCGCCCGGCACCGCCTCGGCCAGCAGCACCGCGTCGGGCACGGTGTCCAGCAGGTGCAGGCCGATCTGGCGGTCGAACTGCAGCTCGGCGCGCGCCGACACGTCGCGTGCCGCGCCGCGGTAGCCGGCGAAGCGGCCCTGCGCGTCGAAGCGCGGCACGCCGCGCAGCAGCCACAGGTCGGCATGGCCGTTGCCCTCGCGGCGGTGGGCCGGCAGGCCGGTGAAGGGTTCGCGGGCCTCCAGCATCTGGCGGTGTGCGCTCCAGAGCCCCGGCTCGCTGCCGAAGTCGTCCCACAACGGCCGGCCCAGGCGGGCTTCGAACTGCCAGTCGCGCGCCGGTGCGCCGGGCGGCGGGCGCAGCAGCGTGAGGCGGTGCTCGGCGTCGGTTTCCCAATACCAGTCGGGCAGCAGCTGCTGCAGCGCGGCGCGGTGGGCCTGGGCCTGACGGCAGGCCTCGGACAGCGCGTCGAGACGGCGGCCGAACCACCAGGCCAGGCCCAGCATCAGTGCCAGTCCGACGAAAAAGATCCAGACCAGCCACAGCGCCGGGGTGCCGGACAGGGGGCTGCCGGCCTCGTTGAGCCAGGACAGGCCGGGAAGGCCCAATGCCACCCACGCCAGGGTGAGTCCGCCCCCGGTGCCCGCGGCCAGCAGCAGGCGTTTGCCTTGAGATGTCTCCTCGGAGGCAAGGGATCGATCCATCGCGCCGATTGTAAGGAGCGTCCCTGCACTTTCGATCGTGCGATTCGCACGCAGTGCCGCCATTTGCGCGCCGGTCGGGCGGGCCCAGGGGCTCGATCCGGGCGCGCCGCTCAAGTCGCCGCCATTGCGGTCGAAAACAGGCATGACGAATCCCGCGGGACCAGGAGGAGCCGGCGTCCAGCCGGCTCGCGGAGCGCGGGCGGACAGCATTCGATGAATCGCACCACCACGATACGCCTGGCGGCCGTCGCCCTGCTCGGCCTGGCGGGCTGGATCGGCGCCGTGCTGAGCACGGCGCCGGCCGGCGCCATCGCCTCGCTCGTGCCGGGCGCGGCCGCGCTGCTGCTCGCCTGGCGTGCCGGAGGGCGCGCGGGCGGCACCGCACAGCCGGCCGCGACCGGGTCGACGCACGGCGAGGACGCGGTGCCGCTGGAGCGTCAGCTGGCCGCCATCGAAGCGGTCGTCACGGCGGTGCAGTCGGCGCGCCAGCTTGGCGCCGCGCTGGAGGCGGTGGGTCGTATCCTCGCCGACCATCTCGGTGCTTCCGGCTGGGCGGTGTTGCGGGTGGAAGACTGGGACGGCCAGGCCGGCCTGGTGTTTCCCTGGGACGAGCGCGACGGGGGGCGCGAAGGCCGGGTCGACCTCGACCTGCTGAACACCGTGCACCACGACGACGGGCTCTCGGGCGAGGCCGTGGCGAGCCACCAGCTGGTGATGTGCGAGAACGCTGCGCGGCTGGCCGGCAGCGCGGCGGGCCTGCGCCCGCGCGGTACCCGGTCGGCGCTGGCCCTGCCGGTCTGGGCCGACGAAACCCCGGTCGCGCTGATCGAGTGGTACGACCCGCCGTCCTGCGTGCTGCAGGGCGAGGGCCGGCGCCTGCTGTCGATCGCGATGGCGCAGCTGTCGCTGCGGGCGCGGCGCGAGACGGCCTACTTCGGCATGCTGCAGAACGGCGAGCGGTCGAGGCGCCTGGCGATGGTGGCCGACCACATCGCCAGCGGCGTCGTGATCGCCGACCGCGAGGGCTACATCGAGTGGGTCAACGAGGCCTTCAGCCGCATCACCGGCCTGAGCCGCGAGCGCCTGCTCGGACGCGACGGCCGGGACCTGATGGACGAGGCCTTCGCATCACCGGGGTCGGCGGCGGCATTGCGCGAGGCGCTCCACGAGCAGGAAAGTTTCCGCCTGGAGTTCCAGGCCCGCCGCAGCCTCGCAGGCGGCGGCCACGAGCTGTACTGGGCCGAGATCGAGGCCACCTTCGTGCACGACCAGCAGGGCAGCCGGTTCGTGTTCCTGGGCGTGCTGAGCGACATCACCGAGCGCCAGGAGCGCGCCGAGCAGCTGGAACGTGAGCGCGAGCGACTGAACCAGCTGATCGAGCATCTGCCGGTCAGCCTTTTTGTGGTCGACCCGCACCAACTGCATGTGCTGTCGGTCAACCGCCACGCCGAGCAGGAGTTCGAAGTCCGGCGCGAGGAGCTGATCGGCCGCCCGCCGCTGCAGGCTTACGGCCGCCACGCCAGCGCGCTGGTCGGGCCCTCGGTGCGCAAGGCGCTGGAAGGGGTGGAGTCGGTGGAGGACGAATTCCTCTGGCCGACCCGTCTGGGCGAGCGGTATCTCAACATGCGCTACCTGGCGCTGCGCCATCCCGACGGCTCGCCGCGGGCGCTGATCGTGCTGGCGCGCGATCTGACCGAGCGCCGCCGGGCCGAGGGCGCGCTGGTCGAGTCCGAGGCCCGCTTCAACGAGTTCGCCGATGCGGTCGACGACCACCTGTTCATCGCCAACCCCGAGCGGACCCGCTTCCTGTATGTGAGCCGCCGGCTGTACGACTTCTGGGGCGTGACGCCCGAGGAGCACGCCCGCGATCCGCAGCGCTACCTGGAGAACGTGCCGGTGGAGGACCGCGGTCTGATCCAGGAGCGCGAGGCGCTGGAGCGCCAGCTGCAGCCGGTGGACCGGGTGCACCGGTTGCTGCACCCGACCCGCGGCCTGCGCTGGCTGCGCACCCGCACCCGCTCGCAGCGCCTGGCCTCGGGCGAGATCCGCGTTTATGGCTTGTGCACCGACATCACCGTCGAGCACGAGCGCGAGCAGGAACTGCAGCGCGCTCACGACGCGGCCGCGGCGGCGAGCCGGGCCAAGAGCCAGTTCATGGCGAACATGAGCCACGAGATCCGCACGCCGATGAACGGTATCCTCGGGATGACGGAGTTGCTGCTGGGCACGACCCTGAACGACAAGCAGCGACGCTTCGCGCACGCCGTCTACCGTTCCGGGGAAAGCCTGCTTGAAATCATCAACGACATACTCGATTTTTCCAAGATCGAAGCCGGCAAGTTGGAGCTGGCGCCCACTGACTTTTCGCTGCGCGCCGTGGTCGAAGACACGCTGGAGCTGATGGCGCCGCGTGCGCATGAAAAATCGCTGGAGATCAACTTCCGTGAGCAGCCGGGGCTGCCGGCCCTGATGCATGGCGACCCGCTGCGGCTGCGCCAGGTGCTCACCAACCTGGTGGCCAACGCGATCAAGTTCACCGAGCGCGGCGAGGTGGTGGTCGACGTGCGGCGCGGCGACGGCGAGCTGCTGCCCGGCAAGCAGTGGGTCGACTTCACGGTGCAGGACACCGGCATCGGCATCGCCCCTGAAGTGCTGCCGCAACTCTTTCATGCCTTCACGCAACTGCACGGTGGCATGGCGCGGCGCTACGGCGGCACCGGGCTGGGTCTGGCGATCTCGCGCCAGCTCGCCGAGCTGATGGGTGGCACTATTTCGGTGCATAGCGTACCGGGGCTGGGCTCGCAGTTCCGCCTGCGGCTGCCGCTGGGCGAGGTCGTCGCGTCGAGCGACACCGGCGCGCTGGACGCGCTGGAGATGCCGGCATTGCGTGTGCTGGTGGTGGAAGACCACGAGACCAATCGCACCGTGCTGGAGAACCTGCTGGGCGCCTGGGGCATGCGGGTGGCGCTCGCGACCGACGGGCAGGAGGCGCTCGAGCTGCTGCGGCAGGAGCGCGACGCGGGCCAGCGCTTCGATCTGGCCCTGGTCGACATGGCGATGCCGCGCATGAACGGCGTGCAGTTTGCGCAGGCACTGCGTGAGGAGCCCGGGCTGGGGCCGCTGAAGCTGATGCTGCTGTCTTCGGTGTCCAGCCCCGATGACGTGCGGGTGGCGCACGACGCCGGCTTCCACCGCTTCGTCTCCAAGCCGGTGCGCAAGGTCGAGTTGCGCCAGGCCATCCTGGGGCTGGGCATCGGGCCGGCGCGCGAGCGTGAGCAGCCGCTTCCGGTGTTCGACCGCGAGGTGCTGGTGATCGAGGACAACCGCGTCAACCAGGAAGTGATGCACCAGATGCTGAACCGCCTGGGCTGCCGCACCCGCATCGCGCACTCCGGGCTGGAGGGCTTGGGCGCGTTGTGCGAACATCGATTCGATTTGGTGTTGATGGATATCCAGATGCCGGGCATGGACGGGGTCGAGACGCTGCGCTGGTTCCGGCGCGGACCCAGCGAGCGCTTCGACTTCAAGACGCCGCCCGACACGCCCGTGCTGGCCGTCACCGCCAACGCCCTCGGCGGGGATGAAGAGCGGTTCCTCGCGCTGGGTTTCGATGACTATCTGTCCAAGCCATTCCGCCAGAACCAGTTGCTCGCCGTGCTCACGCGCTGGCTGCAGGCCGACCCCGGGTCGCCGGCAGGCGCGCCGAATGCCGGAGACGACAATGAGAGCCGCCCGAGCGAGCTGCGCGCCCAGATGGAGCCGACCATGTTCACACCGGACCCCCAGGTATTCGACGCCGAGGCCGTGGCACGACTGCGGGAACTCGATCCGCAAGGCCAGAGCCGGCTGCTGGAGCGCCTGTTCCGCACCTTCCAGAATTCCCTGCTCAAGCTGGTGCCCCAGATGGGCGAGGCGCGCGACGCCAACGACAGCGCCGCCATCCGCTTCGCGGCCCACACGCTGAAGTCGTCCAGCGCCAGCGTCGGTGCGCTCCAGCTCTCGAGCCTGTGCGCCGACCTCGAGGCCCGCATCCGGGGCGGCGAGGCCGGCCCCTTCGATGAGCAGGTGAGCGCGGTACAGCGCGAGGCCGAGCGTGTGCTGGCCAGCCTCAAAGCCTTGCTGGGAACCGACTGATGAATGTTTCCGCAATCCGCGACGCCGACCTCGGGCAGACCACCGTGCTGCTCGTCGACGACGACGAGGTGAACCTGCTGCTGACCTCGATCGCGCTGCGCGAGCGCGGCTTCTCGATCACCGAGGCGCACAGCGGCGAGGAGGCCCTGAAGATCCTGGGGGACTGGTCGCCGGACATGATCGTGCTCGACGCCATCATGCCGGGCCTGGACGGCTTCGCGACCTGCCGGCGCATCCGCGACATGGCCGGCTTCTACTCGACGCCGGTGCTGATGCTGACCGGCCTGGACGACGAGGCCTCGATCAACCGGGCCTACGAGGCCGGAGCGACCGACTTTTTCGTCAAGTCCAACCAGTGGAGCCTGCTGGCCGGGCGCTTGCGCTACCTGCTGCGCTCCTCGCGCACCCGGCAGGAGCTGGAGCGCAGCAAGGCCCAGCTGGCGCGCGCCCAGGACCTGGCCCGCATGGGCAGCTTCGACTGGCGGCCCGGTTGCAACGAGCTGCTCTTCTCCTCCGAAGGCCTGCGTGTCTTTGGCCTCGGCCCGGGGGACCACCTGAGCGTGCACACCGTGCTGCGCATGATCCCGAAAAACGAGCGGGCGGCGTTTTTCGCCATCCTGCGCGAGGTGCTGCGCCACTACACCGTGCTGTGCACCGACGTGCCGGTGCACCTGCTCGACGGGCGCCACCGGGTGCTGCACCTGGAGGCCGAACCCGAGTTCGACGAGCACGGCGGCGTGCTGGCCTACAACGGCATCGTGCAGGACGTGACCGACCGGCGCATCGCCGAGGACAAGATCAAGCACCTCGCCAATTTCGATTCGCTGGCCGGGCTGCCCAACCGCCGCCAGCTGATCTGGCGCGCCGAACGCGCGATCGACCACGCCCGCAGCCTGGGCCACCAGGTCGGGCTGCTGCTGATCGACCTGGACCGCTTCAAGATCATCAACGACACGCTGGGCCATGCCGCCGGCGACGAGCTGCTGGTCGAGGTGGCGCGCCGCCTGCGCGGCTGCGTGCGCCACTCCGACCAGGTGATCGATGCCACCTTCGACAGCGTGACCTCGCGCGCCCACCGCACGCTGGAGGCGGTCGGCCGGCTGGGCGGCGACGAGTTCGTCGCGCTGCTGTCCGAGGTGGGCGACGAACGCGACGCCGAGCGGGTCGCCTCGCGCATCCTGGAAGCGCTGCGCGAGCCGGTGCTGGTGGGCGGGCAGGAGTGTTTCGTGACCGCCAGCGTCGGCATCGCGCTCTACCCGAGGGACGGCCAGACCGTGGCCGACCTGCTGCGCAACTCCGACGTCGCGATGTATTCGGCCAAGGCCCAGGGTCGCAATGCCGCCTCGGCTTACACCCCGCAGCTGGCCGGCAAGGGGCGCGAGAAGCTGGAGCTGGAGAGCGCGCTGCACAAGGCGCTGGAGCGCGAGGAGCTGGTGCTGCACTACCAGCCCAAGATCGATGTGCGCACCGGGCGTTATGTCGGCGCCGAGGCGCTGATGCGCTGGAAGCGAGGCAGCCAGCTGGTGCCGCCGGGCGAATTCATCCCGCTGGCCGAGGAAACCGGCCTGATCATCCCGATGAGTTACTGGGCCATCCGCGAGGCCACCCGCCAGGCGAGGCTGTGGCAGCGCGCCTTCGGCTTCGACGCCGCGATCGCCGTCAACCTGCCCAGCCGCATGTTCCAGCGCAGCGACCTCGTCGAGCGCATCCAGGCCGGCGTGCAGGAGCAGCACGTCGACCCGCGCTGCCTGCAGCTGGAGATCACCGAGACCGGCCTGATGAAGGACCTGCAGAACGTCATCCCCGCGCTGACCCGGCTCAACGGCATCGGCGTGGCGATCTCGATCGACGACTTCGGCACCGGCTATTCCTCGCTGGCCTACCTGACCACCCTGCCGATCAGCGAGGTGAAGATCGACCGCTCCTTCGTGCGCGACCTGGGCGCCAAGCCCGAGAGCTCGGCGGTGGTCACCGCGATCATCGCGCTGGCCCGCTCGCTGGGGCTGCGCGTGATTGCCGAGGGCGTGGAAACCGAGCTGCAGATGGATGTGCTGAACCGGCTGGGTTGCACCATCATGCAGGGCTTCCTGTTCAGCAAGCCGCTGCCGCCCGGCGAGATCGAGGAGCTGCTGCGCCAGCCGGTGCTGATCAGTGCGGCCGGCACGCCCGGCGCTACCGAGGCCGACCCGCCGGGCCCGGCAGGACGGGCCAGAAGCGTGTTGTGAAAGCGTCCCCCACGAGAGCCTGAGCGATGGATGCGACTTCCCCCCTTGCCGGCCGTGCCGCCGGCGCCACCCTGCCTGCGCCGCTGAGCGGCGCGGCCGTCCCGCCCGCCCAGCTGGCCAAGGCGGCGCTGCGCCGCCTGGCGCAGGAGCGCTTGGAGCCGACGCCCGAGAACTACCAGCGCGCCTACCGTGCCGAGTCCGGCGAGCCGCCGTTGTCCGAGGCCGCACCGCCTGCGGCAGCGTTGCGCCTGTTCGAGCGCCTCGCCGGTGCGACCGGCGCCGCGGCCCCGCGCCTGCTCGAAGCGGTGCAGCAGGGCCGCTGGGAGCAGGCCGAGAAGATGCTGTCGGGCGTGCGCGAGGACCAGGCGGCGGCCGAGGGCGAGGCCTGGGCGGCGCTGATCGGACGCCTGGTCAAGGGGGTGGAACGGGGCGGACGCCAGTGGACCAGCGGCCGCAAGAAGGACAGCCTGCAACGGGTGCTGGACGGCAGCCGCAGCGACGCACAGCGCCTGCAGCAGCGCCTGGGCCAGCTGGCGAGCAGCTGGGACAGCGACACCTTGGACGAGGCGGCGGTGCAGGACACCCCGGCGGAGGCGACCGAGGCGGCAGCGGCCGCCAGCGCGCAGCCGGTGGCTGCAGTGTTGCCCGCGGCAGCCGTGGCGCCGGCCGGGGTGCTCGAAGCGCTGGCCGACGAGCCGCTGCCCGAGCGCTGGCAGGCGGTGGTGCGCGAGCTGTCGAACGCCTTCGCACCGGCGCTGCCCAGCGACGACCCGCGCTGCCTGCGCCTCAAGTCGCGCCTGGAGGAACTGCTGCCGGCGCTCGAGAGCGAGGCCGACGAGGAGCTGGCCGAGGACTGGCGCGGATGGGCTGCAGACGCCCAGCGCCTGCTGGAGCATCGCCAGCACCTGGCGGAGCAACTGCACGGTCTGTGCGGCGAGCTGACGGGCGGGCTGGCCGAGCTGTCGGAGGACGGCAGCTGGGTGCAGGGCCAGTGCCAGGCCATGCAGGCCAAGCTGCAGGAAGGCCTGACGGCGCGCACCGTGCGCTCGGTCAGCCACCTGCTGCACGCCTCGCGCATGCAGCAGCACATCCTGAAGAACCAGCGCAACCAGGCCCGCGACGTCCTCAAGCAGGTCATCAACAGCATGTTGCAGGAGATCGCCGAGCTGAGCGCTCAGACCGGCCGCTTCCACGACAGCATGGGCCGCTATGCCGAGGTGATCGAGCAGGCCGACTCGCTGGAAAGCCTGGCCGGGGTGGTCAAGGACCTGGTCGAGGAGACCAAGTCGGTGCAGAGCCGGGTCGGCGAGACCCAGCAGCGCTTGCAGTCCGAGCACGCCGAGGCAACCGGCTTGCAGGAGCGCGTGCGCGAGCTCGAAGCCGAGCTGCAGCGCCTGTCGACCGAGGTCTCGACCGACCAGCTCACCGAGATCGCCAACCGGCGCGGCCTGATCCAGGCCTTCGAGACCGAATACGCGCGCATGCAGCGCTCCGGCCGCGAGCTCTCGGTCGGCCTGCTGGACATCGACAACTTCAAGAAGCTCAACGACACCCTGGGCCACCAGACCGGCGACCAGGCGCTCAAGTTCCTGGCCCAGAACGTCAAGCAGGCGCTGCGGCCGATGGACACCGTGGCACGCTACGGCGGCGAGGAGTTCGTCGTGCTGCTGCCCGAGACCACCGCCGAGGAGGCCTGCGTGGTGCTGACCCGCCTGCAGCGCACCTTGACGGCAAACTTTTTCATGCACGAGCAGAAGCAGGTCTTCGTCACCTTCTCGGCCGGCGTCACGCTCTACCGCGAGGGCGAGCGTCTGGAGGAAACCCTGGACCGCGCCGACGAGGCGCTCTACGAGGCCAAGCGCACGGGGAAAAACAGGACCTGCGCGGCCTGAGCCTTCCCGGCGAGGGGGCCATTTCCCTGGTTCAGTGGACTAGCTAGCTCTTGCTTCCGGGGAACACGCTGGCCCACCACTGCCGGGCGCTGGCCTTGACCGTCGCCAGGCCGTCCGGGTCGCGCTGCCACAGCGCCGACAGGTAGGCCTTGGCCTGCTCCCTGGTCAGGTGGGGCGGCAGCGGCGGCACGTCAGGGTCGGTCACCATCTCCAGCAGCGTCGGCAGCTTGGCCGACAGGGCGGTGTCCCAGGCCGGGCCGACGTCCTCGGGCCGCTCCACCCGCACCCCCTCCAGCCCGAGCAGCCGCGCGTACTCGGCATAGGGGAAGTCGGGCAGCGCCTGGGACGGCTCGTACCTCGGCACCCCGGCGGTGGCGCGCTGCTCCCAGCTTACCAGGTTGAGGTCGCGGTTGTTGAGCACCATCACGGTCAGCCGCGCATCGGGCCAGTCGCGCCACAGGCGGGCCAGCGTGATCAGCGCGTTGAGGCCATTCATCTGCATCGCCCCGTCGCCGAGCAGCGCGATCACGTGGCGGCCCGGGTGGGCGAGCTTGGCCGCGATCGCGTAGGGCAGGGCCGCGCCCATGGTCGCCAGGCCGCCCGACAGCGAGGCCATCATGCCGCGTCGCAGCTTCAGGTCGCGCGCGTACCAGTGGGTCGCGGAGCCCGAATCGCAGCAGACGATGCAGTGGTCCGGCAGCCGCGGCGACAACTCCCAGAACACCCGCTGCGGGTTCACCGGGTGGGCTTCGGCCATCGCGCGCGCCTCCAGCACACGCCACCAACGCTCGACCTGCTGCTCGATCCGCTCGCGCCAGCGCCGCCCGGTCTTGCGCTGCAGCAGCGGCAGCAGCGCCTGCAAGGTGGCCCGGCTGTCGCCGATCAGGCCGACTTCCATCGGGTAGCGCAGGTTGAGCATGCGGCCGTCGATGTCGATCTGCACCCCGCGCGCCTGGCCTTCCTCCGGCAGGAACTCGGAATAGGGAAAGGCCGAGCCCACCATCAGCAAGGTGTCGCACTCGTTCATCAGGTGCCAGCTGGGGCCGCTGCCGAGCAGGCCGATCGCGCCGGTCACGAAAGGCAGCTCGTCCGGCACCGCCGCCTTGCCGAGCAAGGCCTTGGCGACACCGGCGCCCAGGGTCTCGGCCACCGCGACGATCTCGTCGGTCGCGTGCAGCGCGCCCGCGCCCACCAGCATCGCGACCTTCTCGCCGGCATTGAGCACGTCCGCGGCGCGCCCCAGCTCGGCAGGCGAGGGCAGCACATGACCCGAGGGCCGGTCGATGCCGCTGTGCACCGTGCCGTGGCGGCGCGGCGGCACCGGCACCGCATCGAGTTCCTGCAGGTCGCTGGGCAGCACGATGCAGGTGACCGTGCGCTGTTCGCGCGCGATGCGCACCGCGCGGTCGACCAGGTGGCGCACCTGCGCCGGCGTCGTTGCCATCTGCACGAATTCGTGTGCCACATCCTTGAAAAGCGAGACCAGATCCACTTCCTGCTGATAGTCTCCCCCCAGGGCCGAGCGGGCCTGCTGGCCGACGATGGCCAGCACCGGCTGGTGGTCGAGCCGGGCGTCGTAGAGCCCGTTGAGCAGGTGGATGGCGCCCGGGCCCGAGGTGGCCAGGCAGACGCCCACCTCGCCGGTAAACTTGGCGTGCGCACAGGCCATGAAGGCGGAAAGTTCTTCATGCCGGGACTGCACGAACTCGAGGTCCAGCCCTTGTTTCTGCACCCGCCCCAGGGCGCCGACGATGCCGTTGATCCCGTCGCCCGGATAGCCGAAGATGCGGCGCACGCCCCAGGCATGCAGCCGCTTGAGCAGAAAATCGCTGACCGTGTCACCCATCGTGTGTCCGCGTTGTGGCAGTGAGGGGGGCCACAGGACGGCAGCAAACAATGTGCCTTGGCGTCGATTTCCAGTGAATCGTGCGGAATTCATGCCGATCTGAAGTTGATTTGACGGACGCCGGGCCCCCCGGGGCTGCGTGGCGGAAAGCCGACACACAATGGCGCCTCGGACAGCGGCAGTGCCGCGGCGCGGCCACCCGGCCGGGCTGCGCAGCAGAAAAGCAGGGGCCGACGCCGGCGCAACAGGAAGGAAAACACGGTGCAGATCAACAGTGAGCCCGGCTCGGGGATCGAGTCCACACCGTTGCAGAGCGAGGCCCGCTACCGGGCGCTGGTGGCGGCCATCGAGGACTACGCCATCTTCATGCTCGACGAAAACGGGGTGGTGCGGAGCTGGAACGCCGGGGCGCGCAAGATCAAGGGCTATGCCGAGGAGGAGATCATCGGCCGGCCTTTCACGGTGTTCTACCCGCCTGCGGCGATCGAAGTCGGCTGGCCGACCGAGGAGCTGCGCATGGCGCGCGAGCGCGGCCGCTTCGAGGACGAGGGCTGGCGCGTGCGCAAGGACGGCAGCCGCTTCTGGGCCAGCGTGATCATCACCGCGCTGTTCGACGAGAGGGGCCACCTCTGGGGTTACGCCAAGGTGACGCGTGACCTCACTGCGCGCCGGCTGCAGGAGGAAGAGCTGCGACGCAGCGAGGAGCGCTTCCGCTTGCTGGCCGAGGGCGTGCAGGACTACGCCATCGTGATGCTCGACCCGCAGGGCCATATCGAAAGCTGGAACGCCGGCGCGACCGCCATCACCGGCCACTCCGGCGCGGAGATCCTGGGGCGCCACTTCTCGCTGTTCTACACCGCCCAGGACACCCAGGCGGCCAAGCCCGTGCGGGAGCTGGCGCGCGCGCTGCAGCAGGGCCGGGCCGAGGACGAGGGCTGGCGCATCCGGCGCGGCGGCGGTGTGTTCTGGGCCCACGTGATCACGACGCCGGTCTACGAGAGCGACGGCCGGCTGCGCGGTTTTGCGCAGGTGACGCGCGACATGAGCGAGCGGCGCCGTCTCAAGGACCTGGAGAAATCCAGCCGCCGCATGAGCGAGTTCCTCGCGATGCTGGCGCACGAGCTGCGCAACCCGCTGGCCCCGATCCGCAATGCGGTCAGCATCATGCAGCTGGAGGCCATGCAGTCGCCCCGGCTGCGCACCTGCCGCGACATCATCGACCGTCAGCTCACCTACCTGACGCGGCTGGTCGACGACCTGCTCGACGTCGGACGCATCGCGACCGGCAAGATGAGCCTCAAGCGCGAGCGCATCGACTACCGCGACGTGGTCGAGCGCAGCATCGAGACCGTGCTGCCGCTGGTCGAAAGCCGCGGCCACAGCCTTTCGGTCGAACTGCCGCCGGAGCCGGTGGACCTGATCGGCGATGCCACCCGGCTGGTGCAGGTGGTGCAGAACCTGCTGACCAATGCCGCGAAGTACACCGACGACGGCGGCACGATCCGGCTGCAGGTCTGCCGGGACGGTGCCACGGTGACGACGACGGTGTCGGACAACGGCCGCGGCATCGCGGCCAACGCGCTGGAGAAGGTGTTCGACCTGTTTGTCCAGGGCAACGACGCGGCGCCGGCCGAAAGCGGCCTGGGCATCGGCCTGACCTTGGCCCGCACACTGGTGGAGATGCATGGGGGGGTGGTCTCGGCCGAGAGCGGCGGCGTCGGCCAGGGCAGCACCTTCACCGTCCGGCTGCCTTGCCTCGAGCGCGCCGACGAGGGCGAACGGGGCCCGGTGGCTGCAGCCGGAAGCACGCTGGGCGGCCCGGTGGTGCGCGCGCTGGTGGTGGACGACAACGTCGACTCCGCCGACACCATGGTGCACGTGCTGACCCTGCTCGGGCATGTGGCGCGCGCCGCCTACGACGGCGAGGAGGCGCTGCGCCAGGTGGCGGAGTTCCAGCCCGAGGTGGTGCTGCTGGACCTCAACATGCCGGGCAGCAACGGCTTCTCGGTGGTGCGGCGCCTGCGCGAGCGGCCGACGCAGCCGCCGCTCTACATCGCCGCGATGACCGGCTACGGGCAGCCGGGCGACCGCGAGAAGACCACCGCGCTGGGCTTTGACGCCCACCTGACCAAGCCGGTGGAGGTGGCTCAGCTCGGTGAGGTGGTGGCCCAGGCCGCGGCCCGGCGCGCCGGAAGCTGAAGCGCGGGGGAGGCGGCGCACCGGGGAAGGCACACGCCCCGGGTGAGGCGAGGGCGTGGCGGTGTCACTGCCGCTACACTCGGGCGCTCGCCGCAGCGGGATGGGAACGTCACAAGAACCTTTCCACTTCAGTAGAACAATGACTCTTTTCCAGGTGTCGGGGGCGGTGCTCACCGCCGTGGCTGTGTTCGGCTACATCAACCACCGTTTCATCCGGCTGCCGGACACCCTGGGCACCACTGTCGTCGGGCTGGTTGCCTCGCTGGTGCTGCTGGCCTTCGGCTTCAACGAGTCCGGTGCGGTGGCGCAGGCGCAGAAATTCGTCCAGCACATCGACTTCTCGGAGGTGGTCTTCCACGGCCTGCTGGGCTTGCTGCTGTTCGCCGGCAGCCTGCATGTCAACTTCTCGGAGCTGAAGACGCGGCTGCTTCCCATCTTCCTGCTCGCCACCCTGGGGGTCGTGTCGTCCACGCTGGTGGTGGGGTATGGCCTGCACTACGGCCTGCGGCTGGTGGGGCAGGAGGTGCCGCTGCTGCACTGCCTGGTGTTCGGCGCGCTGATCTCGCCGACCGATCCGATCGCCGTGCTGGGCATCCTGAAGAAGGCCGGCGCCCCCAAGAACGTGGAACTGAAGATCACCGGAGAGAGCCTGTTCAACGACGGCACCGCGGTCGTGGCCTTCCTGCTGCTGCTGGGGCTGGCGAGCGGCAAAGGCTCGCCGACCGTCGGCGGCACGGCGATGCTGCTGCTCAAGGAAGTGGCCGGCGGCATCGGGCTGGGGCTGGTGATCGGCTGGGGGGTGGTCGCACTGCTGCGCGAAGTGCACAGCTACCTGGTGGAAATCCTCGCGACGCTGGCGGCGGCCGTGGGCGGCTATGCGCTGGCCGAAGCACTGCACGTGTCGGCGCCGCTGACCGTGGTGGTGGCCGGCCTGATGGTCGGCAACAAGGGGGCCGTGCGGCCGATGAGCGAGGCGACGCGGGAGCACCTGTTTTCCTTCTGGACCCTGCTCGACGAGATCCTCAACCTGGTGCTGTTCGGGCTCATCGGCATGATGATCCTGGCCCTGTCCTTCGGACTGGAGAACATCGTCGCCTCGGCGATCGCCATCCCGGTGGTGCTGTTCGCGCGCTGGATGAGCGTGGTGGTGTCGCTGGGCCTGTCGCGGGTGGAGGGCGGCAGCGAGCCGCATGCGGTGAAGGTGCTGACCTGGGGCGGGCTGCGCGGCGGCATCTCGATCGCGCTGGCCTTGTCGCTGCCTCAGATGGAGGGACGCTCGATGCTGATCAGTGCGGCCTATGCCGTGGTGCTGTTCAGCCTGCTGGTGCAGGCGCCGACCCTGGGGCCGCTGATCGAGCGGCTGAAGGGCGGCGCAGCGGCAAAGGGCTGAAACGGCAGGCGCTCAGCCGGCCGGCCATCAGTAGGCGTAGAGGCCGACGAAGTCGGTTTCCCGGGTGGGTTCGGCCGCTTCGATCTGCTTGAGGGTGGAGGCGTAGTAGTCGGCCATCGCCTTCACGCTGATTTCGCCGGACAGGCCTTCGCGCCGCATCAGGCGGGCGCGCGCATGCTGCCACGGGGTCTCGCCCAAGGTCTGCTCGCTGAGCCACTGCGCCGACTTGTCCCCATAGACGGCCAGCACCGCGTCGATCGCGACGCGCTGCCCTTCGCTGAGACGCTCCCGCGGGCACTCGGCGAAGTCCATCGGGCTCAGCGTGACACGGCCTTTGTGGGCCTCGTAGAGCTCCCGGCAGACCGGACCGTTGGCCCAGGCTTCGATGGGTTCGGCGAACAGCGGCCCGCCGTCCCAGACGAGGGCCCAGGCCTGGGCGTAATAAACCAGTTTCTGCACCTTCATCGCCGGCATGGCGCCACGCTGTTCGAGGATGTAGCGCGCGACGTCGAATGCAGTGGCCATGGGGTGCCTCCTTCAGCGGGGACGGACAGGCACGCCGTGCCGGCGTGCCAAACGAAACAGGGGGTTGCAGAGATTGTCGAGCGGGCCGCCCGATCGGCCGCTACCGCACGTCGCCTGCAAATGCCTTTCGTCGGAACGACGGGCGATGGCCACGCTGGTCCTGCTTTGGCTGTGAAGTGAATCCCTGCTTGATCGCTTCGATGCCGAGTGCCGCAACGCGATCGCGACCCGTTCCTGGCTGCAAAGCGTATGGATTTGATGACGGCGTTTGGCCGGGTCATGTGAGATGAGCGCAAGTGCCGACAGCTCGCTCAAGAGAAGCTGGCAGAGGCGGCTGATCTTCACCGGAATGACATCCGTCTCATCGAGTTGGGGAAACCGCTCCTGCGTTGGACACCGCTGCAGCCGTTGCGGAAGCGATGCGTGTCAAGCTGCCGGGCTTGTTCAGGGCCGCTGAACGCGGTCCAGTGCCTGCTCGATCACGGCCTTCTTGAGCGCCGCGACCGAGCAGAGCGCTTTCAATGGACACCTGCCATCGCCGGCGGGCGAAGCACGCCAGGCAGGGCGCCTGCTCATGACCGAGTTGTTTCAATTCACGCCCGCATCGCTGGCGAGCGAAGCCATCAGCCCGGTGGAACGGCGCCTGGATGTGTGGTTTCAATCCACGCCCGCCATCGCTAGCGGGCGAAGCGTGGAGCACACGCAGGCTCGCCTAGAGCAAGCGGCTTCAATCGGTAGCACCAGGCCGCCGCGGCCCAGCGGGCATCACCGCGAGCTCGTCTGCGTCGCCTCCAGCAGCCGGATCACCTCTGCGAACTGAGCTTCCTCGCCCTTGAACTTCGCGTTCGTCAGCCGTGCGAGGTCGGCCGGCGTCCGGCCTTTCGCGTCGCGGGCGTCGACCTTGGCACCGTTTTCGAGCAGCAATCGCACGGCCTTGGGGTTCAAATCGAGCGCGGCAGAGTGCAAGGCGGTCCATTTCACGGGTGTGCGCTCGTCCGTGGCATTGATGTCGACGCCGGCGTCCTTCCAATGCAGAACCAGGCGCCGGGCCTCCGCCTCGTCCTTCAACGAAGCTGCATGCACCATGGCCGCCTCAGCGGAAAGCGACTTGACCTCCTCTGGCGACGGATGGAAGCTGTAGAGACCTTGGCGACACACCCATGCGACCGGGGCCTTCTCGGACTGAATGCACGCCAGCAACCAAAGTGAATCGCTCGCTTTCAGCTTGCTGACCACCCAGGCGGCCGGTGCGACGACGGCAACGGCTACGACAACCAGGCCGATCTTCAGCGCTCTCGATGCCATCGGTCAGCTCCAGGCGAAGGGGGAGGCGGTGGATGCCATCTGGAACGGCGAGAGCCGCCGCGCCAGGCTCTGGTCGGTCAGCAACATGTCCATGTCAGTTTTGAAATTCACGGCCAGGCGGGACCGAACGCTCTCGTAGATGCGCACGTCCTGCAGATCTTTAAGGGTCGCGTGCTTCCACCAGTGTCGGACGTACCGGCGCGCTAGTTTCAGCCCCATCTTGCCCAAGCCGGCCGGCTTCGCCACCGTTCGGAAGAGGGATTCGATATAGCCCATGGCATAGGAAGCGTCGATCGCCGCAATGAGGAGGGTCTGTGCGAAGCGGCGGACCTCGGTCGAGACTTCCATGAGATCGATCCGGCTGGCGCGGTGCGGCCAGAAGAACTTCAGAATTTGCTTGGTCTCCAGATCGTCGAAGATCAGCTCCGAGTCCCCAATGTCGACCGGTGAAACGGTGGCGATGCCACTCATTTGTTGTTTCTCCCTGTTGCGCTGGATGAGCCGCCCGTTCGGACGGGTCTTTACTGCACTACAGAGTATAAGCACCGTGTTAGTGCCCACTGGCAGCGACGTGTCACCACCTGCCAGGAGAGCCGAGCGCCGTTGTCCAGCAAATTTCGACGCCGCGGACAAGGCGAGGGGCGCCGCCGGCCGCTTCTGTGGAAATCGTCCTGGTGCTGGTGGCGTACCGCCGTGATGGCCAACTTCTGGTCGTCCAAGGTCTCGAAGAGAGCCACGTAGCCGATTTTCTGAAGGGGGCGATTACTTCTTGATCTTGCACTTGCCCGGCGCATCGTTGTCGCCATCCGTGAAGCCCAGCAAGCCGCCCCGGGGCCAATTCCGCCCTACCGGTTCCTGCCTGACGAGGATCCGAACAGTCTGTACGACCAGGTTGAACAGCTGCACCGCCTCGGCGTCATCGTTGCACACCCGATCCGTCGTTCCAAGACACTGGGCGGCGGCGGCTGCTTTGTGATCCGCGGACTGGGCCCGCTTGCGTACCTCGTTGATCAGGTGGCGTTGCCGCCTAGACGCAATCAGAGTTTCAATCCACGCCCGCCATCGCTAGCGGGCGAAGCGCGAGCATCGACATCTGCGCCCGGCTCTCGATCTGGTTTCAATCCACGCCCGCCATCGCTAGCGGGCGAAGCCCTTCCTTTACAACCGCTGGTGCCCCCAGGAGATTTATCGCGTTTCGCGCGAACCCCGTCACTAGGAAAGCGGTGCATTGAGGGGCAGCATTGGTCAAAGCGAAATTTGCCTTCGAAGTCAACGGCTTACGCGACGCGCGAACCGCACAGGAGCAAGCCAGTCACTGGAGGTTCGCGTGATTTCGGAATGGTACTCGCGCGGGAGACACTCGTCACACGCCGAGCGGCTCTTCAAGGTCAGTGGAGCTTGAACGCGTCTATCGTATTTGCGGAGGGTGTCCGGAGAGCCGGGGAAGCCCTGGGTGCATATAGAGACAAAGGAATCAAAATTTCGTAAGCTGTTCTCTAACAAAAACTCACAAGCCATCGGAGAGTGATCGGCACGCCTGCGACAGGGACGTCGGCAGAGCCGGCCATCGGGCCCTGTGCGAGCGTTTCCTCTCACCCGCCGCCATGCGTCGGCGAGCTTCCCGCTGCCCATTGCAAGAGGAGCGAGGACGGAGCGGCTGCATGGCACCTGCTCTCGGACCATTTGCAGGCCGTCGGGCACATCGCATCCAAGGCCGCAGCCGCTTGGCATTCAAGCGGCTGGGCCGAACTGGCAGGCCGGTGGCATGACCTCGGCAAATACCGCCCGGGGTTCCAGACCTATCTCCGCGAGAGCGCGGATCCCGACGCGCACATTGAAGGCCGCGTGGCGGGCGCCAGCAAGACGCACTCCGCGGCCGGCGCCTTGCACGCGCTGCGCCTGTTCGAGAGCCGGTGGGGGGCCGCTGGTGCATTCGCGGCCCGACCGCTGGCCTACGTGATCGCTGGCCATCATGCAGGCTTGGCCGACTGGCATCCCGGGATCCACCACGGACTGGCCGCCCGCCTGCTGGGGATAGGACGGCCGGATAGCGAGACCGAGTATGAAGAAGCTCTCGCTGTCTGCAGCCGGAACGCTCCCGAACTGCTGAACCCCAGCCCCGGGTTTGACCCGCAAGCGGCCCTCGCGCGTGTGCCCGGCATCCGGTCAGCGCGGCCACTGGCTCTATCGCTGTGGGTGCGTATGCTGTTCTCGACGCTGGTGGACGCGGACTTCCTCGACACCGAGGCGTTCATGGATGAGCGGCACGCAGCGGCGCGCCCGCAGAGCCGGCCGCTGGCCGACTATCTTGCCCAGCTAGATGCTTTTCTGGCCGAGAAGGTTGACGCGGTGGCTCGCGCCGGCCGCGGCCAAGAACCGGTCATGCAGGCACGCGCCCGAGTGCTGCAGCTGTGCCGAGAGAAGGCCGTGCTGCCGCCGGGCGTCTTCTCGCTGACCGTGCCGACCGGCGGGGGCAAGACGCTGTCCTCGCTGGCCTTCGCGTTGCGGCACGCAATGGCGCATGGCAAGCGCCGGGTCGTCTATGCCATTCCCTACACCAGCATCATCGAGCAAACGGCCAACGAGTTCCGCAATGTCTTCTCGGCGCTGGGCCAAGATGCCGTGATCGAGCATCACAGCCAGGCCGACACCGGCGCCCGGCCTGAAACCGCCCACAGCCGCCTCGCGTGTGAAAACTGGGACGCGCCGCTGGTGGTCACCACCAATGTGCAGTTGTTCGAATCGCTCTTCGCGGCGCGTCCCAGCCGCTGTCGCAAGCTGCACAACCTTGCCGGCAGTGTGATCGTCCTCGACGAAGCGCAGCTACTGCCTCCGGAGTTTCTCCAGCCCATCCTGGATGCCTTGCACGTGCTCGTCGCCGACTACGGCGTCACCCTGCTGCTGTGCACGGCCACCCAGCCGGCATTGACCTCCCGGTCAGAATTCGACGCCCGTCGCAGCCTGCGCGGCCTTCCCGATCCTGTCGAGATCATCGACAACCCGGCCGCGCTGTTCGCCGTGCTTCAGCGCGTGAACATCCGGTGGCCCGAAGACTGGGACACGCCGACGAAATGGTCGACGCTCGTGGCGGAGCTGGCGAGCCGAGACTCTGTGCTGGCGATCGTCAACACGCGTAGCGACGCCCATGCTTTGACGCAAGCCTTACAGGCTCACGACCCCAACACCCTGCATCTATCGGCGGCCATGTGCGGCGCGCACCGGAAGGACGTCATCGACCAGATCCGGGCGCGCCTTCAGTCGCGCCAGGACGGCGCGCCTGTGCCACTGCACGTGGTCAGCACTCAGCTGGTAGAGGCTGGCGTCGATCTCGACTTCCCGGTGGTCTACCGGGCGTTCTGTGGATTGGATTCCATCGCTCAGGCTGCCGGCCGCTGCAATCGCGAAGGTCGACTGGACAGAGGCGAGGTGGTCGTTTTCGTCAGGGACATCCCCCAGCCCTTGGGCTCGGTGAAGTTCGGCGCCCAGGCCGCACGCAGTGTGCTTGCCGGGCTCGGGTGCTGCACTGACGCCGGAAGCGTGCTGTCCCCCGAGACGTTCACCGAGTACTTCCGCCACTACTACGCCCAGTTCCAGAGCCTGGACGCCAGGGGCATCGTCGATCACCTGCACCGTGAGGCCCACCGATTGCAGTTCGACTTCCGCACCGCGGCCGAGAAGTTCCGGCTTGTCGACGATCAGGACCTGGCCACCGTGGTCGTCCCCTACCACCGCGTCGCGACCGCGCAGCTTGGGATTGAACCGGTGCTGGAGGCGCTGGAGGCCGGCCGAACCGACCGGTGGCTGCTGCGCGCGGTGCAGCGCTACACGGTCTCGGCACGACTGCAACTGGTGCGGCAGTGGCAGGAGGCAGGCGACGTGAAGGAGGTGTCGCCTGGGCTGTTCCTGCTGATGAACGAACTCTTGTACGACAGCCGATTCGGGTTGCTGCCAAAAGGCGCCCCGCTGGCGGCAGAAAGCCTCGTGCAATGAAACGAATCTCGGAGACCTCCACCCCATGAAATCGTACTGTCTCGAGATCTCGGGCGACTTCGCCTGTTTCACCCGACCGGAGATGAAGGTCGAGCGTGTTTCCTACGACGTCATCACCCCCTCGTCGGCCCGCGCCGTGTTCGAGACCATTCTCTGGAAACCCGCCATCCGCTGGCACGTGCGCCGTATCGAGGTGCTGCGGCCCATCCGCTGGATCAACCTGAGGCGCAACGAAGTAGGGGCGGTGGTCTCGGTCCGCAATGCGCAGCAGGCCATGACGGCCGGCGAAGGCGACTTGGCGCTGTACATCGAAGACGAGCGCCAGCAGCGCGCGGGGCTCTTCCTGCGTGATGTCGCATATCGAGTGCATGCCGACCTGGAGGTCCGCGATGACCGGCGCGACCCAATGCCGCCGATGAAATATCGTGAGATGTTCGAGCGGCGTGCTGACAAGGGGCAGTGCGTGAATCAGCCCTACCTGGGATGCCGAGAGTTTGCCGCCCGTGTGCGGCGTCTCGAGACGCTCAGTGGCGAGCCGGCGCCCATCCGGGAAACCCGGGACCTCGGCTGGATGCTGCATGACCTCGACTTCGGCAACCCCGCCGATCCGCAGCCGCACTTCTTCCGGGCCCAGATGACGGATGGCGTCATTGAGGTGCCGAGGCTGAACGCCCGGGAGGTCGCACGATGATCCTGCGCGAACTGGTCCGGTATTACCAGCGCAAGACCACAGACATCGACGCCGCGCAGCGCCTGCCCTCGTTCGGCCTGGAGGACAAGCAGATTCCCTTCGTCATCGAGCTCAGCCCGGACGGCCGTGTCGTGCAGCTGCACGACACGCGCGTGCCGGACGGGAAGAAGCTGAGGGCGCGGTCCTTTCTGGTTCCTCAGGGGGTCAAGAAAACCTCCGCCATCGCCGCCAATCTTTTGTGGGACAGCGCGGAATATGTGCTGGGCGTGGACACCCGCCACAATCCCGAGCGGGTGGGAGAGCAGCACGCGCATTTTCGGGCGCGTCTGGCGGCTTTGCCCGCGTCTGCCCAGGACGATGAGGGGTTGCGTGCGGTGAAGGCCTTTCTGCATATCGGGGACGACAGGCCCGGGGGAACGCCCGATCTGACGGCCTTGGAGTGCAGCCCGGTGTGGAAGGAGATCGTCGAGACGAACCCCGTGATGAGCTTCCAACTGGCTGGTGACACCGGCCTCGTCTGCCAGCGCCAGGCGATTGTGGAGGCGGCCCAGCCCGCCGCGGCAGGTGAGGAAACCCCTGGCTTCTGTCTTGTCGAGGGCCAGGAAGCGCCGATCCAGCGCCTGCACACCGCCATCAAAAACGTGTGGGGTGCCCAGAGCTCAGGCGCCAACATCGTCTCGTTCAACCTCGACGCGTTCAACTCCTACGGCAAATCGCAAGGCGCTAACGCGCCCATCGGCAAACGCGCGGAGTTCGCCTATACGACCGCACTCAACCATCTGCTCGACAAGGGATCGCGCAACCGGGTGCAGGTGGGCGACTCGTCAACGGTCTTCTGGGCCGACGGCCCCTCGCGCTTCGACTCGGAGTTCACGCTGGCCGATTTTTTCGGAGAGCCACGCAAGGACGATCCGGACTGCAACTCTCGCGCCGTGCAGGCCCTGTACCAGTCGCTGCGCAGCGGGCAAGTGCCGGCCGAGGATCTCCACACCGAGTTTTTTGTGCTGGGGCTCGCACCCAACGCCGCCCGCATCAGCATCCGCTTCTGGCTGCGCGCACCGCTGAAAGACCTCGCCCCGCGCATCCTCCAGCACTTCAGTGACCTGAGGGTCGTTCGCCGATACGACGGCGATCCGCCCGCGCCATCGCTGCTGCGCCTGCTGTCATCGCTCGCCCTGCAGGGCAAGCTCGACAACGTGCCTGCCCGCCTGGCCGGCGAATGGATGCGCGCCATTCTCGAAGGCCTGCCCTACCCCTCGGCGCTGCTGAACGCCGCGGTGACCCGCTGCAAGGCTGAGCAGAACGTGCCCTATCTGCGCGCCGCGGTGATCAAGGCCTGGCTGAACCGCGAGTACCGGCGTTCGCATCCCCACCTCGCGCACGACCATGCATTCTTCAAGGAGAGCCTCGACATGGAGCAAGACAACCCGGCCTATCGACTCGGACGGCTTTTCGCCGTGTTGGAGCGCGTGCAGGAAGCGGCACAGCCCGGTATCAACTCCACCATCCGCGACCGCTACTACGGCGCCGCCTCCACCACGCCGGTGGCCGTGTTCACAACGCTGCTGCGTCTGAAGAATGCTCACCTGAAGAAGCTCAACGATGGGCCCGTCAGCTATTTCGAGCGGCTGATCGGCGAGATTCTCGCCCCGCTGGCCGGCTTCCCCCGGCAGCTGTCGCTCCAGGACCAAGCGCGTTTTGCGCTTGGCTACTACCACCAGCGCCAGGCCTTTTATGCACGCAAGGCAGAAGGTCGCGACCCAACTGCCACCGATACCGAGGAGGACTGACCGTGTCCAGCAACGCCCCGATTTCCCACCGCTATGACTTCGTTTTGCTGTTCGACGTGAGGGACGGCAACCCTAACGGTGACCCCGACGCCGGCAACCTGCCGCGCGTCGACGCCGAGACCGGCCACGGGCTCGTCACGGACGTCTCGCTCAAGCGCAAGGTGCGCAACTTCGTGCAGCTGGTCAAGGGCGCTCAACCGCCGTACGACATCTATATCAAGGAGAAAGCGGTCCTGGAAAAAACCCATCGGGCTGCCTACCGTGCAATCGGCGCCGAGGACGAGCTCGCAGACGACGGCAAGGAGGGAAAGAAAAAGCGCAAGGGCAGCGCCGACAGCGTCGACAAGGCCCGCCAGTGGATCTGCGGGAACTTCTTCGATGTGCGCACCTTCGGTGCCGTGATGTCCACCGGCGTGAACTGCGGCCAGGTCCGCGGGCCGGTCCAACTCACGTTTTCCCGGTCCATCGACCCGATCGTCGCGTCGGAGCACTCCATCACCCGCATGGCGGTCGCGACCGAAGCGGAAGCCGAGAAACAGGACGGTGACAACCGCACGATGGGCCGCAAGCACACCGTGCCCTACGGCCTCTATCGCGTGCATGGCTTCATCTCGGCATTTTTGGCGAAGCAAACCGGCTTCTCGGAGGACGATCTCGAGCTCTTCTTCACGGCGCTGGCACAGATGTTCGAGCACGACCGCTCTGCCGCCCGCGGCGAGATGTCGACCCGCGGTCTCTATGTGTTCAAGCACGACAGCGAGTTGGGCAACGCTCATGCGCATGCCTTGTTCGAGCGGGTCAGCGCTCAGCGCAAAGAGGGTGTCGACGTGGCACGCTCCTTCGGAGACTACCTGGTAAACATCGAGACCGGGCAGCTCCCGCCGGGCGTCGAGCTGATCCGGCGTGTAGGTTGAGGTGACGGGATGCCGCAGGAGCCCGACTTCCTCCCACTCTCGGCCCTGCAGCATTGGTGCTATTGCCCTCGACAGTGCGGGCTGATCCACCTGGAGCAAGCGTTCGACGACAACGTGCACACGCTGCGTGGTCAGGCCGTGCACACCATGGTCGATCAGCCTGGCGTCGAGACAGTCAAGGGAAGGCGCGTCGAGCGAGCCCTGCCCGTGTGGAGTGAACGCATAGGCTTGATCGGCAAGTGCGATGTGGTGGAGTTTGGCCCCGACGGCGCACCCTATCCGGTCGAGTACAAGCATGGCAGCCGCGACAAGGCGGCGGGCGTTGCCGCGTGCGACGAGCTGCAGCTTGCCGCGCAGGCGCTGTGCCTTGAAGAGATGACGGGTCACCTGATCGGCGAGGGCGCGATCTACTACGCCAGTTCCAGGCGCCGGCGCGCCGTCACCATCTCCGCTGCGCTGCGCGCTGCCGTGGAGGCCACGGCACAGGCGGTCCGCGAGATGCTCGGCTCGCGACGCTTGCCCCCCGCGCTGCCCTCCGGCATGAGGAGCAAACGCTGCCGGCACTGCTCGTTGCACGAGCGGTGCCAGCCTGAGCTCGCGGACATTCGTTGGCGTGACGCCAGGGAAGCCTTGTTCGATCCGGACGCTTGACGTGGGAGAGCCCGGGATGCAATTGCTCAACACGCTCTACGTGACGACCCCCGAGAGCTACCTGCGGCTCGACAACGATACGCTTCGCGTGGACGTCGAACGCGAGACACGACTGAGAGTGCCGCTGCATCACCTTCACGCCGTCGTGTGCTATGGGCATATTGGGATTTCTACTCCCTTGATGCACAGGCTGGCCGACGAAGGTATCGCGCTGGTGTTGCTGAACGAGAACGGCCGCTTCAAAGCTCGGATCGAAGGCGCGGTTTCCGGCAACGTGCTGCTTCGACAGGCACAGTACCGTCAGGCTGGCGACAGCACCTTTGCTCTGGAGACGGCGCGCTCCATCGTCGCCGGCAAGGTCAAGAACGCACGACAGGTGCTTCTGCGGGGCGCGCGCGAGGCCAAGTCGGCCGACGAGTCGATACGGCTCGGCAGGCTGGCGGACGACCTTGCTGCCACGTTGCGCGGCCTGCCCGCGGCGGGCGATCTCGACGTGTTGCGTGGACTGGAAGGCGAAGCTGCGAGGCAGTACTTCGTCGGACTCAATCTCATCGTTCGCGCAGAACACCGCCAAGTCTTCCAGATGGACGGCCGTAGCCGCCGACCTCCTCGCGACCGGTTGAATGCATTGCTGTCCTTCCTCTATGCACTGTGGATGAACGACTGCCGATCCGCTTTGGAGACCGTCGGCCTCGATCCTCAGGTCGGGTTTCTGCACGCGTTAAGGCCGGGGAGGGCGGCATTGGCGCTGGACCTGATGGAGGAGTTCCGCCCGCTGGCCGACCGTATGGCATTGACGCTCATCAACCGTGGCCAGCTTCAGGCCAGCGACTTTGCCGTCCGGGAAGGCGCAGGCGTTTCGCTGGAGCCTGGCGGTCGCAAGACGCTGTTGGTGGCGTACCAGGAACGCAAGCGGGAGGAGTTGACCCACCCGCTCCTGGCCCAGACTGTCCCGCTGGGCGCGCTGCCCCTGGTTCAAGCTCGCCTGATGGCCCGTGCGATTCGAGGCGAGGATCCGGGCTATGTACCTTTCGTCCTCAAGTGACACGGGGGTGCGCCAATGCTCGTCATCGTCTGCTACGACGTCAGCACTGAAGCAAAGGCCGGACGCCGCCGGTTGAGGCGAGTCGCCCGGGTCTGCGAGGGTGTGGGTCAGCGTGTTCAGAAGTCAGTGTTCGAATGTCAGGTGGACTTGGCAGAGTTCGAAGCGCTGGAACGAGCGCTGCTTGCCGAGATTGACGCGGCGCAGGACTGCCTGCGTTTGTATCGCCTGCCCGAGACGCGCGGATATGCGGTCCGCGAATACGGGACGTTCAAATCGACCGACTTTGAAGGGCCGCTCGTCGTGTGATGAGTGCCTCCCGTGCCGGTACCATTGCGGGATCACGCGAACCTCTAGTGACTGCCTTGCCCCTGTGCGGTTCGCGCGTCGAGTAAGGTGTTGATTTAGAAGGTTAATTTCGCTTGAATCGATACCACCCACCGGTGCACTGCTTTCCTGGTGAAGGGGTTCGCGCAAAACGCGATAAATCTCCTAGGGGCATCAGCAGCTGCAAAGGAAGGGCTTCGCCCGTCAGTGATGGCGGGCGTGGATTGAAACTGCTCGAAGGCGGCAATCTGTTCTTGGCACGCCGGGCTTCGCCCGTCAGTGATGGCGGGCGTGGATTGAAACCACATGTCGCGCGGCGGCACTGGCGTGTCGCTGATGCTTCGCCCGTCAGTGATGGCGGGCGTGGATTGAAACACTTCCTGGCGCTTCGCCGCCTTGGTGCTGTGCCAGCTTCGCCCGTCAGTGATGGCGGGCGTGGATTGAAACAAGATCAACCCGTCGCGGCTGGCGTCGCCGGGGGTGGCTTCGCCCGTCAGTGATGGCGGGCGTGGATTGAAACTGCAGAGCGCTGCCACCTACAGCTATTCGTCCGTGCTTCGCCCGTCAGTGATGGCGGGCGTGGATTGAAACCTCTCCCTGCCTGGCACGGAGAGCAACAACCTGCGCTTCGCCCGTCAGTGATGGCGGGCGTGGATTGAAACATGGGAGCGGGCTGCCTCCCTCCCCCCTCACGGGCGCTTC
>NZ_JAPFBW010000026.1 GCF_026153205.1 Aquabacterium sp. A7-Y | reverse complement strand
TCGCTCGACCCGCGTCGTTCAATGCTTTTGTGCCGACTCAATAGCAACTCTAAAGTCTGGGACGCATGGGGTGTTCACATCATTGGGAGCCGACAGACGAATGCCCGCCGTCGGCGTCAGCGTGATCAGCGATCGGGACCTCGCGGTACCGCTACCGTCCAGCGAGAAGGTGCATGCTGATTTCATGTTGCACTGCGGGGCGGCCTCAGTGCGCTGCCGGCGTCGACCCTGCCGCTCGCCTCCGTGCTGCTCGTCAGCACATCAAAGTACGGTGCGGCGTGCGGCACCAAGAGCTGCCGTGACTTCAGGCAAAACGGCAACACCCAGAGGCGCAGGCCTTCGATTTTGGGAAACTCGAACACTGGAAGCGGTTGGGTGAACGAGTCGGTCTTCGGATAGATCAAGATCACATCGCCGCGCCCGTCCAGGTAGCTCTGACCATAAGCCTGCAACTGGTAGAAGTCGCTCTGCAATAGGCCGTACTTGTCGCTGCCATTCGCTTTCAAGTCGTCCAGCAGCTTCCACTTGGTATCCAGCACCAGGGCGTCACGCCCAGCATTGCGAACCAGCAAGTCCGGTTTCAGCCGGAACCAGTTCTGCTCGCGATGGCGAACCAGGTGATGGCTGCGGGCCTGGGTTTTCAGGATGAGCGGCCGCGCCAGCTGTCTTGCCAGGTGCTTGGCGACGAATGCTTCGAACACCGCCTCCATCGGAAACAGCAATGACGGGGCCCGGTGCCCACCCGTACCCGTCAAGGGCGACTCCTCGTCGAGGATGAGGCGGGCCCATGCCAACGCATCGGCGTAGTACCCCATGCCGCGGTCCAGCCGCACCCGCTGGAAGTCGGTCCGGGGCTGCGCGGAGACGGGCACGTCCGCAAACACGAACTGCAGCTCGCGGGCCAGTTGCTGGTTGGCCTGCGACGCCGCCCCCGTCAACACGCGACGCAACGCGGCGTGCAGCAAGCGATTCTCCGGCCGGTCTGTCGAAAACTCGTCGTGCTCGGTGAAGAAGCGGTCCGCACGATAAAGGTTCTGCCGCAAGTGCGGCGCCATCAGCAACTTGCCTCTCAAGGCGAAGAGGTTGTCCTGCCGGCTTGAATAGTCGCTGCGCAGTCCGCGCTTGACGATGTGTTCGACCGTCCGCAGAAACTCCGCGATAAAGACTTCCAGCAAAGGCATGCGCGCCGCCGAGATCTTGGCGCTGCCGGTCTGAACGTGGCGGAAGCCTTGGAGGCAGCAAAGCATCTCGATCAGCAGTTGGCGTGCCTCTCTGGCACCACCGCCGATGGCCTTGCCGAGCTTGGGCAACACCTCGATCTGGAATCCATCCGGTGCACGGATCACGCCGACGAAGCTGGTGACCTGCACGACGCGGCGACCGCGGCGCTGAGCGAGGCGCAGCCAAGCAGCCTCACCTTCCTCGGTGGCCCGTAAACACTGATCCTCAAGCCACCCGTACACCCTGGCCGGGATGCCGTGCAGACCGTCGGCAGCGCCAATACCCGAGTCGGTCGCCATCAGGGCGTCGAACTCGTAGATCGTGATGCCGTTCACCGGTGCTCCGGCACTCAGGCCGACAAGGTCTGGTAGATGCCGATGTAGGCATCCGGATTGGAGAACGCGGCGTCCTGCACCGCGTAGCGGCGCTTGGTGGTGTAGCTGTCCAGGCCGTGGTCGCTCCCGAACAGGCGCGCCAGATCGTCCTCGTGATCGGCGCTCTCCCGAACAAACTGCGCAGGCGCTGGCTTCTGGTTGTCGGCGAGGACGAGGCGAATCTTCTGCCAGTCCTCGAGGAAGTACTCTTCGAGCAGCGGCAGGACGCGGGTGCTGAATACCTGCTGCAAGGAGACCAGCCGCTCGTCGCCATCGGGCACCTTGGCCAGCGGCGTGAAATACGCGTGGCCGATGCAATGGTCGCGGTCGTACAGCGCCTCGACGCGCTGGTTGATGGCGCCGAGCATCCGTGGGATGTCGATGACCTGCTCGCCCGCGGTCACTCGAAGCCCGGCCAAGGGCGCGCCCGGTTCATCGCGGGCATCCGGCATCACCGGCACGAACTCGAAGCGTCGGCGCAGCGCGGTGTCCAGCAGCGCCAGCGACCGGTCCGCCGTGTTCATCGTGCCAATGATGTCGACGTTGGACGGTACCGAAAAGCTATCGATGGAGTAAGGCAGCGTCACCGACACGGCGTTCTCCGCACCCTCGCGCTTGTCGGGTTCGATCAAGGTGATCAGCTCGCCGAAGATCTTGCTGATGTTGCCCCGGTTGATCTCGTCGATCACCATCGCGAATCGTTGATCCGGTGCCGATCTGGCTCGGCGGCAGAGGTCCTTGAAGACGCCGGAGCGAATCTTGTACTGGATCTCACCGGCCTCGGCATCGCCATCGAGCACCGGCCGCAGCCCCTCGACAAATTCCTCGTAGCCATACGACTGGTGGAAGGTGACGAAGCTGTAGCGCCGGATCTCCCCTGACGCCGGAGCGCCGCCCTGATAGGCCAAGACCGTTTCGATCAAGTCCGCGCAGACTTCCTTCCAGTCACCAGCAAAGTGCCAAACCGAATCGGCGGACTTGTCGAATACGGTCGGCGCCAGTCGCAGCTTGATGTTGACGGTCTTGGAATCCTCGACGGTGTGCTGCTGCAGGGTGGCCCAAAGGGTTTCGGGGATGTCTTTGTCGCGCCCCTTGGCTGCTGCGACCGCCTGGATGAACGGATGCGCATGGAGCTGAGCCACCTTGGCCCTGCCCCCAAGGTCATACAGCGCCGCCGCGGCTGCTTTCCACCAAGTCAGGTTCGCGATCCGGACGGTGATCAGCTGTCTTCGCCATTCCTCGTTCGAGACCGACGTCATGGCCTGCTCGTACTCACGCTTGAGCAGCTTCGACAGTTCGTAGGTCTTACCTGTGCCGGGTGGGCCGTAGTAGATGCGGTTGACGGGCAGCCTCGTTTCCTCGGTCTCGGAGGACTCGTCATCGTCCGAGTCTTCGCTTGGGTCGAGCGGGTCGTCCCGCAGCTGATCGGGCCACAGACCGGGCCGCTCGGTTTCGAGCACCAGCCAGTCGTCCAGAGAGCTCCGATGGGTCGAAAGGGCCGACTCGATCTTCGCCACCAGGTCCTCGCTCAGAAGCTCGCGGGTGAGCTTGGCGACAGGCCCCAGCGGTCGGTTCCAGGTGAGGTTGCGGGAGCGGATTCCGCGGATGACGCCCAGAACCCCAACCGCGCGTTCACTGCCGGGGTTCTTGCGTCCGAAGCCCAGCTGGATGTTTTTCGGGCGATGCCACCAGTCCAGGCCGGCAGCGTGTACGGCTCGGGCCAACCGACAGAACAGGGCTTTGTCTTCTGGCGACCAGGACGCACGAAACGTCTGGAACGCAGGCTTGCCGTCGAAGTGCTTGAGCAGGTCCTCGTCGCTGAGTGTCCTGCCCAGGTTGAGCTTCGCGACCACGTCGTCGTAGCGCAGCTTGAACGTCCGAATCGCCTCGACGCTCCACGCCGCCAATTGGTCCAGCGTTTTCTCAAGGCCCTCGGCAGCCGGGAGCTTGGCAACAAAGGGGGCCGTGTTGTCGTAGGCACCGCGCAGCGTCAGATACGCACGCCGCGTAGCGTTCGAGTCGTCGAGCCCCGCAGTGTCGATCTTCACCACGAAGCCGTCATCGGCACCCATGCCGACCGTGTAGGCGAGCTCCTTCGGCGCTTCCGACGATGGGTAGATCTTGGCCCAGTTGTAGCTGGCGAAGTGGTTGCCCTGGTTCGTCGGACGCTTGCGGACCTCAACATGGCCCAGGGGAAACATCGCCTGTTTCACCTTCACGGCCCACGCCTCGGTCACCTCGTAGGCCTTCTTGAGGTCCTCGTAGGCGCGGTTCTGCTCCGGGTTCGACTCGTCGCGCTTCTGCCCCTTCCATCGGTTCAGTAGCTTGAAGTGGTCACTGGTGAAGTAGTCCGCCATCGTTCTCAGATCCCCTCGACATCGATTCCGTGCTCAGCCAGCCAGGCCTTGCGCTGCGCGTAGTCCGGCATGGCGCGCTCCACGCGCAGCCAGAAGGCCGGCGTGTGGTGCGGCTCGTGCAGATGGGCGCTCTCATGAACCACCACGTACTCGGCAATGCGCGCCGGGAGCAGGATAGCCTTCCAGTGGAAGTACAGCCAGTCACCCTTACCGCACGAACCCCAGCGGTAGCCCAGGTCCTGCACCTTCACGCCGGCGGGCGCGACCTCCATCCGGCTCTGGTACTCGGCCACGCGGCTCGCCAGCCAAGCCTTCGCGCGCTCGCCGTACCAGCGGATGAAGTGCTCGCGCGCGGCGGGCAAGGTGTCCCGGCGCAGGCAGAAGCGGCCAGCCGCCAGCTTCAGCGGAACGTCCTGTTCATCCACCAGCTTGAGCCGGTGGCTGCGCCCGAGGTAGAGGAAGCCCTCGCCACCGACGAACTCCTTGCGCGGCACCTGATGCTGCAAACGGTCTTTCTCGGCCAGCTTGGTGTAGATCCAGAAGCGCTTCTCCTGTACGAAAGAGCGCAGGCGGGCCTCGTCCACCTCGGGCGGGGCCGACAGCACCAGCTCCCCGTCGCGCTCGACGGTGAGCTGCATCGTCTTGCGGCGAGCACTATGCCGCACGGTGAACTGCAGATCGTCCACCACCATCCTCACACCTGCACCAACTTGTCGTGATTGGCGCGCGCCTGCTCCATCAGCTTGTCGGCCAAGACACCCGCCTTGTCGGTGTCCACCAGCGGCGGGCGCAACCGCATCAGATGCTCGAACAACTGTGCGTTCAGGCTGTCCTGATCGGCCCGTTTGCTCGGGCTCCAGATGTTGCGATTGCCCTGCACTTCCTGAACCAGCAGGTCCACCAACTCGACGGTCACGTCTTTCAGCCGCAGCAGATCGGCTGGCGTCGGCGTCTGCCCGGCACACACCACGTCCAGCACTGTGCGCAGGAAGGGCGCGCAGTGCTCCGGCAGATCATCGGCGGCGTCGGCCGCGCCAGCCTTGCCGCTCTTCAGTTCGTCGATCATCTTCTGCAGCTGTGCGATCACCTCGTTCCACTGCTCGCCCACCGCCGTCAGGATGTCGTTCAGACGCTCCGAAAGCTTGCGGTACAGCACCGGGTCTTCGTCGGTATGCCGGCGGATGTGCGAACGGATCGCGTGCTCCATTTCGGAGGCCTTGGCGCGGTCATTGGCGGCGCGAGCGAGGTGGGTGTCGAACTGAGCGTCGGTCAGCTGGATCGGCGGGATCTTTGGGTCCACCCCCAACGAGATCACGTGGTCGTCGATCAGCTTGTGCACCTTGGCGCCGACGTCCTTGCCAAGGACCGGTGTGTCCTTGTAGCGGTTGCGCGCCCGGGCATAGATGTAGGCCAGCCGTTTGGCGTCAGCCGAGTACGGCAGCCCCTCAGGGCGCGGCAGTACCGTGTCCAGCGACGCGAGGAAGGCCTTGAGCTTGACCGCGAACTCGGCCCTCAGCTTCTCGCTGCCTAGCGTCTCGATACAGGCTTCGGCGTCGTCCAGCGACTCGATGCCCCGCTGGCGGAACAGGTCCACCACCCGCAGGTGCCGGTCGCGCAGCACCGGCACCTGGTCCTTCAAACTGGTCAGCGCGCCTGCCACGTCCTGGTCGGCGTAGGCGGCCAGGGCCTCCTTCAGGTGCTGCGCCACACCGTAGTAGTCCACCACGATGCCGCAGCGCTTGCCGAAGCCGGTGCGGTTAACGCGCGCGATGGCCTGCAGCAGCTCGGCCTCGCGGATCGGCCGGTCGAGGTACATCACGCCCTCGATGGGCGCGTCGAAGCCGGTCAGCAACATCGACTTCACCACCAGGAAGGCCAGTGGATCGGTCTTGGCGGGATCGGGGTGAAAGAGGGGCTTCTTGAAGCGCTTGATCAGTTGCTGGTGCGCTGCGCCGTCCGTCCAGGTCTTCCAGGCCGGATCGTCGTTGTTTCTGCCCGAGATGATGGGCGCGAACTCGATGCGTGCGAGCGTGTCGCGGTAGCGCCAGGCCTGCACAAGGGCTTGCACCTCGGTCGGGCGTTGGCACAGGGCCGCGTCGTCCAATGCCTTGTCCTGCGGCTGAAGCGCTTCGGCCTCCGCTAGCAACTCGTCGCGAGCCCGCTTCAAGGCCTCGAAGTAGCGGATCGCAGCCAGGCGGCTGTAGGCCACCACCTGCGCCTTGTAGCCGTTGGGCAGGATGTGTGTCACGTAGTGGCGCAGCATGTCGCGTGCCTTGTCGGCGATCAGCGCCGGGGCATCGAAGATGTGACCCTTGGTGGCGTACTTCTGTTTGATCGCCTCCAAATCTTCGGGCGTTTGCTGGCGGAACAGGTCCTCGAACAGCTCGTCCAGGCTCCCGCCGTCCTTGATCGCGCCAGTGGCCGTGCGGCCCTCGTAGAGCACCGGCACCGTGGCACCGTCGGCCTCGGATTCCTGGATCGTGTAGCGGTCGATGAACTCGCCGAAGATCTCGTGGGTGCGCTTCCTCTCACCCATGATGATCGGCGTGCCGGTGAAGCCGATCTTCGCCGCATTCGGAACGCCCGCCATCAGGTAGGCGTGCGAGTCCCTGGTGTGGCTGCGGTGGGCTTCATCCACCAGCACGAGGATGCTGTCGTCCTCGTTCAGCACCTCAAAGGCTTCACTGGCCTTGTAGCCGGCCTTTGGCTCCTCCACCTTCGGCAGATCGTCCGCGGTGAGCGGCGCGTCGCCCGCCGTGTCCGGGTCGCGGTACTTCTGGATGGTGGCGAAGACCAGCCCCGGCCCCTTGCGACGGGCCAGCGCCTTCACGCCGGCCGTGCTGTCCGCCACCTCCACCACCTCGCCCGTGAGCGTGGCCGTGACGGAGAGCTGGCTCTGCAGGTCCTTGCGGTCGGTAACGACGATGACTTTGAAGCGCCGCAGCTGCGCGTCCGCACGCATCTTTCGCACCAGGAACACCATCGTCAGGCTCTTGCCCGAGCCCTGGGTGTGCCAGATGATGCCGCCGCGCTGGTCGTGCTCGCCCTGCTGCAGCCGGGTTTGGCCGGTCTTGAGCCGGACAATGGCCCGGTTCACGGCCCGGTACTGCTGGTAGCGGCAGACCGACTTGATGGTCTGCCCACCCACCTGCATGAACAGCAGGAAGTTCTTCACCACGTCCAGCAGATGAGCGGGCGCCAGCAGGCCGGCGATCAGGCGCTCCTGCTCGTTGAGCCGGGTCTTGCGCAGCGCGTGGGCCACCTCGGCCTCGGACCCGCTGCCGTCCGGGCCGACCACGGTCTTCCACTGCGCGAAGTGCTCGAAGCCGGTGCCGATGCAGCCCACCCGCGCCTCATCCACGCAACTGGCGATGAGCAGCTGGTTGGTGGAGAACAGCGCCTCGTTGCCTTCGTTGTCGTCGATCTCGAAGGCCGCTTTGCGCTGGTTGCTGTAGCGGCGCAGCTGGTCGACGGCCTCCGCCAAGGGCTCAGGGATGGACGGGCTCTTGCATTCCACCACCACCAGCGGGATGCCGTTCACCAGCAGCACCAGGTCGGGCACGATGAACGCCTTGGCGCTGTTGAAGCCCGGCGGGCAATCGACGCGGAACTGGTTCACGACGGTGAAGCGGTTGTTGCCCGGCGTGTCCCAGTCGATGTAGCGCAGGGTCTGACCCCGGCCGCCGTCCCAGCCCGGCAGGCCTTCGACGGTCAGGCCCTTGATCAGCAGCTCGGTGGCCTTCTGGTTGGCCTCCATCAGCTTGTGGGTGCCCAAGCGGGTGACGGCGGCCACCGCCTCCGACAGGCGATCATCGTCCAGCCAGGGCTGGCCGTCGGGGCCGGGGTTCAGGGCGCGCAGGCGCTCGCGCAGCACGCCGTTCTGGATCACCTCGGCGAAGCTGCCGCGACGGGTGGCGGCCGGCTGGTCCAGGCTGCCTTCGACGTGCGTCCAGCCCAGCCCCTGCAATTGCGCGACGAACGGCTTTTCGACGTCTTCGAGTTCCCTGCCCATCAGCGACGCTCCTTCCCGATTGGATGGCTCCATCCAAAGCCATCCATAACCATCCAAAACCGCCCGTTTCCGTCCAAACCGGCGGCCCGATCAGGGGCTGGCCGTGTAGTAGGCCGCGCGGCGCTCGCCATGTTGTACCAACTCGCCGCGCTCCTTCAGCTTGCGAATCAGCTCCTTGGCCTGCCCCTCGCTGAGCCGGCACAGCGCCATCACCTCCGCGCGCCGGATCTGCCCATGCTGTCGCACGTAGCTCAACACCATCTGCTCGTTCTGCAGCGGGGTGAACCCGGCCTGCCGAACGTAGCCGGCCTTGTCGCCCGCCTGCCGGTACACCGCGGCTGAGAGCGTGTAGCTGCGCCCGCGCGTGTTGCCGTGCGCCTCCACCAACCCGACCTCGGTCAAGGCCTCCAGCGTGCGCTTCGCGCTCGCGGCGTCCCGCTGGATGCGCTGGGCCAGTTCGTCAGCCGTCATGCGTTTCAACTCCCGCACCGCCGCCAGCGCGATCAGGCTGTCAATCGGTAACTCGGCGCTGCGGCGACGTTCTTCTTCGACCACCAGGCGGCGAAAGTCCAGATCGGCCGGCTCGGTGGGCAGGCGCACCACCACGCCGTGCGCATCCGTGCGCGAATAGTCCGGCGCCGGCCGGCCGAACTTCAGCATGCCGCGGTAGATGGTGTCCACGCCGCGGCCCGAGCGCTCGACCACGCCGATGCGCTTCATGGCATCGGCCAGCGTGCGGTTGCGCGGGCGCGGCTCGGTCACCAGCAGGTTGGCCAGCGTCACGCCCTCCACCAGCCCGCCCGGGTTGCTGATCACCAGGGCGTCGTCCTCCAGCCGCACGTGCACCGCGCCCAGGCGGTGGTAATCGCGGTGGATCAGCGCATTGGCCACCGCCTCGCGAAAGGCCGCCATGTCCACCATCGGCACCGGCACGCGGAACAGGCCCACCTGCAACTCCTCTTCCGGGTTGTAGGGGCGGAAGTTGGTCTCCAGCCAGTCCAGCGCCTTCAGCAGCGGAAAGCGGCGGAACTCGTTGAAGCGCACGGCCTGTTGCGCCAGCACCTGAAAGGCGAACTCGTGCGTGGGCACGCGTTCGCGCAAGGCGCTCTCGCGGCCCACGAGCAGCAGGCCCGTCAAAGTGGGCAGGCGGCTGCCATCGGGCTCGCGCACCGTGAGCCCCAACGCGCCGTCCAGCGCCTCGTCGTCCAGCTCCAGCAGCACGCGGTCGCCGCCATACTGCTGCACCGCCTGGCGCAGGCGTTCGCGCTCCAGCGGGTCCAGGTCGGCCAGCGTGGCGCCGGCCACCGGCTGCGAGGACACATCCGTCAGCCCCAGGCTGGCGGCGCGGCTCTCGCGCTCGTGCGGCAGCATCGGCGTGCATTCGGGCTTGCCGTCGTGTTTGAGCCGCCGCCGCACATAGACACCGCTAGCCGTCGCCACGACCGCGCGCGCCTTGGGCACCGCGATGCGGGCGACAGGCAGCCCGTTCACTTCCACCGTGTCGACCGTCACGTTGAGCGAGGGCGAGGTGCGCGCCGCAATCAGGCCGGGCAAGCCGATCAGCATCTGGTGATCGGGGTGTAGCCCAGTGGGAGTGCCGTCGTCCTCCACCCCCAGCCACAGCTCGCCGCCCTCGGTGTTGGCGAGGCACACCACCGCCTCGACCAGTTCGTGGTCAGGCAGGCGCCTCCGGTCGCTCTTGAACTCGACCGTCAGGGATTCGGCGGGCGGCAGGAGGTGGTTCATGCGGCGGTGGCTTCCAGCAGCGGCGTGACGCGGACGCGTCCGGTGAGGAGGTCGTCCATGATGCCGAGTTTGAAGTCGCGGAGCTTGTCGACTTCTGCAAGATGGTCGGACAAGTTTCGTTCCATGGACATCAATGAGGTGACCGCTTGGTCCTGCTCAGCGCGGCTTGGGAGCGCCACCATATAGCTCTTGAAGAAAGACAAGCCAATCGTCTTGACTGTGCTCCCAAGTGCAATCGCCTCGAACCTAGGTTTCTCACGTTGCAGATAGAAGTACAAGAACAGATTGTTCAGTTGGTCTCCGCATCGCCATGCCATGAAGTGCTGGCTTACAGCCATGTCACGTGCAAGCACCGCGCTTTTTCCTACCCCAGCGTCTCGCGAAAGAACCACAGTTCCCGCGGTATGCAAGACAGCCGAAGAGTTGGCGATACCAAGAACGCTGATCTCCTTGTCCGTCTCGTCAATGTAGATGTTGTCCAGACGATGGGAGTCGGCCAAAGAAACCCACTTGATGCCTCCATTCCAATACGACGGAATGCTCTTGCTCGGCGTGTGACCGCTGCCCCGAACTGCGACACGGTCTAGCAAGACAACATCCCACTCCTTCGGAATCCACCCTAGCGGCGACGGCTTGTAGAGATGCGGCGCCTCAGCCTGGGGCGGACGCAGTTCGCCGTTGGCATCGATGCCGCGCGTCAGCAGATCGTGCAGTAGGCCCTGCTTAACAGCCTTGAGCTTGGCGATGATCGCCTCGGTTTCGTGGATGGCGGTGTCAAGGGTGTCGAGGACGTGCGCGATCGTGCTTTGCTCTGCGATCGAGAGCGGCACCGTGATCGGCGACGCAAGGTACTCCTCAAACTTCAGATTGATGATGCCAGTGGTCTGCTGCTGGAGCGCAAGAATCGGCGCTTGCTTGTAGAACCACGCCAACTTCCTAAGCAGAAACCGAGAGTCGACTCGATCGCGAGCAGGTCGAAGGGTCTTGAAGAAGTTCGAGCAGACAGCGGGACCAGCGCTGTCGTCGCCAGCAAAGTACGCCACGCGACCCACGGGCTTGTCTGGCCCACCGCCAGAGCCTTCCAGCAGTATGTCGCCATCCTGTAGCCGCTTTGCGGTCAGCTTGCCAATCGGCAATCGCCTCTCAGCACCATTGCCAACAATTCGCCCCTCGTCGTCGATGTCGGTAGCCCGGAACACCAGCGCGTTGCCGGGTTTCGGTTCGGTACCCCATTCGCCCGCAAATGACGTGGCAAGACATTGAGCAATCGTGGCTTCTTTCCAGGGCTCAGACATACCGCAACCCCTTCAAAAATCCCTGCAGCGCTTGCGCCGCCGCATCGCGCTTGTCCTTGATCTCGGTCAGCGTCACGCGGTATTTGGCCCACCAGTTGTCGAACGCGACGACGATGGCTTTGCGTTGAGCGGCGATGTAGCGCTCGACGATCGCACGCATGTCGTTGTGCAGGATGGTCAGCAGCAGATTGGCCGCCTGCTCGGGTGAGAGGCCATCGACGGCGGCGTTGATATGCTGCTTGAAGCTGTCGTTCTTGGCCTTGAGCTGCTTCTTGACGGCGGCGAGTTCCTTCTTCCAGGTCTTGAGTTGGGCTTCCTCGACCGGGTTCTCCTCGTCGCCATCCCCATCCGCGGCCTCGTCACCAGTCGCCGCATCGGCACCGTCCTCACCTTCGGCGTCTTTGGGGCTGGCCGCCTTGATCTGGCTGTCCAACTCGGCCTTCTTCGCCTCCAGTTCGTTGATCGCCTCGACGAAGTCGCTCATCAGGAACTTGACAAGCTTGTGCTCCAGCGGGCTTTCCTTGCTGGCCTTGTCTTCCAGCGCGGTGACGATGCTGGTGCGCCAGGCGTCGGCCACCCCCTTGGCGCCGCGCGCCATCAGGGTGAGGAACTCGTACTTGGTCTGGTACCAAAAGCCGGCCACGATGCCGCGCACCTGGAAGGGATCGAGCAGGCCGATGGCTTCGAGCGATTCGCTGAAGCTGGCCAGCAGGTCGTTGCGCAGGGCGACGAGGCTGGCCGCGTTGTCCATTTGCCCGGCCAGCGCCGTGATGCGGGCGCTGTGGGCTTGCCACCACTGCTCGAAGGCTGCGCGGATGGCCGCCTCCTTGGCAACGAGCCCGGCGTTGCCTTCGATGGCGGGCTTGAGGTCCTGACGCTTCGTGAGCTCAGGGCGGAAGTCGAAGTACTTGCCAGTAGGGTCGTTCGGGCGCTCTACGAGCAGGTCCAGCGGGTTCAGACCGTGCGCAGCGAACAGCGAGGCCTTCGCGTCGACTTCCGCTTTGGGCACGCCGCCCACCAAATGGGCGCGCACGTCGTGCGGTTCGGGTGGCGGGGCGTTGTCGGCGTAGCGGCGGATGTTCAGGTTGTAGTCGTTGGCCTTCAGCGTGGCGTTGTCGACGATGGCCGAAAACCCGGGCACGGCCTGGAACTCGTCGAAGGTGGTGACGATCTTCTCGATGTGCTCGGGCAGCAGGTGGTTCTGCGCCCGGCCTTCGAAGAACTCGCGGTCAGCGTTGATGAACAGCACCTTGCCTTGGCGCTCGGGCGGCTTGCCGCTGACGCGGCGGGCACCGCTTTGCACCTGCTGGCGCAACACCAGAATGCAGGCGGGAATGCCGGTGCCGTAGAACAGGTTGGGCGCGACGCCGACCACGGCTTCGAGCAGGTCGGCATCGATGACGCCAGCGCGAATGGTCTTCTCTTCGCCGCCGCGGAAGAGCACGCCGTGCGGCATGACGGTGGCGATCATGCCGCGGTCGCGGGTGACCGCCAGCATGTGCTGCAGGAACATCAAGTCGGCCTTCTTGGCGCCCAGCGGCACCTGGCCGAAGCGGAAGCGCTCGGGGAACTTCGGTGCCCAGGCGGGCGTGTCGTCGGCGTTCTTCTCGGTGTTGCCCCAGTTGATCGAGAACGGCGGGTTGGTGAGCACGCGGTCGAAGCGCATCAGCTCCCCACCTTCAACGTGCTGCGGCTCGGCCAGCGTGTCCTCGTTCTGCAGGTTGGCGGTGCTGATGCCGTGCAGCAGCATGTTCATCTTGGCAATGGACCACACCGTGCCGTTGAACTCCTGCCCGAAGAGGTTGGCCTTGCGGCCGTCTTCGCCGTGCTCGTCGATGTACTCCTTGGCCGCGATCAGCATGCCGCCGGAGCCGCAGCAGGGGTCATAGATGTCGTGCTTCAGTTCGGGCTTGATCAGCCGCACCATCATCCGCACCACCGAGCGCGGGGTGTAGAACTCGCCTCCCTTTTTGCCGGCCGAGTCGGCGAACTCGCCGATCAGGTACTCGTAGGCGGCACCCAGCAGGTCGGGGAATTCGAAGTCTTCGTTGCGCAGGCGGTGGATGCCGAAGTGCGTGATCAGCTGGCGCAGCTTGATGTCGGGGATCTTGCTCTGGCCGACCTTGCGCGTGAAGTCGATATGCTCCAGCACATCGTAGAGGCTGGTGTTAGCCGTCTCGATGCCGGTGAGCGCCTTGTTGAGGTAATCGCCGACGTTCTGGTGGGCGTCGTTGAGCAGATACATGTACCGAGAGTGCGGTGGCACCCAGAATGAGCCCTCCTTCCTGTACCACCGCGGGTTCTCGGCTGACTTTGACGCGTCGACCAGGCTCTTGCCGGTCTCCAACTCAAGCTTGATGACTTCTTCTCGTCGCTGCTCGAACACGTCCGAGCAGCGCTTGAGGAACAGCATCCCGAAGATGTATTCCTTGTACTCAGATGCGTCCATCTTGCCGCGCAGGATGTCGGCGGCTTTGAACAGGTGGCGTTCGAGTTGGGGAAGGGTCAGAGGCATTGGCGACGGGTGTGTACAGAGTGTTTATCTGGAGCTAGGCTGCGCTTGTCTGCTAGGTCGAACCTGGCTGAGAGCATCGTAGATGCGCCAGGCCAGGCTCAAACGATCGTCGGTGGACAACCGCTCCTTGTTCGTCTTCACCTGCCGCTCAACTTCGAGAAAAGCTTGCCGGAACCGGTCACGGTCGACGCCGGAGGGAGCGGTTCGAAACCCCGTGAGGACGTATCGAACGTCGACGCCGGCAACCTCAAGCGCAGCGAGCGTTTCAGCTGCGGGCGATGACTGCCCCGACTCGTACTTCACGAAGCTCACACGCGGCGCGCCAATCGCATCCGCGAGCGCCTGTTGCGTGAGACCCAGCCGCGCCCGCTCTTCAAGCAGGCGCTGGCCGATCTGTTGTCGGACCTCGGGGTTTCGCATAGCGTGCGACGTTAACTGTTCTTATCAAGCATTGGTGTGTAGTTTAAAGCGGTTCACCCCGCCGCGGGCGGAGCTAACGGGAGAGATTTCCTGAGAGGCGTGAGCGCAGCGTCACCGGCTGTCGTCCCGAGTTTGCGCGAGTGGCACGGTCGGACCACAGGAAAGCATCGCACCAACAAAAACGCCACCGAGGCCGGCAAGCCTGGTGGCGCTCGTCTTCGTCGCGGGAGTTGACCCGCGACTCAGGAGTAGACGCCTGGAATGTATGCGTGCCCTCCGGGCGCGTCACCTCCCCTTCCCGAGATTTGGGAACGTGGCGTGCGAGCACTGAATGCGCTCGTTCGTACGAGAAAGGGACCCGAGGCCGAACCCCTCCATCGAGGGGACGTCCACAAGCGGGCTTCGCTCACTTGCGTTCGCCCCTATGTCGAACGTTGAGCGTCTGCTTTGGAGCCGCAACAGCTGTACTGCCGTCGGCCGTATCGTCGCGTATGGCGGTGCCCGAATCTTGAGGCTTCTCTAACCGGTACGAAGTAGCTCGCAGTACTGCACTGCATGTAGTGCATTCCTCGCGCCGTGACACACTTCTCCCCGGGTCTGTCCTCGACAGCCTCGCCAATCTGGTTGTGGCTCGTTCCCCGTCCCTGCATCGCGCGAAGGTGATAGGCAATGCCCGCTCGCTCAAAAGAGTTGCCATCGCTCCAGACCTGGAAACCCACGGCCCTCGCTAAGGCGTTCGGTGCCGTTGTTCGCAATGAACGCCAGCGGCAAGGTATGACCCGGCTTGACCTTGCCGTCCGTTCTGGAATGAAGCCAAGATACCTCGGTCGGTTGGAGCGAGGCGAGTGCGTGCCCGGCCTGCCCACTATCACCGCTCTCGCGGCGGCCCTTGAACGGCCCTTGGACACGCTCATCGGGATGGTCGAGGATCAGGTGGCCGCCGGGCGTTGCGCGCCGGAGGACGTCAAGTAGTCGCAACAAGGGTCACGGCACGTGTTTCGTCTTCGAGACGCCTTTCAACGCAACGGTCAGTTCAACCCCAACTGGCGCCGCACCTGCTCCCTCAACCTGCAGTTTTCGAGCAAGAGGCGCGCGATGGCCATTTCCTGCTTGGCGATACGCTCCTTCGCTGTCGCCAGCTCCGACTCAAGGCGAGACTTTCCTGTGGGCCGTTCCAGCATCGTCGCCGTCTTGATCGCGAACGCAAGTTGTACCCGCTTGTGCCGCTGCAAGGCGACTCGGCTGTATCGCTTGCCGGTCTGCCTTTCGACAGCCTTCGCAACGGAGGGCCAGGAGAGTTGGCCCCCCGCCCAGTTGTCGATCACTTGTATCACTGCGTCGACATCGACGTCGGGCAGGGCTCGGCCGGCGGCCGAGGAGGGGCGCTGTTCGGTCGTGCTCATCGCTGGACGTGCTCCACATGGATGTGGAAGATGGTAGCGCCAGTCCCAACAGAATGGCCAGCACTTTTTTGCTGGCAAGGTCATGAACGTCACCGAGGCATTTGGCGCCGTCGTTCGCGCTGAGCGTCAGCAGCAAGGCCTCACGCTCAGTGACCTGGCGCTGCGATCCGGGATGAATTGGAGACACCTCAGTCGCGTGGAGCGAGGGGAGTCGGTGCCCAGTCTGGTCACCATCTTTGCGCTTGCGAACGCCCTGGAGATCCCTCCGCGCACGCTCATCGGGATGGTGGAGGATCACGTGACCACCGGGCGTCGCGCATCGAAGGCGAAGTAGCTCCCCTTGGGCTTGCCCCGCAGTCCACCGGGCGTCCTTGACCAGCTAGTCTGGTCGTCTTCAACCGTCTTGGGTGTCAACGCCATTCAGGACGGGTCACCGAGCCGCGTCCGCTCTTCAAGCAGCCGCTGACCGATCTGTTGGCGGAACTCAGGGTTTCGTATAGCGTGCGACGTTAACTCTTCTTATCAACACAAAGGCGACGTTCGTTCTCACTGAGCCTTGTCCTGGTAGTGGCCTTGCATCGGTTCAAAGCACACCTCGAAACGCTGAGAGCCCCTTCACGGTCTGGGCAAGACCCTGCTTGAGCAGGACGTCGAGATAGCGGTCGACATCCATCGGCGGGTTCTTGAGCTGCTGCCGCTGTCGTTGGGCAGCAGCGACGACGGCAGCTTGATCGAGATCGAAGAGGTTCTCGACGAACACGTCGGGGTGCTGGGCCTCGAGCCCGAACGACTCCAGCACGTCGGCCGGAAAGTCCTTCTCGTTGAAGGTCACGATCACGCTGGCGTGGCAGCGAATCGCGGCTGCGAGAACATGCCGATCATCGGGGTCGGGAAGGGTGAGGCTGGCGACCAGGGGCTCGTACCCTGTGACTGGCGCGTCGGCGATTGCCCGGTCCATCAAGTTAGAGGTCCGATCGAGTTGCTCGGCCGTGAGGTCCGGGCGGTTCTTCAGCAGGTTGCGCTTCCACTCGTCGTGGATCTGCGTGCTCCAGCGCGCACGAAATCGCCCAGACAAGCCGAGCCACATTAGGAAGTCCCTCAGTGGCGCAGGATAGAGCACGCAGGCGTCGTAGACCGCGGTAAACGACGAGTTCCTCATTCGTAGCCCAGTCGGAACTCCTGGGCTTGCTTCGCCAGTTCTTCCATCGCGTCAGCGCTGGCATGGTCACGCTCGGCCTTGAAGGCCATCAGATCGGCAAAGCGGATGCGCCGATGCTTTCCGGCCTTGTGAAACGGCAGCGCTCCGCTCTCCAGCAGCTTCACAAGGTGCGGGCGCGACACGTTCAGCATGTCGGCGGCCTCCTGGGTCGTCAGCTCAGCGTGGATCGGCACGACCTTCACGGCATTGCCATCAGCCAGCTCCGACAGGATGTCGACCAGCAGGCGCAGGGCAGACGTTGGCAGTTCGACCTGATGAGCCTGGTTCTTCTCATCGAAGATCTGGATGCGCTGGGTCTCGAATTGGGTGCTGAGGTAGGCGGCCAGCGCGCGCTGGCTCTCCATGGCCGCCGCGACCTCGCGTTCGACGGGCAGCGAGGTTTCGAGGGTCGGAGCCTGGGTCATGACGTGTTCCGGGGCAGGTTCGATGGTCACGCATTCTAATCGAAACAAACGAAAAGCGCACAAACGAAACGGGGGCGGCTGTGAGGCGGGACTGAGAAAGATTTGCTCATGAAGTCGATGTCCTCAAGCTCCAAGGATGGCATGCGCGCTGCGTGTGCTCACGTCCGGTGGTGGGCCGTTCTCTACGTCCGCTTCATCAGCCAGCTCTCGGCGTCGAGGCGCTGTGTCGCCCGGTAGATCACTGATTGCGACGGCAGGAACTGAGGGCAGGCGCGTCCCGCCTGGATCCCGGGACGTGGGTGCGCCCGCCGCCACAGGATCGTCAAGGAGACGCTCATCAATCCGCCGCAGCCGGCATGACACATGCATGCGTGAGCGCCTCGAAGTGCAGTCCTGAACGACCACGAGCCAACGTAGCTTTGCCAGCGCCGACTATGCGATGAAGAAAAAGCGCACGCGGTGCGAGAAGTTTCTCGCCGAGATGGAGCGCATCGTGCCATGGGGCGCGGCTGATGGCGGGGATCGAGCCGCTGTATACGAAGAGTGGTCGTGTGGGCCGGCAACGGATCGGTGTGCCCAAGATGCTGCGCACGTACTGTCTGCCGCAGTGGTACGCAGGCCTCGAACGAGGCCTCAGACCGCGTTCGAGGGGGCCTCTTGCGCCGCCGACAAAGGCGTTTGCTCCGTTGCCGTGACGCTCGCTCGACTCAGCTCGGGGCAAGGGGCCCGTTGTTCAGCGCGTCCTTAGCTGTTCGTGGTGCTCGGTCGCTTTCCCGCCAGTTTGAAGCCAAAGACCGCGCCGATGATCAGGCACACCAGCATGAACCCGAGCGAGATCATGTAGATGTTGCCGATGTCCGAGTCCGACTTGATGTACCTCGGGCCGTACCACTGGGCGAACAGCTCGACCAGGAAGTAGGACAACACCGCAAACAGGGCACCGCCAGCGACGGTGTAGAGCAACCGTTTCATGCCAACTGCCAAAACCGGATGGCCTTGGCTTTCCTGTAGTCGCTCCAGGGGTCAGCATCGGGGTCAGGTCAGCATCGGCATCGGGCATCGGCGGGCATCGGGGTCAGATACCGTCTTGAAAGTCAAGCTTGGGCATTGCCAAACTGACATCGAAAGCCTTGCCCGAGCGAACGACACCGAAGATCAGCAGCGCGAGCTTGTGCATACAAGCGCCGATGACGGCTTTAGGTGCCATCCCCTGAGAACGCAGACGGTCGCCGAAAGCCTTGACCGCCCGGTTGTGCTGCATCGCGACGACTGCCGGCATGTACAGCGCGGTGCGCATCGCCGCATGACCGCTGCGACTCAGCATCGTTCGCCCGTTGATCGATGTGCCCGACTGCCGCTGCCTTGGTGTCACCCCCAGGAACGCGGCCAGCGCTTTGGCATTGCCGAAGCGGCGCACATCGCCGAGGTAGGCGAGGACCTTGGCAGCCGTCACAGGTCCCAATCCCGGGATGCTTTGCATCAGCGCCGCGTCCTCGCGCAGATCGGGATTCCCATCGATGTGATCGTCGATCTGCCGCTGCAGATCGGCCATGCAGCGCTTGAGCCACTGAATGTGCTCGCCGATCGACTGTCGCAACATGGCATCGTTATCGAGTGCCTCGAGTCGATTCGATTCCTGCTGCACCATGTCTTTGAGGACTTGCAGGCGATCAACCAGGGCCCGCAAATGACGCACGTGTGCAGGCGCCGCGACCCAGCGCTCAGGCGCATGCTTGGAGCAGAAGCGCGCGAGCAACTGCGCGTCCGCGCGGTCGTTCTTGTTGCGCAGGAGCTCACTTTGCGCGAAGCCTTTGACGCGCAGTGGATTGACGACACTGACGAGCCAGCCTGCATCGCTCAGCGACGTGGCACAGGCTTCGCTATAGGGGCCGGTGGCCTCCATGCAGACATGACACGTGCCAGGCGTCGCCGCCCGTTCTTGCAGCCACTTCATCAATTGAGCAAAGCCACTGGCGTCGTTTGGAACGCTGCGCGACCTGAACTTGCCGCGCGCATCCAGCAGCGCTACATCCAACTTGCGCTTGGACACGTCGATGCCCAGCCAGAACTGAATCGAGTTCTCCATTGCCGACCATCCTCGTATGCGAGCTCTGGTCGCACTGCCGTCGACGCCGGCTCAAGTTACCGTTCGGTCTCGTGAACGAAGAACGGCCAAGGCTGTCCTATCTGACCCACGGGCTCCCGAGTTGTTCAACTCATGGCCCAAAGCCTAATCGGCATCACCCTGGCCGGCCGACTCCATCTTGCCATCGATGCATTCCGGGTCGGCTTGGTCAAGATACGAGGCCTTAAATTTGAAGTCCCGCATCCCATCGATCCCGGCGGGTGTCCTCGCAAGGCGTAGCAGTTAAGATTTAATTTAAGGCCTGACCCCGTCTCTCTGAGTGACCCCGTCTCTCTGAGAAACCCGCCCCTGGCGGGTTTGCTTTTTCGCGCGACCCCTCAGAGCTGCAGCCTTCCGCTGTAGAGGACGGGCCCGGTCGGCGCGCCGCTCGGGGAGCCCCCTGCGGGTTCCAGCGTCACCGCGAGCGTGTCGGCGCCGCGAGGCGGCGGGGGATGCCGCAGCACGGTGGCACGGTCCGGCGAGATCAGGCCCAGCGAGCGCGGTGCACCGCCCGGCGGCAGCACCCACAGCTGCAAATCGCGGCCGGAGGGCGGGGTCACGTGCACCAATGGCCGCACTTCCATGCTGCGGCGGTCGGCATTGATGCCCGCGACAAAAGACTGCGCGCCCTCCGGCGCCGTCAGCACGACCACGAGCGGGGGGCGCGACGGCGGCGGTCGGGTCAGCAGCAAGGTCAGGCAGGCTGTCACCGCACTGGCGAACAGCGCCCAGCCGCGCCACAGCACCAGTGAGTTCCAACGCCGCTGCGCTGGCGCTCGCGCCGGTGAGGTGACCGCGTGCCGACGCGCGAGCGCGGCCTCGATACGTTGCCACACCTCGGGCGAAGGCTCGACCGGTGGCACCGCTTGCATCAGCGGTGCGAGCTGCGCCTCCCAGCCTCGCACCGCCTGCCGCAACACCGGATGGGCCGGCAACAGCACCTCGAAACGGTGGCGGGCCGGACCGTGGAGCGTGCCGAGCACGTATTCGGCCGCTAGTCGGTCGGCCAGGTCCGCGCGGGTGTAATTCATATCGAAGACTCCCTACCCACCTGCTCCAGGCAGGCCTTGAGCGCCTGCACGCTGCACCGGACCCAGCCCGTCCTCGCCGCGGGCGCGGCTGAATTGTATGCGCAGCACCGCACTCCGCGGATGCGCGGCGGTCAGGCGGGCCCCCTCGGCCAGGGCCCGCTCGCTCCGCCAGCCCGACGCGCTCCAGCCACCTGGCCCGGGCCTTGTTGCGTTGAGACCCGTCGCCACTCGGGATCGGAGGCATGGGGTGATCGAAGGCGCAGCCCTCTTCACCATAGAAGCTGCCTCGGCGCATGACCAGCGGCACGTGCCGACAGGCGTCGCGCCGGGCCGCCTTCAACGCGGCAGCGGCACCACCACGCCGCCCGCCTCGCCCGACGCCGTCCGGACGCAGTTGCGGCCCTCGTGCTTGGCGCGATAGAGCTGGGCGTCAGCCGTCGCGATCAGCGGGACCGCGCCTTGTCCGGGCTTCGCTTGGGCGACGCCGATGCTGACCGTCAGCGGAATCCGCTCTCCCTGCTCCCAGTGCAGCTGCAGTTGCTCGACCGCAGAGCGGATCCGCTCTGCCAGAGCCGCCGCGCCCGGCGCCGGCGTCTCGGGGAGCACCACCGCGAATTCCTCGCCACCATAGCGCGAGACCTCGTCGCCCGGGCGGAACAAAGAGGCCGCAATGGCCCCGGCGACCGCGCGCAGGCAAGCATCTCCGGCCAGGTGGCCGTGCGTGTCGTTGACGGACTTGAAGTGGTCGATGTCGATCAGTAGCAGCGACAGCGGCCGGCCCGTCCGGGCCTGGCTCTTCAATTCGCTGTCCAGCCGCTCGTCGAAATGCTTGCGGTTCTTCACCCCGGTCAAACCGTCGAGCACGTTCATCTGCTGCAGCACGGCGTTGGCATCCGACAGCTCGCGCAGCGCGCCGTTCAGCTCTTCGGTGCGCTGTGCCACGCGTTGCTCCAGGTCGCGTCGCGCATCGGCCTCGATGCGTTCGTTCTGTTCCTTCAGGATCTTCATGCGGTCCAGCAGGGCGGCCGACAGCAGCAGCGCCTCGACCGCGGAGCCGATCTGCAGCCCGTACTCGGTCAGGACGTTGCTGGGCAGCAGGCCGAAGGTCTTGAGCGGGTACAGCCCGATGCCGACGAGCGGCGCGGCCCACGCGAGCATGAAATAGCGCGCCTGCTTGAGGCCGCGCGACACGGCGACGACGGCGACGGCGAACACGCCGAGGGACACGAAAAAGGCGTTGACCGTCGCCAGCGTGATGGCGATGCGGTAAGGCGTGACCAGCGCCGCCAGGGCCAGCAGCAGCAGCGCGAGCGCATACGCGCGCATCAGCCGGTCCGTCCTCGGCAGGCAATGCGCGAGATCGAGGAAGGAGCGGCTGAAGTTGAGCATGCCCACGAGCGACATGCAGACGAAAACCGGCAGCGCCGTGGCGGCCCAGCGCGGCGCGTCGGGCCACAGGTATTGGAACGCCAGCCCGTTGATGGCCAGCTGGCAGAACATATAGCTCCCGGTGAACTGCATGTAGTGCAGATAGCTCCGGTGGCGGATCTGCACGTAGGCCAGCAGGTTGAACACCAGCATCGCGACCAGCACGCCGTAGAGGAGCCCGAGGGCGAGTTGCACTTTCAGGTCGCGCGTGAACAAGGCGGCGGGCGTGCTCAGCAGCAGCGGCAGCTGCAGCGAGCTCTGGGTATGGACTCGCAGGTAGATGTCGACCGCCTCGCCCTCGGCCAGTTCGAGCGGGTAGATCAGGTTGCGGTGTTCGACCTGGCGTTGGCCGAAGGGAAACAGCCGCCCGGCCCGCGACGCGGTGACCACCGTGTCGCCACGCAGCGCGTAGAAGCTCACGTCGTCCAGCTGCGGGTACTGGGCTTCCAGCAACCAGCGCGTCACCAGGGGGTCGCGGTTGACCAAGCGCACATGGAACCAGTAGGTCGTCCGGGTGTATCCGAAGTTGGGCACCGCCTGCTCGCTGGGCCGCATGCTGTCGGCGCGGGCCCGGACCGCCGCCAGGTCGAGCCGCCCGTCCGGGTCCTCCAGGTAGCGCAGCTCCTGGCCGAGCAGCGTCCCGACCCGGGAGGCCGACAGCTCCACCGGTTGGGCGCAGGCCGCCGAGACGGCCACGGTCGCGAGCCAGGCCAGCAGCCACAGCAGCGCAGCGCGCAGGCTGGCGATGGCCGGATGCGGCTTGCCCGCATGCGAACGTGTAAGGCGGATCGCCACGCGGTGGCAGGTCCGGACAGCGGCTGGCAGGTGCATAAAAACAAGGCGTGTCGTCGCGCCGCAATCGGCACGGTACCGGGAGAGACGGCTCACCAGCGTTATTTACGGCCGCTGGCACGCCAACTTGAGACCGGGTTTGCACGCCTTCGCACCTGGTTCCGCCAGGCAGATCCCCAGGGCTTCTCGCACGGTTGCTGAGTCCTTTGCGCGGATCTTTTCTCCTCGGCCATTGCTCCATGAATTTCACGACGGTGGTCCCGGCGCAGCAGGTCGGGGCTGCCACGAGTTTCACCGTGACGGCTTACTTCAAGCCCCTTGTCCCGCAGGTCATTGAAAACCTCGGGACCCTGCCATTTCTCGACGCTCAACAGGCGTGGATTCAGCCGGAGTTGAACGAGCTTTATGTGACGGGGAGCGCTCGGGTCGTTCTGGAACCCGCTTCCGTCCTGCTCCTCCTCCTCCTCGGCCTGCCTCTAATGGGCCGGCGGTGGACGCGGCCTCAAGCGTCTGCCGCCACCGCCTTGCCGGCCAAATAGTCGAGCATCCGCTGCGCGGCCGGCGGCAACGCCGGTTGGCTGCGGTAGCAGACCGCGAAGCGGCGCCGTGCCCAGGCGTCGCTGAGCGGCACCAACCGCACGTTCAGGAGGCGCGCATACGCGGTCCCGACCTGCAGCGGTACCACGCTGATGCCCAGCCCGGCCGCGACGACCCGGAAAGCCACGTCAAAGTTGGACACCACCACCCGGTACACGATGGCCTTGCCACACTCCGCCGCGGCACGCTGAAGCATGCGGTGCACCGCGGTGCTGGGCGGCAGCCCGACGTGCTCATGGCTCAGGCTCTGCTCGAAGCGCAGCGAAGGCCGGCCGGCCAGCGGGTGGCCGGCCGGCACCGCGAGCGCCAGCTCGTCCTCCCGGTAGGGGCGGTGCTCCAGGCCGTCGAAGGCGATGCTGTCCCAGCAGACGCCCAGTGAGGCGCTGCCTTCACGCACCGCGCGCACCAGCTCGCTGGAGATGCGCTCCTCGATGTCGACCTGGATGCCGGCGTTGCTCGGCTCGCGCATGAAGGCCGCCAGGTCGTCGAGCAGCGACTCGGCAATGGCCGAGTCGCTCGCGACCAGCCGCACATGGCCGGGTGGGAGCATCGGGGTCAGGCCCCCGTCTCTACTGCGACTTCGGCTTCGCCAGCGGTGCGCCGCGCAGCCAGATCCAGGAACTGGCTGCCCTGAGCTTCGTCGAGCGCGCCGAGAACGTCGTCTTCCTCGGACCCAGTGGCGTTGGCAAGAGCCATCTGGCGCAAGCCCTGGCGTACCGGGCGGTGATGGCGGGCATCAAGACGCGCTTCATCACGGCGGCCGACCTGATGCTGCAACTGGCCACGGCCCACAAGCAAGACCGCCTCAAGGAGTACTTCAACCGGGCGGTGGTGGGCCCGAGGAGGCGACGCTGTTCTTCAACGTCGTGGCCAAGCGGTATGAGCGCGGCAGCATCGTGCTCACCAGCAACTTGCCGTTCAGCCAGTGGTCCAGCGGCTTCGCCGACGACCAGACCCTCACGGCTGCGCTGCTCGACCGACTGCTGCACCACGCCCACATCGTGCAGATCGCCGGCGAGAGCTACCGCCTGAAGGACAAGCGCAAGGCCGGACAGGTCAAGCCGAAGAATTGAAGCAATGAGACCCCGGGTGGGTCAGATTTACTCCGACGCGATCGCCGGAAAGTGGGTCAGTTTTAAACCGACGTTGACATGTATACGAAGAGTGGTCGCGTGGGCCGGCAACGGATCGGTGTGCCCAAGATGCTGCGCACGTACTGTCTGCCGCAGTGGTACGCAGGCCTCGAACGAGGCCTCAGACCGCGTTCGAGGGGGCCTCTTGCGCCGCCGACAAAGGCGTTTGCTCCGTTGCCGTGACGCTCGCTCGACTCAGCTCGGGGCAAGGGGCCCGTTGTTCAGCGCGTCCTTAGCTGTTCGTGGTGCTCGGTCGCTTTCCCGCCAGTTTGAAGCCAAAGACCGCGCCGATGATCAGGCACACCAGCATGAACCCGAGCGAGATCATGTAGATGTCGCCGATGTCCGAGTCCGACTTGATGTACCTCGGGCCGTACCACTGGGCGAACAGCTCGACCAGGAAGTAGGACAACACCGCAAACAGGGCACCGCCAGCGACGGTGTAGAGCAACCGTTTCATGCCAACTGCCAAAACCGGATGGCCTTGGCTTTCCTGTAGTCGCTCCAGTATCCCTGGATAGAGAAGCCGATAGCAATCCGGAACCAGGACGACAAGTCAGTCATCCGCGACCCGTTAAAGAAGTCAATGTGTCACCGGAAAGCCCGGGACCGTAGTAGTCCTTCAGGAAGATGATGCCGGTCTTGTTCTCGATCTTGTCGAACGAGTCCTCGACCTGTCGTTGTGACATGGCGCAGATAGCCGGGCTTACGACGGCTGCTTCTTCCACAGCTTCCAGGCCAAACGGCCGAGCACGTACACGAGAACGAGCGCGACTGCGTTGAACATGAGCAAGAAGCCAACCGGGCTGGCCCACTTGTCCATGTTCTCCGTCATGCCGTAGTAGGGCGGGCCACTGCCATAGGCTTCCACCAGGTTGATGTAGGTGACGTACACGTCGAAGCCGGCGACCCCTAGGGCGGCAATGGCGGCAATAGCGGCAATAATCTTGCTACCCATCTTTGCTCAGTAGTAGACGGAGAGGGAGATGTAGCACTGCTTCTCGCCTTCCAGTTCTTCGCGCATTGCCGCGACGAAATCGTCGATCCGGTTGTTCAAGTCGATGCAGCCGGCGCTCCCAGGAACGGCGCCCCCATGAAGGAAGAAGCCACCGCGGCCATACGTCTCGGTGGCGGGGAACTTGTGGATTGTGATGCGGAAGTTGCCCCACCCGGCGTATGGCCCGCGCTTGTATCAGGCGTTCTCCCACAGCTCCTGGAAATTGACCCAGCATTCCCCCTTGGGGTGAGGCCGATGCCCTTCTGCTTCTGGCGCTCAACAGTGTTCGAAAAGTGACCGGCCTTGTCCGGCTTGCCTGAGACGGCGGGGAAGATGTAGGTCTTCTTGCCGCTCAGCATCAGGTAGTCGCCGTTGAAGCGGAGCGACAGCGCTGCGCCCTTGCAATGAGGCACGGCTGGCTTCGCTGCTTCGTGTTCGTAGTCCGACATGGCGCCCTCCCAGGGCTGTTATGTGTGCGCATGCTAACGGCGCGGTCGCACCCCGCCACCCCCTGAGTGCGTGCATGTTGTAAGGCGGGCTTACGGGCGGTGCCGCAAACGAGCATAGTGCGGGTCGCGCAGATATTGACAAGGAGCTCAGCCAGATAGGAAAGGGTGGCTTGAGTCAGGCCATCGACTGAAGGACGCTGCTTATCATCAGCTGCCCAACCGTCTTCGAGAACTCGGCTCGGACCTCCGCCGAATCGAGCCGAGCCTTCCAGCTGATTGTTGTGCCACCACCGCGAGAGTGCATCCCTTTGCTCGTACTCGCTGCGGAAGTTCTGGAAGAGAAGCCGCCGCTTCGATGGACGTTTGCGCCGCATCGGCTGACGATGCGTTCATGCTGCAGGTTCATGCCCGGACCTATAGCAGCTCGTTGTAGACGGCAGCCCGGGCCACCGCAGCCTACACGCCGACCCCTGTCACCTTTTGCCGGCCACCGCGTCTAACAGGAGGACAAGCCCTTCACTGAACCCAGGACACAGCCGTCATGAACGCCCCCGAGCGCCTCACCCTCCTGCCAGACATTCAAGCCAGCCCGGACAAGCGCAGCTTGCCCATCGATGCCGTGGGCGTCAAAGGCGTGCGTTACCCGCTGCGGATCGCCAGCCGGGGCGGTACGGCCCAGCCGACGGTTGGCGAGTTCTCGATGGCGGTCGCGCTCGGGGCGTCCACCAAGGGTACCCACATGTCCCGGTTTCTGGAGCTGCTGGAGGCCGGGCCCGAGGTGCTGGACCCGGCGTCCTTCGAGATGCTGGTGCGGGACATGCTCGGCCGGCTCGATGCTCCGGGCGGCGAAGTGGAGCTTCGCTTTCCGTATTTCGTGACCAAGGCCGCACCGGTGTCCGGCGTGCAGAGTCGCCTGGACTACCAGGTGGCATGGCGGGGCCGGCTCGCGCCTTCAGGGGACTACCGCTTCTCGATGCGTGTGGTGGTGCCGGCAACGAGCTTGTGCCCCTGCTCCAAGGAGATCTCGGCCTACGGGGCCCACAACCAGCGTTCGCACCTCACGCTGGACGTCGAGCTGCACGGGCCGATGTTCATCGAAGAGTTGATCCTCATCGCCGAGCGAAGCGCCTCCTGCGAGGTCTACGGGCTGCTGAAGCGGGTCGACGAAAAGCATGTCACCGAACGGGCCTACGAGAACCCGAAGTTCGCCGAGGACATCGTCCGCGACCTGGCCTTGGCGCTCAACCAGGATCTGCGCATCGGGGCCTACACAGTCGAAGTGGAGAACTTCGAGTCCATCCACAACCACTCCGCCTACGCCCGCATCGTCCGTCCCGGCGACCCGCACGCTGCACATCGCTCGCCGTCCCGCAGCACCAGCAGCGCCGCGACAGCCCTCAGGACCGGCGCGCAGGCGGTCCGTCTGCTCCGCAAGGAAGCTGTCGCGCGGGACACGCTGGCCTTCCACTTCGAGCGGCCGCACGAATTCCACTTCGTGGCCGGACAGGCCATCAACCTGGTCCTGCCCCCTGCGAGCGGCGACGGCCAGGCGGCGATGCGGCACGCCTTCTCGCTGGTCAGCGCCCCGCACGAGTCCGAGCTGGTCATCGCCACCCGGATGCGCGAGACGCCGTTCAAGCGCGCGCTCGCTGCCTTGCCTGTCGGTCGCTCAGTGAGCCTCGAAGGCCCGTTCGGCGGGCTCACCCTGCGCGACCCGGAGGCCCGCCAGACGGTGTTCATCGCGGGCGGGATCGGCATCGCACCCTTCGTCAGCATGTTGCGGCAGGCCCAGCTGGAGCGCCCGGCCTCTCCGGTGACCCTGATCTACGCCAGCCGAAGGCCCGAGGACGCCGCCTTCCTGGACGAGTTGCAAGCACTGCAAGCCAGGTGCCCCGACTTCCGCTTGTTCGCCACGATGTCCGATCCGTCGGCGCTGCAGGACGGATGGCAGGGACTGTCGGGTCGCGTCGACGAACGTTTGCTCGAACGGCTGTGCGGACCTCTGTCCTCGCCGGTTTTCTACATCGTCGGCTCGCCTGCGATGGTGGCGGACGTGCAGAATGCATTGGGTCGGATCGGCATCGCGAGCGCCGACATCCACACCGAGGGCTTCCACGGCTATTGACGGACACGCCAGTGCGGCCCTTGTCACCTTTTCGTGCCGCCTGCGCTCAAGCAGAGATACCTAGAGCCTTTCGTTCATGTCAGAACAGTTGTACCCCAGGATGGACCCGGCCGCCGGCGTGGCGGCCCGGCGCATCCCCGATGCTCGCAGCGACCTCGACCTCGTGGCGGCCGTCTTGACCGGCGACGCCTCTGCCTTCGAAGCGATCATGCGGCGCTACAACCGCCTGATGTTCAGGACGGCACGCGGCATCGTCAATGACGACGCCGACGCGCAGGACGTGGTGCAGGAAGCCTACCTGCGTGCCTTCGCCTCGATGCAGACCTACCGGGGCGAGGCGGCCTTGTCGACCTGGGTGGCGCGCATCGCGATCAATGGGGCCTTGAGCCTGCAGCGCAAGCAGAGCCGGCTGGTGCAACTCGACGAGACAGAGGCGCCGCTCGACGCAGAACATCTGGCGGAGGACCCGATGGCAGAACTTCCTTCCGACACTTCATCGCCGGAAACCCCGGCCTCCCAGGCGCAAGCTCGCGAGTTCCTGCAGCGTGCCATCGACCAGCTGCCGGCGCTCTACCGGAGCCTGTTCATGCTGCGCGCCGTGCAGGAAATGACCGTGGAGGAAACGGCGTCGGCGCTGCAGGTGAGTCCGGACGTCGTAAAGACCCGCTACCTGCGCGTCCGCTCGATGCTGCGGAACCTGCTCGGGGCCGACGTGGGCCGCGTGGCGACGGAACTGTATGCGTTCGCCGGCGGTCGTTGCGATGCTGTCGTCGCCTCCGTGCTTGCCGAGCTCCGTGCCCGGGGCCTGATACGGCCGCACTGATCTCCGACCGTGTTCCCGGCACGCAGCGACCCGGCGCTGAAGCCCCCAAACAGGGGGAAGCCCCTTCAATAGGTGGTGTCGAACCGCGATCCAGCCCCAGACAATGCGGCCTCTACAGAAGGGTTGCTCCTACGAGCAGCCCGCACCGACCCACACCTGCCCAACCGTAAGCCGCAGCAGATCGCCATGACTCAAGCCATCGTCTCCGTCATCATCAACCTCATGGTATCGGCGTCGTTTTTGGCACGGAACGACATTTCAGACAGCTTTCGGGGCGGCTTGATGGTGGTATTGCTTGGCTTTCTGTTGCTGAGCCTGATCGGCACGCTGGGCTATGCAGCCACCCGCATGAAGCTGTTCGCTGTGATGGCCTTCATCGGCTTCGGTGTGTTTGTACCCGTCGGCTTGATCGGGGTGTTCGGCGTGCAGAAAATGATCGCCGCCGCCAACGAGCGACGCCTGGCCGTGCAGGGTCAGGAGGCCTGAACGGCCCGCCGAGCTTTTTCTATTGCCCTTTCAACGGCAATTCGCTTGTCGTGTCAGAGAGCTGCCGGGCCCTGCCGCCGTTCAGCTCCAACACGCAAGCGAGGCGGCGCATCTCAAGCGCGTTGCCGGCGGCCCCTCCGGCGAGCGTCGCGACGTGGGCACAGTGCGCTTCCCGGTATTGAGAAAAGGCCTTGTTCGACGCCTTCAAGGTGCTCCTGGCCTTGGCGACATACTTCGCGTCTTCGTCCCATTTGGAAATGGTCTGGGACGCGTTTTCCTCGGCCCGTTTCAACGCTGCTTCACTGTCACGGGCCTTCTGCTGCAGGCATTCACGCATGCCCGCCTGAGGATGGGCGCCGCATTCCTCAAGTGCTGCGGAAGCCTCCTGGCGCTCCCCCGCAAACGCGGTTCCGAGCACCGGCATGCCGAGAAAAAAGGCCAGCGTGAGAGATTTCATTGGGGACATGCTGCAGCTTTTCCTTTCCGGATCAGAGTCAATGCGTAGTCCAGTTTCTTAGCGTAGTTGGGGTCGCCGCCGCCGTTATACCGTTGTGCAATGGAGGCCGTGTTGATATGCCGCCACCCGGTGATGACGCGCCGGACCGATGCCTTCTTGTACTTCAGAACCTGGCCCACCCGAAGGACACTGCCGGAAGGGTTCAACTGTTTCAGTACGTCGATCGTGGTCCCCTGGGCCTTGGCGATCTTGTCGAAACTGTCGCCTGCTTTGACCGTGACTTCGTGGATCTGCCCGTCTTCAGCAGCGACGCTCTTGTGCTCGAAGTTCGCCATGCGCATGAGCAGGTAGGCGATCCCGGCGCGGATATTGTGGGAAGGCATCGATCTCACCGAGCCGGCGGTGAGGAGCCCGCTCCAAGTCGGCGGGATGATCAGCTCGCCACCTTCTTTCCCCGAGAGAAGCGCCATCAGGCCGGGATCGCCGGCTACGCCGATCTGCATCGGTTTGACTTTCCACTCCGCGTGCTCGGCACCGCTCTCGGTCCATAACATCGCTTTGATCAGCTGCCAATCCAGAGGGCGGTAGCCCGATGTGCCGCCGAGATGCCGGTTGAACTCGCCGACGGCCATCTCGACTTCACAGTCGTACGCATTCCACTTGGCGTCGCCGACGGCGCGCGCGAGGCCGTCCTGCCATTTTTCGAAACCTGTCCTGGTTGGTGCCTGTATCGACATGCTGACTCCCTTTCCACGAAATTATTGTTTGGTCGAGGGACCTGACCCGTTAGCCTCACCGCGCTGTTTGTACTGACGAGTGCGGGTGCATGGAGACATCGTCCCGAGGGCAGTTTAGCGAACAGGTATCTCGCCCGAGGGGCGACTCCCCCGTTTGGAGGGGGGCCAAAGGCGCCCGCCGGCAGGCGAATCTCGGTGGGGGCAGCGTCGCCAGCGAGGAAAAGTAGACAGCGCCCGGCAACCCTCTCGCGATGCCGTCCGCCGGACGAGCGCCGAGCCTTAAACTCTCCAAGACAAGAGGGTGTCGGGCACAAATGAAAGCGGCGGGTGCGGCAGTCGGTGCATCTCGGACGCCCTGGTCCATCACAAAGGTCCACCAGCTGTCGTACGAGCGACAAGAACCTGTCGGCTTCGCCGCTGATCCCTCCGACTTTGCTGCCCGGGACATCAGCTTCCTGCGCGGAAGCAGTCCCGAAGAGACCCGCGCCGGACCGTGGCTCCGCGGCGGCGCTTTACTGGCCTTCCTTGCCTGCGCCGGCGTCAATGCCGCCCTTGTCCTGCAACGCGGCGGAGGAGGGGCGGAGGCCGCCGGTGCGGTGGTCGGCAGCTTCATCTGGCCGATGCTTCTGGCCGGTGCATACAGCTTGTGGAGCTCGCGACCGACCCAGAGGGGACGGTTCAAGGTGTTCCTCTTCACCTGCCTGGCTCTGCTCCTGCTGCCGACTCTGACCTATGTGGGCGTGCGGGGTTATGCACACTATGTGGTCCAGGCGAACGCCGAGCGGCTGAGCTTCGACGAGCTGGACGAGCGGGCCCAGGAGTGCTGGCGGCACGGTGATGCGGAATGCGTGGAAAGCTTGTGGCGGCGCTATGCCGCCACCCACCCGCAAGACGGTGCCGGCCGGTTCCGCCTTGGTGTCGCGCTAAGCAGGCTGAACCGGTATGGCGAGGCCACCGCCGAGTTCGAGCGCGCGCTGGAACTCGGGGAAGGGGCGCCGCAGCTGTTCGCGTACTACGCCGACAGCCTCGCGAAGTCGGGCCGCACGGACGAGGCGATCGACTGGTCCTACAAGACGCTTTCCGTGGCGCCGACCCTGGTCGATGTCAGGGGTCAGCTTGCCAAACTGCTGGTTTCACGGAAGCGGCACTACGAAGCACTGTCTCTCCTGCAGGCCTTCGATGCCGCCAGAGAAGCCAAAGGGCGGCCCGGCTACTTCGCGGCCCAGCGACTCGGTATTGAAAGCCTGTTGGAGCGTGAGGCGCCGACCGACACCGCCGAGCAGCCGGTGCTTCGATTGCCCATCCATGCCGGCCACTATTTCGCGCCGCTCAGTCTGGGCCGCTCCCGGCCCAAACCCTTCATGGTGGATACCGGGGCGACCACGACAACGTTCAGCACGGCCGACCTGGAGGCTGCGGACGTGGTGTGGCGGGTCTCGAGGCCACGTGTCGAAATGCGGACGGCCGATGGTCGCAAGGTGACTGCGGACGCGGTGGTGCTCGAGTCGGTCCGGCTGGGGCCCTTCGAGCTGAAGAACGTTGCCGCCGTGGTGTGCGAGGACTGTGCCTCGCTACTGGGGCAGTCGACCCTGTCCCGTTTCGACATGGCATCGTCCCGGAAGCAAGGGGTCGAGTTCTTGAGCTTGACCTTGCGATGAGCCGGCTTCCGGGCGAAGGTTTGGGGGCAGGCGGGTAAAAAAGAGGGGCAGCCGAAGGCGATCGACAAAGCTCGTGTTGTGGCGACGTTGGCGTTCACCTCGGGCTTGCTGCGGGGCGTGACGGACGGCGTCGGGGCGATGAATTGGTCAGCGACACATGGCACTCACGCAAGGGTTGCTCCGGTTCAAATCGATGACCGTGCTGTGCCCGGGATTCCCGGTCGGCGACGCGACGCCCTTGGGCACAACGAACGATGCGGAGTTGGCGCCATACAGACCCGCGGGATACACGAACGGCTTCTGGACGACATATCCTCTGTGCATCCAGATGGAGGGAATTCGAACCTCGGGCGGTGATGACGAAGAGGCTCCCGCGACTGGCGGAATGTCGGGCTTGCCGGTCGGTGTCTTCGATGCCATGGCCCGGTAGTGCTCTCGCACCATGTCAAGGTCCGCCGTGGTGATGGGACGCAGCAGTCCCTTGGCGACAGCGTCCTCCAGTCCGGCCGTCCCGGCCTTCGGAGCCGCGGTGTCCCTGAAAGACTGCGGCGGAGTGTCAGGCGACGTCACATAGGCCGTCTTGGACCGCGTCGACTCGACAATGTCCAGGAGTCCGCCGGGCGCCTGGTTGTAAACGCGAGCGGCTTCGGTGCCGAACACGCTGCGCGCCTTCGGATTGACCCAGGCCAGGCCCTGCTCGCTGCCGATGTAGTTGTAGCCGCATGGGCTCTTCTCTTCGTAGCTCGACGTGATCACCGGCGTGCCTTTCGGCAGGCCTGCCACCACTTGTCGGTGATACCCCGTGGCGAAGACGGCCACCACGCGGGTGCCCTTGCTCCAGCCAATTGACCAGATGGTGGGCTCGTAGGCGCCTAAAAGAAGCGCCACGGGTTTGTCGGAGTGCACGGCCACATCGAACTGCGTCGCCTCGTGACCGCTCTGGTCGATCTGGAAGTCGAGCTGCCGCCCCGAATAGCTGCCGGCCGCGATCACGATCGTGTCTTTCGGCAGATCGGCTCCGACGAAACTGCAGCTGGAGGCTTGCCCAGGAACTGCTTTGGCACCGTTCCCAACGGTTTTCTCGCCAGCGGGAAACGCGACGGTCGTCTGCGCGAAGGAGGCGGTAGCGAACAAACTCGAGGCAACACAAGAGAGAAGGCGCAGCATGGCGTGACGATCGGCAATCCGGAGGAAAGGTCCCGACCCTTGTATCACGAAAGAAAGGTGCTTCGGAGAGCAGGACCGCAGGCGAAGTCTGCCGGCGCCTTGTGAAGTCAGAATGAAGTCGGCGGCGCCGCCACCACTGCCGCCGTCCTCACGTCCGATGAACGCGCCGAACCTGCTGCTCGGTGGTGTGCCAGCGATCGTTCACTTTTTCTTGGCCTGTCGATCGAACTTGCGCCAGTACTGGAACTCGTCTTCGTGGACTTCGATATCCAGTTCCATGATCCTCGTTTGCAGGCGTTCCTGCACGTCTGCGACGGCCTTGTTGTAGACGATCGGACCAATTTCCTCGAGGAAAAAGCCGAGAAGCGCCCCGGCGGCGATGTTCCCGATCTTCTCCTCCATGTTCTCGAGAAAGTATCGCTCGATCGAGGCAATGGCCTCCTTGCGAGCTTCCTTGGAGATTTCGATGGTCATCTTGATGAAGTTGGGCTCAGGTTGTGCTTCGCGTCAGCGCGCCATGGTGCGCGAATTCATCGAGCGAGGCAACTTGGCGCCTGGCCGCCCGACGCGATGGCGCATCAGCGGTCGACGCGGACGGGCCACCCCCGACTTGCCGCCCTGGACAGGGTGGACCGAACGATGAGGCGATGAAACGGCGCGATCAGCGCCAGATAGGCGCGGCCCAGTCGGTTGTGACAGTGCACGACGGTCGTCGCCACCAGTTCATGGCCCGGCCCGCCGTGCCGGGGCTGTAGCAGCACGGACGCTCTGAAGTCCAGGTGCACGTCGTCTTCGCCGAGGACCAACTCACGGCTCGACCGGCTGCAGATCCGGAAGAAGTCGATGCATTCGACGCCATCTTGACTCAGCTTGGCGCGGATCTGCTCGGAGGTCTTCACACCGAATCTTGTCATTGCTGCGTCGCGCAGCGCCAGGAGCACACGGGACCAGGGTGCCGGATTGCCGAGCGCGGAGCGAGCCAATGCTTCAATGTCCTCGGTCGCCGACGGCGGCAGTGCGATGGCGAACGCATCCGCCAGATGGGCATCCTCATACAAGTGGGCAATGCCGCTGTCTGCCGGTAAGGCGACGGACCTTGCACGATGGAGGTGGTTTCGCATTTCAGCCTTTCGGTCGGCAACTCGGCCGATTCATCGCCGCCCTCTTTGCGTTCACCAGAGAGCCGGCTTGTTGACCATCAGAAAGAAGACGATTGCCATCGCGAAGAAGGCCGGATACCCGAGTCCCTCCCACCACGTGGCGTATCGCCCGTATTGGGTGGGCAGCGGCGTGCCGGATCGGGCCGCCTCCTGGGCCAGCGAAGCCATCCGGATCTGCAGCCAGACCACCGGCAGCCAGCACGCGCCCGCGACGACGTACAAAGCGATGGAGGTGGCGAGCCAGGGCGTGCCGAGAGGCCAGCCCGCCAGATGCGCCATGGCGATGCCGGTGGCCGGCTGGATGAGCGCAGTCGGCGCTGTGAACCACCAGTCTGCCCTGACGACGAGGCGGCTGACGATAGCCTGGGCACGCACATCGCCGCTGCGATTCGTGAAGAACATGTAAAACGCCGAGCCCAGCCCGGTGCCGACCATCAGCACACTGGAGACGATGTGCACCCATTTGAGGATCAGGTAGGTCTGCATCACGGCACCTTGGTGTTCAGACTCTCATGCTTCGTTTCCTGCCGGTCCCTGGCCGGCCGCCTGGTCCACATTCGGGGCTTGCACCTGGACTTGAGACCAGACCTTCTGTGCGATGAAGGCAATGGTCAGGAACACGCCTGTGAGGATCAACCAGAGGGTTCGACGCAGCGACTCGACCCACGCCGTCCCGGGTTCGAACAGGCCGAAGCTGAGCAGCAGGAGCAGCGTGCCGGAGACGGCGAGCAGATAGGCGGATCGGACCCAGAATTCGGCGCCGCAGTCGGCGGGGCACAAGCCTCGCAGCACCTTCAAGAGGATGGGGCGCATGTAGGTGATGGCGATGATGGGACCGACGACCGCAAGGAAGAGGGACAGAAGAAACACAAGGGTGTCCATGGCAATGCTCGGGCAGGGTGAGTGGCGTCGAGCAGGGACCTCTGCCGTGCTGCCCGACGGGCGAAATTAAGGGTGAAGGACGAGACGGAGGCGCGGCTTAGGGATCGTTTATTCCTTCCTTCTGAATTTTCTGTCTCAACAGAAATGGTGGGGCAAAAAAAGGTTGACGTGTTCTTAGGGAGTCGTGTCGGCGCCCATGCTTTCAGAGGGACGCAGGAAGCGCTGCACCGCGGCGCCCATCCGAAGCATCTTTTCAAGGGTGCCAGGAGAGAGCCGCAACATCTCACTGCTCCAAGACTCGAGCGCCTCCATGAAACGCAGGGTCTCTCGGATGCGGTCCTGTACATCGGCCGGCTCATTCTCGAAGCCCGGCTGGGCAGTGAGCTGTTGAAGCAACCGGACGGTGGGGTCGAACTCGCGCAGCTTTCTCTCGCGCACCACGGTTCGGAACAGCTCCCATACGTCATGCGACGTTTCGAAGAAGTCGCGTCGGTCGCCCAGCACATGGGTCACCCGCACCAGGTTCCAGTTCTGCAGCTCCTTCAAGCTGGTGCTCACGTTGGAGCGTGCCGCACCGAGGGTCGCCGAGATCTCTTCGGCATTCAAGGGCCGGCCGTGAAAGAACAGCAGGGCATGAATCTGCGCAACTGTCCGGTTCACGCCCCATGCGGTACCCATCTCGCCCCAATGCAGGACGAAGCGACGTCCGGTGTCAGTCAGTTCCATGGCCTTGAGCTTAACCTTTCTGGTATTTCTGTCAATACAGAAATGATCGCTGGCAATAGGAACTACATGACCAGTGCGGGCTGCAAAGGCTCGTGGCTCCCTGGGGGCGTAAGTCTTTACAGTCCTTTTTCCGCTTCCTCTCTATAGTCGCTTCGGCTGCGCGGTCAAAGTCCCGCAGCCTATGAACCCCAACGAACAGAGAGGATGCCATGGCAGTGAGAAAAATCATCGCGGCTGCTGCTGCCGCCGTGTTCATGCTTCCTGCGGTTGCGCAGGAGTTCACCGGCGACGTGATCGACGTCGACCCTTATGCCGGAGGTGCCGGCTATATCACATGGGGGTGGGACCCCATCTATCCGGGTGACCCTTACATTGACACCTGGCGTCTGGTCACCGGAGCGCAGCAACAATGGGTCCAGCTCAAGCTGGAGGACATCGGTTTCCCGGGCGACAACTTCGAAGTGCTCACGCTCAACGGCGCGAAGATCAGCTGGGACAGCTACGTCCCTGGTATCGGGCACAGGGATTCGACGACAGGAAGTCAACGCGCGGAGGGGCAGGTGAGGCTGCTGCTGGAGGCGAACACGACGTATACGCTCGGAGTCACTGCCACACCCTGCCAGTTTGGCTGTGACTATGGCGGCGGTGCCTGGTACGTCTTCACGCCGCTGGGGCCCGTGCCGGAGCCCAGCACCTATGCCCTGATGCTCGGTGGCGTCGTTGCCTTGCTGGCTCGTCGCAGGGCGCAAGGCAGGCAGCGCGCCTGAAGGATCGCCCGAGGTCACTCACGGAGCGAACGGGGGGGGGCGGCGGCCCTCTCAGCGCGGCGGCGCTCGCGAGGGCGCCCGCGGCGATCAGGCGCCGGCCTTGGCAAAACGAATGCGCGTGACCCGGCCCTCCCAGAACGGGTACACCTGCCCGCCGGCTGCCCGCGCGATGACAAACTTCATCGGGATCATCATGCCCTCGACCGGCTGGTAGTCGTCGCGTGCCACATGCTCGCCCGAGCCGTGATACGGCGTGTCGAGGTCGCCATCGGCTTCGGCGTCGAAGCGCGTCAGCCGGCCGTCCGCCCCAAAGGTCGCGATCAGGGACGCCGTCATGCCGCGGTACTCGACCACGGCACGGGCGCGATGCTCGTCCACCGGCTCCCAGCGCACCGGGCCGCCGGGCAACAGGGCCATCGGATATAGCGGGCTCTCCAGCAGCCAGCGGCGCAGCGAAATGCGGTCCAGCTCCGGCGTCGAGACCTCGTCGACCACCGCGACGGCCGACATGATCTTGGCTTTCATCTCCATCCTGCCGTCGACATACGCGTCGTAGGCCCGCGCCCACACACCAGGCAGGATAGGCGTGGTGGCCGCGAACACCAGGGCCGGCGTGGCGACTGCCACCGACTGGCTCGCCGTCGTCGGCATGAAATCGGTCGTCTTGGGGCGGCGGAAGCGTCCCTCCATGTCGAGTTCGACATGTGTGAACGAGGGCACGGGCCCGGGGAAGGTGAATCGGACAAAACGCTGCACCGGCGCCGGCAGGGCCGATACCTGGTCGGCGCTCGGCGGCCGGCTGGCCGCGGCCGCTCCCTGCTTCTCCAGACCGTTTCGGTGCGCGGCGATGTCCGCCTCGGTACGCGCTGACAGCGCCCACACGGCGATGGTGGCGACGGCGGCGGCCGTGCCCAGGGTGGCTGCGACGGTCCTTGGATGCTTCACGGTTCACTCCTTTTTCAGCGTCAGCGCGCTGAGCGAGAGCTTCGTGGCAGCGGGCCGACCGTGCCTTAACAAATGATCAGGTCAGGCCACGGGCGCGCTCTCGCGCTGAGCGCGACGCAGGCGCGACAGCGACACGTCGGTCAGTCCCAGGTAGGTGGCCAGATGCACCAGCGGCACGCGGGCGGCGAGATGCGGGAAGCGCTGGCAGAAGGTCTCGTAGCGCCGCCGGCCGTCCAGCGCCAACAGGTCGTGTTCACGCTGCAGCTTGCCCGTCAGCAGCTTCACCAGCAGTTCGCTTTGCAAGGGCGACCACTGGCCGTGTGCGGCCAAACCCTCGCGAAACTCCTCGGCGTCGCAGCGCCAGATGCGCGTGGCTTCGATGGTGGTGATGCCGAACAGCGAAGGCCCGGTCCACATCGCGGGTGTCACCGGGCACACCAAGGCGCCTTCGGCAAAAAAGTTCTTGTTGAACTCGCGGCCGTCACGGCGCAGGAAGTGCATGCGCACCAGGCCGGTCTCGACGACCAAGGCGAAGCGCCAGACCTCCCCTTGGCGCAACAAGGGCGTGGACCGGGCCAGATCCTGCGGCACGAAACGGGGGGCGAGTGCCGCGGCGGCGGCGTCAGCGGTGGGGAGGCCCGCCGACCGAAGGGCGGCGAGCAAGGCGGACACGGGCATCATGGCAAGGGGCGGCGGGGCGTGGCGCGGGCTGATGACAGGGGGACTGGTGTGCCATTGCAGGGAAGCGCGCCAGCTACCGGTCGTCCACGCGCTCGAAGCGGGGGATTTGCCGGCCGTCCACCTCGACCGATTCCGTGAACATCGAGGCCGGCCTGAGCCACAGGCTCATGTCGCCATAGAGCGTTCGGTAGACCACGTGCCACTCCTCGGTTTCGGAATGGCGCGCAACGCCGATGACTTCGTAGAACTGGCCCTTGTAGTGCCGGTAGCGGCCCGGCGGGACATTTGGCGCCTGCATCGCGAGGTTTCTCCCTGTCTCGATGTTCCTGGATACCGGCAGTGTAGAGGCGCCCCGAGCCAACAAGAAAAAAAGGGCGCCTTCCGGCGCCCTGCAAGCTGCATCCCGGAGCGTGCTCAACGCAGCTTCACCAGACCGTTGAGCACCTGGTCCAGACCGCCGAAGACCGAGATCTTGTCGATGCGCTCGGCCACGCGTTCCAGCGTCTCCAGCTCCTTCAGGCGCAGGGCGACGGGGTTGTCCTCCATCACCTTGGCCGTGTTGAGCAGCGAGCGGGTCGCGGCGGTTTCTTCACGGCGACGGATGACGTTGGCTTCGGCCGACTTCCCGGCCTCGACCACCTGGGCGAGGATGGTCTTCATCTCGCCAGGCAGCACGATGTCCTTCACGCCGACGCCGTCCAGCTCCAGCCCATAAGCCGAGAGCTTGCTGCGTACCTGGGCGGTCACGACCTCGTCGATCACCCGCTTGTTCTCCAGCAAGTCGTCGAGCGAACGCGTGCCGACGGCCGCACGCAGGCCGAGCTGCAGCTCGCGGTACAGGTGCTCCGCGGGCTTGGCCAGCCGGGTGTAGGCGGCGAGCACGTCGGTGAAGCGCCAGGTGGCCGAGAGGTTCAGGCGCAGGGCCACCTTGTCTCGGGTCAGGATCTCCTGGCCCGACACCTCCACCGCCTGCAGTCGCAGGTCCACCAGCTCCACCACGACGTTGCGGTTGAACTTCCAGAAGGCGTACGAGCCGGGCCCCAGCACGCGGGCGATCTTGCCGTCGATCCACACGATGCCGGCGCCGTACTCGGGCACCTGCACCTGCAGCACGCCGGCCAGTCCTTGCACGGCACGCTGACGCAGCTGGGTCTGCACCAGGCGCGCCACCACCGACGCCGGCGCTTCGGCCGAGTCGGCGATGTCGATCACCTCCACCCGAACATCCACCAACCCCTTCCAGTACAGCTTGCGGGTCGCCGGCGGCAGCACTTCGACCAGCACGCCGTTCTCGCTGCGCAGGCCCACCTGGTGTTCGTTGAGCTCCACGCGCACGAACTCGGCGGTGACCACCTCGGGCTCCTTGGCCATCAGGTAGTCCACCAGCGCATGGGTGAACGCGGGCTGTTCCTGTGCGAACAGTTCCACGCGCAGCTGGTCCATGCCGTCGAACAGCCAGTGCGTGCCCGGCTGCAGCACGCGCTCGAAATCTCCGTTGCGCAGCAGCAGGCCGCGCTCGTTTTTCTTGACGGTCACACGCTTGATCTTCATGTCGGTTCTCCTTGTGGTCTGGCGTGTCGGTTGTTATGAAATGGGTGCCGTTACAGCAGCGGCCGCGGACGACGAATGCCAGGGCCCGGGTGCCAGGGTGCGCGTCGGCGGTCTCCCTCCCGATCGAGACCGCCTCGGCTGGCCCTGGACGCGGAGCCCCGCTTGCCCGTCGTGCGGAGCGGCCGCCGCTGATGGGCCCATCCTGCGGCCCACGTTCGGCGGGTGGCCTTGCGGCCCTTGCTGGTTTGGAACGGGAGTCGAACCCGTGACAGACGCATGAGGTGTGCGTTGCTCTACCCACTGAGCTATCCAAGCTTTCGGTCATCCGGGAGTCGAACCCGGCACCTTGCAGTGCGAACCCTCGATGACCCGTATCGGCTGCTTCCGGCGGCGCGGCATGTGCGGCGACGACAGACTTGCGGTCCGGACACCGCACACCGGCGGGGCAGAGCATCAGCCCGAGCCCCTGGCCTGTGAGCGATCGCCTTCCACAGCAGATTCATGAGCGCCTGCAGTGCATCCACTGAGGCGCGATTCCTTCGGCATACCCGCCGCAGGCAGGAAAGAGCGCACGGACGGCTCCTTCAGACCAGGGCATTGATGGCGTTCACGAACTTCCCCATGTCGCAGGCGTAGAAGCCACTGGAGTTGATGGCGTTGATCTCCAGAAGCTTCAATCCGTTTGGCGTGTCGGCCACCTCGAGCCAGAACGCCGGGTTCGAGCACCAGGTGTCCGCCCAGTGCTGCGCGAAGCGGAACACGTGCTCGTCGACGTGGGGGTCGCGATTTCATTGCGGCTGTGCTCCAGCACGACCGCGGTTCCCGGCCGTGAAGTGCTCTCGCTGCGCAAGCGCACCGGAACACACCCGCAATGAGATGTCATGGAGCGGATACCGGGCATCGAACTCGGGGCCTCGGCCATGGCGTGACCGGGCGCTGCCTGCTGAGCTATATCCGCTGAGTGCGAACACGGGCCGCACCCAGTGGTGCAGGCGTGTTCGCGGCAACTTGTCAAAGAGCAGTCCGGTGCGCCATGGCGCACCGGTGCGTCCTGCGTGGGACGCGGCAGTGAGCCGGTTGCCGACCGGCTCGGAAAAGCAAAAAAGGCCCGGATCCTTTCGGAATCCGGGCCTCGACCTGTGATCGAGTGGAGGGTGTGCGCCTTACGCGCCTCCCTCGCCCGGATGTTTCCCATCCTCGTCGCCCAGCGACCAAGTCGCTCGCTGGCTCTGGAGCGGATGCCGTTTTTCGTTCAACGTGAGGACCGCCTTGGCCTTGCCAGAGGCGGCGCGCACGAACCGGCACTGGCCCTGCAGGGGCAGTGAGCTGTTTGCGATGTGGCCTTGGCGGTGCACGATGAACTCTTCGGTGTTGGGATGTTTTGAAGTCGTCCTCGCCGCATTCACTGCAGCGAGAAGGCGAACTGTAAAGACTCTTCACTTTTACGTCAAGCAGGTGCGGCCATCCTTTTTCGATGCGTATCAGCCTGACCACACACACCGCTGACCCGACCAAGACCTGATGCCGCCAGTGTTCCGCTCAAGGGAATGGGCTCGGCGTTTGCGCACTGGCCTTGGGCCGAGCAGAATCAACGGCTTTGGCGTCAGCCTATTGACGGAGACGCCCCACCGGAGAGTTTGCTGTGCCTCCCCCCACCTGCCATCACGCCTTCGCGATCGTCGTCGCCCTCTTTGCTCACGCTCATGCCGATGCAGGGGATGTATCGCTTCCCGCTGTCGGTGTCGCGTTCTCGGTTCCTGACCGCTGGAAACATCACGTCAAGGAGGAGCCGGGGCGTGTTGGCGTGTCCATCAGGCCGGCAAGTGACAGCGACGCTACTGTGGCCGTGCGGTGTCGCATCGACAGACATGAACTGCCTGCGCGTTTCCGCAAGTACACCCAGCAGGAGCTGAACGACGCCTATGCCAGCCGGCCTCTCGACGCAGCAGGCTTTGCCGACCGCCTCGGCAGCCACACAGGGGTTCCCGTCGCTATAACGGCCCATGGTCAGGCGATGCTGGGGGACAGCCTTGCCTACTGGGCCGCTTCGACTTCATCGGAAAGAACGGGTGCAAGCACGGCCGACTACGTCTCGAAGACTTACCTTTCCCAAACCCCGGGCTATGCCTGGAACGTCCAATGCGGTTCTGCCTCTACGCGCGGCGCTGCGAAGGCAACGGCAGCGTACAGGCAGAACGAAGGCGCGTTCGATGTCTTCTTCTCGTCGGTCCGATTCTCCGAGCCGCGGTGAAGCCGGGCCGTATGTCGGATTTGTTGTCTGCCAAGGCGCTCGGCTCAAGGATGAGGACGGATGTCCGCTCTGGCGCGGCTCGTTCAGGTGCCGGCAGGCTTCATTGGCGCCAAGGCCCCCTGGTCTGCGACGTGGGCGAGCAAGCCGCTCCGTCCGCTCGCGATATCGGGGGCGAGCACATGGCCGTCCGGATAGTCGCCGCCGTTCTGGCGGCGGAACGGGGTCGGCGTGTCATCGAAAATCCGCTCGAGTCGCGCTGCCCATTGCGCCTTGGCCACCTCGGCTCCCTGAGCGCTCAGCTGCGCGGCGCCATAGACGGCGTGGACAGGCAGCACGTCCATCCCGGGGTAGAAGAGCGTGCCGTGGGTGATCGGGAAGAGCAATTGCTCTAGCGGACCGTTGATGCCGCGCGGCGAGTAGTCCACCGCGGGGCCGCCGACCGTGACAGACACCAGGGCCCGCTTGCCCTTGAATGCGCCGTCGCCATAGCGGTAGCGGTTGCCCGCGCCCTCGTAGCCGTAGGCCAGCCCGCGGGCCCAGACGCGATCGATCCAGCCCTTGAGGATGGCCGGCATGCCGAACCACCACAGCGGGAACTGGAGGATCAATGCGTCGGCGGCCAGCACCTTCTGCTGCTCCGCGGCGATGTCGGGCGCCTGCCGTCCCACCGCGTACGAGTGGCCCGACTCCTCGATGAACGACAGTCGCTGCGGATGAGCCCGAAGGGGGAAGTCCTGCTCGTCGAAGACGGCTTTCCAGCCCATGCTGTAAAGGTCGGACAGCAGCACCTCGTGTCCATCTTGCTGCAAGACATGTACGGCCGTTTCCACCAGCTGGTGGTTCAAGGATGTGGGCTCCGGATGGGCAAAAACGATCAAGACCTTTTTCATCGACAACTCTCCTGAGGCGCTCCTGATAGAAGCAGGTGATCCATGGCGCCAGTCTGGCCGGCAGCCGCCCATTGGTGAAATCGGAAGATGGATTGGCTACTATCCATCGCATGGATAGCAAGCGGCTTGACCTCAACCTCCTCGTGACGCTGGAGGCCTTGCTCGTGGAGCAGAACGTCACCAAGGCGGCCGCCCGTCTGCACTTGAGCCAACCGGCGGTGAGCGCTCAACTGAGCCGGTTGCGCGACCTCTTCGAGGACACGCTGCTGATCCCGGCGCAGCGGGGCATGACGCCGACCGCAAAGGCGCTCGACCTGCTCGGCCCGCTTCGCCTGGCGCTCGATCAGGTGCGCGCCGCCGTCGAGGAGCACAAACGCTTCGAGCCATCGAAGGCCGAGTTGACGGTCACGATCGCGTGCACCGACTATCTCCAGGTCGCGGTGGTCAAGCCGCTGGCGATCGCGCTCAGAAAGAAGGCGCCGGGGGTGCGGGTGGCCTTGCGCCACCTGGATCTGCAGCAGCTGGAGGCCCAGATGGTGCGCGGGGATGTCGACCTTGTGCTGATGACCCCCGACGCTGCCCCGCGGAGTCTGCGCAGCAGGCATCTGTTCGACGAACGGTACGTGTTGATCGGCCGTCGCAACCATCCTGCGCTCAAGGAGCGGATGACGGCCCGGGAGTTTGTCCGACTGGAGCACGTGATCGTTTCCTTGGCCGGAGGTTTCACCACGCCTGTGGATGAGACGCTCGCGGCCCTGGGCCTGCGTCGCAAGGTGGTGCTGTCCGCGGCGTCCTTCCTGTCCGTGCCCGAGATCGTGTCGCAGTCCGACTTCGTGGCCCTCGTTCCAGAGCGGCTGGTCGCCGGCCGCTCCGGCAAGCTGAAGAGCGTCGCTCCTCCGATTCCGGTGGAGGGTTTTCCGGTGGGAATGGTCTGGCACGAGCGCAGCCACGGCCACGCGGGTCATCGCTGGCTTCGGGAGGTGGTGGTTTCGCTGATGCGCGGGCCCTTGTGAAGCTTCAGGGCCTTGTATCTGTGCTTGCGACCTGGGTCAGGCCTCAAGTTGGGGGACGCCGAACGCATCTCGGCCTCCCGGAGAGAGGTGCGAACCGGTGAATCCTTAGGCGCCGAGCAGCGGCGCCGGGTCCAACGCCAGCGAGCGCAGCCACGCGGCCAGCTCGTTGACCGGTGCAATACGGCCTTCCTTCAGCCTCGGCGCAAACTGCGCCAGCAGACGTTCAGCGTCGCCGTCAGGCCCCAGCCATGCGGCGGCGCACAGGACGTCCAGCATGTTGCCACCCAGCATGCCGGCGCCATCGCGGACCGCTTCGAGCCGGCCGTGGCGTTCGAACCAGGGCAGTGCGCCCTGCATGAGGAGCCCGTGCAGGTCGGACGCCAGGGCGTCAAGGTCGCAGTGCTTCTCGATGCGCACCTCGCCGAAGTCGTGCCAGCCCGGCCAGGCCCGGCCTTCGGGCGGCAACACCTCGTGCAGGCGCTCGCGCACCTGCCCCGCTGCCTCGTCGATCGAGTCGGCGCCATCGGCCCGCCATGCCTGGGAGGGCATGGTCGCGACGCTGGCGTTCACTTTGGGGAAAAGCACCGACAGCGCAACGTAGAAGCCCCCGTAGCTGCCCTCGTTCCACTTGCTGCCCTGCAGGTGGAGGATCTGCCGGTGCAGCCCGTGCCCCTCGCCGCGCGTCCGCACCAGGGTGCGGCCATGCCGCTCGAAGCCTTCGGCCTGCAGGTGATCGCCCAGGCGACGGGCGACGTATTCGATCTTCTTGCCGATACGGGCGTCTGCATCGGGTGGGGTAGGGGTGCGGGGCATGGGTTGGTTTTGTACTGATCCTTGTGGGGGGTAAGGATACGACCGAGCGCGGCGGCAGGGGAAGGCGGGCAGGCCCACGAACTTGCCGGCGCGAAGCGCGGTAGTCGATGGGCCGCAGATGCAGCTGGATCGCAATGTCTCCGTGCAGTTTGTAGAGCGCAGGAGAGGACGGTACTCGCGCTGGATGCGAGCCGCCAGCGACGCATCATCGGGGGGCAGAAGCGGCTGCGCCAGGTCGGCCTGGCACCTGTTCCCCGGCGCTTACACTGCCAGGGGCTTCTGCTCCATGCGTTCGCACCACAGGTTGACGTGGGCGTCGCCGAAAAAATCAGACGATCGAGGTCTTCATGATCATCAAACCGCGCGTCCGCGGCTTCATCTGCGTGACTGCCCACCCCCTTGGCTGCAGGACCAACGTCAAGCAGCAGATCGAATACGTCAAAGCCAAGGACACCATCCCCTGCGGCCCGAAGAAGGTTCTGGTGGTAGGCGCGTCCACCGGGTATGGGCTGGCGGCTCGGATCACGGCAGCGTTCAACTGCCGTGCCGCTACCTTGGGGGTGTTCTTCGAACGCCCGGGGACCGACAGCAAACCCGCCACCGCCGGCTGGTACAACACGGCGGCCTTCCACGAGTACGCGGCCGATGAGGGCCTGTACGCCAAGAGCATCAACGGGGACGCCTTTTCCGACGAGACCAAGCAAAGGACCATCGATCTCATCCAGCGAGATCTCGGTCAGGTGGATCAGGTGGTTTACAGCCTCGCCGCGCCGAGGCGGACCCACCCCCGAACAGGAAAGGTGTTCAGCTCGACCCTGAAACCGATAGGACGAGCGATCACCGTGCGCGGTATCGACACGGACAAGGAAGTGGTGAACGAGACGACGTTGCAGCCCGCCACGCAAGAGGAAATCGACGGCACCGTGGCGGTCATGGGCGGTGAAGACTGGCAGATGTGGATGGATGCGCTTCTCGCGGCCGGCGTGTTGTCCGACGGCGCCACCACCACCGCATTCACCTACCTCGGCGAAGACACCACACGCGATCTCTACTGGAACGGCTCGATCGGAGCCGCCAAGAAAGATCTCGACCGGGCCGCACTTGCCATCCGGGACAGCTTGGCGGTGAAGGGCGGAGACGCCCGGGTCTCCGTGCTCAAGGCCGTGGTGACCCAAGCCAGCTCGGCGATCCCCATCATGCCGCTGTACCTGTCCTTGCTGTTCAAGGTCATGAAGGAGCAAGGAACTCATGAGGGCTGTATCGAGCAGATCCACGCCCTGTACCACGACAGCTTGAGCGGCAAGTCACCCTGCATCGACGAAGAAGGGCGCTTTCGGACAGACTACAAGGAGCTCGATCCGGGAACCCAGGCGCGAGTGCGCGAGCTGTGGAATCAGGTCAGCACCGACAGGCTCTATGAGCTGACTGATTTCGCGGGCTACAAGACCGAGTTCCTGCGCCTCTTCGGATTCGAGATGAGCGGTGTCGACTATGACGCCGATGTGAATCCCGATGTGCGGATCCCCGATCTCTTGCAGCTCTAGCAGCTTGTTGACCTACCTCTGATACTCGAGGTTCAGCAGTGAAGCAACAGGTGTTGCCTTCACTGCAGCGAGCCAGACCGCCCGTCGGAGGCCGCTTAGCGCTCGGCCTTCACCTGGGTCTTCACCCGCGTCGCGAACTGACTGATGGGGCTGACGTGCACCTGGAAGCTGTCTTCCGGATGTTGGGCGACATGCTCCGCGCTCTTGCCGCCCTTGAAACGACCGTCCGGCAGCCACAGCTCGGGCTGCGCGAGATCGATCTTGCTGTAGAAGCCGGGGGTGCCGGACGGCGGGTCGATGCAGCCGTTGTTGCTGCCGACCGCATAACCCTCGCCCAGACTGAGCATCGAGTGTTTCGTGCGCGAGGGGCCGTCTACCCCCCTGGGCGGCTCGAAACTGATGGCAAAGCCTGGCGGCAAGTTCCTGAACGCCTCGGGGCCCTTGATCTGCGGACTGTTTTCGGGCACCAGGTCGCGCCCGGTTCTCCTGAGATCGCGTTCGCCAGCCAGCCCTTCGTAGGCCCTGAGCTCGTCGCGGCTCAACAGGCCGCCAGCCACCGCGATGTTGCGCGTGGACTGCTTGCAGTCGAGGGCATCCGTCCTCAGCTCTTCATCAGCCTTCGCCACCTTGCGTTGGCTGAGCCATGCACCGACGGGAACGCAACCGTTGGGCGACCAGTCACCCGCCTGCCACAACGCGATGTCATTGGCCGTGGTCGCCACTTTCTCGCGCTGCTTTTTTTCCAGCTTCGACTCCTGATCGATGAGTGCCGACGGCGAGGTCGCGGAGCGCTCAGCAGCAGCACCGGCGTCCCGGGACGATGCCGCCGGCAGCGCCCCGCGTGGCGCGAGTTGGGCCGAGGACGAGGTGCGCGTCGGCATCTCCTGCTGCGCCGCCGACGGGCGTGGTGGGGCAGAGCCATAGGGGCGGGACGTGAACGTGCCGGTCGCCGGTTCCCCTGTACCGGTGGTCGGGCCGCTTCGGACCTGGAGTTGGATCTTCATGCGCTGCGCTTGTCCAAAATGCCTTGCAGGATCACCGCGGCCGGCCTGGCGCGGTCGCCGTGAGGCGCATCTTCGTACAGCGATCCGAAGTCACACCATGCGCTCCGGCAGTTTCCGCGCCCGCGCTGCTCCACAGCGCCGCCATCCCGCCCTGGTGTCCGTGGCGCGGTGATTTACGCGTCTGGTGCCTTGAACCGCTTCCGACAGGGATCATTGTCACTGGGTCTCCTCAGGTTCATGCTTCAGTCACTTCGCAAGGACCGGCTGCAGATCTTCCTGAGCAACTGCCGGTGTGCCGCTCTCGGTACAGGGGCAGCGACGAGAGCCAACTGGAACTGGGTGAAAAGAAGCGGCTCGTCTCGGGTCGGTGGCGCCGCTCGGCCTCGCGCAAAGGAGTGTTCGAATGCAGAGCGAATCCAGCTTGCGCCGGGTCCCGCGCGTTCTGCCATGGGGAGCGGCTGGTGCTCTCGCAGCGGTGCCTCTTGGAGCGGAGGCGCACGTCAAGTGGTTCTCCAAGGTCGTCAATTGCGTCACGACGCCGCTGGAGATGTCCGATGTCCTTGCGATGCCCCTGTTCATGGGCTTGTACCTGTCAGCGCTGGTCGTCATGGCCGGGGTCTTCTGGATCGATCGCGCGGTGGCGCGTTACGACTTTCGGGGCAGGGGGCCGCTTGCGCTGGCCGACGCGTCGGGGGCGGCGCTTTTCCTGCGCGGGGGTGTCGCGGTCTACTTTGCGTCTGTTGCCTGGTATGCGGCGTACCGTCCCTTCATCCTGACTCCGGAGCTCTTCAGTGGGGCGCCCTGGGTGCCCGCTGTCCAGCTCGTGATAGCGCTGACCGTGTTGTGGGGCCGCACCGTGTGCATCGGACTGTCCGGCCTGCTCCTGCTTTATGCCTACTCGGCGTGGATCTATGGATGGTTCCACCTGCTCGACTACCTCTACTTCCTGGGCATCTCGGTCCATCTTGCACTGCATGCGTTCGGCTCGTCTCGGCGAAGCACGGTCGCACCCGCGGTCCTTCGGCTGTCCGTCGGCTTCAGCCTGATGTGGGTCGGCGTCGAGAAATGGGTCTATCCAGCCTGGTCCTATGACGTCCTCAATCACGAGCTGAGGCAAATTGCCGTCGGTATCGACCATCGCTTTTTCGTGATGGCCGCCGGTTTCGTCGAGTTCTGTCTGGCCTTCCTCGTCGTCTTCGGTCGCGTGTCGTCGCAGGTTTCGTCGATCGTCCTGCTGGCCTTGTTGCTCGGCGCCATTCCGCTTGCCGGCCCCCTGGACGCGATCGGGCACTTGCCCCTGGTGGTCGGGCTTTTGATCCTCGCCGTCGCGCCGCAGCCCCTGGTTTCCCCGCCCGCCAGACGACGAGACGGCAAAACGGGGTGGCGGGTGTGCGGGTTCGCACTCAGCATCCCCGGGTTCATTGGGCTGTACCAACTGGCCCACCGCGCGGCCTATCCGTCCTACGCCGATTGGCCCTCGGCCGAGTTGCTTGCGGCGGTCGCGCTTGCCGCGCTGTTGTGCTTGCGGACCGCGCGGATGCATCGCCTTGTTCAACCCTTTCAGCGCTTTACCAAAGGCGTTCGCCGGCGGCTGAGCGCGGCCACGCCGAGCAGGCCTACCGCCAGCAAGGCAGAGGTGCCGGGCTCAGGCGCGGTGGACACCGCCAGCTCGACGTAGTCGTCGCCATAGACCACGCTCCAGTGATAGACGCTCGCGTCCAGATTGGTCCGCAGCGAGGCAAAACTGCCGATCACACCTCCCGCCGCTTCGACGATGCGGTATCGGCCGACGACCGGGCCAGTGAGGTCGAACTCGGCAAACAGGCTGGCTTCCTCCGAGAGGCGCAGTGCATGGTCCAGCAGGAAGCGGTCGAAGCTGACGGCCGAGGCGATGTCGAGATCCAGCACGGAGCTGGCAGACAGCCAGACGTCGGCGCCGAGCAGGCGGGCGATGCCGATGTCCTCGCCCAGTCCGGCACCCAGCGTGCCTTGGCTGAAGCTCATGCTGTAGGTGGCGGCCAGCGTGCCGGCCACCAGGGTGCGGATGTCGTGCTGGTTGATGTAGCTGCCCTGATCGTAGGAGCTGACGTGCACGTGGCTGCGCTCATCGATCTCGACCCGCCCGGTATTCCTCAAATGCAAGCCCTCCGGCAGTCGGGCGTCATCGAGAACGCTCAGCTGGCCGTCGTTGTGCAGCGAGCGAAACAGCAAGTCGACTTCGTCGCCCAGCCAGGAGGTGGTGATCCGGCTGGCCGCGCCTTTGTAGACCAGTGCACCGGCGTTGTACCCGAGTCGCGGACGCCAGTCGGGGTCGTTGGACGCCTCGCCGACATTCAGCAGGATGGTGCCGCCGTCGGCCCTCAGGCGTCCGCCGGTCAACTCGGTGGACACGCCTCCCTCGAAGGCGGTGTGGCGCAATTGCACCAAGCCGCCCCATACCACGATACGCGAGCGCACGGCCTCCAGCGTTCCGGGGTTGTCGAGCTGGCGGGTGAAGGTGAGGGTGCCGGCGTCTTGCACCCGCACCGTGCCGGTGTTGGAGAACGGGGTGGCCATGCGGGTCGCCGCCGCGCCCGTCTTGAGGAAGGTGCCGCGGTTGTCGAAGCTGCCGAGGGCGACACGCAGCGGCACCGGCCCGCCGCCGTCGTCGCGTCCGTCCGCTGTGTGCAGGTCTTCGAACACCGCGCCGGCGGCCACGTGCATGCTGCCGGTGCCGGTGATGTCGGCATCGCCGTCCCAGCGGCCGCCGCCGTCCATGCGCAGCTCCGTGTCCAGGCGTTTGTCGTAGAGGTCGCTGCCGTTGGGGCCGGGACGGTAGGCGCCGGCCGAAAGATGGGCGAGGCCGCTCACGGTGATGGGGCCGCTGGCCGACAGCAGGCCCTGGCCCCACCTCAGCTCGCCCACGTGGACCGCGCCGCCCGCCTGGACGACGCTGGCAATGGGCGGTGCGTACTCGTGGGGCATCGCTTCATCGACGCGCAGGGCGCCCAGGCGAAGGTCCGCCTCCACCAACAGCTTGGACCCATGCAGCACCTGCACCTCACCGCCAGCTATGGTCGCGCCGGCTGAAAACGTCGCCGTGCCCCTCAGGAAGGACACCCGGCCCTGGTTGTGCAGCGTGCCGGTGTAGCTGTCTCCGGGGTAGGGGCTGTGGTAGTAGTCGCTCCAGCCGGTGATATCGAGCCGGCCGCCGCGTGCGATCTCCCAGGTGCCGCTGCTTTCCAGCGGAGAGGCGAACATCGAGATCGAGAACCGGGCGTTCGGGCCGATACGTACGGTGCCGCGCTGGTACACATGGTTGTAGCGTTCGACCTGGATGTCGAGTTGGCTGCCGGGCGCCAGTTCGACCAGGCCGCGGTTGTCCCAGGTCGCGCTGCCGGTATTGAGCAAGAAGCCGAGCGTGCCCTGAGCCACTCGCAAGTGGCCACGGTTGATGAACTGCGTTCCGCCGACGCCCTGGTACTCCATCGTGCCGCCGCCCTGCTTGAGGTAGCGGCCGTCGTTCTCGAAGAGATAGAGGCTCTGGAAAATGGTGCTGCCTTCGGGAACCTCGTCGATGTACTGCTCGCCGGGGCCGATGTAGACATCCTGGGCCCAGCTGGGGGTGGCTGCCAGCAGCAGACAGGCGCAGGCGCTCGACGCGGGGTGTGCGCAGCCGGTCCATGCAAACCGGTGCAGGAAGTGCTTCGGCGATGGCATGTCGGTTCCTCTCTCGGTCGACACGGAGGCGAGTGCGACGTCCTGTTGAGGTGCAGAGCTATCATTCGCCGGCCGCTATTCGACGCGGAGAAGAGCGTGGTACGGGCTTCTTGCAGCCCTGCACCTCGTACCGTTCCAATCTAGGTGTGTGCCTGCGTTCCCGCCCCCCGCGACTGCGGGGTATGCCGGGTCCTCGGGCGTGCGCGCGACCCGTGCGCGGGCAAGCCGCACCGGGTGCGCGTCTTCATCGACTTTCTGCTTGAGGAACTGGCCCGACCCACAGCTCAGGTTTGCGCGAGATCAGCCGGCCTCGGACCGGGTGTCGCTGGTCGGCTCGAACGACTGCCACAAGGTGGTGCGGGTGAACCAGGCGGGCAGGGCGTCCACGTGTACCGTCAAGGTCTCGCCGTCGGTCACTTCGGCGATCAGCTCATGCGCCTCGCCGGAGTTGTCGAAGATGTAGGCCCTGTTGGCGGCGCTGCAGGCTCGGTCGAGGAGGCCGATGGAGCGCTGGTATCGCTGGAGCACCTTGTCGTCCGGCACGGCGTGTCCACCCTGGCTCACCCTCAGGCGCACTCGCTCGATGTTGATGGCGGGGTCGTCGGTGGCGACAAAGTACAGATAGGTGCGGTAGCCGTGCGCCTGCGCCTCGTGCATGAAGTCGATCTTGTCCGGCGAGGACATCACCGTTTCAAAGGTGAAGGACAGGCCCTGCCGCAGCAGTTCGCGCCGGATGAAGTCGGCCAGCACCGCGGCGACATAGGAATTCATTTCTCCCGCTGGCAGATGCAGCGCCGATCCTTCGAGATGAAGCCGCTCCGCGATGCCGTCGAGTCCGTGTTGGGTCAGCAGGGCCGAGGTTCGAAGGTAGGCCTGCAGTGGCAGCATCAGGTCGGATGCCTGGGTCTCGAGATCGAACTCACCGAGGTCGAGCCGACCTTGCCGTTTGAGGGTCCTCTCGATGTCGTCGGCGTTGACGTAAATGCCGATCCACTCCTTGCGCAGCACACTGTGGATCGTGCTCTTGCCGGAGCCGTTGGGCCCGGCGAAAACCCGCAACCTGGCTTGGGCCTGGGTCACCGGGCGCCGTGACCGGCCTTCTTGCGCGTCAGGACCAGCCCTCGCGCCACCGGCGTGGTGGCAGGCAGCGGCTTGATGACCCGGATCGCGCCGTTCGCACGTGCTTCCACCAGCATGCCGTTGGCCGACTTCATCACCACACGACCGGTCTGGGTCAACGCGCGCTCATGCGCTGCTCGGCCGGCCATGGCCGCCAGCTCGGGAAACCGGTCCTCGACCGCCTGCATGCTCGCTTCGCTGATGGGAGGGATGCTGCTCATCGTGCGCTCCGTGGGGACACGGGCTCTATTCTGCTACGAATCCTGAAACGTCGCTGGGGACGGCGCCGCCTTCCGCCGGGAACCGTTTTGCCGCGCGCCAATATATCGTGACCGAATCAACACAAGCCGGCGGAGCCCGCCGAAGCGTGCCTTCCGCGGCCCGGTAGGGAACCCGCTCAGCGCGCCTGCAACAGAGGCGGGCTGGTTTGCATTTGAATAAATGCAGAACAAAACTCTGTCCGGGGCTTCCTGACGAATATCCTATTTACTGTAAATGGACACGCGCGATAAGGCGCCCGGCATGCTGACACTCCGCGAGGCCGCACGGCCTTTTTTTTTCGATAGCGACATGAGCAACAAGCTGAGGATCTCGGTCGGTCAACATTCCGACAAGGGCCGCAAGGAGGTCAACCAGGACTTTTATGGCGTCTCGGTGCCGAAGGAGCCGCTGCTGAGCTCCAAAGGCATCGCCATCGCGCTGGCCGACGGCATCGGCAGCAGCTCGGTCAGCCAGATCGCCAGCGAGTTCGCGGTCATGGGTTTTCTGGACGACTACTACTGCACCTCGGACGCCTGGTCGGTCAAGAAGGCGGTCGAGCGTGTACTGACCGCGACCAATTCCTGGCTGCATTCGCGGACTCAGCAAAGCCCTTACCGCTACGACCAGGACAGGGGCTATGTCTGTGCCCTGAGCGCGCTGGTCCTCAAGTCCACCACCGCCCATGTGTTCCATGTGGGCGACACGCGCATCTACCGCCTGCACGGCGGCGCGCTCGAACAGCTCACGCAGGATCACCGGGTGCGTGTTGCCGAGGGGCGAAGCTACCTGAGCCGCGCGGTGGGCTTCAAGCCGCAGATCGAGATCGACTACCAGGCGCTGCAGGTCGAGAAGGGCGACGTGTTCCTGCTCGCCTCAGACGGCGTGTACGAACATCTCGACGCGGCCTTCCTGGCCGCTGCGGTGCAAGGCGGGCGAGGCGACCTCGACCGGGCTGCCCGCAGCCTCGTCGAGGAGGCCTATCAGCGAGGCAGCGCCGACAACCTGACCGTCCAGATTGTCGTCATCGACGAGTTGCCCAGCAGCCAGGATGCCAGGGAGATCCATCGTCAATTGTCGGAACTGCCCCTTCCGCCGATCCTGGAGGCGCGGACGGTCGTCGACGGGTACCGGATCGTCAGAGAGGTGCATGGCAGCAGCCGCAGCCACATCTATCTCGCGGTCGACATCGAGACCGATGGGCTGGTCATCCTCAAGACCCCCTCGGTGGATCTCCAGGCCGACCCGGCCTACCTCGAGCGTTTCCTGATGGAGGAGTGGGTCGCGCGGCGCATCAACAGCGCGCATGTGTTGAAGCCGTGCCGGCCCACGCGGGAACGCAGCTGTCTGTATGTCGCGACCGAGTTCATCGATGGCCAGACCTTGGCGCAGTGGATGATCGACAACCCCCGGCCCGACCTCGAAACCGTGCGCGGGATCGTGGAGCAGATCGCCAAAGGGCTGCAGGCCTTCCATCGCCTCGAGATGCTGCACCAAGACCTGAGGCCGGAGAACATCGTGATCGACAAGACCGGCACGGTGAAGATCATCGACTTCGGCGCGACCAGCGTGGCGGGCATCACCGAGATGGCCAGTCCGCTCGAGCGGACCCAGATCCTCGGGACCGCCCAATACACGGCGCCCGAGTACTTCCTGGGAGAAGCCGGGAGCGCCCGTTCCGACCTGTTCTCACTGGGCGTGATGACCTACCAGATGCTGTCGGGCCGGCTGCCGTACGGCGTCGAGGTCGCGAAGGCCCGGACACTGTCCGCGCAGAGGAAACTGCACTACGAGTCGGTGCTGGACGAAAACCGCGAGATCCCGGTCTGGATCGACGCCGTCCTCAGAAAAGCCGTGCACCCCGACCCGCTCAGGCGCTACGAGGCCTTGTCGGAGTTTGTTTACGACCTGCGCCATCCCAACAAGACCTTCTTCAGCAGGGCGCGTCCGCCCTTGATCGAGCGGCACCCTGTGCTGTTCTGGAAGAGCCTGTCCGCCATCCTGGCGATCGCGCTCTTCGTCAGCTTGCTGGTCGGGTTCGGCATGCCGTGAGCGCGCCGATTTCGCCCTCGAACAGGCGCGGCACGAGCAGACTCAGGAAGGACAGGTGAAGGCTTCGGCCTGATAGTCGACGTTCCCAAGGAACCAGTTGCTGTCGTTTTTGGTGACCACGAAGGCGTTGGCGCCCGTCAAACCGACTTCGTTGCGAAGGTTGGTCTCGCCGATGGCTCGCATCACGGTCGGGTCCTTGCCCATGCCCAGAATCCGATCGGTGTACTGGACGGTTTTCACGAACTTGCATTGTTTCGCTTGTTCGGCGGTGACGGCGCGGACCCTCGCGCCGGCCTCACTCAACGGGGGCGCGCTTGCGCAGCCGGCCAGGACGGTGACAAGGACCGCCGTGAGGGCGTTGTGTCCGAAGTACTTCATGTTTTCACTACCGCGAGTTTTTCAGTCCCGTGCGTAGAGCGCGGGGCCATCATTCTGACGCAACCAGTGCCCACTGGCGGAACCGCTGCGGACCATCCAGGCTTTTCAACCCGGGCCTTGTGCCCGCGCCGCCCTCGCCAGCCGGCGCGCCAGCGCTCCGAAACGCCGCCGGTACTGCGCCGGCGTCAGACCGAGCTTGCGCCGGAACAGCCGGCCGAAAAAGCTCGCATCCTGGTAGCCCACCTCCAGCGCGATCGACTCGATGGCCAAGTCCCCGGCTTCCAGCATCTGCTTGGCCTCTTCGAGCCGCAAGGTGTGCACATAGTCGAGCGGCGTCAGCCCGGTGGCCTGCACGAAACGCCGCTGGAAGGTCCGCTCCGGCAGTCCGCTCATCTGCACCATGGCTGCCACTGGCGCCTCGCTGTCGTAGTGCTGCGCCGCCCATTCCTGGCAGCGGCCGATGGCCGGGTCGGCCAACTGGGTCGTGCGCGCCATGGCGGCATAAGCGAGCGGGCTTGTCGTGTCCCAGTCCAGCAGGTTGAGGCGGGCCACCTGCATCGCTTCTTCGGCGCCGACGTAGCGCGCGATCAGGAACAGCGCCAAGGCATGCCAGCTGGTGCCGCTGCCCGCCATCACCAGGCGCTGGCCGACACCGCTCGTCACCAGCGCCTTGTCGGGCAGCCAGCGGGTGTCGGGATGTTCGCGCGCGAGGGCATCGCAGTAGCCCCAGTGTGAGGTCGCCTCCTGTCCGGCCAGCAGGCCCGTGCGCGCCAGCAGCACGGCACCCGAACAGGCCGAGGCGAGCGTCGCGCCGCGTGCGTGCTGGCGGCGCATCCACTGCGCCTCCACCTCGTACCGGTCGCCCAGTGTTTGCCAGGGCGGGACCATCAGGTCCGTGATGACGACCACCTCGGGCTGGATGCCGTCATCGAAGCCGGCATGCGGATGGATGTTGACGCCGTTCGCCGCCTGCAGCGGCTGTCCGTCGCGGCTCACGATCAGCGGCCGCAGCGGCGCCGCGGCCTCGACGCGGTGCATCAGCATCTGCCAGTCGCGCCGCGCGCTGATCAAGAGGTCATACAGGCCGAACAAGGTCGACGCGGTGCTATCCGGTACCGCGAGCAGCGCCACCGTGAGGGGGGCGTCCGAAACGAGGGCAGATGGGGTCGGCATTGGCGGAAATGTCCGGTTTCTTGCCGAGATGACTTTAGTGCATCGCTGCGCCCTCCGCATCATGTCACTGTCTGGGCGCGACCCGCGCTTGAACCTTGGAGGGCAAGAGACATGAAAGACGCCACCGACCATGAACTGTCCGGCTGCAACACCAAGGCACTGGACCTGCTCGAACGCGGGCAGCACGAACTGCGCTGCTTTTCCGGCGATCCTGTCGCGACGGTCGATGCCGCCCTTGCGGCGTCCCCCGAGCTGGTCATGGGACATGTGCTGCGTGCCTGGCTGCACCTGCTGGGCACCGAGGCCGCTGCGCTGCCCGTAGCCCGCGACGCCTGTGCGACGGCCCTGGCCTTGCCGCACAACGAGCGCGAGGCGTACCACCTGCGCGCCATCGAGCTGCTTTGTAACGGGCAGTGGCGCGGCGCCGCGCGCACGCTGGAGGACCTGAGCGTCGACTGTCCGCGCGACGCGCTCGCGCTGCAGGTGGGCCAGCAGCTGGACTTCTTCACCGGCGACTCGCGCATGCTGCGCGACCGCATCGCCCGGGCCTTCCCCGAGTGGAGCCCGAGCTTGCCGGGCTACCACGCGGTGCTCGGCATGTACGCCTTCGGCCTGGAGGAAACCGGCGACTACCCGCGTGCCGAGCGCCTGGGTCGCGAGGCGGTAGCGCTCGAGGCGGCGGACGCCTGGGCGCAGCATGCGGTGGCGCACGTGATGGAGATGCAGGGCCGGCGCGACGAAGGCATCGCGTGGATGCGCGGCAACCCGGCCTGGCAGCGAGACAGCTTTCTCGCCGTCCACAACTGGTGGCACCTCGCGCTGTACCACCTGGAGCAGGGCGACCACGATGCGGTGCTGGAGATCTTCGATGGCCCCATCGACGGGCACCAGCCGACACTGGTGATGGAGCTGCTCGACGGCTGTGCACTGCTTTGGCGGCTGCAGCTGCGCGGTGTGGACGTCGGCACTCGCTGGCAATCGCTGGCCGAGCGCTGGGCGCCGGCAGCGGCGAGCGGCAACTACGCCTTCAACGACCTGCATGCAGCGATGGCCTTCGCCTGCGCTGGCCGCGAAGACGCGGTGAACACGTTGCTGCGGACGCAAGCCGAAGCGCTGCAGCGGGACGACGACAATGCGGGTTTCCTTCGCGAGGTCGGTGCGCCGGCGACGCAGGCCGTCCTCGCGTTCGTGGCGGGACAGCCCGCGCGCACGGTGGAGCTGCTGCGCCCGATTCGCCACCGCGCGCACCGCTTCGGCGGCAGCCATGCGCAGCGCGACCTGCTCGACCAGACACTGATCGCCGCTGCCCGGTCCAGCGGACAGGCCGCCCTGGCCCGGGCGCTGGAGACGGAGCGGGCGCTGCTCGCCGAGCAGCGGCGGCCGGCCCGTTGACCGGGGGGCGCCGGCGTGGCCCGGTACTGCGGCGCCATCCCCGCTTCAGGCGGCGATACCTTGCCGCGGGCCGGTCGGGACCTCCCGGGTCGCGGCTTTCATGCGATCGATCATGCTGACGATCAGCTCGGACCAGTCCACGCCGTTCACGTCGATCGGGAAGAGCGCCTGGTCCTCGGCGCTCATCCAGCGCAAGGGGCGCCTGGCATGGCTGTCGAGAAAGACGTACTTTTCCTCCAGCGCCAACCGGTAGGTGTCCACGATCAGCCGGTTGAGCTTGGCCACCCGCGGGTTGTCCAGTTCCGACAAGGCGGCATAGAGGTCGTCATAAGTCGGGTGATAGTCGATCGGCCCGGCCATCTCCGCGATGGCACCCAGGCGCGGCAGGTTCTGCTTGGCGGACGAGCAGTGGATGACCGTGAAACTGCCGCCGGCATGCTCGATGGCGTTCGCCAGTAGAAGATTGACGCACAGGTCGACCGGAATGGCGTCATTGATCGCCAAGCGCATGCTTTCGGGGAAGGCGCGCACCCCGCCCAGCGCGATCGACCGCAAGAAGGCCGGCAAGGCATTGTCGTAGCGGCACGCGCCACGGAACGGGAACTGCCACGCTCCGCAGGCCGACGTGACGCGCGCCATGACGACCGGCAGCTGCGGATAGCGCTGATGGACCAGCCGCTCCGCGAGGTTCTTCGCATAGGAGTAGGCATTGGGCCATTCCGCGAGGCGGGCCTTGGACGGGCTGGACAGGATCTCGGCCAGTTCCGCTTCGCCGCGATAGTCCTGGAACACCGTCTCGGCGATCTGCGAGCTGCCCTTGATGTGGCAGGCGGCCCAATAGCTCGACGTGATCACGCAGCTTTCCAGCTGCTTGCAGCTGGCGGCAAGCTCGGCCGCGTACAGGCTGGGGAGGGTGTTCGCAAGCACCTGGTCGCGCAGCCCGAGGTCCCAGCGCGTGTGGGCCGCAAGATGAAAGATGAAGTGCACCTCTTCACGAAGGCGGTTCAGCGTGTCTTCGCCGAGGCCCCACGCAGGCTCCGAGGTGTTGCCCCGGATCCAGGTGACGCGCGGGTCCTGAAGACTCGGAGCGTTTCGGTAGAGGCAGTACACCTTCCTGAGCCCCGGCAGCTTCGTCAGCAGGGTCTGCAGCAGCACCGAACCGATAAAGCCGGTCGCGCCGGTGATCAGAATCGTTTTTCCCTGGTAATGATTTCTCATCATGACTTCTTGAAAAGGAAAGTGTCGAAATGAAGGAGCCACGCCGGCGCCGAAGCCGGCGCTCGGGAAACATCGAAGCTGCACGTGCAAGGCCGCAGCATGCCGGAGGGCCTTGAGGCGAAGCCATCCCTAGGAGTGCAGATCGAGGGAGTACGGGCCTGCCCCACGCTGTCGGCTCCTGCCAACAGTTGCGGTTCGCCACGGATTCTTACGATGAGGGCGTGTTGCTCGCCCCGATAATTGTCGGGACCATTTCCCATGTTTCCTCAGGAAGGATCCCCGATGAAGGCAATGCTTTACGCTGCGGTTTCGGCTTTGGCCCTCACCGCGGCCGGTACTTCCCAGGCCGCCAGCTACACCTATAGCTTTACCCAACTGGTGGGCGGCGAGCAGGTCCAGCCGCTCGCGACCCTGACGGTTGAAGACGTCGCCGGCGGCGCTCGGTTCACCTTGCAGGGCGACTTCGCCAGCCTGGGCAACGCCAGTTTTCTGAGCCGGATCGAATTCAACGGTCCGCAAGGTAGCGTCGGCGCCGTCAGCGGCAACGCGGTGAAGAAAGCCCCGGTCTATGGCGCGCATGTCAACGCGTCCTATGACTTCGACTGGGAAATCGCCTTTCCGACCAGCAACAAGCCGGGTTCCGACCGCTTCCTGTCGACAGACCAGGCGGTGTGGACCATCACCGGCTCGGGCGTGACCGCCGCGTCCTTCGACGGCACCATGATGCTGCACCTGCAGGGTGTGACAGAACTGGGCGACTATTCGTCGATCAAGGTCACGGCTGCCGTGCCGGAGCCCGAGACCTATGCGCTGATGCTGGCCGGCCTGGCGGGCGTCGGCCTCGCGGCCCGCCGCCGGCAGCGCGTGCGCTGAGGACAGACTCGCAACGGCGCGCCAGCCTCGAGGCGATTCGACAGGCGCTGCTGTCTCGCATGCACGGGCCGATCCCTTTGGTTGGCCGCTGGCTGCGGCCCGTGGTCCAGGGCTGCTTCAACGACGACGCGATGCCGGGCAACGTGGGCCGCTTGGACGCTTTCCGCAAGGACGTATACCAGGCTGCGCAACTTATGTCGCCGCGACCAGCAGCAACCGTAGCTCTTCCTGGAGCGCCGACAGCAGCAGTCCTGGCTGAGGCACCAGCTTCGCGTCGCAGGACACGCTCATCACTGCCTGACCGGCATAGGTGCTCAGCATCAGACCCAGCGCCGTGTGCCCAGTCTGAGGAACCCAACAGTGAAACTCGCGGATCCGAGCGCCCGCTAGGTAGCGGTGCTCGGCTGGCCCCTGCAAGTTCGTCGACACCAGGGAGCCCTTGCTCGTGAAGAGTCCCATTGCCAGGCTCTGCAGAAAGCGCGGCAAACAGCCCATGCACGTCATGAGCGCCAGAGTGGCATAGGGGTGACAGGACGTCTTGATTGCCTGCATGCCCTGACTCACCGCTCTCAGCCGCTGCCCGGCCTCTGCCAAGTGTGTCGGCAGGGCGAGGGCCGTCAGCGTGAAGTGGTTGCCCATCATGGCGGCATCTTCGCGCTGCCTCAGGTTGTAGGTGACGGCAGCGCGCAGCTGCGTGTCGTCGACACTCCAGCCAAGCGTTTGCGCGTGCCGACGCAGCGCGCCGGCCACCACGCCCAGCCAAACGTCGTTGATGGTAACGCCGTGACGACGGGCCACCTGCCTGAACTGGTCCAAAGGCAACGAAGGGCTGCTCATCAGGCACTTCTGTCGCCCGGGTCGACCTCTGTAGTGCATCCTGGAGTCCCGTCGCAGCAGACTCAGGCGCAGCACCTGCCAGGCCGTGCCCAGCCAGCGCGACAGGGCCGAACCCAGGGCCGATGGCGGCGGTACATGGCGGCAGCGACCGCGGACGGGGTCCTCCAGGCGCGGGTGGCCCACGGCCTGCCGGGCGCCGTCACTGAGGTGGCGCAGCATATGCACCAGGCCGTCGCCGTCCGTCATGCAGTGGTGGTGTCGGACGATCAGTGCCGCCGTCCCGTCCGTACTGGATCGGAGCAGCCGCCACTGCCACAGTGGCCGCTGCGGGTCCAACGCCTCCGGCACCCAGTCGGCGAGGCTGGCCTCCACCGCCGCGGCATCCACGGCCTGCGGCAGCACGCGCTCCTGCAGGTGGTAGGCGGGATCCAGGCTCGCCACGGGCTCCCAGCGGTAGCCCAGCAGGCCGCGCCGGACCCGCTGCGCGAAGCGGGGATAGGCCAGCAGGCGCCGGCCCACCAGCTCGTGCAACTGGGCCAGGCTGGGGGACTGCTCCAGGAAGGCCACCCAGTGGATGACCATGCGGTTGCAGGGCGCGTCCATGCGCAGCCAGGTCACGTCCCGCCAGCCCATGGCCTGCGGGGCGTGCGGCGGCGCCTGCCAGTGCGCGGCCTCGCTCATGCCCGGCTGCCTGCGGCCGAGGGGACCGCGCGCCCTTCCACGAAGGCCGTCGGATTGCTCTGGAACCACTGCCGCGCCAGCCTGTCCTCGGGACCCTCGGGATGGCGGAACCAGGGACTGAGGAATCGCAGGCTGCCGCCTATGAAGAGCCAGGTCATGCCGCGCCGGCCGAAGTAGAAGACCGCGGCATCGCGCCAGGTGCGCCAGCGCCACAGCAGGCCGCTGCCGCGCAGGGACAGGTAGAGCTGGTAGTGCAGGTCCTTCATGAAGGAGCTGGAGAACCAGATGAACCAGGCGATACGGCGCAACTCGCCGCCGCCCGCGGCCCGGAACAGGTCCAGCACGAAATGCTTGTGCTCCAGCTCCTCGCAGACATGCCACAGCCACAGGCGGGCCATCTGCGGGTCGGCCCCGTCCAGCCAGGACGGGTCGCGGATCACGCGGGTGCAGAACAGCGTCGTGATGTACTCGAAGGTCACCGAGGAGGCCAGCTGGTTGATGGGCGTGCCCTTCTCGCCCCAGGTGATGCGCTCCTCCACCTTGCCGCCTATCCAGTCCTGCAGCCCCTGGGCCGTGGTCTGCTCGTTGTACTTGCGGTGCAGGGCCCGGTGGATGGACTCCTGGGCGATAAAGTCGCGCCCGTAGCTGCTCCATTCGCTGCGCAGGGGCTCGGGCAGGGTCTCGATGGTGCGCCGTACCGTGTCGATGATCCAGCGCTCCCCGGCCGGCAGCAGCAGGGACACGGAATTGAAGAACTGGCTGCGGAAGGGGCTGCCGTTCCAGTGCAGCGGCAGGCCGCGCTGCAGGTCCAGCTGGAAGTGGCGGGGCATCAGCGGATGCTCCTCGGCAAGGGCCGTGGCCGGATGCTCGTCAGCTCCCCTGCGCTGCTGCACAAGGGCCACCCAGGCCTCCAGGCTGGCACAGAGGCGGGCCTCGTCAAAGAGCTGGCGCGGGAAGCTCAGGGCCAGCGTCGCCTGGGCGCCCACCGTCGTGCAGGAGAGGTAGACGGAGGGCGTGCGGGTCCACAACGAGGCCTTGTCCACCCACTGCTCGAAGGCCGGCTCCTGCAGCTGGCCCACATTGGACAGGGTCAGCACGGGATCCATGGCCGCGGCCCGGGGCGCGCCGTCCGGCCGCGGCCACAGGTTCTGGCAGAACCAGCGGATCATGGCCGGCCGCCGGGCGGCCTGCAACTGGATCAGCCGCGCCTGCGCGGGCCCCAGGCCCTGGCGCACGTCCTGCATCAGGCGCTCCAGCTGTGCCTGGCTGTGCTCGCGTCCCACATAGGCGCTGACCAGGGCCGTGTAGTTGCCCTGGGCTGTCACGGGTTCTCCGCAGGCCTCGTGCAGATCGATGGCCCATTGCAGCGGCAGCCCCGGCAGCTCGGGCAGGCTGGCCAGCAGGTGCTGGGACAGCGCCTCGCTGAGCGCCTGCGTCCAGCCCGCGCCCTTGCCCAGGCCATGACCCTGCAGCAGGGCCTCCAGCGAGGCCAGGGGCACGGTCCATTCGCGGCTCACCCAGCCGGCCTCCTGCGGCCCGGCCGGACGCAGCCGCGCACCGGGGTCGCGCCGATGGGCCCCCAGGCTGCGCCGGGCCCAGGACTGGCGCATGAACTGCGCCAGCGCCCGCGGCAGCGAGGCCACGGGCCCGCGGGCCGCCGGCGCGCCGGCCAGGGCTGCCGGCTGCTCGCCATGCAGCAGTTCGAGGAAGCGGGCGATCCAGGCAAAGGCCGCGCGGCCATTGGCAAAGGTGTGGTCGGACCGGAACACCAGGGTGCGCTCCTGCAGGTCCACCAGCAGCAAGGGTAGGCCCTCGCCCAGGGCCGGACCGGCCTGGCCATCGCGCAGGGCACGGGCCTGGCGCTCCCACAGCGCCAGCGCGCCGGCCTCGTCCAGGGCCTGCCAGGACCAGCCCTCGCCGTGCGCGTCGGGCTGGCGCCGCACGCGCAGCGCCGGATAGCGGCGCAGCAGCGCCTCGAAGGCCGCCAGCGCCAGGTCCAGATCCACGGGCTGGCGCAGGGTGCAGCGCAGCTCGATGCCCACGTCATGCCCCAGGGCCTCCATGGCCATAAAGTAGGCGTCGCCGGCATCGCGGCACTGCTGGCTGAGGGTGGCGCGGCTCATTGGGTAACCTCCGTGCTTCGCACTGCGATGCGAGCCCCTTCGGGCGGCCGGGCGGGGCTCATTGGGTAACCTCCGTGCTGCGCACTGCGGTGCGAGCCCCTTCGGGGCGGCCGGGCGGGGCTCATTGGGTAACCTCCGTGCTGCGCACTGCGGTGCGAGCCCCTTCGGGGCGGCCGGGCGGGGCTCATTGGGTAACCTCCGTGCTGCGCACTGCGGTGCGAGCGCCTTCGGGGCGGCCTGGCGGGTCTCATGCCTGCTCCCAGCGGGCCGCCAGGGCCATCATCTGCTCGCGCTTGCGCGGGTCCACATTGGCGAGGCTGAGGTCGCCGCCATGGTGACGGATGACCATGGGGTTCATCAGGCGGAACCACAGCGGCGGCACATAGGCCACCAGCATCAGGGTGACGTAGCTGGCCGGCAGCTGCGGGGTCTGGGCCTCGGACTGCAGCAGGTGGTAGGGCCGGTTGGGATTCACATGGTGGTCCGCATGGCGCTGCAGCTGGTAGATGAAGAGCGAGCAGACCAGGTGGTTGCTGTCCCAGGCATGGGCGTGGGTGAAGCGCTCGTACTCGCCGTTGGGCAGCTTCTTGCGCAGCATGCCGTAGTGCTCGATGTAGTTGGTGACCTCCAGCAGCACGACGCCATAGGCGGCCTGCAGCAGCAGGAAGGGCAGGATGCTCCAGCCGAAGGCCAGGAGCAGGCCTCCGAACAGCAGCAGCGAGGCGGACCAGGCCAGGAAGTTCTCGTTCTCCAGCGACCACACCGGCTTGCCCTTCTTGCCCAGGCGCTGCGCCTCGATGTGCCAGGCCGACTGGAAGCCCGTGACCAGGGCGCGCACGAGATAACGCCAATAGTTCTCGCCCATGCGCGAGCTGGTGGGATCGGGCGGGGTGCACACGGCCTTGTGGTGGCCGCGCACATGCTCGGCCATGAAGTGGCCGTACAAGGTGGGTGCCAGCGCCCAGCGCGCGCCCCACTGCGCCCAGCGCGAGCGGCGATGCAGCAGCTCGTGCGAGGCGATGAAGCCCACGCCATTGACGCTGCCCACGGCCAGGCCGGCGCCCAGCAGCGCCCAGAGCGGCAGCTCCAGCACGGAGACCAGCCAGGCCCCGGCCAGCACGCTGGCCAGCTGCAGGGGCACGAAGAGCTCGACCGCCCAGCGGCTCCAGCGCTCGGCGCTCCGCGACTGCTTCTGCGCCGCCGTCGGATTGCGCCGGTTCACGCCCACCAGCCAGTCGCCCAGCGGGATGACGATGTAGATCAGCGCCGGCACCAGCCAGACCCAGCCGGGCTGGCGCGCATGGGCCGCCCAGAGGAAGGACGCCACCACGGTCATGGGTACAGTCAGCCCGCTCATCCATAGCAGGGCGGGAGGCGGCCAGTGGCCGGCTGCGGAATCACGCTCAGCTTGCATCGTTTTCACTGTTGAAAGTCATCAATGCCATTGGCAGGAAAGGGGGCCAGTCCCGGCGTGTCGCCCGCCGCGTCGTCGGGGCCATGCAGGCGGACATGCCGGGGGCGGACCGGGCTGGCCAGGCTGGCCACCATGCCCGCAGGGCTGGGCAGGTCCAGCAGCCAGCGCGGGCCCTGTGCGGTGTCGACGCACCAGGGCTCTGGCAGCGGCCCGGCGGGCACGCGCAGGTGGTCCAGCGCGCCGTCGAGGCCCTGGCCCTCGCACTTGGTCAGGGCCTCCAGCCGGGACCACACTCGCACCGCCAGCGCCTGCTCGTCCAGGGAGCCCGGCGCGACCGGCGCGCGCTCCGCCCGCGGGTCCTCCCGCTCCAGCAGGAAGCGGCGGAAGGCCTCGCCATGCCGACGGCGGGCAAAGCCTTCCAGGTCCACGCCCACCGGACTGCCGGAGACCGCCAGGTAGAGCCAGCCGCCGCTGTGCGAGAGGTTGTGGTGCGGGCCGCCATAGGCCGCGAGCAGCGCCCTCACCCGCGGGTCGGCGCGCCCGCTGCCGGCTGGCCGGCGCCGGGGCTCGGCCCCGCGCGGCAGCACATGCACGGCCAGGCAGCCCGGCTCAAGCGGCGCTGCGCTGTGCATGGGCCTTGGGGATGATGCGCAGGCGCTCCTTGAGCGCGCCCAGCGCCGCATCGATCAGGGCGGCATGCTGGCCGCGCGGCGTCCGGAAGCCCGGGCGCAGGAATCCCAGCCAGCGCGGCAGCGCATACCAGAACAGGCCCTTGCGGCCCAGGAAGTAGCGCGCGACGTCACGCCAGGTCGCCAGCTTGAACAGCTGCCCGTCCTGGTAGATGTTGAAGAAGGCCTGGGTGAGGAAGTCCGTCACGAAGAGCATGGATCCATACAGGTAGATCAGCAGCATGCGCAGATAGGACCCTCGGCAGGCGAGGTAGAGGTCGTGCGAGAGGGCCGAATGCTCCAGTTCTTCGGCGCAGTGCCACATCCACAGGGACCGGTAGGGCTCGTCGGCCTCGGACTCGATGCCGGAATGCGCCAGGGTGTGCTCGCACAGGATGGTGGTGAAGTGCTCCCAGGCCACCGTCAGGGCCAGGCCGCTGCGCCAGCTGAGCCAGTGGGCCTTGCTCATGCGCCAGGCCGTGTAGCCGTCGAGCCAGTAGTGCAGGCCCATGGCCTCCAGCTGCTCGTTGCACTGGCGGTGCAGGAAGCTGTGCGTGGCCTCCTGGCCGACGAAGTCGCGGCTGCGCTCCAGCAGCTCGGGATCGTCGACATGGGCCATGGCTGCCTTGACACAGTCCGAGGCATAACGTTCCGCCAGCGGCAGGCCCTGGGAGAGGGAGTTGAACCAGTGGGTCCGGAACGCATCGCCGCCGAACCACAGGCGCCGGGCGGGCGCATGCAGATCCAGGGACAGCTTGCGAACCGGGTAGGCGCGGCCTTCTTCGTACATCTGTCTGCTCCTCAAGATCGGTCGGTGCCGATGCGGCCGGTGCGGCCGTAGTCGAGCGCCCGTTGTGGCACGTTGATCGAGTGCACCAGGCCCAGGCGCTTGAACAGCAGGATGGCGCCGTAGCTGATGTCCCACTCGCCGGGCCGCAGACCCAGCCGTGCCGAGCTGGGAAAGTGGTGGTGGTTGTTATGGAAGCCGCCGCCGGTGGAGATCAGGCCCAGCCAGCGGTGGTTGAGCGAGGCGTCCTTGCAGGGCAGGGGCTGGTAGGACCCCGGCAGCCGCGGCACGCCGTGGGCCAGCGTGGCCTGGGCGGAGATGATCTGCTGGCACAGCGTGACCGGCATGGCATAGAGCCAAACCCAGGTCTGCAGGCCCGAGCTGCCCACCCAGCCCGCGGCGCCCAGGCCCCAGGCCAGACCCGCATAGGCGGCGCTGACCAGATAGGGGAACTGGCCGATGAAGCGCAGCTCGGGATAGGCCAGCAGGTCCTTGACGAGGCGGTAGTCCGGCTCGGCATTGCGCGGGTGCACAGCCCAGCGCAGGTAGGCATGCAGGAAGCCGCCGCCCGCGCGGCGCAGGGGCGTGTGCGGGTCCAGGGGCGTGTCCGAATGGCGGTGGTGCAGGCGGTGCATGCTGGCCCACCACAGGATGCCGCGCTCGAAGGAGGCCGAGGCCCACAGCGCGATCACGCACTGGAAGCCGCGCCCGACGCGGAAGCTGCGGTGCGAGAAGTAGCGGTGGTGGCCCATCTCCACGCCGATCACCAGCACCATGCCCAGCACCAGGGCTGCCAGCAGCAGCCCCAGCTGGAAGGGGACGAGGAAGACCCCCAGCCACAGGAACTGGTGCAGGTGCAGGGCGGCCACGGTCAGCGCGCGGCGCAGGCGGGGCCATGGCAGGCGCCACAGGCCCTGCGGCAGGGTCTCATCCATGCGCGGCGTTCCCGAAGGCCATCGCGAACTCGTAGGCGGAGGCGATGACCGAGCTGATGTTGGTCACTGCCCGCTCGTCGGCCTCCAGCGCCGTCGAGCCGATCACGCTGTGCGGCACCTCGCGCTCGACCAGGGCCTGCACCAGCTCGCTGCGCGGCTGGTGGCCGGCGGCCAGGATCACGGTGCGGGCCGGCAGCAGCTCGACGGCTTGGGTCTTCTTGTCCAGGATGCGCACGCCCTCGGCGGTGATCTCCTGGATCTCCAGCCGGTTGCGCATCACGACGCCCAGACGCTGCAGGTCCTTGATCTGGATCCAGCGCGTGGTGCGGCCCAGGCGCATGGCGAACTTGCGGCTGCTGCGCTGCACCAGGGTCACCGGCGCGGCACTGGACGCCTCGGGGGCGGCGAAGGCCTGCAGGCTCCCGGGCTCGGCCCGGCTGCTCAGGTACTGCCAGGCCTCGTGCTCGCGCTCGTCGTGGCGCTTCTTGACGTACTTGGCCATGTCGCAGGCCACGCCGCCGCCGCCGATGATGACCACCGGCGGCAGCACCGGCAGCTGCTGGGCCAGCACATCGCTGTACTGGCGCACATGAGGCAGGTCGGTGCCCGGCAGGTCCTGGGGCAGGCGCGGCGCGCAGCCGGTGGCCACCACCACGTGGCCGAAGCGCTGGGCGTCGGCGGGCTGGAAGGCGCGTCCCAGCAGCACCTCCACGCCCTCGCGCCGCAGTGCCTGGCCGTAGTAGCGCACGGTGCCGGCGAACTCGCGCTTGTCCGGGATCTCGCCCGCCATCAGCAGCTGGCCGCCCAGGGCCTGCGAGGACTCGAACAGGGTCACGCGCGCCCCGCGGCGGCGCAGGAACAGCGCGGCCGCCATGCCCCCGATGCCGCCGCCCACCACGGCCACGTCCACCGCCTGCGCCAGGGGGGCGTAGTGGCCCTCCTCCGGACGCACCGACTGCGGATTGGTGCTGCAGCCCACCGGCTGGCCCGCGAAGACGTAGTCCAGGCAGTTCTGGTTGCAGGCGATGCAGGGGTTGATGCCGTCGAAGTCGTTGCGCAGGGCCTTGTCCATGAAGGCCGCATCCGCCAGGAAGGGGCGTGCCATGGCCACCATGTCGGCGCTGCCGTCCAGCAGCAGGGACTCGGCCACGCGCGGGTCGTTGATGCGGTTGCTGGCGCACAGCTTCAGCGCCGGGAAGCGCTGGCGCACCAGACGCGTGGCGGTGGCGAAGGCGGCCCGCGGCGCGGTCATCGCGATCGTGGGCACGTAGGAGTCGTGCCAGCCGATGCTGACGCTGAGCAGGTCGATGCCGTAGGGCAGCAGGGCCTCGATCAGGGCCAAGGCCTCCTCGGTGTCCAGGCCGCCCTCGAACAGGTCCATGCAGGGGATGCGGAAGATCACCGGATAGTCCGGCCCCACCCGCTCCCGCACGGCCTTGGCCACCTCGATCGCCAGGCGCATGCGGTTCTCCAGAGAGCCGCCCCAGCGGTCCTCGCGCTGGTTGGTGCCGCGCGCCAGGAACTGGTGGATCAGGAAGCCCTGCGAGTAGATCAGCTCGATGGCGTCGTAGCCCGCCTCGATGGCGCGCTGTGCGCAGTCGGCATAGGCGCCGATCAGGGTCAGGATTTCCTCCTCCTCCATCTGGCGCGGCGAGAAGATGCTGGAGGCCAGCTTCAGCGGCGAGGCCGAGACCAGGTGCCCGTGCACGGCCTCGCGGCCGAAGTGCATGATCTGCAGCGCGATGTGGCCGCCCTCGGCATGCACGGCCTCGGTCAGCAGGCGGTGCGCCGGCAGCTCGGCATCGGACTTCAGCGAGAAGCCGTCCTTGGCGAAGGCGCCGGCCACGTCGGGCGCGCAACCCGAGGTCACGATCAGGCCGGCGCCATGGCGGGCGCGCAGCCGGTAGAAATGCGCCATGCGCTCGAACTGGTCCGGAAACTCCTCCAGGTTGAGGTGGATGGAGCTCATCATGCTGCGGTTGCGCAGCTCCAGGCGGTTGATGCGGATGGGCTGGAAGAGCCGGTGCAGCAGGGGCCGCATATCGAGGGGCAAATCGCGCAGATCAGACACTGAGACCTCCATCGACCACGATCGTCTGGCCGGTGACGTAGCTGGATGCGGGGGAGCACAGGAAGCGGATGACCGAGGCCACCTCCTTGGGCTTGCCGGCGCGGCGCAGGGCGGCCTGCTGTTTCAGGGCCTCGTCGAGCATGGCCTGGCCGCGCTCGCTGCTCTTGACGCTCTCCAGCATGTCGGTCTCGATGAAGCCCGGCGCCACCGCGTTGACGCGCACGCCGTAGCGGCCCATCTCGCGGGCCAGGCCGCGGGTCATGGCCATCAGGCCGGCCTTGGAGGCCGCGTAGTTGATCTGCCCTGGCTGGGCGCGCAGGCCGCTGACCGACGCCACATTGACGATGCTGCCGGCTTTGCGCACCGACATGGTCGACAGCGCTGCCCGCGTGCAGTGGAAGGCGCCGTCCAGGTTGGTGGACAGCACCGAGCGCCACTGCTCCAGGGTCATCATTGCGGCCATGTTGTCCGCCACGATGCCGGCGTTGTTCACCAGAGTGTGGACCCAGTGGCCGTCGGCACGGATCTGCTCGAACATGGCCTGCACGGCGGCCGGGTCCTCGACCGCGCCCTGCAGCGGACGGGCGCGTCCGCCCGCCTGCTCCACCAGCGCGCAGGTGGCGTCGGCCGCGGCACGGTCGCGCGCATAGTTGACGTAGATGACCTGCCCCAGGTCGGCGAGCGCCACGCAGGCCGCCCGGCCGATGCCGCGGCTGCCGCCGGTCACCAGGACCGCGCGCTCCGCCGGGGCGGCGGGAGTGGATGCTGAATTCGTCATGGCTTCAGGCCTCCGAGGGGGGGCGCCGCAGGGACAGCATGCTGTAGTGCAGGGTTTCGTTCATCGCGCTGACCACAGCCAGGTCGCCGTGCAGGGGCCGGGCGCTCGCGGCACGCTGCACCGAGGCGTCGGCCGAGGGGGCCAGCGAATGCAGGGGCAGCGACTCGCGCTGGCCCAGCAGGTTCGCGGCCAGGGCCAGCTGCAGGGCCGAGGCCCAGGCATCGCCCTCGCCCACCAGCGCCCGCGGCGCCATCACGGCGGCCTGCGGATGGCGCTGGCACCAGGCCGGCAGCGCTGCGCTCTCGGCCCGCTCATGCGCGCGGGTCGCGCCGCCGGAGGACAGCGCGAGCACCCGCGGCTCCTGCCCGGCCGACAGGGCCTGCCAGCGCTCGGCCAGGACCTCGGCCGCGTTCTCGTCATCACCGACCCGGCCGGCGCACCAGCCCTCGATCTCGGCATGGATGCGCGCGCCACGGGCCCGCGCCGAGCTGAGCGACTCCAGCATCAGCATGCAGGCACCCTCGGAGGGCACCAGCAGGCCCGGGTCCGTGCCGAAGAAGGCGGGATGCCGCGCCTGCAGGTGGGCGCGCTGGTGCTGGCTGAAGTGGTACAGCGCGAAGCGTGACAGGGCCTCGAAGCCGCCCACCAGGGCATGCGTGGCACGGCCGGTGCGGATGTAGCGCGCGGCCCGGGTGGCCGCCTCCAGCGAGGACAGCGGCCCGGAGGCCAGCACCGTGCTGGGACCCTGCAGGCCGAAGCGGATGGCCACCTGGCCGCAGGCGATGTTGCGCGCGATCCTGGGGAAGTCGGCCGCGTTGAGCTGCTCGCGCGGCTCGTTGAGCTGCGGGCGCAGGAACTGGTAGCAGGAGGGCAGCTCGGCGCGCGCCGTGCCCAGGAAGGTGCAGGCCTCGCGCAGCAGGGCCTCCTGCCCGTGCAGGCCGGCGTCCTCGATGGCCAGGCCGGCGGCCGAGGAGGCCAGCAGCATGGCGCGGTCCGCCAGGCGCATCTGGCGCTCGGTGAAGTAGCGCCGCGCCTGCAGGTCCGACACCTGGGCCACGAGGGCCTCGTCATGCGGCCGGGCCACATTGGCCGGCCAGGCGCTGAAGCTGGTGCCCTGCACCCGCTCGGCATCGAGCAGGGGGGCCAGGCCGACCCCATGAGGGCCGACGACGCCGAGCCCGGTGATCACCACGCGTTCCATCTCAATGTCCTCCTGCGCTTGCTGCCTGCTGCGAGGCGTCCCAACGGCTCATCACCACGCAGGAGCAGGCGCCCCCGAAGCCGAAGGATTGGGAGATGCCGTGCGCCAGCGTCGCTGGCCGGGGCTGGCCCCAGACCAGGTCGAAGCCCAGGGCCTCCTCGTTGCCCTGCGTGAAGGCGGTCGGCGTGACGATCTGCTTCTGCAGGGTCAGCACGGTGCAGATGGCCTCCATGATCCCGGCCGCTCCCATGCAGTGCCCGATCAGCGGCTTGATGCTGTTGGCCAGGATGCGCGAGGCATGCGCGCCGAAGGCATGCGTGATGGCCTGCATCTCGGACTGGTCGTTGTGGCGCGTGGCCGTGCCATGGGTGTTGATGTAGTCGACCAGCCCGGCGTCCAGCTGCGCGTCTGCCAGCGCGCGGCTGATGGCCAGGGCTTCGCCGCGGCCGTCGTCCGAGGTGGCCGTCAGGTGGTAGGCGGTGTTGCTGAGGCCGTAGCCTCGCAGCTCCACCAGCGGCCGTGCGCCGCGTGCCAGGGCGGACTGCAGGCTTTCCAGCACCAGCATGCCGCCGCCCTCGCCGATGGCGAAGCCATCCCGCGAGGCATCGAATGGGCGCGGCCGGTTCTGGGTGATGGAGAACAGGGCATTGAAGCCCGCGTGGATCAGCTCCGTCAGGGTGTCGCCGCCGCCGGCCAGCGCGATGTCGCACTCGCCCTGGCGGATCAGGTCGGCTGCATAGCCAATGGCATCGGTGGTCGAGGCACAGGCGGTCGAGACCATGCTGGTCGGCCCCGTGAGGTTGTACTTCTCGCTGAGGCGCAGCAGCTGGTGGTTGACCAGGGACACGTCGGTGGCGCGGTCGGCCGGCCAGTCCTCTTGGCGGTGGTAGCTCGTGGCCACGTCGATGAGGTTCTCGATGCCGGCGCACAGCGAGCCCAGCACGCAGGCCACGCGGTCGCGGCTGGCGAAGCGGGGACCGAAGCCCGCCATGCGCAGGGCCTCCTCGGCGGCCCGCATCACGAAGGCCGTGGCCCGGTCGCCCTCGGACTTGCACAGGGACTCCGCCAGCGCGGGCGGGACCTCCGCGCCCAGCACGCTGCGGTAGCCGCCATGGCTGAGCCGCTCGACGGGCTGGATGCGGCTCTGCGCCGCCAGCAAGCCGTCCCAGAAAGTGTCCACCCCTTCGCCGAAGGGCGAGACCACACCCATGCCCGTCACGACGACGCGGCGCTTGTGACTCATATGCCTACTCCCAGTTTGTCCTGATAAAGCCGACGGGCCTGTCCGCCGGGCACCCGGGCGCGGCTCAGCCCGGCCCGGTGCGGACCGCGATCAGCAGGTCGATGGTGAGGACCTTGCCGTCCCCTGCGTCGCCGCCCTCCGGCGTGGTGGCCGCGCCAAAGGCATGCCCCCGCACCGAGAAGAAGCGATCGCCCGCGGCCGTGACCTGCAGCTCGTAGCGCACGCGCTCCTGCGGCATCACCAGCCGGTGCACCAGCGCCTTGCGGACCGAGGCCAGCACGCCCAGGCCCTGCTGGCCCGCATGGGTGCGCGCGATCCAGACGCCGCCCAGCTGCGCCGCCGCCTCGATGAGGAAGACGCCCGGCACGATGGCCTGGCCGGGGAAGTGCCCCTGCAGCACCGGGTGCTCGGCGGACCAGCAGGCCTCGCCGCGGATGCTGGCACCCTCCACGGCCGCCTGCTGCACGAACAGGGCGGCGCCCCGGTGCGGCAGGCAGTCCTCCAGCGGCAGGTCCAGCGCCGCGCAGGGGCTGGCCGGGTTGCTCACAGCGCGTCGTCCGCGGCGGCCTGGGCGATGGTGCTGACGTCCACCTCCAGGATGCGCTGCACGCCCACGTCGCCGAACTGCTGCTCGATGTACTGGGCCAGGCGGCGGATGGAGTTGCTGACCTTGGGGTTGAAGTCGCTGGGGATAGGCTGGCCGATGATCTCGTGCATCGTGGCCACGGCGTCGAAGGCCTCGATGGAGTCCAGGCCGATCTGCTGGACCAGCTCGGCGTCCGCGGCCAGGGCCACGTCGTCTTCGATCAGCAGGATGTGGCGCAGGATGGCGGTCAGCTTGGTCTCGAGTGCGGTGTTCATGGGGGTTCCTCTGTGTGTCGGTGGACGGTAACGGAAGGGGCAGGGGCGATGCACCACCTCAGGCTGGCCCGGATGCGAGGCGTCAGGAGTGAAGTCGGCGGTCGGCCGGGCTGAGGCTCAGCCTGCCGGCAGCGCCTGGCGGTGCCGCTGCGCCAGGGCGTAGCGGGTGGTCCGGCGGATGGTCTCGGCCATGTCCGGCAGCGCGACGCCGGCGGCGGCGAGCAGGGATTGCGTGGCGGCGACGTCGAAGTCGCGCTCGTAGTCCAGGTAGGGCGCGTAGCTGCGCAGCAGCAGCTTCTGCGGGCTGAACTCGAAGGCCTTGCGTTCCGCGGGGCTGAGCTGCGCATCGAGCTCGTCGGCCCGCAACACGCGCGGCAAACCCACGCGCGCCTTCAGCTCGGGCATGTCGCTCATCAGCTCCAGCACCAGGTCAACGACGGAGGCCACCGGCAGGCTGGCCTGCAGGCCCGCGGCAAGGTGGTAGGTGCGGCCGACGGCATCGGGCCGCTGCATCAGGTGCAGCATGCCCCGCGCGACATAGTCCACCGGGATCATGTCCGGCCGGGCCTCGCGGTCGGCGACCAGCACATTGGAGCGGCCGCGCACGGCCAGGCCGACGAACTCGTAGAAGCCGAAGTACTTGTGGACCTCGCCGCTTTGAGCATCACCTATTATTTGACTCGGTCGGACGATAGTGATTGGCAGCTCTGAGACCGAGTCCCGAAGCAACTTCTCGGACTCTGCCTTGGTGCGCTCATAGTGGTTCCAAAACTCAGCGTTGGGATCCAGAGCATCTTCTCTGAGCAGCCCGCGTCCCTTGCCACAGACATAGGCTGTAGATACGTGGCAGACACGGAAATCTGGTGCGTCACGCTTCAGGCAGGCGCGCGCGAAGTCGATGACATTCCGAGTACCAGTAACGTTGAGGGCGCGCGCCTCATCCAAGGATGAGAGGAAATCAACGCTAGCCGCCATATGGACCACTCGGCCAATGCGCCCAACAAGGTGATCCCAGACGGGCTGCTCAATACCCAGCCCTGGCTCTGTGACGTCTCCCTTGACGAGTTGAATGCGGCTCTGAGCGTCCAGACGCGCGCGCTCATCAGGGAAAAGCCGACCTAGCGCCTCGCTCGCAAGAGGAGATCGCTCAGGGTTTCGCACCAAGCAATAAACCCGAGCCTCTGGCGACGATTCCAGCAAGATTCGGACGAACGAAAGCCCCAATGAGCCCGTTGCCCCGGTCAAGAAATAGTCTGACACCCCTCCACCTCCGAAACTTTTATTTTTATAGTCCCAACTTTATCACGAAAGGATCGTTGAGCAATTGACTTAGACGCCGGACAAAGCCGTGTTCATCCAGCTCGGGCAATCCTAGCATCAAGTGCCCGATGCCGCGACACGGCTGAAGCTCCGACGCAGTTCACCTCACGGTGCTCGTTGATCAGCGGTTCCCTGGACGAACGAGACAAAGTTGAGCTTGGCGGAGAGCACAGGATTCGAACCTGTGCGGCGCTTTCACACCGGCTTTGGCTTAGCAAGCCAACCCCTTGCCGCTCGGGCAGCTCTCCGGGAGATCGCCTGGATTGAAGATGGTCCCCTCGGCCCGGGTTGAACGGGCATGCCTTGCGGCGACGGTTTCTAAGACCGCTGCGTCTGCCATTTCCGCCACGAGGGGGTGTCCGGTTGAATCGATGCGCTCAGGGGTGACCGGTCGGAGTCGAACCGACGTCAGCGGGACCACAACCCGCGGCTCTGCCGTTGAGCTACGGCCACACCTCAGCGCACCTTGTGATGTTCGGGACGCGTGCTGCGTCCCGAAACGACTGGTCTCGGTGGTCCGACTCGAACGGACGACCCCATGCTCCCAAAGCACGTGCGCTACCTGCTGCGCCACACCGAGCGGTTGTTAAAAATGGTCCTCGCGGGTACCGTGGCAATGAACTGGCGCCTCGTGCGGGAGTTGAACCCGCGGCTTCCGGCTAGACAGGCCGGCACTCTGGCCACTGAGTTAACGAGGCGTGATGGAGCTCGAACGTCCTGCTCTCTCATTGCGGTTGTGCTCTAACGCGAGCGCGGTATTCCGCTCAGCGCTCTCGCTGCACGATGCGGGCGTCCCCGCAGCGCACATCCCGGCCGCTCCAACGCTGATGGAGCACATGCTTGGCCCTTGTGCCAAAGCACACCCGCAATGAGATGTCTAAAGCGGATACCCGGAGTTGAACCGGGGGCCTCGACCATGGCGTGGTCGCGCTCTGCCAGCTGAGCTATATCCGCTTGAATGCGAGCCCGCCATGCACCCAGTTTTGCGTGCAGACGATCTCGCGGCAAGCTGTTAAAGAGCGTTCCGAGACACCGAGCGTTTCGGCGTGCCCCGCTGGGGCACGTGGTGACCGGTTGCCTGCCGGTCGGTGGCCGGCCCGGGGGCCGGCGGCAACCAAAACAAAAAGGCCCGGATCCTTTGCGGAATCCGGGCCTCGACCTGTGATCGAGTGGGAGGGGGCGCGTCTAAAAAACGCCCCCCTCGCCCGGATGCATCCAATCCTCCTGACCGAGCGACACGAACGGTCGCAGGCTTTCGATGGAATGCCGGTAGTTCATCGCGACGACGGCCTGAGACTCATGCCCCAAGGCGAGCCGCACGAACGCACACTGGCCCAGCAGGGGCAGCGAGCGCTTGGCGATAGGGCCTTGGGTTTTCACGATGAACTCTTGAATGGATGTTGGGTTGAAACAGACACTGCAACGTCTTCTGCAGCGAATGAGCGAACTGTAAAGACTCTTCACTCCAGCGTCAAGCGGGGAAGATCAAGTTTCTTCTGGCGAGCGTTTCATGCGCGCCACAGGCGGTGTCGGGCGGCACCCCGGCCAGTGCCGGCATGCCGCCCAGCCGCCTGCCGGTCAGAAGTCGACGCTCGCGCTCAGGGAGAAGGTGCGCGGCGCTCCGACCACCAGGTAGCCGGCCTCGGGATAGCCGCCGACCGACGCCCAGTACGAGCGGTCCGTCAGGTTGTCGATGCGCGCGCGCAGCGTGACAAGCTTGCCTTGCACGTCCGTCATGTAGCGCGCCCCGACGTCCAGCCGCGTCCAGCCCGGCACCCGCAAGGTGTTGTCGGACTTGGCGTAGCTGGCGCCGGTGTGCACCACGCGGCCGTCGACGGCCAGGCCGGTGATGCCCGCCACGTCCCACTCGGCGCCGAGGTTGGCCTGGAACTTCGGCACGCCGATCACGCGCTTGCCTTCCGTGTCGGCCACACCGGTGGTCCTTTGTTTGGCATCCAGCCACGTCATGCCACCCAGCAGGCGCAGGCGGCTGCTTGCCTTGCCGTACACGGTGACTTCGACGCCTCGGTGGCGGTCCTCGCCTTCGGCGGTGAAGACGCCGTCGGCGTTGGTCAGCGAGCGCGGCTTGCTGGTGGAGAACAGCGCCAGCCCGCCGCCGAGACGGCCGCTGTCGTACTTGAGCCCCAGCTCCTTCTGCTTCGATACATAGGGCGACAGCACCTTCGGCTGGTCAGTGGGGTCGTCGTCATTGTTGGGTTCGGTATCGCCCTGCGTCAGCCCTTCGATGTAGTTTCCATAAAACGACAACTGCTTGCTGGCCTTGTAGACGAGGCCGGCCATCGGGCTGGTGCGGCTCTTCCGATAGCGGTCGCTCTCGGCGCCGGTGTCGTAGGCGTAGTTGGTGATGTCCAGCTTCTGGTGGCGTAGTCCCAGCGTCAGCAGCACGCGGTCATCGGCGAAGGCCAGCGTGTCGCCGACCGCGACGCTCGTCAAACGCGTGCGCAGGGTGAGGGCGGGAGCGTGCAGGTCGTTGCCGGTGACAGTCCCTGCAGTGAAGTCCGGCCTTGCCCATGCCCTGGGCGTGTACAGGTTGGTCGCCAGGATGTTGCCGCCGCCCCACACAAACGCGTTTTTCTGTTCTCCCTCGAAGTACGACGCCGACACCACCCACTCGTGCCCCACCGGCCCGGTGCGCAGCTTGCCGCGCACGCCGATTTCTCCGGTGTCCACCTTGTCCTCGCGCGTGTTGTCAAAGCGGTAGGTGGTGGCCGCGCCGGTGCGGCCGTCGCTGACGTCAAGGTTGGCCAGCGAGTTCGCCTCGTCGCTGCGGCGCAGGCCATAGGCGCCCCAGGCGGTCACGCTCGAGCTGAGGTCGACCTCGCCGCGCAGCGTGCCGAACAGGTCGCGTTCGTTCGAATACGACCACGGCTGCGCGAAGTTGGACGAGCCGTCCGGCGCGTCCGGCACCTCGGTGACGGCGTTGGTCAGCGTCACGTTCGGCCGGGTGCGCTTCAGCTTGTTGTCCTGCCAGCCGAGGTCGGCCGACAGCCGGACGTCGCTGCTGCGCCAGTCCAGCCCGAGCGCCAGCAGCGCCAGCTTGGCCTTCTCGTCCTCGACGGCGCTGCCGCCGTCGCGCAGCGCGGCGTTGAAGCGCACGCCGGTGCTCTGGTCTGGGCCGAAACGGCGGGCGATGTCGGTGCTGACGTTGACCTGCGACCCGCTGCCGGCTGTCACGGTGGCGCGCGTGAGCGGTTCGTTGGGGGCGCGCTTCGGCACGAGGTTGATCGCGCCGCCGATGCCGCCGTCGTTCGGGTTCGCCCCGTTCAGAAAGGTCGACGCGCCGCGCAGCACTTCCACGCGCTCGAACAGCTCGGTCGCGATGTACTGCCGCGGCAGCAGGCTGTACAAGCCGTTGAAGGCGACATCGTCCGAGCCGAGGAGGAAGCCGCGGATGAAGTAGGACTCCTGGAAGTTGCCGAAACCGCGCGCCGTGCGCACCGTCGGGTCGTTCTGCAGCACGTCGCCGACGCTCTTGGCGTGGCGGTCCTGGATCAGCTCGTTGGTGTAGCTGACGATGCTGAAGGGCGTGTCCATCTGGTCGCGGCTGCCGAGGATGCCGGCACGACCGCCGCGCGCGACCTGGCCGCCCGGATAGGCCGGGGACAGCCCCTCGGCCGACGCGTCGGCGCTGGCCCGGACGGTCACGCTGGGCAGGGCCGTGACGGGGGTCTCGGCGGCAGGGGTGCTGGTCTGCCCTTTGGCGGCCAGGGCAACGCACAGCAGGGCGGCGGCCAGGGCCACCGGCGTCAAAGCTCTCATCATCATCTCCGGGGAAGATCGGGAAAGGGGTGGCAGGCAGGTGCCGGCTTGCCTTGCCTTATGTTGCAAATGCGAACTATTCGCATTCTATGTGAAGTGCGGTGTTTTGCGCTCGCCTCGACAACGGTTCACCGCCCGAGTCGGACGGATGCAACGTCGCCCGGCGGGGAGCAGGCTCCTGGCCGACGATGTGAGGAGCGCCGGAAAGAAAAAATTTAGTTTTTTGACTAGAGTTCAGAAAAACTTCGAGGCGGGAAGAAAAACATGGCAGCGCTGGGCTATGAATACCTGAGGCAGGCGCTCGCGCTAAGTGCATTCACTGGGATGCGACCAAGTGCGTCGAGTTCGGGTACCAGATGCCGGAGCAGGCCCTCGAAGTCGAGTTGCGTCAGGAGACCGACTTTCTGGTGCGCTATGACGCCATCGCTCCAGCGCGACCCTCACTGCAAGCCCTCCACCAGCGCATCGAAGCTCACCCGGCAACGCGGACTGCTGCGCAGGTCCTGGTGCATCGTGATCCAGGTGTCCAGCTTGAGCGCCACCTGTTTGGGCAGCACGCGGACCAGGGCCGGGTCACGTTTCGCCAGCTTCACCTGGCACACCCCGATGCCGGCTCCCGCGCGCAGCAGGGCCAGCTGGGCCGCGTCGCTGTCCGCCCTCAGTGCAAACGCCTCCCGGCGCCACATCGGAAAAGCCTTGCCGGCCGAGCGCAGGAAGGGCGTCTCCTGGTCGAAACCGATGAGTGAATGCCGGGCCAGCTCGGTGGGGCTTTTCGGCGTGCCGCGGCGGTCCAGATAGTCCCGATGGGCATGAAGGCCCAGCTCGACCGCGCCGACACGGCGGGCGATGAGCAGGTCCTGCTTCGGTGCTGTCATGCGCACGGCGATGTCGGCCTCGCGCCGGAGCAGGTCCTGCACGCGGTTCGTCACCACGAGCTCGATCCTGAGCTCCGGGTGTTGTTGGTGCAGCCGCGCGACGATGGGCGGCAGCACCTCGATCCCCATCACCTCGCTGGCAGAGATCCGCACCGTGCCTTTCACCCCGTCGCCCTGGCTGTCCGCGGCCCGCTTGAGGGCGGCTGCCGTGCTGTGCATGGCTTCGGCATGGGCGCGCAAGGCCAGCGCCGCTTCGGTGGGCGTGAAGCCGATCTGCGAGCGCGTGAAGAGCGTGAGTCCCAGCGACTTTTCCAGTGCGGACACGTGGCGCCCGACGGTCGGCTGGGCCACCCCGATGGAGCGCGCTGCGCCGGACAGGGAGCCCTCGTGCAGCACCGCGAGGAAGGAGCGATAGAGCTCCCAGCTGATCTCTTTGCTCATGCAAAAGTGTATGGCAGCGGGAGCATGTTCGGTAATTCCATTGCAGCCCGCCGCCACCCAGAATTTCTTCATCGCAACTCGATCTGGAGATCGACATGTCCGTCAGCCTTGTGGCCCTGGTGCTCGGCGCGACCGGGGGTATTGGTGGAGAAGTGGCCCGGCAACTGCGCGACGCCGGCTACGCGGTGCGCGCGCTCAAGCGAGGTGCCGCCCACGCCGTCGAGGTGCAGGACGGCATCACCTGGCTGCGCGGCGATGCGATGAGCCGGGAAGACGTGGCCGGGGCCGCACGCGGCTGCTCGGTGATCGTGCACGCGGTCAACCCGCCGGGCTACCGCCGCTGGGCGGAACTGGTCCTGCCCATGCTCGACAACAGCATCGCTGCCGCCATCGAGGAGCGCGCCACCCTCGTGCTGCCCGGCACGGTCTACAACTATGGGCCGGATGCCTTTCCGGTGCTGAGTGAGGATGCGCCGCAGCGTCCGCCGACGCGCAAGGGTGTCATCCGCGCCGAGCTCGAGGCGCGGCTGCGGGTAGCGTCGGAACGTGGCGCGCGTGTCCTCATCGTCCGGGCCGGCGACTTCTTCGGGCCGAAGCCGGGCAACAGCTGGTTTTCACAAGGGCTGGTGAAGCCGGGCCGCCCGGTCACCACGATCCATCTTCCCGGCGAGCCCCGGGTGGGCCATCAGTGGTCCTACCTGCCCGACGTCGCGCGCACCATGGTGGCCCTGCTTGGGCGCCAGCAGGCGCTGGAGCCGTTTGCCTGCTTCCACATGGCAGGCCACTGGGACAAGGACGGGACCGAGATGGCCGAGGCCATTCGCCGCGCCGTCGCCCGGCGCGGCGGCAAGCCGCCGAAGACACGCGCCTTCCCGTGGTGGCTGGTGATGCTGGCCTCGCCCTTCGTCGCGACGCTGCGTGAACTGCTCGAAATGCGCTACCTCTGGCGCCGGTCGGTCCGCATGAGCAACGATCGCTTGCTCGCGACCCTGGGCCACGAGCCGCACACGCCGCTCGACGTCGCGGTGGAGGCGACGCTGGAAGGCCTGGGCTGCTTCGACGCGCCGCGCATCGGCGCCGCCCGACTGAACGCCCAGGAAGGGGGCTGAGGGGCGGTTTCGTCGGCGACTGTTCCGACGAGCGCGTCCGTCCTCGAAGCAAGGCGATGCCATTCCGCTGGACAAGAAATTCCAGTAAAGTGGATGCATGGACATCAACACCCGCATCGCCCGCCGTGTGCGCGAACTCCGCGACGCACAGGGTTTCTCGCTCGACGCGCTGGCCGAACGCAGCGGCGTGAGCCGGTCCAACATCTCGCTCATCGAGCGGGCCCAGAGCAGCCCCACGGCCGTGGTGCTCGACAAGCTGGCCGCCGGCCTGGGGGTCACGGTGGCCTCCCTGTTCGAGGACAGCGGGGCTCCGGCTGCCGAGCCGTCGCCGATGGCGCGCGCCGCGGAGCAGCCGGTGTGGACCGACCCTGCCTCCGGCTATATCCGGCGCAACCTGTCGCCGGCCGCGCGCTCGCCCATCCAGCTGGTCGATGTGATCTTCCCCGCCGGGAAGCGGGTCGCCCTCGACAGCGCGGCGCGCGAGGTCGAGATCCACCAGCAGGTCTGGATGATTGAAGGTGTGATGGAGATGACGGTCGGCGACACGCATTGGCGACTGGAAACCGGCGACTGCCTCACGATGCGACTGGACCGTCCCATCGTCTACCGCAACCCCACCCGTTCGCCGGCGCGCTACCTCGTGGCGCTGGCGACCCTGCCTTTGTTTGTCAACAGCCGGAGGAACTGATGCTCGTGGAGGATGTAAGGATGCGAAGAGTCGGCCCCAACGAAGCCGCTGCCTGTGTCGAGGCGCTGGCGGACCTGCTGATCGACTGCGTGGAGGGGGGAGCCTCGGTGAGCTTCATGCTGCCGCTGCCGCGCGAGAAGGCGCTGAGCTTCTGGCGTGGTGTGGCCGAGGGCGTGGCACGGGGCGAACGGGTGCTCCTTGTCGCCGAGGACGGTGAAGGCCAGATCGTCGGTACCGTGCAGATGATCACGTCGCTGCCGGACAACCAGCCGCACCGCGCCGACGTCGCGAAGATGCTGGTGCACCGCAGGGCACGCCGCCGGGGCATTGCCGAGCGGCTCATGGCAGCGCTCGATGATGCGGCGCGCGAGGAGGGCAAGTCGGTGCTGGTGCTGGACACCGTGACCGGCGGCGACGCGGAGCGCCTGTATCAGCGGGCCGGCTGGCAGCGGGTGGGTGTGGTGCCGAAGTACGCGCTGATGCCCGACGGCGCGTTTTGCGGCACGACCTTCTTTTACAAGCACCTCTGAGCGAGGTCGGCGACGCGACTTCCCTGCTTGTCCGGCTCATTCTCGCGGCTGCCATTTGGGGATGGCCGTCATTGCACGTCCTTGTGTCGATGCTGCCAATGCTGGCGACGCTAAGCAATGTGCGTCCCCGGAGGCCCCGACTCAGAGAAGGAGGTCGAACGAAGCAGTCGGCCGGCGCGAAGGCGCGCGGCGAAAGGCCTGGAGCCGGGTGCCGCGGTGACGCGCACGACGACATCTTGCAACCGAACAAGCAGCTCCACTGAGCCTGTCCGAGGGGCCGGCAGCGCCCGGCCCCTCGCGTGCCCGCTGCCTTGTCATGGCAACCCCGGGGACATCCAGCATGAAAGCCGTCGTCTTTCGCGGCATCGGCGACACCCGTCTCGAACACGTGCGCGAGACCCGCAGGCCATGGTGAGGCGCCAGCAGCAGCGGTTCGCCCCAACAGGGCCTTGTGAACCGTCATGACTTGCTCCTTGCTGTGACACCCGAAAGTGGGCAGAGCGAAGTAGATTCGCAGCCGTGACGGACCTGTTGGCAGGATCGACATTTATGGTACGGTTCCTGCCATCATGCAAATTGACGTTCTGGCGCTGGACGGCGTCTTCGATACCGGCCTGAGCGCGGTGCTCGACGTGTTCGGCACCGCCAACGAGCTGCAGCCGGGCGAGCTGCCGCTGCGGGTCCGTGTGGTCGGGGTGAGGCGGCGCGTGCGCACCGACCGTGGCTTTGTCGTGCCGGTCGAGCCGGCCGACAGCGGCTCGCCCGACGTGCTGATCGCGCCCGCGCTGGGCAGCAAGACCCCCGAGACCCTGGGCGCGGCGCTCGATCGCCGCGATGTCCGCGACGCCGTGCAACTGCTCGCCCAGCGTGGTGCGACGGGAGCCCGTCTGGCGGCCGCGTGCACCGGCACCTTCCTGCTCGCAGCGTCCGGCGCACTCGACGGGCACAAGGCGACCACCACCTGGTGGCTGGCGCCGCTGTTCCGCCGCCTGCATCCGCAGGTCGAGCTGGACGAGTCGCGCATGCTGGTTCCTTCGGGCGCCGTCGTGACGGCGGGCGCCGCCTTCGCTCACGCGGATCTCGCGCTCTGGCTGCTGCGGCAAGCCAGTCCGGCGGCCGCTGCCCTGGTGGCCCGCTACCTGATGATCGACGCGCGACCCTCGCAAGGCCCCTACATCATTGCCGACCACCTTGCGCATGCCGACCCGCTGATCGAGCGTTTCGAGCACTGGGCACGTGGCCGCATGGCCTTGGGTTTTTCGCTGTCGGATGCTGCCCGGGCCATCGGCACCAGTGAACGCACGCTGGCGCGCCGGCTCCATCGCGTGCTGGGCAAGACCCCTCTGTCCTACTTCCAGGACCTGCGCATCGAGCGCGCCGTGCACCGCCTGCAGACCAGCCGCGACAGCGTCGACGCGATCGCGGCCGAGGTGGGGTATGCCGACGGCGTGACCTTGCGCACGCTGCTGCGGCGCAAGCTCGGGCGAGGGGTGCGCGAGATCCGCGGCCGTGGAGGGCCGGGCGCCGCGTGACCCGCCGATCCGGCGGACCCGCGAGGTCAGCCCGCCGCGACCATGCGCCCGGCGAGCCCGGGTGAGATCCAGGTCCTTCCGTCGGCCTCGACCCACAGCCCCTCCAGCCCCGCATGCCGGCGCATCCGTTCGTGCCCGGCCGCCGCGCCGCGCACCATCAGGGTCGCTCCCAGTCCGTTGACCGATTCCAGGTCGCGGGCCACCAGTGTCACCCCGCGCAGCCCTTGTGTCGGACACCCTGTGGCCGGGTCGAGGACATGGTGCAGACGCCGGCCGTCGCGCATGAAAAAACGTTCGTAGTCTCCCGAGGAGACCACAAAACCCTGGCTGACCGGCAGTATGCCGAGCAGGCGCTGCGGCGCGCGCGGATCACGCACGCCGATGCGCCACGGACGGCCGTCGAGCGGGCCGGCCACGACCACGTCGCCGCCGCCGTTGATCATCGCGCTGGCGATGCCGTGGCGCTTCAGCGTCTCCATACCGGCTTCGAGGATCGGCAGCTTGGCGATGCCACCGACGTCGATGCGCATGCCACGCGTCGCCAGAAAAGCGGTTCCGGCCTTCTCGTCCAGATGCAAGCGGCGGAAATCGACCAGCGGCAGCTGCTTGACGATGGCCTCTCGCGACGGCAGCGCCGGCTGATGGGGATCGAAGGACCAGCCTCGCACCGAGCCCACCGTGATGTCGAAGGCACCGCCGCTTCGCTGCGACTCCCGCTGCGCCATCTTCAGGACGCGCATCAGCTCCGGCGGGACCGGTACGGGCTGCAGGCCGGCGGCCAGGTTGACGGCACTGACGACGCTGGTCGGGCGCCAGTGGCTCATCATCTCCACCAGGCGTTCCATCTCGCGCCAGGCCAGCTCGACGGCGTGGCGCCGCAGTGCCGGGTCCGCTGCGGCCACGGTGATGTCGACCCGGGTGCCCATCAGCGCGCGCGAGTCGCGCAGCAGGGCGGGCCGCGCTGCCGCCGCGTCGCCGAGTCCGAGCCCGCAGACCAGCAGCGGCAGACCCGCCACCAGGCTGCGGCGACGCGTGTTCACCGGGATGTCGGATCGGGTGGACATGAGCGTCGACTCCGCGGCTCAGCGCGTGAACGCGATCATGTAGTCGACCGCGGCCTTGACCTCCTCATCGGTCAACGACGCGCTGCCGCCGCGAGCGGGCATCATGCCCTTCGCGCCGGTGAACCCTTCGATGGCGTGTTTGTACACCAGGTCCTTGCCCTGGCCGACGCGGGCGCTCCAGTCGGCCTGGTCGCCCGGCTTGGGGGCGCCGGCAACGCCGGCCGCGTGGCACATCGCGCAGACATTGCCGTAGATCTTCTTGCCCACCGCGTTCTCGGCGACCGCGGGGACCGCCGCTGCGGGGGCTGCAGTCGCAGCCGGCGCCGCCGCAGGTGCAGGCGCTTCGGATTCCTTCTGGCCGCAGGCGGCAAGCGCCGCAAGGGCAAGCACCGAGACCAGCAATCGTTTGTTCATCGTGCAACTCCAGGACTAATGGCTGGCGAAGTCTAGGAGTGCCCCTCAGCCCGTGGCATGACGTAAATCAAAAGGTGCAGAGAGGCTGCACTTTTCAGAAGAAGTTGATTGGCGTCAAGCCGCGGGAGGGCGAGATTGCCGACCATTCAGCCCGGATGACTATCCAAGCAAAACCGGAGCCCGCCTTTCAAGGCTGCCGGAACCGTCCTGAGGATCGCAACATGAGCCAAGGCAAACAATCGCCGAATGACACCGCGCCGGTCGCTGGTCGCCGCCGCTTCCTGAATACCGCTGCGCTGGCCAGCCTCGCGGGTATCGCCGCCTGCACCGACAAGACCAAGGCCGCCTCGCCGGCCGCCGCAGCGGCCCCCCACGCAGCGTCCGGGGAGGCGAGCGCCACCCACCTGAAGCCCGGCGAGCTGGACACCTATTACGGCCTCTGGAGCGGCGGCCACACCGGCGACATGCGCGTGCTGGGCCTGCCGTCGGGCCGTGAGATCCTGCGCATTCCCTGCTTCGTGCCGGATGCGCTGGTGGGCTGGGGCATCACCAACGAGTCCAAGAAGATCATGGGCACCAAGCCCGACGGCAGCCTGCGCTATACCGTCGGCGACAGCCACCACGTGCATGCCTCCTACAAGGACGGCAACTACGACGGCCGGTACGCCTGGATCAACGACAAGATCAACAGCCGCCTGGCGCGCATCCGGCTCGACTACTTCGTCTGCGACAAGATCACCGAGCTGCCCAACGTGCAGGGCTTTCACGGCATCTTCCCCGACAAGCGTGACCCGGTCGACCCGGCCATCAACTACACGACGCGGGTCTTCTGCGGCGCCGAGTTCCAGATCCCGCTGCCCAACCAGGGCCAGGCCACGGACAAGGCGGAACAGTACCGCTCGATGTTCACCTGCGTGGATGCGGAAACCATGGAGGTCCGCTGGCAGGTGCTGATCGACGGCAACTGCGACCTCACTGCCACCTCCTATGACGGCAAGCTGGCAGCCACCAACCAGTACAACGTCGAAAGCGGCGTGCACTTCGAGGACATGATGTCCGCCGAGCGCGACGCCTGCCTGTTCTTCAACATCGCCCGCATCGAGCAGGCGGTGAAGGACGGCAAGTTCCGCACCATCGGCAGCTCCAAGGTGCCGGTGGTGGACGGCACGCGCGCAGCCAATGCCGATCCGAAGACGGCGCTGACCGCTTATGTCAGCGTTCCCAAAAATCCGCACGGGGTCAACGCCAGCCCCGACGGCAAGTACTTCATCTGCGCCGGCAAGCTGTCGCCCACCGGCACCGTGATCGAGCTGGCCAAGGTGCTGGACTGGTTCGACGGCAAGCTGGAGAAGGTCGACCAGGCCATCGTGGCCGAGGTGGAACTCGGGCTCGGCCCGCTGCATACCGCCTTCGACGGCCGCGGCAATGGCTACACGACGCTGTTCCTGGACAGCCAGGTGGTGAAGTGGAACATCGAGGCGGCCATCAAGTTCCATGCCGGCGACAAGACCGCCAAGTACGTGCTGGACCGCATCGACGTGCAGTACCAGCCGGGCCACGTCAACGCCTCCCAGTCCGAAACCGTGGCGGCCGACGGCAAGTGGCTCGCCGTGGGTTGCAAGTTCTCGAAGGACCGCTTCCTCCCGGTGGGCCCCTTGCATCCCGAGAACGAGCAGCTCATCGACATCTCCGGCGAGAAGATGGCCCTGGCCGGCGACCACCCGGTGCGCGGCGAACCGCACGACTTCATCATCTTCAAGCGTGAGCTGCTGCGCCCGAAGCAGGTCTACGCGCTGGACGACTTCCCGCTGGCCGTGAAGGACCCGAAGGAGTCGGGTGTGGTCCGCAACGGCAGGAAGGTGACCGTCAAGATGACCTCGCAGGCACCGGCCTTCAGCCTGCGCGAGTTCACCGTGAAGAAGGGCGACGAGGTGACGCTGATCCTCACCAACCTGGACAAGGTCGAGGACCTGACACACGGCTTCGCGATCCCCAAGTACAACGTGAACTTCATCGTCAATCCGCTGGAGACGGCCTCGGTGACCTTCGTCGCCGACCAGCCCGGCGTGTTCTGGTGCTACTGCACCCACTTCTGCCATGCGCTCCACCTGGAGATGCGCACGCGGATGATCGTCGAGGCCTGAAGCCTTCCCGGGCCGTGCCCCGTGCGGCGGCAGCGTCGCCGCACGGGCTGGATCAAACCATGACACCCCTGTTCCGAGTCCTTGCCGCCTGCTGGGTCGTGCTGTGCCTGCTCGCCAGCCTTCCCGCGCATGCGACCGCCTACGAAGCCAAGCTGCCGGCCGATCTGAACGCGGCCCAAGACCTGTGCGCGCTGGTGTCCTGTGCCGAGGTGTTCCCCGGCGCCAAGGCCTTCTCGGCGCGCAAGGGCCAGCCCCCCTATGTCGAAGCCTATGCCGAGGCCGACAGGAGCGGCACGCGCAAGCTGTTGGGCTACGTGATGCTGTCCACCGACATCACCGACACGCCGGCCTATTCCGGCAAACCGGTGGTGACGCTGATCGGCATGGACACGGCGGGCCGTTTTGTCGGCGTCAAGGTGCTCAAGCATTCCGAACCTATCCTGCTGCTGGGCATCCCGGAGGAGGCGCTGGTCCGCTTCAACGACCAGTACCTCGGCAAGTCGGTGGCGGACAAGATCGAGGTCGGCCAGTCGCGCCCGGACGAAGGTGTGCTCGGAGTGGACGCGATCTCGGGCGCGACCGTCACGGTGATCGCGCAGAACCAGGTGCTGACGATGTCGGGCGCCGCGGTGGCGCGCCAGGTCGGCATCCTCGCCCCGACGCAACGCGAGCCGGCGCGCTTTCGTGTCACCGGCCAGCGCAGCGACTGGGCCACGCTGGTCGAGCAAGGCGCCGTGCAGCGCCTCGTGGTGCAGCCGGAGCAGGTCGGCCTGCCACGCGGCGACACGCCCTTCATCGAACTCTGGTTCGGGGACCTCAACCACCCGGACATCGGCCGCAGCCTGCTGGGCGACAGCGGCTTCGCGAACCTGCGTTCGCAACTCAAGGACAAGGAACACGCGCTGTTCGTGATCCGGACCGCGGGTGCGGAATCGTTCAAGGGCTCGGGATTCGTGCGAGGCGGCATCTACGACCGCATCCAGCTGCGCCAGGAGTCCGACGCCTTCACCTTCCGCGACCTGGACTATCTGAACCTGTACGGCCTGGAGGCCGCGGGGGCGCCGAGGTTCACCGAGTCGGCCATCTTCATCGTGCGCTCGGCAGCGTTCTCGCCGGCCTATCCGTGGAAACTCAGCTTCCTCGGCAACCGCGTGGACCCGGCCACCGGCACGCGCAGCTTCGCCAACTTCGACGCCGCCTACTGGTTGCCTGAGGCCGCACTGGAAGGCGGACGCCCCGAGGCGCTGACCGTGGACGCGCCCTGGATGCGGGTGTGGAAGGCGCGCGCCGTCGAGATCGCGCTGTTTGCCGCCCTCCTGGTCGCGGTGGCGGTGGTCTATGCGCTGCGCGACAAGCTGACCCGCCGTGCCACGCACAAGAACAAGTGGCCGGTCAACGGCTTCAAGTACACCGCCTGGGTCCTGAGCGTGGTGTTCGTGGGCTTCGGCGCGATGGCGCAGCCCTCCATCACCCAGGTGCTGACGTGGTTCCACGCCCTGCTGTTCCAGTGGCGGTGGTCGCTGTTCCTGAGCGATCCTTTCATCTTCCTGTTCTGGATCTTCATCGTCATCACGGTCTTCGTCTGGGGCCGCGGGCTGTTCTGCGGCTGGATGTGCCCCTTCGGCTCGCTGCAGGAGATCCTCCACAAGGTGGCCCGCGCCATCGGCCTCAAGCGCTGGCAGTTCAAGCTGCCGCAGCGCTGGCACGACCGGCTGAAGTGGGTCAAGTACGGCGTGTTTTTCGGCTTGCTGACCGTGTCGATGTTCTCGATGGGACTGGCGGAGATGCTCGCCGAGGTGGAGCCGTTCAAGACCACCTTCCTGGTCGGCCTGTTCAACCGCGCCTGGCCCTATACCTTGTTCACCGCGACGCTGCTGGGCCTGTCCCTTTTCATCGAGCGGCCGTTCTGCAAATACCTGTGCCCGCTGGGCGGTGCCCTCGCGATGCCCAGCACCTTCCGCTGGTTCGGGCTGAGCCGCAAGCCGGACTGCAACCGTTGCAAGGCCTGCGCGGTCGGCTGCGGCGCCCAGGCCATCGACCTGCACGGCCGCATCGACCACCGGGAGTGCCTGCACTGCCTGGACTGCATGGTGCTCTACACCGACAGCACGGCCTGCCCGCCACTGGCCAAGGAACGCAAGCAGCGCGAGCGTGCCGGTCTGCCGCTGACGCGCATCGGGCGCGACGGCTACTTCATCCCCATCCATCCGGTGCCGGCGGACCGCGCCCCTCCGCCAGCTGCCGTCACCGGTGTGGATCCACGCCTGCCGACCCCGCCGGTCGCGCCGCCGTATGCCCGTCCGTCCGGCACGGCGGCCTGGCTCTGTGCCGAGCTGCTGCACCACCTCTGGCCGTGGAGCCTCGCGGGTTTCACGCGCCACCGCGTGCTGCACACGGCCGGCCTGACCCTCGCACTGGCGGCGAGCCAGGCCTGGCTGCTGGCGGCCGCGGGCCGCCTGTCGCCGGGCGCCCTGATCGGCTGGTGGTTCGGGTGGAGTGTCTATGAGGTGCTGATCCGCCTGGACGGCAAGCGCCTGGTGAAGGACGGTCCCTGGTGGGGGCACCGCTGGCGCGAGGCGAGCGTGATGGACATGCTGAGCTATGTGGGTTTCAAGAACCTGCTGATCGGCGCCGCGCTGTTCCTGGCGCTCCAGGCCCTCGGGCTGCTTTCGGTGTGAGGTGAGCGTGATGCGAGCCTTCGCTGCAAGACGCCTGTTGGGGGGGCTGGTGCTGTGTGCCGCGGTCGCCTTGCCCGCGGGCCTGCGTGCCGCGACATGGACCGTCAAGCCGGGCGACCCCGTGCAGGCGGCGATCGACCGCGCCGCGCCCGGCGACGTGGTCGAGGTGATGCGCGGCCTCTACGTCGGCAACCTGACGATCGCCAAGCCGCTGACCTTGCGCGGTGTCGGACGGCCCACCCTCAGCGGCGGCCTGCGTGGCGATACGGTCCGGGTGAGCGCGCCCGACGTGGTGATCGAAGGCCTGATCGTGCGCGACTCGGGCGACAGCCTGCTGGACCAGAACGCCGGCATCTACATCCGCCCGGGCGCCCATCGCGCCGTGGTGCGGCACTGCGACCTCACCTACAACCTGTTCGGCCTGTGGATCGAGAAGGCCGACGACGTGCGTGTGGAGCACAACCTCATCACCGGCAAGCGCGAGTACGCCACCTCCCAGCGCGGCAACGGCGTGCAGCTCTACAACACCCGGGGCGCGCGCATCATCGGCAACCGCATCGCCTTCGTGCGCGACGCGCTGTACGTGGACGTCTCGCACCATGCGCTGTTCCGCGGCAACAGGCTGCACCACAGCCGCTACGGCACCCACTACATGAACTCGTACCACAACGTGTGGGAAGACAACGACAGCTGGAGGAACCGCGGCGGCCTGGCGCTGATGGAAGTGCGCGATCAGATCGTGCGCAACAACCGCGCCTGGGCCAACTCGGACCACGGCATCATGCTGCGCACCCTGCAGGACGCCACGATAGAGAACAACGTCGTGGCCGGCAACGCACGCGGCTTTTTCATCTACGACGTCGAATACACCACCTTGCAGGGCAACCTGGTGCTGGACAACGAGGTCGGCGTGCACCTGTCGGCCGGCTCGACCCGCAACCGGGTCGAGGGCAACGACTTCATCGACAACCGCGAGCAGGTGCGCTACGTGGGCGCGCGTGACGAGCACTGGGGCACCGAGCGCGGCAACTACTGGAGCAACTATCTCGGCTGGGACCGTGGCGACGACGGCCGCGGTGACGTGCCGTATGAAGCGAACGACCTGGTGGACCGGCTGAGCTGGCAGCACCCGACCCTGAAGCTGCTGCTGTCCAGCCCTGCCGTGCAGGCCTTGCGGCTGGTCGGCCAGCAGTTCCCGGTGCTGCGCGTGCCCAGTGTGGTGGATCCCAACCCGCGCATGCAGCCGGGTGACAAGACGTGGAGCAAGTGGCGTGGCAAGCAGCATTGAGACCGACGACGACACACCCGCCATCCGGCTGCGCGGCGTCAGCAAACACTACCCGGCCGTGCGTGCCGTCGACGGCGTGGACCTCAGCGTGCGGCGTGGCGAGGTGTTCGGACTGATCGGCCACAACGGCGCCGGCAAGAGCACCCTGTTCAAGATGATGCTGGGCCTCATCACCCCCACCGCGGGCGAGATCCACGTCGGCGGGGCGGCGGTGAGCGGGCGCGGCTTCCGCGCCGCGCGCCGGCACATGGGCTACCTGCCGGAAAACGTGGTGCTCTACGACAACCTGAGCGGCCTCGAAACGATGCGGTTCTTCGCCCGGCTCAAGGGGGTGCCTGTGAGCGAGTGCGAAAGCACGCTGGAGCGTGTCGGCCTGTCACAGGCCGCCGCGCGGCCCGTGCGCGAGTACTCCAAGGGCATGCGCCAGCGGCTCGGTTTTGCGCAGGCGCTGCTCGGCAAGCCACGCGTGCTGTTCCTCGACGAGCCGACCACCGGACTGGACCCGCTGGCGATCCGCGACTTCTATGCCACGCTGCGCGGCTTGCGCGACGAGGGCGTGACGATGATCCTGACCTCGCACATCCTGGCGGAGCTGCAGGACCGCGTCGACCGGCTCGCCATCCTGTCCGCCGGCCGCGTGCTGGCCCTGGGCAGCGTCCAGGCGCTGCGCGAGCAGGCGGCCATGCCGCTGATGGTGCACCTGCGGCTGGAGCCGGCCGATGTGCCCGGCATCGCGCAGGCGCTCGGCGCGCTGCCCCTGCTGGCGGACGCGGCCCGGCCCGAGCCCACCTCCGACGGCCTGCTCCTGCGCTGCCCACGCGGCGCCAAGATGGCCTTGCTGCAGGCGCTGGCGGCCTTCGGTGCCCGGGTGCTGGACGTGCACATCGCCGAGCCCTCGCTCGAAGACGTGTTTTTTGGCCTGGCGCATTGAGGAGACGACGCATGGAATGGCAACCGATCGCCACGGTGGCGGCCAAGGAGTTCCGCGACCGCATGCGCAACCGCTGGGTGCTCGCGGTGGCGCTGGTGTTCACGGCGTTCTCGGTCGTGATCGCCACCCTGGGCGGTGCCCAGCAAGGCGCGGTGGGTTTCCGTTCGATCGAGTTCACGATTGCCAGCCTGGTCAGCCTGGTGATCTACCTGATCCCGCTGATCGCGCTGCTGCTGGGTTTCGACGCCATCGTCGGCGAGCGCGAGCGCGGCTCGCTCGACCTGCTGCTGGCCTTGCCGATCACGCGCTTCGAGCTGCTGCTGGGCAAGTATCTCGGGCTCGCGGCCGCGCTGACGCTGTCGACGCTCGCGGGGTTCGCCCTGGTCGGCGCCCTGATGTTCAAGCCGCTCGGCTGGGCCGGCCTCTACCACTACGGCGGTTTTGTCCTCAGCTCGGTGCTGCTGGGCCTGGCCTTCCTCAGCCTCGCGGTGACTGTGTCGGTGCTGGCGCGCGACCGCACGCGCGCCTCCGGGCTGGCGATCGCGCTGTGGTTCTTTTTCGTGCTGGTGTTCGACCTGCTGCTGCTGGGGACCCTGGTGCTGGGCGGGGGGCGCTGGGGCGGCGAAGCATTTCCCTACCTGCTGCTGCTGAACCCCGCCGACGTTTTCCGCATCCTCAACGTGTTTTCGCTCGAGGACGTGCGCACGCAGTACGGTCTGGGCAGCATCGTGCCGCCCGCGCTCGCCAGCCCCTGGCTGCTCGGCGCGGCGATGCTCGCCTGGATCGTCGCCCCGCTCGGCCTCGCGACCTGGAGATTCCGCTCATGAACATGAACCGCCGAACCTGGCTCCTCGCGGCCCTGAGCGCCACCGTGCTCGCCGGCTGCGACCGCGAGGTCGCCTCGGCCGCCGTCACGCCGCACGAGATCGACCCGGCCACCACCTGCGATCTGGACGGCATGCTGCTGGCCGACTATCCCGGCCCCAAGGCGCAGATCCATTACGCCGGCCAGGCAAAACCGGTGTTCTGCTGCGACACCGTCGAGATGTTCAGCACCTTGCTGGTGCCCGAGCAGGTACGCACGGTGCGGGCGGTCTTCGTCCAGGACATGGGCCGCGCCGACTGGGCCCAGCCTCGCGGCCACTGGATCGACGCAAAGGCCGCATGGTATGTCGCGGGCAGCAAGCGCCATGGCTCCATGGGGCCCACCATCGCGAGTTTTCTAGCCGAGGCCGACGCGCGGCGTTTTGTCGCGGACCATGGTGGCAAGGTGGTGCGCTTTGCCGAGGTGACGCCCGCCATGGTGGATCTGGGCGGCGGGGCCCAGCAGCACGGCGGCATGTGAGACGTCCTGCGGGCCGGCGATCGCCTTCAAGGCGAGGCGCGTGCTAGCCCGCCAGACCCGCCATCCACGGTGAGTTCAGCAGCACAAAAGCCGAGACATTGAGGACGACCGTGGCCCAGAACCGCGTGCGGAAGGACACCTTGCTCGACTTGTGCCGCAGCCACTGCTGCGCCAGCAGGGCGCCGGGCCAGCCCCCGGCCAGGCCCATCACGTGCAGCGTCCGTTCGGGGACCCTCCGGCAGCCGGCCTGGGCCGCGCGCTTGTCCAGTGCGTAGGTGACGAAACAGACCAGGCTCGCGGCCAGGTAGGCGGCCGTCAGCCAGGTCGGGACCGACCACATCAGCGCCACCGCGAGGTAGATGCCGAGGAAGACCAGCATCGCAATGCCGCTCATGCGGGCGGCTTGTCGCGAGGGGTGGGCGGTGTCCCGTGCTTTTCGGGATCCTGAGCGACGGGGCGGCTGTGCGGCTTTCGGGCGTGCTGTCGTGGTTGGAGTGCGGCTCAAGGTTCCGGCTTCGGGCAGAGGAGGGGGCTGGCGCGCCGCGGCGGTCGCAGGGCACGGCTGCGCGGATCCTAGCAGCGGCGGTGCGACCACCCCACAGCCGCGGCGACTGGGCAGGCCGGGCGGTTGACCGCGTGGCCTCAAAGGCACACTTCTTCGGGGAACGTGGGCGCCTCGGCCCGCCGCCGGCCTCCCGCAGCGTGAGCGACCGGCACGCGTTGTTCCATACTTGCGGGTGTTTCCTCTTGCCAGTCCGCGCATGGGCACAGCTGTTCGGGTATCAAAGAATGTCACTGCTCCTTCGATCTGCTCTGGGCCACTATCAGGAGCACCAGGCTGCGACGTGGTCGTGTCCGCCGGTGGAGGCCTGCTGGACCTATACCGTGCAAGGGGAGGGCGAGCAATTGGTGCCGGCGGATGGCCGCATGGATCTGCTCCTGCGGGCGCACCTGGGCAGCGACGGGACACTCAGCGGTTCAAGTCTTCGTATCGTGGGACCCACCGATCGAGCGGCACGCAGTCCCGTGCGCCCGGGCGACTTTCTTGCAGGTGTGCGGTTTCGGCTCGGGTGGGGCGCGATCTGCCTGGGGCTGGAAGCCGGATCCCTGCGCAACAGGTGGGTGCCGGACGCGCCGGCTCGCCAGCGGCTCGGCCCGAGGACGGCTGAACTGCTCGCCGCGACGCGGGTTGAAGACGCCGTCATCGCGCTGCAGAGGCTGGCGGTTCAACTCGCCGAGGGCATTGTTTTGCAGGCCTGGCAGCGTCAGGCGCTTGAGCGCATCGAATCCCTGCACGTGGCTTTCGGGACGTACCGGGCCGACGGGTCGCGGTCCGGTCGTCGGCATGCCCTCGCGCTGGCCGGCATGCCGCTCGTCACGCTCGGGCGGCTGCTGCGGTTCCAGCACGCCATGCGGCTTCTGGAGCGCCGGCCCGAGCAAGCGCTCGCCGACCTTGCCTGCATCGTTGGCTACGCCGACCAGGCCCACCTCTGCCGGGAGTTCCGGCGGTTCGGCGGCTTCACGCCGCGACGCCTGCAGGCCGTGCCGCCGACCTGGCAGCACTGAGTTCAGTGGCCAAATCGTTCAAGACCCGGTGGCAGCCGGTGCAGATACTGTGGTGACCGACTTGCACGATTGCACTGCATGCACATTCGAGATTTGTTCGCACAGCAGGACCAGGACACCTTGCGTGGATTCCTGCAGGCATGGCCCCTCGCTGCCTTGATCACAGCCCAGGGATCGCATCCGGAAGTCCATTTGTTCCCGCTCGATCTGGTCCCGGGCGCCGAGGGCGAGCCGGACCGCTTGAGAGGCCATTGTCCCGTCGGTCACCCCTTTCTGGAATGTGCACGTCTAGCACCCGAAGTGGTGGCGCTGTTCCAGGGGCCCAACGCCTACATCTCGCCGAGGTGGTACGTGAACGGTCAGCGCAGCAGGTCGGTGGCGCCCGGTTGGAACTATGTCGCGGCAGAAGCACGAGGGCCGGTTCACATCGTCGACGACGCCAGCTTTTTGCGTCGCCACCTCGAGGCGCTGGTGAAGCAGCAAGAATCCTCCAGAGTCCACCCCTGGTCGCTGGAGGAAGCCGACCCGCATTTCATCAGCGCCTCGATCGAGAGGCTGGTGGGATTCGAGATCGAGGTCCGATCGCTGAAGGGCAATTGGTTCTTGTCGCAGCAACGAACGGCGGCGGATCGTGTCTCGGTGGCGAAACACCTTTCGATGGAAGTGAACCCGCTTGCAAGGGAACTGTCGGCCTGGGTGGGGCATTCTGGGGAATGAGCGCGTCCTGAGGAGCAGCCTGGCCAGTCTTGCATTCTTTGCTAAGCCGATGACCTCATCGTCGAAGATCTGCGCGCACATGTGAAGGACTTGCTGAGTCGATAGTCCACCCCACAGGTGGACCCGAATGCCAAGTGCTTGATTCTCCTTGCCCCCTCGAAACGGCGGGTGCCGTCGGAACGCAAGGCTGGGTAGTCTGACGGGCCTGGCTCTGACGCGCCGGTACTCGCCACCTTGCGGGCGAGGGCACAGCCATCCTTCTGTTCCTGCCAAGGAGGACGCCGATGTCACCTCATCCGTTGTTGATCGCTACTCATGCCTGGCTGGAGGCAGAGCGTTTGGGTTGGCACCTAGGTTTTGATTTTCCGATCCGCTTCGCGGCTCAGCGCTTTTGGGTGGCTGGGCACCAACGCGTCGGTGTTCGCGGAACGGACACCCTGAGTCTGCACGCCGAGACCCAGCCGGACGGTTTTCCGAAGCTCCGGGTCTATGTCACCGCAGAGGCCGCCGAAAACGCGTCCGCCACCGCGGCAAACTCATTTGTTTCTTGCGCGGGAGCCGTCTTGCTCGGTTTGACTCGTTGTCGAAAGTTCGACTTATCGGTGACGGACGGCCGTCACGGCACGGCGCTCTCGTATGAGACCCTTCACCTGATACGAAGCTCCTTGCTGCTGGCGTCGCAGAATGCCAGGGCAAACACAGCGGACCAGCGCATCGGGCTGCCGGACATACGAGCTTTCTGCACCGAGGTTCACCGCTACTGCTCCATGCAGCCCGATATCCGTCAATGCTGGATCTGTCATGTTGTCTCGCTCGGCTCCATTCACAACGTCGGTCTGGTGGTGGAGGGCGCCATGACGATCGGGCACAGAGACCACTTCGCGCACCTTGGGAGGCATCTGCTGCCTCCAGGCTCATCACTACTCGACCTCAGTCCGTCTGGCAGTTTCGACGAGCACCTCGGGCTGCGCCTGCGGGAGCACCGCCCGCTTTATACAAGTGATGAATCCCAGGGGCGGCGGGGCGCGTTGGAGCAGCGTCCGCCCCAGCCCCGCGTGCCCATCGTCGTTCTGAACCTGCTCGGCGATAAAGGTTGAGCCGGGCCGGCGAGGAGGCGCTTATTCAGGCGATCTTCCTAGGGTGCGTCGGTCAGGGGGCGCCTCCTTGAAGACCACCCGGGCCCAGCGTGATGGCATGGGCCCATGCTGCCTCAGGCCCGAACCCAGGCCCTCGGGTGTTTTCCCTCATTTAAAGACACGCCTGCCGTGCCGACATACAAGGTGGGCAAGCCCATCGTGTGTGGGAGGCCGGCCGATGGGCCCGCCTATTCGTATCGCCGCTGGCCGGCATACCGGTCTTGCCCGCCAATTCAAGCACGGAGCCGAACCTGCGGCGTCAGCATCGACACCAGCGGCTCCGTGGAGCGCGAAGAACCGGGCCCGCGCTCAGTGCGGTCGTGCGCTGTGCGCGGGCGCAGGACGTGAAGAGCGTGCGCCTGTTGTCCCGGGATGACAGGCCGCAGACCGGACTCTCACCTCGCACAGAGCCACTGCAGTGCGTCCTCCCGCGAGGAGAACGCGCGGAACTGCGGGCCGTGACGGGCCTCCAGAAGGTACTCCCGAAACCTCTCGGGATAGGCATCGTCCGATTCGAAAACACCGCCAACCCGCAAACGATAGTTGATCAGTTTCTGGATGAAGTCGCCCGCGAAGCGTGTGCGAAGCTCGAAGAAGGCGGGCGGGAGGGCGGTCGACAGCAGGAGCAGACGGTCGGTGTCGTGCTGAGCGCAGGCGGCGATCAGATCCAGCGCGTTCGCAGGCTCGTTCACGCCGGTGCGGCACTCGACCACCGGGGGGGAGGTGTGTGGCACGACCCAGTATTCCATAGGGGATCCCTGTTGTATGGTTTGAAGCGAAATTCTCGGATACCGGCGCGGCCTCGGTGTAACTGTGCGCTGAGCCTTGTTTTCTCCGGCTGGGTCGAGCGAGCTGTGTCAGGCAGGAGGGCGCCGGTTCAGCGTTAGGGACGCGGTTTCGTCTTCGATGCAAGGATCGGCCGCTCGCGCATTTCAAGCGGCCTTTCTGCGATTCTTCTGAGCGTGTGCATCGAGCAACTGCTGAACGGCACGTCGCGCCAGGCTGGGCATGCCCCGATGGTTCTGGGAGCGATCGGGCATGCGGTAGTTCTTCAGCGCACGCGGCGCAATGCCGGCCTGCTCGGCCAACTCATCCCAGGTCAGCCCCAACGTGGCCTTCGCCTCGTGCAAGAACGCCTGCTGGCTCTGCTCCGGCTTGGTCGTCACGCCGCTTGCTCCACGCCTTTGAACGCCGATGCCATCGGTAGCTTGAGGTCGATGCTGCTCAGGGTCAGATCGTTGGCCTTGGTCTGGTCCACCAGCGTCCACGCATCGGCATCGGCCAAGGTGAACACCTCGACACGCTGCTCCGCAGGGTCGATCAGAACGTACTCGCGCAACGATGGAAGCGAGCGGTAGAGGATGAACTTGTCGCGCTTGTCGTAGCCCTTGGTGGACGGCGACAGCACCTCGATGATGAGCTTCGGGTCGGCGATGATTTGCTCGTCGCCAGCCAGAGCCTTGCCACACGTCACCACCACGTCGGGATAGAGGATGCCCTCGGCGATTTGCACCTTCATGCTCTCGGTGAACGCTTGGCACCCGCTGCCGTCCAGGTGATCAGCGATGCGACTGCCGAGGTTCATGACCACGCGGTTGTGGCGGGCGGTGCCGCCCACTATGGCGAAGATTTCACCTCGGAAGAATTCGTGTCTCTCAGTCTGATGCTCTTCGCAGGCCAAGAACTCAGCCAGGGTCTTCCTTGCCAGCGGCATGCCCATGGGACTCCCTCATTGATGATGGACTCATTGAGTACCATGCATGGCGCGCATGGTCCTGTCTCCTTGCGGTTCGCAGGATGGCTCAAGGCCGCCGCCGTCGTTGCGGTGCTCGCCGGGTCGCACGACCCGGCTGAGCGCCACGCCCAGGCTGCGGCCGTTCTCGGCACGATTCACCTGCACTGCAGCCTCCGCCGATGCCGCTCCAACGAACTCCCGATTCGGCACACTGGCGGAGGCCTGCAGGTACAGCGAGACCCATTACTGCAAGGGCGGCACCACCCCGGCGAACTTGAGCAGATCGGTGATCTTGAACGTGCCCGGCCCGCCCGCCGATGGCAGGTTTGGTTTCCAATCGGGGGACTTGGCCAGGAACGAAGACTCGTCCGCCTTCAGCAGCCCGATGAACACTTCACCCACGATGAGCCCCCCGACCGGACCGAGGCGTTGGCCATCTTCCATCACGTCCGCTTCCCTGAGGATGTAGAACCACAGCGGCGTGCTTTCGGTCATGTCATACGGCGCGAGGTCCTTCAGCTGCTCGGGCGACAGCACAGGTACATTCATGTGGCGTGCGATCGCCTGGCCCGAGGGCAGACCGAAGTTGACGTGGCGCATCATGTTGCGAGAGGGCAGCGACTGCACGCCGTCGGAAGGCAGGCCGGGAACCGGTGCACGCGCGCCCGGCAGTTCCATCACCACGCTCGAGATCTTCGTGTCGATGCGCTTGTTCTTGCGCGAATTGCCGTCGCCGAAATCGAAGAAGGTTTGCCAGTCGATGAATTTTCTGGCCGCACGCTTGCCGCCGCGCAGATCGGGGGGATCGGCCGAGTTCGGATCCAGCCTCTCGTCGAAGATGAACGCGAAGAACTGCTGAGTGTCGTCGCGCCCGAAGTTCGCCCGATAGCTCGGCCGAATCTGGGAATGGCCGAAGCGGTATGCCGCAACGGAAAACTCGATCGGGATCAGCGGGTCGCGGTCTCTGTGCTTCCCGCGGTTTCTGTGGTTCCTGTGGTTCCTCTGGTCTCTGTCGTCCCGGGTGACCTCGTCGTCCTCGTCGTCTCTGTCATCCCTGCCGTCCCTTCCGTCCCTTCCGTCCTTGTCGTCCTTGTCGTCCCGGTCGTCCCGGTGGCGCGCCCGGTTGATGTCATAGAACCTGAGCCCCTCGCGCATGATCCGGTCCACGCGCTCCTGACCTATCGTGGCTGGTAGGAACTCGTGCAGGATGCACCACTGGTAGTGCCACCTGACCATCCGGCGTGCCCGAGAAAACAACTTCCGCGGCGACAGGCCCTGGTTCGACTCCTGAGCTCGCAAGTGGTCGGTGACGGCATTGTGAAACCGCAGCATCGCCACATGGAACTGGGAGATGATGACGTTCTCGTCGTTGCGGCTGTCGCCGATGAGGGCGTCGCCACGCGAGTCACGCGGCAGGTCGAAGCGCTGCACACCCTTGCGCGAAACCGATTCCGATCCGGGAATCGCGTCGATCTTGAACTTGATGTCGACGTCGGACTGCACATACAGGTGGGAGGATCGCTCCGGGCCCTCGCCGTAGAGCGAGTCGAGATCGAAGGCGGGGCTGCGGAAGTTCACCGTACGGCGAGGAGCGGACCTTTCCGTCAACTCGGATCGCAGGTCCAGCGTCAGGTCGTGGTCCAGAAACTGTCCGAAAAAGGTCACGCCGGCCGTCATCGTCGGGTTGTCCAAGTTCAGCGGGCTGAATACCGGTTGATTGGTGATCGACTGGACCGGATCTGACAGGTTGTCCTGCGCATCGAGCAGGCCATTCTTCGCGCCGAGGGCTTGCACTGCGGCTCGCACCCGGTCGGTTCGCCGCGCGAAAGGTGGCAGATCGGGAAACATGCGCATGAACTGATTGTTGCTATCCGCCGCCTGGCGCGGAAAGCGGGCATTGACGGTTTCGCCGAATGCCGAGTGACAGGCCATCGCCGCCAGCGCGATGGAAAGCAGGGACGAGTGTTTCCAATCCATGTACGGTTCCTCCTCCATGGGTGTTGTGGAGCCTCCCCAACAGCGACTCCATCCCGAGGCAATGTAGAAACGGCATTTCGGATCGGCGCTTCGTTAATGACGTCGAATGCGACTTGTGGAACTGCATGCAACGGTTTTGGAGTCCTTGATCGACCGACTTTCACATGGCCGTCATGCGGTGCGGAACATGCGCAATGTGCCCACGCAGGGCAGCAGCTTCGGGAAGGGAATGAAGACCTGCCCGGCAGACACCCGGTGTCACAAAACTGTGGCGAGCGGGCACGGTATTCGCGGAGGGCGTTCGCATTGGAAGAGGGCAGGCGCCATGGGCCCCGGCAAAACGCCGCACCCTCGGCCCGTACTCGATTGCCGAGCCGAGCGGGACCGTGCCGAACGCTAGTGTCCGTTTGATAGACCTGCCATCTGCGTCTACCCTGCAGCAGGGGATGGACGACGAAGCGGAGGAGGGGAGAGATGACCGATCATCGGCATGACGTTCGGATGCGGCGTGGACGGTGCTGGACCCGCGGTTGTCGCCGCGGAAGACGGCGGGGCGGCACTGGCAGGATCACCGCAGGGTGCTCGACGGCATGCTGTTTCGCCTGAACACGGGCGTCGCGTGACGCGATCTGCCTGCAGCGCCCGAGATCGAACCGACCATTAAGGCCGTCCCAGCAGGAAGTACAGCGAAAAGTGGTCGCGACCTCCCGTGCCGAGCCCGAGGTAGACGGGTCCGAGGAAGGTTTCGGCCGCAGCATAGACCGAGGCCGACCACAGCGTGCCGGTCGACCCGGAGCTGGCGTAGAGCCGGTCGACCCGCCCGGCCTCGGCCGAGCCGCCGATGTAGACACCGGACGCGAGCAGTGTCGGCAGTTGCACCAGCCGGTTGTAGTAGCGCAGCGAGGCAAAGGCGAAACGCTCGCCAAAAAACTGGCCGATCCGGTAGCCCGACAGCCGCAGCGGGCCACCCAGCGTGAAGCCCTCGTAGATCGGCAGTCGGCCCCCTGCTGCACCGCCTGCCGAGAGCGTCGCTGCGAGCGTGTGCTGCTGCAGGCTGTAGGCACCTGTCCAAAGTCCTTCAAATCGACGGTAGCTGTGCTGGCTGCCGTCCATTTCGGTCCCGACGAATAGCGACGCGGCCGTCCGGTGTCCGGTTCTCGGAATCCATGCAGTGTCTTGCCGGTCGCCGAACAACTGAACGCTGAAGCCCTGCACGCGTGCGTCGATGCGGGGGAGGATCGTGCTGCCGGTAGACACCTTGGCGTCCACCTGTCGCAACAAGGGTCCCGCGCGCAACTCGCCCCAGGTACCGAGCACGAGCCCCAGGTCGAGGCCGACACGCGCGTCCCGCACTCGGTACTCGGCGACGCGGTGATCGCCTTCAAAGGCACCGAAGATGGATTGTCCAATCTTGGTATAGGGCGCGATGAAGTACCGCCCAGGCCGCTCCAGCGGCTGGTAGAACTCGGTGAAGAGAAAGTTGTCCCGGCCGATCTGCGCTTCGGCCAGCCACTCGCCACCGGCCCGATTCATCCAGGTACGGCGATAACTGATGAGTGCGTTGTAGGACGCACCGTCGTGCAAGTCGGAGGCCAGCCCGAGGCCGAAACGGAGGTAAGTGGGGCCGATGGACTTCTCCCGCACCGGAATCACCAGCGTGCGGCGCCCTGGCTGCTGGTCGATGCGGTAGTCCACCGCTTCGAAGTCCCCGCGACCATAGATGCGACGCAGATCGGATGCCAGCTGCGTTTCATCCAGCGCTTCCCCCGGGCGGGACTGGATCAAGCCGTACAACACCTCGGGGTTGCTGCGTTCGATGCCTTCGAATTGGATCTCGTCGACTTTGCCCAGAGGTTCCGGATGGGCCACTTGTGCGGCACGCAGCGCTGCGTATTCAGAGGCCGGCAGACTGTAGCGTCCCAGGGCTCCGGCGACGGCGCGCGCGGCGCGCTCGCCAATCGCGATGGCCTCGAGCTGCCGCTCGAAGCTGGCCGCCGTGATGTCGCCGAGTTCGGGCTTCACGAGCACGTCACCTGCCCCGAGCTGGGCCAATTGGCGGTCCACCTTTTCTTTACCGAGCAGGTTCACGAGCTGACCGACGACACTCAGCGCCGAGGTGATCTCTTCGCGCTTCATCGGCGGCGTGGAGATGTTCACCGCGATGACCACGTCGGCACAAGTCGACCGCACCAGATCGATGGGCAGGTTGTTCGCGATGCCCCCATCGACCAGCAGGCGGCCGTCGATTTCGACCGGCGAGACGGCGCCTGGGATCGCCATGCTCGCGCGCATGGCCTGTCGCAAGCTGCCGCTGCCGAGCACCACCTCCTGACCGGATTCGATATCGGCAGCGACGGCGCGGTACGGAATGGGGAGGCGATCGAAGTCGTCGATGCCCGCGGCGGGCGCGGCGAGATGGCGAAGAAAGTTCTCGATGCTCACGCCTGCCACCACCCCGCGCGGCAGCAGGATCTCGCGGTCGCGCAGGCCGAACTCGGGAGCGAACAGGCCCTTGTAGTCATCGGCCTTGCGTCGCGCCGACAACTCGCCCCGGGGCGGCCTGTCGGTGAAGACCTCACTCCAGTCCGTCTCCCGGATCAGCCGCTGCATCTCCTTCGCCGTGTTGCCCGCGGCATACGCTCCACCGACGACCGCGCCCATGCTGGTTCCTGCCACGCAGTGCACGGGGACCCGCAGTTCCTCGAGCACCTTCAGGACCCCGATGTGGGCCGCCCCACGTGCGCCGCCGCCCGACAGTGCCAGGCCGATGCGAGGCCTGTGTCGCTCCGGTACGGTCGGCCTCTGCTGGGCTTGCGATAGCAGCGGGACGAAGGAGATCCACATGGCAACAGCCAGTGTGACAGCGCGGAGGATCGTTGTTTTGGGAATGGGTTGCGTCAGCGTCGGCGGTGGCATTTGAAGTTGTAAATCGTGGTCCGCAGGCACGCATGGGAATGTACCTGCACTGCGCGGAGGCGGGATGCGCTGGCGGAGAACCGAATGCGACCGATCGACCGGAATCGTTCGAACTTTGTCTTCCTTGCGATCACACCTGCCGGCTTGGTCGATGCGCTTCGCGTTGCCTCAAGGGCTGACGCCGTCTGCCGCGGCAGCGACGCAATCACCGAAGCCGGCTATGCCGCGCTGAAACTGCCGACCGTCAGTCGCTTCATCTACGCGCTGGCTGACCGTCAGCTCGT
>NZ_JAPFBW010000025.1 GCF_026153205.1 Aquabacterium sp. A7-Y | reverse complement strand
GCCGCCGCCCTGGGACGACGACTACGATCCGGAAGGTCTGCCCAGCCCGGATGCCGGCGGCGCCGCGACACGAGCGGCAGCGCCATCCGCGCGCCCTGCGGCGGCAGTCGCGCCGGCCCCCGGCGACGCGCCTGCGGTTCCCGCTCCCGCCGTTCCACGGACCGCTGCTCTGGCGACGCCCGCGCCCGCTGCCGCACCGGCCCCGCTGCCGTCGGCCGCCTCCGCCATGCTGACCGAGGTGCCTGAGACGCCGTCGTCGCCCCTGGGCGACCGCTGGCATGCCCTGGTGCTGCAGATGATCGAGCGTGAGTTGGTCGCGGCGTTGGTGCGCGAGCTGGCGATGCAGAGCGAATGCCTGGCGAGCGAAGCGGCGGACGGCCTGTGGCGGCTGCGGGTGGAGCGCAACACGCTGGCGTCGGACGCCAACCGCGGCAAGCTCGAGGCGGCGCTGGCCGAAGTGCTGGGCCAGCCGGTGCGCCTCGCGCTCGAAGTGGCGCCCACCCAGGACACGCCCGCCCGCCGCGAGGCGGCCAAGCGGGCGCTGCGCCAGCGCCAGGCCGAAGAGGCGATCCAGAACGACCCGCTGGTCGTGACGCTGATGCAGCAGTTCAGCACGGCACGCATCGTGCCGGGCTCCATCCGACCCGTCTGAACCTGTGCCGCCCGGCGGGTCCGGGCGGCTTTTCCCCATACCGAAGACCGCGACCCCGAAAGGAAAGACATGCTCAAAGGACAGATCGCGGGCCTGATGAAACAGGCCCAGCAGATGCAGGACAACCTCAAGCGCGCCCAGGAAGAGCTGGCCCAGATCGAGGTCGAAGGCCAGTCGGGGGCCGGCCTCGTCAAAGTGCAGATGACCTGCAAGCATGACGTCAAGCGCATCACCATCGACCCCAGTCTGCTGGCCGACGACAAGGACATGCTCGAGGACCTGGTCGCCGCCGCCTTCAACGACGCGGTGCGCCGCGCCGAGGAAGTGAGCCAGGAGAAGATGGGCAAGCTGACGGCCGGCATGCCGCTGCCGCCGGGGATGAAGTTCCCGTTCTGATCCCCGAAGCCGGCGGGCGCTGCTGGCGGCGCCCGCCACCGGTCCTTGGACCGCCACGCCGTACTGCAGCACAACGATGTCGTCTTTCGATGCCCTGGTCCTGGCCTTGCGCCGCCTGCCCGGCGTGGGGCCGAAGTCGGCGACCCGCATGGCGTTTCACCTGCTGCAGCACGACCGCGAGGGCGCCGAGCTGATCGCCCGGGCGCTCGGCGCGGCGGTCCGCGACGTGCGCCATTGCGCGCGTTGCAACACCTTCACCGAGGCCGAGATCTGCCTGACCTGCCTGGATCCGGAACGCGATGCGGCGCAGCTCTGCGTCGTGGAAACGCCGGCCGACCAGGCGGCGGTCGAGCGCACCGGCAGCTACAAGGGCCTCTATTTCGTGCTGATGGGCCGGCTCAGCCCGCTCGACGGCATCGGCCCGAGCGACATCGGCCTGGAGCGCCTGTTCGACCGGGCCGGCGACGGCGAGGTGCGTGAGGTGATCGTCGCGACCAACTTCACGGCCGAGGGCGAGGCCACCGCGCACGTGCTGGCCGAGGGACTCAAGTCGCGAGGCCTGAAAGTGACGCGCCTGGCGCGCGGCGTCCCGGTGGGTAGCGAGTTGGAACATGTCGACCTGGGCACCATCGCGCATGCTCTGGTCGACCGTCGCTGAGGCGACCTTGCCGGAGACTGAAGCCATGAACATTGCCCTCTGGAGCGTGCTGGCGGCCGCGCTGCTGCCCATCGTCTGTGTTTTCCTCGCGAAGGCGGCTGGCATCGGTCGCCGACGCAGCGAAGGCGGCTACGACAACCACGACCCGCGCAGCTGGCTGGCCCGCCAGCAGGGCTGGCGCCAGCGCGCCAACGCGGCCCAGGCCAACAGCTTCGAGGCGCTGCCGTTTTTCATCGGTGCGGTGGCGATCGCCTTCGCCACCGGGGCGCCGGCCGAGCGCGTCGACCTGCTCGCAGCGGCCTTCGTCGGCTTGCGCATCGTCTACATCGGCCTCTACATCGCCGATTTGGCCACCCTGCGCAGCCTGGTCTGGACGCTCGCGCTGGCTGTCAACATCGCGCTGCTGTTTTCCGGGTCGCCAGCACGGGTGTGACCGCCAGTTTCGACTGCGCTGGGAGTTTCCCTGCCCGGATCGTTCCCGATAGGCCGGGCCCCGGGCGATCATTAAGCTGGGGGCCATGGTCAAAGAGCCTCGCCTCACCTCTGCTGCCGCCGCGGCGCCGGGTTCCTTCCGGCCGGGGCGGCGCGACTGCCTGTGGGTGGCCGGCGCAGCCGCAGTGCTGCTCGGGACCGGCCTGCCACGGCTACGGGCGCAGCCGGAGGTGGCGCGTCTGAGGGTCGTGATGGGCCGCGAGGAGTCGCTCTGCCACCTGCCGCTCACGGTGGCGCAGCAGCTCGGCTACTTCCGTGCCGAGGGCCTGGATGTCCGGCTGCTCGAAGTGGCCGAGCCCGCCAGTGCGGCTGCCGCCGTGCAGGCTGGCGAGGCCGAGCTGGGCTCGGGCGCCTACCTGGGCCTGGTGCAGCGCCAGTTGCAGGGGCAGACGCTGCAGACGGTGGTGCTGGAAGGCCGCACGCCCAAGGTCTCGCTGGGCGTGTGCACGCGGCTGATGGGCTCGTGGCGCGGCATGGCCGACCTGCGCGGCAAGCGCATCGGCGTCGCGACCTCGGGCAGCCTGTCGCAGACGCTGGCGCAGGTCTGTCTGGCCCGGGCCGGCCTCAAGCAGGCCGATGTGCAGTGGGTCAGCTTCGGCTCCATGGCTGAAGGTGTGCAGGCGCTGCGGTGGGGCGGCATCGACGCGCTGAGCCATCTCGATCCCGGCATGACGCAGCTGGAGCAGAAGGGCGAGGTGAGGGTGGTCGCCGACCCGCGCACACCCAAGGGCGCCCACGAGGTGTTCGGCGGCCCGATGCCGGGCACCTGCGTCTATGCGCAGCCGGCCTTCGTGAGCCGCCATCCCCAGACCTGCCAGGCGTTTGTCTATGCGGTCGCACGCAGCCTGCGCTGGCTGCAGACGGCACAGCCGCAGGACATCATCAAGACGGTGCCCGAGGCGCAGGTGATGGGCGACCGGGCCCTCTATCTGGCGTCCTTCTACAAGGTGCGCGAGTCCTATTCGCCGGACGGCGAGCTGGGCGAGGAGGCGCTGCAGATCGCCTGGAAGGTCGCCGGCGCGGCCGTCGGCGAAACGCGCCACCAGGACCTGCAGGCCTTGCTGGAGCGCAGCCACACCAACGAGTTCGTGCTGCGGGCGCGGGCCCGGCTCAAGGCCTGACCCGCGCCCGGCCTCAGCACGGGCCGGCGTTGCGCAGGCGGTCGTTATCCGAACAGCCATTGCAGAAAGGTCACCAGCGCCTGGATGGGGTTGACCGGACGACTGTAGTCCGAGACCTGGTCGGTCTCGACATGGCGCATCGGCGGGGTGTCGCGCACCAGCGTGTTCTCCACCACCGGCTTGACATCCGCGATGCCGCGTTCCTCGATGCCGGTGCCCGAAAAGTCCACGATCGTCAGGCAGTGGGCGTCGGCCAGCGCACGCCAGAAGGGGATGTGGTAGCCGACGTTGGCATGCGTGTCGAGCTGGGGCAGCCACTGCGAGATGTCCTGGCGCCAGCGCTGGTTGATCAGCGTGCGACGGGTGGCCTCGTCCGGCGCGTTCTGGATGTCGGGGTAGAACTTCGCATAGCTGAAGGCCGAGTAGACGCCGTCTTTCTGGAACAGACCATAGGAGAAGCGGTCCTCGGGATAGCTCAGTGCCAGGGCGCTCGTGACGCTGCCCAGGTTGTCCGGATCCAGCCCGGGCCGGCCGGCGTAGAGCGACAGCAGCGCGCCCGGCCGGTCCAGCCCCCAGGCCTCGCGGATGCGGTTGTGCAGCGGCAGCGAGGGCGCCTGTTCCGGCGTCGCGTTGCGCGGCGCCGGGAACAGCGGCCCCGAGTCGGCCAGCAGCGAGGAGCGTTGTGGCTGCAAGGTGTCGCGCAGCACCGGGTAGGTGCCCGTGCCACCGGCCCCACCGGCCGAGAACCCCGTGACCAGCAGCTCGGCCGGCCGGCCGATGTGCTCCCGCAGCCAGCGGGCCGCGCCGGTTGCGTTGGCCTGCCCGCGGTGGTACTGAACGCGCGGCTGTGCCGGGTCGCGGTCGCTGTAGACCTGCACCGCGTGGCCGGTGTGCACGTCGCCGGTGCAGTAGGGCAGGTAGACGATGTTCCAGTCCTGCGTGCTGATGCGGTCGAAGGGGTGCAGACGGGCCGTGAAGGGCGTGACGAGCCCGAACGCCGCCGTGTTGAGGCGCTGCAGGTAGTCGGCCGGCACGCCGTCGGGATTGGTGGCGGACAGCGGGCCTTCGCCGAGGCAGGAGGCCTGGTCCCAGCAGGCACCACCGCCCTCGAAGACGATCACGGTCTTGCTGGTAAAGGGGGTGCGGTTGACGAAAAAGCGGTAGGGCGTTCCGTTGCCGCAGGACGCGCCGCTGGCGGCCGGCAGCTCAACGGTGTCCCACTGGAAGTAGCCGGCGCTGGCCCAGGGGGCCAGCAGCGGCAAGCCGAGGGCGGCGAGCCACCGGGCCGCGCGACGCGCGCGGCGTGAGCGAGGGCGAAGCTTCATGTTGCGTTCCCTGTGAAGTTGGGGTGTCCGGCGCCGGTCGCGCCTCGATGCGAGGCGCGGCTAGCGCTCCTGCCCGAACACCGACTGGCGCAGCCTGTCGAGCTGCGCCTGCAGTTCCTGCGGGTCGCGCTGCGCCGGGGGCAAGGCCTGCCAGGCCAGCACCAGCGCGGTCTCCTGTCGACGGAAAGTCTCGGCACGCGGGTCGGCGGCGGCAGGCGGTGGCGCCTGCTGTTCGATCCAGAGCGCCAGTGCCGCCTCGCGCTGCTTCGCATCCGGTTGCAGCACTTGCAGCAGCGCGGCCTTGAGCAGCCGGGCCTCGCCCAGCGACAGTTCGCCGCGCGCCAGACGCTGGTCGAGGCCCGCATCCAGCCGCCGTGCCAGGGGCCTCAGCGCCCCGGCCGGGGCCGCTTCGCTGCGGGCGAGGCGGAAGCGCTCCATCGTGTGGACGTAGGCGAGGTAGTCGGTGAGCCGGGCGATCTCGCGCTCACGCTCCGGATGGTCGCGCAGGCGGTCCTGCAACTGCTGCCACTGCTCTGGGCTGACGCCCGGCGGCGCACTGTCGGGGGCGCCGTGCTGCGCCGTTTCCGCGGGGGGAGCCGGAGCCCTCTGGGAAGTCCCGCCCGCTGCCGCCGACGGGCCGCCGAAGGGTGACGCGCCCCAGGCCTGTTGTGCAGCAGGCGGCTGCGTCGCCGGGCCGTTCGCGGCGGGACCGGGTTGGCTGCGCAGCCACCACACCAGGCCCACGGCGGCCATCACGCCCGCGGCCGCGGCTCGTAGCCGCCGGCTCATCGTGCACCTCGCATCTTGTGTCTCCTCAGCCACCGGCACGGTGCGCGGGGACTGCGGTGCGCCTCGGGGTGGTGCGAAAAGTCTCTCAGCCGGGCGAGCGAGGAGGGCGGGAATTGGTCAGCAAATGGCCCGGTCCTTTGCCAGGTGTTGCAGGGCCCAAAAAAAGCCGCGCAGGGTGCGCGGCCGGGGTGACGCGGGCGACGGATCGCCTCAGTTTTTCGCCATTTTGACGCGGCTCTTGCCCTGCACGCGCACGGCGGTCTTGCCGCCCTTGGCGACACGGCTCGCCTTGCCGGCCGGCTTGCGCCCGGCCACCTCACGCTGGTCCTTCTTCGCGACGGCGCGCGCCGCGGTCTTGCGGGCGCCGGGCCGATCGGCCGCCGCGGCGCGCACGGCACGCTTGGCGGGCGTGTAGACGACCACCTGCTGGCCGCGCTTGAGACGCTGGGAGCTGCCGAACTTGTTCCAGCTCACCAGTTGTGCCGGGCTGACGCCATAACGGCGCGCCAGCGAGCCGACCGTGTCGCGCGCACCGGCACGCACCACCGTGCGGCGCAGCGGCGGCGTGTCGGGGGCCAGCGACATGATGGCGTTGTCGGCCACCTCGGCGGAGACGTCCTGGTGATGTTTCAGCGAGTGGCGCTCGACCAGCAGGGTGGAGCCGGCCTTGATCAGCATGCGCGGCGGGATCTTGTTGATCTCGCGCAGCTCGGCCTCGCTCATGCCGGCCTGCTTGGCGGCCTCGGCCGGGCGCATCGTGCGGGGCACCACCCAGGCGGTCCAGCTGGCCAGCGGGCCGCGGTGTTCCGTGAGGTTGCGCATGAACCGGCGGGCGTTGTCGTAGGGCAGCAGGATCTGCGACGTTCCGGCGGCCAGGATCACTGGCTGGTTCATCTGCGGGTTGAGGGCGCGGAACTCGTCGCGCTCCAGGCCGGCGAGCCGGATCGCGAGGGCCACGTCCATGTCGCGCTGGATCGCGACCGTCAGGAAATAGGGGTGGTTCTCGATCGGGGCCAGCGCAACGCCGAAGGACTCGGGCCGGTGGATGATGTTCTTGATCGCCTGCAGCTTGGGCACGTAGTAGCGCGTTTCGACCGGCATGCGGAGGCTCTGGTAGTCGGTCGGCAGGCCCGCCTTGCGGTTGCGCGCGATGGCCCGCTGCACGCTGCCTTCACCCCAGTTGTAGGCCGCCAGCGCCAGGTGCCAGTCGCCGAACATCGCGTGCAGCTTGCCGAGGTAGTCGAGCGCCGCGCGGGTGGAGGCGAGCACGTCGCGGCGCTCGTCCCGGAACAGGTTCTGCGTCAGCGAGAAGTCGCGCCCGGTGGAGGGAATGAACTGCCACATGCCCGAGGCCTTGGCGACCGACATGGCCTGCGGGTTGAAGGCGCTCTCGACAAAGGGCAGCAGCGCCAGCTCGGTGGGCATGCCGCGCGATTCGACCTCCTCGACGATGTGGAAGAGATAGCGGCTGGCGCGCTCGGTCATGCGCTGCATGTAGTCCGGCCGTGCCACGTAGTACTGCTCGCGGTCGCGCACCAGGTCGCCGTCCAGGTCGGGCATCGAAAAGCCCTGGCGGATGCGTACCCACAGGTCGGAGACGACGATGTCGGGCGAGGTGGGCGAGGGCTCCGAATGGGCCGTGGTGCCGGTCGGGTTGGCTTCCGGGTCGGGCACGATCACGGCCGCATCGCGGCCGTCCTCGCCGGCGGGAGGTGTCGGCTCCAAGGCCTTCAGGGCGGTTTCACTCGGCTTGGCCGTCAGGACCGGTGCCGGCTCGGCCACCGGCTGGGAGGCCGGTGCCGCGGGCGGGGCTGCCGCTTGGGTGCGCGGTGCGGGCGCGGTCGCGCAGCCCGAGGCCAGCGCGCCGCCCGCCAGGGCCAGCAGCCAGCCGGCGCGGGTCAGGAGAGGCTTCATCGAAATTCGTTTTTCCATTGTCTGAGTGCGGCCAGCACGCTCACCGGGTCGTCGCCGACCGCGCCACGGGCACGGGCCTGGTCCTTGACGGCCGGCTGGCCGCAGCGCAAGAAGGGATTGATCTTGAGCTCCTGCGCCAGCAAGCTGGGCAGGGTGGGCCGCCCTTCGGCCCGCAAAACCTCGCATTGTGCGGTGTAAGCGGCGATGTCCGGGTTGCCGGGCTCGACCGCGGCCGCAAAACGCAGGTTGCTCAGCGTGTATTCGTGCGCACAGCACACTCGCGTGTCGCCCGGCAGCGCCGCCAGCTGCGCCAGCGACGCCGACATCTGGGCCGGCGTGCCTTCGAAAAGCCGGCCGCAGCCGGCGGAAAACAACGTGTCGCCGCAGAACAGCAGCGGGCCGCCCTCGAAATCGGCGCTCCAGTAAGCAATGTGCCCGGCGGTATGGCCGGGCACGTCGAAAACCTGGAAGCGGTGGTCGCGCCACGACGCCTGGTCACCCTGTCGCAGCGGACGGCAGGGCAGCGGGATGGACTCGCCGGCCGGCCCGTAGACCGGGCCTTCCAGCCGGCTCGCCAGCTCACGCAGACCGCCGACGTGGTCGGCATGGTGATGCGTCACTAGAATGCCCGTCAGCCGGAGCCCGCGGGCCTGCAGTGCATCGACCACCGGCGTCGCTTGGCCTGGATCGACGACGAGGGCCTCGCGGCCTTCGGAGATCATCCAGATGTAGTTGTCGGCAAAGGCGGGTAAGGCAACCAGTTCCATGACGCAAAACGGTCGGATTATAAGTTTGGATGAGTGGTTGCTCACGCCGACGGGTCGGTATTTATTGGCGTGGGAGCAACAACAGTTGGATCGAACTGTAGGAGATCTTTTTGGTTTCCACGCGGTCCAGTTGGGCCTGCCCCAGTTGGAAGCCCTGGCGCAGAACCGCATGCCGCACCGCTGGGTGGCGCTGGACCGTGCTGCGGCGCCGCTGCCCGAGCCGCCCGGGGCTGCGCCCGACGCCCGCGTGCCGCGCGCGGTGCTGACGGATTTCGAAGCCTTGCCCTTCGAGACCCACAGCCTGGACCTGGTCGTGCTGCCCCACACGCTGGAGCTCTCGCGCGACCCGCACCAGACCCTGCGCGAGGTCGAGCGGGTGCTGGTGCCGGAGGGCAAGGTGGTGGTGCTGGGGCTCAACCCGGCCAGCCTGTGGGGGGTGCAGCAGCGCAGTGCCTCGCTGTGCTCGCGTCTGGGCCTGGGGACCGACGTGCTGCCGCCGGCGCGCGACATGATCGGCTACTGGCGCCTGCGCGACTGGCTGCGGCTGCTCAGCTTCGACATCGAGGGCGGGCGCTTCGGCTGCTGGCGTCCGGCGCTGCGCTCGGAATTGTGGTTGGAGCGTTTCGGCTGGATGGAGCGCTCCGGCGAACGCTGGTGGCCGGTGCTGGGCGCGGCCTACTTTCTGGTCGCCACCAAGCGGGTGCGCGGCATGCGGCTGATCAACCCGGCCTGGAAGGGCCGGCAGGCGACGCAACGGGCGCCGGCCGTGGCGGCCTCGCGGCGGCAGCCGCTGGGGCGCCGCGAGGGCGGCGGCTCCTGAACTTCTTTTTTCAACTTTTCAGTCTTGTTCATGAGCACAGGCATATCGCGACCCAAGGTGGTGATCTATACCGACGGCGCCTGCAAGGGCAACCCCGGCCGGGGCGGCTGGGGCGCCTGGCTGCAGTCCAATGGCCACGAGAAGGAGCTGTTCGGCGGCGAAGCCGTCACCACCAACAACCGCATGGAACTGACGGCGGTCATCGAAGCCCTCGCCAGTCTCAAGCGCACCTGCGATGTGGCGCTCTACACCGACAGCGAATACGTGCGCAAGGGCATCACCGAGTGGATCCACGGCTGGAAGCAGCGCGGCTGGAAAACCGCCGACAAGAAGCCGGTCAAGAACGCCGAGCTGTGGCAGCGCCTGGAGGCGCTGGCCTCGCTGCACCATGTGCAGTGGCACTGGGTGCGCGGCCATGCCGGCGACCCCGGCAACGAACGCGCCGACGCCCTCGCCAACCGAGGGGCGGCACTGGCGGGCTGAGGGCGCGAGCTGCCTCTTCGGCGGGCCCACCCGGTCGCACCGAGTGTGAAGAAGTGTGAACGGAGGCGCGCCACTTGCCATTACAGTGGCAGGGCCCCCAGTTCTCCCCCTCTCCCCACCCGATGAAGAAGTTGCACGTCACTGTTGCCGTGATCGGTCTCGTCCTGGCCAGCGCCGGTGCGTACTGGTATCAGCACCGCAGCCCGGCGACCGCCCTCGCGGCCGGTGAGGGCGCGCCGCGCAAGGGCGCAGCCGCGGCGGCACCCGCTGGCGGCGGCAATGGCCCGACGGGCGGCCCGGTCGCCGTCGAGGTGGCGCAAGCCCGCTCGGCCACGCTCAGCGAGGAGGCCCAGGCGGTCGGCACCTTGCGATCGCGCCAGGGGGTGGTGTTGCGGCCGGAGGTGGCGGGGCGTATCGCCGCGCTCGGTTTCAAGGACGGCGAGAGGGTGCGCCGCGGCCAGTTGCTGGTGCAGCTGGACGCCACCCTGGTGGCCGCGCAGGTGCGCCAGGCGGAGGCCCAGCTCAGCATTGCGCGTGCCAACGACAAGCGCAACCGCGAGCTGCTGGCCGAGAACTTCGTCAGCCAGGCCTCGGTGGACCAGACGGCCGCCAACCTGCAGGTGGCCGAGGCCCAGCTCGCCCTGGCGCGCGCGCAGCTGGCGCGCACCCGCATCCTCGCCCCCTTCGACGGCACCGTCGGCCTGCGCCTGGTCAACGTGGGCGACTACGTGAACGCGGGCGCCGACCTGGTCAATGTCGAGGACCTGCGCACCATCCATGTCGACTTCCGCCTGCCCGAGCGCTACCTGCCGCAGCTCCAACAGGGGCAGGCCGCGGCGGTGACGCTGGATGCGCTGCCGGGTCGCCGCTTCCAGGCCCGCATCGAGGCCCTCGATCCGCAGATCGACGCCGACGGGCGCTCGGTGCTGGCACGCGCCAGCATCGCCAACGCGGAAGGCGTCTTGCGCCCCGGCATGTTCGCGCGCGTGGACATCGAGCTCTCGACCCGCCAGGGGGTCGTGGTGGTGCCCGAGGAGGCGCTGCTGCCGCAGGGCGGCAAGCAGTACGTGATCAAGGCGGTCCAGGGCCGCACGACGCAGGGTCAGGCGGCCCGGGTCGCGCAGCGTGTCGAAGTGACCACCGGTGCGCGCCGCAAGGGGCAGGTCGAGATCGTGAGCGGCGTGGCCGCCGACGAGACCGTCGTGACTGCCGGCCACCAGCGCCTGCAGCGCGACGGTGCGCCGCTGCGCATCGTGCAGCTCGGCGCCGAGGCCCACCGCCCGCCGGCCTCCGGCGGCGAGCCCGCGCCGGCCTCGGGCAATGCCGGCGGCGCAGAGGGCGGGGCGGGGGCCGACGCCAGCACGCCGCGGGTCAGCCTTGCGCCCGCGCCGGTGGCGGCACGCTGAGTGCCGGTCCTTGTAGCCCTGATCCTGCTGGCCGATCCTCGCTACTGAGCCACCGAGCCCCTGAGAGCGACTCATGCAATTCGCCGAAGTCTCCGTCCGCCGCCCGGTTTTCGCGACCGTGCTGTCCCTGCTGCTGGTGCTCATCGGCCTGGTGTCCTTCACCCGCCTGCAGGTGCGCGAGTACCCGCGCATCGACGAGCCGGTGGTCACGGTGCGCACCCAGCTGACCGGCGCCTCCTCGGAGGTGATCGAGTCCACCGTCACCAAGCCGCTGGAAGACTCCATTGCCGGCATTGACGGGGTGGACATCATCACCTCGATCTCGCGCCAGGAAGAGAGCCAGATCTCGGTGCGCTTCAAGCTCGAGAAGGACCCCGACAACGCCGCCGCCGACGTGCGCGACCGCGTGTCGCGGGTGCGCGGGCGCCTGCCCGACGCGGTGGAGGAGCCGGTCATCTCCAAGGTCGAGGCCGACGCCTCGCCCACCATCTGGCTGGCCTTCACCACTGAAGCGCTGTCGCCGCTGCAGGTGACCGAGCTGGCCAACCGGGTCGTCAAGCCGCGCCTGCAGACCGTGCCTGGGGTGGCCGACGTGACCGTGCGCGGCGAGCGCACGCAATCCATGCGGGTCTGGCTGGACCCGGACAAGCTGGCCGCCTACGGCGCGACCGTGCAGGACGTCGAGGACGCGCTGCGCAAGCAGAACCTGGAAGTGCCGGCCGGCCGCATCGAAGGCCAGCAGCGCGAGTTCAGCGTGACGGCCCAGACCGATCTGCGCACGCCCGCGCAGTTCGGCGAGGTCTCGCTGCGCCAGGTCAACGGCTATACCGTGCGCTTGCGCGACGTCGCGCGCATCGAGCAGGGCGCCGCCAGCGAGCGCTCCAGCGTGCGGCTCAATGGTCGCGCGGCGGTCTCGCTCGGTGTGGTGCGCCAGGCCACCGCCAACCCGCTCGAAGTGGCGGCCGGGGTGCGCGAGCTGCTGCCGCGCCTCACCGACGACCTGCCCGAGGGCGTGGAGGTGCAGGTCGCCAACGACAATACCATCTTCATCGACCGCTCGGTCAAGGCCGTCTACAGCACCATCGCCGAGGCCGTCGTGCTGGTGGCGCTGGTGGTGTTCGTGTTCCTGCGCACCTTGCGTGCCTCCATCATCCCGCTGGTGACCATCCCGGTCAGCCTGATCGGCGCTTTCGCGTTGATGGCGCTGGCCGGCTTCTCGATCAACACACTGACCCTGCTGGCGCTGGTGCTCGCGATCGGCCTCGTGGTGGACGACGCCATCGTCGTGCTGGAGAACATCTTCCGCCACATCGAGGAGGGCATGGACCCCTTCGCGGCGGCCATCCGGGGCGGCCGGGAGATCGGCTTCGCGGTGATCGCGATGACCTTGACCCTGGCGGCGGTCTATGCGCCGCTGGCCTTCACGCCCGGGCGCACCGGGCGCTTGTTCGTCGAGTTCGCGCTGACCCTGGCCGGCGCGGTGGTGGTGTCGGGTTTCGTCGCGCTGACCTTGTCGCCGATGATGTGCTCCAAGCTGCTGCGCCACAACCCCTCGCCCTCGCGCTTCGACCGCTGGATGGAGCGTTGCCTGGACCGTGTCACCGACGGCTACGAGGCCGCGCTCGGCTGGACCCTGGCGCGCCGTTGGCTGGTGGTGCTGCTGATGGCGCTGTGCGCCGGCGCCAGCTGGTGGCTGTTCAAGACCACCCAGAGCGAGCTGGCGCCGATGGAAGACCGCGGCACGGTGCTGGTGAACGTCAATGCCCCCGACGGCTCGACCCTGGCCTACACCGAGAAGTACATGCGCGAGATCGAGCGCATCGGCAGCGCGCATCCCGAGTTCGACCGCATCTTCATCGTCTCGGGCAACCCCAGCGTGTCGCAGGGCGTGTCCTTCCTGCGCACGGTGGACTGGGAGGAGCGCGAGCGCTCGGCGATGGACCTGGCCCGCGAACTGCAGCCCCAGTTCTCGAGCCTGCCGGGCGTCAACGCCTTCCCGATCACGCCGCCTTCGCTGGGTCAAGGCTTCCGCGAGCGCGCCGTCAACTTCGTGATCGTCACCTCCGACAGCTACGACAACCTGAACCGGGTGGCGCAGGAGTTTCTCGCGGAGATGAACAAGAACCCCGGGCTGGTCCAGCCCGACAGCGACCTGCGTCTGAACAAGCCCGAGATCTTCATCGACGTGGACCGCGAGCGCGCCGCCGACGCCGGTGTCGCCGTGGACCAGATCGCCCGCACCATCGAGACCATGCTGGGCGGCCGCAACGTGACGCGCTACAAGGACGAGGCCGAGCAGTACGACGTGATCGTGCAGACCGAGGCGAGCGGCCGCACCCGGCCCGACGACATCGAGCGCCTGTTCGCGCGCGGCCGCGACGGCCACATGATCCCGCTGTCCTCGCTGGTGAAGGTGCAGGAGGCGGTGGCGCCGCGCGAGCTGAACCACTTCAACCAGCGCCGCTCGGTGGCCCTGACCGCCAACCTGGCGCCTGGCTACTCCCTCGGCGAGGCGCTCGCCTTCATGGACCAGACCGCGGCACATGTGCTGGAGCCTGGTTATGCGACCGAGCTCAACGGCGTCTCGCGCGAGTTCCGCTCGTCCAGCGGCGCCCTGGCGCTGGTGTTCGTGCTGGCCCTGCTGTTCATCTTCCTGGTGCTGGCGGCGCAGTTCGAGAGTTTCGTCGATCCCTTCGTGATCCTGCTGTCGGTGCCGCTGTCCATGGTGGGCGCCTTGCTGGCCCTGAAGCTGACCGGCGGCACGCTCAACGTCTATTCGCAGATCGGCCTGATCACGCTGGTGGGCCTGATCACCAAACACGGCATCCTGATCGTCGAGTTCGCCAACCAGCAGCGCCAGCTGGGCGAGGGCGTGCTGAAGGCGGTGCAGCACGCGGCCGCGATGCGGCTGCGGCCCATCCTGATGACCACCGGCGCGATGGTGCTGGGCGCCGTGCCGCTGGCACTGGCCAGCGGCGCCGGCGCCGAGAGCCGGCAGCAGATTGGCTGGGTCATCGTCGGCGGCATGTCGCTGGGCACGCTGCTGACCATCTTCGTGGTGCCGACGATGTACACCTTGTTCGCCCGCAAGAGCACGCCGGGGCCGATCCTGACGCCGGTGGCCGCCGAGTCGGCCGATGCGGCGCAGGCTGCCGGGCACTGAGGCGCCGGCCGGTTCAGAGCAGGCCGTCGAAAGGCAGCACCGGCACCCAGTCGCCGGCGGCCACCGGGCCACGCTCGTGCTCGAGCACGATCAGCACGTCGGCCTGCGACATCGAGCTGAGGATGCCCGAGCCCTGGGCGCCGGTGAGGTGCACCATCGGCTCGCCCCGGTCCAGGCCCAGGAGGCCGCGCGGGTACTCGGTGCGCCCGGCGCGCTTGGGGATGGGCTGCGCGGCGCGCGCCCGCAGCATCGTGCGCTGCGGGGCCGCCGCCCCGCTCATCACCAGCAGTGCATCCCGCACGAACACCAGGAAGGCCACCATGCTGGCGACCGGATTGCCGGGCAGGCCGAACAGCAGCACCTCGCGCCCGGCGCCGGCCAGCCGCCCGAAGGCCAGCGGCCGGCCGGGGCGCATCGCCAGGCTCAAGAAGTCGACCTGGCCGAGCCGGGCCATCAGCGCCCGTGTGTGATCGGCGTCACCGGCCGAGACGCCACCCGAGGTGAGGATCACGTCCGAGCGCGCCGCTGCCTCGAGGAAGGTGGCCTCCAGCGCGGCTGGCCGGTCGGGCACGATGCCGAGGTCCAGCACCTCCACCCCCAGGCGCTCCAGCAGGCCGAGCAGCGCATAACGGTTGCTGTCGTGGATGCAGCCCTCCTCCAGCGGTTCACCGGCGTCGCGCAACTCGTCGCCGGTGGAGAACAGTGCGACACGCAGGCGCCGCCACACCGCCACCTCGGCCTGGCCCAGCGAGGCCAGCAGCCCGAGGTCGGCCGGCTTCAGGCGTTGTCCGGCGGGCAGGGCGCACTGGCCACGCGCCAGGTCTTCGCCGTGCAGGCGGCAGTGATCGCGCGGGCGCACGCTGCCGGCAGCGATCTGCACGCGCTCGCCCGGCGTCCCTGCATCCAGGACCTGCACCTGCTCCAGCGGCACCACGGTGTCGAGGCCGGCCGGCATCGGCGCGCCGGTCATGATGCGCACCGCCGCACCGGCCGGCGGCATGCCGTCGAAGGGGCGGCCGGCCAAAGCCTGACCGGCCACCGGCAGGACCGCCTGGCCGGTGGCCGGCAGCTCGGCGCCGCGCAGCGCATAACCGTCCATCGCCGAGTTGTCGTGCGCCGGCACGTCGATCGGAGAGATGACATCGGCTGCCAGCACCCGGCCGAGTGCCTGCCGCAGCGCGACGCGCTCGGTCTCTTGCACGCGGGGCAGGGCGGCGGCGATACGCTCTCGCGCTTCGGCGACCGTCAGGCCGCCGGGAGCCGGGCGGGCTGCGGCGCTCACAGCTCGAGCAGCATGTAGGCCTTGTCGAAGTACTGCGTGCGCGTGCCGGTCTCGACCCGGATCGCGCGCGGCAGCAGCCCGTACATGCGAAAGCCGGCGCGCTCGTACATGCGCACGGTGCGCTCGCTGGCCGCGGTCACGGTGAGGGTGAGGATCTCCAGTCCCTCGGCCTGCCGCGCCAGCTCGATGCCGGCGGCCAGCAGCTGGCGGCCGATGCCGCGGCGGGTGTGCTTCTCGCGCACGTACATGCCGACGATGCTGGCGCGGTGGCGGACCTTGGGCATCAGCTCGCGTTCGCAGGCCACCGTGCCGGCCAGCTCATCGCCCAGCCAGGCGCCGAGCAGGAAGGTGCCGCCCATCGGTTCCGACCAGCCCAGCCGGCCGAGGTAACTCTCGGGCGAGCGCACCCTCTCGGTCCTCGGGTCGGAGGTAAAGGACTCCGGGTGACGCTCCAGGCCTTCGTCCCGCAAGGTCTTGTAGGCCGACAGATGCTCGGGCTGCAGGCGGCGGATCTGGACCGGGGCAGACTCAAACACAGGCTCTCTCGAGCTCTTGGAGTTCTTCCAGGGTGTTGGCATTGGAAAAGGCCGCTTTCTCGTCGAAGGGGACTTCAACACAACCGTGCTCGAAGCACCACTGTTCAATTCTGCGCCCGCCGCCCTCGAGGAAGCCCATCAGGCTGTCCAGCGTGCGGGTCTTCATCAGGCAGAACACCGGCTGGCGCCGCTCGCCGCAGGAGGCGATGGCGAGATCGGCGTCGCCGGGTTCCAGGGCCCGCGCCAGCCGGGCCACCAGGTCGGCGGGAAAGCCGGGACTGTCGCAAGGCACGGTGGCGAGATAGGGCGTGCGGCAGTGCCGCAGCCCGCTGAGGAAACCGGCGAGGGGTCCGGCATGGCCGGGCAGGCTGTCCTCGTGCACCGGGACCCCGAAGCCGCGGTAGCGCTCCAGGTGCCGGTTCGCGCTGATCATCAGGGCGCCGGTCTGCGGCGCCAGCCGGCGCAGCGCATGCCGCACCAGCGGCTCGCCGCGGAACGGCTGCAGACCCTTGTCGACCCCGCCCATGCGCCGGCCCTGGCCGCCGGCCAGCACCAGGCCGGTGACGTCCTCGCGCCGGATCACACCCTGGGCCGGCGGCGGCTCGTTGGTCCGCGGCAAGGGGGAAGACCGGCGCTCCTGCATCTCAGCCTCCGATGTAGTGCATCTCGACCCGCGGGCCCGGCGGCAGCTCGGCATCGGCCTGGGCGCCGCGCAGCTCGGAGTAGCGGTCGTCGCGGCCTTGCCAGATCTGGCCGATCGCGCCGGCGATCTGGGCATCGCTGCAGCCGCCGCGCAGCAGGGCGCGCAGGTCGTGTCCCTGGTGGGCGAACAGGCACAGGAACAGCTTGCCCTCGGTGGACAGCCGGGCCCGGTTGCAGTCGCTGCAGAAGGCCTGGGTGACGCTGGAGATGACACCGATCTCGCCGCTGCCGTCGCGCCAGCGCCAGCGCTGCGCGGTCTCGCCCGGGCGGGCGGCCTCCAGCGGCTCGAGGCCGAAGGCCTGGTCCAGGCGCCGGACCACCTCGGCTGACGGCAGCACCTCGTCCATGCGCCAGCCGTTGGAGGCGCCGACGTCCATGTACTCGATGAAACGCAGCACCACGCCGCTGCCCCGGAAATGGCGCGCCATCGGCAGGATCTCCTGCTCGTTGGTGCCCCGCTTGACGACCATGTTGACCTTGATCGGTCCCAGCCCGACACGCTGCGCTGCCTCGATGCCGCGCAGCACGTCGGCGACCGGGAAGTCGGCGTCGTTCATGCGCCGGAAGACCGTATCGTCCAGCGCGTCGAGGCTGACCGTGATGCGTTGCAGCCCCGCGTGCTTCAGCGCCTGCGCCTTGCGCTCCAGCAGCGAGCCGTTGGTGGTCAGGGTCAGGTCCAGCGCCTGGCCGTCCGGGGTGCGCAGCTCGGCCAGCATGCCGACCAGGCGCTCCAGGTCCTTCCGGAGCAACGGCTCACCGCCGGTGAGGCGGATTTTCTCGACGCCGTGCGCGACGAACAGGCGCGCCAGGCGCGTCAGCTCCTCGAAGCTGAGCAGGGAACTGTGCGGCAGGAAGCTGTAGTGCTTGTCGAAGATCTCCTTCGGCATGCAGTAGCTGCAGCGGAAGTTGCAGCGGTCGGTGACCGAGATGCGCAGGTCGCGCAGCGGGCGGCCGCGTCGGTCGGACAGCAGGCCCACCGGCGCCTCGGGCCGTGACGGCACCTGCGGCGCCGCGGCGCGGTAGCGGTGGTCGGCCAGCGGAATGACTTTTTCGCCCATGCGGGCATTGTGCCGTCAACCGCGACCGACGGGGTAAGTCCATCTGCACAAACCCTGAGCCCCGAGGCGCCTCGGCGCCCGCGACCGGCTTCAGGGCTGGCGCATTTCGGGGTAGGGCGCCATCGCGGCGCCGGTCGGCAGCGTGGCGCCGGCGGCCTGCGCGGCGCTCGGGTCGAGCGCGCTGGGGCGGCGTGCGCCGGTGAAGCGCTTGGTCCAGTAGGCGATGCGCATGTCCTCGATGCGCACCGTCGCGCCGCTGCGCGGCGAGTGGATGAACTTGCCTTCGCCGATGTAGATGCCGACGTGCGAGAAGGTGGCGCGCAGCGTGTTGAAAAACACCAGGTCGCCGGGTTTCAGGTCCTCGCGCGAGATCTTGATCAGGCCGGGCGCCCTGGCCTGGTCGTCGGCGCGGCGCGGCAGCACCAGGCCCAGGCTGCGTTCGAAGATGTGGCGCGTGAAGCCGCTGCAGTCGAAACCTTCCTCGGCCGACTCGCCACCCCGGCGGTAGGGCACGCCGAGGAAGTTCATCGCGGTCAGCACCATGCCGGACGCGGTGTCGCGCACCTGGGCCATCAGGCCCTTCTTGTCTTCGTCGGAGACGGGCGCGCCGGGCGCCCCAGCGTGGCTGGCCTGCACCAGGCCTTTTTCGTGGAGGAAGTGGCTGACCGGGTCGGCCGCCTCGGGGCTGGCCAGCACCGGCGCGCTGACGAGCGCGAGGACTGAAACGGCCCAGCGGGTGCGGCGGAGGCAGGTCAAAAACAGCATGGCCGCGACCTTAAGTCACAGAAAGTCGAGAGTCAACCAAAATGTTCCGCAAATACAAGGAGTTAGCACAGATATTTCAACAGCTTAAGAATTTGCCTGGGTCCATAGTCAGCGGAATCGGGGTTGTCCCGCATCCGAGGCACCTTCGTGCAGGGGACGCTCGAGAGGGTGGTGTTCAAAGGATCCTGTCATTGCTGAATGCGCGACGAGCGGCGCCCTTGCCGGGGTTCAGCGGTCGGCCGAGAGCGAACGAAGCGCTGGCCGGGCAGAGAGCTCGGCCGCATCGGCCCTCCCGACATCCGCCGTGCGGCGGCCTTGCCCGTCGGGCGGATCGGACCGAGCAGGCGGCGCCCGCGTAGACCCCGATTCCTGTCCTGCCCGCACGGCCGCGCCCTGCGGCATGTGGGGGATCAACAGCACCGCACGCGGCCAAAAGGCCCAATCGTCGCTGTCCGGCAGGGTGGCCGTGGCCGTGACCTCGCCGAGGTTGTTGATCGCATCGGCCGCCCGCAGCTGGATTCTCTGTCTCAGCGGGTCGGCCGGGTCAACCAGGTCGATGAGCTTTTGCAGGCCGCTGCTGCGTGACCACAAGACAGCCTCGTCGTTGACGCTTCCAGCCACCACACCCGCATTGTTGATGTCGTTGGCGGCGCTCATTGCGTCGCGGGGGCCACCCAGGCGCAGCAGTCCATCTTGTTCACTCCATACGAAGGCTTGGCTCCGTCCATCGCCTGAGTAGCTTGTCCCTACCACTTGACCCCGCTCGTTGATCGCGTTGGCATAACTGCTCATGTTCGGCGGCCCCAGCCGAGCGCCGAGATCCTGCATGCCGGTGGCCTCACTCCAGAAGAATGCGTGAGCCACCGTCCCCTCAGGAAGTGCCATCGCTTCTGCGAAGCCCACCACTTGCCTGGCGTTGTTGATGGCACTCGCCTGGCCCCAGCCCTGCGGGTAGGTCGGCAAGGAGCCCAGGTCACGCACGCCGCCCCTGTGGTCCAGAAGCGCTGCCCTGCCGCGGCTCGACCCGACCACATCGCCATGGTCGTTGATGGCATAAGCCTCCCCGAGACCCCGCAACACTTTGACGCCTCCGCCAACCGTCCAAAGGACGCAGCTGCGCCCTGTCGGGTACTCCTCGCGATTGGCGCGATACGTCTCGTCAAAGCCAACGATCTGGCCTCGCTGGTTGATGCCGAAGGCCCGTTGTTCCCAGCCGGGAAAGGGCAGATGTGGAAGCGCTTGCGCCCGACCGTCGCGACCCCATGAAACAGCAGTGGAGCCGTCGGGAACCTCCACGGTATAGCCCACAACCTGCCCGTGATCGTTGAGATCCACGGCGCGGACGATGTCGTCGAAAGGGGACGGCACAAGATCGAGCACAACGATGCGGTAGTTGGGCTCGGCTTGCGCGTTCAGTGCGAGGAGCGCCGCGACGACGGCAACGAGATATCGGCGCACAGCCTGCTGACGTGGTCTGGTCATGGCGGAATCCTTTGATGGGAGATGGCCCTCATCAAAGCTACTCATCCGACGCGCCGGTTTCTAACGCCGGATCTGCCTCCCGCCTGGCCGATCGGGCTCGATATCGCCCCGCGGGTCGCCAGGTCGACCAGCTCGGATCCCTCTGGCGAGGGACCGTGATGCCCCGTGTGACGGTAGAAGTTGGGGGGTGGACATCAATAACAAGGGGCAGGTTCTCATCGGTTCATTCGTGTGGAACCGCTACGAATGCGCGGAACAGTACCAGGCGGTGCTTTGGGAGAACGGCAGGTTGCGGGAGGTTTTTCGACCGCCTTCTCCTGCGCGGGACGGCTGAGCCGTTAGCTCGGCTTCCCTTTCCCCGATCCAGGAACTGGCTGCTGACCGGAATCAACGCGGCAGCTGCGGTCACCGGGAGTTTCTCGCTCTACGTGGGCCCCTCCGATCTCGGCGCGCGAGCTGTCCTGTGGCCGCCGACGCCGGCAGCCGCGCCGGCGCGGTGCTGCCCTACAAGCCGCTGCTCGACGAGGCCTTGAGACTGGCGCATCACCAGCCCGAGGGGTGCTGCTGGTGGACCGCGGCCTGGCGCCGATGGAGCGCGTGACCGGGCGCGACCTCGACCACGCACCGCTGCGCGAGCGGCACTCGCAGACCCGGGTGCCGTGCGAGTGGGTCGAGGCCACCCATCCGAGTTACACGCTCTACACCGGCGGCACCACCGGCAAGCCCAAGGGCGTGCAGCGGGACACCGGCGGCTACGCGGTCGCGCTGGCCGCCAGCATGCAGCACATCTTCTGCGGCCCTGCCGGCGAAACCTTTTTCTCGGCCAGCGATCCGCGCCTCGCTGGAGTCGGCTTAAGTTTTGGTTACAGCGGCCGAAACCCTGAGAGCCGGACCCCTTCGATGGTCGGCCCCCGGGAATAATGAAAGACAAGAAACCCTCGTTAGCACTGATAGACGTCCAGCAGCTCCAGGTCGGCATGCATGTGCATCTCGATGTGGGCTGGATGGCGCACCCCTTCGCACGCAGCAACTTCCGCATCGTGTCGGCCGAGCAGATCGAGCAGATCGCTGCGCTGGGGCTGAACCGGGTGCGCTGGAACCCCGAGCGCAGCGACCCGGGCGTGGCCGTGCCGGGCCGGGTGCTGCCCGGCTCTGCCGACCCCGCCGGCGTGGCGCCGCTGCCCGACCCGGCCGCCGAAGCCGACCTCGAGGCACGCCGCCAGCGCCGCGAACTGCTGAGCGCCCAGCAGGCCAGCCTGGCTGCCTGCGAGCGGGAGTTCGCGCAGGCCGGTCGGGCGCACCGCCAGGTGGTCGAGCAGGTGTTGAGCGACCCGGACGGGGCACGCCGCGCCTCCGAGCAGCTGATCGAGGGTTTCGTGGAACACGTGGGCGGCGCGCAGGACAGCTGCATCCGCCTGCTCGGCGAGAGCGCGGGCGACCGCGCGGCCTGCCATTCGATCAACGTCACGGTCATCTCCGTGCTGCTCGGCAAGGCCTGCGGCCTCCAGGCCGCGGAGCTGACCGAGCTGGGCTTGGGTGCGCTGCTGCACGATATCGGCAAGATCGAGCTGCCGGAGCGGGTGCGCACCCGGCATGAGCACCTGACCCTGGCCGAGCTGCAGTTCTACCAGGAGCACGTCGCCCACGGCGTCGATCTGGCCCGGCGCATGCAGCTCGGGCTGGGCGCCGCGCTGGTGATCGCGCAACATCACGAACACGCCGACGGCAGCGGTTTCCCGCAGCGCCTGAACGGAGCGCGCATCTCGCGCGCCGCATCCATCGTGGCGCTGGTCAACCGCTACGACAACCTCTGCAACCCGAGCAATGCCGCCAAGGCCTTGACGCCCCACGAAGCCCTGTCGCTGATGTTCTCGCAGATGAAGGCGCGCTTCGACGCCGGCATCCTCGGCAGTTTCATCAAGATGATGGGCGTGTACCCGCCCGGCTCGGTGGTGCAGCTCAACGATGACCGCTATGCCCTGGTGGCCTCGGTCAGCCCGGCCCGGCCGCTCAAGCCCTGCGTGATCGTGCACGAGCCGTCGATTCCCCGCGAGGAGGCCCTGGTGCTGAACCTGGAAGACCAGCCGGCGCTCGGCATCCGCCGCAGCCTCAAGCCCTCGCAACTGACCGCGGCCGCCTTCGACTACCTGGCGCCGCGCCAGCGGGTGAGCTACTTCTTCGAACGCAGCAGCCTGATCCGCGCGATCAACGGCGACGGGATGGCAGCATGAGACACGCTGTGCCGACTCCCCGGGCCGCCGCGCCGGGCCGCCCCAAGCAAGGCCCGACCCTCTCGGAGGGTCGCTGGCCGTACCCGGACAGCGGGGTGCAGACAGGCCCCCGGGCCGCCGCGCCGGGCCGCCCCAAGCAAGGCCCGACCCTCTCGGAGGGTCGCTGGCCGTACCCGGACAGCGGGGTGCGGTCATGACCCCCGGGCAGGTGCAACCGCTGATCGACGCGATGCTGGAAGCCGCGTGGCTGATCGACCCGATCCAGCTGCGTGTGGTCGCGGCCAACCCCGCGGCCGACCGCCTGCTCGGCGTGCCGGCTGGCTGGTTGCTGGGCCGCGCCGTCGTGGAACTCGCCACGACCCCCGAGGATCTGGCCTTCTGGGAGGACGTGGCGGCCGGCTTGTCCGACCGCATCCTCTCCGAGACCTTGCTGCTGCGTCCCGACGGTCGCAGCGTGCCGGTGGAGCGGCGCGTCAGCCGGGTGCGTTTTGCCGACGGCAGCTCGGTGTTCCTGCTGTGCCTGCGCGACCGCAGCGAACAGCAGCGCGCCGAGGCCGAGCTGGAGAAGCGTGTCGCGGAGCTGCGCGCCACGCTGGAGTCGACCGCCGACGGCGTGCTGGCGCTCAACCTGGACGGCTCGATCAGCGGCTACAACCGGCGCTTCGCGGAGCTGTGGAACCTGCCGGTGGGCCTGCTGTCGCGGCGCGACGACCAGGCGGTGCTGGCCTGGATGCTGCACCAGGCCGCCGACCCCGTTGCCTATGCCGAGCATCTCAGCCAGATCGAGCGCTCGCCGCTGCTGGAGGCCAGCGACACCCTCGTGCTGCGCTGCGGCAAGGTGGTCGAGCGGGTCACGCTGCCGCAGTACAGCCGCGGCCAGCCCATCGGGCGGGTCTACTCCTTCCGCGACATCACCCACCGCCTGGCGGCCGAATCGCGCCAGCAGCTCGCGGCCAAGGTCTTCGAGGCCAGCCTGGACGCCATCTTCGTCACCGACGCGAAGCACCAGGTCATTGCGGTCAATCCGAGCTGCGAGCGCCTCACCGGGCTGAGCCGCGAAGAACTGCTGGGCCGCGACACCTGCGAGCTGGTGCACCAGCCGGGCGACGGGGCCGAGATGGACCGGCTGCGCCTGCACCTGGACGGCGAGGGCTACTGGGAGGGTGAGCTCATCCACCGCCATCGCGACGGCGATGCGCACGGCGGGCCTTGCCAGGTCAGCCTGGTGCGCCTGCCCGATGAGCAGGGCCACACGCTGCACTACATCGGCTTCATCAAGGACCTGAGGGACAAGCTCGCGGCCAAGCGTCGCATCGAGGAGCTGGCCTACACCGACGTGCTCACCGGCCTGCCCAACCGGCTGGTGCTGACCGAGCGCGTGGAATTCGAGATCGCCCTGGCGCGGCGCGACCAGCATGCCTTCGCGGTGCTGTTCGTCGACCTGGACCGCTTCAAGCACATCAACGATTCGCTGGGCCACCTGTTCGGCGACCGCGTGCTGGTCGAGGTGGCCGAGCGCATCAAGGGCTGCGTGCGCGAGGTCGACACCCTGGCGCGGCTGGGCGGCGACGAGTTCGTGCTGCTGGTGCACCAGGCCGACGGCCGCGGTGCCGAGGCCGCGGCGCGGCGTGTGCTGGAAGCCTTGTCGCGGCCGCTGACCCTGGACGACCACAGCTTCACGGTGACGGCCAGCATTGGTATCGCCCTCTATCCCAACGACGGCGGCACGCTCAACGACCTGATCAAGAACGCCGACGCGGCGATGTTCCGCGTCAAGGAGCGCGGCCGCGCCAGCTTCCGCTTCTACCAGCCGCAGATGAACGTCGACCTGCTGTCGCGCATGAAGATCGACCATGCGATGCGGCAGGCGCTGGTGCGCGGCGACTTCCGGCTGCACTACCAGCCGCAGCTGGACCTGGGCGACGGCCGCATCGTGGGCGCCGAGGCCTTGATCCGCTGGCACGACGAGGAGCTCGGCACGGTCTCGCCGGCGCAGTTCATCCCGGTGGCCGAGGAGAGCGGTTTTATCGTCGTGCTGGGCGACTGGGTGCTCAACGAAGCGGTGCGCCAGGCTGCGGTCTGGCGGGCCGCGGGGCGCGAGCTGGTGGTCTCGGTCAATGTCTCGGCCTTGCAGTTCCAGCAGGCCGACTTCGTCGAGCGCGTCGCCGCGGCCATCGCGGCCCGGGGACTGCCGCCCCAGGCCCTGGAGCTGGAGCTGACCGAGTCCATCCTGATCCAGGATGCCGAGGAGGCGATGCTCAGGATGAGCGCCTTGTCCTCGCTCGGCGTGCGGTTGTCGATCGACGACTTCGGCACCGGCTATTCCAGCCTCGGTTACCTCAAGCGTTTCTCGATCGAGAAGCTCAAGATCGACCGCTCCTTCATCAAGGGCCTGCCCGGCGACGAGAGCGACGTGGGCATCGTCACGGCCATCGTCGAACTCGCCAAGGCCTTGCACCTGACGGTCATTGCCGAGGGGGTGGAGACGCCGGCCCAGCGTGACTTCCTGATCGCGGCGGGCTGCGACGAGTTCCAGGGTTTCCTGTTCTCGCCCGCGGTGCCCAGCGATGCCTTGGAGCGCCTGCTCGAGGCGCCCGGTGCGGCCGAGGCTGCCTGAGGCCGCGGCCCTGGCCAAAGGGGAGCGGCCCCGGGCTACGCGGGCCAACCGATTTGGCGCTATCGTTGCGGCCGTTCCAACCCCGGCCCTCGGGCCGTTCGACAGAGGTTTTATTTCGATGCCAGATCGCAGGCAGATCCTGCAAGGCGGCACCGGCACCCTGGTGCTGGGCCTGGCCGCTTCGGCCGGCTTGCTGCCGGCGCCCGCCCAGGCCGCCTGGAACCAGGCGGCCTTCAAGTCCCGCAGCCTGACCGACGTCGCCCGCGCCCTGGGCGGCGCGGCGCCCCAGCCCAGCACCGAGGTGCTGCTGAGTGTTCCGGAGATCGCCGAGAACGGCAGCCTGGTACGCGTCACCGCGGCCAGCCGTCTGCCGGGCACCACCCAGCTGGCCCTGCTGGTCGAGAAGAACCCCAACGCGCTGGCCGCGGTCTTCGAGCTGCCGGAAGGCACCGAGGCGAGCTTCGCGATCAACCTCAAGCTCAGCGAAACCTCGATGGTCTATGCGCTCGTGAAGGCCGGCGGCGGCTACCACTACGCCGGGCGCGAGGTCAAGGTGACGCTGGGCGGCTGCGGCAGCTGAGGCAGGAGGGCGACCATGAGCGAAGCGACCCGCATCCGCGCCCAGCTGCAGGGCGACAAGACCACCGTGCGCGTGCTGATGGCGCACGAGATGGAAAGCGGCCAGCGCAAGGACGCGGCCGGCAAGCCGGTGCCGGCCTGGTTCATCCAGGACGTCACCGTGCAGCACAGCGGCAGGACCGTGCTGGCGGCCCAGTGGGGCCCGGCGGTCTCGAAAAACCCGTATCTGCAGTTCAGCTTTCGCGGCGGCAAGGTGGGCGACAAGATCGCGGTCACCTGGGTCGACAACCGGGGCGAGCGGCGCAGCGACGAGGCGGCCATCGCCTGAGCGGCGCCGTCCGCCGCCTCAGCAATCGGGGCAGGGCTCGATCAGCGCTTCGCCGCTGTCCGCGTCATCGCCCTGATCCACCACGCCGTGGCCGCGGCAGGTCATGCAGTGCTCCGACGGCGCCTCCAGCAGGCCGCGCCAGGGCGCCTGCTGGCAGGGGCTGGAGGAGAGCTGGCGAGCCGCCGCATGCGGGGTGAGCGCGTCGTTGCGCCAGGCGGTTCCATCCCAGCAGCTGTACGGGCCGCCGGGATACTGGCGTTGATAGACCCCCGGGTGGTGCGGCAACTCGCCGCTCGGAAACCAGGGCGTGACGGCGGTGCCGTGAGACGTGGGCTGGCTGGAAGGCATGGGGCCGATTTTATTCACGACGCCTCCCCGAGGAAAACCAGCCGCAGCCCGGCGATGCTCGCGGTGTTGACCGGCCCTGCGCTGCCGCCGTTGCCCGCGTAGCTGGCGTTGCTCGCCAGATAACTCATGTTGAAGTAGTCGTGCAGCTCCAGCCGGTAGCGGCCGGCCGGCAGCTGCGCGGTCACCAGCGTCGAGGACACCAGCGGGTGTTCGCCCTGGTGCTCCTCGACATTCGGCATCTGCACACCCCCCGGGCGACTTCCCGGCCGTCGGCCGACAGCACCCGCAGCAGCTTCACGGCATTGGTGATGCCGGAGTTGATGGCGTGCTGGTGGTTGTTGTACTTCAGCTCCACGCCCCAGAGGCCGGCGCGCCCGATCTGCACATCGCGCACCGCCAGCGTGTCGCCCGGGTCGCCCCACTCGCGCAGGGTGGTTTCGGGCAGGCCGTCGGAGGGCGGCGTGAGCGGCCGGTTGCTCGACACCCGGGCATCGGTGACGGCGATGTTCAGCGCGGCGTCCTCGTCCCAGCAGACCGGCTCGCTGTGCTGGGAGCGGTGGCCGCTGCCTTCGAACCGGGCCTCCACCGCATAGCAGGTGCGGCGCCCGGGCACCAGCGGTGTCGGGTCGGTCCAGCTGCGGGCCGTCAAGCCGCTGGCGGCGAGCGAGCCGTCGCGCCAGATGTGGTAGCGCAGCGCCTGGCCGGCCCCTTCGTTGGCGCTGTCAGAGTAGCGCAGGGTCAGGTGGCCGCCGCCGGCGCCCAGGCTGTCGATCACCGGCGCCTCGGGCGAAAACACGCGCGGGTCGGTGCGGCTGTCGCTCGGCACCTCGGGCACGCGCGCGATGCGGGCGTCACCGGTCTTCAGCGGCGTGAAGTCGACCTCCACGGTGTTGGCCGACTCCGACAGCTGCGTGCGGGTAAGGGGGCCGAGGACCGGCTGGCCGTTGAGCCGCACCGAGGCCGCCTCGTGATAGCCGTTCTCGGCGACGGCCGCGGGCAGGTGCAGCAGGATCTTCAGCGGCCGCCCCTGGTAGCGCAGCCCGTCCAGCACCGCGGTCTCGCCCGCACCCATCGCGCGCCGCGCGGACGCGGTCAGGAACGGCCGGATGTGCAGACCTTCGGCATCCGCTTCATAGCCGAACATCACCTCGGTGACCATACCCAGGTAGCCCGCCACCGACCAGAGCTGGCGGCGCGAGTTGATGGCCGGCCCGTCGTCGTACCAGGGCTTGCCGGTCAGCCACTCGAGGTTTTCCATGTTCGAGAGGTTGAGCGCCGCCCCGCGCATCAGCGAGTCGACCGCATGCGCCGCCACCGCCGGGTTGCGCACCCGCGCCGCCGCGCGCAGCGCATAGGCCGTGACGAAGGGCCAGAGCGAGCGGTTGTGATAGACCGACACCCGGGGCTGCTGCGGCTCGTAGACCGGCGGGCCGAAGGGGGCGTGCGGGTAACGCGCCAGCGCCTCGCGCGCCTGTGCCTCGCTGGCGATGCCCGAGAGCACCGCCAGTGCGGTGCCCAGCATGTCGAACTTGTACACCGCCGCCGGATCGTCGCCGGTGCTCGTCAGGCTCGCGTAGCGCTTGACGTCGTCCAGCCAGAAGCTTGTGTTGATGGCCTGCTTCAGCGCCTCGGCCCAGCCGTCGTAGCGCGCCGCGACCGCGCTCTCGCCGCGCTCGGTCGCCAGCCGCGCCGCCAGCCGCAGGGCCTGGTAGTGGCCGATGTTGGTCGACAGCGCCTTGCTGCTGGACATGCGGGCCAGGTTGTTGACGATCCAGGGGGCATAGGTCTGGGTGCGCCAGTCCAGATAGGACTGCTCGCCGCCGTAGAGGCCCTGCCGGGTGTCGAAGGCCGCTTCGCGGTCGGCCTCCAAAGTGCCGCGCAGCGCCGCATAGGCCTGCTCGACGAAGGCGCTGCGTGCCGCGCCGGTGAGCTGGTGCAGCACACTGTCGGCCGCCCAGGCCCAGGTGACGCGGTCGGTGCTGACGGGCCAGCTGCCGCCCGAGCCGGTGTCCTGCACGATCTGCGTGCTGCCGCTCGGCAGCCCGGCCGGCGCCGCGACCCCTTCGCGCCAGGCGCTGGTCTTGAACAGCAGCGAGTTGACCACCCGCTGCGGGTCGAAGGCGGCGAGCCCCAGGTGGGCTGCATAGGCGAGGTCGCGGGTCCAGACATAGGCCCATTTCTCGCCGGTCTGGAAGCAGTCGCAGGCGACCGGGCTGCCGCCGTTGTAGCTGCTGTCCTGGATGGCCTGCACGCTGTTGAGCCGGGCCTCGTCGACCGCCATCGCGAACAGGCCGTCGAACAGCAGGCTGCCGGTACGCAGGGTGGGACCTGCCGCGTTTTCCTCGACCACCCGGAAGCCCGGGTTGTCGTCGCGTTGCGGCGCGGTGCTGCTGAGGGTGTAGCGGCGCAGGGCGGCCGAGCGGTCGGCCACCGAGACCCGCACCGTGGCACTCTCGCCGCCTGGCTCGGCGGCATAGGCCGGGTAGACCTGCTGCTCGGGTTCGCCGTCGGCGTCGAAGTGCGGCGCCGCTTCTCGGGCTTCGTCCTGGCTCAGCCGGCGCAGCGACAGCGAGACCGCCTCGCCCTCGCGCGCGTCCAGCTTCACCTCGTAGTAAAAGCCGTCGTCGGCGTTCAAGGTGGTGTGGCAGGCGCCGCTGCATTCGCTCAGCGCGGCGGCGGGCTGCCCGGCGCTGGCCTGGCCTTGCCAGCGCCGGCCGTGCAGGTCCTGGATCACGGCCTGGTTGGCGCCGGCCTCCAGCCGCAGCGTGCCGACGTAGCGGCCGTCGCCGCGGTAAGTGAGGGTGGCGGCCTTGCCGTCGCCGCCGCCGACGGCGACCGACAGGGTGGGGGTGAGGGTGGGCTGGTCTTTCACGATGGTGAGCCGGACATCGGGAGTGGCGCCGGGGCCCAGCACCTCGACCTCCAGGTCGAGCAGCACCTTGCCGGAGGGGTCGCCGGCGTCGCTGTCGAGCGGCAGGTAGAGGTTTTTGCTGTCGGCATGGTGCGAGAGTAACGTGACCGACCGGTCCCCTTCGAAACGCAGGGTGGACTGCGCCACCGAGGTGCCTGCGCCGTTGGGCCCCAGGCCGAACTGGTGGGTCCAGCCTGCGCTGCTGATCTTGATGCTGCGGCCGCCGTCGGCCAGGGCCGGGCCGGCACGCAGGTTGTCGAGCCGGTAGACCCCGCGCGCGGCATCGAAGCGGAAACGGTTGGCGTCGGTATGGGTCCAGCCGGTCGGCGTGCCGGGCAGGTAGATGTCGTAGGGCAATTGCAGCCCGGCGGGCGGGTCGGCGCTCGCGTTGTCACCGCCGCTGCCTCCGCCGCAGCCGGCCAGCAGCGCGGCCAAGCCGAGCGCGACGCTCGATGCAGCGGCGCTGCGGCCCCACGCCAGGGCGGGCCTGTCGAAGTTCGATGCCATCGGCTGTCTCCTCGTGGGCGGTGCACTGCAGTGCAGCGGGGCGGCGCCATCAGCGCCAAAGCGGCGGCCATGTAAACACCCCGTCCGGCGACCACAGGTATCCAGACGCAGCAAGGTGTAAAGAGCGTCGCTGCGCCGGTCGCCCCGCGCCCGCATGGCGCCGGTGCGCTGTCCGTGGCGTCGCGACGGCGCGCCGGCCCGGCCTGACGGACAGGCCACTACTTACACAACGCAGGTTCCGGGAATGGCGCCTGCTCAAAAGCTGATGCCGCGGCGACGCCGGCACAATGCCTCGGTCGCCACGACCGCTCCCGCATGACCGAATCCGACGCCCGCCTTCTGTTGTTGACCCGTGCCTTCGAGGATCCTCCCGCGGCGCCCTGGACCGAGGCCGACGCGGCCTCGGCCAGCGCCGAAACCTTGCGGCTCGAAGGCGAAAGCGCGCCCTGGCCGCGGCTGCTGCTGAGGCGCGCGGCGCTGGTGAGGACCGCGCTGGCCGAGCGGCGGGCCCTGCCCGAGGGCGACGAACGGGACGGCGCCTCAGCGGGGGCATGGGCCGCGGCGGCCGTGCTGCTCGCCTTCGTGCTCGGGCTGGCCGGCACCGCCGTGGGCCCGGGGCGGCATATCAACCTGCTCGCGCCGCCGCTGCTCGGCTTGCTGGCGTGGAACCTGGCGGTCTATCTCGGCCTGTTGCTGTCAGCCGCCTTGCCCTGCGGCCGCGGGGCCGGTCCGTTGCGTCGCTGGCTGGCCTCGCTCGCAGCCTGGGTCGGGCCGCTCGCGCGCCGATTGCGGCGCCCCGACAGCTCGCCCGCGCGGGAGCCCTTGCGGCGTTTCGCGACCGACTGGTTGCAGGCCGGCGCTGCGCTGCGCACGGCACGCCTGGGGGCGGGCTTGCACGCGGCGGCCGCCGCCCTGGCGTGCGGCGCCATCGCCTCGCTGTACCTGCGCGGGCTGGTGTTCGAGTACCGCGCGGCCTGGGAGAGCACCTTCCTGTCGGTCGATGCGGTCCACGCCCTGCTGAGCTGGGTGCTGGGCCCGGCCGCGCGCTTGAGCGGCATCGCGCTGCCCGACGTCGCCGAGCTGGCCGGGCTGCGCGCCTCGCTGGGGGGCGGCGAGAACGCAGCGCGCTGGATCCACCTGCAGGCCCTGACCCTGGTGCTCGCGGTGGTGTTGCCGCGCTGCCTGCTGGCGGCGGCTGCGGCCTGGCGTGCCGCGCGGCTCGTGCGGGACTTTCCGCTGTCGCTCGACAGCCCCTATTTCCAGCGGCTGCGCCAGGCGCTGTCGGGCGAGGTGAATCCGGTGCAGGTGCTGCCCTACAGCTACGAGTTGCCCGCAGCACTGCAGGCCGGGCTGCAGCGTTGCCTGGGCCCGGGAGCGGCGGTGCAGCTGCTGCCCGGCGTGCCTCTGGGCGGCGAGGACGACCTGCCGCGCCGGCTCGCCGCGGCGCCGGGCGCGTCCCCGACAGTGCGTCGGGTCGCGCTGTTCGCGCTGACGGCGACGCCCGAGCGCGAGAATCACGGCGCCTTCGTGCGCGCACTGATGCGCGCGCAGGCGAACGGTGGCGAGCTGCAGGTGCTGGTCGACGAATCGGGCTTCCGGCAGCGTTTCGGCGCCGACGAACGACGCCTTGCGCAACGCCGCACTGCGTGGCGCGAGATGCTGCAGGAGCAGGGGCAAAGCCCGCTCTTCGTGGACCTCTCGACGCCCGCGGCCGACGTCGGCGGAAGGAGCGCGGCATGACGGGTATCGCGGCGGATGCGGCCTCCACAACGCTCGCGCTCAGCCTGGTCTCGCACACCAACGTCGGCAAGACCACGCTGGCCCGCACGCTGCTCAGGCGCGACATCGGCGAGGTGCGCGACGCGGCGCACGTCACGCGCCGGGCCGAGCCCTACCTGCTGGCCGAATCGGCGGCCGGCGACCGGCTGCAGTTGTGGGACACACCGGGCTTCGGCGACAGCGTGCGGCTGGCACGCCGGCTGGCGCAGGCCGGCAATCCGGTGGGCTGGTTCCTCACCGAGGTCTGGGACCGCTTCCGCGACCGCGCCTTCTGGTCGGCCCAGCATGCCGTGCGCAATGTGCTGGAGCAGGCGGACGTCGTGCTCTACCTGGTGAATGCGTCCGAGGCCCCTGGGGACGCCGGCTACCTGGACGCGGAGCTGCAGGTGCTGACGCTGGTCGGCAAGCCGGTGCTGGTGCTGCTCAATCAGCTGGGCCGGCCACAGCCGGCGGCCGGCGAGGCGGCCGAGATCGAGCGCTGGCGCGAACGCTGCGCCGGGTCGCCCTGCGTGCGCGAGGTGCTGGCGCTGGATGCCTTCGCCCGCTGCTGGGTGCAGGAAGACGCGCTGCTGGAGGCGGTCGGCCGGCTGCTGCCTGAGGCCAAGCAGGCGGCATCGGCGCGCCTGCGCCAGGCTTGGCAGGCGCGCGGCCGGGCGACCTGGCAGGCGGCGATGCTGCTGCTGGCCGAGCGCCTGGCGCGCGCCGCGGTCGACCGCGAAGTGCTGCCGCCGGCGGGCCTGGGCGGCCGCCTGCGGGAGGTCGGGGCGGCCCTCGGGCTGCGCCACGAAGGCATCGCGACGCCACGGGAGCAGGCCATGCAGGCGCTGGCCGAGCGGCTCGATGCCGAGCTCCGCGCCGGCACCGACCGCCTGATCGCCCTGCACGGGCTGGAAGGCCGTGCGGCCGCTGCCGTGCTGGCGCGCCTGGCGGAGCACTACACGGTGCAGGAGCCGCTGAATGAAGGCAAGGCCGCGGTCTGGGGCGGCGCGCTCACCGGCGCGCTGGCCGGGCTGAAGGCGGACCTGCTCAGCGGTGGGCTGACGCTGGGCGGCGGCCTGCTGGCCGGCGGCGTGCTGGGTGCGCTCGGCGCGGCCGGCCTCGCGCGCGGCTACAACCTGGTGCGCGGCGTCGAGGCGCCGTCGCTGGCATGGTCCCGCGAGGTGCTCGACGAGCTGGTGCACTCCGCCCTGCTCGAATACCTCGCGGTGGCCCATTACGGGCGCGGGCGCGGCGACTGGGCCGAGGCCGAGCACCCGGCGCACTGGCAGGACAGCGTGAAGGCGGTGGTGGCCGAGCGGCAGGCCGGCCTGCAGGAGATCTGGCAGAGCGCGGCGGCGCCCTTGCCGGCCGGCGGGCCGGCCTTGGCGGCGCGGCTGGTGCCGCCTTTGCAGACCTGGCTGGAGGACGCCAGCCGGGACCTGCTGCGGCGCCTTTATCCGCAGACGCCGGAGCGTCTCTTCGAGGGCGACGGCGTGGGATGCGTCACGTAGTGCGTCATTCGCCGAGCAGGTGCAGCGCGACCTCGCGGCGGTGCGCGCGCAGCCGGTGCTCCCAGAGGTAGATCCCCTGCCAGGTGCCGAGCGCGAGCCGGCCCTCCATCAGCGGCACGTTGAGCTGGACCTGGGTGAGCGCGCTGCGCACGTGGGCCGGCATGTCGTCCGGGCCCTCCTCGGTGTGGCGGAACCGCGCGTCGCCGTCGGGGACGAGGCGCGCGAAGAAGCGCTCCAGGTCGGCCTGCACCTGTGGATCGGCGTTTTCCTGCACCAGCAGGCTGGCCGAGGTGTGGCGCACGAACAGCGTCAGCAGGCCGTCGCGCAGGCCGCGCCCGGCGACCCAGGCGCGCACCGGCTCGGTGATCTCGTGCAGCCCGCGGCCGCGGGTGCGGAATTCCAGCGTGGTGAGATGTTGCGACAGCATGGTGAGGGGGGGCGAATCCGGCGGGGCTGCGGCGATTGCTGCAGTGCAGCGAGCGGGCCCGTGCCTTGCCTGTGTTCAGCTCAGAACCAACCAGCTCGGAGCTTATACACATGTCTACGCTGTTCTCCCATCCTGCCAGCGTCGCGAAGGTCGTCGCGGCAGCGGCAGTCGCTGCTGCAGGCACACGCAGGGGGCGTATCGCCATCGCCGCGCTCGCCGGGCTCGTGACCAGCGCCCTCGTGGTGCGCCGGCTGTCCCGGGCCGCCGAGCGCCGCCATCCGCCGTCCGGGTCCTTCATCGAGGTCGACGGCGTGCGATTGCATTACCGCGAACAGGGGCAGGGTGAGCCGCTGGTGCTGCTGCACGGCAATGGCAGCCTGGCCGAGGATTTCGAGATCAGCGGGCTGGTGCAGCGGGCCGCGGCCCGCTACCGCGTGATCGTCTTCGACCGGCCCGGCTACGGCTACAGCGAGCGGCCGGCTGGCCGCCTGTGGGGACCGCAGGCCCAGGCGGAGTTGCTGCTGCAGGCCTTGGCCGCGCTGGACGTGCAGCGTCCCATCGTGCTGGGCCACTCCTGGGGCAGCCAGGTGGCGCTGCAGATGGGCCTGCTGCAGCCGGAGGCGCTGCGCAGCCTGGTGCTGATGTCGGGCTACTACTTCCCGACCCCGCGCCTGGACGTGCCCGTCCTGGCGACGCCGGCGATCCCGCTGCTGGGCACGCTGCTGCGCCACACCGTCTCGCCGCTGCTGTCGCGCCTGCTGTGGCCGGCGATGACACGACGCATGTTCGCGCCCGGGTCGGTGACGCCGGCCTTCCGCGCGCGTTTCCCGAGAGGCCTGGCGCTGCGCCCCGGGGCGCTGCAGGCCAGCGCGGCGGAGAGCGCGATGATGATCCCGGCCGCCGCGCTCTCGCGCGGCCGGCACCGTGAGCTGCAGGTGCCCAGCGTGCTCGTCGCCGGCCTGGACGACCGGCACGTCAACTCGCGCTGCCAGTCGGCGCGGCTGCACGAGGAGCTGCCGCTCAGCCGGCTGCACCTGGCGCCCGGCGCGGGGCATATGGTGCACCACGTCGCGACCGACGAGGTGCTGGCGGCGATCGACGAGGCTGCAGCGCTGGCGGCGCGGCCCGCTTCTCAGCGGGAAGGGAGCGCCCCGAGGGGCCTGCAGGCTGCTAGCGCTTCCTGAGGTCCGCACGCGGGGGCGAGCCCGCATGTTTCAAGGACGTCGAGACGCTTCTCCGGCAACGAGGGGCGGGGAGCGCCGTGCTCGGAAGGCGCCGTCACGTCTGTACCGGCCTTCGGTAGGGCGCGAATGACGGCGGCACAGGCCGCCGACACAGGCAGCGGCTTACGCGAACGGTACTTCCACACGGGGGTCGGCGCTTTGCAGCGCCGAGGGCGCAAGCGGATGTTACTGCTGTCGCAAAGCCGGGTATCCCCAACCCGAGATGTCCATGAAACCGATCGCCTCGCTCGCGCTCCTCGTCCTGCCCGCCCTGGTCCTGACGGCCTGCGGCGGTGGGGGCGGCGGCGGCGCGGATGCTTCCCCGTCCCCCGCACAAAGCGTCACGGCCCCGGTCACCGGGCAGCCGGTTGCCACCACCTCCAGCCCTTCGCTGCAGCTGACCGCGATGCCGGCGTCGACCACGCCGCTGCCGACGGCGCTCGCGCCGCTCGCGGGACTGACCGAGCTGCAGGTCGCCGCCGCCGCGCCGGCGGTCGTCGCGCCGCTCGTGGTAGCCCGCTCCACCTTCGAGGAGGCTTTCTCTTCGCGGGCCCCAGGCTGGACCGTCAACGCCTACAACGGCGCGACCTGGAGCGCCGCCAAGAGCAACGATGCCGCGACCGGCACCGGCGCCCAGTCCTTCACGCTGCTGGGCAAGGGCACCGGCGACGCCACCCTGTACCGGCCCTATCTGCTGAAGCAGGGCCGCGTCTATGAGGTGCGCGTGAAGTACAAGCTGCCGGCCGGCGTGAAAGCCACGCTGATGCTGCGCCACGACGTCCAACCCTGGGATTCGCTGGCGCAGCAGACCGTGGTCGGCACTGGCGCGTGGCAGCCGCTGACGCTCAAGGCGGCCTTCCCCTACGCCGACCAGAGCGGCAGCTTCCGTGTCGCGCACCACGAGCTGAACACGCCCATCCTGATCGACGATTTCGAGATGATCGAGTCGCGTCCCCACCTGCTGGCGCAGGCCAAGGGCCAGCCGGTCTCGCCGCTGTTCAGTGGCATGCACGTCAACAAGCTGGGCCAGCACAACAGCTGGCCCGCGCTGGGCGTGGAGGTGCTGCGCCTGCACGACACCGGCACCACCTGGCGCCTGCTGCAGCCCGAGGATGCACCCATCGACTGGGTCAACAACGGCAGCGCGCGGCGGCTGGACTACTACGTCTTCAACTCGGCGCGTTTCGGCTCCGAGCTGGTCTACACCTTCTCCGGCACCCCGACCTGGGCCGCCAGCGACCCCACCCTCAGCGGCGTGGCCGGTCCCGACGGCGCCGTCTCGGGCCTGAAGGACGTCGAGGCCTTCCGCCGCTTCGTGCGCGAGCTCGGCCAACGCTACAAGGGCCGCATCCGCTACTGGGAGGTGTGGAACGAAGCCAACTACAACGGCTTCTGGCGCGGCGGCACCCGGCAGCTCGCCGAGATGACCGCCATCGCGGCCGAGGAGCTGAAGGCCATCGACCCGGCCAACAAGATCATCGCGGCCAACATCAGCTGGATCGGTCAGCACTGGCTGGAGAACTACCTTGACGACGGCGCGGCCCAGCACGTCGACATCCTGTCCTACCACTACTACGGCAGCGCGGACGCCGAGGTCGCGGCCTCCTTCCAGTACAACATGCGCTCGCTGGCCGAACGCCACGGCCTGGGCCACCTGCCGATCTGGAACACCGAGGGCGATTCGACCTGCACAGCGGGTGCCGTCGTGTGCCCGGGCCTGGACCCGCAAGTGGAGCACGCCCGCCTCAACGCCCGTGCGCTGCTGACGATGGCCGCGGCCGGTGTCGGCAACTACAACTACTACACCATGGAAGGCCGGCTGCCCGAAAAGGCGCTGCTGTCGAACGAGGACTGGGTCACGATGACGCCGGTGGGCCTGGCCTATGCCGAGGTGAGCCGCTGGCTGCGCGGCGCGACGCTGCAGGACGGCTGGTGCGAAGCGGCTTACTGCGCGGTCCTCCTGCAGGGTCGCGGCTGGGCGGTGTGGCCTTTGCGCGACAACGTGAACGCCACCTTGCCCTTCGTTCCGGCGGCTGCGCGCCTGCTGGACGGGCAGCGTGTGACGCTGTCCGGCAGCAACCGCTTCCTGCTGCAAGGACCGGTGCTGTTCGAGCTGCCCGGCGCTGCAGCCTTCTGAGAGTAGGCCGGGGCGCATGGCGCGCCCCGGCAACGCAGCCGCCCCGAAGGGCGGCCCGAGTCCCCGTTGTTGCAGTGTGAGCCGAGCTGCTTGACGGCCGTGTGAAGGCCGAGCGTCTTGGCGGTGATTTCCGAGCTGTCATGTCCGCTTTGCGGTCCACCGGCCCAATGCCGCCGTCGGCGCCAAGGCCGCCCGTCGTGGCGGCGCTGGCGCATGGACATCTCCGGTATCACACACCAAGCATCACCGAGGACTCATGAAAAACACCATCCTGCTGACCACGCTCGCCGTCTTGTCCGCTGCCCCCGCGCTGGCGCAAACCCAGTCCAATGTCACGCTCTACGGGCGTGTCGACCTCGGCCTGGCACGCAACATCGGCGACGACACGTGGAAGATGCAGCAGGGCTCGGGCAGCCGCCTGGGCCTGCGCGGCAGCGAGGACCTGGGTGGCGGCCTGAAGGCCATCTTCAACATCGAGCACCGCTTCTCGGCGGACGACGGTACGGTCTCTTCGTCCAACCCCTTCTGGCATGGCCGCTCGGTGCTTGGCCTGCAGGGTGGTTTCGGCACCGTGACGCTCGGTCGCGAATACACGCCCGTGCGCAACGTCTCGAACCCGCTCGACCCATGGGGCGGCGACACCGTGGCAGCACACGAGGGCAACCTGCTGGGCACGGTCGCGCCGCAGCGCAAGAACAACGCCATCACCTACTCGACGCCCGAGCTGGGCGGCTTCAAGGCCCAGGCCCAGGTCAGTGCCGATGAAGTGGCCGGCAACGACACCAAGGCCACCTATGGCCTGAACCTCGCTTATGCCGCCGGCCCCCTGTCGGTGAGCTATGGCTTCGACAAGTCGGCCAAGGAAGACGCGACCTGGCACCTGGTGGGCGGCTCCTACGACTTGGGGCCGGCCAAGCTGCTCGGCGCCTTCGGCTCGGGCAAGAACACCGACGGCGACAAGCGCCGCTCCTTCCTGGTCGGTGCCACCGCCCCGCTGGGCGGCGGCGAGCTGCGCGTCGGCTACAGCAAGCTCGAAGCCAAGGACCCGGACGAGGACCTGTCGTCCAAGTTCGGCATCGGCTACCACTACCCGCTGTCCAAGCGCACCGTCGTCTATGTCGACGTGGCCAACGACAGCGAGGCCGACAGCGACAAGACCGGCGTGGACTTCGGCCTCAAGCACAACTTCTGAGCGATTTCGGCCTTCACGAAGAGAGAGAGTTCAAGCCGCCCCCCGGGGCGGCTTTTTTTCGCCGGGCTGCCGCCGCTTGCCCCCGCCTGCGGTCGCGTGCGCCAGGCTGCACGCGCCTCAGGCCGGCGGGTGCGCTGCGGCAGCTGCAGCGACCAGCCGCTGCACGAGCGGATGCTGGATGCGCCGCTCGGCGGTGATCAGGTGGAAGTGCTCGGCCACGCCCGTGCACGGTCCGAGCCATTGCAGGCCATGCACCCGCGTCAGCTCGTCGTGTGACCATTGGGGCGCCGGGAAGGCCCCCGCGCCGGTGCGCCCGAAAGCGGCCAGCAGCGCGCTGTCCTCGAACTCGCCGACCACGCGCGGCCGCACGCCGACGCGCTCGAACCAATGGTCCAGCCGCGCGCGCAGCGCCGCATGGGTGGTGGGCAGCAGCACCGGCAACTGCGCCAGACAGCCCGGGAAGTCGCGCGGCACGCCTTCCAGCAGGTCCTGCGGCGCATACCAGGCGACCGGCGTGTCGCCCAGCGCATGGCTGTAGAGCTTGAGGTTGGGGTTGGCCGGGGCAGGGCGGTCCGACAGCACCACGTCGAGCCGGTGCAGCGCCAGGTCGGCCAGCAGGTCGTCGATCTCGTCCTCGTGGCACAGCAGCCGCACGTCGCGGCTCTCCATCGCCGGCCGCAGCAGGTGCGGCACGGCCAGCTTGGGCAGGCCGTCCGAGATGCCCACCGCCAGCCGCACGCTGCGTTCGGTGGCCGCCTCGTGCACCAGCGCCGGCAACTGCTCACCGAGCTGGAAGATCTGCTCGGCCTGCGCCATCGCGGCAGCCCCTGCCTCGGTCAGCGCCACGCCCCGGCCGGCCGGCTTCAGCAGGGTGTGGCCGAGCGAACGCTCCAGCTCGCGCACCTGCGCGCTGACGGTCTGCACCGCCATGTCCAGCCGCTCGGCCGCGCGGGCGATGCCGCCTTCCTTGGCGACCACCCAGAAATAGTAGAGGTGGCGGTAGTTCAGCGGAGTGGCCATGATCAGTTTTTTCCGAAGCTACTATCTTGCAAATGCCATATTTTTACAGAGGAAAGTATCGTGTATCTTCTGCATCCGCTTCCGCCGTGCACGACCCGCGCTTTCGCGCGCCGGTGCGCGGCGGCTGGAACCGGAAGGAGATCCTGTGAAGACCTTGAAGACTTTTCTCGTCGCGCTGTCGATGGCTGTTGCCGGCCTGAGCCTGGCCGGCGCCCCGCTGGACGCCGAGGCCAAGCGCATCGGTGGCGGCAAGAGCGTCGGCATGCAGCGCCAGGCCAGCCCGCAGCCCACACAGAGCCCGCAGACCCCGCCGACCCAGGCGCAGCCCGCCGCCGCGGCGGCTCCGGCCGCAGCCGGCGCGGCAGCCGCAGCAGGCAAGCGCTCCTGGTTGGGCCCGATCGCCGGCATCGCCGCCGGCCTGGGCCTGGCTGCGCTGATGAGCCATCTCGGCTTGGGCGAAGGCATGGCCAACATCCTGACCTTGATGCTGCTGGCCGGCGCCGCCTTTTTCCTGATCCGCTTCCTGATGCGCCGCTTCGCCGGCGGCGCCTCGCGCGGCGCTCCGTCCGGTTTGCAGTTCGCCGGGGCGGGAGCGGCGAGCGGTTCGGCGGCCGGCTTCGGCGCCGCCCCCGCACAGCCGCTGCAGCGCAGCGGCCTGGATGCGGCGGCACCCGTCGGTGGCATCCAGCTCGGCAAGTCGGGTTCCGCGGCCAGCTTCGACAGCGCTGACTTCGATGCTGCGGGCTTCGAGCGGGTCGCCAAGACCTTGTTCATCCGCCTGCAGGCCGCCAACGACGCGGGCGAGGTCGAGGACCTGCGCAAGTTCACCACGCCGGAGCTGTTCGCCTCGCTGCGCCTGGACCTGCAGGACCGCAAGGGCGCCAGCCAGCAGACCGACGTGCTGCAACTCGATGCCCAGGTGCTGGATCGCGCCCGCGATGACGGCCAGTGGGTGGTCAGCGTGCGCTTCCACGGCCTGATCCGGGAGCAGGCCGATGCGGCGGCCGAGCGTTTCGATGAGGTCTGGCACTTCGTGCGCCCGCTCGATGAGAGCCGCGACTGGGCCATTGCGGGCATCACCCAGGTCTCCTGAGACCCCGGCCTGTCCCGACTGCAGCCGCCCGGCTGCAGGTGTTCCGGCCGGATGCCCCCGCCCCAGCGGGAGTGTCCGGCAGCACTGACGGCGTCGGGGTTGCCCGGCGCTCGCGCATGACTTCCGGCGGGATCACCCCTAAGATCCCCTGTCATGCAACGCAAGCCTTTGATTCTCCTCGTGTCCACGCTCGCGCTGAGCGCTTGCAGCTCGGTCGGCGTCGGTCTGTCGGTGCCGGTGGGCTTCGGCAACGTCGGCGTCTCGATCGGCTCGGGGGGCCGCATCGGCGGCAGCGTCGGGGTGGGGCGCGGCGGCGTGGGTGTCGGCATCGGCGGGTCGACCCGCCTGCCGGCCAGCGGCGACGGGGCCGCCCCGGCCTCGCAGTTCGAGCCTTTGGAGGGCGCCGCCTCGGCTCCGGTGTCTCCCTGATGCCACACCGATCGCCCGTTCCGGGCCGCCTGTGCTTCGAGAGATGCTTCACATCGCAGCGAACTGCTGCATTAGCGGCAGAATTGCAACGGTGTTAGAGTGCGCCGTCTGACAAATAAGTCCTTCCCGTCCCCTTTGCTGGTTTCTGTATTGATTCCAGAGTAAAGGCGGGTCGCAATCCGCCAACCGGTCAAGCCGTGTCGCGGAAGGTTGTCCAACCAGCCAACAACCCTGGAAACCGGGGTGAAAGGTGAGCGAAATGATGCAGCAATACAGGTCGAATTCGTACCTGTTCGGGGGCAACGCGCCCTACGTGGAAGAGTTGTACGAGCAGTACCTCGACAACCCCGGCTCGGTGCCGGACAACTGGCGTGCCTACTTCGACGCCCTCCAGAACGTGCCTGCCGCCGACGGCTCCGAGTCGCGCGACGTGCCGCACGCCCCGGTGATCGAGTCCTTCGCGCAGCGCGCCAAGTCCAACGCCTTCGCCGTCAAGGCCAGCAGCACCGACCTCGCCGTTGCCCGCAAGCAGGTCCACGTCCAGTCCCTGATCGCTGCCTATCGTTTCCTCGGTTCCCGCTGGGCCGACCTCGACCCGCTCAAGCGCCAGGAGCGTCCCAAGATCCCCGAACTCGAGCCGGCGTTCTACGACCTGACCGAGTCCGACATGGACATCACGTTCAGCGCGACGAACACCTATTTCACCAAGGCCGAGCAGATGACCCTGCGCGAGATCGTGCAGGCCTTGCGCGAGACCTACTGCGGCACCATCGGCGCCGAGTTCATGCACATCACGGAGCCGGGTGAAAAGCGCTGGTGGCAGCAGCACCTCGAACCCATCCGCTCCAAGCCGGCCTTCACGCCGGAAAAGAAGAAGTCCATCCTCGAGCGCCTGACCGCGGCCGAGGGCCTGGAGCGCTACCTGCACACCAAGTACGTCGGCCAGAAGCGCTTCTCGCTCGAAGGCGGCGAGAGCTTCATCGCCTCGATGGACGAACTGATCAAGCGCGGCGGCGAGAAGGGCGTTCAGGAGATCGTCATCGGCATGGCGCACCGCGGCCGCCTCAACGTGCTCGTGAACACCCTGGGCAAGACGCCGAAGGACCTGTTCTCGGAGTTCGAACACACCGCGCCCGAAGACCTGCCGGCCGGCGACGTGAAATACCACCAGGGCTTTTCGAGCGACGTCTCGACCCCCGGCGGCCCGGTCCACCTGAGCCTGGCCTTCAACCCCTCGCACCTGGAGATCGTCAACCCGGTGGTCGAGGGCTCGGTCAAGGCCCGCATGGACCGCCGCGGCGACCAGGACGGCGACCAGGTGCTGCCGGTGCTGGTGCACGGCGACGCGGCCTTCGCGGGCCAGGGTGTGGTGATGGAGACGCTGGCGCTGGCCCAGACCCGGGGCTACTACACCGGCGGCACGGTGCACATCGTCATCAACAACCAGATCGGCTTCACCACCTCCGACCCGCGCGACAGCCGCTCGACGCTGTACTGCACCGACGTGGTCAAGATGATCGAAGCGCCGGTGCTGCACGTCAACGGCGACGACCCCGAGGCCGTCGTGCTGGCCACCCAGTTGGCGCTGGACTACCGCCAGGAGTTCAACAAGGACGTGGTGGTCGACATCGTCTGCTTCCGCAAGCTGGGCCACAACGAGCAGGACACACCCTCGCTGACCCAGCCGCTGATGTACAAGAAGATCGCGGCCCACCCCGGCACCCGAAAGCTCTACGCCGACAAGCTGGCGGCGCAAGGCACCATCACGCCGGAAGACGCCGACGAGATGGCCAAGGCCTACCGCGCCGCGATGGATGCCGGCAAGCACACGGTCGACCCCGTGCTGACCGACTACAAGAGCAAGTACGCGGTCGACTGGTCGCCCTTCCTCGGCAAGAAGTGGACCGATGCCGCCGATACGGCGCTGCCGCTGGCCGAGGTCAAGCGCCTGGCCGAGCGCATCACCACCATCCCGAGCACGCTGAAGATCCATCCGCTGGTCGAGAAAGTCATCGCCGACCGCGCCGCGATGGGCCGCGGCGAAATCAACGTCGACTGGGGCATGGGCGAACACCTGGCTTTCGCCTCCCTGGTGGCCAGTGGTTACCCGGTGCGCCTGTCGGGTGAGGACTGCGGCCGCGGCACCTTCGTGCACCGTCACGCCGTGCTGCACGACCAGAAGCGCGAGAAGTGGGACGAGGGCAGCTACATCCCGCTGCAGAACGTGGCCGACAACCAGGCCCCCTTCGTCGTCATCGACTCCATCCTCTCCGAGGAAGCAGTGCTGGGCTTCGAGTACGGCTATGCCAGCGCCGACCCGAACACCCTGGTGATCTGGGAAGCGCAGTTCGGCGACTTCGCCAACGGCGCGCAGGTCGTGATCGACCAGTTCATCGCCTCCGGCGAAGTGAAGTGGGGCCGCGCCAACGGCCTGACCCTGATGCTGCCGCACGGCTACGAAGGCCAGGGCCCCGAGCACTCCTCGGCGCGCCTGGAGCGTTTCATGCAGCTGGCCGCGGACAACAACATCCAGGTCGTGCAGCCCACCACGGCGAGTCAGATCTTCCACGTGCTGCGCCGCCAGCAGGTGCGCATGTTCCGCAAGCCGCTGGTCATCATGACGCCCAAGTCGCTGCTGCGGAACAAGGATGCCACCTCGCCGCTGACCGAGTTCACCAAGGGCGAGTTCCGCACCGTGATCGGCGAGCTGAACGCGCAGGTCGATGCGGCCAAGGTCAAGCGCGTGATCGCCTGCTCGGGCAAGGTCTACTACGACCTGATCAAGAAGCGCGAGGAGAAAAAGGCGGGCGACGTCGCGATCATCCGCGTCGAACAGCTCTATCCCTTCCCGCACAAGGCCTTCTCGGCGGAGCTGAAGAAGTACCCCAACCTCGCCGATGTCGTGTGGTGCCAGGACGAGCCGCAGAACCAGGGCGCCTGGTTTTTCGTGCAGCACTACATCCACGAGAACATGAGCGAAGGGCAGAAGCTGGGTTACGCCGGTCGTCCTGCCTCGGCCTCGCCGGCAGTGGGTTACGCCCACCTGCACCAGGAGCAGCAGAAGGCGCTGCTCGACCAGGCCTTCGCCAAGCTCAAGGGTTTTGTCCTCACCAAATAAACACGCGCAGGCCGGGCGCCACGTCGCCCGGCCCTGAGCGCGCGTCCGGCCGCATGCCCGCCCCGCGGCCCCGCCGGACGCCCCCACAGACATCGAAAGACACGTTATGGCAATCGTAGAAGTCAAGGTTCCGCAGCTCTCCGAATCGGTGGCCGAAGCCACCCTGCTGCAGTGGAAGAAGAAGCCCGGCGAGGCCGTGGCCCAGGACGAGATCCTGATCGAGATCGAGACCGACAAGGTGGTGCTGGAAGTGCCGGCGCCCTCGGCCGGCGTGCTGGGCGAGATCGTTGTCGCCGACGGCGGCACGGTGACCTCCGACCAGGTGATCGCGAAGATCGACACCGAGGGCAAGGCCGGCGCCGCCGCGCCTGCCGCTGCTCCGGCGGCGGCCGCCGCGCCGGCGCCCGCTGCTGCCGCCGCTCCCGCGGGCGGCAGCAAGTCCGGCGTCGCGATGCCGGCGGCCGCCAAGCTGATGGCGGACAACCAGCTCGCCGCCGGTTCGGTGCCGGGCACCGGCAAGGACGGCCGCGTCACCAAGGGCGACGTGCTGGGCGTGCTGGAAGGGGGCGCCAAGTCCGCGCCGGTGGCCGCACCGGTGCAGGTGCCCGCCGCGCCCGCCGTGGCCAAGCCGCTGCCGGCGGTCTCCGCGCCGGTTGCCAACCTGGGTGATCGTCCGGAGCAGCGGGTGCCGATGAGCCGTCTGCGCGCCCGTGTCGCCGAGCGACTGCTGCAGTCGCAGGCCACCAATGCCATCCTGACCACGTTCAACGAAGTGAACATGGCGCCCGTGATGGAGATGCGCAAGAAGTTCCAGGAGAAGTTCGAGAAGGAGCACGGCGTCAAGCTCGGCTTCATGAGCTTTTTCGTCAAGGCCGCGGTCCATGCGCTGAAGAAGTACCCCATCCTCAACGCCTCGGTGGACGGCAACGACATCGTCTACCACGGCTACTTCGACATCGGCATCGCGGTCGGTTCGCCGCGCGGTCTGGTGGTGCCCATCCTGCGCAACGTCGACCAGATGACCTTCGCCGAGATCGAGAAGAAGATCTCCGAGTTCGGCCAGAAAGCCAAGGACGGCAAGCTGGGCCTGGAAGACCTCTCCGGCGGCACCTTCTCGATCTCCAACGGCGGCGTGTTCGGCTCCATGCTGTCCACCCCCATCATCAACCCGCCGCAGTCGGCCATCCTGGGCGTGCACGCCACCAAGGACCGCGCGGTGGTGGAGAACGGCCAGATCGTGATCCGCCCGATCAACTACCTCGCGATGTCCTACGACCACCGCATCATCGACGGCCGAGAAGCCGTGCTCGGCCTGGTCGCGATGAAGGAAGCGCTGGAAGACCCGGCCCGCCTGCTGTTCGACATCTGAGGACCGAGTGATGAGCAAACAATTCGACGTCGTCGTCATCGGCGGCGGCCCCGGCGGCTATATCGCGGCGATCCGTGCGGCCCAGCTGGGCTTCAACACGGCCTGCATCGACGAGTGGAAAAACAGCAAGGGCGGCCCGGCCCCGGGCGGCACCTGCACCAATGTCGGCTGCATCCCGTCCAAGGCGCTGCTGCAGTCGTCCGAGCACTTCGAGCACGCCGGCCACGGCTTCGCCGAGCACGGCATCTCGCTGTCCAACCTGGCCATGGACGTGGCGAAGATGCTGGGTCGCAAGGACACCGTCGTGAAGCAGAACAACGACGGCATCCTGTACCTCTTCAAGAAAAACAAGGTCAGCTTCTTCCATGGCCGCGGCTCCTTCGTGAAGGCGGCCGAGGGCGGCTACGAGATCAAGGTCAGCGGCGCGACCGAGGAGACCCTGGTCGGCAAGCATGTGATCCTCGCCACCGGTTCGAACCCGCGGGCCCTGCCCGGCGCGGCCTTCGACGAGGACAAGATCCTCTCGAACGACGGCGCCCTGCGCATCCCCGCGGTGCCGAAGAAGCTGGGCGTGATCGGCTCGGGTGTCATCGGCCTCGAGATGGGCTCGGTGTGGCGCCGCCTGGGTGCCGAGGTGACCGTGCTCGAAGCGCTGCCGGCTTTCCTCGGCGCCGTGGATGAGCAGATCGCCAAGGAGGCCCACAAGATCTTCACCAAGCAGGGCCTGAAGATCGAGCTGGGCGTCAAGATCGCCGAGGTCAAGACCGACGATGACGGCGTCGCGGTCAGCTATGTGGACGCCAAGGGCGGCTCGCAGATCCTCTCGGTCGACAAGCTGATCGTCTCGATCGGGCGCGTGCCCAACACCATCGGCCTGAACGCCGAGGCGGTGGGCCTGAAGCTCGACGAGCGCGGCGCCATCGTCGTGGACGACGACTGCAAGACCAACCTCCCGAACGTCTGGGCGGTGGGCGACGTGGTGCGCGGCCCGATGCTGGCGCACAAGGCCGAGGAAGAGGGCGTGGCGGTGGCGGAGCGCATCGCCGGCCAGCACGGCCATGTCAACTTCAACACCATCCCCTGGGTCATCTACACCCACCCCGAGATCGCCTGGGTGGGCCAGACCGAGCAGCAGCTCAAGGCCGCGGGCCGTGCCTACAAGGCCGGCAGCTTCCCCTTCATGGCCAACGGCCGTGCGCGGGCGCTGGGCGACACGACGGGCATGGTGAAGTTCCTGGCCGACGCCAAGACCGACGAGATCCTGGGCGTGCACATCATCGGGCCCTACGCGTCCGAGCTGATCGCCGAGAGTGTCGTCGCGATGGAGTTCAAGGCCAGCGCCGAGGACATCGCGCGCATCTGCCACGCGCATCCCTCGCTGAGCGAAGCCACCAAGGAAGCCGCGCTGGCGGTGGACAAACGCACGCTCAACTTCTGACGCGTCCGACCAGGATGCGCGGCAGAAGAGGGCGACTCGCGGGTCGCCCTTTTTCTTGAGCGGCAAGACAAGTACGGGTTGTATGGTCACGGTTACCGAGCTGTATGAACAGACGCTGGCGGAGCGCGGCTACCGCAGCGACCCCGCGCAGCTGCGCGCCATCGAGGCGCTGCAGCGCTGCTATGACGAGTGGGTCGACTACAAGGCGCGGCGCTCCAATGCGCTGACCAAGCTGCTGCGGCGCCCGCCGCTGCCGCGCGGGGTCTACATGTTCGGCGGGGTGGGGCGGGGCAAGAGCTTCCTGATGGACTGCTTTTTCAACGCCGTGCCGGTGCTGCGCAAGACCCGGCTGCATTTCCACGAGTTCATGCGCGAGGTGCACCGCGAGCTGGCCGACCTGAAGGGCATGTCCGACCCCTTGGACGAGCTGGGACGGCGCATTGCAAGGCGTCACCGGCTGATCTGCTTCGATGAGTTCCACGTTTCGGACGTCACCGATGCGATGATCCTGCACCGGCTGCTGCAGGCCCTGTTCGACAACCGCGTCAGCATCATCACGACCTCGAACTTCCACCCGGACGAGCTCTACCCCAACGGCCTGCATCGCGACCGCATCCTGCCCGCGATCGAGCTGTTGAAAGAAAAGCTGGAAGTCATCAACGTCGACAACGGCACCGATTACCGTCGCCGCACCTTGGAACAGGTGCAGCTGTACCACACGCCGCTCGGCGGCGAGGCCGACGCCGCGATGCTGCAGGCTTTCGAGCGCCTGGCCGAGGCGCGCGACGAGAACCCGCTGCTGCACATCGAACACCGCGAGATCCGCGCCCGCCGGCGTGCCGGGGGGGTGGTCTGGTTCGACTTCCAGAACCTGTGCGGCGGTCCGCGTTCGCAGAACGACTACCTGGAGCTGGCAACGCAGTTCCACACCCTGCTGCTGTCCAACGTGCCGCGCATGTCGCCGCGCCTGGCCTCGGAGGCGCGTCGTTTCACCTGGCTGGTGGACGTGCTCTACGACCGCCGTGTCAAGCTGATGCTGTCGGCCGAGGTGCCGCCCGAGCAGCTCTACACCGACGGCCCGCTGGCGCACGAGTTCCCGCGCACGGTCTCGCGCCTGCACGAGATGCAGTCCACCGAGTTCCTGTCGCTCGCGCACCGCAACGTCGATACCAGCCTGACCTGAACGATCTCAGCCGGGAACCGCGGGGCGGCGTATGGTGCTCAAGGTCGCCTGCAGCGCGGCGATGTCGATCGGCTTGGTGAGGTGGTGGTCGAAGCCGGCCGCCTGGGTCATCTGCTTGTGCTGCTCGTGGCCCCAGCCGGTCAGTGCGATCAGCAGGGCATCCCGGCCGCATGCGAGCTCGCGCAGGCGGCGCGCCAGTTCGAAGCCGTCCATCACCGGCATGCCGAGGTCGATCACCACCGCGTCGGGCGAGAAACCGTCCTCGATGGTGCGCAGCGCCGACGCGCCGTCGTAGCAGACCCTCACCTCGGCGCCGATGAGCCGCAGCAGCGCGCCCACCGGGTCGGCGGCGGCGCGGTTGTCGTCCACCAGCAGCACCCGCGCGGTGACGCAGAACACCCGGGCCTCCGACGACGAGACGCGCGGCAGCCCCTGCAGGGCCAGCGGCAGGCGCACCAGAAACTCGCTGCCTCGGCCCGGGCCCTCGCTGCGCGCCTGGACGCTGCCGCCGTGCAGCTGCACCAGGTGCTGCACCAGGGCCAGGCCCACGCCCAGGCCGGCGCTGCTCTCGCTGCCCGGGCTGGCGGCCTGCGCATACAGGTCGAACACATGGGGCAGCATGGCCGCGGGGATGCCGCAGCCGCTGTCGCGCACCGAGATCGTGGCGCTGCCGCCTTCGCGCTGCACCGTCAGCCAGACGTCGCCGCCGGCATCGGTGTGGCGCGCCGCGTTGTTCAGCAGGTTGGTCAAGACCTGGGTCAGCCGCACCCGGTCGCCCAGCACCCGCAGCGGCGCGGCCAGCAGCGAGAGGTGCAGGCGCTGGTGGGCCTCGACGATGTGCGGCATGCTGGCCTCCACCGCGGTATTGACCACCAGCAGCAGGTCGACCGCTTCCTTGCGCACGGTCACCTTGCCATGGCTGATGCGCTGCACGTCGAGCAGGTCGTCGACCAAGTGCACCAGGTGGTCCACCTGGCGTTCCAGCATCTCGTGCAGCGGGGCCGGGTCGAGCGAGCCAGGCTCGCTCAGGCGCAGCAGCTCCAGCGTGCTGCGCAGCGGCGCGAGCGGGTTGCGCAGCTCGTGCGAGAGCATCGCGAGGAACTCGTCCTTCTGGCGGTCGCGTTCCTGCAGCGCCCGGTGGGCGAGCTCGAGTTCGGCCCGTCGCTGCCGCAGGCTCTGCAACTCCAGCGACTCGGCGTGCAGGCGCTGCGGCTGGGCGCCGCGTTCGCCGCCGCGGCCGCGCAGCAGGGTGTCGAGCTCGGGCTGCTGCCGCAGCAGGGCGATCACGTCGTCCTCCAGCGGCAGCTCGGGATGCAGAAGGCTCCAGAAGTGCGCGTGGCGGACGAAGGCGAGGAAGGTCAGCAGCCATTGCAGACGCTGCGTACCCAGGGCCTGCAGCAAGGCCAGGCGCGCGCCCTGCGCGCGGGCCGGGTCGGTGAACACCGCCGCAGCGAGGTCGAGCAGCGCCAGTTCCTCGGGCTCGCCGGGAAGCGGCCACTGGTCCAGCAGCCCGGACTGCGCGGACAGGCAGGCGGCGGCCTGCTGCAGGTCCTCGGCGCTGCAGGGCGCGCGAGCCAGCAGCGCGCGTACATCCTCGGGGCTTTGCGGCAGGGTGGTCGTGTCGCCGGCCGGGTGGCCCTGCCCCAGCAGGAAGGCGGCATGCCGGGCGGCACAGTAGCGCGATTCGCAGAAGCGCGAGAGATGCAGGAACAGCCGTTCCTTGAGCAGTGCGGGCAGCGGGTTGTCGAGATAGGCCATGCGGGCGTGCTGCCACAGCGGGGGCGGCTGCCGCGGCGACACGATGAGGCTGCGGTAGAGGCCGGGCAGCAGGCCGAAGCGCTGCCTCGCTTCCTGTTCCCAGGCCGGGGGATCGCCGGGGGCGGCGGCTGTCGAGGACATGGCGGCTCCTTGAGGGGCGGCGGAGCCGGGGGCGCCGGGCAGGCGCGGAAGCTGCGGCTCCTGCCGCCCGGGGGGCGCCGGAGCGGCAGTGCGGTCCAATCTAGGCTCTCACCGGGGCCTTTTCAACGCCGGTTCTGACAGTGGCGGGTCAAGGTGCCGGCCGCGCCGCCTCATCGCGAGGTCGCAGCGGCTTCAGCTCAGCGGCTCGACCCGGACCACCGCCAGCGAGAGGTTGTCGCCGCCCCCGCGGGCGCGCTGGCGCGCCTTCGAGACCAGCATCTCGCTGGCCTCGCGCGGCGGCAGCGTGTTGACGATCGCGCCCAGTTCACGCGGGCTGAAGTAGTGCCACAGGCCGTCGCTGCAGGCCAGCAGGCTGTCGCCCACCTCCAGGCGGCCGAAGTGGTGCAGCGTGACCGGCGGGTCCTGGAAGGTGCCGAGGCAGCCGGTCAGCAGATTGGACTGCGGGTGCACGTTGGCCTCTTCCTCGCTGATCTGGCCGTCGTCGACCAGGCGCTGCACATAGGAATGGTCCTTGGTGCGACTGAGCATCTCGGCGCCGCGGAAGTGGTAGACGCGCGAGTCGCCCGCGTGGATCACCGCGCCTTCGCGGTTGGGGTTGACGAGGAAGGCCGCCACCGTGCTGTGTGGCTCCTCCTCGGCGGTGATCGCGGTGAGCTTGATCATCAGGTGTGATTCGAGCACCAGCTGCTTGAGGGTCTCGCCGGCATCGTCACTGGAGGGCGCATAACGCTCGAACAGCTGCCGCGCGGTCAGGATGACCTGGTCGGAGGCCTTGCGCCCACCGCTTTTGCCGCCCATGCCGTCGGCCACGATGCCCAGCAGGCAGCCGCTCACGCGCGGGTGGGCAAGCACTTCCACCTGGTCCTGCTGGTAGGCGCGGTCGCCTCGGTGGATGCCGGTGGCGGCAGTCAGGCGGTAACCCTTGGGTGGAGAGCTCATGGTGGGGCCGTGTTGCAACAGCGAAAACTATAATCGACCCGACCGGAATCCCTGCCGAGTACTGACACCGATGGCCTCCATGGACGAAAACCTGCACTCGCCTCAGCGACGGCTGATCGAGCTGCGCATGGAGCACGCCGATCTCGACAACCTCATCGACCAGACCGAAGGCCAGCGACCGCTGGACGAGCTGTCGCTGCGACGCCTCAAGAAGCGCCGCCTGCTACTGCGCGACCAGATCGTGCGGCTGGAAACGCAGCTGAGTCCTCAAGAACCTGCCTGAGCGCGCGCGGATGAACGACACCGACTCCGGGCTGCCGGAAGACGACTTCCTGGCCCAGCTGGAGCGCGCCGAGTCGGGCCGCGACGACAGCGAGGCCGAGGCGCGCCCGGCCCCTGCCGACGGTGAGCTGGTGCGGGCCGTGCTGGACGCCTTCGCACCCGGTGGCGCCCTGTCGCAGGCCGATCCCGACTACCTGGAGCGCCCGCCGCAGACCGAGTTGGCGATGGAGATCGCGCGCGCCATCGAGGCACGCCGGCCCATCGTGGCGGAGGCCGGCACCGGCGTCGGCAAGACCTTCGCCTACCTGGTGCCGGCGCTGCTGGGCGAGGGGCGGGTGCTGGTCAGCACCGCGACCAAGAGCCTGCAGGACCAGTTGTTCCTGCGTGACCTGCCGCATGTGCGGGATGCCTTGCAGGTGCCGGTGCAGCTGGCCTTGCTGAAGGGCCGCGGCAGCTATCTCTGCCTGCACCGCCTGGAGCAGGCGCGCCACGCCAGTGCCTTGCCCGACCGCTGGGCGGTGCGCACGCTGGCCAAGATCGAGCAGTGGTCGCAGGCGACCCGCAGCGGCGACCTGGCCGAGCTCGAAGGCCTGGACGACCGCTCGCCGGTGATCCCGCTGGTGACCTCCACGCGCGACAACTGCCTGGGCTCGGAGTGCCCCAGCTACCGCAGCTGCCATGTGATGAAGGCGCGCCGCGAAGCGCTCGCGGCCGATGTCGTGGTGGTCAACCACCACTTGTTTTTTTGCCGATCTCGCACTGCGCGAGACCGGCATCGCCGAGTTGCTGCCGAGTGCCGATGCGGTGATCTTCGACGAGGCGCACCAGCTGGCCGAGGCCGGCGTGCAGTTCCTCGGCGCGACGCTCGCGACCGGGCAGGTGATCGACTTCTCGCGCGACCTGCTGGCCGCCGGGCTGCAGCATGCGCGCGGCCTGGCGCCGTGGTCGGAGCTCGCCGGCGCCTGCGACCGCGCCGCACGCGATCTGCGGCTGGCCGCTGCCGGGCCGCTGCGCGAGGTGCGCGGCATCGTCAAGCTGCGCTGGCAGGAACGCGGCGAGCGGCCCGAGTTCGTCGCGGCGCTGCAGGCCCTGGGCGAGCGCTCGCGCGAAGCCTGTGAGGCGCTGGCCACGGTCAGCGAGATCGCGCCCGACTTTCCCAAGCTGCAGGAACGGGCTCGCCAGCTCTCGGCCCGCGCTGCGACCTTCGCGGTCGAGTCCGCGCCGGGCAAGGTGCGCTGGATCGACATCGGCCCGCAACAGGCCCGCCTGGTGGAGTCGCCGCTGGACATCCGCGAGGCGATGCGCGAGCAGCTGGAGAGCCACCCCAAGGCCTGGATCTTCACCTCCGCGACGCTGGGGGCCGACGAGAAGCTGCGCTGGTTCACCGAGCCGACCGGGCTCGACGACGCGGTGACGCTGCGTGTGGGCAGCCCCTTCGACTATCCCGAACATGCTCGCGTGTACGTGCCGCGTGTGTTCCCGCGGCCCAACGAGCCCGGCCATCCGGTCTCGGTGGCGCGACTGGCGGCGCGGCTGGCGCAGTCGCTGGACGGCCGCACTTTCGTGCTGACCACCACCTTGCGGGCCTTGCAGCAGATCGGCCAGGAGCTGCAGGCCGAGTTCGAGCACAGCGGGGCCGGCATCGCGGTGCTGGTGCAGGGCACGGCGCCCAAGCGTCAGCTGATGCAGCAGTTCCTGGCGCAGCCGCGCTCGGTGCTGGTCGGGTCGCAGAGTTTCTGGGAGGGCATCGACGTCCCCGGCGAGGCGCTGCAGTGCGTGGTGATCGACAAGCTGCCCTTCCCGCCGCCCAACGACCCGCTGGTCGAGGCGCGCGTCAAGCGCCTGGAGGCCGAAGGCCGCAACGCCTTCAACGAGTACTTCGTGCCCGAGGCGGCCGTGGCGCTGAAGCAGGGCGCCGGGCGCCTGATCCGCACCGAAAACGATCGTGGGCTGCTGGTGGTGTGCGACCCCCGGCTGGTCAGCATGGGCTACGGCCGGCGCCTGCTGGCCGCCTTGCCGCCGATGACACGGCTCAATACGGAGGCCGAGGCGGTCGGGTGGCTCGCCGAGCTCCGCGCGCTGTCGCAGCCGTCCGCCTGAGCGGCGCCCGGTGCTTCACCAGAGCTGCCACCAGGGCTTGTCCTCGCCCCGGGTGCCGCCCTTGAGGTAGGCGCTGTCGGGGAAGCTGGTGCGCAGCACGCGCTCGGCATCGTCACGCAACTGGGTCAGGCCCAGCCGATCGTAGCTGCGCGCCATCAGGTAGAGCGCTTCCTCCAGCGAGGGCGACTGCTGGTGGTCCTGCACCGTCTGCTGGGCCCGATTGGCGGCCGCGAGGTAGGCGCCACGCCGGTAGTAGTAGCGTGCCACGTGGACCTCGTAGGCCGCCAGCGCGTTGACGATGTAGTTCATGCGCACGCGCGCATCGGGTGTGTAGGTCGAGTTCGGAAACTGCTCGACCAGCTGCTTGAAGGCCTGGAAGGCGTCCTTGGAGGCCTGCTGGTCGCGCTCCGAGAGGTCCTGGCGCGACAGCTTGCCGAACAGCCCCAGGTTGTCGTTGAAGTTCACGACGCCGCGCAGGTAGAGCGCGTAGTCCATCGCCGGGCTGCTGGGGTGCAGCTTGACGAAACGATCGATGGTCGCCAGCGCCTGCGCCTTCTCGTTGGTGCGGTAGTAGAGGTAGGCGAGCTCGAGCTGCGCCTGTTGTGACAGCAGGGTGCCGGCGGCGCGGCCCTCCAGCCGCTCGTAGAACTTGATGGCGCGCTCGTAGTTGCCGGCGGCTGCCTCGTCCTTGGCCTCTGCATACAATTTGTCGGTCGACATGCCGGCCGTCTCGTCTTTCGGCGTCGACGAGCAGCCGGCCAGTGCGGCGGCCAGCACCAGCGCGCCGGCGGCCAGGGCCCCGGTGCCTGCTCGGGGCCGGGCGGTGGTCGGGCTTTCCGACACAGGCTTCACATCACGCATACCAGCAGCGGGCGGTGCTTGCCGTCCGCAGTCAAACGAAGGATCGCGAATTTTATATGCTTCCCCCCTCACGCTCTGAGCCGAGTCCTTCGGAACTGGTCGACCCGGAGGACGAGGCCCCGGAGGCCGCCGAGGCGGAGCGGCGTGAAACCGTCGTCGATGCGGCCCGGCACGGCCTGCGCCTGGACAAGCTGCTGGTCGAGTTGGCCGGCGAGTTTTCGCGCAGTCACCTGCAGAGCTTGATCGAGCAGGGCTGCGTGCTGCTGGACGGGCGCCTCGCCGACACCGCCAGCCGCAAGGTCCACGTCGGCCAGCGGGTGCAGGTCGAGTTGCGGCCCACGCCGCAGAGCCAGGCCTTCCGTCCGGAGCCCCTGGGGCTGGACATCGTGTTCGAGGACGCCCACCTGATGGTGGTTCGCAAGCCCGCCGGGCTGGTGGTGCACCCGGCCGCCGGCCACTGGTCGGGCACCCTGCTCAACGGCCTGCTGGCCCACCACCCGGGCGCAGCCGCGCTGCCGCGGGCCGGCATTGTGCACCGCCTCGACAAGGACACCAGCGGCCTGATGGTCGTGGGCAAGACGCTGGAGTCCGTCACCGCGCTGGTGCGGGCCATCGCGGCCCGCGAGGTGCGGCGCGAGTACGCCGCGCTGGTGCACGGTGAGATCCTGCAGCCGGCCCGGCTGGCGAGCATCGAGGCGCCGATCGGGCGCGATCCGCAGTCGCGCGTGCGCATGGCGGTGCTGGGCAGCGGCAAGCCGGCGCGCACCGAGGTGGCGCTGGTGGCCACCGCGCTGGCCTGCTCGGCGGTGCGCTGCCGCCTGCACACCGGCCGCACCCACCAGATCCGGGTCCACCTGGCTTCGCGCGGCTTCCCGCTGGTCGGCGACACGCTCTACGGCGGGCGCCCGGCGCTGGGCCTTCAGCGCCAGGCCCTGCACGCGGCCCGCCTGGGCCTGCAGCACCCGGTCAGCGGTGAGCCGCTGAGTTTCGAGGCGGCGCCGCCGGAGGACTTCGCGGCGGCCTGGCGCGAGGTCGCCGGCAGCGTCGATCTGATGTGTTGAACCGACATCGGCGGCCCTCGATGTGCGAGGGGCGCCGGCTTGGATACAATGCGCCCCAGGTAAGCACCACCGCTTCAGTCCGCGGCTTGCGGCCGGCACCGGCCAGCGCCAGCGGGGCAACCCGAGCGCCAAGGCCTTTGGCGCCGTCGCAGCGGTCCCCGCAACCGATCTCGAAGACACCCGAACCCGGCGTGCGGCGCACAGGCCTGCGGGCAGGCCTGGCCCAGGCGCAAGACGACGCTTGGATCCGCTTGAGGACGACAAACGACAACTCATGAACACACAGGATGCGAAGCGCGTCCTTGAGACAGCGCTGATCTGCGCGCAGCAGCCCTTGCCGCTGCGCGACCTGCGGACGCTGTTCAACGACGAGCTGGGCGCCGACACCCTTCGCATGCTGCTCGACGAGCTGACGCGCGAGTGGGAGGACCGGGGCGTCGAGCTGGTTGCCGTGTCGACCGGCTGGCGCTTCCAGAGCCGGCCGGAGATGCGCGAATACCTCGACCGGCTCAACCCGGAAAAGCCGCCCAAGTACTCGCGCGCCACGATGGAGACCCTGGCCATCATCGCCTACCGGCAACCTGTCACGCGCGGCGACATCGAGGACATCCGCGGCGTCACGGTCAGCAGCCACATCATCAAGCAGCTCGAGGACCGCGGCTGGATCGATGCGATCGGCTACCGCGAGGCGCCCGGCCGCCCGGCGCTCTACGCCACCACCCGGCAGTTCCTCGACGACCTGGGTCTGGCCTCGCTCGACCAGCTGCCCGCACTGCAGAACACCGGTGCCGACCCCCAGATGCTCGTCGCCGGGCTGGGCGACTCGCTGGCGCTGCCCGAGGGCGAGGCGGTCGATGAGACGTCCGCCGCGCCAGCCGAGGAGGGCGCAGCGCCGACCGAGGGGCCGGCCGGGGTCCCGGAGGCGGCTGCCGAGACCGAGGTGGATGCCGAAGCCGGCAGCCTCGGCGCTGCGCAGCCGCCCACGGCTTCCGAGCTCCCCTCGGAGTCGCCGGCGCCTGAGGCGCCGGCGCTCCCCGAAGCGCCTGCCGGCGACGCCCCCGAAGCGCACGCCGGAGCGCCCGCTGCTCCCGCCGAGGTCGGCGACGAGCCCGAGCGGCCCGTCGCCGACGCCCTGGCGCCGGCCGACGACCCGTCCCCCTTACTCCCTACCGCTTCACCGTCCGCCAGCGACGACGCTGGCCCGGACACCCCGGACTCCACTGCATTCCCCCCCATCCGCCATGAACTCTGAACCGCAAGACCTGCCGCCCTCGTCGCCCGAGACGGATGCGCCCGCCGTACCCACGGCGCAAACCGAGGGGCAGGCCGCGCCCGCCGACAAGCCCAAGCGCCGCAGTCCGCGCAAGGCCAAACCGGCCGAGGCGGTGGCGGGCGAGCTGGTGACGGCTGTCGCCGAGGGGGCTGAAACGGCCTCCGCGGAGGTGCCGGCCGCAGCGAAGAAGGCGCCGCGCCGGCGCAAGGCGGCCGCCGCCGAGGAGGTGCCGCCGGCCGAGGCTGCCGCTCCCCAGGCTGCCGCTCCCGAGGCGGCAGCAGCGCCGCAGGCGACCGAGGCGCAAGCGCCGGCCGAGCCGGCACGGCCCCGGCGTGGCCGTGCCAAGGCCGCGGCGTCGGTCGAGGTGATCCCGTCCGGCGCCCCGGCGGCCGAGGCCGCACTGCCCGCCGCGAATGCCGAGGCGGCAGCGCCCGCCAGCGAGCTGCCGGCGGCCCCGCGGCCTGTGGAGGCACGCTCCTCTGACGCCGAGGAGGGCGCTCGCGCGCACGCTGCCGTCGGAACCGGCGCGGAAGGCGAGACCGCTGCGCCGCCGGCCGCCGAGGGCGGGGAAGAGGGCCAGGGCCCGGGCCGTCGCCGGCGCGACCGACGTGAGCGTCGCGAGCGCCGCGGCGAGAGCCAGGCCGAAGCCCGCGCGCCATCCGACGCAGGCGAGGGCGGTGAGGCCGCCGAGGCCGGTGCCGTGGAAGGCACCGAAGCGCCGGCCCAGCGTGAACGACGCGAGGGCCGCAAGGGCGAGCGTGGCGGCAGGGGCGAACGCGAGGGCGGCGCCCAGCAGGGCAAGCGGGGCCCGCGCGGCCCCGGCGGCCCAGGCAGCGAGGACGCCCGCCAGCGTTTCGCCGACGTGCTCTCGGGCGAGTTCGATGTCGACGACGAGGCGGTCGAGGAGTCCGAGGCCGCGTCCCAGAAGCGTGTGCTGCAGCCCGACGCCGATGCACCGAAGCTGCACAAGGTGCTCGCGCAGGCCGGCATCGGCTCGCGCCGCGATATGGAGCAGCTGATCCTGGAAGGCCGCATCTCGGTGAACGGCGAGCCCGCGCACATCGGCCAGCGCATCTCCTTCGGTGATCAGGTGCGCGTCAACGGCAAGCCCATCAAGGTGCATATCGCGCCGCCGCCGCCGCGGGTGCTGGCCTATCACAAGCCGGTCGGCGAGGTGGTCAGCCACGACGACCCGCAGAACCGCCCGACGGTGTTCCGCCGCCTGCCCAAGCTGCCGCAGGGCAAGTGGCAGTCGGTCGGCCGCCTCGACATCAACACCGAAGGCCTGCTGCTGTTCACGAGTTCGGGCGAACTGGCGAACCAGATGATGCACCCGCGCTTCGGCGTCGAGCGCGAGTACGCGGTGCGCGTGCTCGGTACGCTGGAGACCGAGGCCCGCAAGCGCCTCCTCGACGGGGTCAAGATCGACGGCCAGCCGGCCAGCTTCAAGTCCATCGAGGACGGCGGCGGCGAAGGCGTCAACCACTGGTACCGTGTCGTGATCACCGAAGGCCGCAACCGGGAAGTGCGCAAGCTCTTCGACGCGGTAGGCCTGACCGTGAGCCGGCTGATCCGCATCCGCTACGGCACCGTGGTGCTCCCGCGGGGCCTCAAGCGGGGTGTCTGGGTCGAGCTGGAGGACAGCGACGTGCGCTCGATGAAACGCCTGGCGCAGGGCGAGACCGGCCGCGGCGAGGGGCAACGCGAAGGCCGCGGCGGCCGCCAGGGGCAGGGCGGCAAGCCCGGCCAGGGCAACAAGGCCGGGCCCGCCGGCAAGCGTCAGGGCGGTCCGCGCGATGCCCGGGGCGGCAACCGAGGGCCGGCCCAGCCGCGCCTGAGCGGCCCCGACCCGCTGGAGCAGACCTACGACAAGCGCTTCGCCCAGTCCACCAAGCTCAAGCAGGGCCAGCCGCGCCAGCCCGACCCGATGCAGACCAGCGTCGGCTACATCGGCGCCGATGCCTTCCTGCGCAAGAGCCATGGGAACAAGGGCGGCGGACGCGGCGGCAGCAGCGGTGGCAACCGCGGCTTCGGCGGCGGCGGGCAGGGCGGCAACCGCGGCTTCGGCGGGGGGCCGAAACGCGGCGGCGGTGGCGGAGGCCGCGGCCGCTAAGGCGGCACAGGGCCCGAAGTAGTCCATATCCGTGGGCGGAAAAAGCCCGTGGCACCGGGGGAAACCCAGGGCTCGGGCGCTACAATACAAAGCTTTGCCAAGTACTTGACTCAGGAGAATATTCATGGCGATCGAGCGCACCCTGTCCATCATCAAGCCCGATGCAGTGGCGAAGAACGTCATCGGCCAGATCTACTCGCGTTTTGAAGGCGCGGGTCTGAAGATCATCGCGGCCCGGATGGCCCACCTCTCGCGCGCCGAAGCCGAGCAGTTCTACGCCGTGCACAAGGCACGCCCCTTCTTCAACGACCTGGTCAACTTCATGATCTCGGGCCCGGTGATGATCCAGGTCCTCGAAGGTGAAGGCGCCATCGCCAAGAACCGCGACCTGATGGGCGCCACCGACCCGAAGAAGGCAGAGAAGGGCACCATCCGCGCGGACTTCGCCGACAGCATCGACGCCAACGCGGTGCACGGCTCCGACGCGCCCGAGACCGCTGCCGTGGAAGTGGCCTTCTTTTTCCCCGGCATGAACGTCTACAGCCGCTGAGGCGGCGCACGCTGTAAAACGCAGCGCCTCGCCTGGAGGCCTGCGAACGAGGAGAGCACATGGCGGCCAACCTGCTTGATCACGATCTCGACGGACTGGCCGCCTTTTGCGAGCAGCTGGGAGAAAAGCGTTTCCGCGCCACCCAGCTGTTCCGCTGGATCCACCAGAAAGGCGCTTCGGACTTCGACCAGATGTCCGACCTCGCCAAGTCGCTGCGCGAGAAACTCGCCCGCACGGCCGAAGTCCGGCCCCTGCCTGTGCTCACCGAGCAGGCCTCCACCGACGGCACCATCAAGTGGCTGTTCGACGTCGGCGCCGGCAACGCCGTCGAGGCGGTGTTTATCCCCGAAGACGACCGTGGCACGCTCTGCGTGTCCTCGCAGGCCGGCTGTGCGGTGGGCTGCCGCTTCTGCTCCACCGGCCACCAGGGTTTCAGTCGCAACCTGTCCACCGGCGAGATCCTGGCCCAGCTCTGGTATGCCGAACACCACCTGCGCACGCGCCTGAAGCTCGCCCCTGGCGAGCGCGCCATCACCAACGTGGTGATGATGGGCATGGGCGAGCCGCTGCAGAACTACGCGGCCCTGGTGCCGGCGCTGCGGGTGATGCTGGACGACCATGGCTACGGCCTGTCGCGTCGCCGCGTGACGGTCTCGACCTCGGGCGTCGTGCCCTTCATGGAGCGCCTGCGCGAGGACTGCCCGGTCGCGCTGGCGGTCTCGCTGCACGCGCCCACCGATCCGCTGCGCGACGAGCTGGTGCCGCTCAACCGCAAGTACCCGATCGCCGAGCTGCTCGACAGCTGCAAGCGCTACCTGGAAGCCGCCCCGCGCGACTTCATCACCTTCGAGTACTGCATGCTCGACGGCGTCAACGACAGCGAGGACCAGGCCCGCGAGCTGGTCGCGCTGCTGCGCGGGCGGGTGTCCTGCAAGCTCAACCTGATTCCCTTCAACCCCTTCCCGGCCTCCGGCCTCAAGTGCTCACCGCGGGCCCGGGTGCAGGCTTTCGCCAAGGTGCTGATGGACGCTGGTATCGTCACCACCGTCCGCAAGACGCGCGGCGACGACATCGACGCCGCTTGCGGCCAGCTGGCCGGCGAGGTGCAGGATCGCACCAATGTCCAGCAGCGCTTGACTCGCCAGCCGATACGCATACACGCCACGACCGGCGGCAGCCGGCAGGAGACGAGATGAGCATGTTGGCGCAAGGCGGGGTGGTGCGCGCAGGGCGCGTTGCACTGCTGGTGATGATGGCGGTATCGGGCTTGGCCGCCTGCGGCAACCTGCCCCCGCCGGGCAGCTCGCGCGAGATCGTCACCACCTTCGACGAGACCGAGAACCAGAAGCGCGCGCGCATCCGCCTCGAACTCGCTTCGGCCTATTTCGGCCAGGGGCAGACCACCACCGCGCTCGACGAGCTGAAGCAGGCCCTGCAGGCCGACCCCAACATGCCCCAGGCCTACAACCTGCGTGGACTGGTCTATGCCAGCCTCAACGAAGACCAGCTGGCCGAGGAGAGCTTTCGCCGGGCGCTGCAGCTCAACGGCCGCGACGGCGACGTGATGCAGAACTACGGCTGGTTCCTGTGCCAGCGGGGCCGCTACAACGACGCCTACGAGCAGTTCGACCGGGCGATCGCGCTGCCGCAGTACCGCGAGGCGGCCAAGACGCAGCTCGCCAAGGGTGTCTGCCAGGCTCGCGCCGGCAGCCTGCCTGCGGCCGAGCAGACGCTGACGCGGTCCTATGAACTCGATCCTGGCAACCCCGCCACTTCCGTGAACCTCGCCGACGTGCTCTACCGCCGCGGTGAATTTGAGCGCGCCCGCTTTTACATCCGGCGCGTCAACAACGTCCCCCAGCTGGCCAATGCCGAGACGCTCTGGCTGGCCGCTCGCATCGAGCACAAGCTGGGCAACACGATGGGAGCAATGGACTACGGCAATCAACTGAAACAGCGCTACCCACAATCCCGCCAGGCGGCGGCTTTCGAGGGGAGGCGCTTCGATGAGTGAGGCGGATCGCAAACAGTCCTCGACGGCCCAGCCGTCCTCGGGCGGCACGCAGACCGCAGGCGAAATGCTGAAGGCCGCCCGCGTGGCCAACGGCATCCACATCGCCGCGCTGGCCGCCTCGATCAAGGTCACGGTCCAGAAGCTCGAAGCCCTGGAGGCCGACCGGCACGAGGAGCTGCCGGACCCGACCTTTGCCCGTGCGCTCGCGCAGGCGGTCTGCCGCTTCCTCAAGATCGACCCGCTGCCGGTGCTGGCGCGGCTGCCTGAACTGGGCACGCCTTCGCGGCTGGAGCACGTGGCCATCGGTCTGAACCAGCCCTTTCGGGACGGCACCGGACGCCGCCGCGAAGGCTTCAGGCTGTCCTCGCTGCTGCGCCCGGCGCTGCTGTTGCCTCTGCTGCTGGTGATCGCGGCCATCGTGCTGTGGATGCTGCCGCCCGGCATGCTGCGCCTGCCCACGAACACCAGCACCAGCGAGACGGCGGGCTCCGAGGGCGCTCCGGGCACCGCGACCACCACGATCACGGTGCCGGTGATGCCGCCGGGCGAGGCCAGCGGCAGCGAGACCGTGCATGCGGCTCCGCTGGTGGTCGACCCCCCGGCCTCTGCGGCGCCGGCGGCGGAAGCGGCTTCGCAGGCTGCGACGCCCAGCCAGGCGGCGCTGTCCGGCGCCCCCGTCGTGGTGCGCGCGAAGGCCGACAGCTGGCTGAACGTGCGCGAGAGCGGCGGGCGCACCCTGGTATCGCGCCTGGTGCGCGCCGGCGAGGTCGTCGAAGTCGACGGCCGCTTCCCGCTGCGGCTGCAGATCGGCAATGCCGCCGGCACCGACGTGACGCTGCGCGGGCAGCCGCTGGACCTGGCGCCCTACGCACGTGACAACGTCGCCCGTTTCGAGATCAAATAGCCGACAGCCGCCGTTCAGCGCGGTGCCCACCGAATGGAAGATCTTCTGATGTCCACCCCCACCTACATCCCTCCGGCGCGGCCGGCGCCGCGCCGTTCGCGCCAGGCGCAGGTGCGCTGGGGCGAGCACGTGGTGACGGTGGGCGGCGACGCGCCGGTGCGGGTGCAGTCGATGACCAACACCGACACGGCCGATGTCATCGCCACCGCCATCCAGGTGAAGGAGCTGGCCCAGGCCGGCTCCGAGCTGGTGCGCATCACGGTCAACACGCCCGAGGCCGCCGAGGCCGTGCCGGCCATCCGTGAGCAGCTCGACCGCATGGGCATCGCGGTGCCGCTGATCGGCGATTTCCACTACAACGGCCACAAGCTGCTGAGCGAACACCCAGCCTGCGCCGAGGCGCTCTCCAAGTACCGCATCAACCCCGGCAACGTCGGCAAAGGTGACAAGCGCGACCGCCAGTTCGCCCAGATGATCGAGGTGGCGCTGCGCCATGACAAACCGGTGCGCATCGGTGTCAACTGGGGCAGCCTGGACCAGGAACTGCTCGCCTCGATGATGGACGAGAACTCGCGCCGCGCAACGCCCTGGGACGCCAAGCAGGTGATGTACCAGGCGCTGGTGACCTCGGCGATCGAGTCGGCCCGCCGCGCCGAGGCACTGGGCATGCGCGGCGAGCAGGTGCTGCTGTCCTGCAAGGTCAGCGGCGTGCAGGACCTGGTCTCGGTCTACCGCGCGCTGGCGGCGCGCTGCGACTACCCGCTGCACCTGGGCCTGACCGAGGCCGGCATGGGCACCAAGGGCACGGTGGCCTCGGCCACCGCGCTGTCCTTGCTGCTGCAGGAAGGCATCGGTGACACCATCCGGGTCTCGCTGACGCCCCAGCCCGGCGAGGCACGCACCCAGGAGGTGGTGGTCGCGATGGAGATCCTGCAGTCGCTCGGCCTGCGGGTGTTCGTGCCCAGCGTGACGGCCTGCCCGGGATGTGGCCGCACCACCAGCACCACCTTTCAGGAACTGGCCAAGCAGATCGACGACTACCTGCGCTCGCAGATGCCGGTGTGGAAACAGCGCTACCCCGGGGTCGAGGGCATGAAGGTCGCAGTGATGGGTTGTATCGTCAACGGCCCGGGCGAGAGCAAACATGCCGACATCGGCATCAGCCTGCCCGGCACCGGCGAGGCGCCCGCCGCGCCCGTGTTCATCGACGGCGAGAAGGCCCTGACGCTGCGCGGCGAGGGCATCGCCACCGAGTTCCAGCGCATCGTCGAGGACTACATCGAGCGCCGCTGGGGGACCGCGGCCGCCGTCGCCTGAGACCGCGCGGCGCCGAGGGGCGCCGCCATTGCCGGCCCGGCCCAGCCGGGCCCAGCCACCACATCACGACACCATGGCAGAACAGATCAAGGCCGAGCTCAAGGCCGTCAAGGGCATGAACGACATCCTGCCGCCGGACTCGGCGCGCTGGGAGTGGTTCGAGGACAAGGTGCGCGCCTTGATGCAGCGCTACGGCTATGCCAACCTGCGCACCCCCATCGTCGAGCCCACCGCGCTGTTCGTGCGCGGCCTGGGCGAGGTCACCGACATCGTCGAGAAGGAGATGTACTCCTTCGAGGACTCGATGAACGGGGACAAGTTGACCTTGCGCCCCGAGAACACCGCGGGCGTGGTGCGCGCGGTGGCCGAGCACTCGCTGCTCTACGACGGCGGCAAACGCATTTACTACATGGGCCCGATGTTCCGCCACGAACGGCCGCAGCGCGGCCGCTACCGGCAGTTCCACCAGGTCGGTGCCGAGGCGCTGGGTTTCGGCGGCCCGGACGTGGATGCCGAGCTGATCCTGATGTGCCGCTCGCTGTGGCGCGACATCGGCCTCACCGATGTGCGCCTGGAGCTCAACAGCCTGGGCCAGCCCGACGAACGCCGCGCCCACCGCGCTGCGCTGATCGCCTACTTCGAGCAGCACCGCGACCAGCTCGATGCTGAGGCGCAGCGCCGCCTGCACAGCAACCCGCTGCGCATCCTCGACACCAAAAACCCGGCGATGCAGGCCCTCGTCGAGGCAGCGCCCCGCCTGATGGACTTCCTCGGCGAGGCCTCGCTGGCGCATTTCAACGCGGTGCGCGCGGTGCTCGACGCGAACGGCCTGGAATACCGCATCAACCCGCGCCTGGTTCGCGGCATGGACTACTACAACCTGACCGTGTTCGAGTGGGTCACCGACCGGCTCGGCTCGCAGGGCACCGTCTGCGGCGGCGGCCGCTACGACTACCTGATCGAGCAGGTCGGCGGCAAGCCCGCCCCGGCGGTCGGCTGGGCACTGGGCATGGAGCGTGTGCTGGAACTGCTCAGGGAGCTCGGCGGCGAAGCGCCGGCCCGCCCGCCGCACGCCTACGCCGTGGTGCCCGACAGCGGCTCGCTGGGCACGGTGATGTCCACCCTCGAGACGCTGCGGGCGGCCGGTGTCTCGGTGCTCATGCATGCCGGCGGCAAGGACGGGCAGGGCAGCATGAAAAGCCAGTTCAAGAAGGCCGACGCCAGCGGCGCCCGCTACGCACTGGTGTTCGGCGCCGACGAGCTGGCGCAGGGCATGGTGGCGCTCAAGCCGCTGCGCGAGGCCAGCGCCTCGCAGCGCCTGCTGCCGATCGCCGAGGCCGCCGCGTGGGCGGCCGAGCTGCTCAACGCATAATCGCCCTTTTGCCCGCCGGCGCCCGCCGGCAGGCGCCCCCATTTCTTCCCGGAACGCCCGCATGGCCACCCATCTCGACCTCGAAGAACAAGAACAGCTTGAGCAAGTCAAGCACTTCTGGAAGCAGTACGGCAATCTCGTCACCTGGACCCTGATCCTGGTGCTCGGCAGCTTTGCCGCGTGGCAGGGCTGGAACTGGTGGCAGCGCGACCAGGCCATCAAGGCCTCGGCCCTGTACGACCAGCTCGACCTGGCCGCCCGCGCCGGCGACGCCGACAAGGTCCAGCGCGCTTTCGACGACATCAGGGAACGCCATCCCCGCACCGTGTATGCCCAGCAGGCCGGGCTGCTGGCTGCCAAGGTTCTGCAGCAGAAGAACAAGGCCGACGCGGCCGCTGTCGCGCTGAGGTGGGTGGCCGACAACGCCGACGACGAGTACCGGGCGATTGCCCGCCTGCGCCTGGCCGCATTGCTGCTGGAGCAGAAGAAATACGACGAGGCGATGAAGTCGCTGGACGGCGGCCTGCCCAAGGAGTTCGACGGCCTGGCCGCCGATCGCCGGGGCGACATCCTGTTTGCCCAGGGCAAGCCGGCCGAGGCCCAGGCCGAGTATGAAAAGGCCTACAAGGCCCTGGCGCCGACGCTGGACTACCGCCGCCTCGTGGAAGCCAAGCTGACCCGGCTGGGCGCTGCCCCGGCCCCCGAAACTGCCGCCTCCGCCGCCGCGGCCGCACAGTGATGAACAAGCTCCTGCCACCGCCCGTGCGCGCCGTGCGCCTGCTTTCCGCCGCTGTGTTGGCGGCCCTGCTGGCCGCCTGCTCCAGCGGGCCTCAGAAGCCCAAACCGACGCCGCTGGAGTCGCCGGCGCCGGCCAGCCTGCGGGTGCAGTCGCTGTGGAACCAGCGCATCGGCTCCTTGCAGCAGTTGCCGATGCGGCCGGCCATCCACGGCGACACACTCGTCGCGGCCACCGCCGACGGTACCGTCGTCGCGCTGCAGGCCGACAGCGGCAAGGAACTGTGGCGCGCCAGCGTCGGCAGCGAGCTGAGCGCAGGTGTCGGCAGCGACGGCCGCTTCACTGCCGTGGTGACGCGCGCCAACCAGCTGGTGGTGCTGCAGGGCGGGCAGGTGGCCTGGCGCCAGGCGCTCAAGTCGCGTGTCGTCACGCCGCCCCTGGTGGCCGGCGAACGGGTTTTCATTTATGCCGCCGACCGCTCGGTGCATGCCTACGACGCCGCCAGCGGCGCCAAGCTGTGGTCGCAACAGCGCCCCGGCGATCCGCTGATGCTGGCGCAGCCGGGCGTGTTGCTGCCGGTGCGTGACACGCTGGTGGTGGGACAGGGTCCGCGCCTGGCCGGACTGGACCCGCTGCGCGGTTCGGTGCGCTGGGAAGTGCCGCTGGCCGCGCCGCGTGGCACCAACGAGGTGGAGCGGCTGGCGGACCTGGTCGGCCCGCCCGCCCGCAACGGCGACGTGGTCTGCGCACGCGCCTTCCAGTCGGCGCTCGGCTGCGTCGATGCCCAGGGTGGCGTCCTGCAGTGGAGCAAGAACTCGGCTGGGGCCACCGGCCTGGCCGGTGACGGCGAGCGGGTTTATGGCGTGGATGCCACCGACCGCCTCAGCGCCTACCGGCAGTCCAACGGCGAGGTGCTGTGGACGTCCGAGCGCTTCCGCTTCCGCGGCCTGAGCGCGCCGCTGGCCCTGCCGGGCAGCGTGGTGGTGGGTGACGCCGAAGGCTATGTGCACCTGCTGTCGGCCACGGACGGCGTGCCGCGTGCACGGCTGCAGACCGACGGTTCGGCGGTGGTCGGCGCGCCGGTGCTGGTCGGCTCCACGATGGTGGTGCTGACCCGGGCCGGCGGCGTGTTCGCCTTCCGTGCCCAGTAAGCACCCTGAATCGAGAGAAGCGCCTGCTGTCGAGGTCCGTCGGATGAAACCTGTAATTGCCCTGGTCGGGCGGCCCAACGTCGGCAAGTCGACGCTCTTCAACCGCATGACGAAGACGCGCGACGCCATCGTCGCCGACTTTTCCGGCCTCACGCGCGACCGCCACTATGGCGACGGGCGTCTGGGCGACCGCGAGTTCATCGTGATCGACACCGGCGGCTTCGAGCCCGATTCCTCCACCGGCATCGTCAAGGAGATGGCCAAGCAGACCCGCCAGGCCGTCGCCGAAGCGGACGCGGTGGTCTTCGTGCTCGACGTCCGCAACGGACTCTCGGGGCAGGACCACGACATCGCGCGCTACCTGCGCTCGGTCGACAAGCGGGTGATCCTGGCGGTCAACAAGGCCGAAGGCATGGCCGACTCGCCGCTGCTGGCCGAGTTCCACGAGCTGGGCATGGGCGAGCCGCTGCCCATCTCTGCCGCGCACGGGCAGGGCATCCGCAGCCTGATCGAGATTGCGCTGGAGCCGTTTTTCTTCGAAGGCGAAGAGGACGAGACGCCGGCCGAGGACGCCGGGCTGACCGTGAAGCTCGCGGTGGCCGGCCGCCCCAACGTCGGCAAGTCGACCTTGATCAACACCTGGCTGGGCGAGGAGCGCCTGATCGCCTTCGACATGCCGGGCACCACCCGCGACGCGATCAGCGTGCCCTTCGAGCGGCACGGTCAGCGCTTCGAGCTGATCGATACCGCCGGCCTGCGCCGCAAGGGCAAGGTGTTCGAGGCGATCGAGAAGTTCTCGGTGGTCAAGACCCTGCAGGCGATCTCGGAGGCCAACGTCGTGGTCCAACTGCTGGACGCCACCCAGGGCGTGACCGAGCAGGATGCCCACATCGCCGGCTATATCCTCGACAGTGGCCGGGCCGTGGTGCTGGCGATCAACAAGTGGGATGCGGTCGACGAGTACCAGCGCAAGATGCTGGAGCGCTCGATCGAGCAGCGCCTGGCCTTCCTCAAATTTGCGCCGCTGCTGCATATTTCGGCGCTCAAGCGGCAGGGGCTGGGACCCTTGTGGAAGGCGATCACCGACGCCCATGCTTCGGCCTTCCGCAAGATGCCGACGCCGGTGCTCACCCGGCTGGTGCACGAGGCGGTCGAGCACCAGGCGCCCAAGCGTTCCGGCATGTTCCGGCCCAAGCTGCGCTATGCGCATCAGGGCGGGATGAACCCGCCGCTGATCGTGGTGCACGGCAATTCGCTGGAGCACGTGACCGACGTCTACAAGCGCTACCTGGAAGCGCGCTTCCGCGAGCATTTCAAGTTGGTGGGCACCCCCTTGCGGATCGAATTGAAATCGTCCCGCAACCCCTTCACAGATAAGGATTCGTAAGGATTTACCGGGAGGGGTGGGGCCCTGTGTTAACGTCCGGGTTCCAAAACTTTCAACACGGAGCATATCGTGAGCAATAAAGGGCAACTTCTACAAGACCCCTTTCTGAACCTGCTGCGCAAAGAACACGTGCCGGTCTCGATCTACCTCGTGAACGGCATCAAACTGCAGGGCCACATCGAGTCTTTTGATCAGTATGTGGTGCTCTTGCGCAATACCGTGACCCAGATGGTCTACAAGCACGCCATCTCCACGGTTGTTCCCGGTCGGGCAGTGAACTTCCACGCTGGCGAATCGGCAGAGTCCAACTGAAGTGCATGCGGGCCCGGCAACGGGCCCCATGTGAGCCTTCGGCAACGGCACCTACTTTGACACCCTCCCCAACGGCGACTCCGACTCCAACCCGCACGGTGCTCGTGGGCGTGGACCTCGGCTCCGGCTCGCCTTTCGATCCCACCCTCGACGAACTCGCCCTGCTGGCCGAATCCGCCGGCGAAGAGCCCGTCGCACGACTCACCTGCAAACGCAAGGCGCCTGACGCGGCGCTGTTCGTCGGCGAAGGCAAGGCCGACGAAATCAAGCTGCTGGTCACTGCCCACCAGGCGGCCTCGGTGCTGTTCGACCAGGCCCTGTCGCCGGCGCAGCAACGCAACCTGGAGCGCCATCTCGGCGTGCCGGTGGCCGACCGCACCATGCTGATCCTGGAGATCTTCGGGCGGCGCGCGCAGAGCCACGAAGGCAAGCTCCAAGTCGAGCTGGCCCGGCTGCAATACCTCTCGACCCGCCTGGTGCGCCGCTGGAGCCACCTGGAACGCCAGCGCGGCGGGGTGGGGCACCGCGGCGGCCCCGGCGAAGCGCAGATCGAGCTCGACCGCCGCATGATCGGCGACCGCATCAAGGCGCTGAAATTCCAGCTCGAGAAGGTCAAGCGCCAGCGCAACATGCAGCGCCGTTCGCGCGAGCGCAGCGGTACCTTCCGGGTCTCGCTGGTCGGCTACACCAACGCCGGCAAATCGACGCTCTTCAACGCGCTGGTGAAGGCCCGCACCTACGCGGCCAACCAGCTGTTCGCGACCCTCGACACCACCACCCGGCAGCTCTACCTGGCTGAAGCCCAGCGTTCGATCTCGCTCTCGGACACCGTGGGTTTCATCCGCGACCTGCCGCACACCCTGGTCGAAGCCTTCCAGGCCACCCTGCAGGAGGCCAACGACGCGGACCTGCTGCTGCACGTGGTGGACGCCGCCAGCCCGGTCTGGCGCGAGCAGATCGACGAGGTGCAGCGTGTGCTGCGCGAGATCGGCGCGGACGGCCTGCCCCAGTTGATCGTGTTCAACAAGCTCGACGCGCTCGAAGGGACGCAGCGGCCGCGAAGCCTCGTCGACGTCTACGAAGTCGAGCCGCACCGCAGCGTGCCGCGGGTGTTCGTCAGTGCGATCACCGGGGAGGGGTTGGACCAACTCCGACCTATCATTGCGCAGGCCGCCATGGGCACGCTGCCTGCGCCCGGTACGCCGGCGCAGGAGGGCAGCGGGTCCGGGCACACCACAGAACAGAGCGGGGGCGGTTCCGACGACGAGCCGCCCGCGCAGAATTCCGCTTCAATTGCACGAGCATGAACACAAGCACCTCATACGCCTCCCGCACCTCGGAGCCCCGCCGATCCGCCTCGCGCCCGCTGGCGGTCCTGACCGCGCTGGCGGCGGCCGTGGCGGCCACGGCCGGCTGGGGCGTGCGCCGGCTGTTCAACCTGAATGACCCGCGCTGGGGCCGCAGTCTGGACCCGCAGAGCAACGAGCCCACCCGCAATCAGGGTTCGGGCGGCGGCGGGCGCAACGACGGCCCGCCGGACCTCGATGAGATCTGGCGCGATTTCAACCGGCGCCTGAGCGGCATGTTCGGCGGCAAGGCGGGCGGCCCGGGGCCCAACGGCTCCGGCAACGGCGGCGGCTCCTTCCCGCCCGGCTTCCGCGGTGCGGGGCTGAGTGCGATGCTGGTCGGCGGTGTGGTGCTGCTGATCTGGCTCTTCAGCGGCTTTTTCATCGTCCAGGAAGGCCACCAGGCGGTGGTGATGTCCTTCGGCCGCTACAGCCACACCACCGAGGCCGGCTTCAAGTGGCGCATGCCCTATCCCTTCCAGTCGCACGAGATCGTGCCGGTAACGCAACTGCGCTCGGTGGAGGTCGGTAACACCTCGGTGATGCAGCAGACCGGCCTGCGCGACTCCTCGATGCTGACGCAGGACGAGAACATCGTCGACATCCGCTTCACCGTGCAATACCGCATCAAGGACGTAAAGCAATACGTGTTCGAGAACCGCCGCCCCGACGACGCGGTGGTGCAGGCTGCCGAATCGGCCGTGCGCGAGATCGTCGGCCGCAGCAACATGGACTCGGTGCTCTACGAGCAGCGCGACGCCATCGCGGCCGACCTCGTCAAGTCGGTGCAGGCCCAGCTCGACCGGCTCAACGCCGGCATCCAGGTCGCCAACGTCAACGTGCAGAGCGTGCAGCCGCCGGAGCAGGTGCAATCGGCTTTCGAGGATGCCTTCCGCGCCGGCGCCGATCGCGAACGGGCCAAGAACGAAGCGCAGGCTTATGCCAACGAGGTCATCCCCAAAGCTCAGGGCACGGCCTCGCGGCTGCGCCAGGAGGCCGAGGGCTACCGCTCCCGCGTGGTCTCCCAGGCGGAAGGCGATGCCGACCGCTTCAGAAGTGTGCTGACCGAGTACGCCAAGGCGCCGGCGGTCACGCGCGACCGGCTTTACCTGGACACGATGACACAGATTTACGCCAACGCCACCAAGGTGCTGATCGACACTCGCAGCAACGGCAATCTGCTCTACCTGCCGCTCGACAAGCTGCTGCAGCAGTCATCCCAGACAGCGCCGGCGAGTGCCCCGGCAGCTGCGCCGGCGCTGCCGGCGACCAGCGATCCGGTGCCGCTGCCCTCGCAGGCCGACACCCGTTCGCGGGACAACCAGCGCAGCCGTGAACGCGAAAGCCGCTGAGACAAACAACAAGAGGCGAAAAGAGGCGAAGAGGCGTTGATATGAACCGCATCGGATTGATTGTTTCGACCCTGCTGCTGCTCGTGGTGGTTGCCGGGTCCACCCTGTTTCTGGTCGACCAGCGGCAGTTTGCCGTGGTCTACGCGCTGGGCGAGATCAAGGAAGTCATCACGGAGCCGGGCCTGAAAGTGAAGATGCCGCCCCCGTTCCAGAACGTGGTGTTCCTGGACCGGCGCATCCAGACCCTGGACAGCCCCGAAACCCGGCCCATCTTCACGGCCGAGAAAAAGAGCCTGGTGATCGACTGGCTGGTCAAGTGGCGCATCGTGGACTCGCGCCAGTTCATCCGCAACAACGGTGTTGATGTGCGCAATGCCGAAACCCGGCTGGCGCCCATCGTGCAGGCCGCCTTCAACGAGGAGGTCACCAAACGCACCGTGCGCGAGATGCTGGCGACCGACCGCGAGAAGGTCATGCAGGCGGTGCGCTCGCGGCTGACCGACGATGCCAAGAGCTTCGGCATCGAGATCGTCGACGTGCGGACCAAGCGGGTCGATTTCTCCGCCAATGTCACCGATTCGGTCTACCGCCGCATGGAGTCCGAGCGCAAGCGTGTGGCGTCCGAACTGCGCTCCACCGGCGCCGCTGAAGGCGAGCAGATCAAGGCCGACGCCGACAAGCAGCGCGAGATCATCATCGCCGAGGCCTACCGCGACGCGCAGAAGGTCAAGGGCGAGGGCGATGCCAAGGCCGCCGCGATCTACAGCAGCGCCTTCGGCCAGGACCCCCAGTTCGCGCAGTTCTACCGCAGCCTTGACGCCTACCAGAAGAGCTTCCGCGGCCGCTCCGACGTGCTGGTGCTCGATCCGTCGAGCAACGAATTCTTCCGTACCATGCGCGGCGGCTTGCCTGCCGCGGGGGCGCCTCGAAAGTAACAACACGACGATGACGAACGCCTTGTGGGTGGCGCTGGCGCTGGTACTGGTCTTCGAAGGCCTGCTACCCTTGTTCAGCCCGGTCACGTGGCGTCGCGTTTTCGAACAGGCCTTGCAACTCAGCAACGGCCAGATCCGTTTTCTCGGGCTGGCGAGCCTGGTGGCAGGGCTGATCCTGCTTTGGCTCCTCAGCTGATCGGCAGCCCGGCGTGAAGCCGGGCAGTCCCGAACGCCCCCGGGGTGCTTACGCCCCGGTACAATCGCGTTTTTAATCCCCCGGTGGTTTTTATGTCGTCTGCTTGGCTGCTGCCCGAGCACATCGCCGATGTCTTGCCCTCGGAGGCCAGGCGTATCGAAGAACTGCGCCGCGCCTTGCTCGACGTGGCCCGCGGCTACGGCTACGAGCTGGTGATGCCGCCGCTGCTCGAATACCTGGAGTCGCTGCTGTCCGGCACAGGTCGCGAGCTCGACCTGCGCACCTTCAAGCTGGTCGACCAGCTCAGCGGCCGCACGATGGGCGTGCGTGCCGACGCGACCCCCCAGGTCGCGCGCATCGACGCCCACCTGCTCAACCGCAAGGGCGTGACCCGGCTGTGCTACTGCGGCCCGGTCCTGCACACCCAGCCTTCGGGCCTGCACGCGACACGCGAGCCGCTGCAGTTCGGCGCCGAAATCTACGGCCATGCGGGCCTCGAAGCCGACCTCGAAGCCCAGGAGCTGGCTCTGGAAGGCCTGCAGCGTCTGGGCATCGAGCAGCTATTCCTCGACCTGGCCGATACCCGCATCGTGCGTGCGCTGCTGGCCGGCGTGGCGGCCGAGCCCGCGTTGCTCGACGAGGTGTATGCCAGCCTGGCCGCCAAGGACACTGCTCGCCTGGCCGAGTTGACCGCCGGCTTTCCGGAAGCAAGCCGAGAGGGGCTGCTGGTCTTGACGCGCCTGTATGGCGGCCTGGAGGTGCTCGCCGAGGCCGAGCGGGTGCTGCCGGCGCTGCCGGGCATCGGCGCCGCGGTGTCCGATCTGCGCTGGCTGGTGGAGCGGGTCAGCCACACCCACCCCCAGGTGCGCATCGGCTTCGACCTCGCCGACTTGAGCGGCTACGCCTACTACAGCGGCACCCGCTTCGCAATCTACGCGGCGGGCAGCCCGGACGCGCTGGTGCGCGGCGGCCGCTACGACGAGGTGGGTGCGGTGTTCGGCCGCAACCGCCCGGCGGTGGGTTTCAGCACCGACCTCAAGGAGCTCGCGGGTCCGGCGCGTGTCGCCGGCATCCGTGCGGCCGTCCGCGCGCCCTGGGGCGAGGACAAGACCTTGCGCGACGCCATCCGCCAGCTCCGGGAGCAAGGCGAGATCGTCGTCTGCGTGCTGCCCGGACACGAGCACGAGGTGCAGGAGTTCGAGTGCGACCGGGAGCTGGTCGCGGTGGCAGGGCGGTGGGTCGTGCAGGCCCTCTGAACGACGGCGGGCAGCAGCCCTCCACACACACATTTTTTGATTCAGGATTTATTCCATGACGCAGCAAGACCGTGGGCGCAACGTCGTCGTGATCGGGACCCAGTGGGGTGACGAAGGCAAGGGCAAGGTGGTGGACTGGCTGACCGACCATGCCAGCGGCGTGGTGCGCTTCCAGGGCGGCCACAATGCCGGCCACACGCTGGTCATCAAGGGCAAGAAGACGGCTCTGCAGCTGATTCCCTCGGGCATCATGCGCGACGGCGTGGCCTGCTACATCGGCAACGGCGTGGTGGTCGACCCGGCCCACCTGCTGCTGGAGATCGAGCGCCTGGAGGCGGCCGGTCTGGAGGTGCGCTCGCGCCTGTTCATCAGCGAGTCCTGCCCGCTGATCCTGCCTTTCCACGTCGAAATCGATCGCGCCCGCGAGCTGCTGCGCGAGTCCAGCGGGGCCGGCAAGATCGGCACCACCGGCAAGGGTATCGGCCCGGCCTACGAGGACAAGGTAGCGCGCCGCGCGCTGCGGGTGCAGGACCTGAAACACCCGGAGCGCTTCGCCAAGAAACTGCACGAGCTGCTGGAACTGCACAACTTCGTGCTCAAGGGCTATCTGAAGGCCGAGGCGCTCGAGTTCCAGCCCATCTTCGACCACGCGATGCGGGTCGCCGAGCACCTCAAGCCCATGCTGGCCGACGTCGGCGTGCGCATCGCGGCGATCAACGCGCAAGGCGGCAACGTGTTGTTCGAGGGGGCCCAGGGGACACTGCTGGACATCGATCACGGCACCTATCCGTACGTGACCTCGAGCAACTGCGTCGCCGGCAATGCCGCGGCCGGTTCCGGCGTCGGCCCGGACAAGCTGCACTACATCCTCGGCATCACCAAGGCCTATACCACCCGGGTCGGCAGCGGTCCTTTCCCGACCGAACTGCCGATCGACCAGGAAGGCACCATCGGGCACCACCTCTCGACGGTGGGGCAGGAGCGCGGCACCGTGACCGGCCGGGCGCGCCGCTGCGGCTGGCTGGACGTCGCCGCGCTCAAGCGCTCCATCCTGATCAACGGCGTCTCGGGCCTGTGCATCACCAAGCTCGACGTGCTCGACGGCCTGCAGGAGATCCAGGCCTGCGTCGGCTACGAGCTGAACGGCGAGCGCATCGACATCCTGCCCCTGGATGCCGACGACATCGTCGCCTGCCGGCCTGTTTACGAGAGCTTCCCGGGCTGGAGCGAAAGCACCGCCGGCGTGACACGCTGGGAGGAATTGCCGGCCAAGGCGCGCAGCTATCTCGAGAGGGTTCAGGAACTCGTCGGCGCGCCGATAGACATGGTGTCGACCGGCCCGGACCGCGAGCACACCATCCTGCTGCGGCACCCCTACAAGGCCTGATGAGGGTGCCCGGGCCGCAATTCTGAACCATCACGGCTTCCCGCCGAGCTTTAGGAAACCGCATGCTGACCGACGACGGCAAACACCTCTACGTCTCCTGGGACGAGTACCACATGCACATCGAGCGCCTGGCGCTCAAGGTTTACAACTCGGGCTGGGAGTTCGACCAGATTCTCTGCCTGGCCCGTGGTGGCATGCGTCCGGGTGACGTGCTGTCGCGCGTGTTCGACAAGCCGCTGGCCATCATGTCGACCAGTTCCTATCGCGCCGAGGCCGGCACCATCCAGGGTCGGCTGGATATGGCCAAGTACATCACGATGCCCAAGGGCGAGCTGGCAGGGCGCGTGCTGCTGGTCGACGACTTGGCCGACTCCGGCGTCACGCTGAAGGCGGTGGTCGAGCGCCTGCGTGGCATGCCGGCGATTCGCGAGGTGCGCTCCGCGGTGATCTGGGTCAAGGGGGTGTCAAGCTACACGCCGGATTATTTCGACGAAAACCTGCCCACCAGCCCCTGGATTCACCAGCCCTTCGAAGAATACGACTCGCTACGGCCCGAAGGCCTGGCGAAAAAATACGAAGTCTGAACACGCTGCTCGGCGCGGTGCGCCGGGCCCGAGACCGGGACTCGCGAGGGCCAGGCCGCTGCGGCGCCTGGCCCTTTTGCCATCCACACGGCGACTGCGCGCCGTGGAGTGGGAAGGCCTCGGCGTGGTTCCGAAAACAGAAAAGCCCCGCATCGTGCGATGCGAGGCTTTTGTGTCTGGTGCCCAGGAGAGGACTCGAACCTCCACGGAGTTACCCGCTAGTACCTGAAACTAGTGCGTCTACCAATTCCGCCACCTGGGCGCTGGCTTCACATGCCATGGGCTGTGAACCGAACAGACAAATATTCTAGCAGGGTCTTTTATCTTTTTTGAAGTCCCCCGGCGGATTTTCTTCACGATCCGAGAGAGATGTTCGTGTTGCGGTATTCACGCCTCGAGATCCGCAGCCTTCGGCAAGGTCCTTGCAAAGAAGCGCCGGTCTGCGGCACCATGTTTGCCGGCAGGGGAGGGAGTGGTCCGCTCCAGCGCGACACCGCCCGCCTCATCACCACCGTCCCATGAGCCGTAAAACCGCATCACCGTACTCACCTCACGAAGCAGTGGCGCACGAAGCGACACACGACATGCCGCGGAAACAGAAAAGCCCCGCATCGTGCGATGCGAGGCTTTTGTGTCTGGTGCCCAGGAGAGGACTCGAACCTCCACGGAGTTACCCGCTAGTACCTGAAACTAGTGCGTCTACCAATTCCGCCACCTGGGCCTATCAGAAGCCTTTTGATCGGCTTCTGAGTTCGCAACTTGTTTGTTAAGCTGTGAACCGAACAGAAGGAGATTCTATCATTAAAAATTCCAACGTTGCAACTCCCCCCGCCGCTGCGGCGCTCATGAGTGAACTCGAGGGCACGGTGCAAGGCCACCGCGACGGCCATGGCTTCGTGCAGCGCGACGACCGCGAGGCCGATGTCTATCTCTCGCCGCAGGAGATGCGGGCGGTGCTGCACCGTGACCGGGTGCGCGTGCGCATCATCCGCTACGACCGCAAGGGCCGCCCCGAAGGCCGCGTGCTGGAGATCATCGAGCGCCGCAAGACCCCCATCATCGGTCGGCTGCTGCACGAGAGCGGCGCCTGGATCGTCGCTCCCGAGGACAAGCGCTACGGGCAGGACATCCTGATCCCCAAAAACGCCACCGCTGAAGCCCAGCCCGGGCAGGTGGTGGCGGTCGAGCTGACCGAGCCACCCTCGCTGTATTCGCAGCCGGTCGGCCGGGTCACCGAGGTGCTGGGCGAGATCGACGATCCCGGCATGGAGATCGAGATCGCCGTGCGCAAGTACGAGGTGCCGCACCAGTTCTCGCCGGAGACCCTCGCGCAGGCCGCCAAGCTGCCCGACAGCGTCCGCCCGGCCGACTACAAGCACCGCATCGACCTGCGCGACGTGCCGCTGGTGACCATCGACGGCGAGGATGCCCGCGACTTCGACGACGCGGTCTACTGCGAGCCGGCCAAGGTCGGACGCAGCAGGGGCTGGCGCCTGGTGGTCGCGATCGCCGACGTGAGCCACTACGTGAAGCCGGGCGAGCCGCTGGACATCGACGCCTACGAGCGCGCCACCTCGGTCTACTTTCCGCGCCGGGTGATCCCGATGCTGCCCGAGAAGCTGTCCAACGGCCTGTGTTCGCTCAACCCCGAGGAAGACCGGCTGGCGATGGTCTGCGACATGCTGATCACCGCCAACGGCGAACTGCACGCCTACCAGTTTTTCCCGGCGGTGATCAACTCGCATGCGCGCTTCACCTACACCGAGGTGGCGGCCATCCTCGGCAACACCCGCGGTCCCGAGGCGGCCCGCCGTCACGCCCTGGTGCCGCACCTGCTGCACCTGCACGAGGTCTACCGGGCCCTGCTGCGTGAGCGCGGTCAGCGCGGGGCGGTCGACTTCGAGACCACCGAGACCCAGATCGTCTGCGATGACAACGGCCGCATCGAGAAGATCGTGCCGCGCGTGCGCAACGAGGCGCACCGTCTCATCGAGGAGGCGATGCTGGCGGCCAACGTCTGCTCGGCCGACTTCATCGCCCGGGCCGAGCACCCTTCGCTGTACCGGGTGCACGAAGGCCCCACGCCCGAGAAGAAGGTGATTCTGCAGAACTACCTCAAGGCCCTCGGAATCGGCATGGGCATCAGCGACGATCCCAAGCCGGCCGAGTTCCAGACCATCGCGCAGGCCACCAAGGAGCGGCCCGACGCGCAGCAGATCCACTCGATGCTGCTGCGCTCGATGCAGCAGGCCATCTACACGCCGGCCAACAGCGGCCACTTCGGCCTGGCCTATGAGGCCTACACCCACTTCACGAGCCCGATCCGGCGTTATCCGGACCTGCTGGTGCATCGTGTGATCAAGGCCTTGCTGCTGGGCAAACGCTACCAGCTCGGCGCCGGTGCCGGCGAGGAGCCGCCCAAGCGCGGCGCGCGCAAGACCCCCGCGCACGAGGCGGCCCAGTGGGAGGCCGCGGGCGTGCATTGCAGCGCCTGCGAGCGCCGTGCCGACGAGGCCTCGCGCGACGTCGAGGCCTGGCTCAAGTGCCGCTTCATGCGCGAGCACCTGGGCGAGGAGTTCAGCGGCACGGTCAGCGCCGTCACCACCTTCGGGCTCTTCGTGCAGCTGGACGCCTTGTATGTCGAGGGCCTGGTGCACATCACCGAGCTGGGCGGCGAGTACTACAAGTTCGACGAGGTGCGCCAGGAGCTGCGCGGCGAGCGCACCGGCGTGCGTTATGCCGTGGGGGCACGCGTCCGAGTGCAGGTCAGCCGGGTCGACCTGGACGGTCGCAAGATCGACTTCCGCATGGTGCGCGAGAGTGCCGACGAGCGCCTGCTGTCGCGGGCGATGCGCGAGAAGGCCGGCGGCAAGCAGGCCGAGCTCAAGGGCGTGCAGGAGGCCGATCGCGAGGTCAAGGCGCGCAGCCGCGCCGCCAAGGGCACGGCCCGCCACGCCGCGCAGAAGACCCATCCGGTCAAGGCCGCGAAGAGCGCGGCCAAGAAGACGCGCACCCGGCGCAGCTGAGCGCCGCGAGGAGCCCCGGACCGGGCGGCTTGCCTGCCTGTTTTTCGCCGATGCAGGCCGCCAGGTGCGGCCTGCATCTTTTTCATGGGCCGGGCGACCTCGATCCGGCAGCGAGTTCGCGGATCAGCTGGCTGGCGGGCAGCGGGCCTGTCGTGCCGACCCGGGACAGCCATCGATCCGCCGCCGTGCCGTGCTCGAACACGGCCAACAAGGCGGCATCGCGCACCTCCAGTCCCTGCGACCACAGCCCGCCCAACCAGCCGGCCAGCACGTCCCCGGTGCCGGCGGTCGCGAGTGCGGCATTGCCGCTCGCGTTGACGGCGGTCGGCGCACCGGGTGCGGCCACGATGCTGCCCGAGCCCTTGAGCACCACCACGCAGCCGTGGCGCCGAGCCAGCTCCGCGGCGGCCTCCAGACGTTGCGCCTGGACCTCGGCAGCGCTGCATTGCAGCAGCCGCCCGGCTTCAAGGGGGTGGGGCGTCAGCACCGTCGGCAGGCCGCGCGCCGAGCGCGCCTGCAGAAGCCGCTGCAGCGAGGGGTCGGCCGCGAGCGCGTTGAGCGCGTCGGCATCGAGCACCAGCCGGCCGCCGCGGCTCAAAGCCTGGGGCAAGACCGCGCGCACCGCCTCGCCGCCGCCGCATCCGCAGACCAGGGTCAGTGCCTGCCAGTCCATGCGCCGGGCCGCCTCGACGCGGCGGAACATCAGCTCCGGCATCCCCGCGTCGAGGGGGGGCAACGCCTCGTCCAGCGGGCAGGCATAGACCCGTCCCGCCCCGGCGGCGAGCGCTGCACGTGCGGCCAGCAGCGCGGCTCCGCTCATGCCGGGCGCGCCGCCCAGCACCAGCACGTCGCCGAAGCTGCCCTTGTGTTGTGCGTGAGTGCGCCGCGGATGCAGGCCGGTGCTGCCGCTGCGCAGTTCAGCTGTCGCGCCGTCGCCGGGTGCCACGCCGAGGTCGTCGAACCAGACACGGCCGGCGAGGTCGCGCCCGTGGCCGGTGAACAGTCCCGGCTTGAGCGTCAGCAGCGCCAAGGTGTGGTCGGCGCGCACGCAGGCCTCGATGTCGCCGCCGAGCGCTTGCCCGCTGCCGGCGTCGAGCCCGGTCGGCAGGTCCACGGCCAGCACCGGTCCGCGCCACCGGCGCAACTGCGCCACCCCCTGCGCCAGCAGGCCGGCAGGGGCGCGCGAGCTGCCCAGCCCGAGCAGGGCGTCCACGGCCAGGGCGGCGCCGGTTTCAGCGTCGATCCCGGCCGGCCGCTCGACGCCTCCCGGCTCGATCCGCACCCCCGCCGCCTGGCAGCGCTCCAGCGCGGTCCGGGCATCGGCCGGCAGCCGCGCCGCCTCGCCGTACAGGCTGACCGCCACCGCCTTGCCGGCGATCTGCAGTTGCAAGGCGGCCTCCAGTCCGTCGCCGCCGTTGTTGCCCGGACCGGCAGCGACCCAGAGCCGTGGCGCATGCGGCGCGACCGCCATCGCCAGGCGGGCCACCGCGGCTCCGGCGCGCTGCATCAGCGTGTAGGGAGGCAGCGTCTCGGTGGCGGCGGCCTCCAGGGCCCGGCTGGCCGCGAGATCGTGCAGCGGCCAGCTCGCAGCTCTTGCCGAGCCGGCCGGCAGCACCGGGCGCAGGCGCTGCGACACCTTAGCGCTCCTGCAGCCGCGCCGGCTCGAACGGCCCGAGCGCGAGGTCCGGGCTGCGACCCGAGATCCGGTCCGCCAGCAGGCGGGCGGCGCCGCAGGCCAGGGCCCAGCCCTGGGTGCCGTGGCCCAGGTTGAGCCAGATGCCGGGGACCACGCTGGCGCCCAGCACCGGCAAGCCGTCGGGCAAGGTGGGGCTGGCGCCTTTCCAGGCCTGCGCGTGGTTGCGGTGCGTGTGGGCAGCCCCCGGGAACCAGCGGTCCAGCGCCTCGTAGAGCGGGCGCAGCAGGGCTTCGTGGTGCTGGTGCGGCGCGGTGCCGATCTCGATGCCGCCGCTCACCCGCACACGATGGCCCAGGCGCGCGATGCCGATGCCGGCTTGCGCGTCGGTGACGGCCGAGCGCGGGCCGCGGTCATAGTCGCGCAGGGTCGCGGTGATGGTGTAGCCGTAGATGGGCAGCAGCGGCAGCCGCAGCCCCAGCTGGCGCAGCAGGGGGGCGGCCTGTGCGCCGGCGCACAGCATCACGGCGTCGAAGTGTTCCTCCATGCCGCTGTTGCCGCTGTCGGCTGCCAGCTCCTGGCGGCTTTGCAGGAAGGCGGTCGTCTCGGCCAGCTCGATGCTGCGCAAGGCGGGGGAGGGGCCGGACGTGATCCCGGTGACCTCGGTGCAGAAACGGAACTCCACGCCGGCGCGCTCGCCCGCTTCCTTGAGCAGGTGGGCGAACTGGCGGCAGTTGCCGACCTCGTCCTGCGGGAAGTGCAGGCCACCGGCCAGGGCCGTGCCGCCCTGCAGGCCCGGCTCCAGCGCGCGGCAGGCGGCGGCGTCGAGCAGGCGGGCCTCGACGCCGCGGGCCTTCAGGTCGACGAGGCCCTGCCGGGCCTCGTCCAGCTGTTTGGCGCTGCACAGCAGCACCAGGTGGCCGTCGGCGCGCTCGTACTCCAGGCGGTGCGCTGCGACCAGCTTGAGCAGTTGCAGCCGGCCGTAGCGGGCCAGCTCGCCCAGGCTTTTCTGTGCGGTGGCGCGGCGTGGCGCGGCGGCCTGGCGCGCCTGCCACAGCCAGCGCCAGGCCGCGGCGTCCCAGCCGGGACGCAGGTGGGCCTGGGGATGCAGGCCCCAGCGGCCGCGTTCCGCGAGTGGCGGCGTGGCGTCGAAGCTGCCGGGCCCGGCGCCGCTCGGCGCGATCAGCCCGAGGTGGGCGAAGCTGGCCTCGGCGGCGACGCTGCCGCGGCGCTCGAAGACGGTGACCCGGTGGCCCTGGGCAGCCAGCGCATGGGCGGCAGTGACGCCGGCGATGCCCGCCCCGATGATGGCGATGTGCATGTCCTCAGCGCCCCCGCAGCGTCAGTTGCGCTTCGATGGCCAGCGAGACGTCGAGCACGCGGTCGTCGGCCAGCGGCCCGGCCCAGACCATCAGGCCGACCGGCAGCTGCCCGGGGTCGTGGCAGGGCAAGGACAGCGCGCAGCCGTCCAGCATGTTGACGACCGAGGTGTTGCGCAGCAGCAGGGCGTTGACACGGAAAAACTCGGCGTCGTCCTGCGCGATCGAGGCAATGGCCGGCGCCGTGATGGGCACGGTGGGCGAGAGCACCGCGTCGAAGCCGGCCAGGGCCGACTCCATGCGGGCGATCCAGGCCGCACGGGCCTGCTGCAACTCGATGTACTCGGCCGCTGTCATGGCCGCGCCGCGGCGGATGCGCTGTGCGACGCGCGGATCGTAGCGCTCACCGTCGCGCTCCAGCAGGCGGCGGTGCCAGGCCCAGCTCTCGGCGGCGGAGAAACCCCCGGTGGCCTGGATCCGGCTCAGCTCGCCGATCTCGGCGAGTTCGATCTCCTCGATGCGGGCGCCGCCGCGTCGCAGCGTCGCGAGTGCCGTCTCGAAGGCCGCGGCGACCGTCTGGTCCAACTCGTCCTGCATCGTCTGCCGTACCACCGCGAGCCGCCAGGCGCCCAAGGGGCGGCGGCTCAGCGCCACCTCGCGCGCGGCCAGCACCTCGTGCAGCAGGACCGCGTCGCGCACCGAGCGGGTGAGGGCGCAGGCGGTGTCCAGCGTCGTGGACAGCGGCACTGCGCCGGTCAGCGGCGTCAGTCGGGCGGTGTTCTTGAAGCCGACCAGGCCCTGCAGGGCGGCCGGGATACGGATCGATCCCCCGGTGTCCGAGCCGAGTGCCGCCCAGGCCGCGCCGGCCGCGACCGAGACTGCCGCGCCGGAACTCGATCCGCCGGGAATGCGCGCGCCCTCGGGATCGACGCGCCGGGTGCCGGCGTTGGCCGGCGTGCCGTGGTGCGGATTCCAGCCGACCCCCGAGAAGGCAAACTCGGTCATGTTGGTGTGGCCCACCAGGGCCGCGCCCGCTCGACGCAGGCGTGCCACGGCGAGGGCATCGGCGCGGGCCGGCGGCGTGCCGGCCAGCACCACCGAGCCCGCCGTCGTCGGCTGGCCGGCGACATCGAACAAGTCCTTGATGCTGACGGCCAGGCCCGCCAGCGGCGGCAGCGGGGCGCCCGCTGCCAGCGCGCGGTCGGCTGCCTCGGCGGCCGCCGAGGCTTGCGCGTCGAAGCGGCGCAGGAAAACATGGCGGCAGGCCTCGGAACCCGCGGCAGCGCGGGCCGCGGCCAGCAGGTCGGCGGCGCGCTCGCGGCGCTCGTTCACGGCGCTGCGTGCCGAAATCAGGTCGATGTACATGGAGCTGTTATACTCTTCGGGTTTACCTGGGCGGGCCCCTTCGACGCCCCGCCGTTCAGAGCCACCAGGGCCTTGATGCCGGATGCTTTTGCAACACTGTTGCAGTCGTCAAGCGGGATCGAGGCTGCAGCTTCCCGGAAGCTGCCCGGCTGATGGAACCTGACTCGATTGGATCCGATAGAACGGAGCCCAGGCAGACAAATCGCAAACCCGGCGGTTTGAAGGTGTTGCAACCGGTTAGTGATGGTTGCAATGTGCGCCGGATTTTAGACCCAACCTTTGGAGCAAGACATGCCCGTGACCATGCGCGAAATGCTGGAAGCCGGTGTCCACTTCGGACACCAGACCCGCTTCTGGAACCCCAAGATGGCCCCCTACATCTTCGGCCATCGCAACAAGATCCACATCATCAACCTCGAGAAGACCCTGCCTCTTTTCGAGGAAGCGATGAAGTTCGTGCGTCAGCTCTCCGCCAAGCGCGGCACCATCCTGATGGTGGGCACCAAGCGCCAGGCGCGCGAGTTCGTCGCCACCGAGGCGCAGCGCGCCGGCATGCCCTATGTCGACCAGCGTTGGCTGGGCGGCATGCTGACCAACTTCAAGACGGTCAAGACCTCGCTGAAGAAGCTGAAGGACATGCAAGCCCAGGTCGAGACCGGCCTGGAGTCGATGAACAAGAAGGAAGGCCTGCTGTTCCAGCGCGAGATCGCCAAGCTGGAAAAGGACATCGGCGGCATCCAGGACATGAACGCGCTGCCTGACGCGCTGTTCGTCATCGACGTCGGCTACCACAAGATCGCCGTCGCCGAAGCCAAGAAGCTGGGCATCCCGGTGATCGGCGTGGTCGACAGCAACCACTCCCCGGCCGAGATCGACTACGTCATCCCCGGCAACGACGATTCCTCCAAGGCCGTGGCGCTCTACGCCCGTGCGGTCGCCGATGCGGTGTTGGAAGGCAAGGCCAACGCCGTGAACGAGGTCGTGCAGGCCGCCGGTGCCGGTGGTGACGACGAGTTCGTGGAAGTCAACGAAGCCGCCTGACGCACTCCCCGCAGTGCTGAAAACGGGGCTGCTACAGCCCCTTTTTTTCAGCAGCGTCTGATTCTGATGCCGGGCCCGCGGGCCCGGAGCATGCAAGAGAACTGGAGATAGGAAATGCCCGCAATTACCGCAAGCATGGTCGCCGAACTGCGCGCCAAGACCGACGCGCCGATGATGGAGTGCAAGAAGGCCCTGACCGAAGCCGACGGCGACCTGAATCGCGCCGAGGAGATCCTGCGTGTCAAGCTCGGCAACAAGGCCAGCAAGGCCGCCTCGCGTGTGACCGCCGAGGGCATCGTGGCCGCCTACATCGAAGGCAACACCGGCGCCCTGCTGGAGCTGAACTGCGAGACCGATTTCGTCACCAAGAACGACGACTTCCTGGCCTTCGGCAAGACCCTCGCGGAAGTCATCGCCAAACAAGGCCCGGCCGATGTGGCGGCCCTGTCGGCGCTGGACGTCGGCGGCCAGACCGTCGAGCAGATCCGCTCCGGCCTGATCGGCAAGATCGGCGAGAACATGACGATCCGCCGCTTCAAGCGTTTCAGCGGCGACAGCAAGCTGGTCAGCTACCTGCATGGCACCCGCATCGGCGTGGTGGTCGAGTACACCGGGGACGACGTGGCCGCCAAGGACGTCGCGATGCACATCGCCGCGATGAAGCCGGTGTCGCTGTCGGCCGACCAGGTGCCCGCCGAGCTGATCGCCAAGGAGCGTTCGGTGGCCGAGCAGAAGGCGGCCGAGAGCGGCAAGCCGGCCGACATCGTTGCCAAGATGGTCGAGGGCTCGGTGCAGAAGTACCTGAAGGAAGTGTCACTGCTGAACCAGCCCTTCGTGAAGAACGACAAGCAGACCGTCGAGCAGATGCTCAAGGCCGCCAACACCACCGTCAAGGGCTTCACCCTCTACGTGGTCGGCGAAGGCATCGAGAAGAAACAGGACGACTTCGCTGCCGAAGTGGCAGCCCAGGTCGCCGCTGCCAAGGGCCAGTAAGAAGAACCGCCCCGCCATCCCCTACACTTCGCACCCGAGACCTGCCGTACTCCAGGAGGAACTGAATGCCGGCCTACAAGCGCATCCTGCTCAAGCTTTCCGGTGAGGCCCTGATGGGCGACGATGCCTACGGCATCAACCGGGCCACCATCGTCCGCATGGTGCGCGAGATCCAGGAGGTGACGGCCTTGGGTTGTGAAGTGGCGGTCGTGATCGGCGGTGGCAACATCTTCCGCGGCGTCGCCGGCGGCTCGGTCGGGATGGACCGAGCCACGGCCGACTACATGGGCATGCTGGCGACCGTGATGAACGCGCTGGCGCTGGCCGACACGATGCGCCAGGAAGGCATGGTCGCCCGCGTGATGTCCGCCATCGGCATCGAGCAGGTGGTCGAGCCCTATGTGCGTCCGAAGGCGCTGCAATACCTGGAAGAGGGCAAGGTCGTGATCTTCGCGGCCGGCACCGGCAACCCCTTCTTCACCACCGACACCGCGGCGGCGCTGCGCGGTGCCGAGATCGGCGCGGCCATCATGCTCAAGGCCACCAAGGTCGACGGTGTCTACTCCGCCGACCCGAAAAAGGATCCGAGCGCCACCCGCTACACGAAGATCAGCTTCGACGAGGCCATCATCAAGAACCTGCAGGTCCTCGATGCGACCGCGTTCGCGTTGTGCCGCGACCAGAAGCTGCCGATCAAGGTGTTCAGCATCTTCAAGCCGGGCGCCCTCAAGCAGGTCGTGCTCGGCGAAGACGAGGGCACCCTCGTCCACGTGTGAGGAGTACGAACTCATGAGCATTGCAGACATCAAGAAAACGACCGAGCAGAAGATGCAGAAATCGGTCGAAGCCTACAAGCACGAGCTGACCAAGATCCGCACCGGCCGTGCCCACCCCGGCCTGCTCGACCAGGTCCAGGTCGAGTACTACGGCTCCATGGTCGCGATCAGCCAGGTGGCCAACGTCACGCTGCTCGATGCTCGCACCATCAGCGTGCAGCCCTGGGAAAAGGGCATGGGCGCCAAGATCGAGAAGGCCATCCGCGAGTCGGACCTGGGCCTGAACCCCGCCTCGCAAGGCGACCTGATCCGCGTGCCGATGCCGCCGCTGACCGAGGAGCGCCGCCGCGACCTGACCAAGGTCGTCAAGCACGCCGGCGAGGATGCCAAGGTGGCGGTACGCAACCTGCGCCGCGATGCCAACGAGCAGGCCAAGAAGCTGCTCAAGGACAAGCTGATCACCGAGGACGACGAGCGTCGCTCCCAGGACGAGATCCAGAAGCTCACCGACCGCACCATCGCCGAGATCGACAAGCTGATCGCCGGCAAGGAAGCCGAGATCCTTGCGGTCTGAGGCCGACAGGCGTCAAGGACGGGGCCCCCAGATGGCGTTGCCAGACCAGACCGCCGTGCCCCGCCACGTCGCCATCGTGATGGATGGCAACGGGCGCTGGGCCAACAAGCGTTTCATGCCGCGCGCTTTCGGGCATGAGCAGGGCGTCGATGCGCTGGTGCGCACGGTCAAGGCCTGCGTGCTGCGCGGTGTCGAATATCTCACCGTGTTCGCGTTCTCGTCGGAGAACTGGCGGCGCCCGGCCGACGAGGTCTCCGGCCTGATGAGCCTGGTGCTGGTGGCCGTCGCCAAGCACGTCGAGCGGCTGGCGGAGGAGGGTGTGCGCATCCGCATCGTCGGCGACCGCAGTGCGGTGTCCGAGAAGGTGCGAGCCTCCTGGGATCGCGCCGAGGCTGCCACGCGGCACAACAACCGCCTGGTCCTGTCGGTGGCCTTCAACTACGGCGGCCGCTGGGACATCGTGCAGGCCTGCCAGCGCGCCGTCGCCGATGGTCTGACCGGCGCCGAGCTCACCGAGGCGGCGCTGTCGCGCTACATGGCGTTGAGCTACGCACCCGACCCCGACCTGTTCATCCGCACCGGCGGCGAACTGCGCATCAGCAACTTCCTGCTGTGGCAGACGGCATACTCGGAGCTTTATTTCACCGACTGCTTGTGGCCCGAGTTCGGTGAAGCCGAACTCGACGCCGCGATGGCCGCCTTCGCCCGGCGCGAGCGCCGTTTCGGCGGCGTCCAGGCGGCGGCCCCGGCACTCGACCCTCAAGGAGTCTGAGTCCATGCTGAGGCAACGTGTCATCACGGCGCTGCTGTTGCTGGCGGTGCTGCTGCCGGCCCTGCTGGTGCCCAAGGTCTGGCCTTTTGCGCTGCTCAGCATCGGTGTGGTGGCCGCGGCCGGCTGGGAATGGGGCCGGCTCAACGGCGCCGGCGAGGCCGGCTCGGTGCTGCTGGGCACCGTGGTGGGCGGGCTGTGCGCCGCCACCTGGGGGCTGGAGCTGTCGCTGCTGGAACAGCCCTGGCTGTGGTGGGCCGCCACCGCGGCCTGGGTGCTGGGCGGGGCGCTGGTGCTCAGGCGCGGTCCGCCCTGGTGGCCGGCGGTGCCCGTCGCGCTGCGCCTGGGGCTGGGTGTGGTGATGCTGTGGCTGACCTGGGTCGCGCTGACGCGCGCCAAGGCCTCCGGCGTCGCCTACCTCCTGTCCGTGTTCTGCCTGGTGTGGGCGGCCGACATCGCCGCCTATTTCGGCGGCCGTGCCTTCGGGCGCCGCAAGCTGGCTCCGGCGATCAGCCCCGGCAAGAGCTGGGAAGGTGTCTGGAGCGGCATGGTCGGCGTGCTGGTGCTGGCGGTGGCCTGGGTGCTGGTCGACCGCGCCGGCACGCTCGGCTCGCCCAGCATCTACACCGGGCTGCAGGCTCGTTTCGGGTGGGTCGGCCTGCTGGTGGTCTGCGTTTTCCTCGCCGCGATGAGTGTCGTCGGCGACCTGTTCGAGTCGCTCGTCAAGCGCAGCGTCGGCGCCAAGGACAGCAGCCAGCTGCTGCCCGGCCACGGTGGCGTGCTCGACCGCATCGACGCGCTGCTGCCGGTTTTCCCCATCGCCCTCACGCTGAGCCTGCTGTGATGCCTCCTGCCACATCGTCGATGCAGCAGGTGTGCATCCTGGGCTCGACCGGCTCGGTCGGCACCAGCACCCTGGACGTCATCGCCCGCCATCCCGACCGCTACCGGGTGTTCGCGCTGACGGCCCACCAGCGTGTCGACGAGTTGCTGGCCCAATGTCTGCAGTGGCGCCCCGCCTACGCCGTGATGTCGGATGCGGCTGCCGCCGGCCGGCTGCGCGAGCGCCTGCGCGCCGAGGACTGCACCACCGAGGTGCTGGCCGGACCGAGCGGGCTGGTCGAGATCGCCGCGCATCCCGAGGTGGACTGCGTGATGGCCGCCATCGTCGGCGCCGCGGGCCTGGCGCCCTGTCTGGCCGCCGCACGCGCCGGCAAGCGCCTGCTGCTGGCCAACAAGGAAGCCCTGGTGGTCGGCGGAGCCCTGTTCATGCAGGCCGTGCAGCAGGGTGGGGCGCAGCTGCTGCCGATCGACAGCGAGCACTCGGCCATCTTCCAGTGCCTGCCGCTCGACCGCGCAAGCTGGCCCGCCCACATCGCCCGCATCGTGCTGACCGCGTCCGGCGGCCCCTTCCGCCAGCGCGACCCGGCCACCTTGCGCGACGTGACGCCGGCGCAGGCCTGCGCCCATCCCAACTGGGTGATGGGCCGCAAGATCTCGGTCGATTCGGCGACCATGATGAACAAGGCCCTCGAGGTGATCGAGGCGCGCTGGCTGTTCCAGCTCGCTCCCGAGCAGATCGAGGTCGTGGTCCACCCGCAGAGCATCATCCACTCGATGGTGGTGTGTCGCGACACCTCGGTGCTGGCCCAGCTCGGCACGCCGGACATGCGGGTGCCGATCGCCTGCGGCCTGTCCTGGCCCGAGCGCATCGAGTCCGGCGCGGCGCCGCTGGACTTTCTCAAGCTGTCCGCATTGACCTTCGAGGCGCCCGACGCCACCCGTTTCCCCGGGCTGCAGCTCGCCTGGGAGACCTTGAAGGCCGCGCCGGGCAGCACCGCGGTGCTCAATGCGGCCAACGAGGAGGCGGTGGCCGCCTTCCTGGCCGGAACCATCCGCTTCGACCAGATTCACACGGTCAACGCGGGCACGCTCGAGGACTTCGTGCCGCCCGCCGGGGCCACCGGCTCGCTCGACGGGCTGCTGGAGCTGGACGCCGCCGCCCGCCGGCGTGCGCAGAACTGGGTGAAAAGGTTGAGGGCATGATCACGCTGCTTGCTTTCCTCGTCACGCTGGCGATCCTGATCGTCGTGCACGAGTGGGGCCACTACCGCATGGCGAAGGCCTGCGGCGTCAAGGTGCTGCGCTTCTCCGTGGGCTTCGGCAAGGTGCTGTGGCGTCGCCAGCGCAGCCCGGACAGCACCGAGTTTGTCGTCTCGGCCCTGCCGTTCGGCGGTTACGTGCGCATGCTCGACGAACGTGAAGGCCCGGTCGCGCCCGGCGAGGTGCAGCGCGCCTTCAACCGCCAGCCGCTGCGCTCGCGCGCGCTGATCGTCGCCGCGGGCCCGGCCGCGAACCTGATCCTCGCCATCGTGCTGTATGCCGCCGCCGGCTGGGTTGGCACCGACGAGCCCAAGGCGCTGCTGGGGGCGCCCCAGCGGGGCAGCATGGCCGAGCAGGCCGGCCTGCGCGCCGGTGACTGGATCCAGTCGGTGCGGCAGGACGGCGACGACACCCAAGCCGTGCGCTCCTTCAACGACCTGCGCTGGGTGCTGATCGATGCGATGGTCGACCGGCGCGACCTGACGCTCGAAGTGACCGATGCGCGCGGCAGCCATGCCCGCTGGGTGGAGCTGCCCCTGAGCCGGCTGGGTTCCGAGGACGTCGATGCAGAGCTGCTGCAGAAGGTCGGCATCGGCGCGCCCTACAGCGAACCGGTGATGGGCGAGATTGTCCCGACCGGCCCGGCCGCGCAGGCGGGCCTGCGCCCCGGCGACCGCGTGCTCAAGGTCGACGGTGAGGTCATCGAGGAGGGCGCGCGGCTGCGCGAACGCATCCGCGCGGCGCTGCGCGACGGCAGGCCACAGCCCATGCTCTGGCAGATCGAGCGCGACGGGCAGCGGCTGGAGCTCCAGGTGACGCCGAAGATCGACAGCGTCGAAGGCCGCAGCGTCGCACGCATCGAGGCCTATGTCGGGCGCCCGCCCGAGATGGTGAAGGTGTCCTACGGCGTGCTCGACGGCCTGGCCTACGGCTGGCAGCGCACCTGGGAGGTTTCGGCGCTGAGCTTGAAGATGATGGGCAAGATGCTGATCGGCGAGGCCTCGCTGAAAAATCTCAGCGGCCCGCTGACCATCGCCGACTATGCCGGCCAGTCGGCCCGCCTCGGGCTGGCCTACTATCTCGGTTTCCTCGCGCTGGTGAGCGTGAGCCTGGGTGTCCTGAACCTGCTGCCGCTGCCGGTCCTCGATGGCGGGCACCTGATGTATTATCTTTTCGAAGGGGTGACAGGGCGGCCGATCTCCGACGCGTGGCTGGATCGGCTACAGCGCGCAGGCGTGGCCATCATGCTCTTGATGACCTCACTCGCCCTCTACAACGACGTGGCCCGGCTCCTGGGTCTGCACTGACCTCATGCTGCTTTCCTCCCGCTCGCGCTCACGCGTGCCTTCCTGCTTTCGCAACCCCTCGTTGATGGCGGCCGCCGTCGTCGCGGCGCTCCATTCCGGTTGGGCCTGGGCCGTCGAGCCCTTCACGCTCAGCGACATCCGGGTCGAGGGCCTGCAGCGCACCGAGGCCGGCACCGTGTTCGGCTCGCTGCCCTTCCGCATCGGCGACACCTACAACGACGAGAAGGGCGCTGCTGCGCTGCGCTCGCTGTTCTCCACCGGCCTGTTCTCCGACGTCCGCATCGAGGTCGAGGGCAAGGTGGTGGTGGTGGTCGTGCAGGAGCGGCCCATCATCTCCAATGTCGAGTTCGTCGGCACCAAGGAGTTCGACAACGAGGTGTTGACCAAGGCGCTGCGCGACGTCGGCATCGCCGACGGCCGGCCCTTCGACAAGGCGCTGATCGACCGTGCCGAGCAGGAGCTCAAGCGCCAGTACCTGGCCAAGAGCCTTTATGGCGCCGAGGTCATCACTACCATCACGCCGCAGGAGCGCAACCGCGTCAACGTGACCTTCACGGTCACCGAGGGCGGCGTCGCGAAGATCCGCGAGATCCGCATCACCGGCAACAAGGCCTTCTCGGAGGGCGAGCTCAAGGACTTGTTCTCGCTCACCAGCGGCGGCTGGCTGACCTGGTACACCAAGAGCGACCGCTATTCGCGTGCCAAGCTCAACGCCGACCTGGAGCAGCTGCGCTCCTTCTACCTGAACCGCGGCTATCTCGAGTTCGCCGTCGAGTCGACCCAGGTCGCGATCTCGCCCGACAAGCAGGACATCACGATCACGATCAACGTGCGTGAGGGCCAGCCCTATGTCGTGACCGGCGTGAAGCTGGAAGGCGAGTACTTCGGCAAGGAAGACGAGTTCAAGTCCCTGGTCACCATCGAGCCCGGCAAGGCCTACCGCGCCGAAGACGTGGCCGAGACGGTGCGCGCCTTCACCGAGCGTTTCGGTGCCTTCGGCTATGCCTTCGCGCGGGTCGAACCGCGCACCGACATCGACCGTGCCAACGGCCGCGTCGCCGTGGCACTCCAGGCGGAGCCGCAGCGCCGCGTCTACGTGCGCCACATCAACGTGGCCGGCAACACCCGCACCCGCGACGAGGTGGTGCGGCGCGAGTTCCGCCAGTTCGAGTCGTCCTGGTACGACGGCGAGAAGATCCGCCTGTCGCGCGACCGGGTCGACCGCCTGGGCTACTTCAACGAGGTCAACGTCGAGACCAACGAAGTGCCGGCCACCACCGACCAGGTCGACCTGACCCTCAACGTGGTCGAGAAGCCGACCGGCAACCTGCTGCTCGGTGCGGGCTTCTCCAGCGCCGAGAAGCTGACGCTGACCGCCTCGATCAAGCAGGACAACATCTTCGGCTCGGGCAACTACCTGGGCGTCGAGTTCAACACCAGCCGCTACAACCGCACCCTGGTGGTCAGCACGGTCGATCCGTATTTCACGATCGACGGCGTCTCGCGCTCGCTGGACTTCTACTACCGCACCACCCAGCCGCTGTCCAGCCAGGGCAGCGACTACAAGCTGGTGACCCCGGGCGCCTCGGTGCGCTTCGGCGTGCCCTTCAGCGAGTACGACACGGTCTACTTCGGCATCGGCGCGGAGAGCACCGAGATCCGCGGCGATTCGGGCTCCATGCCGATCAGCTATTCCGAGTACCGTCGCCAGTTCGGCGCCAAGAGCGTCGGCGTGCCCCTGACCCTGGGCTGGACGCGCGACGACCGCGACAGCGCTTTGGTGCCGACGCGAGGGCGCTACCAGCGGGTCAATGCCGAGATGAGCCTGGTGGGCGACTCGCGCTATCTGCGCACCAACTACCAGTTCCAGCAGTACCTCCCGGTGGCGCGCGGCTTCACGCTCGCCTTCAACGCCGAACTGGGCTGGGGCAAGGGCTTGTCGGGTCGACCCTACCCGATCTTCAAGAATTTCTACAGCGGCGGCCTGGGCACGGTGCGCGGCTTCGAGCAGGGCTCGCTGGGCCCGGTGGACGCGACCGGCGCCTACCTGGGCGGCCCCAAGCGCGTGAACTTGAATACCGAGTTCTACGTGCCTTTCCCTGGTTCGGGCAGCGACCGCACCTTGCGCCTGTTCACCTATGTTGACGTTGGCAACGTCTTCGGCGAGGACGACAAGATCCGCGCCGGCGACCTGCGCGCCTCGGCCGGCCTGGGCTTCAGCTGGGTCTCGCCGGTGGGGCCGCTCAAGCTGGCCTACGGCGTGCCGCTGCGCAAACAGCCAGGGGATAGAATCGAGCGACTGCAATTTCAGATTGGGACTGCGTTCTGATGAAGAAGAATTTTTTGACGGCCCTGCTTTCCGCGGGCCTGATGGCGTTGGCGGTGCAGGGAGCGCAGGCGCAGGATCTCAAGATCGGCTACGTCAACAGCGACCGCGTGCTGCGCGACGCGACGCCGGCCAAGGCCGCCCAGGCGCGTCTGGAGCAGGAGTTCTCGCGCCGCGAGAAGGAGCTGGCCGACATGGCCGCCAAGCTCAAGGCCGCCGGCGACAAGCTGGAAAAAGAGGCGCCGACGCTGGCCGAGTCCGAACGTTCGCGCCGCCAGCGCGAGCTGGTCGAGCAGGAACGCGACTTCCAGCGCCGCCGCCGCGAGTTCCAGGAAGACCTGAACCAGCGCAAGAACGAGGAGCTGTCCTCGGTGGTCGACCGCGCCAACCGCGTCATCAAGCAGATCTTCGAGCAGGAGAAGTACGACCTGATCCTGCAGGAAGCGGTGTTCGCCGGCCCCAAGGTGGATATCACCGACAAGGTCATCAAGGCGCTCAACGCCAACGGTGGCAAGTGACCGCAACGCCGTGACCGATGTTGCACGCCCAGACGCCGCCCGCCCCGCACCGGCCCAGCCGGTGCGCCTCGGCGAGATCGCGGCGCAGCTCGGCGGCGAGCTGATCGGGCCGGTCGAGCTGCTGGTCTCGCGCATCGGTCCGCTCGAGGGCGCGACGCCTTCGACCCTCAGTTTTCTTTCGCATCCCAAGTACCAGTCGCAGCTCGCCACCACGGCGGCCGGCTGCGTGATCGTCGCGCCGGCCATGCGCGAGGCCGCGGTCGCCCGTGGTGCTGCCATCGTCACGGCCGACCCCTATCTCTACTTCGCGCACCTGACGCAGTGGTGGGCGCGCCGGGTGCGGCCCGCGGCCGAGCCGGGCATCCACCCCTCGGCCTGCGTCGCGCCCGGCGCCCAGATCGGCGAGGGCGTGCGCATCGAGGCCTTTGTCGTGGTCGAGGAGGGGGCCGTCATCGGCGACGGCGCGGTGATCGGCTCGCACAGCGTGGTGGGGCAGGGCGCCCGCATCGGCGCCGGCACGCGGCTCGCGCCGCGTGTGAGCCTGCTGCACGGCTGCAGCATCGGCGCGCGTGGCATCCTGCACTCCGGCGTCGTGATCGGTGCCGACGGCTTCGGCTTCGCGCCCCACCAGGGCGAGTGGGTCAAGATCGAGCAGCTGGGCGTGGTGCGCATCGGCGACGACGTCGAGATCGGCGCCAACAGCTGCATCGACCGCGGCGCCCTGGATGACACCGTGATCGAGGACGGCGTCAAGCTCGACAACCTGGTGCAGATCGCGCACAACGTGCACATCGGCGCGCACACCGCGATGGCCGGCTGCGTCGGCGTGGCGGGCAGCGCGCGCATTGGCGCCCACTGCACGGTGGGTGGCGGGGCCGGCATCCTCGGCCACCTGACCCTGGCCGACCACGTGCACATCTCGTCAATGTCGCTGGTGACCCGCTCCATCCTGCAGCCCGGGCTGTACAGCGGCGTCTTCCCCATCGACGACAATAAGTCCTGGGAGAAAAACGCGGCGACCCTGCGTCAGCTGCACGGCCTGCGCGAGCGCCTGCGCACGCTGGAAAAGAAATTTGCGCCATGACCATGGATATTCACCAGATTCTCAAGAAGCTCCCGCACCGCTATCCCATCCTGCTCGTGGACCGGGTGCTGGAGGTCGAACCCGGCAAACGGGTCAAGGCGCTCAAGAACGTCACGATCAACGAGCCGTTTTTCATGGGGCACTTCCCGAGTCGCCCGGTGATGCCGGGCGTGCTGATGCTCGAAGCGCTGGCGCAGACCTCGGCGCTGCTGTCCTTCGCCGGCGACGGCGGCGACCTCGACCCGCGGGCCGTCTACTACTTCGTTGGTATCGACGGCGCGCGCTTCAAGCGCGTGGTGGAGCCGGGCGACCAGCTGATCCTGGACGTCGAGCTCGACCGTGCCCGCGGCGGCATCTACAAGTTCAAGGCACGGGCCAGCGTGGACGGTGAGCTGGCCGTGGAAGCCGAGCTGATGTGCACGATGCGCATCATCGAGGACTGAGGGAGCGTCCATGGCCACCATCCATCCGACCGCGATCGTCGATCCCAAAGCCGAGCTGGCCGCTTCCGTCAGCATCGGCCCCTATGCCGTGATCGGGCCTCATGTCCGCATCGACGAGGGCACGACGGTGGGGCCGCATGCGGTGATCGAGGGCCACACCACGATCGGTCGCGACAACCGCATCTTCCAGTTCGCCTCCCTCGGCGCAGTGCCCCAGGACAAGAAGTACGCGGGCGAGCCGACCGAGCTGCGCATCGGCGACCGCAACACCATCCGCGAGTGCTGCACGCTGAACCTCGGCACGGTGCAAGACGGCGGGTTGACCGGTGTCGGCAACGACAACTGGATCATGGCCTACGTGCACATCGCGCACGACTGCCACGTCGGCAACCACGTGACCATCGCCAACGGCACCCAGCTGGGCGGCCACGTGGTGCTGGGCGACTGGGTGACCCTGGGCGGCATGACGGGTGTGCACCAGTTCGTCCGCATCGGGGCGCATGCGATGACCGCGGTCGGCAGCGTGCTGGTGCAGGATCTGCCGCCCTTCGTGATGGCCGACGGGGACACTGCCCAGGCGGCCGGCCTCAATACCGAGGGCCTGCGCCGCCGCGGCTTCACGCCGCAGCGCCTGGCCGCCGTGAAGCAGATGTACCGCCTGCTCTACCGCCAGAGCCTCACGCTGGAAGACGCGAAGCAGCGCATCGCCGCGGTGGGCGCCGAGTTTCCCGAGGCCGAGGCCGACATCGCGCTGATGTCGGCCTTCCTGGAAGCTTCCACGCGCGGCATTGTCCGCTGATCGCCCGGTGGCGGCTGCCCTCGATCCCCGCCTGGCCATGGTGGCCGGCGAAACCTCCGGCGACCTGCTCGCGGGCCTGCTGATGGGCGGCCTGCGGGCGCGTTGGCCGGGGCTCGTCGCGCAGGGCATCGGCGGCCCCCGCATGGCCGGCCATGGCTTCGAGGCCTGGTGGCCGCACGAGAAGCTGGCGGTGCGCGGATACGCCGAGGTGCTGCGCCACTACCGTGAGATTGCCGGCATCCGCCGCCAACTTGGCGACCGCCTGCTGCGAGAGCGTCCGGACGCCTTCATCGGTGTCGACGCGCCGGACTTCAACCTCGGGCTGGAAGAGCGCCTGCGCGCCGCCGGCATCCCGACCGTGCACTTCGTCTGCCCCTCGATCTGGGCCTGGCGTGGCAAGCGGGTCGAGAAGATCCGCCGCGCGGCCGATCACGTGCTGTGCGTTTTCCCCTTCGAGCCAGCCCTGCTGGAGGGCCACGGCATCGCCGCGAGCTATGTCGGCCACCCGCTGGCCGATGCCATCCCCTTGGAGGTGCCGCGCTCGGAGGCGCGCGCCGCGCTCGGCTTGCAGCCGTCCGACACTGTCGTGGCGCTGCTGCCCGGCAGTCGCCGCAGCGAGGTCCACTACATCGCGCCGGGCATGATCGCCGCCGCCGCCGAGCTGCAGCGGCGCCGCGCCGGGCTGCGCTTCGTGCTGCCGGTCGTGCCCGGGCTGCGCCCGCTGGTCGAGCCGAGCGTCGCGCAGTATGCTTCGCAGGTCGAGGTCACCCTGGTGGAGGGCCGCTCGCACGAGGTGCTGGCGGCCTGCGATGTCACCCTGGTGGCCAGCGGCACCGCCACGCTGGAGGCGGCGCTGTTCAAGCGGCCGATGGTCATCACCTACAACATGCACTGGCTGAGCTGGCAGATGATGAAGCGCATGGGCTACCTGCCGTGGGTGGGCCTGCCCAACATCCTCTGCGAAGACACGGTCGTGCCGGAGCTGCTGCAGCACCATGCGAGGCCTGCCGCGCTGGCCGATGCCGTGCTGGGCTGGCTCGACGACCCGGCGCGCTGCCGTGCCGTCGAGCAGCGTTTCCTCGAACTGCACCACCGTCTGCGCCGCAACACGGCGCAGGCCGCCACCGATGCGATCGCGAAAGTCCTCCACCGTTGAACAGCTGCCGCTGAGCTGGGACATCCAGGGCCTGCTGGCCGGCGTCGACGAAGCCGGCCGCGGCCCGCTGGCCGGCCCGGTGGTCGCGGCCGCGGTGATTCTGGACGAGACGCAGCCCATCGAGGGCCTGGCCGATTCCAAGCAGCTCACCGAGCGCACCCGCGAGCGCCTGTTCGACGAGATCCGCGCCAAGGCGCTGTGCTGTTCCATCGCCGAGGCCAGCGTCGAGGAAATCGACAGCCTCAACATCCTGCATGCGACGATGCTGGCGATGCGCCGCGCGGTGGAAGGCCTGCGCCTGAAGCCCGCCAAGGTGCTGGTGGACGGCAACCGCCTGCCGGTGCTGAAGGTGGCGGCCGAAGCCATCGTGCAGGGCGACGCCAAGGTGCCCGCCATCTCGGCCGCCTCCATCCTCGCCAAGGTGCACCGCGACCGGCTCTGCCTGCAGCTGCACGAGCTGCACCCGCAGTACGGCTTCGCGGTCCACAAGGGCTATCCGACCCCCGAGCACCTGGCGGCGCTGCGCACCCATGGCGCCTGCGTCGTGCACCGGCGCAGCTTCGCCCCGGTGCGCGCGGCGCTGGACGCCGCCTGATGCAGCCGCGGCTGATCAGCTCACGCGACAACCCGCTGCTGGTGCGCCTGCGCAAGCTCGCGCAGGACCCCGGCGCCTACCGCAAGCTGGGCGAGATCTGGGTCGAGGGCGACCACCTCTGCGGCGCCTGCGTGGTGCGCGGCGTGCCGGTGGCGCAGGCGGTCTTGTCTGAAACCGCCTGGCAGCAGCCGGCGCTGCGCCGCCTGGCCCAGCACGCTCCGGCCGTCAGTGTCGTGCCGGACGCCTTGTTCAAGGGGGTCAGCGGCCTGGAATCGCCCACCGGCTGCGGCTTCTTGCTGCCGTGGTCCGGGCCGGTGCCCGTCAGGCCCGGCGTCGCGAGCGTGGTGCTCGACCGCCTGCAGGATGCCGGCAATGTGGGCTCGGTGCTGCGCAGTGCCGCCGCGCTCGGGGTCGAGCAGGTGATCGCGCTGCGCGGCACTGCCGGCCTGTGGTCGCCCAAGGTGCTCAGGGCCGGCATGGGGGCGCATTTCGCGCTGCACATCGTCGAGACCGCCGAGCCGGCCCAGCTCGACACGCTGGCGCTGCCGCTGCTGGGCACCAGCTCGCACACCGAGGCCGAGCTGCACGCCACGCCGCTGCCCTGGCCCTGCGCCTGGGTGCTGGGGCACGAAGGGCAGGGCGTCGATGCGGCGCTGCTCTCGCGCTGCGCCCAGGTGCTGCGCATCCCCCAGCCGGGCGGCGAGGAATCGCTCAACGTGGCGGCTGCTGCCGCGGTCTGCCTCTACGAGTCGCTGCGCCAGCGGCTGGCCGGGGGCGCTCAGTAGATCAGCCGGTCCGGCCGGATGTCGCGCAGGATGGTGGTCGCGATCTCCTCGATGGACTTGTGCGTCGAGGACAGCCAGGAGATGCCCTCGCGGCGCATCAGGGACTCCGCAGCGGCAACTTCATAACGGCAGTTCTCCAGGCTCGCGTACTTGCTGCCGGGGCGCCGCTCGTTGCGGATCTCGGCGAGCCGGTCCGGCGCGATCGTCAGCCCGAAACACTTGCCCTTGTGCGGCGCCAGCGAGGAGGGCAGGCAGTCGCGCTCGAAGTCCTCCGGGATCAGCGGGTAGTTGGCGGCCTTCACGCCGTGCTGCATCGCGAGATACAGCGAGGTCGGTGTCTTGCCGCTGCGGCTCACGCCGACGAGGATGACGTCCGCCTGCTCCAGGTTCTTGGCCGACTGGCCGTCGTCGTGCGCCAGCGAGAAATTGATCGCCTCGATGCGGTTGTGGTACTCCTGGCTCTTGGCGATGTCCGAGAAGCGCCCGACGCGGTGGTTGGACTTCATGCCGAACTCGAGCTCCAGCGGCTCGACGAAGGTCATGAACATGTCCAGCACCAGCCCCTGGCAGCCGGCCTTGACGACCGACAGCACCTCCTCGTCGACCAGGGTGGTGAACACGATGGGCTTGCGGCCTTCGGCTTCGGCGGTGCGGTTGATCTTGTCGACCGCCTGCTCGGCCTTTTCGGTCGAGTCGATGAAAGGCATCCGTACATGCCGCGGCTGGATCGCGAACTGCTTGAGGATGGAGTTTCCGAAGGTCTCGGCCGTGATGCCGGTGCCGTCGGAGACGAAAAATACGGTTCTGGTAGGCATGCTTCAGATTGTTTAGCCTCGGTTCACAAGCGAAGAGTAATCCCCCTTAGAATCCTCTGGAATACCCTTTGTCCTTCCTCATGCGCGCCTTACCACACCAAGCAGAATCCAGAAAGTGGGCTGGCTTGCGCGCGTCCGCCGGAGAGATCGCGCCTTGCGCGGACTCCGGCGCGCCACGCGGGGACTCGGGAGCACCGGTTTCTCAACATCACGGAGCTTTCCCATGTCATCCACCTCTCTGGCGACCGCCCTGGTCGTACCGTTTGAAAACCTGAGGATGACCGACGTCGAGTCGGTCGGCGGCAAAAACGCTTCCCTCGGCGAGATGATCAGCCAGTTGGCGGCCTCCGGCGTGAGGGTGCCGGGCGGCTTCGCCACGACCGCCCATGCCTTCCGCGAGTTCATCGCGCATGACGGCCTGGCGGCGAAGATCAATGCCACCCTGTCCAAGCTGGATACCGAGGACGTGCGTGCGCTCGCCGAAGCGGGCGCCCGCATCCGCCAGTGGGTCGTCGACACGCCGTTTCCGCGCGCGCTGGAGGATGCCATCCGTACCCAGTTCGAGCAGCTGACACGCGACAACCCGGGCGCCTCCTTCGCGGTGCGCTCCTCGGCCACCGCCGAAGACCTGCCCGACGCCTCCTTCGCCGGTCAGCAGGAGACCTTCCTGAACGTCGTCGGCATCGAGGACGTGCTGCACAAGATCAAGGAAGTGTTCGCCTCGCTGTACAACGACCGCGCCATCAGCTACCGCGTGCACAAGGGCTTCGCGCACAGCGACGTCGCGCTGTCGGCCGGCATCCAGCGCATGGTGCGCTCCGACCTGGGCGCCGCCGGCGTGATGTTCACGATCGACACCGAGTCCGGCTTCAAGGACGTGGTGTTCATCACCTCCAGCTACGGCCTGGGCGAAACCGTGGTGCAGGGCGCCGTCAACCCCGACGAGTTCTACGTGCACAAGCCGGCGCTGAAAAACGGCAAGCTGCCCATCATCCGGCGCAACCTGGGCTCCAAGCTGATCAAGATGGAATTCGCCACGCCCGAGGAGCGCGCCTCCGCCGGCAAGCTGGTGAAGACCGTCAACACCGCGCCCGAGCAGCGCAACCGCTATTCCTTGAGCGACACCGACGTGGTCGAGCTGGCCAAGTACGCGCTGATCATCGAGCAGCACTACGACCGTCCGATGGACATCGAGTGGGGCAAGGACGGCGAGGACGGCAAGCTCTACATCCTGCAAGCCCGCCCCGAGACCGTGAAGAGCCAATCGGCCGGCAAGGCCGAGCAGCGCTACAAGCTCAAGGGCCAGGGCACCGTGCTGGCCGAGGGCCGTGCGATCGGCCAGAAGATCGGCACCGGCCCGGTGCGCCTGGTCCACTCGATCACCGAGATGGACCGCGTGCAGCCCGGCGACGTGCTGGTCACCGACATGACCGACCCCAACTGGGAGCCGGTGATGAAGCGCGCCAGCGCCATCGTGACCAACCGCGGCGGCCGCACCTGCCACGCGGCCATCATCGCGCGCGAGCTGGGCATCCCGGCAGTGGTCGGCTGCGGCGACGCGACCGAGGTGCTGAAGGACGGCGCGCTGGTGACGGTGGCCTGCTCCGAGGGCGACACCGGCTACATCTACGACGGCCTGCTGGAGACCGAGGTCACCGAGGTGCAGCGCGGCGAGATGCCGTACTGCCCGGTCAAGATCATGATGAATGTCGGCAACCCCCAGCTGGCCTTCGACTTCGCGCAGATGCCCAACGCCGGCGTCGGCCTGGCTCGCCTCGAGTTCATCATCAACAACAACATCGGCGTGCACCCCAAGGCCATCCTCGACTACCCGAACGTCGACGCCGACCTCAAGAAGGCGGTCGAGTCGGTGGCGCGCGGCCATGCCTCGCCGCGCGCCTTCTACGTCGACAAGCTGGCCGAAGGCGTTGCCACCATTGCCGCGGCCTTCTGGCCCAAGCCGGTGATCGTGCGCCTGTCGGACTTCAAATCCAACGAGTACCGCAAGCTGATCGGCGGTTCGCGCTACGAGCCCGAGGAAGAGAACCCGATGCTGGGCTTCCGCGGCGCTTCGCGCTACGTGAGCGCCGAGTTCGCCGAGGCCTTCGCGATGGAGTGCGAGGCGATCAAGCGCGTGCGCAACGAGATGGGGCTGGACAACGTCGAGATCATGGTGCCCTTCGTGCGCACCCTGACCCAGGCACAGAAGGTCACCCAGATGCTGGCCGACCACGGGCTGCCGCGCGGCAAGGACGGCCTGCGCATCATCATGATGTGCGAGGTGCCGAGCAACGCCATCCTGGCCGAGCAGTTCCTCGAGTACTTCGACGGCATGTCGATCGGCTCCAACGACCTGACCCAGCTGACCCTGGGCCTGGATCGCGACTCGGGCCTGGAACTGCTGGCGCAGGACTTCGACGAGCGCGATCCGGCGGTGCGTGCGATGATCTCGCGCGCCATCGCGGCCTGCCGCGCGGTCGGCAAGTACATCGGCATCTGCGGCCAGGGTCCCAGCGACCACCCCGACTTCGCCGAGTGGCTGGCCGACGAGGGCATCGTCTCGCTGTCGCTGAACCCGGACACGGTGGTCACGACCTGGCAGCGGCTGGCGCAGCGCTGACGCGCCGGCTCTCGCTGTTGCAAGCGAGCAGCGGCTCCCGTGGGGAGCCGCTTTTGTTTCCGCCTCCCCGCGCGCCGAGGGGAAGTCCTGATGGGACCGGCGCCGGGGGATTCCAGAATGGGCCGGCCCATCCGGGGAGGACGATCGTGCAAGCGACACCGAAACAAAAGGACCACTGGCGCCGCAACCTGCGTATCACCGGCGCGCTGCTGGCGCTGTGGTTCGGCGTCAGCTTCGGGATCGGCTGGTTCGCGCGTGACCTGGATTTCAGCTTTTTCGGCTGGCCCTTTAGCTTCTGGGTCGGTGCCCAGGGCGCGCTGATCCTGAACGTCGCCATCATCGGCTTCTATGCCCGCACCATGAACCGCCTCGACCGCGAGCACGGCGTGGCCGAGGAGGAGTGAGGATGGGCAAGCTGACCTCCACCTTCCGTGGCGCCTCGCCGCAGGGCCAGGCGCCCGCCAGCTTCAAGAAGCAGCTCAACAAGGTCTACGGCTGGTACACCTGCGGCTTCATCGCCTTCGTGCTGGTGCTCGCGGCGCTGGAGCAGTTGGGAATGTCGCGCAACTGGATCGGCTTCATCTTCCTGCTGGCGACCGTGGCGCTGTATGCCGGCATCGGCATCATGAGCCGCACCACCGACCCGGTGGAGTACTACGTGGCCGGGCGCCGCGTGCCGGCCATGTACAACGGCATGGCGACCGGCGCCGACTGGATGTCGGCGGCCTCCTTCATCGGCATGGCGGGGACACTCTACCTGGGCGGCTACAGCGGGCTGGCCTTCGTGATGGGTTGGACCGGAGGCTACGTGCTGGTGGCGCTGTGCCTCGCGCCCTATCTGCGCCGCTTCGGCCAGTTCACGATTCCCGACTTCCTCGGCGAGCGCTACGGCGGCAACCTGGCGCGCTTCATCGGCATCTGCGCCGCCATCCTGTGTTCCTTCACCTACGTGGTGGCGCAGATCTACGGGGTCGGTCTGATCACCTCGCGCCTGTCGGGGCTGGCGTTCGAGCTGGGCGTTTTTGTCGGGCTGGGCGGCATCCTGGTGTGCTCCTTCCTGGGCGGCATGCGGGCCGTCACCTGGACCCAGGTGGCGCAGTACATCGTGCTGATCATCGCCTACCTGGTGCCGGTGGTCTGGCTGTCGGTCAAGCAGACCGACGTGCCGCTGCCGCAGCTCGTCTACGGCGTCCAGCTGGAGAAGGTCAGCGCCAAGGAGCGGCAGCTGCAGCAGGACCCCAGGGAGCTCGAAGTCATCGAGGTCTACCGCCAGCGCGCCGCTGAGGCGGCGGCCAAGCTGGCCGACGTGCCCGCTGCGATGGCCGCCGACCGGGCCGCGGCCGAGCAGCGCGCCGCCGACCTGCGCGCCCGCAACGCGTCGCCGGCCGAGATCCAGGCGGCCGACCGCGCCCGCGCGGCACTGCCGCATACCGAGGCGCAGGCGCGCGCCGCCTACGCGAGCGAACACGCCGCGGCCGAGGCCCGCGCCAGGCCACTGGCCGGCATGCCGCCGCACGGCCAGGTTCATCCGGGCGATCCAAAGGGCAGTGCCGCCGAGCGCCAGGCCTTCGACGAGTCGCGCCGCAACTTCCTGGCGCTGATGTTCTGCCTGATGGTCGGCACCGCCGCGCTGCCGCACATCCTGATGCGCTACTACACCACCCCCTCGGTGCGCCAGGCGCGCGAATCGGTCACCTGGTCGCTGTTTTTCATCGTGCTGCTCTACCTGACCGCGCCGGCGCTGGCGGTGCTGGTCAAGTTCGAGGTGTTCAGCATGGTGGTCGGCACCCCCTTCGACCAGCTGCCGACCTGGGTGTCGCAATGGGCCAAGGTGGATCCGACCCTGGTGTCGGTGAGCGACGTCAACCACGACGGCATCCTGCAGCTGGGCGAGCTGCGCATCGGCGGCGACATCGTGGTGCTGGCGACGCCCGAGATCGGCGGGCTGCCGTATGTGATCTCCGGCATGGTGGCGGCCGGCGGGCTGGCCGCGGCGCTCTCGACTGCCGACGGCCTGCTGCTGACCATCGCCAACGCGCTGTCGCACGACTTCTACTACAAGATGATCGACCCGAACGCGCCCACCTCGCGCCGCGTGATGATCTCCAAGGTCCTGCTGCTGGTGGTGGCGCTGTGCGCCGCCTACATGGCGGTCAAGAAGCCGGCCGACATCCTCTTTCTGGTGTCGGCGGCCTTCTCCTTCGCCGCCGCTGGGCTGTTTCCGGCACTGGTGCTCGGCATTTTCTGGAAACGCGCGACCTCCGCCGGCGCTGTGCTGGGCATGGTGGTCGGGCTGGGCGTCACCCTGTACTACATGGTGCGCAACCAGACCTGGCTGCGCGACGTGTTCGGCATCGCCGCGCCGCCGCAGCTCTGGTTCGGCATCGACCCGATCTCCGCCGGCGTGTTCGGCGTGCCGGCCGGTTTTGCGGTGATCGTCGTGGTCAGCCTGCTGACCCCGCCGCCCAGCCGGGCGGTACAGGAACTGGTCGAGCGCCTGCGGTCGCCGGAGGCGCTCGAAACTTGAGTTTTTCTTTACATCTGCGCTATACTCACCGGCTTTCCTTGCCGCACCCGGCATTGGAGCGCATCGCTTTTTGCAAGATCGCTTGCGATTGCTTGTGATTGCCTGCAGACAGCGACGCGGGCTCTCCAATACGACGCCCCGGGGCGGCTTCCTTGCCGGTCGCGATTCCAGCGGCCGGAGAACCCAAAAGGAGTGTCATGCGTCACTACGAAATCATTCTGCTGATCCATCCGGATCAAAGCGAGCAGGTCAACGCGATGGTCGAGCGCTACAAGGGCACCGTGACCGCCGCCGGTGGCAAGGTCCACCGTTTCGAGGACTGGGGCCGCCGCCAGATGGCCTACATGATCCAGAAGCTCGCGAAAGCCCATTACATCTGCATCAACATCGAGTGCAGCAAGGAAACGCTGGAAGAGCTGGAGACCGGCTTCCGCTTCAATGATGCCGTTCTGCGCCACCTGACCGTGCAGAAGAGCAAGGCCGAGACCTCTCCGTCCGTGATGATGAAGATGGTCGAGAAGGAAGAGGCCAAGAAGTCCCAGCAGGAAGCCACGGCCTGAGTTTTTCAGCCGTCCGTCGCGCGCCTGATCGCATCGCATGAACCGGGTGGTTCTCAATGCGGTGGTGATCGAGCGAGGAGCGATGCGCTACACGCCCGCCGGGCTGCCGGCCCTCGATCTGCGCCTGGCGCACGAGTCGACGGTCACGGAAGCCGGCCATCCCCGCAAGCTGAGCCTGGAGCTCAAGGCGGTGGTGATCGGGCCGCTGGCGCAGCGCGTCGGTCAGGTGGAGTTGGGCAGTGCCCATGACTTCGCCGGCTTCCTGGCTTCGATGCGCAACGGCCGAGGTGTTGTGCTGCACATCACCGAGCTGCTCTAGCCCTCTGGTTTGATTCATCCACGTTTTTGCAAGTTATAGAAGGAGGTCATCATGCCCCCACCCCGCGGTAAGTTTTCCAAGGACCGTAAAGGCAAGCGCAACCAGCAGTCGCTGCTGTTCAAGCGCAAGCGTTTCTGCCGTTTCACGGTCGCCGGCGTCGAAGAGATCGACTACAAGGATGTTGACATCCTGCGTGACTTCATCGGCGAGAACGGCAAGATCATCCCGGCCCGCCTGACCGGCACCCGCGCGATCTACCAGCGTCAGCTGTCCACCGCCATCAAGCGCGCGCGCTTCCTGGCGATGCTGCCCTACAGCGACCAGCACAAGGTCTGAGGAGCCGAGACATGCAAGTGATCCTGCTCGAAAAAGTGGCCAACCTCGGCAACCTGGGCGACATCGTCAAGGTCAAGGACGGTTATGCCCGCAACTTCCTGATCCCGACCCGCGCCGCACGCCGTGCGACCGAGGCCGCGATCAAGGAGTTCGAAGCCAAGCGCGCCGAACTGGAAAAGGTCGCCGGCGAGAAGCTGTCGGCGGCGCAAGCCCAAGCCGAGAAGCTGGCCGGCAAGACCGTCCAGGTGTCGCAGAAGGCCGGCGTCGACGGCCGCCTGTTCGGCTCCGTGACGAACGCCGACATCGCCGAGAGCCTGAAGCAGCAAGGTTTTGAGGTCGCCAAGGCGCAGGTCCGCCTGCCCAATGGCCCGCTGAAGATCGTCGGCGAGCACGCCGTCTCGGTCGCGCTGCACACCGACGTGGTGGTCGACATCACCGTCGCCGTGGTGGCTGCCCAGGACTGAGTTTTCGGTCCACGACGCAGCCTCGCCGCTGCGTGAAGAAGGCCGGTCGCAAGACCGGCCTTTTCCATTTCCGGGGCGACTTATCCCCGGAGATCCACCCTCGGTCCACCGCTTATCCACAGACTTGTTGTCTGGTCCGTGCCAGGGCCCGGTCCTATCATTGCCGCTTATGTCCGCGATCCTGTCAGGTTCTGATTTCGCCAACGCGCCGCGCCGCGCCGAGGACGACGAAGTCGCCCGTTTGCGCATTCCGCCGCATTCCATCGAGGCCGAGCAGAGCGTGCTGGGCGGCCTCCTGATCGACAACAGCGCCTGGGACCGCGCCGGCGACCTGCTCAGCGAGGCCGACTTCTACCGCTTCGAGCACCGCCTCATCTACACCGCCATCGCGGGCCTGATGACGGCCAGCAAACCAGCCGACGTGATCACCGTCTACGAGCAGCTGCAGAGCCTCGGCAAGGCCGAGGAATGCGGCGGGCTGACCTATCTGAACGCGCTGGCGCAGAGCGTGCCGAGCGCCGCCAACCTGGCCCGCTACGCCGAGATCGTGCGCGAGCGCTCGGTGCTCCGCAAGCTGGTCTCGGCCAGCGACGAGATCGCCACCGCGGCCTTCAATCCGCAGGGCCGGCCGGTCTCGGCCATCCTCGACGAGGCCGAGGGCAAGATCTTCAAGATCGGCGAGGAGGGCTCGCGCTCCAAGCAGGGTTTCCACTCGATGGACCAACTGGTCGTCGACCTGCTGGACCGCGTGCAGGAGCTGGCCGAGAACGGCGCCGAGGACGTCACGGGCGTGCGCACCGGCTTTGTCGACCTGGACCGCATGACCGCCGGCCTGCAGCCCGGCGACCTCATCATCCTGGCCGCGCGCCCCTCGATGGGCAAGACCGCCTTCGCGCTCAACATCGGCGAGCACGTCGCGGTGGCCGAGGGCCTGCCGGTGGTGGTGTTCTCGATGGAAATGGGCGCGGCCCAGCTCGCGCTGCGGGTGGTGGGCTCGCTGGGCCGCATCGACCAGTCGCACCTGCGCACCGGCTCGCTGCGCGACGACGAATGGTCGCGTCTGTCGGAGGCGGTCGAGAAGCTGCGCAACGCCAACATCTTCATCGACGAGACGCCGGGCCTGAGCCCGACCGAACTGCGTGCGCGGGCCCGCCGCCAGGCGCGCCAGTGCGGCCAGCTGGGCCTGATCATCATCGACTACCTGCAGCTGATGAGCGGCAACGGCGGCGGCAGCGAGGAGAACCGCGCCACCGTGATCGGCGAGATCTCACGGGGCCTGAAGGCGCTGGCCAAGGAGCTGCGCTGCCCGGTGATCGCGCTGTCGCAGCTGAACCGAAGCGTCGAGACCCGGACCGACAAGCGCCCGATGATGAGCGACCTGCGCGAATCGGGCGCCATCGAGCAGGATGCGGACGTGATCATGTTCATCTACCGCGACGAGTACTACACCAAGGAAGCCTGCAAGGAGCCGGGCGTCTCCGAGATCATCATCGGCAAGCAGCGTAACGGGCCGGTGGGGACCGTGAAGCTGGCCTTCCTGAAGCCGTTGACGAAGTTCGAGAATCTGGCGCCGGGGTATACGGGGCCGGACGAGTATTGAGCGGGGGCGGGTTCGGGAGGGGAGGGGTGTGGCAAGCGGGCTGTGGCTCTTCGATGTCAGGTCTGTAGCTTGTGGCTTGTGGGCGGTCGTTGCGGCTAAGCCCGCTGGCGCGGGCGCGCCCCTTCGGGGCGATGCCGGGATGTGCGCCCGGCAGCGCACCTACTTTCTTTGCTTCGCCAAAGAAAGTAGGCAAAGAAAGGCGACCCCGAGTGGGGCGCCCCCTCGCTTCGCGAAGGGGTGCTCTGCGGTGCTCGCGACTGGAA
>NZ_JAPFBW010000024.1 GCF_026153205.1 Aquabacterium sp. A7-Y | reverse complement strand
TCCCCAGCCCGAGCACCGCAGCGGACCCTCCTCGCGCAGCGAGGAGGGCGCCCCACTCGGGGTCGCCTTTCTTTGCCTACTTTCTTTGGCGAGGCAAAGAAAGTAGGTGCGCTGCCGGGCGCACATCCCGGCATCGCCCGCAGGGCGCGCCTGCGTCAGCAGGCTTCAACGCAACGCCCAAAGCAAAAAGCAAAAAGCAAAAAGCCAGCGATACGTCTCCAACGTCCGATGAAGCACCAAAAAGGATGGCCGCCCGCAGGCGGCCATCGGTACCGGTCCTACCACAGCCGTATCACTGCGCCCCGGTCGCCGCCACACCCTGGCCCACCGCCTTGGTCTGCTTGGCCGCAGCTTCCGACATCTTGGTGACCGACTGCACCAGCGCATTCTGCGCGGTGAACTTCATCTGCAGCATCGCCGCATCCTGGATCTGGCCCATCATGCTCTGCATGGCCTGCTCGTTGGTCTTCGCGGCGGCCTGGTTGGCCGTCGTCGCGCTGGCCGCGAAGTTGTCCTGCCCGCCGGGCGAGGGCGGCGGCTTGCGCGGCGGGGCGCCGGCGCTGGTGGCCTGCGAGCTCCGGGCCGCCGGGCCGCCGGCCAGGCTGGACAACATCTGCTGCCCTGCCTTGGGGACCGCTTCCTTCACAGCCGATTCCAAGGTCTTCACCGTCGCACTGACGATGCCCTTCGGGATTGCACCTATGCCTGCACCCATGTTCACTCCTTCACAAGTTCGGGCCGCGGGCGCCACCATTGGCGAACACGGCAAGGACGCCTTCGGACCTTAGTCAGCTCAGCGGCCGCCACAAGACGTCATGGGCGAAGCGCAGCCCCACGAAACGAAGCCCCGGCCGATGATGAATATCCGTTGAGGATGGTTGCGAGATTGATTGAGGATTTCGCTGAGAACCTTTGAGCCACGCTCGGCGCGGCCTCCCTAGCATGTCCTTCATGCCACGAACCCCCGTGGCGCCAAGTGGAGGTGCTAGCGATGTTGATGTTGGCCTTGACCTGCAGACGGGTCTGTGAGATGGAGCCGGGCTTGAGCGATCTGGTGCTCAAGGGACAGCTGGTCGATGCAGTGCGCCTGGGCAGCGAGCGCTTCGAGCGCATGAACGCCGCCCCTGCCGAGCAGCGTGCCGCCCTCGGGCAGCTGATCGGACGCGCCCTGCTTGCCCTGGGGCGCGAGGAGGAAGCCGAAGAGCTGTTTCAGCGCCTGCTGAAGATCTACGAAAGCCACTCGCGCTCCTGCGTGCGCTGGCAGGCCTCGCTGGACCAGGCCGCCTTGTTCCTGCACCTCAACCGTGCTGCGCGCGCCGCCGAGGCTTTCAACACCGTCGCCGACGACGACACCGCGCCCGCCCCGCTGCGGGCCGAAGCGCTGGCCGGCCTGTCGGTCGCGTTGCATCGCTCCAGCGAGCACCGCCGCGCGATGCACACCCTCAACGAGGCGCGCCGACTGGCCCAGCAGGAAGGCCTGGACGGCATGGGCGAACTGCTCGATGCGCTCGGCCTGGACCTGTCGGCCCACTGTTGCTTCCAGGTCGAGGAGTTGCGCGAGCAGGCGCTGGGCGGCGGCGCCGACCCGGGCGTGCAGCCGGTCGACCTGGCGCCGCTGCGGGCGCAGTTGCGTGCGGCCATCGAGCGGCTGGGCGAGGCCGGCATCGCGACACGCCGGCTGCGTTATATCGAAGCCCTGCTGGACGACTCGATCGGATCGCCCTCCGGGCGCAGCCGCCTCAACGAGGAGCTGCGCTGGCTGCGCGAGCTCAAGCTCAGTGCCTTCGAGCAACTGGCCCGCATCGAGGCCGGCATGGTGCTGGTCCAGCACGGCGACAGCCACGCGGCCTGCGATGTGCTCGGAGCGATGGTCTACGACGAGCAGCAGATGCGCCGCCACCGCTATGCGCTGGAGCTGAAGTACTGCATGTCCCAGGTGCACGCGGCGGCCGGCCGCCACGGCGATGCGCTGCGTCTGTACAAGGACTATGTGCGCCAAGCGCTGTATTCGATGAAGAAGGAGTGGTTCCAGCTGCCGCGCTCGCGTTTCCTCGAAAAGCACGAGCTCGCCGAGCAGAGCGACGCCGCCAAGCTGCGCCTGCCGCTGCGCTACCGCAAGGCCTACCAGTACATTGTCGACCACCTCGACGACCGCAGCCTCTCGATCCGCCAGGTCGCCGCCCACATCGATGTGACCGAGCGGGCCCTGCAGATGGCCTTCCGCACCTACCTCGGCATGACGCCGGCGGAGCTGATTCGCAGTCGCCGCATGCAGCGCATCCGCGACGAGCTGCGCAACGGCGCCGGGCAGGAAGGCGTGCTGGCAGTGGCGACACGCTGGGGCCTGACCAACCGCTCGACGCTGGCGCACAACTACCGGCAGCAGTTCGACGAGACGCCGTCGGCGACCCTGCGCGGCGCGGCCGTGCCGGCCTGAGCGCACGACGGATTCCCGCCCGCCGAATGTCGCGCATCCCCCTCGGAGACCTCATGAACGAGACCGCCACCTCTAGCTCCACATCCTGGGAGGCCACCGCCCTGAAGGTGCTGGCCGAGGAGTACCAGAACGCCGCCGGCGCCGCGGGCGACCCGGCCGAGGCCACGCGGCGCTACTTCCGCCGCTACGAGATCCGTGCCGCCTCGATGCCGGACGACGGGACCGAGGTGCCGGCCTGCGCCAAGGGCTGCAGCTATTGCTGTCACCTGCGTGTGTCGGCGCCGGCCCAGGAGGTGTTCACGCTGGCCGAGGCGCTGGAGCAGCTGCCCGACGCCGCGCAGCGCGCCGCGCTGCTGGCGCGGGTGCGCGACAATGCGGCGCGCGTCGCGACGATGGACAGCCGGCGCCACCACGGCACGGCGTTGCGCTGCGCGGTGCTCGCCGCCGATGGCGCCTGCAGCGCCTACGAGGCGCGGCCGTCGAGCTGCCGCCGCTACCACTCGCTCTCGGTGGAGGCGTGCAAGGCCTCCTTCGATGCGCCTTCCGACCTGGGCAGCCGCATCCGCTTGTCCACCCCCAAGCTGGTGCTCGACACGGCGCACTACCTGGGCCATCGCCGCGCCTTGTCCGACGCGGGCCGGGACACGCGGCAGTACGAACTGCACACCGCGCTGTGCGAGGCGCTCGACGACCCGCAGGGCAGCCGGGAACGTTTCGGCCGCGGCGAGCCGGCCTTCCGGCACGCCGTCGTCACGGCCGAGGGCGTGCACGCACTCTGAATCGGTCGACCGCCCGCCCTGTCGCGCCATGCACCGGCTCATCCCGCCTGCACCGGCCCGCGGCACTGCCGACGCAGCCGCCACCGAACCGCCGGGATCCGCAGCCGGCGCGCCGCGAGCGCGTGGTCGCGGCAGCGAACCGGTGGTGCAGCGCAGCGCGATCGGCAGCGCCACCTCGCAGGTCTGGGCCGCCGTGACGCGCAGCGTCAGCCGCAGCATCACCACCGAGGGGGACGGCGAGGACGTCGCCTGCACCGAGGTCGAGATCAGCACGGCGGGCGCGGCGGAGGCCGCTGACGACAGCGACGCGGAGGCGGCCTCCGCGGCCGATGCGGCAGATTCCTCCGCCATGCAGGCCGTCTGGCGTGCGCCGCCGCGCCGTGCGCGCGCGCCTGAGCCGGCCGTGCCGGCCGGCCCGCCCGCCGCGCGCAAGGAGCCGGACGGCGAGCGCCGCGTGCGGCGGCGCAAGCCGCGCCCCTCCGAGGCGGCGAACGAGGCCGACGAGGCCTGGCTGGAGGCCGGAGTCGACAGCCTGCTGCCGCTGGACACCGGCTATGTGCTGGCCGAGGACCGCGCGGTGATCGCCGTCGAGCGGGTGCGCGCGCCGCAGGAGGCGAGGCGGGTGCCGCGCAAGGAGGACGCCCAGGAAGGGGCGCTGCTCGCCGTCATCGCCTGGGGCTTCGCGGCCGTCGTGGCGACCGTGGTGGTGGCGGTGATGCTGGGCGTGGGCCGCGCGCCGCCGCGGCAGCAGGTCGACGACGAACGCACGGCGGAGCAGGCCCCAGCCCAGGCGCCGCCGCGCTGAATCCGTCGCCTGCGCGACACGATCCACCGAAACGGGTGATGGCGACGGCGCTGCGATGGCCCGACACTCACGACCGTGCGCCGGCCGCTGCCGCCGGCGCGGCAAGCCGGGCGCGGCGGCTCCGCGCCCGAGGCGGAAACGGCCGGCAAGACGGCACAGAGGGACAGTCGAGGTGAGGGCATGCAGGTGAGACTGCGCAGAATGAACATGGTGGGGCTGGGGCTGTCGCTCGCGGTCCTGTTGCTGGGCGGGCAGCTGTTCGCGCTGCCGATGCTGGCGATCTTCGGGCTCTCGCTGTATGTGCTGGCCGGCGGGGCCTGGCGCCACGGGCTGCTGGCGGCACTGCTTGCAAACGCCGGTGGCCTGGTGGCCACCGGGTTCGCGGCCGGGCTGCTCGCGCTGCTCGGCGCCTGGGGCCCGGCCGCCGGCCTGCTGGCCGGATTTGTCCTGCCCATCGTGCTCAACACGGCTCACCTGTGGAAGGCCCAGGCGGCGCTGCCGGTGCGGCCTGCCGACGAGATGGCCGTGCTGCGGCAGGGCTGAACAGCACAGCTCGCTCAGGGCGCCGCCGGCGCAAACACCTCGACCTCGGCCAGCGACAAGGAGTTGCGGCCCCTGAGCCACACCCTCAGGTAACGCCCGCTACGCCCCGGGGGCAGCGCCAGATCGATGGCGCGCTGCCCGTTCAGCGACGTCACGTGCAGGTCGGTGACGCCCGGCCGCACGCGTTCGGTCTCGAGCGTTTCGCTCGTGAAGGGCTGCTCCGACAGCAGCACATGGAAGTCCGAGAGCCGATCGGCGCAGCAGACGTCGGAGCGGTTCCACAGCCGCACACCCGCCACCCGCTCGATGCGGCCGAGGTCCACCTGCCACCAGGGCTGCAGGCTCTCTTGTGTGTGCGTCACGCCGCCGGCGCGCCATTCGGTGGTCAGGTCCCCGTTGACGGCCAGAGCGGCGACCCCCGGCGCGATGGTGCTCGACTGCGCGGCCGCGCGGTGCAGCGCAAGATTGACCGGGCCTTCCTCGACCTGCACCTCGCTCAGCGACAGCACGTCGCGTTCGGGCTCGCTGGTCACGCCGCCACTGCCCGAGCCGTCGGGGTCCGAGCGCCGTTGCACGACGATGCTGCGGCCGCGCACCGCGGTGCCGGCCAGGTGCGTCAGGTCCACATGCAGACGGTCGGGCGAGCCGAGGCGGTTTTCCGGGTTCAGCAGCTCCGAGGTCCAGACCGGCAGTCCGGCCCCGTCCAGCACCGTCACCGTGATGTCGCGCAGCCGGGTGCGGCAGTCGTCGGTGCCGCTGCAGCGGCCGGTGCGGTTGAACAGCGAGATCTGCGACAGCCCGCGTGTCGCCGGCAGGTCGAGCCGCCAGCTCGGATCCGGCCGCCCCGGCGAGGTGTGGGTGTAGCTGTCGAGCCGGCCGTCCAGCGCCACGCCGGCCGCGTTGACGGCACGCCAGGTGCTGGACTGACTGGCCGTGCCTTGCGGCGCGACGTTGCGCGGGTCATGACGGAATTCGACGATGGCTGCCGGCGAGGGCACCCCCTGCCGGTCCACCACATGCAGCTGGTAGTGCCCCGGCGGCACCACCCGGTTGTCGAGCCGGCTGAGGTGCAGGGTCAGTTCGCGCCCGCGCTGCGTGTACGCCAGCGGCACATAACGCAGGTCGGTGCCGTGGCTGTGGGTGACCATGCCGATCGTCACCAGGGCGGCCGAGGCGATCGGGCGCGTGTCGGCCAGCACCACGGTGCTGTCGCTCGCGGGGCCGTAGACGAAGTAGGGCGCCACGCGCGTGAAGGCGGGGCGACTCGCCCACTCGACGCGGCCGCCGGTGCGGCGGAAAAAGTAGGGCGGGAAGTAGACCTGCGCGTTCTGCGCGAACACCGGCCCGGGGGCGCCGCCGCCGGCATTGAGCACCGCGCCACTGGGCAGCAGCAGGGACACCGAGTGGTAGAGGCGTCGCTCCGCGGCCGGCGCCAGGGTGCGCCAGCGCCCGGTGTCGGGATTCCACAGCTCCGCCTCGAAGATGGCGGTATCGCTGTGGTTGCCCACCGCTGTGCCGCCGGTGACCAGCACCTGTCCGTCGGGCAGTGCCACCGCGTTGGCCCAGTTGCGCGCGCGGGCCATCGGCTCGGCCGGCATGACCTGAGGCGAGGGCGGCCCGAAGTCGATGAGGGTCGCCTGGCGTGTCCCAGGCAGGGCATCGGTGTTGTGCAGCGAGCCGCCGCCGGCCAGCAGCAGCCGGCCCGGCCGGTACATCAGGCTCATGCCGCTGACGCCCAGCCGGTGACCGGTCGGGCCGAGCGATTCAATGCGCCCTGCGCCGTGCGCATCGAGCCGCCACATCCGGTCGTTGGAGACACCGACGACGCGGCCGTCGAGGCCCACGTAGGCCCTCGGATACCACCAGCGCGCGTCGAACTTCCCGAACAGCTCGGCGCTGGTGGCACCGGGCAGCGGCTGCCAGCCCTCGGCGGCGGTGAAGACCTCCGGGGTCTCGGCGTACTCCAGGGGCTCGCGCGGATGGTTGTTGCCGCCGACGATCAGGATGCGGTTGTCGCTCAGGCGCACCAGCGTGGCGTAGTAGCGCGGCTGCCTCGGCTGCGCCGCACGCGCGATGAGCAGGTCGCGGTCGGGGTCCCACTGAGTGGTCTTGTAGAGGGCGGGGTTGTTGCCGCCGACGATCAGCAGCATGCCGTCCGGCCCCATCGTGCTGGCACTGCAGAAGCTGTTGACGGTGGTGGGGTTGGGCAGTGTGCGGTGGGCCCCCTCGGCGAAGCCCAGCGCGGGCGACCAGATGTCGAAGTGCAGGGTGTAGGCCTGCACGACATCGGGCGGGGCGGTGCCGAAGCTCATGACCCGGCCGTCCGGCAGCAGGTTGGCGTGCGCCGCCATCAGCGGCCACGGCGCCAGGGCCGACCACATGCCGCGCTCCGGCGCGTCCGCGGTGGGCGGCAGGACACCGATCAGCGCGTCCTCCAGGGGGGTGATGACCGAGGCCAGCGGCGCCTCGCGGGTCGGGCCGGCGCCGCGAGGCGAGCGGGACGCCGCCTTCGCGCGGCTGCCGGCCGTGGCCCGCCCGGAGGCGCCGTCGCTGGCGCTGCTGTCGTCCTGCCTGCCGCCGCCGCAGGCCGCCAGCACGAACAGCGCCAGCGTCGTGAGGGCGGGCCAGCCGCCGCGCAAACCTGCACGGCCGGCCGGATATCGGCTTGTCATGTCCATGGGTCCTCCGCTGCGCCGCGGGGGGAGCGAGCTGACGGCGTCGCCACCCGCGGCTGCAGCGGGCGCCGGTCCGTAGGGACCCTCTCAAGTTAGGGGGGCGGGCGTGCAATTTCTTGCGTGAAAACGCCATGCGTGCCCCTTTGGTCGGGGGGGCCGGCATGGCACGGAAAACCGCGCCCGCGACCCCGCAGAGCCATCGGACGGGCACACTGTGCCGGTGAAGTATCGGCAAGTATCGGCCAAATGTATACTTGGCAGTTCAAGCGATACTTGGAGATCCCGGCGTGCACGACATCTGGCACTACCCACGCTCAGAGCCCGCCGCGCAGATCATTCGAACCTTGGCCGTCGGCTTGGTGTCGGCAGTCGCCATCATCGAACCGCGCCGGCGCGGCAAGACCACCTTCCTGCTGGACGACCTCGCGCCTGCGGCGCGGCGGGACGGCTACCTTCCGATCTACATCAACCTCACCGCAAGCACCGGTGATCTGGAGGACCTGCTGGCGAGCAGCGTCGGTGCTGCGGCCGAGGGCGCAGAGGGCCTGGTGGGCCGCCTCCGCAAGGTCGGCGAGACGCGCATCAAGAAGCTCTCGGCCAAAGGCAATGTGGCCAGCGGCGAACTGGGAGGCGAGGTCGAGTTCGATCGCACCGAACGGCGAGGCTCGCTGCGAGCGGCGTTCCTGGAGCTGGCGCGCATCGACAAGCCGGTGCTGTTCCTGCTCGATGAGGTTCACAAGCTCGCTGACGAAGGGGCGAGCGCGGTCTCGTGGAGCTTGCGATCGCTTCTGGACACGCACCGCAAGCGCATGAAGGTCGTTGCCACGAGTTCGTCGGCCGCCTCCTACGAGGTCCTGGTGACCGGCGAGAAAAAAGCCTTCAACCGCTGGTTCACGCGGGTGCCGCTGCCACCCCTCGGCGATGCTTTCGTCGAGCACCTCGCGGCGATCGTCCGCCAGCACTTCCCCAGGCACGCGATCGCCCTGCCGGACATCCGGCAAGCCTTTGCCGAGCTCGGGCACAGCCCGAAGTTCGTGCGCGACTACCTGAACCTTCGCATCCTCCATCCCGCCCTCAGCCATGCCGGGGCCATGCAGGAGGCGGTGGCGGAAGCCGCTCGTGAAAGCGGCTATGAAGACCAGTTCGCGCGGCTGATTCCCCTGCAGAAGACCATCCTCGTGGCCCTCGTTTCGGGGCAGAGCCAGCTCTTCTCCGAAGACACGCTGAAGGCCATCGGCAGCGTGCTGACCGGCGAGCCCATCGCCAAGACGCTCATGCAGCGGGCGCTTCGATCCCTGGCCGACAAGGGGTGGATCATCAAGCAGGGACGCGGCGATTACACCTTGACGGATGTGCTGTTCGTGCAGTGGCTGCAGGAACAGATCCGCGCCGGGCTGCTGGCCCCGCCGAACGGCTGAAAAAACAGCGCCGGCCCTCGGCGACCGCGAGCCTCAAGGCCGCGCCTTCAGCCAGTGCGCCAGCTCCTGCGCCAGCGGCTTCAGGGCCAGGGCGGGGCGGGTCTGCTCGAAGAACATCGCCACCAGCAGCGACAGCATCAGCAGCGCGACCGCGCCCTTGACCGGCTGGGCCAGGCTGTTGGGCTCCAGCTTGTCGGCGGTCTTGCCGATGATGCCGAAGCCCAGGTCGATCAGCACCAGCACCAGCAGCACCGGCGCCGCGATCTTGACCACCGACTCCATGTAGCGGCCCAGTTGCGCGCTCAGAAAGGTTTCCAGCGCGTCCGACCAGGTCGGCGCCAGTCCGTCCAGCGGCCACCACAGGAAGGACTCGAACAACAGGCCCACCAGCACCACCATGCCACCCAGCAGGTAAAAGCCGGCGATCGCGAGCTGCGACACCAGGTTGCCCACCGGTGTGCTCTGCTCGCCGTTGAGCGGATTGGTCTGCTGGGCGTTGTTGTAGCCAGCCTGGTTGTCGATCAGCGCACCCACACCCTCTGCGACCCAGAACACCACCGACACAGCGAAGCCGAGCAGCAGGCCCAGCAGCGCCTCTTTGGCGAGCAGGGCCAGCAGCATCGGCGTGCCGATGCCTTCGACCACGTGCAGCGGCTGGCCCCAGGCGACGAACAGCCCGAGCATCAGCGCCAGGCCGTTGCGCACCACACCCTGCAGGCTCTGGTCGCTGGTGGGCGGCATGACGAGCATTGCCGCATAACCGCGCAGGCTGCACAGCGCCAGCAGGGTCATCAGGCTCTTGAGGGCTTCGCCGTACTGGATGATGGACTCCGGCCGCGACAGCAGGTCATGCATGTGATGCTCCCGACGCCGCCTCCTGCGCGCGCGCGGCGAGCAGGCGTGCCACGGCGGCTTCCTCGGACTCCTCGTCCTGGTTGTCTTCCTGCGCCAGTTCCTCGGCCTGCAGCAGGGCCTGCCGGCGCGCTTCGATGTGCTCGACCTGCTGCTGCGCCCGCTTGACCGCCTGGCGCAGCAGGCCGAGCTGCTGCTCGGCCTCGGCGGTCTGCTGCTGCGCCTGCTGCAGGACCTGCACGGCCTGGTTGCGGCGCGTCTTGAGCGTGTCCAGCAGATGTTGATAGGTGACCAGGTCGGCCGCGTCGAAGCCGGCCTCGCCGGAGCAGTGGGTGGTCAGCTTGTCATAGCAGGCTTGCTGCTCCAGGCCGCAGTCCACTTCGTGCTGGGCCGCTTCGGCCTGGCGGGTCCGGCAGGCGCCCAGCACCGCCTGCTGGGCCTGCACCGCGGCCTCGGCCTGCTCGACGCGGCGCCGCTTGGCCCACAGCAAGGTCTTCAGGGACTTCGCCGTGGTCATGAGCGCACTCCGCTGGCGGGGTACGCCCCGCGACCTTCCAAGTCAGGACGGCCCGGCGCCGCGGCCGGGGGGGGATGTCTCATGCCTGCACCATCGAAGTCAGCGCCTGCAAGGTCTTCTCGAAGGGCCAGAGGTCGCTGGTGGCCTGGTTGAGGAAAGCGCGGATGGCCTCGATCTTCTGCACTGCCTCGTCGGCGAGCGGATCGTTGCCGGGCTTGTACTCGCCCATCTGCAACAGCGTCTCCAGCTCGTCGTACTTGGCCATCAGCTTGCGCAGCTTGCCGGCGGCCCCCTGGTGCTCGGCGGGCACGATCTGCGACATCACCCGGCTCAGGCTGCCGAGCACGTCGATGGCCGGGTACTGGTTGCGTGCGGCGATGCGGCGCGACAGGATCATGTGGCCGTCCAGGATGCCTCGCACCTCTTCGGCGATCGGGTCGCTGTTGCTCTCGTCTTCGGCCAGCACCGTGTAGAGCGCGGTGATCGAGCCGGTCGCGCCCATGCCGGCACGCTCCAGCAGGCGCGGGATCTCGGCGAACACCGAGGGCGGATAACCGCGCCGGGCCGGCGGTTCGCCGGCGGCCAGGCCGATCTCGCGCTGGGCGCGCGCGAAACGCGTCAGCGAGTCCATCATCAGGAGCACCCGCAGGCCGCGGTCGCGGAAGTACTCGGCCACCGCCGTGGCGACATGGGCGGCCTTGGCGCGCTCGATGGACGAGCGGTCGGAGGTTGCGCACACCACGACCGAGCGTGCCATGCCGCTCTCGCCCATGATGATCTCGATGAACTCGCGCACCTCGCGGCCGCGTTCGCCGATCAGCGCGATCACGCTGATGTCGCACTGCGTGCCGCGCGCGAGCATGCCCATCAAGGTGGACTTGCCGACGCCGGCGGGCGCGAAGATGCCCATGCGCTGGCCCTGGCCCAGGGTCAGCAGGCCGTCGATGATCTTCACCCCGGTGGGCAAGGGGTGCTCGATCAGGGCCCGGTCCATCGGACTGGGCGGCAGCGCGAACACCGGCCGCTGCTCGCTGCAGCGGATCTCACCCTTGCCGTCGATGGGTTGCCCCAGGCTGTCGATGACGCGGCCGAGCAGCCGGTCGCCGACCGGCACCGACAGCACCTGCCCGGTGCCGACGACACGGGTGTTGCCGGCGCTCACGCCGAGGATGGAGCCGAAGGGCGAGAGGATGGTGCGTCCGCCCGAGAAGCCCACCACCTCGGCCACCTGCATCACCTCACCGCTTGCGTCGAGCAGGTGGCACAGCTCGCCCAGCTTGGCTTCAAGGCCGCTGACGCGCATCAGCGTGCCGACCACCTCGCTGACCTTGCCGGCGCGCGTCACCATGCTCGCGCTGGCCAGCTCGGCCTCCATCCACTGGGTCAGCTCCTGCAAGTTCATCGGCGTGGGCCTCAGGGCGTGTCGGGCGAGCCGTCGGCGACGGCGCGCTGCACCGCGCGCTCCATCGCGGCGCGCAGGCCGTCGAGCTGGGTCTGCAGGCTGGCGTCCAGCACGCCCAGCTCGGACTCGAAGATGCAGCTGCCGGGGCGCAAGGCGGCGTCGACCTGCACCTCCACCGAGAGGCCGTCCATCGCGAGCGACGACAGCGCCGCGATGCCGTCCTGCGCCTCCTCGTAGTCGGCCGGACCCACACGCAGCGTCAGCGAGGTCGCGCCGCGGGTCAGCTGCTGCACGTTTTTCAGCGCTCGCTGGTAGAGCGCGCCGCGCTGTTCGGTGTGCACGATGCGCTCCACCGCCGAGGTCACCAGCTCGGCCAGCCGGGCGTGCAGGGTCTGCACCGAGCGGGCCTGTTGCAAGGACTGGCCGGTCTGTTGCTCGTGCCAGTCGAGCGCGGCTTGACGCAGCCCGTCCTGGTAGCCGCGTTCGCGCGACTCGGCGTGCAGGCGCACCGCCTCCTCGCCCGCCGCGGCGAGCAGGGCCTGGGCTTCCTCCCGGGCGGTGGCCAGCACACGCTGGCGCTGGGCTTCCAGGTCTTCGCGGGCCTTGTTGAGGCGCAGCGTGGTCTGCACCGTGGCGGCCTTGAGGATGCCGTAGGGAACGCCGGCGGGGCCGGCCGGCCCGGGTTTCAACCAGATCAGCATGGCGTATCGTCCTCCATGGCCGGGTCCTCCTGCTCCTGCTCCTGCTGCTCGATCCAGGCCAGCGCCGCGCCGGCCGCCAGCTCGGCCGGTGCCGCTTCGCGTGCCTTGGCGGTGCCGAGCAGGCCGCGCGGCAGCGACAGGCGCACCAGCCGGCGCAAGGCGCCGTCATCGGCCTGCAGCTGGCCCACCCAGTCCCAGTAGCCCACGCAGGCCCAGTGCATCGGCGACCAGTGCGCCACCCGGGCGCTCACGCTGCGCCCGCCTTCGGCGGTCTGCTCGATGCGCTCGAACCACTCGCCCAGCGCTGCACGCAAACCCTGGCGGGCCGGCTTCTCGATGCAGCAGCGCAACACGCCGGGCCGCCGCACGATGGCCAGGGCACACAGCCGGCGCGTCAAGGCCGGCCGGGCCAGCAGCGCCCAGCGCCCGGCGCTGTCGAGCAGGCGCGGCAGTGCCGGCGGGCCGCCGCACCGGCTCGCGAAGAGGCGGCGCGCGGCGTGGCGGCGCGCCGGTCCCTCGGGCAGGCGGCGCAGCAAGGGCCAGGGAGCGTCCTCCTCACGCTGCCAGTCCGCATGCAGGTCCTCGGCGAGGCGGTCGAGCTTGGCCTCGAAGGCAAGCGCGCAGTCCGCCAGGGCTGCCGGGTCCAGGGCGTTCATGCCGCCCCCGGCGCCGCCGCATCGGTCCGGCCGCCGGGCAGGCGGCGCGCCAGCCCGGCCGGCAGCCAGGCGGGCCGCAGTGCCACCAGCGCGCCCATGCCGAGCAGGAGCAGCAGCAGCGCTGCGCCGCCCCAGGTCCAGGCCGAGGGGCCGCGGTCGGCCGGCTGCACCGGCGGCGGCGGCAGCAGCGCGCCGGCCACCAGCGTGACGGTCACGTTGTCGTAGGCGAGGCCTTCGACGCTGCGCGCCACCAGGTTCTTGATCGCCGGGGTCAGGGCGCTGAGGTTGGCCTCCGGCCGGTACTTGACGAACACCGAGGCGCTGGAGGGTTTGGTCTCGGTCGCCATCGGGTCGTTGTTCGGCAGCACGATGTGCACCTTGGCGATCACCACGCCGTCGATGCGCGACAGCGTGTCCGACAGCTCCTGGGAGACGCCGTGGATGAAACGCACCCGCTCCTCGGTGGGCGTGGAGATCAGCCCTTCCTTCTTGAACATGTCGCCGAGGCTGACGCGCTTGTCCTGTGGCAGGCCACTGGCGCGCAGCACCGCGAGCGCCTGCACCACCTCGTCCTGCTCCACCACGATGCTCCAGGTCTTGCCGGCATCGGGGGTCTTCTTCTCGGCGCGCACGCCGCGTTCGAGCAGCGCCGCGACCATCTCGTTGGCGTCGGCCTCGGTCTGCTTGGTGTACAGGTCGGTCTTGCAGCCGGCCAGCGCCAGCAGCAGGCAGGCGCCGAGCACCAGGCTCGCGGGACGGGGACAGCGGCGGTTCATGGCGGGCTCCCGAATCTCACTGGTTTTTCATCAGGGTCTGCAGGCCGCTCTTGCCGCTCTGCGCAACGTAGACGCCGGCGTTGAACTGCACCTGCACCATCGACAGCTGATAGGAAAGGTCGATGTGGCGCGAGGCCATCTCGTGCATGTCCATGCCGGGGGCCTGGGCGGTGAAGGCGCGCACGTCGGCATAGGTCTGGCGCATTACCTCCTCCTGGGCGCGGATGAACTGGCTCACCGGGGTGGGCCCCTGCGACGCCGGCACCGGCGCCGCCGCCTCCGGCGCCTGCTGCATCAGGTGCTGGAAGCGCTCGGAGAGCGCCTGCGTACCGGGGCTGTGCGCGGCCGCCTGGTCCAGCACCGGGCCGGCCGCCAGCGTGGCGGGGATCGCTTCGATCATGAGATGTCTCCTGGCTACCTCGGGACGGGGCAAGACTCAGGCGCGCAGGTAGGCGGCCTGGGACACCGGCGGCTGACCTGCCGCGAGCGTGGATTCGGGCGCCGGGTCGGCCGGTGTGTCCTCCTGGTTCAGCAGCAGCTTGACCAGGCCCACCGCCTCGGCGTTCTGGCTGTTCTGCAGCACCTCGTGCGCGCTGATGCTCCAGGCCGCGTCGCCGGTGGCGAACTGGCAGAAGGCGAGCAGTGCCTTGCCCAGGCCCCAGTTGCTGGCCGTGGCGTCGAGGTTGCGCAGCAGCCGGATGGCGTCCGGCCAGAAGCCGCGCTTGATCGCGATCCAGGCGTCGAAGGTGTCGAGCTCGGCCAGCCTCGGGCGCAGCGCCCGGGCCGCGCACAGCACCGCCTCGGCGTCCTCGAGGCGGTTGTTGGAGATGCCCTGGCTGATGATCTCCACCAGGCCGGCGACGAAGTCCTTGCGTTGAAATCTTGCGTCCATGGTGCGCTCCTCCTTTGCAGCGGCACAGCTGATGAAAGAACCCCGGAACGGCCCGCCGGCCGTCCGGGGCCGAGGTCGCTACAGGTGATTGCGACCGGTGTTGAAGATCATGTGCAGCTGCATCAGGTTCTTCATATCGCTTTGCGAGGTGAACGCGTTGGCATAGCCCATGGCCCAGTTGTAGGACTGCTGCTGGGCCGACGGCATGCCGGCCATGCCCGTGTCGGGCGTCATCGCATACCCCTGCTGCATCGGCATGCCCGCCTGCGGCATGCCGATCTGCGGCGCGGCCAGTGGCATCGCGGCAGCCTGCGGGAACTGGTTGGCGACACCGAGCGCCGGCGCGTTCATGCCGCCGCCCATGCCGGGGGCCCCCATGCCGCCGCCCTGGCCCATCCCCTGCATCTGGGTCAGGATCTGCAGCAACTGCATCAGGCTCTGCAGGATGCCGGCAATGCCGTTCATTGCGCCGGCCGGCCCGCCCTGGGCCGGGCCGCCGAGCGCCGGCGTTGCCATCGCGGGTGCCCCGGAGGGCATCTGCGAGGCGCTCTGCGTGCCGTTGCCGCCATAGGGCAGCTGCGACTGTGCATTGCCGAGGTTCTGCTTCAGCTGGGCCGCCAGCTGCAGCCCGCTGGACATCACGTCCATCGCGCTGGTCGCCAGCTGCATGCCGGCGCTGGCCAGGGCCATGCCGCCGCCATTCATTGCGGTGATGCTCATGGCCTTACCTCCGGGCTGTGCCGACTTCGACCTGGCCGATCACCGGGGCTTTGACCTGGGCGGTGGTCATCTGTTGCGGGCCGGAGATGGCCAGCTTCAGATCCTCGACGCTGACCTTGCCGTCACCGCGCTGATCGGCCTTGCCCTCGGTGCGGATCTTCAGCGCGTTGTCGAGCTTGTTGTACAGCTCGGGGCGCGCCATCAGGTCCTTGGCGGCGGCCTGCAGGTCGGCCGGCGCGGTGGCCCCGTTGGGCATCTTGCCGGTGCTGGCGATGGTCTGGATGTCTTGCTTGTTGAAGGTCTTGCTGCTGTTGTTGAACAGCTGGTCGCCGTACTTCGCGAGCGTCTGCAGGGTCTGCTGTTCGCCCACCGCCGGGCCGGTGCGCTGCAGCATCGCGTTGATGTCGCCGAGGCCGATCTTGCCGTCGGCCTTGCCCACGCCCTTGGAGTTGACCGAGTCGGCGGTGTCGAGCTGGCGCAGCAGGGCCGGGTTGTTGAGGATGTGCTGCGCGGCGGCCTTGAGCTCGGGCGTGTGGTTGGCCGACAGCTTGCCGTCCAGGATGTTGCCCTGGGCGATGGCTTTCAGGTCCTTCACGCTGATCTTCTCGTCACCCCCTTTGAGCGTGCTGAAGTTGCGTGCCAGCTCGCGCACCGCGCGGTCGTTGTCCATCGGGATCGCCGCCTGCTGCCCGCCGAAGCCGGTGCCGGCCTGGATGCCGCCGTTCGGCAGGCCGGTGTTGGGCGCGCCGCCATAGCCGCCGGGGGGCATGCCGGTGCCGGGGAAACCGCCGCCCGGCATGCCGCCGGGCAGGGCCGGCATCATGGTCGGGGCGCCGCCCGCGAGCGGGCCGCCCGGTGCTGCCGGCATGCCCTGGCCCAGCGCGCCGGCGCCCGGGGCCATGCCCATGCCGCCGGCCTGGCCGCCGCCGAGCTTCTGCAGCAGCGGTGCGAGCGCCTGCAGCAGGCCGCTGAGCGACTGCAGGACCTGAGCCATGCTGCCGGCCAGCTGACTGGCCTGGCCCAGCGGAGACGCCGTGGTCGCGGCCTGCATCATCAGGGCCGCGGGATTCTGTTGGAGTCCATTGATGCTCATGTTCAATTCCTTCAGTTCCAAGCCGCGTTGCCGAGCATGGGCTTGAGTTGTTTGTTCATGCCTTCGAACATCTCGCCGTAGCTGGTGAAGAGATTGCCGAGGCTGTCCATTGACGAGTTGCCCGAGCCGCCCAGCGGCGAACCGGACCCGCCGGGCAGGCCGTTGGCCACCTCGCTGGCGGTGCCGTTGGCGCCGCCCTGCTTGCCCTGCTGAAGTTGCTGCAGCAGGGGCATCAGCATCTGCAGCAGCTTCATCAGCATGTCGATCAGGCCCTTGCCTTCTTCGCCTTCGGCCTCGCCCGGGCCCTTCGGGCCTTCTGCCCCTTCAGGGCCCTTGGGGCCGCCCGGTCCTTCGCCACCCTTGGGCTCGACCTGGCCCTTGGCGCTCTTCTGGTTGCCGTTGAGCTCGTCGCGCAGCCCCTGCAGCGCGCTGCGGGTCTGGTCGCTCTGCGGCAGGCCGGACTGCTGCATGGCCTGCTCGATCATGTCGAGCATGAGATTGGCGGCGTAGCGTTCGGCGCCGCCCAGCTTGGACGGGCCTCCGACGCCCTCGATTGCAGGTTGTCCCATGACGGTTCCTTTCAATCAAAAGGCCGCGTCAGGCCAGACCCTTGATGGCTTCACCGATGGACTTGAACATCTTCGCCAGGGCTTCGTTCATCTTGACCATCATCTGGATCAGGCCCATCTCGGTCTGGAACTTCATCTGCATCGCAGCCGTCTGCTGGATCTGGCCCATCATGTCTCCGCCGACGTCGCCGGCCTGGCCGGTGGCCGCGGAGCTCAGCTGGGTGGCGCCGCCCATGAAACCGTTGACGCCGGAACTCGTGCTGATACCCATCGTGTTTCCTTTCAGTGGGTGGGGATGTGGAAGCAAAGCTTCCGGGGGACGGACCTGTGGCCAGGTGCCGCCGACTTCGAGGCCGACCCCGCGCGCGGGACCTGCCCCTCGGGGGATCAGTGCAGCTTCAGCGCGCGGAGGTAGCCGATCACGCCGTTGGCCGCCTCACGCGCGGTCTGGTCCGAACTGGTGGCCAGCACGTTGTCGATCCACTGCTTCCAGTCGGGGTTGCCGGCCAGCATCATCGAGACCGCCAGCGCGACCTTGGCGCCGTCGTCCTCCGGGTGCTGTTCGAGGTGGTGGCCCAGGGTGCTGCTGGCGAACTCGCTATCGCCGCCAATGCCCTGCGCGATCGCGCGGTAGAGGCGGAACTGCAGCGGGTCGTCGAGCGTGCGTTCGACCGCCGCGCTCACCGTCTCGGCGTCGTCACGGGCCTTGTAGACCGCGCCCAGCAGGGCCACGGCCATCAGGTTGCGGTAGACGATGGGGTAGTCGCCGGTGGCCGGCGTGCCGCCTTGGGATGCTTGCATGGTCGTGCTCCTTGCGCGCTCAGGCGGCCAGCGAGGCCGTGTGCAGGGTCTCCCACACGTGGCGGATGATGCGCTGCGCGGCGCGGAAGCCCTCGATCAGGTGCGAGACCAGCTGGCGCTCGGCATCGACGACCTGCTTCGAGAGCATCGCTTCGCTGGCGCGCGCGACCTCGTCGAAATAGCCCAGCATCGCGCGGGCGCGATCGCCGCTGGTGTCCTCGGTCAGGGTCTTCTCGAGCTGGGCGAGGTCGTCGAACACGGTCTTCTCTGCTTGTGCTTCCATAAGGTCCTCCGTTCAGTTGAGGGATGGAGACCGGGGCGTCGAAGCGCCGCTCCCGGTCCGTTCACGGTGTGTCTCCTCGGGCAGAGACAGGGGCTTGAGCGACAGGTGCTTGACGCCGTCGCGGGTCTGCACGTACTGCAGGTCGTCGCCGGCCAGCATCGAGCCCACCGGCACCCGCTCAGGCGAGGGCAGCTCGGTGGCGGCCACCTCCAGGCGGCGCACCAGCGGCCCGAGGTCGGTGGCGATGCGCTGCGCGGCGTCGCGCACTCGCAGCAGGTCGGCGGCCTGACCGTCGATGGCGAACACGCCGTCGCCGGCGTAGGCCACCGAGAGCCGCTTGTCACCCAGCGCATCGGCGATGGACTGCGCCACGTCGGCGGCCGAGGCGTAGCGGTGCGCGATCGGCTCACCGCTGAAGCCGGCCAGCGCGGCACGCAGCCGCGCGACCTCGGCCGCGCCGGGCAGCAGCCCGTCGACCTCGATCTGGCCGCCCAGGGCGCGCACCCCGACGCCATTCACGCCGCTGTGGGCAACCGCGCGCTCGACGCGCCGCAGCAGCGGCTCGGGCGGCGCCTTGGCCTCGGCATCGCGGGCGGTTTGCCCGACCAGCGCCAGCCCACCGGCCAGCAGGGCTGCGCCCAGCGCCGCCACGCCGATCAGTGCGCCACGACGACCCTTGGGGCGCGCCGCAGCGGCCGCCTTCGCTCCCTCCTGCACCAGGCGCTCCAGCAGCGCCATGTCGCTCGGCCAGCGCGCCTGCTCCGGGCCGATGCACAGGACCACGTCACCGAAGCGGCGCGGTTGCAGGTCCTCGAGCGTGCCGGCGGGCGTCGTGGTCGCGCCGGAGGCATCGAGACACAGGAGGGTCACGGCTTGTCCTTCTTCGAGAGTCGCCACCAGGGGCGGGCTGTTCCAGTCGCTGATCTGCAGGTCGGCCTCGTCGTCGGGACCGATGCGGTAGCGGGTCTGGGTCAACCTTATGTGGGCGCCGGCGTGACGTCCGGTGAGGATGCGAAGCTGCTTCATGGCGTGCGAATCAGCGAGGTGCCGGGCCCGAGGCCGCAGCCCCGGGCAAGGGGGTGGAGGCGCCCGGCTCGTTCGCGTGCACCGGCACCACGGGGGGCGCAGCGGGCACGGCGGAGGCCGGCGCCGCGGGCGGCAGCGCGAGCGGATCGATGGGACCGGCCGGCGCCGAGGGCAGCTGGTCGATGCTGCGCACCAGCTTGGGCGTGATCAGGAACAGGCGTTCGCTGCGCGTGCTGCGCGAGCCCTGCCAGCGGAACAGCCCACCGATGACCGGGATCTTGGAGATCACCGGCACGCCGCTGGTATCGGTGGTATCGGCCTCTATCGTGATGCCGCCGATCAGCAGGCTCTCGCCGTCGGCCACATGCGCCTCGGTACGGATCTCGGTGCGCTTGACGACCGGAATGTCGTCGACCTGGCGCGCCTCGAAGTTGCCGTCCTCGATGTAGAGCGAGAGCTTGATCTGCGGGGCGCCGCTCTGGGTGGTGATCTGGGGCGTGACCTGCAGCAGAGTGCCGGCCTCGACCTGGAAGAGGTTGGCCTCCAGGTTGCCCGACACCCTCACGGCGGCGATGCGCTTTTCCTTCATCACCGCGGGCCGGTTCGCCACGCCCAGCACCTTGGGCTTGGCGACCACACGCGCCTTGCCCTGGGCCTGCAGCGCGTGGATGCGCATCAGCAGTTCGCGGCCGGCGTCGGTCAGCAGGGTCTGGATGTTGAAGACACCCTGACTGAGGCCGGCGCCCCGGCTGGCGTCCGGCATGCCGCCGCCGGGCGCGTCGACCGAGAAGCTGCCCTTGCTGCCGCGCACCGACCAGTCGATGCCGAGCGACTCGACGCTGTCGTGGCTGACGTCGACGATCATCGCTTCGAGCTCAACCAGGTTGGGCCGCACATCGAGGCTGCGGATCACGTCCGCGTACTCGTCCATGCGATGGGCGCGGCCGTAGATCACCACCGCGTTGGTGCCTTCGTCGGCCTCGAAGCTGGGCTGGTCCTCTTCGAAGTCCACCGGGCTGCGCAGGCCGCGCGTGGAGGAGCCGAGCGGCGGCTTGCCGCTGGGATCGGCCGCCGCAGGGTCGGGCGTCTTGTGCTCCAGCTCCGGGACCAGGCGGTCGCTGCCGTACATCGAGCGCATCGCCTTGACCTTGCCGGCCATCGCACGCGGGTCCTTGGCGGCCGCACGAGGGTCGGCCTCCGGAGTGGGCGGCGCGCCGAACAACGAGCGCAGGGTAGAGGCGACGCCGGGGATGGTGGCGTCGCCGAGCACCCGGTCGCTGGCCGAGGCGAAGCGCAGCGGGAAAACGCGCGCCACCATGCGGTTGCCTTCCTGCGCGCCGGTGTCCAGCGTCTCCAGCGCTGCGCGCACCAGCTCGACATGGCGCGGCGGGCCGTAGGCCAGCAGGGTCTGCTGTGCCTCGTTGAAGCGCAGCGGGTAGCGCCGGTCGCCGACCTGCAGCGAGTCCAGCAGCTCCTGCACTTGTTCCTGGCTGAAGCCCTTGAGGCGGAACAGCCGGCTCTGCACCGCCTTGGCGGGGTAGAAGTAGAGCGCGGTCCCGTCGTGGTACCAGAGCAGCCCGTAGGCCTTGGACATCGCGTTGAGGAACACCTCGGGGGTGGTGTCGAAGTTGGCGTTGACCAGCCCGTCGACGCCTTCGGCGATGACGGCCGGCAAGCCCTGGCTGGCGGCGAAGTCCTGCAGCACCTCGGCCACACGCTTGCCTTCGGCGCGGTAGGCGAAACGCGGCTGGCCCCAGCGGCGGGTTGCGTTCTGGCTCTGCGTCTCGCGAGGTGCGGCCTCGGTGGGGCCGGGCAGCACGGCGGCGGCCAGGCCCAAGGTGCCGGCACCGAGCAGGGCCAGGGTGGCCCGGCGTGCGCGGCGGCTCAAGGTGCTTGCGCTCATGCGGGCCACCCCCTCAGAGCGGCTCATCGCCTTCGTCAGGTTCGTCCTCCTCGCCGCCGAGCTTTTGCATGGTCTCCTGCATCGTGTTCTGCATCTGGCTCGAGAAACCCTGCGCCGTCTGCATCATCAACTGCTGGAAGTTCTGCTGCAGCGCCGGGTCGGGCGCGCCGCCCGCCTGCGGCTGCGCCGAGGGGTCGAAGGCCTGTGCCGGGGCGCCGGGCTGGGCCGGCGTCACGGGGCCGACGGAGGGGCTCGCTGCGGGGCGGAAGGAAGGGATGCTCATGGTCGCTCCTGGGTCGTCATGGCCGCAACCTTAGGAGCGCCCCGGCTCGCGCCCGGACGTGCTGGCGAAGCGCCGTGGGCCGCAACGAACTGCCGCATCGGCGCGGCCGGCACAGCGGCCTTCGCCGGGCCCGACGCAGCTTCGGCGCCCGCGCGCCCGCGACCCGGGCGCCCTGCACAGTGGCCTCGGGCAAGCGCCGACGCGCCAGCGTCTCGGCGGCTGCGCCTTGCACAGGAGAGTCGACGATGACGCAGACCCGGCCCCGGCGCCGCTGCAGCTGGCTGGCGTGGCCGCTGCTCGCGATCGCTTCACACGCGCACCTGCAGGCGCACGCGGGCGAGCCCGTGACACGCTATCTCTGCACCATGCTCGACGGTACCGAGCGTGTGGTGGCGCAGGATCTTTCACGCATGTTCGGACACGCAGCGCCGCGTTGTGTGGCCTTTCAGGTGGCTGAGGCACTGCCGCCGCCCGCTCCTGCGCCGGTGAGCGCGCGCGATGCGCTGGAGGCGCTGCCGGGCTGGAGCGAAACCGCCTCGCGCCTGCGCGCGTCGGTGCGGGCGAAGGCCTCGTCGATGACGGGTGGGCCGGGCGTCTCGAGGCTCACGGTGCCCGCGGCCTATTCTGAGCTGGTGCTCGACGCGAGCCGCCGGCATGGGCTGGACCCCGACATGGTGGCGGCGCTGATCCATGTCGAGTCGGGTTACCGCGCGACGGCGCGCTCGCCCAAGGGCGCTCTCGGCCTGATGCAGATCATGCCGGCCACCGGTGCCCGCTATGGCGTGCACTCGATCGCCGAGCTGCTGATCCCCGCGGTCAACATCGATGTGGGCACACGCTACCTGCGCGACCTGACGCGGCTCTTCGACGGCGACCTGGAGCTGGTGCTGGCCGCATACAACGCGGGCGAGGGCGCCGTGGCCCGCTATGGACGGCGCATCCCGCCCTATCGGGAGACACGCGACTACGTGCGTCGCATCCTCTCCCTGTACGGCACCCGGTACGCGCAACGCTGAGCCGAAGGGCCCGCTGCGGTACGACCGTTCATCCCTCTTTGCAGGGTGTCGCTGTCAGCTTCGGATAAGCCATCGCAACCGGTCTGCATTCCTTGTGTCGGCTTGTGGATGGAGGGAACAAAACTGCACAGATACGGCTTGACGCTGATGGGACGAGTCCATAGTCTGGGCCCACCAATCGTGCAGATCTGCATGAAGGTCTAACAACATCAAGAACAGGAGGAGCCAGAGGCGGTGCGGCGGACACCGTGGGATGTAGCTGCAGCATGCACGCATGCATGCAGGAGGCTGAAGCATTCACGAGCGCCGCGAACCGGCCCGCCCTGACGGCGGAAGGTCCGGCGCAGACTCGGACGAGACCATGAAGATCGCCACTTTGTTCGTCGGTGCCAGCGTCGAGACCATCGTGCTGACGGCACTGCAGGAAGGCGGCATGCGGCCTGCGGGCTTCCGCGGCATTGCGGCCCTGATCGGGGCGCTGCGCCAGGAACCCTTCGATGCCGTGGTGCTGGAGGACAGCGAGGAAGAACTGCCCAATTGGCTGGCCATGTTGCAGCTCCACAGCACCAGCCAGCTGCCCCGCATCGTCGTGGGCACCGGGCTGGGCGCAGGCCTGTCACGGGCCTTGCATCATGGGGCCCACGACTATGCGCTTCTCAGCGACGGTGCGGCTGATGTGGTCGCGAGGGTGCGAGCCCATGTGCAGCTGCGCCGGCGCACCCTCAGCGAGACGCAGTTGAAGGTCAGGGACTATTCGCTGGATGCCTGCAGCCTGGTGCTGAAGAAGGGGGGCCGCGAAATCAGCCTGACCGCCCGAGAGTTCGCACTGGCCTGGACCCTGTTCGTCAACCAGGGGCGGGTGGTGACGGTGGACACGCTGTCGGCACGCGTGTGGGGACGTTCCAGCGAGGTCTGCAAGCGCACCATCGAACAGCACATCTACAAGCTGCGCCGCAAACTCATTGCCGACCCTCGCAGCGGCCCGCGCATCCAGGCGGTGTATGGCGTGGGCTATCGCTTGGAGCTGGAGCGCGAGATGGCCTGATGCAGGCAGGGCCGCGCTGTAGGACGGGGCCGACGCACCAAGCTACGGCGGCTGACAGCTCCCGGGGCCCGCCGGGAAGATGATGAAGTTACCGCGCACTCCGCGCGGCAACGTCCAGAGGAGCAGCTCATCATGTTGAAGTGGGCCGTCATCTTCGCCGTGATCGCCCTGGTTGCCGGCGCACTCGGCTTCAGCGGGATCGCGGCCGGTGCCGCAGGCATCGCCAAGATCCTGTTTTTCGTGTTCCTGGTGCTGTTCGTGCTCGCTCTGATCGCCGGCGGCAGCCTGTTCCGGCGCGTCCGGAAATAGCCCTCGAGGAGACCGCCATGGACGCCGCGACCGCATCCCAAGTCTCAGGCCCTGCCTGTGTTCGAACGAGGCCCGCTTTCAGGCCGGTGATCGACAGCGGTTTCGTGGTGCGCACCCCGGCGGCCATGGTCGCGCTGATCGCGGCCCGCACGACCGAGACCAGCCTGATCCAGCGGCATGAGCGCGGCGATTTCGGCGACCTCTCGGCCGAGCAGGAAGAGCGGAACTGGCAGGCCGTCGCCGACGGCCTGCCGGTGCACTCGGTGTACCGGCTGAGCTCGGGTGCCGAGATCCACGTGGTCACCGACCCCGATGCGCAGCAGACGCGCGTCAGCCTGCAGGGGGTCGACCTGTCCTGAGTTGCTGCACTCCAGTGGCGCTGGCCTTGGCGGGGAGTGCGAGGCATCCCGATGGCCTGGATTCTGAAGCCGTGATCGAGCTTCGGCTGTCACCCAGTTGACGCGGATGGTGCGGGCTCACATCACCCCTAGTGGGGATGCCAATCGGGTCGTACATTTCGTAGCATGCCGCAGCGGACGCGCGGGCGTCCGACCCCGAGGACTGCTCGATGACCGCCACCCCCCCGCCCGAAGCGCCGGCCGCGCCCGGTCGCTTCACCTATAAACACCTGAACCTTGCGTGGGACCCCGCCGTCGGCGCCTGGACCTGTCCCTTGCGCGAACTCGGCGTCACTGCCAGCCTGCGCCTGTTCAGCGCACTACCCGAGCAGCCTCCGACGGTGCTGGCCTGCGAGGTCGTGCTGGCAACGCTGGTGCTGCTCGACCGCATCGATCTCGATGCGCGCCGCCACCTCGAAAGCGAGGCCGGCTTCTACATCAGCGAGCACTACCGCTGCAGAGTGAGCGTCAACGATTTCGTGCCGGAGAGCCTGGAGCTGAGCGCGGATCCCGGCACCGACCGCTTTGCGCTGACCTACCGGGCCCGCTTCGACCCCCAGACGATCTGGAAGGTGCGCTTTCGCGGGCTCATGCCCTTGCAATGGCGGGTCGAGCGGCTGTCGCCGGACGGACGCCGGGGCGGATCGGCCGGCGGCATCGATGCGACCCTGCTGGACTTCGCGGCGCGGCCGGCTCACCTGCTGCGGCGCTGGCTGGGCGGCCTGCTGCCCTATACCTCAGGGCTGAGGCTGCACTGAACCGGCCGGCGGCAGGCACTGCCGCCCCACCCAGGCCGCCATGTCGTCGAACATGGGCCGGGACAGCTCGTGGCCGCCCTCGTAGGGATGGAAGCTCACCTGCGCGCCACAGCGGCGCAGGACCTGCGCGGCGCGTTCGGCATGAGCGATGGGCAGCACCGGGTCCTGTCGGCCGTGACCGAGGAAAACGCACAGCCGGGCCAGGCGCTGGTCTTCGCCGGGCCGGGGTTCGAGGTGAGAAAGCAGGCGCCCACTCAGCATGCCGAAGCCTCGTACCGTCTCCGGCGACGTCAGCGCGCAGGTCGATGCCAGCGCGCCGCCCTGGCTGAAACCCAGCAGGTAGAGCTGGCGTGCATCGAAGCGCAGGCGGCGCTGCAACTCGTCGATGAAGCGCATCAGCCTCACGCGGGCCGCCTCGACCTGCTGCAGGTCGATCTCGGCATCGCCGTCCTGGAAGTGCACCGGATACCAGAAGAAGCCGCCGCGCGGCATGCGCCGCGGCGCCCGCACGAGCACCAGGTGCAGATGCGCTGGCAGCCGTTGCGCCAGCGGCAGCAGGCTGGTTTCGTCGCCGCCGGCACCATGCAGCAGCACCAGCAGCGGGCGGGGCCCGGCGGCGGCCTCGCTGGCAGGCCGCCACTGGAAGGCCAGGCGCGAGGCGGCAGAGCGTTGCAGCGGGCCGAGCCGTGGAAGGTCGGGCAGCCCGGGCTGGACGGGGAGGGCGGACGGTGTCATCCCTGGCTGTCCAGCAGCCGCGGTGCCCGCGGGGGGCACGCGCGAGGCGCCGGGCCAGGCCCGGAAGGCGCGATTGCTGGGCGGAGCGCGAAAGGTCTTTTGACTTCCCGGTGTGACTGCGGCGACACGGAGCGGCCTGTCGGGGCCGGTAGACTGCACGCCTCTCCCGCCCGGCCCGGCGCCCGGCCGGCAGCGGCTGGCAGGCCGGGCGGGAACCGTTGCAGACATCCAATAAGGAGGCAAGCATGGCCCGCTCCGATCTCTCACCCGCCGAACAGGCGCTGCGCGAAGCCGCGCTCGAATACCACAGGCTGCCGACGCGCGGCAAGGTGGCGGTGATGCCGACCAAACCGCTGGTGAACCAGCGTGACCTGTCGCTGGCCTATTCGCCCGGGGTGGCCTATGCATGCTTGGCGATCGAGGAGGACCCGTCGCTGGCGGCGGAATACACGTCCCGCGGCAACCTGGTGGGGGTCGTCACCAACGGCACCGCGGTGCTGGGCCTGGGCGACATCGGGCCGCTGGCCGGCAAGCCGGTGATGGAGGGCAAGGGCTGCCTGTTCCGCAAGTTCGCCGGCATCGACGTGTTCGACATCGAGCTCGCCGAGAAGGACCCGGACAAGCTGGTCGAGATCATCGCGGCGCTGGAGCCGACGCTGGGCGGCATCAACCTCGAGGACATCAAGGCGCCCGAGTGTTTCTACATCGAGCGCCAGCTCAAGGAGCGCCTCAACATCCCGGTCTTCCACGACGACCAGCACGGCACCGCCATCATCTCGGCCGCGGCGCTGATCAACGGCATGGAGCTGGTGGGCAAGAAGCTCGGCGAGGTCAAACTGGCGGTCTCCGGCGCCGGCGCCGCGGCCATCGCCTGCGTCGACCTGATGGTGCGGCTGGGCGTGAATCGCGACAACGTCTTCATGTGCGACTCCAAGGGGGTGCTGCACCACCAGCGCGAGGATCGGCTCGACGAGTCTAAGCGGCGCTACGTGCAACGCACGGATGCCCGAACGCTGGCCGACGTGGTGAAGGATGCCGACGTGTTCCTCGGCTGCTCCGCGGCTGGCGTGCTGAGCGCCGACATGGTCAAGACCATGGCCGCCCGACCGCTGATCCTGGCGCTGGCCAACCCCGAGCCGGAGATCCGCCCCGAGATCGCCAAGGCCGCGCGGCCCGACTGCATCGTCGCCACCGGTCGCTCGGACTATCCCAACCAGGTCAACAACGTCCTGTGCTTCCCCTACATCTTCCGCGGCGCGCTCGACAGCGGTGCGACCCGCATCACCGAGGAGATGAAGGTTGCCTGCGTGCAGGAGATCGCCAGCCTCGCGAAGGCGGAGATCAGCAACGAGGTGGCGAGCGCCTACCCCGGCGAGGAGATGCGCTTCGGGCCCGAGTACCTGATCCCCAAGCCCTTCGACTCGCGGCTCATCCTGCGCATCGCGCCGGCCGTGGCGCGTGCCGCCGCCGCGTCGGGGGTGGCGACCCGGCCTATCGCCGATCTCGACGCCTACCGCGAATCGCTGCTGAAGTTCGTGACGCACACCGGGCTGTTCATGCGCCCCGTGTTCATGGCGGCACGGCGTGCGCCGCAGCGCATCGCCTTCGCCGAGGGTGAGGACGAGCGCACGCTGCGCGCGGTCCAGATCGCCCTCGAGGAAGGCCTGGCCAAGCCCATCGTGATCGGCCGTCCGGCGGTGATCGCGCAGCGCATCGAACGCGCCGGGCTGAGGCTCAAGCCCGGGGTGGACTTCGAGTTGACCGACCCCGAGGACGACCCGCGCTTCCGCCAATACTGGGAGGCCTACCATCGGCTCAAGGGCCGCGACGGCGTCACGCCGGAGATGGCCAAGGCGGCGGTGCGGCGTTCCAACACGCTGATCGCGTCTCTGATGGTCCACCTCGGCGATGCCGACGGCATGTTGTGCGGGCTGGTCGGGCGCTTCGAGCAGCACCTGGACCACGTGCGCGACGTGATCGGCCGTCGCGCCGGCGTGCGCTCGCTCGCGACGCTCAACGCGCTGGTGCTGGACCAGTACACGCTGTTCATCGCCGATACCTTCGTCAACGAGGATCCGAGCGCAGAGGAACTGGCCGAGATCGCCGCGATGGCCGCTGAGTCGGTGCGCCATTTCGGCCTGACGCCGCGCGTCGCTTTCCTTTCACATTCGATGTTCGGCTCCAGCACGCGGCCGTCGGCGCTCAAGATGCGCGCTGCGCGCGAGCTGTTCTGCGCTCGCATGCCGGATGTCGAGGCCGACGGCGAAATGCAGGGCGATGCCGCGCTGAGCGAATCGGTGCGCCACAGCTTCCTGCCCGAGACCACGCTCAGCGGCACGGCCAACGTCCTGATCCTGCCCAACCTCGACGCTGCCAACATCCTCTTCAATGTGCTGAAGATGACCGGCAGCCAGGGCATCACGGTCGGCCCCATCCTGCTGGGCTCGGCCGCGCCGGCCCACATCCTGACCCCCTCGGCCACCGTCAGGCGCATCGTCAACATGACGGCGCTCACAGCGATGCGGGGCGCGCTGGAGGGCCTGTCGAACTGAGTGCCGCGCGGGCGGGAGCGAGGGGGCGCTAGCCCCCGCGCAGCCCGCCAGCCCGCCTGGGAGGCCGTCATTGGCGCTTAACAGTCTCACAGCTTCTTAACCAGTGAACTTCCGAGGCAGGGCCGGAAGCGGCTAGACTGCGGGGTTCTACGGTGCGCCCTCCGGGACGCGCGATTTTCATCGTTCATTCCAGTCAGACCCTCATGAACAAAGCAGAACTCGTTGATGCCATCGCCGCCGACGCGGATATCTCCAAGGCCGCTGCCGCCCGTGCGCTCGACTCCTTCATCGGCAATGTGAGCAAGGCCCTGGCAGCTGGCGACACCGTCGCGCTGATCGGCTTCGGCAGCTTCTCCGTGACGGAGCGTCAGGCTCGCACCGGCCGCAACCCCCGCACCGGTGAAGAAATCACCATCGAGGCCAGCCAGGGCGTGAAATTCAGCGCCGGCGCCTCGCTCAAGGCCGCCGTTCAGAAGAAGTAAGTTCTTCGGCATCCCCCGGGCGGCCATGTCGCTTTGGGGGCGACTTCCAAGGCGGCGCCCCTGCCGCTTTGCGCATCCTCCCTGCCCGTTTCCCGACCCAGACCCGGCCGTTGCGCCGGTGGCCTTCACGCGTCCGTACAGGCGTCGAGGGCGCCCCTCGGGCGCGCTGTCTGCTTATCCTGTAGCAACCCACAAGCTTTCCATGGCCGGCCCCGTCGGCCTATATCCAAGGCAGCAGGTTTCTCCTTGAGCTTCTGAAATCCGGTCCCGTCAGCACCGGCGTTACAACTCTCCACCTGAATGGGCAGGCTACCCAGGCACTGTGCGGGTTAGGCACGCCATTTGCTGCCTATGCTCTGCCCCGAGTGTCGTTACCGAGTTGCTTGTGCCTCCTTTCCGACTCTCACCCCTCTTTGGGCAACCCGGACTCGGGGCAATTTTTTCGTGAACCGTGTGGAGGCGGTTACCGAATTGCTGCAAATCTTGCAATCACTGGTAGTTCTGCGCTGCACCGGTGATTGAGTGTGGTTCAAGGCGCGGGCAGCCCGGAGGCTGTGGGAAGACTCGTGGAATTTGTATCTGATCGACATGAGATGCTGGTGGTGGAGCTGGCCGTGCGCTATGGGCAAGGCCAGCAACAGGAAACGGACCAGTACCGTATCCAGATCGGGCCATTGGGCGACGCCAGCGGAAAGCTGGAGATCGTCCTGAGAAGTCCGACACTCGGCACGTCGGCCCAGAACGTCTTGCCGGCCCGCTATGCCAGCGGCTGCGACAGCCTGGCGGTGCTTGCCATCAAGGCGTCGATACAGGGCTTGTTCGGGCAAGAGCGGCCCGCGCCGCGCATCGTCGGGTTGCCGGAATGGACCGGCGCTTCTCTGCAGATCACCCGCGTGCGTCCGCATCTGAGTCAGACGCTGCGCCGTTATGAGCTTTCGGTCGAGTCGTCGATCACGGCCTGCCTGATGCGCTACCAGGGCCCGATGCTCGCGGCCATGGAGACCTTCGAGCTCTGCCGTGAAGACGCCGATCCGCTGTACGCACTGACGCGCTTGACGCTGCGGAGCGAAACCGCACAGGCCTTGGCCGTCAAGCAGGAACTGCCTTCGCGCAGCGAGACGCTCACCGATCCCGGCGTGCTGCGTCAGCAGCAGAGTTCCCGCATCGCCGTTGCGCGCTGAAGCGCCGGCCTCTGCGCCTTGGCGGCGCGAGGGACTTCACGGGTGCACCCCTTGCTGAAACTCAGCAAGGGGTTTTCCGTATGTCATCCACACCATCTTCTCCCACTTCGTCCGACACCGGACGTCCTGCTGACGAAGCCGTTCCCGGCACTCCCGGCACGGGCGAGAACGTCTGCAGGGAATGCGGCGGCAGCGGCGTTCTCGACGGGCGTCCCTGCGTTGCCTGCAGCGGCACCGGCAAGGTGATCACCGCCATTGGCGGCGCCTGAGGCCCGCGACACGCTCGGCCCGACGTCTTGCAGCGAGCGCAGTTCTCCACCATTTTTCTGTCTTGTCGGTAAAAGCTGCCGGCAACGGTGCCCGCTTTTGCCGGTCGGCTACGGGTCCGAGCCTCGTTATCCGGCTGCCTGTCCCGTGCATCGCGGAACGTTAGTTGCCGCAAACCTCGCTGTTCGGTGGCGGCGCTGGATGGCGGCACGCTCCTGCTCCGCCGGCACAGCGGTGGCCTTGCAGTCACGCCGACCGTCCAGGCTCGGGTCGCTTTCGAACTTTTCTTCCACGCACCCCTGTGCAGCCCAGGAAAGGAGTGACCATGCCCAGGATTGAAAAATCCATCGAGGTCGGTGTACCGGTCCACACGGCTTACAACCAATGGACGCAGTTCGAGGAGTTCCCCCGCTTCATGCAGAACGTGCGCGAGGTCAGGCAGATCGACGACACCCATCTGCACTGGTCGATGGATCTCGGCGGCAAGCCCGTCGAGTGGGACACGGAGATCACGGAGCAGATCCCCGATCAAAGCATTTCATGGCGCAGCAACAACGGCACGAAAAGCAGCACCACCGTGAGCTTCACGCCGCTTGACGAGCAGCGGACCCGCGTTGCCTTCACGATGGACTACGGCACCATCGCAGGCAAGAACATCAAGGAGCAGGAGCTGAGCTCGCGCACCGAAGAGGACCTGCAGCGCTTCGCTCACTTCATCGAGGGGCGCGGTCAGGCGAGCGGCTCATGGCGCGGCGAGGTGCACCAGGGCCAGGCTGGCGAGCAGGGCGAGCAGGAGAGGCGCGACTCGCAGCAGCGACAAGACCGGGGCGAGCCGCACCAGTTCGCAGCCCGCTGGGCCGGCAGTACCGCAGGCGCGATGACCCGCGAGGCCGAGCGCTTCACCAGCGACATCATGAGCCGGTCGCTGGGCGCCATCCCGATGTCCATGGGCTTCGGGACCGGGCCCTTCTTCACGCACTTCTTCCACTCGCTGGAAGCGCCCCTGAGCATGATGCGGCGCATGTCGGAAGAGATGGACCGCGAGATGGAGTCGCTGATGTGGGGCGCTCCGGGCACCACCCGGCGCGCGCTGGCGGCGCAGGCGGCACCGGTGTGGTCGCCCAGCATCGACGTGAGCGAGCGGGAGGGTGAGGTCTGCATCTGCGCCGACCTGCCGGGCGTGCAGAAGGAGGACGTGGAGATCGAGATCGGCAACGGCCAGCTCACCATCAGCGGGGAGCGCCGCGCCGAGCGCGACCAGATGACCCGCGAGAACGGCCAGAACCTGCGTCGCGTTGAACGCATGTACGGGCGCTTCGTGCGTACGGTGCCCTTGCCGGAGGGCATCAGCCTGGAAGGAGCCGAGGCCACGATGAACGATGGGGTGCTCGAGATCAGGGTGCCGACCATGCAGGACGGGGGACAGCGCCGCATCGAGATTCGCAGCGGTGAGGGCCGGTCGCCTCGTGCCCGGGACGATGGGCGCGAGGCGCAGCGCACCGAGCCGGCCGGGCAAGGCTACTCCGCGTATCAGCGACAGTCATCTGCATCGTCCTCGCAGCAGGGCGCGCGAGGTTGATGCCGCAGGCCTGAAACAAGGACAGCAGGGCGGCCGAGGCCGCCCTGCTTTTTTCCTCGCGTCCGGGTACGCGCCTCAAACCTCGGCAGCGAGATCCGGCTTGTCGTGGCGGTGGTCGTTGCGACGGCCGAGCGCGGAGTCGAGCGCGCGCTGCATCTTGCCGCCGGCGCCCCGCACCGCCACGTCCACCGTAGGACCGTGGTCGGTGACGGCGACCGGCTCACTGCCCGTCACGCGCGCTTCCAGCATGCACCGGATGTCTGCGGGGCCGGTCTTCTGGCTGCTGTTCACATCGTTGAGATGGACCTCGACGCGGGTCAGCCGCGCGTCGAAACGTCCGAGGGCGCTGTCGAGGATGGCTTCGACATCTCGTGCCAAGGACTCGTTCGCGCTGAGAATGTTGTCGGTATTCAGCTGTATGTGCATAGGCATCTTTCTCCTTCAGTGCGGGCCGTGAGGCCGCGCTATGGTCAATGAAGCTGGTGCTTCAGTTGCGAAAGCTCGTCGTGGGCCTGCTGGATCGCCTGGCTCATCTCGCCGTCCATCTCGCCGGCGCGGCGGCACGCAGACATCGCCCGGTCACCCAGGGCTTCCAGGCGGGTCACCCACTCGCGGACGTGCTGCTCGTCCTCGTCGGTCTCCATCATCCGGACCGCTTCGTGGGAACGGCGGTCGAGTTCGGTGATGCAGTTGCGCAAGTCCTGAGGCACGTGGTCCGAGGCCTCACAGGCGTGTGCGGCCTGGCTGAGCCACTGCTCGATGCGATCCATGTGTTGCTTCATTTCGCTCATCTGCATGACGTACTCCTCTTGGGTGGACGGACCGGCACTGCAGCGACCCTGAGGGCTTCAGTCCCGGTCGCCAGAGAGGATGTGCATGCGGTATGCCCATGGCCGGCCTGCGGGCACCGCCGCCGCGGCGCCTCAACGACGTGGTTTGGAGGCCGGCGATGGCAAGGACGCAGGTGTCAGCGCCTCCAGTGAACGGTCGAGCTGACGCTGGTAGGCAGGGTCGTTCATCAGCTCTTGCCAGCGGCCTTCGCCCAGCTCGGCCGACCCCTCCAGCTGCTCGCGCCGAAGCCTGAGCCTGAGGTCATCGCCTTGGCTGTCGGGCACCGCGAAGGCCGGCAGGGGCAGCGCCAGCAGACGGTCGTGCGAGCCGCGTTCCTCGACCTCGAGCACGACGTAGCGCACCCGTCCATTGCCCAGGTCCACGATGATGTCCTCGACTTCGCCGGCCTCCTGACCGCTGGCGTCGTCGACGCTTCGGTCCATCAGCTCGCTGGCGCGCACCAGACGCTGGTCGGGCAGGTCCAGCGGCGAGACGGTGGGCCCGAAATGATTGGCGACGGCGCTGCGGTAGCGTTTGTCGGCCCAATCCGGCCAGTGTTCGCGTGAGAAGCCGGGCGCCTTGCGCAGCTGGTCCCGGTCGAGATTGAGCAGCAGTTCCTTCCCGGGGCCGCTGGACTGGAACAGCGCGATCGGATAGGCGAACAACCGGTGGTCGAGGCCCAGGAAGCCGCCGAACGACAGCACCGCGTAATGCACCCGCTGGTTGTTCACATCCAGCACGAGGTCGCGCACCTCGCCCAGATGCTCGCCTTGGAGGTTGCGCACCGATTTGCCGATCAAGAGCGAGGCCCGCAGGTCCAGCGTCGTCGAGGGCGGCAGCGCCGGCGCTTCACCGGTGCTGCGCAGATCGACGGCGGTCTGCGCGAGAAGCTGCGCTGCCGACGAGGGCTGCGGGAATCCGGCGAGGCTCGCCAGAGCGAGCCCGAGCGGCAGCGACAGGGCTTTCATCCAGAAGCTTTCCTCTCATGCAAGGTCGGGCGTGCGTCCCCCGAGGACACATCCACCATCAACCCGGAAGGGCCCGCGGTGTACCTCGGGACAACCCTTGGTTCTTTAGCAATCGACTTGCCCGGGCGTCCAGGCGTGCAGGCTGGGAGGCGGCCCGCCAGCGCGGGCGACATTTGCTAACCCTTGAGCGGCCTGCGTCCGCGCCGGACGGGCCTCCACCGCGGTGATTCGAGTGTCGTGGCCCCAGATGCCGCCGACACCTCGATCATTGCCGCTCCCAGAGGCCTCCGACATCCTCGACCGCGCAGCAGAAGGGGGCCGCAGCCCTTCCCGGGGCAGGCAGGTCGCCAGCGCTTTCGCTGCACCGCAACCCGGCACCCACTGGCCCGAACGAGGCCGGCTTCAGGTTCCTGCGTCAGACCTGCCCAAAAGGCGGGGCTGGCGCAGGCCCCGGCGGCGCGATCCGATTCACGACAACAGGAGACTACCGAGATGACACGCCTGCCGCGCCGCGCCTCGCCGCGCCCGACGCCCGGATTTCACGCGCTCGCCCTGGCGGCGCTTGCCACCCTTGCCGCCGGTGCCCATGCCGGATCCGACTCCGTCATGGAGGCCTGGCGGCCCGCGGCGCTGGCGCAGGCCGGTGTCGACCCGTCCGCGTCGGTCGCAGCCCAGCCAGCACCGCAACTCAGCCTCGAGCCGCGCCGGCGGTGGTTCGTGCGCGCCGGCGTGGCGGGGCTCAAGCTCAACGACAACTCGGGCCACGTGCGTGACCTCAGCGGCCCGGTACTGCGCTCCTCCGACCATCCCATCCTGCCGCTGCTGGCGCCCGGCGTGGAGTCGTTCGGTACGCCGGGCGGCGTGACCGTGGACGTGAAGAACGCGGTGTCCGTTTTCGGCAGCGTCGGCAAGTTTCTCGACGACCATTGGGCGGTCGAGGGGCTGCTGCTGGCGCTGCCCTTCAAGCACGACATCTATGGCAAGGGCACGATAGAGCGGCTCGGCAAGGTGGCCACCGTCAAGCAGCTGCCGCCGACCCTGATCCTGCACCGCTACTTCGGCGACTTCGACGACAAATTCCGCCCGTCGATCGGCATCGGCCTCAACTACACCAAGTTTTTCGAGGCCAAGGCCACCCCGGCGCTGGAGAGCTACACCGGCGGGCCGACCAAGATCAAGATGAAGCCGTCCTGGGGGCTGGGACTCTTCGCCGGTGCGCAATATGCGCTTACGGAAAGGCTGCACGTCAAACTGACCCTCGGTTATGTTCGTGTCCGCACGACGGCAACGATGACAACGAGCAACACCATGCTGTCCGGCAGTTCCCCGGTTCTCAACGACTACCCCTATCCGGTCAACCAGATTCCCTCGGACGAGGTGTCCCGCGAAGCGATGGACAATCTCGTTGAACAGGTAGCGGCGGGACGTGGAGGCAGCCTGGGGACCTTCCGGCGCGAGATCAAGTCGGAACTCGATCCCTATGTCGTCTTGTTGAGCGTGGGCTATTCGTTCTGAGCATTGCGGCGGCCGTGGGCCGCCGGCGAGACGGAGTCCGAGGGGTGCGGTGTCCCGCTGCGGAAAGCCTGGGTGAGAGGGTGCCGCCTGACTGGATTCAGGCGCGGCTCGTCCACTCAGGTAATCCCCGATGTGAGCGCACCCCGACCCTTCACATGCTTTGCAGTCCGCTTCGAGGTAAACGTCCATGCGAGCTAACTTTCCGATCGGGCCCACCCGGGCCAGAGGCACGCCGAACGGGTGGCGCGGTGCCACCGGCAGCCGGGAACCCACGGCAGCGGTCTACGAATCCGCGGTGACCTTGATACGCCTGCTGATGCGTCACGGCATTTCCGAAGCCGAGATCGAGGCCACCACCGGCATGTCGCTGGAAAATACGCGTCACCCCGATGCACGGGTGCCGGTATCGCAGATCGAGCGGCTCTGGCAGATGGCGGCCGACCGGCTGCACCATCCCACCATCGCGCTGGAACTGCACCATCACTATCCCGAGAACAAGCTGCACTTCGTGGCGCATCTCGGCATGCGCTGCGCCAACATGCGCTCGGCCATCGAGCATTGGCGAAAGTACGCCTTCCTGGTGTCCGAGATCGACGACGTCGACTACATCGTCGAAGGCAACACGGCGCGTTTCATCTACAGCTGCCGTGACCCGCGCTACACGGCGCGCTGGTTCGCCGAGCACTTCCTGTCGCTCGCGCTGTGGTTCGCCAAGTGTTTCACCGGCCACACGCTCAAGCTCACCGGCGCCCGATTCATGCACGGGCCGCCGCCTTCTCGTGCGGCACACGAACGCACCTTCCAGGTCCCGGTGGAGTTCAGCGCCAGCGAGAACAGCATCTCCTTCGACGCCAGCTACCTGGACCTGCCCTTCCGCACCGCTGACAGCTACCTGCACCACTTCCTGGTCGCCAAGGCCGACGAGCTCAAGGCCGGCCTCGAGCAGGAGGCGCGCGTGGAGAACCGCGTGGTCGCCGCGATCTCCTTGTTGCTGACGCGTGGCGAGGAGGTCACGCTCGACCGTGTTGCCGAGCTGTTGAAACAGTCGCCGCGCCGGCTCAGGCAGGTGCTGGAGGCCGAGGGCCAGCGTTTTCGCGACCTGTTCGACGAGGTGCGCCGCGAAGCCGCGGCACGCTACCTGATGCAGGGCATGTCGATCTCGCAAGTGGCTGTGCTGCTCGGTTTCTCCGAGCCGAGCGCGCTGCAGCATGCGTTTCGGCGTTGGTACGACACCAGCCCGGGCGACTTCCGGCAGAAGCTCGCGACCGGCGGCATCAGCCTGTCGGCGCTCGGGCCTCGCACCACCATCGTGCCGCCGCGAACGCGGCCACTGACGCCTCAGGCCAGCTCCTGACCCCGCCCGGGGCGACTTCCCTCGCCCCGGCATCACGCTTGCTGAGGAGTTGAAGACGAACGGGCCTGCCGCGGCTGGCCCGTCTGCTTTTTCAACCTCCGCTGCCGTGAAGGGGTTCTTGCATGTCCGCATCCGTTTGGTCCGAACCGCAGCACCGTGCTGCCCGTGCCGACCAGGGGCTGCCAGCGGCCGATATCGTCCTGACTGCGGACGACGTCGACCAGCTGCAGTGCTCGTCCTTCCAGCTTTCCGGCTGGCCCGAGTCTCTGCATCCCGACGGCGTGTTGCGCTGGGTGGCTGCCAACCACCGCTACAACTCGCTGCTCTGGGACGAGGAAGACCAGGCGCGCCGCACCGACGTTCCCGATGCCGAGATCGCGAAGAACAAGCGGGCGATCGACCGCTACAACCAGCTGCGCAACGATGCGATCGAAGCCATCGACGAAGTCGTGCTGCAAAGCCTGCAGGACCATCCTCCGCGCGAGGACGCCTGGGTCAACAGCGAAACCGCCGGATCGATGATCGACCGGCTCTCCATCAATGCGCTGAAGCAGCACCACATGGGCCTGCAACTCGACCGGGTCGGGGTGTCCCAGGCCCACCGTGTCGCCTGTACCTCGAAGCTGGAGCGGCTGCGGATCCAGCGGAGTGACCTGCTGGAGTGCCTGGACCGCCTGCTGCGCGGCATGCAGGAAGGCAGCTGCACCTACCGTATCTACCGGCAGTTCAAGATGTACAACGACCCCGCGCTGAATCCCTATCTGTGCGGGATGAAGGACAGCCAGGCGGCCCAGATGCCGCTGAATTCATGACGGCGGACACCCGGGTCGATGTCCTGATCCCCACCTGCAACCGGCGCACGGCACTGGCCGCCACCCTGGCGACTCTGGTGGGGCAGGACTTCCGCGCGTTCGATGTCGTCGTCTCCGACCAGTCCGACGGGGCTGCCGGCTACGACTGCGGCGAGACGCAATCCATCGTGCGCCTGCTCGAGGCGCGCGGCCACCAGGTTCGGCTGCTGCGCAACCTCCCGCGGCGCGGCCTGGCACAGCAGCGGCAGGTGCTGCTGGAGAGCGCTTCGGCGCCCCTGGTGCTGTTTCTCGACGACGACGTGCTGCTCGAGCCCGACCTGCTCGGACGCATGGTGGCGGCACTGCAGCAGCAGCGCTGCGGCTTCGTGGGCAGCGCAGTGATCGGGCTGTCCTACCGCGACGACGTGCGTCCGCAGCAGCAGGCGGTGGAGTTCTGGGACGGGCCGGTGCAGCCTGAGCGCATCGAGGCCGGCACGCCCGAATGGCAGCGTCACCTGCTGCACAACGCCGCCAATCTCTGGCACGTGCAGCGCCGGCTGTGCGCGGACACCGGCACGTCGCGCCTCTACAAGGTGGCCTGGACCGGCGGCTGCGTGCTGTATGACCGGGACAAGCTGTGCGCGGTGGGCGGCTTCGGCTTCTGGCGCGACCTGCCGGAGGTGCATTGCGGCGAGGACGTGCTGGCCCAGCTGCGCGTGATGGCCCGCTACGGCGGTTGCGGGCTGATGCCCTCCGGCGCCTACCACCAGGAGCTGCCCACCACGGTGCCGGTGCGCGAGGTGGACGCACCCCGGGCGCTGGCGCCGCATGCGCCAGCCGAAGGGCTTGCATGAACCCCGCCCGGCCGCCCGAAGGGGCTCGCACCGCAGTGCGCAGCACGGAGGTTATCCAATGAGCCCCGCCCGGCCGCCCGAAGGGGCTCGCACCGCAGTGCGCAGCACGGAGGTTATCCAATGAGCCCCGCGCGGGAGGTTACCCAATGAGCGCGCAGGAACGCTCCGCCGGCCTGCCCGAGCGCCCGACGGCCGCTCTGCCGGGACCTTCCGAGGGCCTCTATGCGGGCCGCGGCGCCTGGGTCCCCGACGTGCGTTCGATCGCCGTGCTGCGCGCCAACGCGGTGGGCGACTACGTGCTGACCTTGCCGGCGCTGGAGGCCTTGCGTCTGGCCTATCCCGATGCGCGCATCACGCTGCTCGGGCGGGCCTGGCATGCGGCTTTCCTCGCGGGCCGGCCTTCACCGGTCGACGAGGTCGTGGTGTTGCCCGACATCGCCGGGGTCAGCGTGCCGCACGACGCCCCGGACGACAGCGCTCGGCACGCGGCCTTTTTCGCCCGCATGCAGGCGCGCCGGTTCGACGTCGCCGTGCAGCTGCACGGTGGCGGCCGCTACAGCAATCCCTTCGTGCGGCGCCTACAGGCCCGCGTCAGCGCCGGTTTCCAGTCGCCCGACGCTGCTCCGCTGGACCGCACGCTGCCCTGGCGCGAGTTGCATCCGGAGGTCTTGCGCCTGCTCGAAGGCGTCGCGCTGGTCGGCGCGCATGGCCTGGACGTCGAGCCGCGCCTGGTCGCCACCCCGCGCGACCGTGCCGAGGCCGAAGCCGTGCTGCCCCGCAGCCGGCAGCCTCTGGTGGTGTTGCAGCCCGGTGCCAGCGACCCGCGACGCTGTTGGTCGCCGCTGCATTTCGCCCGCGTCGGTGACCACTTCGCCCGGCTCGGCGCGGAGGTCGCCGTCAACGGCACCCAGGCCGAGGGCGACACCGTGCAGGCGGTGCTGCAAAGCATGCAATATCGCGCCAGCGACCTCACCGGCCGGCTCTCGCTCGGCGGCTTGCTGGGGCTGCTGGAGCGGGCCCGCCTGCTGGTCTCCAACGACACCGGGCCGGCCCATCTGGCCCGCGCGCTCGGGGTGCCGACCACCGTGGTCTACTGGATCGGCAACCTCAACGGCTACGGTCCCGTGAGCGTGGAGCGGCATGCCGCCGCGGTGTCCTGGCGGCTGGACTGCCCCGCCTGTGGCCGCCACTGCATCGGGGTGGACTGCGGCCACCCTGACTCCTTCGTCGACGATGTCACGCCGCAGCAGGTCATCGAACTGGCTGAGCCTCTGTACGAGCGGCCCGCGCCCGAGGGCGCTTCACGGCGCCTGTAGCGCGCAAGGGCGCTGGCAGGGCCAACAGGGGCCAGGCTGCCTCGACCACTTCCTCGGGGCTCACGCCCCCGCCCGGGCGGTCCTCTGCCCGCATGACACAACGATGGCGCAACCCGTCCAATGGCGCCCAGCGCCTCGGGTCGGTGGCAAAAAAGATCACCACGCTGGGCAGCTGCAGCGCCGAGGCGATGTGCGACACCCCGGTGTCGTTGCTCACCAGCAGGCGTGAGCGCGACAGCAGCGCCGCCAGTGCGCCGACCGACAGCGCACGCGCCGCGTTCAGCGCTGGAGCGTGCATGTGCTCCTGCACCTGGGCGGCCAGCGCATGCTCGGAGGCGTCGCCGGTGAGGACGATGCGCCAGCCGTTGCAGGCCAGCGCGTCGCCCACCGCTGCGAAGCGGCGCGGGTCCCAGCGCTTGCTCGCCATGCGGGCGCCCGGGTGCAGGCAGATGAAGCCACCGACAGGCAGTTCGTCCAGGTCGGCATGCCGGGCCAGTTCATCGAAGTCCTCGTCCAGCAGCGGGAAGGCCACCTGGTCGTCCTGTGCATGGCCGCCCAGGTGTTTCACCAGGCAGAGGTTGCGGTGGATCTCGTGCAGGTCCTCGGGGTAGGGCCAGAGGCGCCGGCCGGCATCGCCGATCTCGCCGGCCGGCGTGTCGGCATGGAAACCCACCGTGCGCCTCGCACCGATGGCCTGCACCACACCGTTGCTGATCCGCCCGCTGCCGTGCATCTGCACCGCGAGGTCGAAGCGGCGCTCGCGCATCTGCGCTGCCCAGGCCTCGAAGCTGGCACGGCTGCACGGCTGCTCCGGCAGCCCGGGGTGGCCCGGGAAGGCGACGAAGTCATCGACCCAGCGGGCTTCGTCGGCCGACAGGCGCTTGGCCAGGTCGCGCGCCCAGGGCAGCCCGATCAGCGTGATGTGCGCGCCCGGGAAACGCTCGCGCAGCGCGCGCAGCGCGGGCGTGGCACACACGAGGTCGCCGAGCTTGAGAGCCCGGAACACCGCGATCTTCTGCACCGTCTCGTGCATCGGAAGGTCTCCTTGTGGAACGACTCTTCCGAGGCAGCAAGCGGTGTTCCGCTCTGACGATCAGGCGCTGATGGGCGGTCGCAGGCCGACGCCGAGGCGGTTCCAGGCGTTGATGGCGGCGATCGCGTAACACAGCTCGGCCGCCTCGACCTCGCTGAAGTGCTGGCGCAGCTCGGCGAACTCGGCGTCCTCGGGCGCATGCGGGTCGCGCCCGACCAGGCCGGTGAGCCGCTCGGCCCATTGCAGCGCTGCACGCTCGCGTGCGGTGAAGAAAGGCGCCTCGCGCCAGCCCGGCAGGGCATTCAGCCGGCGCGGGTCCTCGTCATGCGCGATCAGGTCGCGCCAGTGCATGTCGATGCAGAAAGCGCAGCCGTTGAGCTGCGACACGCGCAAGTAGACGAGGTCCAGCAGCCGGGTGCCCAGGCTGCCGCCTTCGAGCGCAGCGTGCAGGGCGACCAGGGCCTGGTAGGCCTTGGGTGCGAGGGTCGGGTGATCGAGTCGGGCAGCGGACGTCATGAGGGATCTCCTGAGCTTGCCGGGCCGCACCGTGCGGCCCGGGTGTTGACAGGAGTCATGACGACCCAGGCGCTGCTGCTGTGACATCGGCACGCGCTGCCGGGCTCGGACCAGGTCTGCGCCGGCCCATATCCCGATGCATCCGTTTCGATCGACTACGTCGACACGGCGGCATGCGCCGGTCGCGAGCCGGTTCAGCCGCGACGCCGGCGGGCCACGGCAGCCAGCCCGCCCAGGCCGGCGAGCATCAGGGCCCAGGTGCCGGGTTCGGGTGCCGGCGATATGCCGACGTTGGCCAGCGTAACCAGGTCGATGTCCAGCGAGCCGTGCATGAAGGTGTCGCTGTCGTTCAGGATGGTCAGGCTCATGCGCTGCTTCTTCTGCTGCACTTCGGAGAGGCCGTCGCGTCCCGAGGACACGGCGAGGCGCTGCCAGTGAGGACCGCTTCCGGCGCCGGGCTCGACCGGCTCGAAGGTGAAGTCGACCATCGCGCTCGCGTTTTCGTTCGCGCCGTCCGTGAGGCCGCCGTCGCTGATGCGCACCACGGCGTCGAAGGACACCGTGAGCTGGCTGTGCGGCGCCAGTTCGAGGCCGAAGTAACCGTCGGGTACCTCACCCGGGTAGAAGCCGATCCAGGTGCCCGCCGAGGCCATCGACGAGCCGGCGCTGCTGAGCGAGGTGCTGACCTTCAGGCCCGTCTCGCTGGCCGAGGCCGAGCTCGAGTGTCCCGCGCCTGACTTCTCGATCGCGACCGGCGCGAGGAAGGCATCGTCCTCATCCGACTCGTAGGTATGCCGCATCTCCTGGCTCGCGTCCCAGTGCTCGACGATGCCGTGCGTGCCCGACACAAAGGGCCCGCTGCCCAGCGGGCGCCAGGTCCCGCGGTCGACCCGGTAGGACGCGGCCTGGCCGTCGTCGGGCCGCAGGTCGACCACCTCGAACTCCAGCGGCCCTGCGCTGGCCGAGGCCGCCGCGGTGGCATGGGCGGGCGCCGCGGCGAAGGCGAGGCCGCCGAGGGCCAGCGCCGCCAGGGCACGTGTCAATGCCGACGGCTTCGGCTTCGGATGAATACGCATGCTTTTCCTTCTGTTATAGGAACGAACCTGTCCTCCACCACCCGCTTGCGGGCGGCGGACGGAGCCTAAGAGCGATTCGCGAAAAGTCATGCGACAGACGGTAAGTCGCCTCTGAGGAAGTTACGACAAGAGGGCCCGGGTCAGGGGCGGGCCAGGAGACCGAGCATCTCGGCCAGGTAGGACCGCAGCGCCGGTCGGTCGAAACGGTCGGCCAGCCAGGCGATGTAGTGGTCGGGCCGGACCAGCAGCACCGCGCGGTCGCCGACTTTCAGCGCCGCGAGCAGCCCGGCGCCGCCGAGCTCGGCGGGCAGCGCGTGCACCGAGAACCAGCCCGGGCAGGCCGCCTCCAGCTCGGCTTGCCATTGGCCGGCCTCGGCCTCCAGGCCGGCCGACTGTCGCTGCAGCAGCAGGAGGTTGAAGCGGGCTGGCCGCAGCCAGGCGTAGACCGACATCGCCCGGGACGCCAGCGGCGGCTCGATGCGCACATAGGGCAGGCGGTCGCCCGCCTGCAGGCCGGCGCTGGCCAGCGTGACCGCCAGGCTGCGCCCGCGGTAGTTCAGGCCGATCTGCGAGAGGGCGCGGAAGACCCGCTGCTGCACCGCCGGGAGGCTCAGCAGCCCGGGCAGCACACGCGGCACCGCCTGCAGCCGCAGGGCCCGCATCAGCGGTTCCCTGCTGACGACAAAGCGGAAGGCCGCGTCGGTGGTGCGCAGCAGCCGCTGCGCCAGTGGCCAGCGCTCTTCGTGATAGCTGTCGAGCAAGGCGGCAGGGGCCTGCCGGCGAACCACCAGGGCCAGCTTCCATGCCAGGTTGCAGGCGTCCTGCAGCCCGGTGTTCATGCCCTGGGCACCGACCGGGCTGTGCACGTGCGCGGCGTCGCCGGCCAGAAAGCAGCGGCCGCTGCGGAACCGCTCCACGCAGCGGTGGTGCACCCGGTAGCTCGCGAACCAGCGGGTGTCCGAGAAGGACACCGGCACGTCCATCTGCTGGCGCACGGCCGCCTCGATGTCCTCGAAACGCAGCCCGGCCTCGTTGCCTTCGTACCCCGGCGGCAGCACGCCGACCACCCGGTAGCGGTGCTCCCCGGGCATAGGGAAGAGGGCGGCGAAGGTGCGGTGCGACAGGCAGACCGTCAGCTCGCCGTGCGGCAGCGGCCAGTCGACGGCGGTGTCCGCGACGTAAAACACCTGCTCGTAGGTGCCGCCGGAAAACGCCAGGCCGAGCTGTTCGCGCACGGTGCTGCGGGCGCCGTCGCAGGCCACCAGCCAGTCGGCGCGAAGCTGTTGTGGCCGACCGCCACCGGCTGGCTGCAAGACGGCGACCACACCGTCCGCGTCCTGCTCGAAGCGCTCCAGCCGGCAGCCCCAGTCGACCGTCTCGCCGCTGGCGCACAGGGTCTGGTAGAGCAGGGCCTCGTTGCGGCTCTGTTCCAGGATCAGCAGAAAAGGGTAGGGCGTGGCGTCCTGGCCCACATCTCCAAGCGGGATGCGCTGCACCCGCTGCAGGCCGACATAGAGATTGGCCGAGTAGGTGGGGCGTCCCTGGGAGACCGCTTCCCCGGCGATGCCCAGGGTGTCGTAGAGCTCGAGCGTGCGGGCCTGCACACCCAGGGCCCGCGACTCGCGGGTCGGCCCCGATTTGCCGTCCACCAGCCGGAACGCCACGCCGTGGCGGGCCAGCTGGCAGGCGAGCATCAGGCCGGTGGGGCCGGCGCCGACGATCAGCACCGGCGTGGACGATGGGGCAGCCATGCGGCATGGTGAGGCCGCCGGCATGGGGCGTCTACCCCGACAAGGGGACAGGCCCTCGCGCAGCCCTGCGGCCGCAGCCGGGGCGTGCTGTGCAGCCCGGTTTTACCTGGCGCCCGGCGGCAAGGAGTGTTTCAGAACCTTGACGGAACGCGAGCTGTTCTTCAGCTGTGCCGGCACCCGGGCCAGGGCCCTGGGGCGAAGGCGCGGTTTTACGCCGGACCGCCGGGAGCGGCCTATCCCGATATCCAGGGGGTTGAGCTATAACCGGCCTTGGGCAAGAAAGGCAATACATGAACCGTTTGGTCTCGTCCGACGGCGTCGCGATCGCCTACCAGGTGTTCGGCAACGACCGCAGCCGGCCCCCGGTGGTGCTGCAGCACGGCTACATCCTCGATGCCGCCCGCAACTGGGTGAAGCCCGGCATCGTGCAGGCCCTGGTGGCTGCCGGCCGCCGTGTCTTCGCACCCGACGCGCGCGGCCACGGGGCTTCGGACAAGCCGCATGACAGCGAGCGGTATGGCGAGGCCCGCATGGCCGATGACCTGCGCGAACTGTTCGACCTGATCGGCGAGGATCGCATCGACCTGGCGGGCTACTCGATGGGTGCCTCGGTGGCCTTGCTGACCGCCGCTCGCGACCACCGCGTCAGGCGCCTGGTGGTGGGCGGTGTCGGCGCGGCCCTGATCGAAGCCACGCCGCATGCTCGCCTGCTGGCCGGCAAGGCACTGGCCGCCGGCATGCTCGCGCCCGATGCACGTTTCATCGGCAACCCGGGCGTGGCCGCCTTCCGCGCTTTCGCCGATCACTACGGCGCCGACCACAAGGCCATGGCCGCCCACGCCCGGGCCGTCGAGACCGCGGCGCTGCCCCTGCAGCGCATCCGCGCGCCGACGCTGGTGCTGGCGGGCCGGCACGATCCGCTGGCCGCGCGCCCGCAGGTGGTCGCCGCGGCCATCCCCGGCGCCCAGCTGACCCTGGTCGGCGGCGACCACATGAGCGCGCTGCGGGATCACCGCTTCGCGGCTTCCTTGGTGGATTTCCTCGCTGCCGCCTGAAGCCTCGCGCCCATGTCTCCCAGCGCCGACGTCGGGCCCGCCTCAGCCATCCTGGACGATTCCAGCCTGCGCCACCTGCTCGGCCACCATCTCGCGCAGGCCGATGTGCCGGCCAAGAAGGCCTTCTTCCGCCACATCGGCGATCCGCTGCAGCTCAGGCCGGTGGAGTTCAGCCTGCTGGTGCTGATCGCCCACAACGACAACGTCACCCAGAAGCAGCTGTCACAAGCGCTGTCGGTGTCCGCCCCCAACATCACCATCGTGCTCGATCGGCTCGCCGAACGTGAATTGCTGACCCGCACCCGCAGCGAGGTCGACCGGCGCTCGCAGCACGTCCGACTCACGCGCAAGGGCAGCCTGCTGGCGCGCAAGGCGCAGGAGCTGTCGCTGACGATGGAGCGCGAAGCGCTGGGCGGGCTGAGCGAGGCCGAACGCGCGATGCTGTTCGAGTTGCTGCAGAAGGTGGCGCGTCGACGCAAGCTTTGAGCGGCCAGGCCCTGCGCCTCAACACGATGCGGGCTCAGCAGGGTGTCGGTGGCATGAGGGATCAGGGTGCCGTCGTGAACGTACATGACCGAGAGTGATCATTCAAGTGGCCCGTACCGATGAGGAGACCCCGATGACCGACCGCCTGCCCGAGCTCGGGCCGCGCGACTGGAGCAGCCACCCGCCCTATGTCCAGCCCGACTACAAGTCCACGCTGTTGCGCGGCCCGCGCCTGCCGCTGCAGCCGGTCCCGGAGCGCCTGTGCCAGCTGCGCGCCCCCGTCTACGGGCCCGAGGTCATCGGCGCGCTGGACCACGACCTGACGCGCAACGCCGCCAGGAACGGCCCGCCGCTGGGCGAGCGCATCATCGTCACTGGTCGCGTGCTCGACGAGCGCGGCCGGCCGGTGCGCCAGGCCTTGGTTGAGGTCTGGCAGGCCAATGCCGCCGGCCGCTATGTGCACAAGGCCGACCAGCACGATGCCCCGCTGGATCCCAACTTCCTCGGGGCCGGCCGATGCGTCACCGACGCCGACGGGCGCTATCGTTTCCTCACCCTCACGCCGGGCGCCTACCCCTGGGGCAACCACCGCAATGCCTGGCGCCCCAGGCACATCCACTTCTCGCTGTTTGGCGAGCATTTCGGCAGCCGGCTGGTGACGCAGATGTACTTCCCCGGTGACCCCCTGCTGGCGCTTGACCCGATCTTCCAAGGCACGCCGGCTGGCGCCCGCGAGCGGCTCGTCAGCCGCTTCAAGCCGGACCTCGCCGAGCCGGGTGTTGCGCTCGGCTATGAATTCGACATCGTGCTGCGCGGCGCGCGCGAAACGCCGATGGAGGCTCGCCGATGAGCACGCCCGAGACCCTGCTGCCGCAAACCCCGTCGCAGACCGTCGGTCCCTATTTCGCCGTCGCGCTCACCCCTCAGCAATACCGCTACGACCACGGCAGCGCCTACACGCCGGTGCTGGCCGGGCCGCAGGCCGCCGGCGAGCACATCCGCATCCTGGGGCAGGTGCTCGACGGTGCGGGCCAGCCGGTCAAGGACGCGATGATCGAGATCGGCCAGCTCGACGCGCTGGGCCGCGAGATCACCACGGCCGAGCAGGCCGCGGCGCTCGACTTCCGCGGCTTTGGTCGCTGCGGCACCGGCACCGATGCAGGGATGCGCTTCCACTTCAGCACCGTCAAGCCCGGCTCCGCCGGTCCGGGCGAGGCGCCGCACATCGAGGTCATCGTGCTGATGCGCGGGCTGCTTTCGCATGCCTTCACGCGCCTCTACTTCGACGACGAAGCCGCGGCGAATGCCGAAGACCGGCTGCTGCAAAGCGTGCCCGCCGAGCGCCGCGCGACGCTCGTCGCACGGCGCGAAACCGATGTGTCGGGTGTCGTCTATCGCTTCGACATCCGCATGCAGGGCCCGCACGAAACCGTCTTCTTCGACCTTTGAAGGACCGGCAGCGAGGCCGCATCCCGACTTGCTGTGCATGTCGCGTCCTTGCTGTCGGTCGACCCCTCACCGGAGGGGAGGCGGGCCTCCTTGGGAAGGGCTAGGGTTAACGATAGGAAGGCGCATGTGGTGCTGCCCTTCCCGGTGTGCCGGCCGGCAGTGGGCTTCACGGCCCGGCCGGCGCACGAGCCTGCGCCACCTTCCCCAGGAGTACCTGATGGGTTCGTCCCTCATCGTTCCGCGCCGACACGGCCCCCGCTTCACGCGATGCCACCCGGTGGCACGCTGGCTCGTGGCGGCCATCGTGTTGTGCGGCAGCACGGCTGCCGCTGCCGGGCCCGAGCTGCCCGGTACACCCGGCCATGTCCTGATGGCCTTGGGGCTAGGGCTGCTGGCTGCGTACACCAAGCACCATAGGCTGCGCCGCAGCGACCCCCGCTGAGGCCCGCCCCGAGCGCCGAGGCAAGGCCGCCTTGCGGCCTTCGCACCGGTCTCCCCTGACCCTGCCGCCCCCCGCCGGACGCCTGCGTGCCCCCGCACGGGGCGGTGCTGACGCAGGAGGATTCCGTGACCCCTCTCCCTGACTTTCCCCGCAACTTCGGCCCGCGCCCCCGGGCCCCGACAGCCCCACCGTCCGCGCTCTTCCGGCCTCCGCCGCGTCGGCTCGCCGGCCGCCTGTGCCGGGTGCTCGGACCGGTGAGCCTGGCAGCGGCGGCCGCAAGCGCTGCGGCCGCCGCGAGCTACAGCATCCACGACCTGGGCACGCCTGGCCTGTGGAGCCGCGCGCGCGACATCAACAACCTGGGCCAGGTCGTGGGCGAGGCCCAGTTCAGCCCCGGCGACCCGGGACATGCCTTCCTGCACTCGCCCGGTGGCGTCTTGCAGGACCTGGGCACGCTGGGCGGTCCGAGCAGTCGCGCCAGTGCCATCAATGAACGCGGCCAGGTGTCCGGCCTCCTGCGGACCGGAGACGACGGTGGGCACCGCGGCTTCCTCTACAGCCCGGGCGCCGGCCTGCAGGCGCTGGGTTCCAGCGACAGGCCCGTGAAGGTCACGGCCGAGGCCCTCAACAACCACGGCCATGTGGTCGGACACCTCGTGGGTGACACGGGATCGAGCGCCGCCTTCGTCTACAGCGGCGGGCTCGGGAGTGCGCTGTCCGGCATGTCGGAGCTGCCGGGCCTGCCCGGTGCGCAAGGGGTGGCCCTGCGCGCCATCAACGACAGTGGCCTGATCGTGGGGCATGCGGAGGTGGACAACGTCACGGGCCGGCACGCCGTGGTGGGCACCCTGGCGGGCGGTTTTCGCGATCTGGGCAGCTTCGGCGGCCGCGAGAGTTCGGCCGTCGCGGTGAACCAGCGGGGCGATGTGCTGGTGAACGTGCGCGACATCGATGCGAACACTTATCTGCGGCCCTACCTCTACGGCAGCGACGGCATCGCCCGGCCGGTCGGGCCGGCCCACGCCTACACCCTCTTCGGCGAAGACCTCAATGCGCGCGGGCAGGTGGTGGGTTACGCCCAGCTGCAGCCGGGCTCCACTGAAGGCGGCGGGTTTCTCCATACCACGGAGCAAGGATTCAACTTCCTGCGCGATCTGCTGCCGCCGGGTAGTAGTTGGAGCGAGTTGTCGGCCTTCGCGATCAACGACCACGGGCAGATCGTCGGCGACGGCGTGATGCGCGACGGGGGAGTGCGCGCCTTCCTGATGACACCGGTGCCCGAGCCCGCGTCGGGCTGGCTGCTGGTGGCCGGCATCCTGCTGACGGTGTGGCGCCGGCAGGCCGACTTCGCGAGATGCAAGGGATGAAACAAGGGGCGGGCCGGCCCCGGCCCGCCCCGTCGGTTCGTCAGGCTTTCCTGGGGAAACGATCGCGCAGCGCCTTGACCTCGTTGTGGTTGCGCTGGGCGCCCTGCAGCTGGCGTTCGACGATCGCACGCAGGTCCGGCGGCAGCGGCTTTTCCAGCGCGGCCCGGTACTTCGTGACGGCCACGTCTTCGCCGCGTTCGCACTCCTCCAGCATGGAGTGGTCGTCGTAGCCGCTCAACACGCCGCGCACCGCGACCCAGCCGCGGTGCACCGCGCCGGCGGCGGTGCCGGAGGTGTCGGGCTTGCCGCCCAGCAAGGCCACCTGGGCCTGCAGTTCTTCGGCGCCACGGCGGCATTCGCCCGCGCGTGCGGTGAAAAAGCTCTTCAGCTCGGGCGACTTGGCATGCTCGGCACACGAGGTGAAACCGTACTCACCGTCCTTGCTGGTTTCGACCAGGTCGTTCAGTACACCGATGACATCGTCGTTGTTCATTGTTCCTCCTTGCCCATGCGTCGGGTTCCGGGTTGGGGACACACCGCAGCGCAGGGCCAGAACAGCCGGGCCCGCTCGGCGGCACTTCCCAGGCATCGGCACACGGCATGCCCGGCGGCGCAGGTCCGGCAGGAGGGACGGCAAGCAGTCTTGCCCCGGCCTCAGCCGGTGCGCTCGGGGTCGGTGCGCCAGACGCGCCAGCTCTCGAAGAGCGAGAGCGCGCCGCCGCCCAGCGTGACGACCATCAGCAGCGTGAAGCCATCGAACACGTCGACCAGCGGCATCAAGAGCAGCCCGGTCAAGCCGCCGAGGAAATAGAGGTGACCGAGCAGGCGGTTGGCCTTGTCCCAGGCCAGGCGGCTGTGCCGCGTCCAGCGGACCCGCACGCCCACCACCGGGTTGGGGCGCGCCTTGCCGACCACGGCGCCCAGCGACAGCGTCGCCACCCAGCCGAGCGCGAGCGCCCCATGCATCAGCCGCACCTGGGGCTCGCCCGGGGTCAGCAGGCCCAGTCCCAGCGCCCCGCACAGTGCGCTGACGAGGGTCAGCACGACCAGCAGGACCACACGCGCCACCCTCAGCGGCAGCGGGGGGCCGCCTGCTGGCAGGCTTCCCGCGGCCCCGTGCCTCAAGCCGATCTGCACCCCCAGGTTGAGCAGCGCAAAACCGAGCAGCACGGCCACGGCTTCATAACGGTGGCCCCAGCGGTCGACCTCGCCGGTCCCCGTGAAGTGCATTGGCAGCGGACCGTCCGGGCCCCAGCCGGCGACCCACAGCGCCAACACCAGCTGCAGCCCGGCGACGGCCCAGGCCGCGGCATCGAGCGGGCCGGGGGGCGATGGGCGCGGGGGCGTGGACGAAGCAGGTGGAAGGGGCGGGGGAGCGGAAGGCGGCTGAGTCACGGCGTGACGTTTCCTTTTCGTTTCGGCCTGAGGCGGGCGCCGGCGCGGGCCTTGCCCGTGCCGAGCACGTCCATCAGGAAACCCACCGCGTCCTCGATGGCCGAGATGTTGAGCCGGTAGCGCATCGAGACACCCAGCCGCTCCACCTCCACCAGCCCGGCATCGCGCAGCACGTTCAGGTGCCCCGTGATGGTCGGCCAGCTCATGTCGAACAGCCCGGCGATATCGCCCGAGGCCATCGGGCCGTCACGCAACAGGCCGATGATCTCGCGGCGGGTCGGGTGCGACAGGGCTTTGAAAATCTCGTTCATTAGCAATCATGCTAATTCGCCCCATGGCTAATCGCCACCCTCCAATGGGGGGTGTGTTTTAAGCTTGCTGTCATCTTCGTGCGCGCAGCGCGCGGCGTGCTTCGCCGATGCGACGGGCGAGCGTTGCGCCCTGGCCGATGCGGCACAGCGTGGTGCGGCCGGTGCCTGCCAGCCAGCAGTGCGAGAGGCCGTTGACCAGCCAGAGGTTCAGGGCCGCGGTGCCGGCGAGCAGGCCGGCCTGGGGCTGCAGCAGCAGGAGCTCACCGCTCTGCACGGCCCACACCGGGGACTCGTTCATGAGCCAACTCAACACCTGCTGCCGGTCGTTGGAGCCGAGCACGTGCCGGCCGCCGATCACCACCGACACGGCCCGGTGCGTTCCGATCGCGAGGTCGAGGGCGGCGAGTTGATGCTGCAGGCGGCGGTACCACGCGCGGCGCGTGGGCAGTGACAGCGTGGGGTCGAGGGTGGGGTGGAACCAGAAGGCCGGTTGAGGCATGGGCCCTGTCGTGAACGGGCCGCCGCTGTGGGCAAAGCCGGGTAAACCGTGGCCGACGGCGTTGGGCCCATGGTCCACGCTTACCGAAAAGGCAAAAGCAAGCTCTGGCACTTCTCGGGCCTCCCGAAAGTGGTCACAATGCAGCGGCTCACGTCGTCTTGCGCGGCGTTTTGATGTCTAGGATGACATTGTGGAACCCAGAACGAGCGTGTCAAGCAAATTCTTCTATCCTGGATCTAATTTTTCCATTTGGGGTGGCTCTTGATCAAGTGCCACCTTTCGCGGCTCATGGGCGAACGCAAGCTGAAGATCGCCGATGTGGCCCGGGAAACCGGGCTCAACCGCAACACCATCACCTTGCTCTACCAAGAGACTGCCGCCCGGGTGGAGTTGGACGCCATCGACAAGCTCTGCAAGTTTTTCGGCGTGGGTGTGGGGGAGTTGTTCGAGCGGGTGCCGGACTGAGGCGGCGATCCGCTGCTGCTAGGAGCACGGCGGAAGACGGCGAGCGTTTGGTTGCTCAAGAGCGCGGAGGCGCTATTCGTCCGCAGCAGTGAATTGCGTCACTACGTCCCGAGCGCTATGCAGAACCCGTATGACGGCGATCCCGCTCGGTAAGGGCTCGTAGAAGATTACGTACCTCTGGAACGGGTGACTTCTCACTGCCTGCCCCAACTCGTCGCGGGCTCTTCCCATCAAGGGTTGTTGCGCGAGCAGACGAAAGGTCTCGTCCAATCGATCGACGAAGCGGTCTGCCTGAGGGATGTCGTCGTCCGCGATGTAGTGCCACAACTGCTCGATGTCGGCGCGACCGCTTGGACGAACTCGCACCTCGCGACGGTTATCCCGCGCTGACTTTGACGCTGGCTGTGCGTTGCGCTCGGCCGGCTCGCTTGATGTCCTCGGGATCCCACGCCGTCGCTGGCCCACTGTGCTGACCCTCCCGGATGTCCTGGCGCAGTTGATCGAGTTGGGCTTCGCGGAGCTGGTCTTTCTCGTCCATCAGCCGCAAGGCCTCCCGGACGACCTCACTCGCCGACGTGTACATGCCAGAACTGACCTTGCGTCGCACCAGTTCCTCCAGCTGCGGCGTCAAATTCACGTTCATGCCCATGACAAACCTCTCGGTAGCAGACTACCCTGAAATTGTAGGCCTATTGTCAAAGTCTGACATTCTTTGACATGCGAGGGTGGATATATCCGCGTTTTCCCGAGCGTGGATTGCAGCCGGATCCCTGCTGGGTCCGGCCGACCCATCAGGGTCGCCGCGCTGGAAAGGTCACGCACCGCGTGACGTTTCCGGAGTAGATCCCGGTAGGCCAGATAGAAACTCCGCATCTGCTTCAGTCCCGCCTTGAGTTGGAGCCGTCAGCCGCCCGGCTGCGCTCCACCCAGCACCCGCACCGACAGATCCGTCGCCACATGCACCAAGCCCGGCAGATGCCGCACGCCCCTCCTGCGCAGGCATTCGCGCACCAGCTCCTCGATGCCGCCGACCAGGGCCAGCAGGCAGGCGTCCTCCACATCGGGCACCTCGGCCTCGGTGGCTCGCCGCATCTCTTGCAAGGCGCGCCACTGCGCCGTCCATTGCGCCATCACGGCCGCCCGGCGCGCGAGCGCCTTGCGGCCCGCGCCCAGTACCTCGACGGTGTAGGTCCATGCCGCGCCCGGCGGGCCGGCCGCCAGCGCGTCGAGGTAGGCGGCAATGCCCAGCCGGCTGCGTTCGCGCCAGTCGCCCTTCGGCGCGCCGCGCATCGCCTCGCGGATGGCCGCCAGCAGCTCCTGCAGGCCGTCGTCATAGGCGGCCAGGAAGCAGGCTTCGATGCTCGCGAACTGTTCATAGAAGGTGCGGCGCGAGACCCCCGCCACGCCGATGACGTCCGCGACCGTCGTCGCGGTGTACCCCTTGTCGGCGACGACCTTCACGATGGCGCGCAGCATGCGCTCGCGCTGCGAGGCGGCGACCGCCGCCTGCGTCAGCGGGTGGCGGCCACCGCGCGGCAGCTTCTGCGGCGCCGCGCGCGAGCGCCCGGCCGGGCTTCGCGGCGCTGCTGTCTTGCTGGTTGTGCTCATGATCGAAAAACAATAACATGCCAAATAGAAACAAAAGTGTTTTTCAAACAAGGCGCATGGTGCTCGCAAAGATCCTGGTCGGCCTGGTGGCCCTGCTGCATCTCTACTTCCTGGTGCTGGAGATGTTCCTGTGGGACAAGCCCTTCGGGCGTCGCACCTTCGGCCTGACGCCCGAGTTCGCCGCCGCGTCCAAGGCGCTGGCCGCCAATCAGGGGCTGTACAACGGTTTTCTGGCGGCCGGGCTGGTGTGGGGCCTGACGCTCGGGCCGGCAGGCACGGCAGTCAAGCTGTTTTTCCTGGCCTGCGTCGTGGTCGCCGGCGTCTTCGGCGCGCTGACGGTCAGCCGCAAGATCTTTTTCGTCCAGGCCGTGCCGGCGCTGGCCGCGGTCGCTGCCCTCTGCTGGGCATAAGGCGGCATCCGGCGCAGCCGACCCGCGCCGCGTCCGGTCTGCGCTGAATCTCCGCGCACCTCTGCGCTGAATCCTCCGGTCTCGACCCCCTCAAGAAATGCGGCCTCGGTCGGGGCCGCGGTTTCGCCAATATGCACCCTTGCGGTGAACCGCCGGCGCTCCGCCGGGGTTCCCGCCCGAAAATGGGCGCCCCCGCCCGTTCGGCTCGATAATCAGCCGCGGACTTACAGTCTGCTGACGCCGGGCGCCTTGGCCTCAAAACCTGCCCTTTCGGGCCTTTTTGGGGATTTCATCAGCCGCCATCTCGGAAAGCTGTCAGACTTTCCAGGGGTTGGCGTTTCGTTTACTTATTTAGAATCAACTTCGTATCGCACTCGGAGGCAACACCGAAAGTGCGCAGGAGTAAATATGTCGAATAAATGACGGCCTTGCCACGGTAAGGCGCCTCGTCCGTCGCGGTTGCGCAGGCAGCGTGACGGGGATGCGGCTGGGGCTTGGCGCTGGGCTGTCGCTTATTTCGCACGTCGGTGCGGAGGTGATTTTCGCTGTCTGCTGTCGAGGCGGGTGGCGGCATCGGGCGCACAAGAACAAGAGTTTCTCCGCGATGAAAGTCGGCCGCGCCCCGGTGGGGTGCAGCGACGGTGCATGGAGTGGGTGCATCAGTGAGCGTGCGGGTCGTGCAGGACGCAGGATGACAAAAACAAGTCGTTCGGCGCGGGCCCGTCCGGAAGAATGCGGCGCATCAGTGCGCCGCGCGATGTTTTCGTTTCGGTTTATCGCTTTGTCATCGCGAGTCGCCTCCGGTCGATATTTGGTCGCCGGTGCGGGATTTGCGGGGGCAGGGCTGCGTCACTGCCAATGAGCTGAGTATGAACGGATATTCACATTCACCCGCACAAAATGGCGTCACGCTGGCCGGCGTGAACCCTCCTCTGCCCGATCTGAGTGCGCGTCTTACCCGGCGGGAAAGGCTGCGCCGGGTCCTGCGCGTCGTGTATTCGATGGGCGTGCTGTTCCGCAAGCCGTCCAATCTGGGCGCGGTGGTCGCCATCGGCGACGCGGTGTTCACACCCGCGCTGCTGAAGGCCATGGCCGACGAGATCGGCGACGACCCGAACTTCGCGCCCGCCTTGCGAGACCGGCCCCGCCTCGGGCCGCTCGATCTGCCGGCCTTGCGCGCCAAGCCGGCTGGCACGCTGGCACACGCCTTCGTCCAGCACCTGGACCGCAACGGCCTGGACGCTGACGACATCCCGATCCATCCGGCCCGGGACGCAACCTCCTACGCCCGCGCCCACCTGCTCGAAACCCACGACATCTGGCACACCGTCGCCGACTTCGATGCCGACGTCGCCGGCGAGCTCGGGCTGCACGGTTTTTATCTCGCGCAGATGCCGACCCGGCTGGCGCCCCTGATGCTCGGCGGCGGAATCATCCAGACCCTGAAGCACCCGTATGCCGAAGGCGATGCCCGCATGCGCGCCATCGTGAGGGGCTGGCTGATGGGCAAACGCGCGCGGCCGCTGTTCGGCGTGCGATGGACCGAGCTGTGGGACACGCCGATCGCCGAGGTGCGGGCGCATTTCCGCGTCGACCCCGCGAGCGTCGATGCCTTCATGCCGCCGCTGCGGCCCTCGTCGGCCTGAGCGACGGCGGGATTCCTGACTGACTGACTGACTGACGGCCGGCGCCGGACGCGCCGCTTCGACCGCGATGCCCGGCGTCGCGTGAAGGCGTGCGGGTCCGCGACGGGTGGCGCGTGCGTCCCTGCCACAGCAGGGCCGCACGCACTTTGACTCGGGCGCCTGAAGGCGCACCTCTCACCGACGGGTTCAACAATGCATATCGGAACGTTCCATCCCCGCACGCTGGTCGAGATCCTGTCCTGGCGCGCCCAGCACCAGCGCGACCGAGAGGCCTTCGTGTTCCTCGGGGACGGCGAGGCGCACGAACAGCGCCTCAGCTACGGGCAGCTGCAGCAGCGTGCCCTGGAGATCGCCGCCGCCCTGGGCGCCCGCGCGCCCGCCGGCGCGCGCGTGTTGCTGATGCTGCCCGCCGGGCTGGACTACATCGCGGCCTTCTTCGGCTGCATGTATGCCGGCATGGTCGCCGTGCCGGCGGCCTACCCGGCGCGGCTGGAGCGGGCCTTGCCCCGCCTGCGCGCCATCATCGAGGACGCCGGCGCCGCCGCGGTGCTGTGCAACTCCCGCTTCCTCGAGGCGGCCGGCGATCTGGAGACCCGGCCGGGGGCGGCGGACGCGGCGGCGGAGGCCTGGATCGCGCTCGACACTCTGGCCGCGGGGGCCGCCGCCCCCCATCCGGCCGAGTTGCCCGCGCCGGACTCGCTGGCCTTCCTGCAGTACACCTCGGGCTCGACCAGCACGCCCAAGGGCGTGATGGTCTCGCACGCCAATCTGCTGCACACGCTGGAGGACATGATCGTCGGCTGGGACCAGACCGAGCAGAGCGTCTCGGTCAGCTGGCTGCCGATCTTCCACGACCTCGGGCTCATCTACGGGGTGCTGGAGCCGGTGTATGTCGGCCACCTCGGCGTGCTGATGACACCGTCGGATTTCCTGCAGCGCCCGATCCGCTGGCTGCAGGCGATCTCGCGCTTTCGCGGCACCCACAGCGCGGCGCCCAACTTCGCCTTCGACCTCTGCGTGCGGCGCACCACCGCGGCGGAGCGGCAGGCGCTGGACCTCGGCAGCTGGCGGCTGGCGCTGAATGCGGCGGAGCCGATCCGCGCCGAAACGCTGCAACGCTTCAACCAGACCTTCGCCCCGTTTGGCCTGAAACCGACCGTGCTGACGCCCGGCTTCGGCCTGGCCGAGGCGACCCTGAAGGTCTCGACCCGTGCCGTCGACGAAGAAGCCGCGGTGCTGGAGCTGGATCCGCAGGCGCTGCTGGAGGACCGTGTGATGCCGGCCCCCGGACGTGCCGACGCGCGCCGGCTGGTCGGCTGCGGGCGCCCGGCGCTCGGCACCGAGGTGCTGATCGTCGACCCGCAGACCCGCCTGCGCTGTGCCCCCGACCGCATCGGCGAGATCTGGATGCGCGGCCGCGGTGTCGCGCAGGGCTACTGGAAGCGCCCCGAGGAGACCGCGCACACCTTCGCCGCCTGCCTGGCCGACACCGGCGAGGGTCCCTTCCTGAGGACCGGCGACCTCGGCTTCCTGCGCCAGGGTGAGGTGTTCGTGGCCGGGCGGCACAAGGACATGCTCATCATCGATGGGCGCAACCACTACCCGCAGGACCTCGAGATGACGGTCGAGCGCTGCGACCCGAGGCTCAAGCCCGGTTGCGGCGCCACCTTCGCGGTGGAGGTCGAGGGCGGCGAGCAGGCCGTGATCGTGCAGGAATTGGATCTCAACCGGCAGGGGGGCGACGGGGCGCCCGACCTGGACGCGATCGCCGCGCGTGTGGCCCAGGCGGTCGCGGCCGAGCACGAGCTGCCGGTGCATGCCGTCGCGCTGATCCCGCCGGGCACCCTGCCCAAGACCTCCAGCGGCAAGATACAGCGGCGCGCGAGCCGTCAGGCTTTCCTGCAGGATCGCCTGCAGGCCTTGCACATTTGGCGACGTACGCAGGCCGCCACAGCGCCGGCGCCCTCGGCCCCGAGCCAGGCGGCGGTGGCGCACGGCAGCGGGCCGCGCGAGCTGGCCGACTGGCTGGTGCAGGCGCTGGCCGACACGGTCGGCGCGGCGCCGCAGGAGATCGACCCGGCGGTTCCCTTCGCACGCTATGGCTTGAGCTCGAGCCAGGCGATCGTGTTGAGCGGCGAGCTCGAGCGCCGGCTCGGCCGGCCCTGCCCGCCGACGCTGTTCTGGGACCACCCGTCGGTGGGGCGGCTGGCGGCCTATCTCACAGGCGTTCCCCAGGCGGCCGCCGCGCTTGCGCCATTGCCGTCGCCCGCCGCGCTGCCGTCGAGCGAGCCCATCGCCATTGTCGGCATCGGCTGTCGTTTCCCCGGCGCCGACGGGCCGCAGGCCTTCTGGAACCTGCTGCGCAACGGCGTGGACGCGGTGCGCGAGGTGCCGCGGGAGCGCTGGAACATCGACGCGCTCTACCACCCGGATGTCGCGACGCCCGGCACGATGAGCACCCGCTGGGGCGGCTTTCTCGACGACGTGGATGGCTTCGATCCGCACTACTTCGGGCTGTCGCCGCGCGAGACGCCGTATCTCGATCCACAGCAGCGCCTGCTGCTGGAAGTGGCCGCCGAGGCGATGGGTGACGCCGGGGTGGTCGCTTCCACGCACGCGGGCCGGCCGGTGGGCGTGTTCGTCGGCATCTCCAACAGCGATCATGGCCGCCTGCTGCTGGCCAGCCAGGCGGTCAACGAAGGTTTCAGCGGGCCGGGCATGGGCCTGAGCATCGCGGCCAACCGGATCTCCTACCAGTTCGACTTTCGCGGGCCCAGCGTGGCCGTCGACACCGCCTGCTCGTCGTCGCTGGTGGCGCTGCAGCTGGCCTGCGACAGCCTGCGTGGCGGGCACTGCGAGATGGCCCTGGCCGGCGGGGTCAACCTGATCCTGTCGCCCGAGCTCACGATCGTCTTCTCCAAGGGCGGTTTCATGTCGCCCGACGGCCGTTGCAAGGCCTTCGACGCCGGCGCCAACGGCTATGTGCGCGGCGAAGGTGCCGGCCTGGTGGTGCTCAAGCCCCTGTCCGCCGCGCAGCGAGACGGCGATCGCATCTATGCCGTGATTCGCGGTGGCGCCGTCAACCAGGACGGCCGCACCAACGGCCTCACGGCCCCCAGCCGGCAAGCCCAGGAAGCCGTTCTTCGCGCGGCCTACCGCGCGGCCGGCGTGTCGCCCGGCGAGGTCTCGCTGGTCGAGGCGCACGGCACCGGCACGCCTCTGGGCGACCCGATGGAAGCCGCGGCGCTGGGCGCGGTGCTCGGCGAGGGGCGCGGCGACGCCAGGGCGTGGCTCGGCTCGGTGAAGAGCAACATCGGTCACCTCGAGTCGGCCGCGGGCGTCGCCGGGCTCATCAAGGCGGCCCTGTGCCTGCACCACGGCGCGATTCCGCCCAGCCTGCACTTCGAGCAGGCCAATCCGCTGATTCCCTTCGAGCGCCTGCCGCTGCAGGTGGCGCGCCAGCTGCAGCCCTGGCCGGCCGGCGGGCCGCAGCCCCGGCGCGCCGGGGTCAGCTCCTTCGGTTTCGGCGGCACCAACGCGCACCTGGTGCTCGAGGAGGCGCCGCTGCCGCCCGAAGCGCCGCGGGCCGCCCCGCCGGCCTGGCTGTTTCCTCTCACGGCCCACACGCCGGGGGCCTTGCGGGCCCTGGCCGGGGAGCTGAAGACCCGGCTGGCGCGCGGCGAGTGGCAGGCCTCGCTCGGCGACCTGAGCCACACGCTGGCCGAGCGGCGCGGCTTCCAGCCGTTCCGCGCGGTGGCGGTCGCCCGCACCGCGGACGAGCTGTGCGAGGCGCTGGCCGGCTGGCTGCACGGGCAGGCCCCGGCCGGCGTGTGCAGTGGCCAGGCGCCGCGCGAGCCGGGCCGCATCGCCTTCGTCTTCGGCGGCCAGGGCGCGCAGTATGCCGAGATGGGACGCCAGCTGGCGGCCGCCGAGCCGGTGTTCCGGCGCGCGCTCGCGCTGTGCGACGACGTCACCCGCGAGGCGGCCGGCTGGTCGCTGTGGGAGCTGCTGGCCGAGCCCAAGGAGCGCTCGCGACTGGCGGCCACCGAGTTTGCCCAGCCGGCGCTGGTCGCGCTGCAGTGGTCGCTGGCCCAGCTGTGGGCGTCCTGGGGGGTGGTGCCCGACGTCGTGCTCGGTCACAGCGTCGGGGAGATCGCCGCCGCCTGCGCGGCCGGCGCCTGCTCCATCGACGAGGCGATGCGCCTGGCGATCCACCGGGGCCGGCTGATGGCGCGCCAGCAAGGCGCCGGCGCGATGCTGGTCGTGCACGCCGACGCGCCGTCGCTGCAGGGGGTCGTCGAGGGCTTCGAGGGGGCGGTCAGCCTGGCCGCGATCAATGGACCGCAGTCCACCGTGCTGTCCGCCGACAGTGAGGTGTGCGAGGAGCTGGAGGACAGCCTGCACGCCCTCGGCCTCGCCTGCCGTTGGCTGCCGGGCGACTGCGCCTTCCACAGTGCCCAGACCGAAGCGATCCTGCCCGAGTTCGGCCGCGCGCTCGAGTCGCTGGCCCTGCATGCGCCCCGCCTGCGGATGTATTCGACCGCCACCGGCGAGCCGGTGAATGGCCCGCTGACGGCGTCCCACTGGCTGCGCCAGGCGCGCGACCCGGTGCGTTTTGCGCCGGTGATCGAGCGCCTGCTGGCCGAAGGCGACGTCACCTTCGTCGAGATCGGTCCGCATCCGGTCCACGCCGGCGACCTGCTGCAGATGCTGCCCGCCGAAGCGCGCGCGGGCCGCGTGATCGCCTCGCTGCGTCGCGGCAGCTCGGAGCCCGACACACTGCGGGCGGCCGCTGCCGCCCTGTTCTGTGCCGGCCACCCGCTGGCCTGGCACCGGCTGGTGCCGCCCGGGCGCAACGTCGGCGCGCCGGGCCCGGCCTGGCAGCGCGAGCGTTTCCCGCTCGCGGCCGTCGCCCAGCCGGTCGCCACGCCAGGGGCCGCGTTGTCGCGGGACGGCCATCCGCTGCTGGGCCGGCGTCAGGCGTCTGCGCTCCATCCCGGCTCGGTCCGCTGGAGCGTCGCGGCTTCGGGCTGCGCCTGCTTCAGCGACCACGTGATCGGCGAGACCGCGCTGTTCCCGGCGGCGGCCTACCTGGAGCTCGCCCTGGCTGCCGCGCACGACCGCTGGGGCGAGGTGCCGGCCCGCATCGAGCCGCTGGCGCTGGCCGCGCCGCTGCCGCTCGTGCCCGGGCAGGATCCCGGCGTTCAGCTGGAAACCGCCGAAGCGAGCGCGGACCGGATCCGCTTCGTGGTCTCGGCGGCTCCGGACGCGACATCGACCTTGCATGCCGAGGGTGTGGTGGTGCGGCACGAGCCGGCCGCCGCGGTGGCCTTCAGCCTGGAGGCGGGCCGCCAGGCCTGCAGCGAGGGATCGTCCGGCGCGGCCGACTTCTACGCCTTCCTGTCGGCCCGCGGGGCCCGCATGGGGCCGCGCTTCCGCCGCATCGAAACGGTCGCCTGGGGCCGCGACCAGGCGCTGGCGCAGGTGTCGCTGCAGGCCGCGCAGGCCGCCGACGCGGCCCGCTATCGGGTGCACCCGGTCCTGCTGGATGCCGCCTTCCAGCTGGGCGGCGCGCTGGCGGCACGGGCCGACGGCGGACCGCAGGCCTTCGTGCCGGTCGGCGTGCAGCGCTTCACGCTGCTGCGCCGGCCCGCCGGCGCCGCCTGGGTGCATGCGGTGCTGCTCGACACGGAGGACGGGTCGCGCGAGCGGCGTGTCGATCTTCGCCTGATCGACGCGGACGGCACGGTGATGGCCGAGCTGGTCGGCGCGCGTTTCGTGCAGACCGCGCTGGCAACGGCCAGCGTCCCGACGGCTGCGCCCAGCCTGCTCGAGATGGCCTGGCATCCGGTGGCGTCGCTGTCCCCGGCGGCCGCGCCGCGACGCTGGCTGGTGCTGGCCGACGACGGCGGCCTCGGCGAGGCGCTGGCCGAGCGGCTGGAGCGCGCCGGCGAGGCGTGTCTGCTCGCTCTGCGCGGCGCGGCCTTCGAGCCCCGCGGCGCCCGGCAGTACCGCCTCGACTTCAGCTCGGCCGAGCAGTGCCGGCAACTGCTGCAGGCCGCGCAGGCCGAGGGCAACACCCCGCTGGACATCGTCCACCTCGGCGCGCTCGACGCGGCGCCGGCCTGGCAGCTGGACGCCGCGACGCTGGCCGAGGCCCATCACCTCGGCTGCTTCAGTGTGCTGGCGCTGGTGCAGGCGCTGGTGTCGCAGGCCTGGGCGAGCCCGCCGCGCCTCTGGCTGCTGACGCGCGGGGCGCAGGCGGTGGGCCGCGACGAGGAGGTCGCCGGCCTGGCCCAGGCGCCCCTGTCCGGACTGCTCGCTGCGATCGCCCAGGAGCACCCTGAACTGCGCCCGGCCGGCATCGATCTCGATGCCGGCGGCGGCAAGGCCGAAGGGGAGGTGCTTGCCAGCTTGCTGCGCGCGCCGCTGGAAGGACGTCGCTTCGCGCTGCGTGCCGGGCGCGTCTACCGGGGCCGGCTGCAGCCTTGCGCCCCGGCTTCGACCCCAGGCCCGGCGCTGCGCGCCGAGGCGGTGCACTGGATCGTCGGAGGACTCGGGGCGCTGGGCCTGCGGGTGGCCGAGTGGGCGGTGGCGCGCGGCGCGCGCCAGCTGGTCCTGACGGGGCGCCAGGCGCCGGGGCCGCAGGCGCTCGCCGCCATCGAGGGCCTGCAGCGGGCCGGGGCCGGCGTGCAGGTCCTGCTCGGTGATGCCTGCGACAGCGCCGACCTGCAGCGCGCGCTCGCCACCTTGCGGGCGCAAGGGCGGCCGCTGGGCAGCGTGTTCTATGCCGCCGGCGTGCTGGACGACGCGGCACTGAGCAGCCTCGACACGGCGCGCTTCGCCAAGGTGCTGGCGCCCAAGGTCGTCGGCGCCTGGAACCTGCACCAGGCGCTGCAGGGCGAGCCGGTCGACGCACTGGTGCTGTTCTCGTCGGTGGCTGCCGCGATCGGCTCGGCCGGCCAGGCCCATTACGCCAGCGCGAACGCCTTCCTGGATGCCCTCGCGCACCACCGCCGGGCCGCGGGGCAGGTCGCCCTCAGCATCGGCTGGGGTCCCTGGGCCGAGGTCGGCATGGCGGCCTCGCGCGAGGCGGTGGCCCGGCAGGCGGCCGGCCGCGGCCTGCGTTTCCTGGCCCCCGACGAGGCGCTGCAGGCGATGCAAACCCTGCTGGACCAGCCGCGGGCCCATGTGCTGGTGCTGGCGCTGGCCCCCGAGGCCAGGCTCGGCGACGACGGTCCGGAGCCGGGGGCCGCGGCGCCAGCGGCCGGGGACGCGGCGGCGGCACCCTTCCGCCAGGCCCTGGCCGCGGCGCCGGCCCGCTCGCGCGCCGCGCTGCTGGAGGCCCATCTGATCGAGCAGCTGGCGCCCGTGCTGCGCCTGCCCGCGTCTCGCATCGATCCGCGCCGTTCGCTGCCCGACATGGGGCTGGAGTCGCTGATGGCGCTGGAGTTCAAGAGCCGCCTGGAGCGCTCACTGGGGCTGTCGCTGCCCGCCACGCTGGTCTGGAGCCACCCGACGCTGCAGGCGCTGGGCCGCCATCTCGTCACGCAGCTGCAGCTGCCCCTGGCCGACCCGGTGGAGGCCGCCGAAGCGGCCGCACCGGCGGCGCCCGACTTTGCCGCCAGCGTCGACGAGCTCTCGAAGGCCGAGGCCGAGGCGGAATTGCTCAAGCGCATCGAGGAACTGGAGGAACTGTCCAAATGAGTCAAGACACCGCGCCCAAGCCGGCGCAGGACCCGGTCAAGCGGGCCCTGGTGGCGCTGGAGAAGGCCAAGGCGCGCATCACCGCGCTCGAGAACGAGCGCAGCGAGCCGATCGCCATCGTCGGCATGGGCTGCCGCCTGCCCGGCGGCGCCGACTCGCCGCAACGCTACTGGGAGCTGCTGGAGCGTGGCGGCGACGGCATCAGCGAGGTCCCCGCGGACCGCTGGGACCTGAACGGCTGGTACGACCCCGACCCCAAGGCGCCCGGGAAGATGTACACCCGCCGGGGCGGTTTCGTGCCGCACCTCGATAGCTTCGATGCGGAGTTTTTCGGCATCGCGCCGCCCGAGGCGCAGAACATGGACCCGCAGCAGCGGCTCCTGCTGGAGCTGAGCTGGGAGGCGCTGGAGCATGCCGGCGAGCCGCCGGATGCGCTGCACTCCAGCGCCACCGGCGTGTTCGTCGGCCTGATGACCAACGACTACGCGCAGCTGGCATGGCGTGAGGCCGGCGCCATCAACCCCTACACCGGCACCGGCTCCAGCTTCAGCGTGGCCTGCGGCCGGCTCTCCTACGTGCTGGGCCTGCGCGGCCCCAGCATGACGGTGGACACGGCCTGCTCCTCGACGCTGGTCGCCATCCACCTGGCCTGCCAGAGCCTGCGCCAGCGCGAATGCAATGTCGCGCTGGCCGGCGGCGTCAACCGCATCATCGTGCCCGGGCCGCATGTCTACATGTGCAAGATGGGCGCGCTCTCGCCTGACGGGCGCTGCTGGACCTTCGACGAGCGGGCCAACGGGTATGCGCGCGGCGAGGGCGGCGGCATGCTGGTGCTCAAGCGGCTCAGCGACGCGCTGGCGGCCGGCGACACCATCCACGCGCTGATCCGCGGCTCGGCGGTCAACCACGACGGGCAGAGCGCCGGCCTCACGGCACCGGCCGTCGAAGCCCAGGAGGAGGTGCTGCGCCGGGCCCTGGCGAGCGCCGGCGTGGAGCCGGGCCTGGTCGGCTGCATCGAGGCGCACGGCACCGGCACGCCGCTCGGCGACCCGATCGAGGTGGCCGCGCTGAAGGCCGTCTACGCACGTCCCGAGGACGGCACGCGCCCCTGCGCGCTGGCTTCCGTGAAAAGCAGCATCGGCCACCTCGAAGCCGCTGCCGGCGCGGCGGCCGTCATCAAGATGGTTCACGCGCTGCGGCACGGCGTGATTCCGGCCCACACCCACTTCTCGAAGCTCAACCCCAAGATCTCGCTGGACGGCACCCGCCTGTTCATTCCCGGCGAGACCCGGCCCTGGCCCGAGGGGCCACGTTTCGGCGCCGTCAGCGGCTTCGGCTTCGGCGGCACCAACGCCCACCTGATTCTCGAGGCGGCCCCGACGCCGCCCGCCGCCGCAGCCGCGCCGGGCGACAGCGCCAGCCCGGCCGCTCTCGTGCTGCCGCTGTCGGCACGCAGCGAAGCCGCGCTGGCCGAGCTGCTGCAGGCCTATCGCCGGCTGGCCGGCAGCGAGGCCGGGCGGCCGGCGCTGGCCGACGCCTGCTACACCGCCGCGGCACGGCGCACGCACCACCCGCACCGGGCCGCGCTGCTCGCGTCCGACTGGAGTGAGCTGGTACGCCAGCTCGACGAGCGCCAGCCCGGCGGCGTGGCCGGGGCGGCGCGGCCCCGGCCGCGCATCGCCTTCGTGTTCTCCGGGCAGGGCGGCCAGTGGGCCGGCATGGGCCGCAGCCTGCTGGCGCAGGAGCCGGTGTTTCGCGAGGCCTTCGAGGCCTGCGAGCGGTATGCGACCGAGCGCCGCGCGGGCTCGCTGCGCGAGGCCATCCTGGAGGACCCGTCGAGCTCCGCGCTGGCGCGCACCGACCTGGCCCAGCCGGCCATCTTCGCGCTGCAATGGGCGCTGCTGTGCCTGTGGCGCAGCTGGGGCGTGCAGCCGGACGTGCTGATCGGCCACAGCGTCGGCGAGATCGCCGTCGCGGTGGCGTGCGGTGCCTTGAGCTTGCGCGAGGGCATGCACCTGGCGATCGAGCGCGGCCGCATCATGCAGGAGGCGACCGGTCGGGGCGCGATGGCCTCGGTGCCACTGTCGCGCGAGGAACTGCAGGCCGAGATCGACGGCCAGGGCGGCCAGCTCGCGGTTGCGGCCGTCAACGGGCCCAACACCACGGTGGTGGCCGGCGACCGCGACGCGGTGCAGGCGCTGCTGGCCGCGCTGCAGTCGCGCGGCGTGGCGGGCCGCGACCTGGGCGTCTCCTACGCCTTCCACAGCCGTCACATGGAGCCCTTCGGCGCGGCGCTGGCTCTGGCCTGCGACGGGCTGCGTCCGGCGGCGGCCCACACGCCGGCCTATTCCACGCTGACCGGCCGCCGCCTCGACGCCGACAGCTTCACGCCGCAGTACTGGGCCCGCCAGATGCGCGAGCCGGTGCTGTTCGCCGCCGCGGTCCAGGAGGTGGTGGCGCAAGGCATCGAGGCCTTTGTCGAGATCGGTCCCCAGCCGACCCTGGCGCCGGCGCTGGCCGACTGCCTGATGCAGGCCGGACGCGACGCGGCCCTGCTGGCGTCCATCCGCACCCGCGAGGCCGAGCTCAGCACCTTGCGCCGCTCGCTCGGCCAGCTCTACGAGCTCGGCGTCGCGATCGATTGGCGCCGCGTCTACCGCGCGGGCCGCCATGTCGAGCTGCCCACCTACCCCTGGCAGCGCCAGCGTTACTGGCTCGATGTGCAAGCGCCCGCGGCGCCGACGCCGGCGGTCGCCGCCGGCACGGACGAGCCGCCCCTCGAGGCCGCTGCGGCGGTGGCCTCCGGCGACACGCCGGATCCGGCGTGGGCGCCCCTGGTGCAGCGCTGGAAGCAGGCGCCGCTGCCGGGCGCTGCCGTGCAGAGCCTGGAGGGCAGCTGGCTGGTGCTGTCGGGCTGCGCCGATTTCGGCCGGCGCCTGGCCGCCGTGCTGGAGCAGCGTGGCGCCGCCTGCGTGACGGCCGGGCTCGGCCGGGCCGGGTCCGGCAGCGAGGCCGAGCGGCGCCTGCAGGTCGACCCGGCCGACGCCGCGCAGATGGGCCGGCTGCTCGGTCAGGCCTTCGGGGCCTCGGCGTTGTCCTGCCGCGGCATCGTCTATGCCCCCTGGGGCGGCGAGCCGTCGGGCAGCATGCTGGACCAGACGCACGACGCGCTGGCCGGCCTCGCGCACCTGGTGCAGAGCGTCGCCCGGGCCGGATTCCGCAATCCCCCGCGCCTCTGGGTGGTGACGCAGGGTGGCCAGTCGGTCGAGGGCGAGGACGTCGCGCCGGCACAGGCGGCGCTGGGCGGTCTGGTCCGCGCCCTGGCGCATGAACAGCCCGAGCTGGGCGGCACCGTGGTCGATGTGCCGGCCGCCCTCGACGCGGCCTTGCCCGGCCGTCTCGCGGACGAGTTCGCGGCGGCCGACAGCGAGCAGGCGCTGGCCTGGCGCGGCGAGCTGCGCTGGGTGGCCCGTGTGGCCCGCTTCGAGGTCGCCGGCCACACCGCGCCGGCGCTGCGCCCCGACGCCTCTTACCTGGTCAGCGGCGGGCCCCGGGCGCTGGATGCGGCCGAGGCCCTCGCCGACCGCGGTGTGCGCAGCCTCGTGCTGGCGGGTTCGTGGCGGGGCGCCGGACCCCGGCTGGCCGCGCTGCGCGGCCGGCTGGAGCGGCTCGAGGTGCTGGAGGCCGAATGGCAGGCGGGCGACACGCTGAGCGCCTGGCTGCGCGAGCGCCAGGCCCAGGGCATGGCGCCCTTGCGCGGCTGCCTGCACATCGGCACGCCCTGGCAGCAGGACGCGAGCGTGCTGGAACTCGACAGCGCGGCCTTGCGGCAGGCGCTGCAGGCCGAGCTGCTGCCCGCCGTCGTCCTGCAGGCGGCCGTGGCCGATCTGCCGCTGGACTTTTTTGTGGTCTCGACACCGGCCGCGGCCCTGCTGGGCAGCCCCGGCCAGGCGGCGGGACTGGCCAGCGCGGCCGCCGTACAGGCGCTGGCGGACCGCGAGCGCTCGCGCGGACGTGCCGCCTGCGGCCTGGCCTGGGGCCCGGCCACCGAGCTGGAGGACGACCCGCGGGCCGCCGGCGAGGAGGCCGTCCCGGCCGAGACCGCCGTGGCGACCGCGCTGGCCTGCGCCGGGCTGAGCTCGGCCCTGGCACTGCACCTCGGCCTGTTCCCGCTCGACCTGCGCCACTGGCGCCAGCGCCATCCGCGTGCCGCGGCGATCGCGCTGCTGCGCGACCTGGAAGCCGGTGCTGGCGGGCCGCAGCGGTCCCAGGCCGGACGCGGCCAGCTGCGCCGGGCGCTGGAAGCGGCCGATCCGGCGCAGCGGCGCCCGCTGCTCGAAGGCCACCTGAAGGAGATCCTCGGCAAGGTGGCCTTGCTGGACCCCGGGCGCATCGGCAGCCAGGTGCCGCTCGTGAGCCTCGGGCTCGACTCCTTCATGGGGGTGGAGTTGCGCAACCGGCTGGAGGCGGCGCTCGATTTGTCGCTGTCGCCGACGCTGGTCTACAGCTACCCGACCGTCGCCGAGGTCGCCACCCACCTGGCGGCGCGCATGGACCTGCGCCTCGGCCGCGCCGGCGAGGCGCCCACGCCGGCGGCCGTGCCCGGCGCCGAGGCCGAGCTCGATTCACTGTCCGACGAAACCCTGCATTCCGCGCTCGAGGACGAGATCGCGGCGCTGGAGCAAAGCAATAGGAGAACCCGTGTCTGAGACCCAACAAGCGGCGCAGATGCGCCGCGCGCTCGCCGCCGTGCGGGATGCCCGCGCGCAGATCGATGCGCTGCAGCAGGCGCAGCGTGAACCCGTGGCCATCGTCGGGGCGGCCTGTCGGCTGCCCGGCGCGCCCGACCTGGAGGCGTTCTGGCGGCTGCTGCAGGAGGGCGTGGACGCGGTGCGCGAGGTGCCGGCCGAGCGCTGGGACGCCGAGGCCCTGTACGACCCGAAGCCGATGACCCCCGGCAAGTCCATCACCCGCTGGGGCGGCATCGTCGACGACGCCGACCGCTTCGACGCGGCCTTTTTCGGCATCTCGCCCAGCGAGGCGGCCGCGATGGACCCGCAGCAGCGCATCGCGCTGGAGGTGGCCTGGGACGCCTTCGAGGATGCCGGCCTGACGCGCGAGCAGCTGGCGGGCAGCCGCACCGGCGTTTTCGTCGGCGCCACGATGCACGACTACGGCGTGCTGCAGATCCGCGACGGCGCCGCGCTCGACCCCTTTTTCGGCACCGGCAACGTGCACTGCATCGTCGCCAACCGCCTGTCCTACGCCTTTGACCTGCGCGGCCCCAGCCTGGCCACCGACACGGCCTGCTCGTCCTCGCTGGTCGCGGTGCAGCTGGCCTGCCAGAGCCTGCGCAGCGGCGAATGCGACATTGCCATTGCCGGCGGCGTCAACATGATGTTCCTGCCCGAGCTGAGCGTGTACTTCTCGCAGGCCGGCATGATGTCGGCCGACGGCCGCTGCAAGACCTTCGACGCGCGTGCCGACGGCTATGTGCGCGGCGAGGGCTGTGGGTTCGTGGTGCTGAAGCGCCGCTCCCAGGCGCAGCGCGACGGCCATGTCATCCGGGCCCTGGTGCGTGCAGTCGCGGTCAACCAGGACGGCCGCACCAACGGCCTCACCGCCCCCAACGGGCTGGCGCAGCGCGCCGTGATCGCGCAGGCGCTGGACAGCGCCGGCATCGCGGCCTCCCAGGTCAGCTACATCGAGGCCCACGGCACCGGCACCTCGCTGGGCGATCCCATCGAGGTCGAAGCGCTCAGCGACACCTATGGCGTGCCGACCGACGACGCCGGTCCTTGCGCGATGGGCTCGGTGAAGACCAACATCGGCCACCTCGAGGCGGCCGCCGGCATCGCCAGCCTGCTGAAGACCATGCTCGCGCTGGAGCACGAGGAGATCCCGCCGACGCTGCACCTGCGCGACCTCAATCCCAGCATCTCGCTGGAGCACACGCGCCTGAGCATCGCGACCCGTGCCGTGCCCTGGCCGCGCGGCGATCGGCCGCGGCTGGCCGGCATCAACTCCTTCGGCTTCGGCGGCACCAATGCGCACGCCATCGTCGAGGAGGCGCCGCTGCCGTCCGCGCCGGACGCCGGGCAGGCCGCCCCCGCGCGTGCCGAGCTGCTGGTCCTCAGCGGGCACACCCCGCAGGCCTTGCAGGCGATGGCGCAGTCCTTCGATACTTTCCTGGCGGGCAGCGTCGCCGAGGCCCGCGACATCAGCTTCGCGGCCGGCGCGCGACGCACCCACCAGCGCTTCCGCATCGCCGTCGCCGGCCGCTCGACCGCCGAGTGGCGCGAGCGCCTGCAGCGTGCGCTGGCCGACGGCGCGGCGGCATCGACCTCACACGTCGAGCCGCGCGTCGGTTTCGTGTTTTCCGGCCAAGGGCCGCAATGGCTGGGCATGGGGCAGGAGCTGTTCCGCGAGGAGCCGGTCTTCCGCGCCGCGATCGAGGCCTGCGAAACGCACTGGCGCGGGCTGGCCGACTGGTCGCTGCAGGCGCTGTTCGACGCCTCCGACAGCCGCGCCGAGCTCGACAACACCGAGCTTGCGCAGCCCGCGCTGTTCGCCCTGCAATGGGGGCTGGTCGCCTTGTGGAAGTCCTGGGGCATCGCGCCCGCGGCCGTGGTCGGCCACAGCATCGGCGAGATCGCGGCCTGCTGCGTGGCCGGCGTGCTGTCCTTGCCCGACGCGCTGGCGCTGGTCGCGCAGCGCGGCCGGCTGATGCAGCGCACCCGCGGGCAGGGCGCGATGCTGTCGGTGGCGCTGCCGCGCGCCGAGGTCGATGCCTTGATCGCCGGGCTGGGGGGCGGGCTGTCGATTGCAGCCGTCAACAGCCCGAGCGCCACCGTGGTGGCCGGCACGCCCGAGGCCGTCACCGCCTGCGCCGCCGAGCTGGAGCGCCGCGGCACCCGCTGCACGCCGCTGCCGGTGCAGTACGCCTTCCACAGCCGGCAGATGGAGCCCTTGCGCGCCGAGCTGCGCGCGGCGCTGAGCGGACTGCAGAGCCACCCGGCGGAGCTGCCCATCGTTTCGACCCTGCTGGCACGGCGCTGCGACGGCACCGAGTTCGATGCCGACTACTGGGTCCGCCAGGCCTGCGAGGCGGTGTTGTTCCAGCCTGCCGTGCAGGCGCTGCAGGACAGCGGCTGTGACGTGCTGCTGGAAGTGGGGCCGCACCCGGTGCTCTCCACCGCCATCGACGAAAGCCTGGCCGTGCGCGGCAGGACCGCGACCGTGCTGACCTCGCTGCGCCGGCGCGAGCCGGAGCGCCTGACGATGCTGACGGCACTGGGCGCGCTGCACGCGCGCGGCTGCACGCTGCAGTGGCCGGCCGTCACGACCGGCCGTCGTTTTGTCGCGCTGCCGCGTTATGCCTGGCAGCGCGAGCGCTTCTGGTTCCGCCCGGGTGCCGCCGGTGCGCGTGCCGGCACGCCGGCAGCCGCGCCACGCAGCGGCGTGCAGGCCATCGTCGGTCCGCAGCACAGCGTGGCCGCCGACGGCGAGAGCCGCTACTGGGAGTGGAGCCTGGACGCGGCCACGCCCGGCCTGGAGCTGCTGCGCGACCACGTGATCCAGAACCTGGTCATCGTGCCGGCCGCGGCGATCGCCTCGATGGTCGCAGCCATCGCCGCCGAAATCCTCGGCGACGGGCCCTGCGCAATCGACGAGGCCCACTTCCACCGGGTGCTGGTGCTGGCCGGCGAGACCCCACCCACCGCCCAGCTGGTGCTGACACCGCGCGGGCAAGGCTGTGCCTCCTTCCGCCTGGCGAGCCGCGAAGGCGAGGGCGACTGGGTGGTGCACGCCACCGGCAGCCTGCGCAGCGCGACCGGCAGCCAGACCCAGGCCGACCTCGAGCGGGCTCGTGAGCGCTGCACCCAGGTGATGAGCGGCGCCGAGCACTACGCCGTGATGGACGCGCTCGGCTACGCCCTCGGCCCGGCCTTCCGCTGCATCCGGCAGATGTGGCGCGGCGAAGGCGAACTGGTCGCGCAGCTGCAGGTGGACCCGCAGGCGGCCGCACCGGGCAGCGTGTTCCGGGTCCACCCCGGGCTGCTCGATTCGTGTTTCCAGTGCGCGGTCGCGCTGATGGGCGGCAGCGACCCCTTCGGCTCCTACTTCGTGCCCGGCACCGCGACCGGCCTGCGCTTTTTCGAGACGCGCGAGCCCGGCGTGTGGGCCCATGTGCGCACCGTGCCGGCCGACGGAACCGGGCGGCCCTGCATGGAGCTGCAGCTGTACACGGCGTCCGGCGAACGGGTGCTGGAAGCACGCAGCGTGGCCTTCCAGGAGGTGCGCCGCTCGGCCGACATGCTGGGCCATTCGCTCTATCGCATCGAGTGGCAGCCGCAGGCACGCGAGGCGGCAGCGGCATCGGCGGACGGTGCCTGGCTGGTGCTGGCCGATGCCGGCGGCGTCGGTGAGCGCCTGGCGCAAGCCTTGCGCGCGGCCGGCGGCCGCTGCGTGGTGGTGCAGGCCGGCTCGGCCTTCGAGCGCCTCGACGCGCAGACCTTCATCGCCGCGCCCGACGAGCCGCAAGGCCTGGCGCAGGTGCTGGCGCGCAGCTTCGGCGCCGAGGCCGGGCCGTGCCGCGGCGTGCTGCACCTCTGGTCGCTGGACGGGCAGGGCGCGCTCGCGCCAAAGGCGGCCAGCGCCGACACACTGGCGGCGGCACAGCGTCTCGGTGTCGTCTCGGCCATGCACCTGGTGCAGGCCCTGCTGCCTGCCGGCCTGTCGGAGCTGCCGCGGCTCTGGCTCGTCACGCGCGGCGCCGCCCAGGTCGAGGCGGCGCAGGCACCGGCCGGCATCGAGGCCGCGCCGCTGTGGGGCCTGGGCCGCGTGTTGACGGTCGAGCATCCCGAGCTGCGCTGCTCCTTGATCGACCTGGCCGCGACCCCCGCGCCGGACGAAACAGCCGAGCTGCTGGCCGAAGTGCTGGCCGACGGCCCGGAGAACCAGGTGGCGCTGCTCAGCTCGGGCCGCTCGGTGGCGCGCCTGGCGCGTGTGGAAGTGGCCGCGGCCCCCGTCTCGGTGGCGCCCGCCGAGGGCCGCCCCTATGAGCTGGAGCTGACGAAAACCGGCTCGCTGGACTCGCTCACCTTGCGCGAGACCACCCGGCCCGAGCCGGGCCCCGGCGAGGTCGTCATCGAGGTGCAGGCCGCCGGGCTCAACTTCCGCGACGTGCTGGTGACGCTGGGCATCGAGGTCGGTGAACAGCCGGGCCGCATCACGCTGGGCTTCGAGTGCAGCGGCACCGTGGTGGCGGTCGGGCCGGGCGTGCAGGGCCAAAGAGAGGGCCGGCAGGTGGTGGCGCTCGCGGCGCACAGCATCGGCTCGCACGCCCGGGCCGATGCCCGCCTGGTGTGGAGCCTGCCGGCCGGCATGAGCGCCGAGGAGGCGGCGACCTTGCCGGTGGCCTTTGGCACCGCCCACTTCGCGCTGCACGAGGCCGGGCGGCTGGCGCGCGGCGAGCGGGTGCTGATCCACGCCGCAGCCGGCGGCGTGGGCCTCGCAGCCGTGCAGGTGGCGCAGGCCATCGGTGCGGAGATCTTCGCCACCGCCGGCACGCCGGAAAAACGCGACTACCTGCGCTCGCTGGGCATCGAGCACGTGCTTGACTCGCGTTCGCTGGACTTTGCCGACGAGGTGATGCGCCTGACCGAAGGCGCCGGCGTGGACGTGGTGCTGAATTCGCTGGCCGGGCCTTTCATCGAGCGCGGGCTGTCGGTGCTGCGTCCGCACGGGCGTTTCATCGAGATCGGCAAACGCGACCTCTATGGGGACAAGGCGGTGCAGCTGGCGCCGTTCCGCCGCTCGCTCAGCTATGCCGCCGTCGATCTGATCGCCTTGTGCGACTCGCGCCCCGAGCGTGTGCAGGAGACGCTGCGTGAGGTCTTCACCCGCATCGCGGATGGCGCCTACCGGCCGCTGCCACGCCAGCTGTTCGGCATCGAGGACGTGCGTGCCGGCTTCCAGTGCCTCGCCAATGCCGGCCATATCGGCAAGATCGTGTTCCAGGTGGGCGGCCGGTCGCCGGCGATCGTGGGCCGGGCCCGCTCCGGCCTGCCGCTGCGCGCCGATGCCAGCTACCTGGTGACCGGCGGCCTGGGCGGGCTGGGCCTGGTGATGGCGCAGTGGCTGGTCGCGCAAGGCGCGCGCCACCTGGTCCTGCTCGGCCGCAGCGCTCCGACGGCGCAGGCCGACGCGGTCATCGCCCAGCTGCGCGAGGCGGGCGCCACGGTGTTCGTGGCACGCGGCGACGTGGCGCAGGCGGCGCAGCTGCGGGCCGCGCTCGACAGCGCCGCCGAGGCCGGCCTGCCGCCCCTGCGCGGTGTGCTGCACGCGGCCGGCCTGCTGGACGACGGCGTCGTGGCCCAGCTCGATGCCGACCGCCTGCTGCGCGTGATGGCACCCAAGGTGGAAGGCGCCTGGCATCTGCATGCGGCCACGGCGCGCCAGGAGCTCGACTTTTTCGTGTTGTTCTCCTCGATCGCCGCGGCGCTCGGCTCGCCGGGCCAGGGCAACTATGCGGCCGGCAACGCCTTCCTCAACGCCCTGGCGCGCTGGCGCCAGGCGCAGGGGCTGCCGGCCACCTGCGTGCTGTGGGGCCCGTGGGCCGACGTCGGCATGGCGGCCCGGGTCCAGGGCGCGCGCAGCGTCGCCTTCCCGGGCATGACCGCCTTGCCGCTGGCGCGCGGCACCGAGCTGCTGGGCGAGCTGGTGACCCGTGGCATCAACGACGTGCTGGCGGTGCCGATCAACTGGGGGGCCTTCTTCCGCGGCTACCCGGAGGCCGCCAAGTCGCCGCTGCTGGCCTTGTTCGCCCGCGAAGGGGCCAGCAGCACCGACGGCCCGGCGGCGGCCGATGCCGAGGCCGCCGCGATCCGCGCGGCCTTGAGTGCCGGCAGCCCGCACGAGCAGGTGCTGGCCCAGGCGACCGACTGGGTGCGCGAGCAGGTGGCCCGCACCTTGTGGCGGCCGACCGAGACCGTCGCGGCCGACGGCTCCCTCATCGGGCTGGGTTTCGACTCGCTGATGCTGGTGGACCTGCGCAACCGGCTGCAGGCCGGGCTGGGCGTCTCGCTCTCGATCACCGCGCTGCCGCCGGACGCCACCGTGGCGCAGCTGGCGAGCTACGTGGTCGAGGCGCTGCAGCCGGCTTCTCCCGGGGCCGCGGCACGGCCGTCGGCTGCGAAGAGCGCGCCGGCTTCGGTCGCGTCGCGCGGCGGGCGCTGGGTCGAGCTGCAGGCGGGCCAGTCCGGGCCGCCGCTGATCCTCATCCACGCCCTGGTGCCCAGCGCCTTCGCCTACGTGCCGCTGGCGCGGGCCCTGGGCGCTCAGCAGACCGTCTACGGCGTGGCCGGGCCGTCGCTGAACGACGCGGAGCCGGTGCCCGCGCGCCTGACCGACATCGCCGCGCAGTACGTCGAGGAACTGCTGCAGCGCTGGCCCACCGGGCCCTTCGTGCTGGGCGGCCACTCCTTCGGCGGCACCCTGGCTTACGAGATGGCGCGCCAGCTGCACGAGCGCGGACGCCCTCCCGAGCTGCTGGTGATGCTCGATGCGCTGTCGCCGCCCGAGCATGCCGCCCGCCTGCCGGCGGACTGGCGCGAGCGCCGGCCCGAGGCCATCGAGCGGGTGGCGGCCGCCATGGGGCTGGATGCCGAGCGGGGCCAGATCGACCGCCTGTTCCAGATCGTGCACGCCCACATGGACGCCTTGATCGGCTACGACGCGCCGTCGCTGCCGGGGCCGCTGCTTTATGTGCGCGCCGAGGAGCGCGACGCGATGCGGCCGCCCGGCGAGGCGCATGCGGGTCTGGACCTGTACTGGGAGGGCGACACGCCGGCACGGCCCGAGGACTTCTGGTTCGAGCGCATCCAGGGCCGCACCGAGCTGGTCGTGGCACCCGGCTGGCACCACACCATGCTGGACCGGCCGGAGCGCATCGCCAAGGCGCTGCGGGCCGGCATCGATGCCTTGGGCCGCTGAACGACAACAACAACGACTGGACATGCCATGAAATTCTCGATCTTCATCGAAATGCAGATCTCGCAGCCGAACCGCGTCACCGAGCGGCAGCTGTTCCACGACTGCGTCGAGCAGGCCGTGCTGGCCGACGCACTGGGTTATCACTGCGTCTGGGCGGTGGAGCACCACGGCCTCTACGAGTACGCTCATTCGTCGGCGCCGGAGGTGTACCTCGCCTTCGTGGCGGCGCGCACGCGCCGCATCCGCCTGGGGCACGGCGTCACCCTGACGCCGGGCCGCTACAACCACCCGATCCGCATCGCCGAGCGGGTGGCGGCACTCGACGTGCTGTCCGAGGGCCGCGTCAACTGGGGCTCGGGCAAGAGCGCCAGCCGGGTCGAGCAGGACGCCTTCCAGGTCGACCGCACCCAGCTCGACCGGCAGTGGCTGGAAGCGCTGGAGATGATCCCGCGCATCTGGCGCAGCGAGGTGTTCGAGTGGAACAGCGCGCTCTACCAGATCCCGCCGACGCAGGTCGTGCCCAAGCCGGTGCAGCGTCCGCATCCGCCGCTCTACGCGGCCTGCTCGTCGGCGGAAAACGCACAGCGGCTCGGCGAGCTGGGGGTTGGCGCGCTCAACTTCGCGCAGGGCACCGACGACTTCCTGGTGAAGAAGGTGCAGGCCTACCGCGACGCCATCGCCGCGGCCAGCCCCAAGGCCTACCAGGTCAACAACCACTTCGCCTGCACGCCGACCGCGCTGGTGCTGGAGAACGACCACGAGGCCTGCGTGCACGGCTTCCGCGGGGCGCGCTTTTTCGGCCAGGGGCTGGCGCGCTACTACTTCACCGACGAGCGCCCGCTCGGGCCCCTGGACGTGCCGCGCGACGACCTGACCGAGGCCGAACTCGAGGCCGCCAAGGCCAGCCGCTCGCGCAGCGGGGGGCCGCTGCTGGCCGTCATCGGCGACCCCGCCGCGGCACGCGAGTCGGTGCAGCGCTTCCAGGACGCGGGCGTGGACGAGCTGATCCTGATCATGCAGATGGGCACGGTCCCGCACGAGCTCATCCTGCGTTCGCTGCGCGTTTTTGCCGAGCAGGTGATGCCGCATTTCGCCTGAAGACGCCAGGCGGCCCACACCGGCGACCGGACCGACACCGATTGAGGCGACGATGACCGATCAGGACTTTCGCAACGCGATGGCGGCCTTGCCGGCCGGCGTGGCGATCATCACGACCGACGGGCCGGGCGGACGCCGCGGCATGACGGCCACCGCGCTGTGTTCGGTGTCCGACGCGCCACCGACCATGCTGGTCTGCGTCAACCGGCAGGCCCGCAGCCACGCCGTGTTGCAGGCCAACGGCGTGCTGGCGATCAACGTGCTGGCGGCCGGGCAGGACGGCCTGGCGCGGCGTTTCGGCGGCGCGACGCTGGCGTCGGGCGAGGACCCCTTCGGCGAAGGACAGTGGGAAGTGGCGGACAACGGCGTGCCCATCCTGAGCGAGGCGCTGGTCAGCCTGCACGGGCAGATCACCGGCCTCACCGAGGTGGCGACCCATACGGTGCTCTACGTCACCATCGTCGGCCTGCGCGCGGCCCGCGAGGCCGATGCGGTGGTCTACTTCCGGCGTCGCTTCTGCACCGTCGAAGCCACCGTGTGAGCGGTGTGCCGGCATGAAGCTGTGGGCCATCAGCGACCTGCATGTCGCCCACCCGCTCAACCGCGACGCAGTGCTCAGTTTGCCGGCACACCCGGACGACTGGCTGCTGCTGGCCGGCGACCTCGGCGAGACGCTGGAACACCTCGGTTTCGTGATCGAGACGCTGAGGCCCCGCTTCCGCCAGCTGGTCTGGGTGCCCGGCAACCACGAGCTGTGGAGCCTGCCCCAGGAGGCCGGCGGCGGTGGCCTGCGCGGCGAGGCCAAGTACCGGGCGCTGGTGCAGCTGTGCCGCGAGCACGGCGTGCTGACCCCGGAAGACCCCTACCCGCTGTTCGTCCCGGACGGTGGTGTGCCGCACCTGATCGCGCCGCTGTTCGTGCTCTACGACTACTCGTTCTGCCCGCCCGGCATGGACCCCGACGCGGCGCGCGCCTGGGCGCGCGAGGCCGGCATCGAATGCGCCGACGAGCACCTGCTGCACCCCGATCCCTACCCGTCGCGCGAGGCCTGGTGTGCCGCGCGCTGCGCGCTGACCGAAACACGCCTGGACGCCGCGCTGGCCGGGCATCCCGGGCCGACGGTGCTGGTCAACCATTTCCCGCTGCTGGCCGAGCTGGCCCGGCTGCCGCTGCTGCCACGCTTCAGCCCCTGGTGCGGCAGCCGGCGCACGCGCGACTGGCACCGGCGCTTCCGTGCCGCGGTGGTGGTGTCGGGCCATCTGCACATCCGTCACCAGCGTTTCATCGACGGCGTGCGTTTTGAAGAGGTGTCGCTCGGCTACCCTCGCCAATGGCTGCGCCATCCGGGGGCGCAGGCGGCGCTGCGACAGATCCTGCCCGCGCCCGCGGAGAGAACTCATGCCATGGGAGCGAACCAATGAGAGAACTCAAGGGAAGCTGTGTGTGCCGTGCGGTGGAGTACACCGTTCCGGACGCAATGAAATACGCCGGCTGTTGCCACTGCTCGGAATGCCGGCGGTTTTCAGGCTCGGCGTTCTCCGCCTTCGGCGGGGTGCCGATGCAGGCCTTGCGCGTGACGCGGGGCGAGCAGAGCCTGTCCCGCTACGCCAAGAGCGAGCACACCGTGCTGGTGTTCTGCCGGCACTGCGGTTCCAGCCTGTATGCCGAGAAGCCGCTGCGCTCGATGATCCACCTGCGGCTCGGCAGCCTGCTCGACGCGCCCTCGTTGCGGCCGCAGTTCCACTCCTTCGTCGCTTCCAAGGCGCCGTGGTACGACATCGACGACGGGCTGCCGCAGTTCGAGCAGGGCCGGCCGGCGCCGTCGTCCTCCTGAAGCGCGGCGCTGCCGGTCCTTTTGCGCGTCCTCAGGGCCGCGGCACCACCGCCCATTGCGGGCCGATGCTGTAGTCCGGTTTCACGGACCTGGCGGCAAAGACCGCCCATGCTTCGCGGGCCTGGGGCAGCCCGAAGGTCGCCGCGACCGCCAGCGCGGGCTGCAGGTTGGACGGCATGCCGGCCTCGTAGCTGGCATAGCCGGTCATCTCCCCGGCGAGCCAGGTGCGGCCGCTGGTGGCCGTGCGCCAGTCCGCCTGGGCCTGGCTGCCGCAGGGCTGGTCGAGGTACTTCAAGCCGGCCGGGTGCACCGGCAGCGCGTTGCTGCCGCCGGTGAGCTGGCCGTCCTGGAAGGTGGCCGCATACACCTCGGCCAGGCTGCCGAAGAGCGGGCCTTTCGTGCCGGTGGGGCGCACCGCCATCGCATAGGCGGCGCCATCGACCCAGCAGAAGCCGGGGGCTGTCATGCGCCCGACCGGGAACTTCGCCTTCCACGCGAGCAGCGGCTGCGCATCGGCGAAGCCGAGCTCGGCCAGGTGGCCGACGCTCCAGGTGAAGAAGTCGTCCTGCCATGGGGCGAGGCCGGTGAGGTCGCCGGCCGGGGTGCCGTAGACGATGGCATTGAAGGCATAGAGCCCGGTGCCGTCGATGACACCCAGCGCATTCGGCTGCCCTTGCGTGTAGTTGGCGTTGTAGTAGGCGAGGTTGTCGGCGACGCGCCCGACGAAGTAGGACTTCATCGGATGCTTGTCGGGTGTGATGTAGGCGGTCTGCCCCAGGGTGCGCAGCGACCAGGCCTGCCCACGCACCTGCTGGGACGCCACGATGCCCTTGCCGGCCTGCCGATACCACGGGTTCATCAGCAGCAGGTTGTAGTTCGCCCAGAACTGCAGTTCCTCCAGGTGGTAGTGGTCCCCGGTCACCAGGTAGGGCAGGTAGCTGAGCGAGGGCTGGTGGGCCGTGTCGGGTGAATAAGGCGAGCTGCAGGCGTCGGCCGTGGCGCAGGGCGGGAAGGCCTCGCTCTTGCGGGTGGCGGGGTTGACCTTGTCGCCGGGTGTGCCGAGCAGGGCCATGTAGGGGTACTGCAGGATGCTGGCCGGCAGCCCGGTGGCCTTGTCGCGGTAGTGGATCGACCAGCTGCCGGCCAGGTCGCTGGTGCCCAGCGTGACGTCCCGGGCCCGCGCATCCTGGCTCAGCAGGTACATCGCGGCCCATTGCGGCAGCGGTGCGATGTCGCCGCGGCCGCCGGTGGTGGGCATGTAGGGCGTGACGATGCCGACCCCCATGGGCTCCTTGTCGGCATCGGTCCAGCGGCTGGCCAGTTGATCCAGCGCGGTGGAAGACACCGTGATCGAGGTGTCGTAGCTGGGCAGCGCCCGGGACGCGATCAGGTAGACGGGATCGTGGCGCAGGTGGACTTGCGGCGCCTCGCCCCACCAGAAGGTCTTGCGCCAGCGGGCGTGGTGGTAGTGGGTGAGGCCGGTTTTCGTGTAGACCGGCTGCCCGCCGACCCGAACCTCGACGTCGTAGACGAGGTTCTGCGGATCGGGCTCGTAGGCCCAGTTGTTCTCGATCACCACGTCGACGCGGGCGCGGCCGGTACCGGGGTAGTGCCGCACCGCGAAGCGGGCGTTGAGATGGGGATGGGCCGCGCCCTGCGCCGTGGTCAGCGGCGCCGAGACCAGCCATTCGTCGGCGATCGGCCCCGCCAGCCAAGGCGTGCGGTCCGCGGAGCGCAGCAGTGCATCGGCCGACGCCAGGTAGCTCACACCGCCCAGCCGGACCTGCACCGAGGCCGTGAAACCCTGGTCGAGCAGATCCTCGGGATCGCCGGCGGCCGTGGCGCGGCGCTCGGCCAGGCTGAGCAGCGTGAGGGTTTGCGTCTGTCCGTCCGCGAGGCCCGGCAGCACGGTGGAGATCACCGCGTGCCGCAGCGAACCGTCGGCATGTGTGGCCTTGGCGTCCAGCTGGACCGGCAACTGCCGGCCGTCGGGCAGGCGCAGCGCCAGGCCTTGCGATGCGGCGATGTGGCCGGGGGGGAAGGTCTGGCCGAAGCTGATGGGGACCGACGCCTGGTCCGAGGTCGAGGTGCTGCGCACTTGCAGCGTCGTCAGTGCACTGCCGACGGCGGGAGGAACATCGCTGCTGCCGTTGCTGCGGTCGTGGCCGCCCTCGTTATCTCCGCTGCTGCCACCGCCCCCGCCCCCGCAGGCCGCAAGCGTGGCACACAGCAGCAGGGTGGCGAGCAGGCGGCACCGGCTGCCGGTACCGCGTTCCGGGATCGTTGTTGTCATCTCACCCCTCCTGGACGACGGGGGGCGTCGCCCTTGTTCTTGTTGCTTGGCGCCGATTCTCGTCGGCGACGGTTCCCTGCACCTGTGAAATTGTTCACAAGCGGCCGATGGCCCGCCGGGCGGCGCGAAAACCGCGTCGTGCGGTCATGGGGCCGATGCGTGTCGCCTGCAACCGCTCCCTGCGGCGCCGGTTCAGCGGCGGCGCCGGCCCGGCTCGCGGTGCGGCTGCCGTTCGTGCTCGTCGAGCGCCAGCAGCAGGCTGGTGCGGTGCAAGCGCGCCACCTCCTGCCAGTGCAGCCCGGTGAGGGCCGCCTCCAGTGCCCACAGCAGGTTGAGGCTGACCCGCGCGCCGCTGCGCCTGGCCTGCGCGTAAGCGGCCACCGACCCGAGGCGGCGCAACTGCTCTACCGAGGTGATGCCGGCGCGCGACAGCGCCTGCTGCGACGCCGGGCCGAGGTGGGGCAATTCAGCCAGCGAGCTCATCCGGCGAAGGCCGCGTCGCGGTACATGACATCCGTCCGCAGCACGTACTTGACGCCGGCGCCGACCGCCGAGCCCTGGTGGCTCAGCCGGTGCGGAAAGACCAGCGCCATGCCGGCCCGGGGCTGCACCGTGTCCCAGCGGAACTCGGTGTGGCCACCGATGAAGTTGTCGTTGAGGTAAATCATGAAAGTGAGCACGCTCTCCTCGTGGGCCGAGCGCCGGAAGGTACCGTCCTGGTGCCACTTGAAGTACTGCTGCTTCTCGTAGCGGTAGAAGCGCAGCCGTTCGTTGAAGCCCTGCAGCTGCCAGCCGTCGAGCAGCGCAGGCAGGCCGGGCTGCGCCTTGTCGTACAACCAGTGTGCCAATGCGGCATCGTCGAAGACGATGCGGTCGTTGTTGCGCGTTTCCTTGAGCAGGCGGTCTCCGTCGTCGGTGCTGATCACCGCCTCGCCGTAGCCCATGGCCTCGCTGCGGGCGATGAGCCGGGCGCACTCCTCGGGGTTCAGAAAGTCGGGGAGCGTGAAGACACCGGCCCCCCCTTGGTTCGATCTTCATGGCACGCTGCCTGGGTCGGAAGGCCGCAAGAATACGTCACGTCCCGGCGGCCCCGGGCGATACTCCGTCGCAAAGAGGGAAACCACACCATACCGAGGGGTCGGCATGAGGATACAGAGGACATGGCGGCGAGCCGCCGCGGCGGCACTGCTCCTGATCGGGGCGGCCTGGCAGGCGCAGGCCGGGGACGCGGCGCCGCCCCCGGCGACACCGGCCGCGGCGCCGGGCGGGCGGGCCTGTCCGCCCGATGCCCGGCCGCCCACCGAGGCCGAGATGCGCAGCGGCATGGCGGCGGCCCGGGACCGCGGCTTCCTGTGGCGCATCGAGCGCGACGGGCGCACCTCCTGGCTCTACGGCACCATCCATCTCGGGCGCCCGGACTGGATCTATCCCGGCCCGGCGTTGCGCACCGCGCTGCAGGGCAGCCGGCAGCTCGCGATGGAGCTGGACCTGAGCGACCCGGCCGTGCTCGAGAAGCTCCGGCAGCCGCCCTCGGGCCCGGCCCCGGCCTTGACCGCGGCGCTGCAGCAACGCCTGTCGGCCCAGGCCGCCGATGCCTGCCTGCCGGAGGCGCAGCTGGCCGCCCTGCACCCGGTGCTGCAGGTCGTCACGCTGACCGTGCTGGCCGGCCGCCGCGACGGCCTGCATCCCGCCTGGGCCCAGGAGTCCGCGCTGTTGGGCTGGGCACGGCAGCTCAAGCGCCCCGTGACCGGGCTGGAAACCCCCGAGCTGCAGCAGGCCGCCCTGATCCCGGACGACCCGGCCGACAGCGTCGTGCTGCTGGAGCAAGGGCTCAGCCAGCTCGAAGATGGCCGGGCCCGTTCCCTGCTGCTGCGCCTGGCCTCGGCCTGGGAGCGCGGCGATCTCGACGAGCTGGCGAGCTACGAGCAATGGTGCGACTGCATGAACACGGCCGAGGAGCGGGCCACCGTCGACGCCCTGCTCGGCGACAGGAACCCCGCCATGGCGGAGCGCATCGCCGCCCTGCATGCCCAGGGTGAGGTGCTGGCCGCGGTCGGTGCCTTGCACATGACGGGCGACCGGGCGCTGCCGGTGCTGTTGCAGAAAAAGGGCTTCCGCGTGGAGCGGGTCGTGTTTCCCCGGGCGGGGGCAGCGCGGGCCGGGGCGCCGGGCGGGAGGGCCCCGTGACCTTGTCCGGCCCGGCCCGGCCCGGCCGGGCACGGGCGTCTAGGCCCTCCGCCCGATCGCGCCGGCGCCTGCCGGCGACAGCCGTCTCAATGTGGCGGCCGCAGGACTTGTCCCGCGCTCTGGTCGCTCGGGTCCAGCTCGCCGGTCACGGCCGGCCGGCTGCGGGCGCGCTCCCAGGAGGCACGCACGGCCGGCGCGGCTTCGCGCCACTCCAGCGGCGAGTCGCCGCGCGCTTGGGCCCAGCCTTGCTCGAGTGGACTGGCCACATCGTTCCAGCTCTGCGCCGAGGCATGCCGGCGATGGCCGTCGCTGCCGTAGCGATAGGCGGGTGCGTAGTGTTCGTAGGGGCGCTCCGGGGCCGCATAGGGCTGGGCCGCATGCTGGCTGCGCCGATGCGTGTCGTCCTCGTCGACCGGCAGACCGGCGGGCCGGCCCGCGGCGCCGCCCATCGCGGCGCCGGTGGCGGCACCGACGACCGCGCCGGCCAGGCTGCCGACGGGGCCGGCCGCCATGCCGCCGACGACGCCCGCGGCCATGCCGGCCACACCGCCGGCAAGGGTGCCTGCGGGATGCTGGCGCAGCGCCTCCTTGGCGGCGTCCAGGGCGCCGCCCGGGGCGGGCGAGGTGCTTGTCTTGTGCTGGGGATGGGGCATGAGCAGCTCCTGTGTGGGTGCCGGGCGTGCCCCGGCCTGCACAGGACCTGCAAACGCCTTGCCCGCCCTTTCCGGGGCTTGCCGAAGGTGGCGCTCAGCCGCCCGCCTTGGCCTTGATCGCAGGGGCCGGCGGCAGCTCCTTGGCCGCCAGTTCGCGGACCTGGGTCACCAGCTTGTTGTGGGCATCGAAGAAGGCGGCGGCGATGACCTTGCCCTCGTTGGTGTTGCTCCAGCCCATGCCGCCGGCGCCGCCCAGGCGGCCGAAGGCCAGCCCGCCCAGGCCCAGGTCGGTGGTGCGGGCCGCGCCGGTCGCTGCGGCGAGCTGCTCGGTGGTCTCGTTGTCGGTGAGCAGCAGGGCCACCTGGGCTTCCTTGAACTTCACCTGCTCGGCCAGCCCCGCGAGGCCGGCGATGTCGCGCAGCACCGGGATGGCGGCAATCACGCCGGCCAGCCCGCGCCCGGCGTCCTGCTCGCTGAAGGTCAGGCTGGGCACCAGGGTGTACTGGGCCTCGTAGCCCTTGCCCTTGGCGACGGTGGAGTTGGAGCGGAGGATGCCGGCGTCCTTCAGCTCCTGCTCCTGCACCGTGCTGCGCAGGCCGGCGGCGCGGTCGACCACCCGGAAGCAGCCGCTTTGCTGCGCGATCAGCCGGATCAGCGGCACCGGCGAAGCCGGCAGCTGGTAGTTGGCGTGCAGGGTGTAGCCGTGCGGGTTCTCCGCCAGCGCCAGGGTCGCCACCGGCGCGTCGCAGCGCACCAGCTCGGCCGCCGCGCCTTGTGCGCCGGCCGGCCCGGCCGACCCGGCCACCACCGAGCCGCCTTCGCCCAGCTCGGTCTTTTTCTCTCCGCAACCCGCGGCTGCCAGGGCAGCCAGCAACAGGGTGACGCCGACCCGCTTGTTCATGTCCGATCCCTCACTTTTGCCTCCGCAGCGGAGGCGGCTTGTTCGTGTTGAGCCGGAATGATGCCAGCGAATCGGCCGCGCGCTGCCCCCTCAAAACGGGGCAGACGCGAGCCCGCCGATCCTGTGGGCAAGCGTGTGGACAAGCGCTGGACAGAAGGTGGGCCGCGGGTGGATAAGCGGTGGACGACATGCGCCGGGCGCTGCGGCCGGTCGGCGTGCAAGCCGCGTCGGGCCTGGGCTGCAGGGGATTCAGCGGGAACCCGGGTGGTCCATCCGGGGCTTTTCCATGCCGGCCGCTGGTGCGTCCCGAGGCGCCGCCGCGGCAGGATGCCGAGCGGGGCCTCGCGTGCCTGTGGGCAACACTGTGGGCAAGCGGTGTGGCGGGTGGGGAAAGTTGTGCCGCACTTTCGCCGGCGGGCAGGCGGGGCGGGCTTTCGCGGAAAATGCGGCGGCGTCGGGCCGACGCTCGGGAAACGCAGGGTCAGGCCCGGACCCGGTCGCTGCTACGGATGCGGCCGCCGAGCCGAGCCGCGCCATCCACAGCTCGTGTGGAAGGGCCTGTGGAAAAGCTGTAGGGTGATCACGCCGAGCCTGTGTTGATGCGGCTTGTCATCAAACTGCCTTCTTCTTGTGCAGTTCCAGCTCCTCGCGCGCCTGCGCGGCGATGTCGTAGCACTTGAGCCGCGCGGCCGGGTCGAACACCTGGGAAGTGATCATCAGCTCGTCGGCGCCGGTGCGCTCGATGAAACTTCGCAGCTGTTCGCGCACCGTGCCCGGTGCGCCGACCGCCGAGCAGGACAGCACGTGCTCCAGCATCGCCTGCGCCTGCGGGTCGAGCCGGTCGCGGTAGCCCGCCACCGGCGGCGGCAGCTGCGCCGGCCGGCCGCTGCGCAGGTTCACGAAGGCCTGCTCCACCGAGCTGGCGAGCCAGGCCGCTTCCTCGTCGGTGTCGGCGGCGAAGACGTTGTAGCCGAGCATCACATAGGGCTGGGCGAGCTGCGCCGAGGGCCGGAACTGGGCGCGGTAGGTGGCGATGGCCGCCATCATCTGCGCCGGCGCGAAGTGCGAGGCGAAGGCATAGGGCAGGCCCAGCGCCGCGGCCAGCTGGGCACCGAACAAGCTGGAGCCCAGGATCCACAGCGGCACCTGCAGGCCGGCGCCCGGCACCGCGCGCACCGCCTGCCGGGGCGAGCCGGCGAAATAGTCCATCAGCTCGACGACGTCCTGGGGAAAGGCGTCGGGGTCGGTCGCGAGGTTGCGGCGCATGGCCCGTGCGGCCGCCGCGTCCGAGCCGGGGGCGCGGCCCAGGCCCAGGTCGATGCGGCCGGGGTAGAGCGACTCCAGCGTGCCGAACTGCTCGGCGATGACCAGCGGCGAGTGGTTGGGCAGCATGATGCCGCCCGCGCCGACGCGGATCGTGGCGGTGGCGCCGGCCACATGGCCGATCAGCACCGCCGTGGCGGCGCTGGCGATGCCGGGCATGCCGTGGTGTTCGGCGAGCCAGTAGCGCCGGTAGCCGAGCGCCTCGGCATGGCGGGCCAGGGCGACCGAGTTGCCGAAGGACCGGGCCGCGTCGCTGCCCTGGTTGATGGGTGCGAGATCGAGAACGGAAAACGGAATCATCTGTCCCAGGTGAGGGCCGTGGCGCCATCGTCAAGGCCCCGCAGGACGCCAAGTAGGGAGGGCGCCTTGAGCGGCGCGGCTTTTTACAAGGCGGCCTGGCGGCGCTCCTCGCCCTGGTGCAGCAGCTGCACGAAGTCCTCGTAGAGCAGCAGGTTGCCGTAGCCGCTGAGGTGGTCGGCATCGAAGTACAGCGGCCGGCCCTGGTGCGAGGCCCGGCAGACGGCGCCCGGACAGAGCCGGTCGAAAGGGTCCCACACGGTCACGCCGCTGGCCACGCGGGTCAGCCCCTGCATCGCCTCCACCACCGGGGCGCGCAGCGCCTGCAGCTGCTCGCGCTCCATCTGCAGGCCCGGGCGGCAGATCGGGTTGGAGGCATTGAACCAGTCCGAGCAGCGGAAGGCCGGCGCCTTGAAGAGCGGTGTCGGCGCCACGAAGATCACGCGCACGCCGCGCTCGGCGACCGGGCGCACCCACTCGCTCGCCTCTTGCGTGCCGAGCGCGCGGCGCTGCGCGGCTGCCTCGCCGCGCACCGAGGCCAGCACTTCGGCCTCCGAGAAGCTGGCCCACTGGTCGGCGAAACGTTTCACACGCAGCGAGGGCAGCAGCACGGTGTCGCCCGGTCGCAGCCGGGCATGCAGGTGGGCCGTGGCGGTTTCGGCGTAGTCCTTGCAGCCGTCGGCGGCGGGTTCGGTGATGCGCAGGAAGGGGCAGCCCGGGCGGGTGTAGACGTGGACCTCGTAGTTCTGCTCGACCGAGAGTTTGGACAGCAGTGTGCTCAGCGCCGTCGAATGCGAGTCGCCGAGCACGAAAAGCCGGCGCACGTCCTGGCAGCCCGGGCGCCCGTAGGTGGTGATCTGGCCGCCGGGCAGCGCGCTCTTCTCCTTGACGCTCTTGCACCCCGAGCTGTCCTCCGTGACGCTGCGCAAGGCCCATTCATAGGGGTACCAGTCCTGCTGCTCGCGTGTGGTGCTCAATGAGACATAGGGCTGTGCGAAGGCGCTGGCCAGCACCAGGCCGGCCGAGACGGCCGCCGTGGCGGCGGCCCCGAGCACCAGCTGGCCGGGCGGGCGCGACTGCAGCGCCCGGCTGTGACGCAAGGGGCGCTCCAGCCACCGGTAGGAAGCGATCGCGAGGCCCAGCACGAGGGCGACGGCCAGCGCCTGCCAACGCGGCTCGTCGAGGCCGACGGTCCAGCGCAGCAGCACATAGACCGGCCAGTGCCAGAGGTAGAGCGAGTAGGAGATCTTGCCGATTCCGGTGAGCGGGGCCCAGCCGAGTGCGCGTGTCAGCCGGCTGGCCCGGCTGGCCGGCGCCACCACGCCGTCGATGAACAAGGCGGCACCCAGCGTGGCCGGCAGCGCCCAGGGCATGGGGAAGGCCTCGCGCTGCGACCAGCCCAGCGCCAGCGCCATCAAGCCGAGCGACAGCCCGATCACCGCGGGCTGCGGCAGCAGCCGGCCGGTCAGGTAGCGGCCGCCGTGGTGGGCCTGGAACAGCAGTGCGCCCAGGCCCAGTTCCCAGAACCGGCTGGCCAGGCTGTAGTAGGCCATCAGCCCGTCGCGGCCCGAGACCACGATGCAGTAGGCCAGCGAGGCTGCCATCGCGGCGATCAGCAGCAGCCCGCCACCCCGGCGCCGGCCGGGTGCGGCATCGAGCGAGCGCAGCCACAGGTAGTAGATGAGCGGAAAGGCGACGTAGAACTGTTCTTCGACACCGAGCGACCAGGTGTGCGTCGCGGGGTTGAACTCGCTGCGCGGCGAGAAGTAGGCGTCGCCCGACGACATCAGCGAGAAGTTGCTGAGCCCGGCGAAGGCCAGCAGCAGCGTCTTGGTGTTGGACTGGCTGAGCCAGGAGCCGGGGATGAACAGCGCGGTCGCGAGTGCCGTCACGAGCAGGCAGGCCACCAGCGCCGGCAGGATGCGCAGCACTCGCTTGTCATAGAAGTGCAGCAGGAAGGCCTTGAAGCCCAGGCCCCGGTTGCGCAGCAGCGCGCCGCTGACGACATAGCCGGAGATCACGAAAAAGATGTCGACGCCGGCGAAGCCGCCCGGCAGCCAGGCGCCGCTCAGGTGATAGACCAGAACCGCCACGACAGCGAGCGCGCGCAACGAGTCGATTTGCGGGATATAGCCAGGGCTGCCGTGCGTCATCGGCTTCTCGATCGAGTCAAAGTTGGGAGGGGGGTGAGGAGGCGAGCGCGGAGCTTCGCACGTCAGGCGGCTGGTTGACGGGACAGATTTCCAGCGATTACGAGTGATACCTCGTTCTCCCCGAACGAGGTAGACAGAAACAAGCTACTTCAGAGCGGAAGGGATTGATGAAGCACTGAAGTCGCCCGGCGGACCTGACGAAGCTGAAGAGAAGAGGAGGCCGGACATCGCCCGCGCCCCTGCCGGGCAGGTGGGGCGTCGGGTGCACCGGCGCTGGCGGCGCGGCGCACCCGGGTTGCACGCTGCTCAAGCGCCGTAGAGGAAGTCGCTCGAGTCCAGGGTCGCTGCCGCCGCCACCGAGACGCTGCCGAGCAGCAGCGCATCGCCGCCGATCCCGGCCGTCGGGTTGTACCAGACCTGGCCGTCCAGGGTGTTCACGTAGATGCCGCTGCGGTCTGCGGCGTTGCTGCCGTCGTGTCCCTCGCCGCTGAAGAAACAGTGCGCCTTCAGGACCGCGCCCGCGACATTGCCGCCGTCGAACACCAGACCCCGGATGCCGGGGGCCAGCGCAGCGTCGAGCCGCGAGTCCATCAGGTCGGGCAGCAGGATGCTGTCGTCGGCATGCAAGAAGTCGGTCAGCGTGTCGTGCTCGAAGCCGTCGGGGATGCCGAACACGAAACGGTCGGCGCCGGCGCCGCCGGTCAGGCTGTCGCGCCCCGACTGGCCGACCAGAATGTCGTTGCCCGCGCCGCCATGGAGCACGTCGTCGCCGTCGTCACCCAGCAGGGTGTCGTTGCCGTTCATGCCCCACAGCGTGTTTTTCGAGCCGTTGCCGCTGATCACGTTCGCCAGGCTGTTGCCGCGGCCGTCGGCGTCGCCGGCTTCGACCGTCAGGGTCAGGTTCTCGAGGTGCTTGCCCAGCGTGTAGCCGCCCTGGCTGTGCACGGTGTCGACGCCGCCGCTGCGGGTCTCGATGATGGTGTCCTCCGGGTCGCTGTAGTACACGTCCTGGCCGCGCCCGCCTTCGAGCCGGTCGGCGCCGCCGCCGCCGTCGAGCCGGTCGTTGCCGTCTCCTCCGTACAGCCGGTCCTCGCCCATGCGCCCGTACAGCAGGTCGTTGCCGGCGTCGCCCATCAAGGTGTCGTTTTCGCCGTAGAGGTCCCCGTCGGCCCCGCCCATCAACAGGTCGTTGCCGTTGCCGCCCCTCAAGGTGTCGTTGCCGTCGCCGCCCCACAGCTCGTCGTTGCCGTCCAGCCCTGTCAGGGTGTTGTCGTTGAAGTTGCCGCGTAGCGTGTTGTCCAGGCCGTTGCCGCAGCCCTCGCGCGCCGCCGGGCGCATCTCCGTCGAGCCGTCGGGCAGGGTGACGAGCTCGGTCGGCGTGCTGTCGAGTTGCAGGTCCTCGACGTGGTCGGGCAGGGTGTAGCTCGCCAGCCGAGAGGCGACCCGGTCCTCGCCCTGGCCGCCCTGCTCGACCACCTGGTCGCCGGCCGAGTTGATGTGGTAGGTGTCGTCGCCGCTGCCTCCGGTGAGGTGGTCCTCGCCGCCTGACCAGTTGGCGTTGAGCGTCGAGGACAGGTCGCTGCTGGTGTCGACGAGCACGTCGTCGGAGTCGGTGCCATTGAAAACTGCCATCTGAACCTCCTTGCGTTGAACCTCAGATGATCGGAAGCGTGCCCCGGCAGACGACCTGCGAGTACCCGCCGGGAAGCTGGCGCCTCCGGGGTGTGCCTGTGCGTCGGACGCCGGTGTTTCGGAGGGCCGGCGACCACACAGGGCCGCAGAAAGAATCGGACAGGACCCGCCGGCTCGCCACCCTCATCAAGGGGGGCGGCCGCCCGAGCGGCGCGGGGCCTCGTAGCCGCTGGCCAGGAGGGTTTTCCGCCTCAAGCGAGAGGATCGTCCCCACCCAGATCGCGCTGCCATTTTGTTTGGGCTCCTTGCAAATGCCGCCGGGCCGGCGCTGCCGGGTCTGGCGCGCGACCGGGCCCCCTCCGGACAACAAGAAGAAACGGCAAGACAGATGGCACAACGGTATCGCTGGGGCCTGCTCGGCACCGGCTGGATTTGCAACGAAATGGCCGCGGCCCTCGCGCGCGTCGCCTGCGGCTCTCAGCGGGGCGCGAGGTCCGTGCGCATTACGGGATAGAGCTTGAAGCGCTCGTCCCAGGACGAGTGGCGGCGATAGAAGAACTCGAGCCGGGCCGCCGGGCTCTTGGCGAACTCGGGGTCCTCGGCGATCTTCTTCCGGAACTCTGCAGCCAGCTGCGGATCGGCCGCCAGCTGCTCGCGTGCCACCGCCTCGGCGACATAGGGCTCCATGTACTCCTTCATCTCGAAGGCGGTGTTGAACTCGCCCCAGGCCACCAGCGCGTCGGGCGCCAGCGGCTCGAGCAGGGCCATCACCAGGCGAGCCTTGGGCTGGCCCACCGGCACGAACAAGGCCCCGGCGCCGACGTCGCGCGTCTCGGGCTTCCAGCTGCCCTGCAGCGCGAGACGGTGGTGGCCCTCGTTCGACTCGGTGCTGAAGGTGGCCTTGTCGGCGCGGAAGGTTTCGACCTGGGCACGCGGCAGCGCACTGCGCAGGTCCCGGAACACGATGCCGTGCTGCCTGAGCTTGCGGCCCACCCAGGACGCATGGGCGGCCGGCACCAGGTAGCCCGCCTTGGGCGCGTTCACCGTGACGCTGGGCTGCACATCGTCACGCAGCGCGAGCTTCCAGATCTGCGGTTTTGTTTCGTCGTAGCGGGTCATCAGCGCCCCCGAGATGTCCGACGGCGTGCGGGTGTACGCGTAGCCGCGGAAGTCGATGGTGCGCGCCTTGTCGGTGGCCTTGTAATCGAGCGCGACCGTCTGGCCGCCCAGGCCGCTCGAGCGCTGGTCGGCCGCAGCGGCGGCGCGGGACCAGCCGGCGCCGTTCGCGGCGATGCGCGTCAGCACCGAGACCACGGTGTTGCGGGTGATCCTCACGCGGGTGGGATAGTCCTTCCACGAATGCGTTTCCACCAGCATGCCGAAGCGGTTGCGCAGGTGGAAGTAACCGGTCGAGTAGCGCGGCGGCGAGACGTTGACGGTGACGCCCGAGCTGGGATCGTCCTCGACGTCGAAGGAGGGGTAGAAGGACAGCGGCAGGGAGCCCTGCGCCGCCAGGTCGGCGATGACGCCATCGCGAAACTCACGGCCCGCCTGGCGCAACTCGGTGTCGCTGGCGTAGACGGGCTCCACCTCGATGGCGATGTCGTGCTCGAACTGGGCCCCGTCGGTCACATGCAGGTCGATGTAGGCGAGCGGGTCCCACTCGTTGACCAGCCGCAGCATGGCCTGCATCTCGGGCGCGTCGGCCTTTGCGTAGTCGCGGTTGAGGTTGTAGTTCTGCGCCGTCGTGCGCCAGCCCATCTCCTCGGGTCCGCGCTGGTTGGGTCGGTTCCAGCGGCCGAAACGCTCGTGGCCGTCGATGTTGAAGACCGGCACGAACAGCAGCACCTGCTTGTCGAGCGCGCCGGGGGCGGCCTGGCCGTCGAGCACCTGGCGCAGGGCCAGGAAGCCGGCGTCCTTGCCGTCGATCTCGCCCGCGTGGATGCCGCCCTGGATCAGCACGACCGGCAGCTTGCGCTCGCGGGCCGCCCGCGAGCTCAGCGCGCCGCTGCGTGAGACGGCCAGCGCCATCATCGGCCGGCCCTCGGGCGTGCGCCCGAACTCGAAGCAGCGCACCGCCTTGGGATAGGCCTTCTGGTACGCGGCGCACAGGGCCAGTACCTCGTCATAGCGGCCGGTCTTCTGGAAGCCCGAGCGCTCGGCGATGGTGGTCAGGGCGGGGGGCGCGGAGGCCGGGGCGGCGGAGGCGGGCGAGGCCAGGGTGGCTGTCAGCAGGGCGAGGACGGACGTGGCACGCAACATGTATCGGTTCCCTTGGGAGGTGGGGGGTGAACGAGCAGCGGACCGCCGGTGCTTGTGGCACGACGCCGTGCACGACCCGGTCACGAGGCGCGACGATGGAGCGGCTGGCGCGGCGGTTGACGGGAGGCCCGGGCTGCCGCGCGAGGGCTGGGTCCGGGCGACTGCGAGGGTACGTCAAAGCCCCTCGGGAAAGTGCTTCCATTGCCCGTAAGTACGGGCCGCGCGCTCTGCCGCGCGGATTCCTAGCCGCCAGCCCGCTTGACGCTCCAACCACGACCCTGCAGGCGCTCGATCACCCGGTCGCAATGGTCGCCCTGGATCTCGATCACGCCGTCCTTGACGGTTCCGCCGGAGCCGCAGGCGGTTCTCAACTGCTTGCCGAGTTCGGCCAGTGCCTCGCCCGCGAGCGGCACGCCTTTGATCACGGTGACGGCCTTGCCGCCGCGGCCCTTGCTCTCGCGCCAGACCCGGACCTTGCCGTCGCCGGCCGGTGGTTCGGGCCGGCGGGCACAGACACATTGGACTTGCGGCCGCCGGCATTCGGGGCACATGCGGCCGCCCTCGGTGGAGTAGACGAGGCGAGCGGTCTTGCTGCTGTTGTTCATGGCGCTGGGAGATAGAGCGCCGATGATAGGCGCGGCGCCGCACCGGCAGGGGCGCCGCGGCGATGGTGCTCGCCTCGGTGTAGCGAACCTCAAAAGATGTGAAATTTCGTTGCCTCATTGGGGGTAGGGGCGGCCGGGCGCCTTGCGGCACACTGGGTGGGACTCAGCTGCGGAGTACTGCCATGACGCTCGCCCGATCCCCCCTGCTTGTCGCCCTGCCTGCCGCGCTGGGCGCGGCGCTCCTTTTTTCCGCTGCGGCCGAGGCCGCCCTGCCGGTGGGCGCCGCCGCGCCGGACTTCACGACGCAAGCCGCGCTCGGCGGCCAGGACTTCGGTTTCTCCCTCGCCGAGGCCCTGAAAGAAGGGCCGGTGGTGCTGTACTTCTACCCCAAGGCCTTCACCAGCGGCTGCACGCTGGAGGCCCATGCCTTCGCCGAAGCCACACCGGCCTTCGAGTCCCTGGGCGCCCGCGTGATCGGCATGTCGAACGACTCCATCACGACGCTGAAGCAGTTTTCGGTCGAGGCCTGCCGCAACAAGTTCGCCGTCGCCGCCGACCCCGGCGCCCGCATCGCGAGGCAGTACGACGCCGCGCTGGCCAGCCGACCCGATACTGCCGACCGCATCTCCTATGTGATCAGTCCCGAGGGCCGCATCCTGGACGTCTACGCCAGCAAAAATCCCGAGGGGCATGTGCAACACATGCTCAAGGCCGTCGAGACGTGGCGGGCCGGCAAGGGCCGTTGAGCCCGGCATGGCGAACCGCGGCGCCGGCGGCCGGTGTGTCGCCCGACAGGACGGTGGTTCGCGTTGCCGCGACGCGGTCCGGCCTCAAGCCCTAAGATGGAGGCCGGGCCATCCGGCCCTCATGCCACAGGGGAGCACCGCAATCATGAAGCCAGTCCGATGGGCCTGCGTCGCCGCCGCCGCGTCCGCCCTCTGCCTGCCCGCGCAGGCCGAATCGCTGCGCTGCAACGGCCAGATCTCCGAGGTCGGAGAATCCAAGCTGTCCATCCTGCAGAAATGCGGCGAACCGCTGCTGAAGGACAGCTACTGCAAGCCGGTCCACCAACGCACCCCGATCGTGCCGACGGTGCCCGGCAGCACCGTCGTGGCAGTGCTGCCCTGCGAGCAGGTGGACGAGTGGGTCTATGACCGCGGGCCGGGGCACCTCACCGCCACCGTGAAGTTCGAGTCCGGCCAGGTCACCTCGATCGAGTACGGGCGGCGCCTGCAGCGCTGAGGTCGCTTTCGCCTTCACTCCCGGCCGATGTCGAAGTTGTGGTGGCTGGTCGGTCTGCTGGCGGCGCTGCTGGCCGGTGCCGCATGGTCGGTGCGGGCCGGCCTCGTCGACGTACCGGATGAATGGAACCCGTGGGCGCCCTTGCGCATCGGGCATCCGCCTACGCTGTTGACGCGGCTCAAGCTCGCCCGGCTGTCACAGGACGCAGCGGCCTGCCGGGCCGTGCTCGGCAGCAGCGCGCTGCGCTGGCAGCCGCTTGCCGACCGGGAGGACGCAGCGGGCTGTGGCCTCCACAACGCAGTCAGGATCAGCGCGACCAGCGTGTCGGTCGGCCCCCCTTTCGCGCTGTCGTGCCGGGCCGCGGTGTCGCTGGCCCTGTGGGAGCACCACGTCCTGCAGCCGGCGGCGGTGCAGCACCTCGGCAGTCCGGTGCGCCGCATCGAGCACCTCGGCAGCTACGCCTGCCGCAACGTCTATGGCCGCAGCGAAGGCCGGCGCAGCCGGCATGCCAGCGCCGACGCACTCGACATCGCCGGCTTCGTGCTGACGGACGGGCGGCGCGTGTCGCTGCTGCGCGACTGGCAGGCTGGCGGAGCGCCGGCCGACTTCCTGCGCGAAGTGGGTGAGGGCGCCTGCCGCTATTTCGACGGCGTGCTGGGGCCCGACTACAACGCGGCGCACCGCCACCACTTCCACTTCGAGCGCAGCGGCTTCAGGATGTGCCGCTGAGGAGGCGGCATCGCTCAGCTCGCGTCGTGGAAGATCAGGCCCAGCGTGTGGCGCTGCCCGGAGCGCAAGCGGCTCACGCCGTGCCGCATCATCACCCGATAGGTCCCGCGGCTGCCCGGCACCGGCCGGTGGTGCACCGCGAACACCACCGCATCGCCCTGGCGCAGCGGCACGACCTCGGGCCGCGACTGTAGGCGCGGCCGCTGCTCGGTGAGCACGAATTCGCCGCCGCTGAAGTCGCGTCCCGGCTCGGACAGCAGCACCGCCACCTGCAGCGGGAAGACCTGCTCGCCGTAGAGGTCCTGGTGCAGGCAGTTGTAGTCGCCCGGGCCGTACTGCAGCAGCAGCGGCGTCGGGCGCCGCTGGCCGGCGGCGTGGCAGCGCCGGACGAAGGCGGGGTGGTCGGCCGGAAAGCGCTCAGGCAGCCCCAGGGCCTCCTGCCAGCGGTTGGCGAGCGGCGCCAGCTGCGCATACAGCACGCTGCGCAAGCCGTCGATCAGCGCCGGCAGGGGATAGGCGAAGTACTTGTATTCGCCGCGGCCGAAGCCATGGCGTGTCATCACGACCCGGCTGCGGAACAGCCCGTCTTCTTGATAGAGGGCCGCCAGCGCCCGGCAGGTGTCGGCATCGAGCAGCCGCTCCAGCAGGGCGCAGCCCCGGTCGTCCACTTCGTCGAGCAGCCGCGTCCAGTCCAGCGACGCGACCTGCTCGACGCGCGGATCGGCATCGAAGGACGGCGCAGGCGGGGGCCGGCTCGACCCACTCACGCCTGGCCCTCCCGCTCCAGCTCGAGCAGCGCCCGCTTGCGCTCGACGCCCCAGCGGTAGCCGGACAGCCCGCCGTCGTGCCGCACCACCCGGTGACAGGGGATGGCCACCGCGAGCGCGTTGGCGCCGCAGGCCTGGGCCACCGCCCGCACCGAGTTCGGCTGCCCGATGCGCCGGGCCAGCTCGGTGTAGCTGACCGTCTGGCCCGGCGGGATCTGGCGCAGCGCCTGCCAGACGCGCTGCTGGAAGGCGGTGCCGCGCACGTCCAGCGGCAGGTCCAGCCCGAGCGACGGGGCCTCGACGAAACCCACCACCCGGGCCACCAGCCGTTCGAAATCGGCATCCCCGCCGATCAGCCGGGCACGCGGGAAGCGGTCCTGCAGGTCGCGCGCCAAGGCCTCCGGGTCATCGCCCAGCAGGATCGCGCAGACGCCCCGTTCACTCTGTGCCACCAGGATGGCACCCAGCGAGCTTTGCCCGATCGCGAAGCGGATCTCGGCATCGCTGCCGCCGGCCCGCCACGCGGTCGGCGTCATGCCCAGCAGCTGCGGGGCGTGTTCGTAGAAGCGGCCGTTGGAGTTGTAGCCGGCGTCGTAGATCGCTTGCGTGACCGTCTCGCTCGCCTGCAGCTCCTTGTGCAGGCGCCTGGCCCGCTGCGCCTGGGCATAGGCCCGGGGCGTGAGGCCGGTGGCCTGCTTGAAGAGGCGGTGCAGGTGGGAGGCGCTCTGCCCGGCGCGCCGGGCCAGCTCGCCCAGGCTGGGCGGCGTTGCCGCGGCCTCGATGTAGCGGCACAGCTCGGCCACCAGGGCGGCGTTGCGCTCGGCCGGCGGCGGGCCGTCAGGCCGGCAGCGTTTGCAGGGGCGGAAGCCGGCGGCCTCGGCGTCGGCGGCCGTCGCATGGAAGCTCACATGCTCGGGGCGCGCGGTGCGCGCGCCGCAGGAGGGGCGGCAGTAGACCCCGGTGGTGCTGACGGCGTAGAAGAACCGGCCGTCGGCCTGCGCATCGCGCGCCAGGACGGCGGGCCAGCGCGGGTCGCCGAGGGTGGCGGCGGCGCGCCTGTCCTTGCTGCTGGTGCTGGTCTTGGTCATGGGGCGTCCTCTGGAGCTCGGATGGCGTCGATAAGGGGTCACTCTAACGAGCGGTCCGAACCCGCGCACTCCGTCTCTTGCTTTCGAATTCGGCCATCGCGCAATGCCTCGCGCACGCGGCTTGCCGGGGAGCTGCGGCGCTACCCCGGGACCTTGCATGAAGATCGCGACCTTCAACGTCAACGGCATCAATGGCCGGCTGGAACGCCTGCTCGAATGGCTGCAGGAGGCCGAGCCCGACGTCGTCTGCCTGCAGGAGCTCAAGGCCCCGAGCGCCAGCTTTCCGGCGCAGGCCTTGCAGGACGCCGGCTACGGCGCTGCCTGGCTGGGCCAGCGCGGCTTCAACGGCGTCGCGATCCTGGCGCGCGGCGCCGAGCCGGTGGTGACACGGCGGGCCCTGCCGGGTGATCCCGCCGACAAGGAGAGCCGCTACCTGGAGGCGGCGGTGAAGGGCGTGCTGGTGGCCTGTCTCTACCTGCCCAACGGCAACCCGCAACCGGGGCCGAAGTTCGACTACAAGCTGGCCTGGTTCGAGCGCCTGATCGAGCACGCGGCCGCCCTGTTCGGCTCGGGAGCGCCGGTGGTGCTGGCCGGCGACTTCAACGTGGTGCCCACCGATGCCGACATCTATGCCAGCACGTCGTGGGACGACGACGCGCTGCTGCAGCCGGAAAGCCGCGCGGCCTTCGCCCGGCTGCTCGCGCAGGGCTGGACCGATGCGGTCCGCCAGCGGCACCCCGATGCGGCGATCTACACCTACTGGGACTACAAGCGCAACCGCTGGGCGCGGGATGCCGGCTTGCGCATCGACCACCTGCTGCTCAACCGCGAGCTGGCGCGCCGGCTGCGGCAAGCCGGGGTGGACCGCGAGGTGCGCGGTCGCGAGGGCGCGAGCGACCACGCGCCGGTCTGGATCACGCTGCGCTGAGGCGCGGCCGGCAAAGGAAAAGTTTCATGCACCTGGAAGGCTCCTGTCACTGCGGCAAGGTGCGGTTCAGCCTGGAATCGTCCAGCCCGGTGCCCTTCATGCACTGCCACTGCTCGATCTGCCGCAAGACCGCGGGCGGCGGCGGTTATGCCATCAACCTCGGCGGCGACGCCACCACCTTGAAGGTGCGTGGCCGCCAACATGTCTCGGTCTACCACGCCGTGATGCGCGAGCCCGGCAAGCGCACCACCCGCTCGCCGGCCGGGCGCCATTTCTGCGCCTTGTGCGGCAGCGCCCTGTGGCTCTGGGACCCGCGCTGGCCGGAGCTGGTGCATCCGCACGCCTCGGCCATCGACACCCCGCTGCCCAGGCCTCCCGAGGTGGTCGAGGCCGGGCTCGACTTCGCCGCGCCCTGGGTGGACGTGCCCAAGGGGCCGCGCCACCGCCATTGCGCGCTGTGGCCCGAGGAGTCGCTCGAAGACTGGCACCGCCGTCACCGGCTGCTTTGCCCTGAGGACAAGGGCGCACCGGTTCAGTCGCGCGCGCAGCGCAGCCAGCGATAGCCCCAGGGTTCCAGCTCGCATTTGTAGTGCCCGTCCTCCTGCACCTCGTGGCGATGGTCGGCCAGCACGTCGTGCACGGTGCGGCCGGGCGTTGCGGGAGCACCGTCGAGCGACAGTGGCAGCAGGAACTTGGCCCGGCGTGCACCGAGGTTGTGGATCGCGAACACCGTCGAGTCGCCCACGTCGCAGCGGTGCGCCAGCACCTCCGGGCGCCCGGTGTCTATCCAGGTGCAGGCGCCGGTCCCGAACTCCGGGCATTCCTTGCGGCGCCGGATCACGCGCTCCAGCCAGTTGAGCAGCGACTGCGGGTCGCGCCGCTGCGCCTCGACATTGACCGTCGGGTAGCCGAATTCCCCCTCCGCGACCGGCGGCAGGGCCAGGCGTTCGGGCGGCGCCGTGGAGAAGCCGCCGTTGGCGCCGGCGGTCCACTGCATCGGCGTGCGCACGCTCTCGCGGTCGGGCAGGCTCAGGTCGTCCCCCATGCCGAGCTCGTCGCCGTAGCGCAGCACCGGCGTGCCCGGCAAGGTCAGCATGAGGCTGTGCGCCAGCTCGAGCCGGCGCCTGTCGTTGCCCAGCATGGGCGCCAGGCGCCGGCGGATGCCGCGGCCGTAGAGCTGCATCGAGGGCTCGGGCCCGAAGGCGCGGAACACCTCCTCGCGCTCCTTGTCCTGCAGCCGGCCGAGGTCCAGCTCGTCGTGGCTGCGCAGGAAGTTGTTCCACTGGCACCACGCCGGCAACGGCGGCAGCTCGGCATAGGCCTTGAGGATAGGGCTCGCGTCCTTGCGGGCCAGGGCCAGGAAGAGGTGCTGGTTGACCCAGAAGTTGAAGGACATGTGGATCTTGTCGCCGTCGCCGAAGTAGTCGGGCACCTGCTCGGGCAGCAGGTTGGCCTCGGCCATCAGGCAGCTGTCGCCGGCCAGGGTCTGCACATGGTGGCGCAGCTCGCGCAGGTAGTCGTGCGGGTCGGCCTGGCCGTCCTGCGGCAGGCCCTTGAGCTCGATCAGGAAGGGCAGGGCGTCGACCCGGAAGCCGGTCACGCCCAGGTGTAGCCAGAAGCCGGTGATCTTCTCGATCTCGCGGCGCACGGCCGGGTTGGTGATGTTGAGCTCGGCCTGGTGGTTGTAGAAGCGGTGGAAGTAATAAGCCTTGGCCTCGCGGTCCCAGGTCCAGGTGGTGTGCTGCTCGCCGGGGAACACGGTGCCCTCGGCGGCATCGGGCGGCTGATCCTCCGACCAGACGTAGTACTCGCGGTAGGGCGAGGCCGGGTCGCTGCGGGCGGCCTGGAACCAGGGGTGGTCGATCGAGGTGTGGTTGACCACCAGGTCGATCATCACCCGCATGCCCTTGTCGCGGGCGCGCCGCGAGAACTCGACGAAGTCGCCCAGCGTGCCGACGCGCGGATCGACGTTGTAGTAGTCGGTGATGTCGTAGCCGTTGTCGCGCATCGGCGAGGGGTAGAAGGGCTGCAGCCAGATGCAGTCCACATTGAGCCCGGCCAGGTAGTCGAGCCGGTGGCCCAGGCCGACGAAGTCGCCGATGCCGTCGCCATTGCCGTCCGCGAAGGTCTTCACGTCCAGGCAGTAGATGATCGCGTTCTTGTACCAGTGCTCAGCCATGTCGCTCCCTTTGCGAAGTGGTGCCCCAGGTTGGCCTCAGCGGCGTCGCGGCGGCGCAGGCCGGCTCACGACTCGTCCACCAGGGCCGGCTTGTCGCGGCCGCGCACGCCTTCGGCCGGCTGCAGCTGCGCGAAGATGAAGGCGGCCATGGCCGACAGCAGTCCCACGCAGACATAGGTGGCGTGAAAGGTCGAGACCACCGCCGCGCTGCCTGCGCGCTGCTGATGGCCGCCGAAGGCCGTCAGCAGCACGCCGGCGGCGGCCACGCCCAGGCTCATCGAGAGCTGCATCACCACCGACAGCAGACTGTTGCCGCTGCTGGCGGAGCGTTCGTCCAGCCCGGCCAGGGTCAGCGTGTTCATCGCGCTGAACTGCAGCGAGTTGACGATGCCGAACAGGCCCAGCTGCAGCAGCAGCTGCAGCTGCGGCGCGCCCCGCTGCACCAGCGCGAAGCTGGCGATCGTCGCGGCCAGCAGCAGGGTGTTGGCCACCAGCACACGCCGGTAGCCCAGGCGCTTGATGAGGCGCTCGGCGAAGGCCTTGGAGAACATTGCGCCCAAGGCGGCGGGGATCAGCGTCATGCCGGCGGCGGCGGGGCTGTAGCCGAGCCCGACCTGCAGGAACAGCGGTGTCAGGAAGGGCATCGCACCGCTGCCCAGGCGCGCGAACAGATTGCCCAGCAGGCCGACCGAGAAGGTCGGGATCCTGAACAGCGCCAGCCCGAACAGCGGCTTGGGGGTGCGCGCCGCGTGCAGCCAGTAGCCTGCGAGGCAGGCCGAGCCGGCGGCCAGCAGCAGCATCAGCGCCGGCAGTCGCCGCCCGCCTTCGCCCAGGCCCTGCAGCGCCAGCGAGATCAGCACCATGCCGGCGCCGAACAGCAGGAAGCCGGGCAGATCCAGTCGGGCGTCGGCAGAGCCGGGCAGCGCCGGCATGTGGCGCGAAGCCGCGACCGCGCCGACCAGCCCGACCGGCAGGTTGATCAGGAACACCCAGTGCCAGCTCGCCACCTCCACCAGCCAGCCGCCCAGCGTGGGGCCGACGAGCGGCCCGACCAGCCCCGGCAGGGTCACGAAGGTCAAGGCGCGCAGCAGCTCCTCGCGGGGGAAGGCGCGCAGGATCGCCAGCCGCCCGACCGGCAGCAGCAGCGCGCCGCCGGTGCCCTGCAGCACACGCGCAGCCACCAGCTGCGGCAGGCTGCCTGACAGTGCGCACGCCAGCGAGCCGAGCGAGAACAAGGCGATCGCCGACAGGAACACCGGGCGGGTGCCGAAACGATCGGCCAGCCAGCCCGAGGCCGGAATCAGCAGGGCCACTGTCAACATGTAGGCGACCACCACCGACTGCATGCGCAGCGGGCTCTCGTGCAGGTCGAGTGCCATGCGCGGCAGCGCGGTGTTGAGGATGGTGGCGTCCAGCGTTTGCATGAAAAACGCGATCGCCACGAGCCAGGGCAGGGTGCGTCGGTCGGCGGGATCCATCGTGGTCCAGCGTGAAGCAAGCAACGGTCCCGGCCGGCTGCTCGCCTTGTACGGCTTCAGCTCTGGCCGATCGCCGCGAGCCAGGGGTCGATGGGCTCGCCGCCGAACTTCTCGATCAGGAAGTCGGTGAAGACGCGGGTGCGCTTGGGCAGGTGCTTGCGGCTCGGCAGCGCGACGTAAACCTTGTAGGTGGCGACGTGCCACTCCGGCAGCACCCGCTCCAGCGTGCCCTCGCGCAGCGCGTCGGCGACCGTGAGCGAGAGGGTCGCGGCGATGCCCATGCCGCAGGTCGCCGCCGAGGTGAGCAGGGCCGGGTTGTCGGAGCTCAGCATGCTGCGCTTGGGCGCCAGCGTCACCACTTCGGCCGTGCGGCCCTCGGTGTCGCGTCGGCAGAAGGTCCACTCGCTCGGCGCCAGCGGCAGCTCGGGCACCAGCACGTCCTGCACCGCCAGGTCGGCCGGGGTGGTCGGCCGGCCGCGGGCGCTGAGGTAGTCCGGCGTGGCGCACAGCACCACCTCGGAGTGGGCCAGCAGGCGCGCGACGAAGTCGCCGTTGATCTCGCGCAGGCCCTGGACCAGCAAGGTGACGTCGGCGTTCTCGTCGGGCGCTTCCAGGGGCGGCACGACCGAGATGTCCAGCTCCACCTTGGGATAGCGGCGCCTGAACTCCGGCAGGAGGCGCACCACGCCGGGCATCAGCAGCGGCCCCGGGCCTGCGACCCGCAGCGTGCCGCGCAACTCCTCGGTCGCGGTGAAGGCGTAGGCATTGGCCTCGTCGATGTCGTTGACGATCTGGCGCACCCTCTCCAGGTAGTTCGCCCCCACTTCCGTCAGCGCCAGGCTGCGTGTGGTGCGGTTGATCAGCCGCGCGCCGATCTGCTCCTCGAGGTCGGCCACCAGGCGTGTCACCACGGCCGGCGCGAGGTCGAGCGCGCGTGCCGCGCCGGCGAAGCTGCCTTCGTCGATCACGCGGACGAACACGCGCATAGCCTTGAGCTGATCCATGGCCGGGATTAAAGCAGAGGTGGCGCCGCCGCGGCGGGCCGCGGGGGCCCGGGGTGTGTTTGACAAGGTCAAGAACGCGTCTAAATCCGACAGCGCTTCCTGGAGGGCGTGTCATCCGCGGGGCTGAAGGGAATCCGGTCACAGGCGGCGGCCATGCGCCGGTCCCCCACCGTGCCGGAGCAGATCGAGCCGGTGGAGTGCTTTTTCACGGCGGCGGCCTGATCGTCGCCTACTCGAGCTGGAGCGTCAGGACGGGCCCGACCCGATCGCGCGCCACCTCGTCCGGATGGAACGGCAGGCGCGGCCACTGCTTGACGGCGTAGAGCATCAACTGGTCACGATCGTGCGTGGCGCCGGGTTGCGAGCTCTGCCCGTAGACGAGCAGGGCATGCGCCACCGGGCCGCGGTCGTCGAATTCCACGCTCTGCACATAACTTGTGCCGTAGTCGATGTCGTAGCCGCCGGCGCCCAGCCCGTTGGTCGCCTTCGTTTCGATCTTGTTCAACACGCCCTCGAATTCATCGCCCCCGTGGATCGCGGCGCGTCCATGCGGCGTGTTGTCCGCCTGCACGGCGCCGAGCGGCGCATCGAGCGGGATGCCATGCGCCTTGGAGGCAGCGGCGGCCTTGTCCAGCGCCTCCCACAACCCGGCGCGCACCGATGCGTCAGCAAGATGGAGCCCGCGCGGCGTGTTGACCGGGTCGGCCGGGTCGAACGGAACGCGCCACAGACGGGGCAGCTTGTGGGCCGTGCGCCAGAACTCGCGGAACAGGTGGGCGCCCTTCGATTCGACATTGCTGTGGCGGTCCCACTCGCGCAACGCGGCGCACGCTTGCTGCGCGTGGCCGGCCGGGGCTTGCGGGCAGGCGGCGAGCAGTTCGTCCATCACCAGGTGCCCCGTGTGGTTCCGGTTGCGAAACAGCTGTTCGCGCAGCGCGGCGGCGTCGATCCTGCCGCCGGCGGCTGCCAGCATGGCGGGAATCTCGACGAGTGCCGCACGGGTGCGCGGGCGCTGCAGCGTACCTGCCGAGCCCACCATCGGTGAAATGCCGGTGATCGGAGCGGCGGGGTTCGAGAGCCAGTAGCTGTCGTTGCTGTTCTGCACCCAGTCCTTGCGCACCAGCAGCGGCAGGCGTTCGAGCGGAGTCAGCCCGGGCACCGGCGAAGCGGGGTCCTGCCGCCAGGCGCATTCGCTGCGCGAGCCGTCGAGCACCGGCAAGCCTGCGGCGGCGAAAAGCGCGGCTGCACGAGGGCTCGCCGCACAGCGCTGGAGCTGGGCGGCGTCGACGTCGGGCACCACGCTGGCGTCGGCATAAAGTGCGTTGCCCTCGCGATCGGCTGCGATGGTGTTGACCCACGGAATACCGAGCCTGGCCAGCGCGGCTCGCGCGTCCTGCACGGTGCGCGCCTTGCCCAGGCCCAGCCACGCATCGGCCGAGCGCTGGTTGGCGGTGTTCGCATCGCGGATGGCGTAGGCGGTCTCTCCTGTCCAGGCGAGACCCGCCTTGGGAATCACGAGCACCGGGCCATGGCGTGTGGTCCAGACGGTGTGTTCGCGTGACTCGATGCGACCGTCGACCAGGGCTTCGTAGCGCACCGTGCGGGCCTGCATCGCCTCGGGCTGGCCGTCCACCAGGTAGTGTGTCGGGCGGCCGGGCACGAGCGACAGTTCATGCAGCGTGAAGCGCCGTCCGGTCGATACGGTGTGCGTCCATGCAAAGTCCTTGTTGAAGCCGATGTTCACCAACGCACCGTGGCCGGTGGCCGCGCCCATCACGTCGAGTTCGCCCGGGATGGTGAGGTGCATCTGCCAGAAGCGATTGACGCCCCGCCACGGGAAATGCGGATTGCCGAGCAGTGCGCCGCGTCCGTTGCGCGTGCTGTCCTTGCCGAAGGCCCAGCCGTTGGAGCCGATGGCCGGTTCGCGCAGTTCGTGTTCGTCGAGCGCGGCCACCGCGTCGTCCAGCGGCGGGAGAGGCGCCTGCGCGCTGCCGGACACCGGTGGCCTGGCGGTGACCACCGCGTCGGCCAGCGCGCCCACGCCGGCCTGCACCATGGTCTGCTCGGTCAGGCGCAGGTAGTCGGACAGCGTCATCGGCCTCACCCACGGCTGCTCGGCGCATGCCTTCGGCAGTTGCGTCGCGTGGTCACGCAGGTAGCGGTTGTAGCCGGCCACGTAGCCGCGGGCCATCGCTTGGGCTGCCGGGCTGGCGGCGCGCAGCGCCTGCTGCAGGCGGGCGTCGTCCATGTGGGCACGGATGAACACGTCGATCTGCTCGTTGGGCAGCATGCGCCGCGCCAGTTCGCCGCGTGCAGCGGGACCGAAAAAACGTGAGCGCTCACCACGCACCGTGACGAGGTGGTTCGCCGTCTGGCAGACGTTGTCCTGGGCGTGGGCATAGGCCACGCCGTAGGCGAGCGCTTCGTAGTCGGGCGCCACGATGTGGGCCACGCCGTGGGCCGTGCGCTGGATCTGCGCGGTGCGACCGGGGCTGCGGTCGAAGCCGGCGCAACCGGCCAGCAGCAGGGCGCTGCCCAGCAGCGCAAGGGGGGCAGAGGGGATTCTCAAGATGTCGTCTCCGTGGTGATATCGCGCCCGGCAAGGGCTGCGCCACGCTCGCCGCGCGGCGTGGCGGCGCGATTGTTCAGCGGGAGCCGAGGCAGACGCCAATCGGAAATTCGCAGCCGCGATAAGCCCTGCTTATGGAGGACACATGGACCCACAAGTGCGCTTCGAGCGCCTCGTCGCCCGGCTGCGCATGCGGCAACTGCGCCTGATCGACGAGACGGTCTCGCTCGGCAACCTGAAGCTCGCCGCCGAGCGTTGCGGCATGACCCAGCCTGCTGCCTCGCAGGGACTGCAGGACATCGAAACACTGGTGGGGACGCCGCTGTTCGAGCGGGGCCCCCGCGGCATGCGTCCCACCGCAGCCGGACACGCGCTGGCCGCGCACGCCCGCGGATGCCTGGCTGCGCTGCACGCGGCGTCGCGCGACCTCAGCGATCTCGAGTCGGGCCAGGCCCAGGCCTTGAGGGTGGGCGCGCTGCTGCCCGGCATACCGACGATTGTTTCGCCGGCCTTGCAGCGGCTGTGGAAGACCCATCCTCACTTCCGGCTCCGCGTGATCGAGGACAGCCTGCATCCGCTGCTCGACGGTCTGGCCACCGGCGCCTACGACCTGCTGGTGCTGCGCGGCATCGACGCCCTGCCGCCGGGGCTGGTGTTCGAGCCGCTGCTGGCCGACGAGGTGACGACGCTGGTGCGCCGCGACCACCCGCTCGCGCGTCGCCGCAGGCCGTCGGTGCAAGACCTGCTCGCGTTCAGGTGGCTGGTGCCGCCGCGGCCGTTGGCCACGGCGGAATCGCTGCACCAGTGGTTGCTGAGCCGCGGCCTGCAGCCGAGCTTCGCCCCGCTCGACAGCAACTCCCCGGCACTGGTGCCGATGGCCTTGCGGCACAGCGACGACGTGCTCGTCGCGCCGCGCTCGTACATCTGCCTGCTGGCTGCGGACCGTGGGTTGGTCCCGCTGCCGCTCGAACTCGGGCTGCCGCTTGCGCCGCTGGGGCTGCTCTACCGGCACCAGTCTGCGGCACCGCAGCGTGACTACTTCCTGGCGGCATGCCGCGAAGCGGCCGCAGAGGCTGCGTCAGCCGGCCGTGCCACGGCGAACTCCCTTCCAAGCCAGTTGCGACGCTGCGAATAAGGCAGCCTCACGGTTCACCATCAACCCGCCCCCGCTCATCCCCGGACCGCATACCTGGACGGCAGCGACCGCAGGCTCATCGGCACAGGTCCTGGTCCGAGGGCGGAACGGCCTGGGCCAGCTCGAACTCGGCCTCCTCGACGCCGCTTGGCGTCAGCGAGACCCAGTGCAGATGCCAGGGGTCGCGCACCAGCCCGAGGCTGCCGGTGTAGGACCAGGCCAGCGGCGAAGGCTGCACCCCCACCAGCGCGATCGAGGACGGGCCCAGTGCCAGGTGCATCAGGCGCTGGTCGGCCGCGGGGGTGTAGGCGACACGGTCGCGCACCGCGATGCCGGCTTCGCGCACTGTCGCCGGCATGCAGGGCAGGCTGGCGCGCGGGCGGCCCTGCTCGTCGAGCAGGTGGGCGAAGCCGTGCCCGTCCACGGTCGTGCCGACCACCAGGAAACGTCGCAGCGCCGGGATGTACTGGGCCTTGTAGGTGTAGTACTGCAGGCGGTTCTCCAGGGTGCGCCAGCCGCTCAGCTCGCCGGTCTCCGGGTCGAGCACGGCCACCCGCAGCCGGGCGTGCAACTCGCCCGGCACATAACGCTGCCAGACCAGCAGTGCGCGTCGAGGCGAGGCGGCCACCATGGGCCACCACTCGCGCTGTGCATGCGCGACGTTGATGTCGTGCAGCAGCCGGCCGTGCGTGTCGTAGACCTTGGCGTAGACACCGTTGCCGGTGCCCAGGTCGTCGACCCCGCCGCCGTTGATCCAGCCGTCCGAATAGAAGACCACGAACTTGTCGGCGGTGGCCGCGACATGGCCCGAGTGGCCGCCGGGTTCGACGTCCTGCGGATAGGGCGCCACCGGCTGCAGCTCCTCGTCGTAGATGGCATAACGCTGGCTCACCTCGCTGTCGCTGTTCCAGCCGTCCTCGAAGCTCAGCATCACGTGGCCGTTGTCGGTGCGTGCGGCCGACACCGGCTCCTGCGCCTCGGGCTTGCGGATCAGCACGTGCGGCGCGCTGATGCGCGCGTCTTCGGGACCCCAGCTCGACACATAGACGTCGTGCTGCCAGGCGCCGCTGTCGTCCGGACCGGTGGGCGGCAGGCCCGAACTGCTGAAGAAGATGCGCCAGCGGCCGTCGGCGCCTTGCACGGCCTCGATGCCGTGATTGAAGGCACGGCGGTCGCCTTCGTCCTGCGCCGGCCGGGCCCGGGTGCGGTCGGCGGGCGAGGATTCGGCGGCGCTCGCGGTCTGCGTGGATCCGTGGTCGGTGCCCCCTCCGCCGCAGCCGGCGGCCAGGGCGGACAACACAAACATCAGGCCGTTCAGGCCGGGGCGGAGGCGGGTCATGGGGGTCCTTTCCTTCGAGGGGCAGGGGGCTGGCGCGAGTGTCGGGCCGCCGGCCTGACATCCCGCTGACCCTCCGGCCGGTTTGGCAACAAGACGTGCGCCGGGGTCACGGCAGCACGCCGATCCGCCGGGCATAGGCCAAACAGCTCGTCGCGTCTGACACCGCTTGCATCGCACGCTCGTGTTGGCCGGGTGGTCCGGAATGCGGAAGAAGTCACGGCAAGGCCGGGGGCGTTGCTTCAGAGATCCAGGAAATTGCCGATAGCGCTTCGGTCACCAGCCTCATCAAGTAGACAGAAGTGCGATACCTCCAAAGCAGTCAAGCCCGCTTCACGGCCCTCATGGTGGGCATCTTCGTCGTCCTGTTCGTGACGACGCTGGCCGTCGTCCAGCTGTTCGTCACCCCCGAGATCAAGCGCACCGAAGGCAAGCTGGTGGGCCACGACGTCAATGCCATCGCGGTGCGCATCACCGAGCAGCTCAAGCAGGTCGAGGCCCAGCAGCGCAGCATCACTCAGACCGTGGCGCTGATGGAGAGCGACGCCATCGACATGCTCTTGCCCGGGCTGGTGGACCAATACGGCGACCCCAATGTGTTCGGCGGTGGCATCTGGCCGCTGCCCAACAAGCGCGACCCGGCGCGCGACCGTTTCAGCACCTTCTTCGCACGCGACGCGTCCAACAAGCTGAACGTCAACACCCACTGGAACACGCCCGAGTCGCTCAAATACTGGGAGCAGCCCTGGCACCTGGCAGGCCAGAAGGCGCCTCGCGGGCATTGCGCCTGGGCCAACGCCTATCAGGACGACGCCAGCCCCCAGCCGCGCACCAACTGCGCGATGGCCATCTACAAGGGTGAGGAGCTGTTCGGCGTTTCCACCATCGACGTGACGCTGGGCTTCTTCAACCGCCTGGTGGCCGACATGGAAGCGGCCGTGCAGGGCCAGATCCTGATCGTCGAGCGCGACGGCAAGATCGTCAGCAACAGCAGCCACATCCAGTCCGAGATCGTGCTGAAGAACGTGGCCGACCTGGCCGCGAGCGCACCCCTGGCCGCCGAGATCCAGCGCCAGCTGCCGAGCCTGAAAGGCGATGCGTCGCTGGAGGCCGAGTACGAGCGCGACGGCGAGGCGCACACCCTGTTCCTGCAGCCCATCCCCGGCAGCCCCTGGGTGCTCGCCACCGGCCTGCCGACCCGCCAGCTGACGCAGCAGAGCCGGGCCATCCTCGGCAAGCTGGGCATGGTGCAGATCCCGATGGCGGTGGCGCTGCTGCTGCTGGTGCTCGGCGGCGTGCGCATCCTGCTGAGCCGCCTGGACGTACTCCGCGTCAATATCGACGCACTGTCGGCCGGTGATGCAGACCTGACGCGCCGCCTGCCACCCGGCGGCAGCACCGAGTTCGATGCGATCACGCAAAGCTTCAACGCCTTCATCGAGCGGCTGCAGAAGATGATGCAGGAGGTCAAGGCCAGCACCACCTCGATCGCCGACGCCTCGCGCGAGATTGCCAGCGGCAACCAGGACCTGTCCTCACGCACCGAGAACCAGGCCAGCTCGCTGGAAGAGACCGCGTCGGCGATGGAGCAGCTGACCGGTACCGTGCAACAGAACGCCGACAATGCGCAGCAGGCCAGCCAGCTGGCGAGCGAGGCCTCCGCTGTCGCGGTGCGCGGCGGTTCGGTGGTGACGCAGGTGGTCGAGACGATGGGCACGATCAACCAGTCGTCCAAGAAGATCGCCGACATCATCGGCGTGATCGACGGCATTGCCTTCCAGACCAACATCCTGGCGCTCAACGCCGCGGTGGAAGCCGCACGCGCCGGCGAACAGGGCCGCGGCTTCGCGGTGGTGGCCGGCGAGGTGCGGACGCTGGCACAGCGCTCCGCCGCCGCAGCGCGCGAGATCAAGTCGCTGATCGTGGCTTCGGTGGAGCAGGTCGAGTCCGGCTCGGCGCTGGTGGACCAGGCCGGTACCACGATGCAGGAGGTGGTCGCGAGCACCTCCCGGGTGGCCGAGATCATCGCCGGCATCATGACGGCGAGTCGCGAGCAGAGCATGGGCATCGCCCAGGTCGGCCAGGCCATCTCGCAGATGGACGGCATGACCCAGCAGAACGCCGCGCTGGTGGAGCAGGCCGCCGCGGCCGCCGCTTCGCTGCAGGAGCAGGCGGGCCGGCTCGAAGGCATCGTCGGCGGCTTCAAGCTGCACGAGGGCGCGCGGGGCTGAGCCTTGCGTCCACGGGCCGGCGTGTGCCGGCCTGCTTTGCCTGCTTCAGTCGCTGGCCTCAGGCCGGCGCCGAGTCTCCGTGCGCGGCCCTCGGCGTGCCGGGTACGGCAGGCGCCGCCAGCCATGCGAGGCCCCTTACCGTCGCGAGCCACGCCGCCGCGGCAGCGGCCACGACCGGCCACGACATCTCAGCGCCCATCACCAGCGCAGCACGCACGCACAGCAGCACGGCGAAGCTGGCCAGCCCGCCGGCGGCCGCGCCCAGGAGCACGGCACGCCCCGGGCGCCCGGCGCAGGATCGCACGGCCCGCCGGCTGAGCCCCATTGCGAGCGCCGTCAGCGCGGTCAGGCCGAGCATCAGCACGGTGGCGCCCGGCAGGCGCCACTCGCCGAAGGCCAGGGCGGTGTGGCGCGCCTGGTCCAGGCCCCCGATGGGCAGCCAGCGGCCGGCGTCGCTGGCCAGCAGAAAAGCGCCGGCCCACAACAGGGCCGCGAGCCCGCCGGCTTCGCCGGGGCCCAGCTCGGGCAGCCTGCCGCCCGGTGCGCGGCGGCGGGCCAGCCAAAGCGCCAGCAAGGTGCCCCCCAGGCTCGCCAGCACATGGAGGTGCAGGTCTGCATCCAATTGGAACTGCGTCACCTGCCGCAGCCGTTCGGCATCGCCCGACATGCTCACCAGCATGCTGGGTGCGGTGAAAAACAGGCCCTTGAGGAGGCCGCACGCGAGGACCAGCGCGACAAGGAAACCCCATGGATGCAGCCGCCGGCTCCTGGGCGCGCGCTGACGGACGGCCAGCACGGTGGCGGTCACCACATAGGCTTCGACCAGCGCGAGCAAGGCCTGCTGCATCCAGAAGACGAGGCCGCCCATATCGGGCACGAAACGCCAGTGCAAAAAGCGCTGCCAGCCGAAGGACAGCAGGGCCAGTGTGGCGGCTGCGGTCAGGACGGGTCGCAGCGAGGCGGCGGGCGGGTTCATGGTCGGGTGCAGGAGAGGCTGCGCGGATTATGGGGAGGGACGAGCTCTGCCGCCTCCGCTCATTCAAGCGGGTCGTGCCCGCCTCGGCCGCAGGTCGACGTTGCCGGCGAGAACCCGCCGGGAGCCGTACGTCGTGGCGGGGGCCCGGGCTCGGGGGCTGGTGGCCGGTGGCCGGTGGCCGGTGGCCGGTGGCGTGGCGCTTCGCGTCGACGCAGCGCCAGGATGGTGAAGGTCGCAAGGTCTTTGTTGCGTTATGAGAAATGATGCATTCCGGTTCTCCGGGTTTATCCGTAAAGGGTTAATACCTACCATTCATCCCATCGATGAGCACAACCGAATCGCGCTTGCGACTCAGCGATGGGCCAGACGGCTTACCCGCCCGACCCGGACCTGTCCAACCTTGTGAAGAAATGGAACCCGACATGAACGCCAAGAAGAACCTGATCGCCGCCGTGATGACCGCCTTTGTCGCCACCGGCGCCTTCGCTCAGCAAGCCGCCGAGGCCCCGGTCGGCAAGACCCGCGCCGAAGTGAAGGCCGAGGTGGCCCGCGCCCGCGCCGCCGGCGAGCGCCTGCCGATCGACAGCGGTGAAGCTTCGGTGTTCGACGACTACAAGGCGCCCGCCGCCGCTCGCGCCACCGCGAGCCAGCCTGCCGCGAGCCAGCCGGCCGCCGGCAAGTAAGCTGGATGCGTCGACCGGCCGGGGTGCACCCGGCCTCGATCGAGAAACCCGCCGACGGCGGGTTTTTCCGTTTCTGCGTCCCGGTGTCGAAGGTCGAGGCCGGAGTGGGTTAGATTGACCCCCCATGACCGGAAACCCCCACCGATGTCCGCACTGAACCGCTCGCTGGGCATGTTGCGTTCGCTCGCGATCTACCACGGCGTGCCGGGACGGGCGGCGCGCACGCGGCGTTTTTATGCCCCCTTCGTGCCGGCCGGCGGGCTGGCCTTCGACGTCGGGGCACATGCCGGCAACCGGGTGCGCGCCTTTCGCGCGCTGGGCGCGCGGGTGGTGGCCGTGGAGCCGCAGCCCGACTTCGTGCGGCTGCTGCAACTCCTGTTCGGCCGCGACCCGGCGGTCGCGCTGCTGCCGGTCGCGCTCGGGCGTTGCCCCGGCGAGGCGCAACTTCTCGCCAGCGAGCGCACCCCCACGGTCAGCACCCTGTCGGCCGACTGGGCCCAGCGGGCCGGCGCGAGCGATTCCTTCCGCGGTGTGCAGTGGCAGCCCGGGCCGGTCGTGCCGGTGACCACGCTGGACGCCTTGATCGAGCGCCATGGCCGGCCCGACTTCGTCAAGATCGACGTCGAAGGGTATGAGCTGGAGGTGTTGCAGGGCCTGAGCCGGCCGCTGCCGGCCTTGTCCTTCGAATACCTGGAGCCGGTGCGCGAGCTGGCGCTCGGCTGCATCGCCCGGCTGGAGGCGCTGGGCCGCTACCGCTACAACTGGTCGGTGGGCGAGAGCCTGCGGCTGGTGCATCCCCGCGGGCTGGACGCCGCCGGCATGGCTCAGTGGCTGGCAGCGCTGCCGGCCGGGGCGCCCTCGGGGGATATCCACGCGCGGCTCGACAGCGAGGACTGACGGCGGCCCGGCGCCGCCGCGCCGCCGTCGAAGACATCGAGCAGCAGGTCGGTCAGCTGGTGCATGGCGCCCAGCGCCGGCCGGCTGGGTGTCAGTCCCGGCGTGAAACCCGCGGCACGCAGGCGCGCCATCAACCCGGGGTCGCTGCCGATGATGTGCACCGGCACGTCCCAGGCGGCCTGCCGGCCGCTGACCGCGGCGAGCGGCTGGTGGTCGCCGATCACGATCATCAGCAGCCGGCGCGGCGCCTGTCCGCCCAGATAGCCCGACAGCCACTCATAGGTGTAGCGCACCGAGCGTTCGTAGGCCGGCATGGGCTGCAGCCAGCTCACCGGCTCGGCCTCGGCCTGCGCGACCTCGGCCGCCGAGTAGGCGTCGCGGCCCAGCAGGCCCTGCCAGTCGGCGTGGTAGGGCGGCAGCGGGCGGAAGGGGGTGTGTGTATTGAGCGTCGGGAAGACCACAAAACGCGGCCGGCGTGGACCGGCCGTCGTGCTCGTGTCGGCGCCGGGGACCAGCTCCTGCGCATGCAACAGCGCCAGCGAGGCCTGGTCGGGGATGCGCCAGTAGCCGAAAGCCGGGCCCTGGTAGCCGATGCGGTCGGCGTCGGCATAGCGCTCGAAGCCGTAGAAGGCGCCCTCCGGCCAGGGCCGCTGCAGGCCGGGCATCCAGGCCACGGTGCGCCAGCCGTGGCGCGCGAAGTGGCTCACCAGCGTGGGCCGCTTGGTGGTGAGGAGCAGGTCGTGGTCGCCCGGGCGCCGGGTGTCGACGCCGCTGAGCAGCGCCGCGTGCGCCAGCCAGGACGAACCCCCGAAGGTCGGCGAGCGCACCCGTGCCGACACCACCTCGCGGCCGCTGGCCTGCAGGGCCCGCAGCAACTGCTGGCGCGAGGGCTGCAGCGCCTCCGACAGCGCTGTATCGTCCAGGGTCACGACGCCGTAGGACTCGGCGAAGACCAGCAGCACGTCGACGCCCTGCAGGGCCTGCAGGTCGCGCTCGAAGCTGGGGCTGGGCGACAGCCGCTGGTCGGCGCGGTGCGGCAGCAGCGCGTCGGGCAGCAGTTCGGCCTGGCGCAGCAAGGCCGGCGTGACCGGCAGCGAAAAGAACCAGCGTGTGTTGCTGTCGACGTACGGGTACACGGCGTGGCTGGCCGACAGCGCGAGCCCGGCCGCGAGCAGCCAGGGCCGCGGACGCTGCCATTCGAGGCTCGCCGCCAGCACGCCGGTGGCCCAGTGGATCACCGCGTACAAGGCCACCAGGACCCCCGCCGCCCCCGCCGCTGCGGCAGCGACCTGCCAGCCCGGCACACCGCTGGCAGCCAGCCTGGCCACCTGCCAGGCATGCTGCCCGTCCCAGTAGAGGTTGACCGGCCGGCCGAACAAGGTCGGCACCGTCACGTCCAGGTAGCGCAGCAGCACGCCCACCGTGTAGGCGGCCGCCAGCAGCGCCACGGTGCGCCGGCCGGCGCGGCCGCGCCACGCCACCCAGGCCATCAGCACCAGGGTGCCCAGGCACAGCTCGAAAGACAGGCGCTGCCCGAAGCGGATGCCGGCGGTGGGCCAGAGGTTCTCGAAGGTGAGCACCGCGTTGAGGACAAAAAACGCGAGTGCCGCGCGCGGCAGCCAGGCACGCCAGGTGGGCGGTCGCGCCGGGGCGGGGCCGCAGGCTTGCTGCGCGCAGCTCACTGGCGGCGCGCTTCGAACTCGATGATCAGGGCCACCTCGTCGCCCACCCAGCCGTTGTCGACGGCGTACTTCATGCCGTAGGCGCTGCGCTTGAAGCTGCCGCGTGCCGACACGCCCATCACATAGGGCTTGCGCAGCCCGCCGATCTCGTACTCGCCGCTCTTGTTCCAGGTCGCCTGCAGCACCAGCGGCTGCGAGCGGCCCAGCAGCTCCAGCTGCCCGCTGATCTCGAAGGTCCGCTCGCCGGTGCGCCTGGCGCCATTCGCGGTGAAGACCATGCGCGGGAACTCGGTGGCGTTGAGGAAGTCGGCGCCCTTGAGGTGATCGTCGCGCTTCTTGTTGTTGGTGAAGACGCTGGCGGTGTCGACCTCGATGCGCACGTCCGACAGCGTGGCGCTCTTTTCGTCGAAGCTGTAGCTGCCGCGTGCCGCCCGGAACATGCCCAGCACCTTGGCATAGCTGATGTGGTGCACCAGGAAGCCCACCGAGAGGTGCTCGGGGTCGATCTCGTAGCGCGCCGCCTGCGCCTGCACCGGACCGGCCGCCTGCAGCAGCACCGCGAGCAGGACCAGGCCGGCGGCACGCCACCACGAAAGCGCCGAGGCGCACCGATCTTGGACCAGGCTCATGCTTCGATCTCCAGGGCAAGGTGACGCCGGCGCGCCAGCCAGGCGACGTCGGCAGCAAAGGAATAGACCAGGGCGGCCAGACCGGCCGCCGCCATGGCGGACGCCCAGGCCGGCGGAATCACCGGCCCCAGGCAGGCAATCAGGCAGACGATCTGCACCACGCAGACCGCCTTGCGCCGAAAGCTGGGCGGCAGGGGCCGGCCCAGCCACGGCCACACGACGGCCGCGGCAACGAACGCATAACGCAGGCCGCCGGCCGCCAGCACCCAGGTGCCGGTGCGGCCGGACTGCAGGATCAGCAGCGAGAGCACCGCCATGAGCAAGGCGTCGGTCTCCATGTCGAAGCGCGCGCCGAAGGCGCTCGCCAGGCCGCGGGCACGCGCCAGCGGCCCGTCCAGCGCATCGAGCAGGGCAGCCGCCGTCGCGACACCGACCACCGCCCAGGCGAGGTCGGGTCGCCCGGCCAGCGGCTCGCCGAGGCCGCCCGCCAGCAGCGCCACGCCGGACAGCCGCAACAGCGTCACCCGGTTGGCCGCGCCGAAACGCCCGTGCGGCCGGTGCGCGGGCAGGCCGCGCCAGAGCAGCAGCGCGGCCAGGCCGCCCAGGGCCAGGCACTTGGCCGCATACCAGGGGCTCAGGCCCGCCAGCCGGCCCAGGCTCCACGCCAGCGGCGCGAGCAGCGCGGCGGCCAGCAGCAAATGCCGCAAGGTGTCGCGGGCCAGCGTCCCGGGCCCGTCATGGTGCAGCGCGCCGGGAGGCAAGCTCGCGAAGGGTTCGGGCAGAACGCCGGGCAGGGTGTCGCCGAACATCGCTTTAAGATCCTCCATCACTCCACATGACGCACATGTCAACCTCTTCTGTGCTTTCCGTCAATCCCTACAGTTCCGTGGGCGAGGCGCGGGCTTGCTGGCTGGCCGCGCCCGGACACGCCGAAATCCGTGTCGAGCCGCTGCCCGCGCCGGCCGACGGCGAGGTGCTGGTGCGCGCCCTGCACAGTGGCGTCAGCCGCGGCACCGAGGCGCTGGTGTTCCGCGGCGAGGTACCGGCCAGCGAATACGAGCGCATGCGTGCGCCTTTCCAGGCCGGCGAGTTCCCCGGGCCGGTGAAGTACGGATACAACAGTGTCGGTGTGGTCGAGGCGGGGCCGTCGGACCTGATCGGGCGCACCGTCTTCTGTTTGTATCCGCACCAGAGCCGTTATGTGGTGCCGGCCGAGGCGGTGCTGCCGCTGCCCGACGGTGTGCCGGCGGCGCGCGCGGTGCTGGCCGCCAACCTGGAGACCGCGATCAACGCGCTGTGGGATGCGGCGCCGCGCATCGGCGACCGCATCGCGGTGGTGGGCTGCGGTGTCGTGGGCCTGCTGGTGGCCTGGCTGGCGGCACGCCTGCCAGGCTGCAAGGTGCAGGCCATCGACACCGATGCGGACCGGCGCGGCATGGCCGAGGCGCTGGGCGCGCGTTTCTGCCTGCCGGCCGAGGCCAGCGCCGAAGCCGACATCGTGGTGCACGCCAGCGGCCATCCCGCAGGCCTGGCGACGGCGCTCGGCCTCGCCGGCTTCGAGGCCACCGTGCTGGAGCTCAGCTGGTACGGCCGGCGCCCGGTGCAGGTGCCGCTCGGCGAGGCCTTCCATGCCAGGCGCCTGACCTTGCAGAGCTCGCAGGTCGGCCAGGTCGCGACCGCCCGGCGCGGGCGCTGAGCGCGACGCGCGGCGTCGGCGCGTGGCCGTCGTCG